>NZ_LKBT01000004.1 GCF_002699985.1 Pseudomonas sp. ICMP 561 | reverse complement strand
CTTCCTCGAATAGGCCTTATACATAGATGCAACCGGGTAGCAGTGTTCAAAAAGCGGGTTGAAAGTAGGGGCGAGTCCATACATAGGACCGGCTTCAGCCGGGAGGGCGGTATTACTGCCGAAGGATATTTAGCGAATGTCCCGACGTCCTCCCGGCTAAAGCCGGTCCTACGGAATAGCGCGGTCTATGTGGGAGCGAGGCTTGCCCGCGATAAGTACGACGCGGTTTAAAGTAAATCGCATCCAGCCTTATCGCGGGCAAGCCCAGCTCCCACAGGGATTGCATTTGAGCCCCAATAAAAAAGCCCGACCTGCTTTGCGCAGGTCGGGCTTTTCGCTTTACAGCCCTTGAATCAGGACTGACTTGCCGGTGTCGACGGTGCAGCCGATGCCGGTGCTGCGGCGGTATTGGTCGCAGCGGGTGCAGGTGTTGCTGTTGGTGTGGCAGCGGGCTTCGGAGCCGGTTTGGCGGCGGCCTTCGGTGCCGTTTTAGCCGCAGCAGGTTTCTTGGCAGCGGCCGGTTTCTTCGCCGCAGCCGGTTTGCTGGCCGCTACAGACTTGGCCTTGGTCGCGGTTTTAGTCGCAGCCTTGTTAGCGGCGGCAACGGGTTTGGCCGCTGCTGCTTTCACTGCCGGTTTGGCTGCAGCGGTTTTCGCGGCAACCTTGTCGGCGGCTTTGGCGACCGGTTTCGCAGCGGCTTTCACCAGTGGCTTGGCCGTAGTTTTAGGTGCTGGTTTGGACGCCGCGGCCCTGGAAGTCGAAGCTCTGGAAGCAGGCGCTTTTGAAACAGGGGTCACTGAAGCACCTGTCAGCTTTTCGATCTGTTTTGTCAGCAGATCGACCTTGCTGTGCAGAGCCTTCACTTCGTTACGGCTAGGTACGCCCAAACGCGAAATGGCGCTGTTCAGACGCTTGTCAAAAGCCCCTTCAAGCTCACTCCACTTGCCCATCGCGAGGTCTTTGACATCACCTACACGAGACTTCGCGGCCTTGGCAGAATCCTTGGCGGAATCGACTTGTTTCTCGACTTCTACCTTGGTCTGCTTCTCAGCTTTTTCGCCGTCCTTGACCAGCGTTTCAAAAAGCTTACTGCCGTCATTGCTGATCTTGGAGTAAGCGCCTAAACCAGCCAGCCAGATTTGGCGGGAGTATTTCTCCACCTCGCCAATCCAGGAGCTGCCTTCTTTCTCGATTTTTTTCTTGCCAGCCATCCTGCTCTCCTTATTGTTTACGCGCGACACGTTCAAGCAATGCCGTCAGCTCATCGAGCTTAGCAGACAGTGTCTCCACGTCATGTTTAGACGGTATACCGATGCGATTCAAGGCGCTGGCGACCCGCCGATCGAATGCGCTTTCGATTTTATCGAGTTGCACCTCGACCCGACCCTTCACTGAAGTCAGCTCGTCTTTAGCCGAATCGATCTCGCTATTAGCGGCATCGACCTTTTCGTCGATCACTTTTTTGGCTTTCTTTTCGGTCTGCTCACCCGCTTTGACCAGCTCCTTGAAGTACTCAGCGCCTTCCTGACCGGCCCACGAATAAGCGCCCAGCCCGGCCAGCCAGACCTTGCGGGCATACAGGCGAACGTCGGAGACAGAACCGTTTTCTTCGTCTTTGATTTTTTTCTTCAACGTAACTTTGGCCATGGTGCACCTCACGCTCGAATGTTTGAGGATCACCCCCAGGGACAACGGGGCATGGACACGAAAGTAGTCGGAAAAATTAGAAAGCTCACCCTAGGTTTGGGTGATGTTGAAGGGGTGTAGGAAATGGGGGTAGGAATTGGGTGCATTTGCCCCTGTGGGAGCGAATTCATTCGCGAAGAAGCCAGTACATCCAATACATCTTCATCGAATGAAATACTGCTTTCGCGAATGAATTCGCTCCCACGGGATCTGCGGGTTTTGTTTAGTCGGTGGTATGACTCAAGCAACCAGCGCTTTATCCAGCTGTCGCTCGACCTCTGCCTGAATCTGTCCGCTCATGGCCGACAGGAAAAAATTAAGCTCCAGGTTAACCCGCACAAAATCCTCTCCGACATCGACCGAGCCTTTGGCGCCCTTGCCTTCAAGCTTGACGACGTCGCCGCTCCACTCGTGCTCGATGCCGTATTTGTCGGCCAGCTTCTCGACCAGCAGCTCAGCCTTCTCGCGAGCCTTTTCCTTGCCCAGCGAATGCGGGCGTTCAACAGTAATCTTGGCCATTCGATGGCTCCTTCAGCGCAAGGTCAATCGTGGGGCAACTATACCAGCCGACCCGGATGAAGAAACTGTTGGCGATGAGCCTTGTCAAGACAAAGCCAGCCACGACGATTAGAATGGCAACACTTTATTCCGGTGAACGCGATATGAATGATCCGCGCAAAGGCAGCGATGCCGAACCTACTACTCACTTCGGCTACAAAAATGTGCCGGAAAGCCAGAAGGCAGAGAAAGTTGCGGAGGTGTTCCACTCCGTCGCAGCCAAGTACGACTTGATGAACGACCTGCTGTCCGGTGGCATGCATCGCCTCTGGAAGCGCTTCGCTATTGAACTCTCCGGTGTTCGTACCGGCAACCGCGTGCTGGACATTGCGGGCGGTACTGGCGACCTGACCAAAAAGTTTTCCCACTTGGTCGGCCCGACCGGCGAAGTGGTGCTGGCTGACATCAACGCCTCTATGCTCAAGGTCGGTCGCGACCGACTGCTGGACCTGGGTGTGGCGAGCAACGTCAAATTTGTTCAGGCCGACGCAGAAAAGCTGCCGTTCCCTGACAACCATTTCGACTGCGTGACCATCGCCTTCGGCCTGCGCAACGTGACCCACAAGGAAGATGCGCTACGCTCGATGCTGCGCGTACTCAAGCCGGGTGGCCGTCTGTTGGTGCTGGAGTTCTCCAAGCCGACCAACAAGCTGATGTCCAAAGCCTATGACGCTTACTCGTTCGCGTTCATGCCGCTAATGGGCAAACTGGTCACCAATGACTCGGAAAGCTACCGCTATCTGGCCGAATCGATCCGCATGCACCCGAATCAGGAAACCCTGAAGTCGATGATGGTCGAAGCCGGTTTTGACCGCGTGACTTACCACAACATGACCGCAGGCGTCGTGGCACTGCATCGCGGCATCAAACCCTGATGTTGCTCAGCGGCTTGCTCGCCAGCGTCGAGCACGGCATCAACCGCGTGTTGCGTCTGGACAGCACCGCCTTGCCACGTCTTGAGCGCCTGTCGGGCAAGGTGATTGCGGTGGATTGCCGCAATCCTTCGCTACAGCTGTTCATTCTGCCCAGCGACGAAGGCCTGCTGCTGGCCTCGCACTGGGAAGTTGAAGCGGATTGCACCCTGCGCGCCCCGGCCGCCAGCCTGATGCGTCTGGCGGTGAGCAAGGACAAGAGCGCCGTGCTGCATGGCCCCGATGTCGAGCTGGATGGGGACAGTGGCGTATTACTGGAACTGGTCGGGATCCTTCAGGACCTCGAGCTGGACTGGGAATACGAGCTGTCCCGCTGGCTTGGTCCGGTGGCAACCACCTTACTGGGTGATCATTTGCGCAGCCGCGCGCGCTGGAGCAAAGACAGCTTCGCCAATCTCAGCCAGAGCCTTGCCGACTACCTGAACGAGGAGTCGCGCACCCTGGTGGGTAAACACGAAGCCGAAGCACGCTTTGCCGAACTCGACCGGATCAAACTTGATCTGGAACGCCTTGAGGCGCGCTTTGAGCGCCTCGCCCAACCCTCTGACTCCAGCGATAACGCATGAAGCTGCTTGCCGTCCGCCGTTTGTTTCGTATCCAGCGTGTCGTGATCCGCTACCGTCTCGATGACCTGCTGTTCGCCCTGCCGCTGCCGTGGTGGATGAAGGCCACGCGCTTTGTCATGCCGTGGCGTTTGCTGCCGCGCAACAACGCCGAGCTGCCCCGCGGTGCGCGTCTGCGTCTGGCGCTACAGGACCTTGGGCCGATCTTCATCAAGTTCGGCCAAATCCTGTCTACCCGCCGCGATCTGCTGCCAGAGGACATCGCTGACGAGTTGATGCTGTTGCAGGACCGCGTTCCGCCGTTCGATCCGCAAGTCGCGATCAAGCTCATCGAAGAACAACTGGGCGCGAAGATCAGCGAGGTGTTCAGTCGCTTCGACGTCACTCCACTGGCTTCGGCTTCGGTGGCGCAGGTCCACGCCGCGCAACTGAAAAGTGGCGAAGAAGTCGTGGTCAAGGTTGTGCGTCCGGGCCTCAAGCCGATCATCGGCCAGGACCTGGCATGGCTGTTCATACTGGCGCGCACAGCTGAGCGGATGTCCGCCGATGCCCGCCTGTTACACCCGGTGGACGTGGTCGCCGACTACGAGAAAACCATTTACGACGAACTGGACCTGCTGCGTGAAGCGGCCAACTCCAGTCAGTTGCGTCGCAACTTCGAAGGCTCGGACCTGCTCTACGTGCCCCAGGTTTACTGGGACTGGTGCCGTCCGAAGGTGCTGGTCATGGAGCGCATCTACGGGATTCAGGTCAACGATCTGGCAACCCTGGCGGATCAACGCACCGACATGAAGTTGCTGGCCGAACGCGGTGTTGAGATTTTCTTCACGCAGGTATTCCGCGACAGCTTTTTCCACGCCGATATGCACCCCGGCAATATTTTCGTCAGCACGGTCAACCCGTGGAGCCCGCAATACATCGCTATCGACTGCGGGATCGTCGGCAGCCTGACTCCGGAAGATCAGGATTATCTGGCCCGTAACCTGTTTGCCTTCTTTAAACGTGATTATCGTCGCGTTGCGCAATTACACATTGATTCGGGCTGGGTGCCTGCGGAAACCAAACTCAATGAGTTTGAAGCCGCGATTCGTACCGTTTGCGAGCCGATTTTCGAGAAGCCGCTCAAGGATATTTCCTTCGGTCAGGTACTGATGCGCCTGTTCCAGACCGCACGACGCTTCAACATGGAAGTCCAGCCGCAGCTCGTTCTGCTGCAGAAGACCCTGTTGAACATCGAAGGTCTGGGCCGTCAGTTGTATCCCGACCTGGACCTGTGGAGCACCGCGCAGCCGTTTCTGGAACGCTGGATGCGGGATCGCGTCAGCCCCAAAACCCTGTTTGGCAACCTGCAGTCCCAGGTCGAGCAGATTCCGCATCTGGCCAATATGACCCGGGACCTGCTGGAACGCATGTCGCAACCGCACCGGACTGATCCGCCACCACCGTGGCGTGAGCGCGGTGACGGTTGGGCATTGCGCCTGCTGGGCTCGGCGTTGCTGGCCGGAGGTGCGGTCATGGCCTCGACGCTGGTCGCGGAAGGTACGGCGCTGGTCGCACCACTCGCCTGGCCCGCATGGATCATGCTGGTGGCTGGCCTGTATCTGGTCATCCGCCGATAGCCAGCGGCGCTGCCCGCTGGCACACTGTTGAATCCGCCGAGGCCTGAAGCCCGGCTGCCGGAGTAGATATGAAAGACTGGCTGGACGAAATCAAGTGGGACAGCGACGGTCTGGTGCCTGCCATTGCTCAGGATCACAAGACCGGACGTGTTCTGATGATGGCGTGGATGAACCGCGAGGCCCTGAGCCTCACCGCCGCAGAGAATCGTGCAATCTATTGGTCGCGTTCGCGTGGCAAACTCTGGCGCAAAGGCGAAGAATCGGGCCATGTGCAGAAGCTTCATGAACTGCGTCTGGACTGCGACGCCGATGTGATCATCCTGATGGTCGAGCAGATTGGCGGCATCGCTTGCCATACCGGGCGCGAAAGCTGCTTCTATCGCGTCTACGAAGACGCCGCCTGGAAGACCGTCGAACCGGTCTTGAAAGATCCTGAAGCTATTTATCACGCAGGACACTGAAACATGACTGATACCTTGACCCGCCTGGCCGAAGTGCTGGAGTCGCGCAAAGGTGCCGCTGCCGACAGTTCCTATGTCGCCAGCCTGTATCACAAGGGATTGAACAAGATTCTGGAGAAGGTCGGCGAAGAGTCGGTCGAAACCATCATTGCCGCCAAGGATGCCGCTGTCAGCGGCGATTGCAGCGATGTCATCTACGAAACCGCTGACCTGTGGTTTCACAGCATGGTGATGCTTGCTGCACTGGGTCAGCACCCACAAGCAGTGCTGGATGAACTGGACCGCCGTTTCGGCTTGTCCGGGCATGCGGAAAAAGCCGCACGCACAGCTGACTGACCTTCACTTTTCGAGCTTGAAATTTCTACGAGGATTGCTTCATGGGTATTTTTGACTGGAAACACTGGATCGTCATCCTGGTTGTCGTGGTACTGGTGTTCGGCACCAAGAAGCTCAAGGGGCTGGGCAGCGATGTCGGCGAGTCGATCAAGGGCTTTCGCAAAGCCATGAACGATGATGAAAAACCCGCCGAGCAGCCGCCGGTGCAGCCTCAGCAACCGCCGCAAGCTGCGCCACAGGGCTCGCCTCTGAACCAGCCGCATACCATCGACGCGCAAGCGCATAAAGTCGAAGAGCCAATCCGCAAAGACTAGGTCGTATTGAATGTTTGGTATCAGCTTCTCTGAACTGCTGCTGGTCGGCCTCGTCGCCTTGCTGGTGCTTGGCCCTGAGCGTCTGCCCGGCGCTGCGCGTACCGCTGGCCTCTGGATAGGCCGGCTGAAGCGCAGCTTCAATGCGATCAAACAGGAAGTTGAACGCGAAATCGGTGCCGACGAAATACGTCGGCAACTGCATAACGAGCACATCCTGTCGCTGGAAGAAGAAGCGCGCAAGATCATGTCTCCGCAGCAACCCCCGGCCAACCCGCCTCCGGCAACCGAACAAACGCCCGCTGAGCCGGTGGTTTCGACTATTCCGAACACGCCGTCTGTGACACCTGCCGCTGATCTGGGGCCGGCCGCTCCGGCGGGCACTACGCCCGCTGCTGAACCGACGCCCCATGTCGCGACTGAACCTGCGCACGTGTCGCCAGCGACGCCAGCACCCAACGCACCCTCCGCCAACGATTCGTCACTGCCACCGCGAGCCCCATGAGCGATATTCCGGAAAATGACCAGCAAATGCCGCTGGTCTCGCACCTCACAGAACTCCGTTCGCGCCTGCTGAAATGCGTACTGGCGATTTTCGTGATCTTCGCCTGCCTGTTTTACTTCACCCAGAAGATCTACACCTTCGTTTCGGCACCGCTAAGGGTTTTCCTGCCGGAAGGTGCAACGATGATCGCCACCGATGTGGCCTCGCCGTTCATCACGCCGTTCAAGCTGACCATGATGGTTGCGCTGTTCCTGGCCATGCCGGTGATCCTGCATCAGATCTGGGGCTTTATCGCTCCGGGCCTGTACAAGCATGAAAAGCGCGTCGCGGTACCACTCCTGGTGTCGAGCATCATCCTGTTCTATTCGGGCATGGCCTTCGCTTATTACCTGGTCTTCCCGCTGATATTCCACTTCTTCGCCAGCGTAACGCCGGAAGGCGTGTCGATGATGACGGACATCGCCAGTTATCTGGACTTCGTCATGACGCTGTTCTTTGCGTTTGGCGTAGCGTTCGAGATTCCGGTAGCCGTCGTGCTGCTGGTGTGGATCGGCATCGTTGACGTGAAGTACCTGAAAAAGATCCGCCCTTACGTAATCATCGGCTGCTTCGTGGTCGGCATGATTCTGACCCCGCCAGACATCTTCTCCCAGACCCTGCTGGCTGTGCCGATGTGGCTGTTGTTCGAGATCGGGGTGTTGTGCAGCTCGCTGATTACCAAGCGTGGTGATCATGCCGATGACCAGCGCGAAGAAGACAAGCAAGACCAGCCGCCCGCGACTCAGCCGTGAACCTGCTGCTTCTCGAAGACGCCGACTTTGTTGCGGCTGACAGGGTCGTACTGCGCGACAGACGCCTCAAGCATATGCAAGAGGTGCATCGCGCAGAAGTTGGCGACAGCCTGCGTGTCGGCCGTATTGGCGGCTTGCTGGGCAGCGCTGAGCTGCTGCGGCTTGAGACACATGAAGCCGAGCTACGCATCACCCTCGACAGTGCCCCGCCCGCCAAACTGCCGTTGACCCTGTTGCTCGCCCTGCCCCGCCCGAAAATGCTGCGCCGGGTGTTTCAGACCGTGGCGACAATGGGTGTGTCCAAGGTCATTCTGCTCAACAGTTATCGCGTGGAAAAAAGCTTTTGGCAGACGCCGTTCCTTGAACCTCAAGCGATCCGCGAGCAGCTGATTCTCGGCCTTGAACAAGCACGGGACAGTGTGTTGCCCGAGATCATTATCGAAAAACGCTTCAAGCCGTTTGTCGAAGATCGGCTGCCGCAACTGGCTCAAGGGACTCTGGGGCTGGTCGGACATCCCGGAAACTTTCCCGCCTGCCCACGCGCCGTGACCGGGCCAGTTACCCTGGCCATCGGCCCCGAGGGCGGCTGGATTCCCTACGAAGTCGACCTGCTGACCAAAGCAGGGCTGCAACCGGTGCAGCTTGGCGACCGCATCCTGCGGGTCGAAACAGCAGTGACTGCGTTGTTGGCCCGGCTGTTCTGATCGACGCGCATCACGGCAAACGCGGTGAATGAATTCGGTCTCACAAGGGATTGAGTGCTTCGTTGGAGCGAGGCTTGCCCGCGAAGAAGGCGACGCGTGTTATCGGACAAACCGCGTTAAGGCTTTCGCGGGCAAGCCTCGCTCCAACAGGTCCGTGTTTGCTGCGCGCCAACGTGGCGTCCGGGACAATGGGCAACCTCCTATCAAACAAAATGCAATGTTCTGAGTTGACCCAAATCCTGTAGGAGATTGAGCCGATTCAGAACACTGTCGCCCCTTCAGTTCCCCACCCCCCTGCCGATGCATGTCGTAAGAAACTACCTACAAAAAACCTATTCCAAGGAGTTCCGCATGGGTTTGCTCGGCAAAAGTCTAGGTAACATGGGCGTCAGCCTGAAACTCGGAGTCGGTTTCGGGCTGGTCTTGCTGTTGACTGCACTGATTACAGTGACAGGTTGGCTAAGCGTCGGCGCACTGATCGAACGTGGCGACAAGCTGGGGGCCATCGCTGATGTCGCCAACCAAACCATGGAGCTGCGTATCCGACGCCTGGTCTATGAGCGTCAGTACGACGCTGAATCCGCCGCAGCAATGAATGCCACCCTCGATAAACTCGACGCCAGCGTCAAGAAAGCGCGCAGCATGGTCGTCAGTCCGGAAAGCCAAAAGTGGCTGGAAGAGGCACAGCAATCGGCCGCTGAGTACCGTAAAACCTTCAACGACATGATCAAGGCCATCGCAACCCGCGAAGCAAGCCGGAGCCTGATGGGCGATGCCGCTGACAGAGCGGTTGTCGAGATCGACAAGATTCAGGCTGCGTTGTTACAAGGCGATAACATTCTGCAATTCAACGATGCGGTGGGCGTCAGCAAACTCATTCAGCAGGCCCGGTTTCAGGTACGCGGATACACCTATAGCGGCAAGCCGGAATTCGAAAAGAACGCCAAAGCCGCCATCGACGAAGCACTCGTCGGTATCAACACGCTGGCTGGCAGTATCCCTTCTACCTACTTATCAGGTCTGCAGGCCGCAACAGCCGGTCTGAAAGACTACCAGTCAGCGGTTGATCAATACCGCGACGCACAGGCTGCCAGTAAAGAAGCGCTGGCAACCATGACCAAGGAAGGTACGGATTTGCTGGACCTGAGCGCCCAACTGAACGGTGACCAGTACAAGAAGCGAGAAGCAGAGAGTTCGAAAGCCAAGTCGACCTTGACCCTCGTTACTGTCCTGGCGCTGTTGTTCGGCGTCATAGCCGCCTGGGTTATCACCCGTCAGATCGTTACGCCTTTGCAGCAGACGCTGAGCATTGTCGAGCGGGTTGCTTCCGGTGATTTGAGCCACGATCTGGCCATTGACCGTCGCGACGAGATGGGTCAGTTGCAAACCAGCATCCAACGCATGACAGTGAACCTGCGCCAACTGATCGGCGGGATTCGCGACGGCGTGACGCAGATCGCCAGCGCGGCTGAAGAGCTGTCTGCGGTAACGGAACAAACCAGCGCCGGGGTGAACAGCCAGAAGGTCGAGACTGACCAAGTGGCCACCGCGATGCACGAAATGACCGCCACGGTTCAGGAAGTCGCACGTAACGCCGAGGAAGCCTCTGAAGCGGCCGTAGCAGCGGATCAGCAAGCCCGTGAGGGTGATCGCGTGGTCAATGAAGCGATTACCCAGATCGAGCGTCTGGCCTCGGAAGTGGGTAACTCCACCGAAGCAATGAGCGAACTCAAGCGCGAAAGCGACAAGATCGGCAGTGTCCTGGACGTTATCAAGTCGGTTGCACAGCAGACCAACCTGCTCGCCCTCAACGCCGCCATTGAAGCCGCACGCGCCGGGGAAGCCGGTCGTGGTTTCGCGGTCGTCGCCGACGAAGTGCGCAGCCTTGCTCAGCGCACTCAGAAGTCGACCGAAGAGATCGAGCAACTGATTGCAGGCCTGCAAAGTGGCACGCAGCAAGTGGCGACCATCATGGACAACAGCCGCGAACTGACCGTCAGCAGCGTGGAGCTGACTCGCCGTGCCGGTAGCTCGCTGGAGAACATCACCAAGACCGTTTCGGCAATCCAGGCGATGAACCAACAAATCGCGGCTGCCGCCGAAGAACAAAGCGCTACCGCTGAAGAAATCAACCGCAGCATCCTCAATGTGCGCGATGTTTCCGAACAAACCTCCGCTGCCAGTGAAGAAACCGCAGCGTCCAGCGTTGAGTTGGCACGACTGGGTAATCATTTGCAGGTGATGGTGAGCAAGTTCAAGATTTGAGTTAACACCGTAGGACCGGCTTTAGCCGGGAGGGCGTCATTCCTGACATAGAGTATGCTGCGAATGTAAAGCCCCCCTCCCGGCTAAAGTCGGTCCTACGGTTCTCCGTCGGTTCGATCACACGCCCCTCTCAGAATCCACCTACGACCAACTCAGGTCGCGCTCTTCTTTGCCCTGCCGATGCGCTGACAACGTAGGTCCTGGCTTGTCCAGGCCCTACCTGTTTCGCACAATTGCAGGAGCTTTCCGATGTTTCGATGGATCAACCAAACGCTTGGCAACACCAGCGTAAAACTCAAGCTGTCCCTGGGTTTCGGCCTGGTGCTGATGCTCACGATGGCAATCACCCTGACCGGCTGGCATGGCCTGGACACCATGATTGAACGCTCGGAATCCCTGACGTCCATCGGGCTACTGAGCAACATGACCAAGGATTTGCGCACCGACCGCATTATCTATCGTCAGAAAAACAGCCCGGAAAACGCGAACAAGGTTGTTAACCAGCTCAATGGACTGGAGAGCCATCTGGAGGCATTGCGAAAAGAAACAGACGACCGCATCAGCGTTGGCTTGCTGATCGGGCAAAGTAAAATCGTCGCTGATATGGAAAAGACTTTCACGGCGCTCAGCGATGAGAACCAACGGCGAGACTTGTCCCGGACTCAACTGGACCAACAATCGGAACAAGCGGTACAGGCTGTCGCGCTGGTGGAGATTGAAGTGCTCAAAGCCGTAAGCCAGGAGCAGGACAATGGCGAGCGGCTGGATGAATTCACCAACATCTCGCAGCTCAAGCAGCAGATCCAGAACGCTCGATTTCAGGTTCAGGCCTACACCTTCACTGCGCTGGAGGCCTATGAAACAGCAGCCATTGCCGCTATCGACGAGTCTCTGAAAGAAGTGCAGCAAATTGGCCAGGATCAGGCCGACAGCAACCTCAAAGGCCTGCAGCCGGCGAAAGAGGCGCTGGAGCGCTATCGTGCTCAGCTCGGTCACTTCAAGGACATTCAGGTCAAAGTGGAGGCCGCTCAGGAAACGCTCGAAGACCTGGGCGACAAGATGCTGAGCAGCGTCGCGGAACTGCTGGCCCTGCAAAGCCAGCAACGCGACACCGAGGCGGGCGCCTCTCGCACCATGCTGAGCAGCGTTGCCGTATTGGCCATGTTGCTTGGCCTGCTCGCAGCCTGGGTCATGACGCAACAAATCATCGCACCGCTGCGCGAGACACTGGCGGCCGCAGAACGTATCGCCAAGGGTGACTTGAGCAAGGACTTACAGGTTCAGCGCAAAGATGAAATGGGGCAACTGCAAGACAGCATGCAGGCCATGACCCTCAGCTTACGGCAGTTGATCGGCGGGATCAGCGAGGGCGTCGCGCAGATAACCGATGCGGCGCAGCAGCTGTCGGCTGTGACCGAGCAGACCAGTACCGGGGTCAACAGCCAGAAAGACGAGACCGATCAGGTGGCTGCGGCCATGAACGAAATGACCGCGACCGTGCACGAAGTTGCACGTAGCGCACAAGAGGCTTCTCAAGCGGCGGCGCAGGCGGATCAGCAGGCGCGGGAAGGCGATCAGGTGGTGGGACAGGCAATCGGGCAGATTGAGCAATTGGCGGACGAGGTCAAGAAATCCACTCAGGCCATGAATCTGTTGAAGCTGGAAAGCGACAAAATCGGCGGCGTGCTGGACGTGATCAAGTCAGTCTCGCAGCAAACCAACCTGTTGGCGCTGAACGCTGCCATTGAGGCTGCGCGTGCCGGAGAAGCCGGACGTGGTTTTGCGGTCGTCGCCGATGAAGTGCGCGGTCTGGCGCAACGTACACAGCAGTCGACAGAGGAAATCGAAGAGCTGATTGCAGCGTTGCAAAGCGGCACCCAACAAGTCGCCACGACACTGGATAACAGCCGCAGCCTGACCGACAACAGCGTGCAATTGAGCCGCCGCGCAGGCAGCGCGCTGGAGCAGATTACCCGCACCGTATCGACCATTCAGGACATGAACCAGCAGATAGCCACCGCCAGCGAAGAACAAAGCGCCGTGGCGGAGCAGATCAATCGCAACATTATCAGCGTGAGGGATGTGTCAGAGCAGACCGCGTCGGCGAGCGATCAGACGGCAGCGTCCAGTGTGGAGCTGGCGCGGTTGGGCACTCATTTGCAGGGACTGGTGGCGAAGTTTCGCGTGGGCTAGCGCGTTAACTGTTGGAGCGAGGCTTGCCCGCGAAGAACGATAACGCGGTGTTTCAGGCACACCGAGGCGATAGATTCGCGGGCAAGCCTCGCTCCAAGATGTTCAGCGAATCATTTACGGCTGGCGATGATGTACACAGCGTGAATGATGCCTGGGAAGTAACCAAGGATGGTCAGCAGGATGTTCAACCAGAAGGCGCCGGCGAAACCGACTTGCATGA
Source organism: Pseudomonas sp. ICMP 561 (assembly GCF_002699985.1). Lineage (GTDB taxonomy): Bacteria > Pseudomonadota > Gammaproteobacteria > Pseudomonadales > Pseudomonadaceae > Aquipseudomonas > Aquipseudomonas quasicaspiana. Next base: position 223,015 of record NZ_LKBT01000004.1, on the reverse strand, counting down.
ACACGCCCACGGGCGGCAGCAGGATTGCGAAGATGATGCGAATAATGTCCATGGGGTAGCTCCAGATTAAATGGCTCTCGTAAGCCATACAGCGAATGGACCCATGGGCAATGAAAGAGGTTCCATTTGGTCTGGCAACCAGCCATTACCGAGGAGAATCATGGGTTGAAGCTGCCGTAAATCATCTGCAACTTAATCGGCCCCAATAAGAAAACCCCGCCTAAGCGGGGTTTTGCAGACTGTTTCCCTGACTTCCATTTCTCCCCACCATCCTGGCAGGCATCCTTACGTGTCCGTGTTATTTGTTGCGCTTCCTGCGCTACGTCCTTGGAACAAAGATTAACTTTGGATCCAACATTCGGATAGAGGCAAAAAAGCACCACGTAGTGTAAGCAAATGCTTACAAAGCCTCAGTCGTCAAAATTGCGCCGCATCCAGCAGGAACAGCGACTCGCTTCCCGCCTTGACCGAAGCACTCAATGAGTGGATGCGCGGCAGCAAGCGGGCGAAGTAAAAACGTGCCGTGCCGAGCTTGCTGGCGTAGAAATCTTCCTGAGCTTCTTTGCCCAGCGCCGCTTTGGCCATCATCGCCCACAGGTAGGCGTATGTGGTGTAACCAAACACGTGAAGGTATTCGACGGACGCGGCACCGATCTCCTGCGGGTTGTTACGGGATCGGTCGAGAATCCAGTGAGTCAACTCGTCCAGCGTATCCAGCGCAGCGCTCAACGGCTTGGTGAATTCGCTCAACGATGCGTCAGAACCGGTGATGAAACCACGGACCTCATCCGAGAACAGTTTGTAGTAGGCGCCGCCGCTGCCAACGATCTTGCGTCCCACCAGATCCAGCGCCTGAATGCCGTTTGTCCCTTCGTAGATCTGAGTGATGCGCACATCACGCACCAGTTGCTCCTGGCCCCACTCACGAATGTAGCCGTGGCCGCCAAACACTTGCTGGCCGTGGACAGTGGTTTCCAGGCCCATGTCGGTCAGGAACGCTTTGGCGACGGGGGTCAGCAACGCGACTAATTCATCAGCGCGCTGACGAGCGACGTCATCTTCGCTGAACTTGGCGATATCCAGCTGTATCGCTACATAGGTAGAAAACGCACGACCACCTTCATTCAGCGCTTTCATAGTCAGCAACATGCGCCGCACATCCGGATGGACGATGATCGGGTCAGCCATTTTCTCAGGCTGTTGCGCGCCGGTTGGCGAACGGCTCTGCAAACGGTCACGGGCGTAATCAATGGCGTTCTGGTAGGAACGCTCACCGGAAGCCAGGCCCTGAATGCCCACGCCAAGACGCTCGTAGTTCATCATGGTGAACATCGCAGCCAAGCCCTTGTTAGGCTCGCCGATCAGATAACCAACCGCTTCATCGAAGTTGATGACACAGGTAGCGGACGCCTGGATGCCCATTTTGTGCTCAATGGAACCGCAGCTCACGGTGTTACGCGAACCCAGGCTGCCGTCGGCATTAACCATGAATTTCGGCACCAGAAACAGCGAAATACCTTTTGGCCCAGCAGGCGCATCCGGCAGCTTGGCCAGGACCAGATGAATGATGTTTTCAGTCAGGTCGTGCTCGCCGCCAGTAATAAAAATCTTGGTGCCGGAAATTTTGTAAGAGTCGTCCGCCTGCGGTTCGGCCTTGGTGCGGATGATGCCCAGATCAGTCCCCGCATGGGCCTCAGTCAGGCACATCGAACCCGACCAGGCGCCGGAATACATGCTCGGCAGGTACGTGGCTTTGAGTTCTTCTGTGGCGTGGGTGTTGATCGAGACACAGGCCCCGGAAGTCAGCATCGGATACAGGCCGAAGGCCAGGCTTGCCGAATTGAGCATCTCTTCGACCTGAGCCGAAACCGCTTTGGGCATGCCCATGCCGCCGAAATCAGGATTACCGCCAACGCCCACCCAGCCGCCTTCCGCGTATGTCTGATAGGCCTGCGGGAAACCATCGGGGGTAGTCACGGCAGTGTCGTTCCAGGTACAGCCCTGTTCGTCGCCATTACGGCTCAGCGGTGCGATGCTCTTGCTGGTGACTTTGCCGGCTTCTTCAAGGATTGCTTCGACTGTCTCTGCATCAACCGTCTCAGCAAGTGCCGGTAACTGCGCCCAAAGCTTCGAGACCTCGAAGACCTCCTTAAGTACGAAACGCATATCGCGCAACGGCGCTTTGTAGTCAGCCATGGCAAACCTCACTGGGACAGGAGCAGTACGTCTGAATGGAGGAATCGCGCGATGAATGCGCGAAGTCAGTGTCGATGGGACGAGTGTACTCGAACACCGTTAGAGACACATAGGGTCGATATGTGACCATACACCAACAATTGGTCACTAAAGTTCGAAGCTGTCGTCACTTCCAGGAATTTCACATCGCTGTAGGACTGGCTTTAGCCGGGAGGGCGTCGGTAAATGCGCCGCATATCTTCAGTGTGTGTCAGGTAAACCGCTATCGCGGCCTCGCGGGGCTCGTGCGCTCCTACAGGGAGGTGCGCGTGCGGAGAGGATTAAGCAGCAGCTGTGCGCACTGCACCGCGTTTGGTGCTCTGCCCGTGGGACATGACGCAGTTGCGGCCAGCGCCTTTGGCGGCATAGAGCGCCTGGTCGGCCGCCTTGAGGACTTCTTCGGGGGTGCGGTGCTCCGGCAGGCGCTCGGCAACGCCAATACTGACCGTCACCGACACACTGGTGGCAGGCCCCGCCCCGCGTCGCTGACGGCCTTGCTGATCGTCTTTGGGGCGGTTATCTGGATTGCGCAACTGAATCTCATAGTTGGCGATCAATTCACGAATGGCTTCCAGATGCGGAATGCATTCCTCGATGGACTTGGCAGCAAACACGATGGCGAATTCTTCACCACCGTAGCGATAAGCCTTGCCGCCGCCACTGGTGATTCTCGACAACTTGCTGGCCACCAGCCGCAGCACCTGATCGCCCACGTCATGGCCGTGGGTGTCGTTGAATTTCTTGAAGTGGTCGACGTCGCCCATGGCCAGAACGTAATTGCGCCCCAGACGCTGCATACGCTCATTGAGCGCGCGACGCCCCGGCAATCCGGTCAATTCGTCGCGGAAGGCCATTTGATAAGCCTCATGAGCGACACCCGCTGCAATCATCAACATCACCTGGCTGCACATGATGTTCAGCGTGAACGGCAAAATGAAGGTTTTCGGCAATGCCCAGAACAGGCCAACCAGACCAATCAGCTGCGCGGCGTGCAAGGGACGAGGCTTGCGCACGTATTGCGCGATGAGCAAACCGAAGGCGATCAGAAAAGAAAGGTAGGACAGTTGAATCAGGCTCATCCACGAGCCGTGCAACGCAGGCCAGCGGATTTCTGCCAGCGACGCCAACAGCGCAGCCGGATAGCTTTGCTCCAGCCCCAGCGCGACAGCACCCACTGCGACCAGCACCGCAAGGCGGGCGATCAGGTCCTGGACCAAGTGAGTTCGCTCTTCCCAGGCGGCATAGACCCCGTACAACAGTGGCAGCAGCAAGCACACCAGATGGAATACCACGGCAGCGTCTTCACGCACCTTGCCGTTATCGCGGAAATAATCAGTTTGCGTGTCGAGCAGGAAATAGGCGGTGTAGACGGTAATCATCAAAAACAGCTCGCGCTGGCGACGATAGACACAGCAATACGCGCCGCCCAACAGCAGAACCAGTGTGGGCAGAACGTTGAACAGGGACGTGAAGAAAACGTTCAAGTCCTTGACGTACGCGGCCCCCAGCCCCCCCACCAATAAAACCAGCGAAGGCAGAAAATGACTCAGGCGTGCAGCAGAAGAACGCAACAAATGGGATGTCTCCTACCCATCACAGGGTAAAGAACTTAGTAGCTGGCATTGTGCCTTCATCCGCTCGGATATGCATTCAGAAGAACTAAATAGCAGGCTACTTTCTTTAACGGCAGCAATCCGGAAATGTTTATTGGTGGGAGGTGAAGATCGCGTGACGGCAGTGATAAGCCATACCGGACGCACCGCCTCGCGAACAAGTTCGCTCCTACCCGAAATCCCTGCCCCATCCGGATTTGCTTACCGCAGGACCCGAGTGGGCGATGACATCACCGGTGGGAGCGAACTTGTTCGCGAACAGCCATCTCCCATACACCGCCTCGCGAACAAGTTCGCTCCTACCCGCAATCCCTGCCCCATCCGGATTTGCTTACCACAGGACCCGAGTGGGCGATGCCATCCCGGTAGGAGCGAACTTGTTCGCGAACAGCCATCTCCCATACACCGCCTCGCGAACAAGTTCGCTCCTACCCGCAATCCCTGCCCCATCCGGATTTGCTTACCACAGGACCCAAATGGGCGATGCCATCACCGGTAGGAGCGAACTTGTTCGCGAACGGCGTCCCCGATACGAACAACAACCAAAAAAAAGCCGCCTCCCCCGAAGGAGAAGCGGCTTTGAGTGAAACCGGCGAGGCTTAGTAAGCCAGGCCGAAATCTTCTTCTTTCATGTCCATCAGGTTGTTGGCGCCCGACAGCATGGCGGCAACGTGCGAACGGGTACGTGGCAGGATGCGCTGGAAGTAGAAACGCGCAGTCTGCAGCTTGGCGGTGTAGAACGCCTCTTCGCTGGTGCCAGCGGCGAGCTTCTCGGCCGCCACGCGAGCCATGTCAGCCCAGAAGTAAGCCAGGCAGGCGTAACCGGAATACATCAGGTAATCCACCGACGCAGCACCGACTTCTTCACGATCCTTCATGGCGGCCATGCCCACTTTCATGGTCAGTTCGCCCCACTCCTTGTTCAGCGCGGCCAGCGGAGTGATGAACTCCTGAACAGCTTCGGCGCCTTCGTTGTTCTGGCAGAACTTGTGGACGATCTTGGTGAAGCCCTTGAGCGCTTCGCCTTGAGTCATCAGCACCTTACGACCCAACAGGTCCAGCGCCTGAATACCGGTGGTGCCTTCGTACAGCATGGAAATGCGGCTGTCGCGAACGTTTTGCTCCATGCCCCACTCGGCGATGAAGCCGTGGCCGCCGTATATCTGCACGCCATGGTTAGCGGACTCAAAGCCCACTTCAGTCATGAACGCCTTGGCAATCGGGGTCATGAACGCCAACAGTGCATCGGCCTGCTTCTTGTGTTCAGCGTCTTCGCTGTACTTGGCGATATCCACCTGTTTAGCGGTGAAATACACCATGGCACGCGTGCCTTCGGAGAACGCTTTCATGGTCAGCAACATGCGACGCACGTCGGGGTGGACGATGATCGGATCAGCGGCTTTGTCCGGCGCTTTCGGGCCAGTCAGGGAACGCATCTGCAGACGATCACGCGCGTATTTCAGGCCGCCCTGGAAGCCGATTTCGGCGTGGGCCAGACCTTGCAGCGCGGTACCAAGACGTGCGGTGTTCATGAAGGTGAACATGCAGTTCAGACCTTTGTTCGCCGGGCCGATCAGGAAGCCGGTGGCCGCATCGAAGTTCATCACGCAGGTCGCGTTGCCGTGGATGCCCATCTTGTGTTCCAGAGAACCACAGTTCACGGCATTGCGCTCGCCAACGCTGCCGTCAGCGTTTGGCAGGAATTTCGGCACGATGAACAGTGAGATACCTTTGGTGCCAGCAGGGGCATCCGGCAGACGCGCCAGTACGATATGGACGATGTTATCGGCCATGTCGTGCTCGCCAGCCGAGATAAAGATTTTGGTGCCGGTGACACGATACGAGCCATCAGCCTGAGGTTCGGCCTTGGTGCGCAGCATGCCCAGGTCGGTACCGCAGTGGGATTCGGTCAGGCACATGGTGCCGGTCCATTCGCCCGACACCAGCTTGGTCAGGTACAGGTGCTGCTGTTCTTCGGTGCCGTGTTCGGAAATGGTATTCATCGCGCCATGGGACAGACCTGGGTACATGCCCCAGGACCAGTTGGCTTCGCCGACCATCTCACTAACCGCCAGCCCCAGGGATTCAGGCAAGCCCTGACCACCATGCTCAACGTCGTGCGCCAGGCTTGGCCAGCCGCCTTCGACGAATTGCTTGTAGGCCTCTTTGAAGCCGCTCGGCGTTTTCACGCCCGACTCGCTCCAGGTACAACCTTCCAGATCACCAACACGATTCAGCGGTGCCAGCACCTGCTCACAAAACTTGGCGCCTTCTTCAAGAATGGCGTCGACCATGTCTGGAGTAGCGTCCTGGCAAGCCGGCAGACTTTGATAGTGCGCTTCGTAGCCGAGCAGTTCGTCACGAACGAAGCGAATATCACGCAAGGGGGCCTTGTAGTCAGGCATAGCGATAAACCTCTGCTGATGAAACCTGGAAATGTATGACCGATCGGTCGCTGCGGGAACGTTCCCCAACCACCGGACAATCTCGGATGCCTAGCGGTCAAACAGGTGTTTGAAACATACGTTTACGCCCAAACCTTGTCAAGCATGCGTCTACTACCTTTCATCTTGAGATGTTTTACAAGACGCACAGGCAAAGGCGCACAGCGGGATAAATGCCGTTCGTCGACGTCATGAGTCTAGTTGAGAGAGATGACTTTGCGGAGCTGCGCGGAGGAAATAGAAGCGAGTGATGACAGGGAATTCAGCGCATGCCGTGCGCAGATCGCACGGCACAGAAGGGGTAAATCAGGCGTAGGTATCGATCAAAGTGCCGAGCATTTCGTCGCTGGCTTTCTGCACGGCAACACCGGCTTCAGCCTGAAATTTCCCAGAAGCCATTTCGACCAGATTCGCGGACAAGTCAGAACGTTGGGAACGGTCAACCGAACGCAGGTTTTCCAGCTGGAAGTCCGAAGACTGGCTTCTGCCGGAGACTTCGATGTTGCTGCTGGCGATTTGGGTAGCCGCTTGATCGACACGAGACTGCCCGACTTCCATGGCGCTGAGGCCTGGATAGAGCGTGTTATTCATGGAGATTTGCATAAATCGATCCTCTGTTCGTAAGCGAACACGGGCTTATTTAAGCAGCAAACCCGGCGAAACACCCGACAAAAAGACTAATGGCACAAAGCCTCTTCATAGGCTTAGCCTTTCTCGTTTGGTCAGTTTACTGCTTCGACCTGAATCACATTGATCAATTTTTGTGCGGTGGCGCACATTCCAGCCACACCGATTTCTGTAAGGACTCAATCCAGCAACTCCAGATGCAGATACTTCGCCACCGCGTCAGCCCCGGCCTTCTTCAACTTCGGTACTCGGCCCAGACACGGCGCAGGCAGACGCTCAGCCAATGTCGCCAGATTCTCTTCGAGACGCGAGGTTTTCGGGTCGATGATATTGGCCACCCAACCCGCCAATTGCAGCCCATCAGCAGCGATGGCCTCAGCGGTCAGCAATGCATGACTGATGCACCCCAGGCGTACGCCAACAACCAGAATCACCGGCAATTGCAGACCGACGGCCAGATCCGACAGATTGGCCTGGTCGGCCAGCGGCACACGCCAGCCACCCGCCCCTTCGATCAGAGTGAAGTCAGCATTGCGGGCCAGTAACAAGCGCATCGGACCCAGCAGCGCCTGCACCGTGAGCGCGACGCCCGCCTCCCGCGCAGCCAGATGTGGTGCGATGGCGGGTTCGAACGCAAACGGATTGATCTCGTCATAACTCAACGCTATCGAACTCTCGGCCATCAGCGCCAGGGCATCCGGGTTGCGCAAGCCATCAGGAGCGACCACACACCCCGACGCGACGGGCTTACCCGCGAGCGTACTCAACCCGCTCAACCGGGCAGCATGCAACAAGCCCGCAGCAATCGTAGTTTTACCAACATCAGTGTCGGTGCCTGCGACGAAGTATGCACGGCTCATCTCGGCAATCCCTTTTCACGTGGTGAACTCAGACGGTTTTTTCCAATACCGCGTAGATAACCTGATACGTCGCAGGCAAACCTTCAGCCTGACGATAACCTTCATACGCCTCAATCAAGGCTAGTAGCCGCACCCGCCCGGTCAAACCGCCGGGACGTCCGGGGTTCAGATTGTGCGCGCCCAATGCTTTCAGCTCATGGGTCAGGCTGCGCACATCCGGGTAGTGCAGGACATGCGGACGGACCTCAAGCGAGCGTACTCGCATCCCGCTGGCCGCGCATAACTGTTGGTAATCGTCGAGTTGCCGGAAGCGGTTGACGTGAACCAGCCCGTCTACCGTCTGCCAGCTGTCGCGTAATTCATGAAGGGTGCCGACGCACAGACTGGCAAAGGCAAACACGCCCCCCGGCTGCAGTACGCGGCGGGCTTCACTCAGGACAGCAGCAAAATCGGCACACCACTGCACCGCGAGACTGGAGAAAATCACCTCACAACTGTCATCGCGCAATGGCATGCGTTCAGCATCGCCCGCCACGAAATGCTCAGCGCCGCCCAACGGCTGCGCATGGCGCAGCATGCCTTCGGCGATATCCAGCGCCACCCCTTTGCTGCCCGCAAAGGTCTCGGCCAGTGCGCGACTGAAATAGCCGGTGCCGCTGCCCAGATCCAGCCAGCGCCGAGGGGTCAGCCCGGCAGGCAGACGCGACAGCAGTTCGCCGCCCACCGCACGCTGCAACTCGGCGACGCTGTCATAACTGCCCGCTGCACGGGAAAAAGAGGCCGCCACCTGGCGTTTGTCGGGCAAACCACCCGGCAGCCGTGGATTGGAAAGATCAGTCATCACCGGACTCATGCAGAAACGCGTGGATTGCCGCCGCGACGCCGTGGGGGTTCTCCAGCAGGAAGGCATGGCTGGCCTGTTCGATCAGCCCTACTTCCACATCAGGTAACAGCGCCAGCAGATCACTCGCTGCCTCGGCGGGCACAAACGCATCCAGACCGGCGAACAGGTGCAACTGCGGGCCACGAAAGGTCTGCAGCGCGCTTCGGGTATCAAGTTGCCCCAGCAATTGCAGGCCGTGTACCAATGCGTTGATGGAGCCATGTGGCGCGCCCGCTTTGAGCAAGCGCGAAATAGCCCGCGGGTCTTCGGCCCCTTGTGCACACAGCAGACTGAAGCGCTTCAAGGTCGCGTCCGGATGATCAATGCATCCAGTCAGGAAAGCATCGAAATCCCCAGCGGGCATCGCGTTGGGCCACGCACCACGGGGCACGAAACTGGCGTTGCTGGCCAACGTCAGAAGACCACAGCAACGCTCACCACGACGCGCCGCCAGCTCAGCGGCGAGCATACCGCCCAGTGACCAGCCACCTAGCCAGGCGTCATCAGGCAGGGTCGCGTCCAGCTCGTCTAGCCATTCTCGAAGATCGCTGCTGTCCAGCTCCGGCAACGGCTCGATTTCCACCCGAAGGTGCTCGTCGAGACCGCGCAACGCAGCGGCTAAAGGCTCCAGAGGCGAGATACCCAAGCCCCAACCCGGTAACAGAATCAACCGATCACGCATGCTCTGGCTCCACCTGTTCGCTCATGCCCAGCAGCGGGTAACACTGCGCCAATGCATTCAACAATAGCTGCACTTGGGCGGCGCTGTGTGCGGCGGATAACGTCACGCGCAAACGCGCACTGCCAGCAGGCACAGTCGGCGGGCGAATAGCGGTCACCAGCAGGCCGTGCTCGCGCAGCATCTGCGACAGGCGCACAGCCTGCCCGGCATCGCCAATGAGGATCGGCTGGATCGGCGTGAAGCTGTCCATCAGCGTCAGGCCAATCTGTTCGGCTCCGGCGCGAAACTGTGCGATGAGCCGCGTCAGGTGTTCACGACGCCAATGCTCGGTGCGCAACAACTCAAGGCTTTTCAGTGTTGCGCAGGCCAGGGCCGGCGGCTGGCTGGTGGTGTAGATGTACGGTCGGGCGAACTGGATCAGGGTTTCGATTAACTCGTCGCTGCCCGCCACAAAGGCTCCGGACGTGCCGAACGCCTTACCCAACGTGCCGATCAAGACCGGCACGTCATTCATGCCCAAACCGAAATGCTCAACGATACCGCCGCCATTGGCGCCCAACGGACCGAAGCCATGAGCATCATCGACCATCAGCCAGGCGCCTTTGGCTTTCGCGGTGTGTGCGAGTGTCGGTAGATCGGCGATATCGCCATCCATGCTGAATACGCCATCGGTGACGACCAGCGTATCCCCAACGGCTTTCTCCAGACGTGAATTCAAACTCTGGGCGTCGTTGTGCAGATAACGGGAAAACCGCGCACCGCTGAGCAATCCGGCATCCAGAAGCGAAGCATGATTGAGGCGATCTTCGAGCACGGTGTCGCCCTGCCCTACCAACGCAGTAACGGCACCAAGGTTGGCCATGTAGCCATTGGAGAACAGCAGCGCACGCGGTCGCCCGGTGAGCTCGGCCAGCGCCTCTTCCAGTTCGTGATGCGGGCTGCTGTGGCCGATCACCAGATGCGAAGAGCCACCGCCAACGCCCCACCTATCAGCGCCTGCCTGCCAGGCGGCGATAATTTCGGGGTGATTGGCCAGCCCCAGATAATCGTTGTTGCAGAACGCCAGCAACGGCTTGCCGTCGACTACCACTTCGGGGCCTTGCGGGCTTTGCAGCAAAGGGCGCTGGCGATAGAGATTGTCAGCACGCCGGGAAGCCAGACGTGCGCTCAGATCGAAAGACATGGGGGCCTCGGGGAAGTCATTCCACGTAGGACCGGCTTTAGCCGGGAGGGGGCCAGTACATCCGCAGCATTTCCTAAGTCAGGAAAGAAGCCCTCCCGGCTGAAGCCGGTCCTACGGTCGGTGGTCAAACCACGGCGTTATAAAACTGCTCGCTGCTCTTCTGTTCGACCAGCGCTTGCTCGATGGCAGCCTGGTGCACTTCGTCGGCATGTTCTTCGCGGGCTTCGGGCTTGATCCCAAGACGCGAGAACAACAGCATGTCTTTGTCCGCTTGTGGGTTGGCGGTGGTCAGCAGCTTGTCGCCGTAGAAGATCGAGTTGGCACCGGCAAAAAACGCCAATGCCTGCATTTGCTCGTTCATGGCCTCGCGACCCGCCGACAGGCGCACGTGGGACTGTGGCATCAGAATGCGCGCCACGGCGAGCATGCGGATGAAATCAAACGGGTCGATGTCTTCGGCATTTTCCAACGGCGTACCGGCGACCTTGACCAGCATGTTGATCGGCACCGATTCCGGATGCTCTGGCAGATTGGCCAGCTGGATCAGCAAATTGGCGCGGTCATCCAGCGACTCACCCATGCCCAGAATACCGCCTGAACAGATCTTCATCCCGGAGTCACGCACGTAGGCCAGGGTCTGCAAACGCTCGCTGTACGTGCGGGTGGTAATGATGCTGGTGTAGAAATCCGGCGAGGTATCGAGGTTGTGGTTGTAGTAATCCAGACCGGCCGACGCCAGTGCTTCGGTCTGTTCCTGATCCAGACGACCCAGGGTCATGCAGGTTTCCAGGCCCATTGCCTTGACGCCTTTGACCATCTCCAGCACATAAGGCATGTCTTTGGCAGATGGGTGCTTCCAGGCCGCGCCCATGCAAAACCGGGTCGAACCGATGGCCTTGGCACGAGCGGCTTCTTCGAGAACCTTCTGCACTTCGAGCAGCTTTTCTTTTTCCAGGCCGGTGTTGTAGTGACCCGATTGCGGGCAGTACTTGCAGTCTTCCGGGCAGGCACCGGTCTTGATCGACAGCAGGGTCGAGACCTGAACGCGATTGGCGTCGAAATGAGCACGATGCACCGTCTGCGCCTGAAACAGCAGGTCATTGAAAGGCTGTACGAACAGCGCTCTGACCTCAGCTAAAGTCCAGTCATGACGCAAAGTGGCGGTGGTGCTGGCGCTCATCGGGCGGTCCTCGGTTTCTGCTGTGATTCTTTTGGCTAACGACCTGCGACTCAGCCCTGCTTGCACAGGCTAAAAGTCCACAAGCACGACATGGATGTTTCAGTATGTTTAAGGAAGAGCCTTGCGCTGTCAACCACATCCTACCTATCAGGTTTACAACTGGCTAAAAAACAACCAGAGATGTTTATTGTGCGACGAGTTGACCGACACGCTTTATCCGATTTGCACAGCCTGTGAAACCGAACTGCCCTGGCTCGGTGACCAATGCCAGCAATGCGCACTCCCTCTGGCGATGTCAGGCCTGAATTGCCCGCAGTGCACGAGAAACGAGCCAGCCTTTGACGAAGTAGCAGCGCCCTGGCTGTATGAATTCCCCATCGACAGCCTGATTACCCGATTCAAGCATCAGGGCAACTGGCCCATGGGGCGCCTGTTGGCGCAATTACTCGGGCAGTTTCTGCAACACCGCTTCGAAGAAAACCTGCCGCGCCCGGACTTTCTCCTGCCCGTGCCATTGGCTGTTAAACGCCTGCGCCAGCGCGGCTACAACCAGGCAGCGATGCTGGCTGACTGGCTGGGCGATCAACTGGAACTACCCGTGGAGGACCAGTTGGTATTGCGCACTCAGGAAACCCCGCCCCAACAAGGCCTCGATGCCAAAGCCCGCAAGCGCAACCTGCGTAATGCGTTTGTTGTGATTGATGAGGAGAAAATCAAAGGCAAGCATGTGGCGCTGGTGGACGACGTGCTGACCACAGGCTCCACGGCGGATGTGATTGCAAAGCTGCTGATCAAGGCCGGGGCGTGTCGGGTGGATGTTTATTGCCTGGCGCGGACGCCGAAGCCGGAGGATTGATTACCATCAATAGACGACATTTGTAGGAGCTGCCGAAGGCTGCGAAGCAGTCATCCTGACACACCGCCATCGCAGCCTTCGGCAGCTCCTACAGATCCGATGTGTGGCGTAGACATCCGGCAACACCTACAAAAACACCAATGCCTTACACTGCCCGCCATCATCACGACCAAAAAGCAGCCCCCATGCCCCTACCCACTCTGCTCACTCAACACATGGTCCGTCGCCCGCAACGTATTGCGCTGTTGCAGCACATTGCCGAGCAGGGCTCGATTACCCGTGCGGCCAAGAGTGCGGGGTTGAGTTACAAGGCGACGTGGGATGCCATTGATGAGCTGAACAACCTGGCGCAGAAGCCGCTGGTCGAGCGCAGTGTCGGCGGGCGTGGCGGTGGGGGTGCGAAGTTGTCTGCCGAGGGCGAACGCGTGTTGCGTTTGTACCATCGCTTGCAGGCACTTCAGGCTCAGGTGCTGGAGGCCACTGAAGAAAGCGCCGACCTGGATTTACTCAGCCGCCTGACGTTACGTACGAGTGCTCGCAATCAGTTACTGGGGCGCATAGAGAGCATTACAGCTCACGGTCACAACGATCTGGTTCGCCTGCGTCTGGCGGGAGATGTGTTTATAGAGGCGCAGATTACCCATGACAGTACGCTGCGTCTGGATCTGGTAGTCGGCACCGATGTGGTGGCGCTGATCAAGGCCGGCTGGCTGGAATTACAGGCACCAGGACACTCCGTAACAAATGGACACAATTGCTTGAGCGGCACGGTAGAAGAAGTCATCGGCGCTGCGGATGGTCCCAGCGAGGTGCGCATTACCCTGCCCAGCGGTCAGATTCTGTGCTCACTGGCAGAGCCTGCACAGCTTGCGGCCCTTCAGCTGAAAACCGGCAGCCCGGTGCTGGTTCAATTCGCGCCATCCCTCGTGCTGCTGGGCACGCCGCTGTAATAGCACGGCGTCATTGCGACGACACAATTTCGTCATATCTGCTCACTAAGGTGTCTGCCACACCTGCTGGGAGCCGTGTTGATGAAACTACTAGAAGAAAACCAAGCTACAGACCTCGAACAAATGGTCGGCCTGACCCGCCGTGGCTTCATTACCGCTGGCGCTTTGTGCGGCGCAGCGATGTTTCTCGGCGGCGGCCTGTTGAGCCGCACCGCGCTGGCCAAGAGTGTCAGCGCTGCATCATCAGGCAAGCTGCTCGGCTTCGACAGCATCCCCGCCGCCACGGCTGACAGCATCAGCCTGCCGCCGGGCTACACCTCTTCGGTTCTGATCAGTTGGGGTCAGCCGCTGCAGGCTGACGGACCGGCATTTGACCCTAGCGGTAAAGGCACCGCCGAAGCGCAGGAAGTGCAGTTCGGCGACAACAATGACGGCATGAGCCTGTTCCCGATGCCGGGTCATAAAGACCGCGCGCTGATGGCCATCAACAACGAATACACCAATTACCGCTACCTGTTCGATCACGGCAAAGAGCCTCAATCCGCTGAAGACGTGCGTAAAGCGCTGGCCAGTGAAGGCGTGTCGGTAATCGAAGTGCAGCAAAAGAATGGCAAATGGCAGTTCGTGCAGAACTCCAAATACAACCGCCGCATTCACGGCAACACCCCGATCAATCTGAGCGGCCCGGCCGCCGGGCACGACTGGCTCAAGACCGACGCCGACAGCACCGGCACCAAAGCCCTCGGTACATTCCAGAACTGCGCCAACGGCAAAACGCCGTGGGGCACTTACCTGACATGCGAAGAGAACTTCACTGATTGCTTCGGCAGCAGCGACGCCGAGCAGAAGTTCGACGCGGGCATCAAGCGCTACGGCGCGGTTGCCGCCAGCAAAGACATCAACTGGCATCAACATGACCCGCGCTTCGATCTGGCCAAGAACCCCAACGAGATCAATCGTCACGGCTGGGTAGTGGAAATTGATCCGTTCGACCCGAAATCCACCCCGGTAAAACGCACTGCACTGGGCCGCTTCAAGCACGAAAACGCTGCTTTGGCCGAGACCAAAGGCGGTCGCGCTGTGGTGTACATGGGCGACGACGAACGTGGCGAGTTCATCTACAAATTCATCAGTCGCGACAAGATCAACCACAAAGATCCGAAAGCCAACCGCAACCTGCTGGACCACGGCACGCTGTATGTCGCGCGTTTTGATAATGGCGACGGCAACCCGGACCGTCCGAAAGGCACAGGCGAATGGGTCGAGTTGACCCACGGCAAAAACGGCCTGGATGCAGCCGCTGGTTTCAATAACCAGGCTGAAGTGCTGATCCACGCACGCCTTGCGGCCAGCGTCGTGAAAGCCACGCGCATGGACCGTCCGGAATGGATCGTGGTCAGCCCGAAAGATGGTCAGGTTTACTGCACTCTCACCAACAACGCCAAGCGCGGTGATGATGGGCAACCGGTTGGCGGGCCGAACCCGCGGGCGAAAAACCAGTACGGGCAAATCCTGCGCTGGCGCGAAAACGCCGACAACGCCTCGGCGATGACCTTCGATTGGGATCTGTTTGTGGTCGCGGGCAACCCGACTGTTCACAGCGGCACACCACAAGGCGGGTCGAGCAACATCAACCCGCAGAACATGTTCAACAGCCCGGACGGCCTGAGTTTCGACAGCGCCGGTCGCCTGTGGATCCAGACCGACGGCGACTCCAGCAACAAGGGCGACTTCGCGGGCATGGGCAACAACCAGATGTTGTGTGCCGACCCACACAGCGGCGAAATCCGTCGTTTCATGGTCGGGCCCATTGGTTGCGAGGTCACCGGTATCAGCTTCGCGCCGGACTACAAAACCATGTTTGTGGGCATCCAGCATCCCGGTGAGAACGGCGGTTCGACCTTTCCGGAGCATCTGCCAAACGGCAAACCGCGTTCATCGGTGATGGTGATTACGCGGGATGATGGTGGTGTGATCGGCGCTTGATCTGCTCTTGATCTTTGGTAGNAACTTGTGGGGGAGCCGTTAGCCCTGCGAACGCAGGAATATCGTCTCGCGAACAAGTTCGCTCCTACCGTTGTTCATTTAAGACTTCAATCAATCAACCCATTCACGTCATAAAACGGATACGGCCCTGGGTACTCGCCGAACACGGCGTTGTGAGTCACCAGCCCCTCTAGCGGATGCCAGCGATGCAGCAAATAACCCGCCGGTTCCAGATTGAAATGCGCCGGGGCGTCTTCCTGCAGATCAAGCACGATCTGATGTGAAGTACCGGGGCAGATACAGCTCAGACTGCCACCAAAACGACGCTGCATCGGACGATGCAAATGCCCGCACAGCAAGCGCTCGACTTGCGGGTGACGTGCAATCACTTTTTCAAACTGCGCCCTGTTCCTGAACGGCTCACGGTCCATATGGCCGATGCCGGTGATGAACGGTGGGTGATGCAAAACCAATATGGTCGGCACGTCCGGGCGGCGCGCCAGCAACTCATCGAGCCAGAGCAACTGACACTCCGTCAGTTGTCCGCCGTGGGAGCCGGGAATGCTGGTATCAAGCCCGATCAACCGCACGGGATGCTCTTCCACGACCCAATCCAGTGGCGCATCGGATGAAAGGGGCAGGTACGTCTGGTTGGCAAACTCGGCCAACAAGTGCTGACGATCATCATGATTCCCCGGCACCAGATAGAACGGCATGTGCAAACGCTTGAGTTCCGGATGCAGCACGGCGTATTCATCCGGCTGACCGAAATCCACCAGGTCGCCACTGATCACCACGATATCGGGACGCGGCACGCTGGCGTTCAGATGATCAACCGCACGGCGCAATGCACCCAGGGTATCGACGACGCCATAGGTCAGTTTCTGACCGGCTTTAAGGTGCAGATCGCTGATCTGCGCAATGAGGAATGGGTGGTTCAAAATAGCTCCCTACATGACTGCAATTCTGTAGGAGCGCACGAGCACCGCGAGGCCGCGATTGCGGTGTGTCAGGCAAACCGCAATCGCGGCCTCGCGGTGCTCGTGCGCTCCTACAGGTTTTGTATTCCAAACAAAAATCAGGAGTTCAGGGTAAACAACACCTGCGGCGCAACGGTCAGGCCGATCAGTGCACCCGGGCTGTGGATAACGTTGTCAGCGCTATCAACCAACAAGGGCTGAGCCGCGCCGACATCCACCAGAAGGCGGCTTTGAGCGCCTTGGAAAAACTGCCCCACCAATCGACCACGCAGATGACTCTCACCGTCCATCACTCGTAAATGCTCGGGGCGGCAGTACACCGTCGAAGGCAGATTCGCAGCCATCCACGGCAACTCGCCGCCACTGACTTTCAGCCCCTGCTCGGTGCGCTCAACCACTGAAAACGCATTGAGATTGCCGACAAAACTGGCGACGAAGGCATTGGCGGGCTGTTGATAAATCTCTCGCGGCGTTGCGAGTTGCGCGACACGCCCCTTCTCCATCACCAGAATCCGGTCGCCCAGCGCCATGGCTTCGCCTTGATCGTGAGTGACGAAAACTGAAGTTATCCCCAACCCGCGCAGCAGGTCATTCAGCTCGCTGCGCAAGCGTTCACGCAATTGCGCATCCAGTGCCGCCAATGGCTCATCAAGCAACAACACTCGCGGACGTGGGGCCAGCGCGCGGGCCAATGCGACCCGCTGACGCTGACCGCCGGACAGCTCGTGAATGTTGCGCTTGCCGTGCTCCTGCAAGCCGACCAGTTCCAGCAATTCGACACAGCGCTTGTTGCGCTCAGCGGGCGACATGCCACGAATCTTCAGGCCGTAGACGATGTTTCCGGCCACATCCAGATTGGGGAACAACGCGTAGTTCTGGAACACCATGCCCACGTCACGCTTCTCGATAGGCAAACGGGTGACGTCGTTATCGCCGAAGAAAATCTGCCCGACGTCGGTGCTTTCCAGCCCGGCGATGAGGCGCAACGTGGTGGTTTTACCGCACCCCGACGGGCCGAGGATCGCGAGGGTTTCGCCGGGCTCGATGATCAGGTTCAGGTCATGCACAGCGACAGTGCCGTCAGCGAACGCCTTGCGGCAGCCCTGCAAGCGAATAGTGGTTCCGGTCATCGACTCTCTCCACGGGAAAGACGGGCGCTGATGGCCTGCAACGCGATCAACAGCGGCACGATCATCAACAGAAAAATAAGGGTGTAGGCACTGGCAACTTCCAGCCGCGCAGACGCGTAGCTGTCGGCGAGACCTACCGGCAGGGTTTTGGTCATCGGCGTGTGGAGCATCCAGGTCAGGTTGAACTCACCCAACGACAAGGTGACGACCATCAACACCCCGGCCAGAATCCCGGCTCGGCAGTTAGGCACCACGACGCTGAAGAATCGCTTGAACGGTCCTGCGCCCAGACTGGCCGCAGCCTCTTCCAGTACCGGCAGTTGCTGACGCTGCATGACCGCCATCACCGGACGAACCAGAAACGGCAAAGTGAACAGCACATGGCCCACCAGAATGAACAACCAGCTGCTGCGAAACCCGCCGAACTGGCCGTAGGTCAGCAGCAACGCCAGTGCGCTGGCCAGACCGGGCATGGCCACTGGCAAAACCATCAACTCTTCGAAGGCCCGGCTGAAGCGATTGTTCATCCGCACCAAGGCATACGCGGCCGGTACGCCAATCACGCAGACGCACACCGCACAGGCCACGGCCAACTGGATCGACAACCAGACCGTCGGCGAATAGGCCTGCCAGACCTGGATCAACCAGTCGAAGGTCAATCCACTCGACACGCCCTGAAAATAATTGCGCGTCAGGCCAGCGAGTAATGACAACAGCACCGGCACCAACATGAACGCGCAGACCAACAGGGTAAACAGCAATTGCATGACGAACAGCGATGAGCGCTTCACAGGACAGTCCCCGAGTTTTTCACCAGGCGCCGAGCCAGCAGCAACACGGCCCAGGTCAACGCGCCCAGCACCACGGACAGCGCAGCAGCGACGGCGAAGTTGGCGTAGTTGGTGAACACGTTGTAGATCGCGACGGGCGTGACGTTGAGCCGTGTGCCCAACGTGAACGCAGTACCGAACGCGCCCATTGAAGTCGCGAAACAAATCGCTCCGCAGGACACCAGCGCAGGCGCGAGGCCCGGCACGATCACGTCGCACACTACTCGCCAATGACCGGCGCCCAAGGAGTGCGCAGCTTCTTCAAGGCTACGATCCAGACTTTCACAGGCCGCCATCACGGTGAGAATCACACGCGGAATCGAGAAGTACAGGTAGCCCAGAAACAGTCCGGTCAGCGAATAAGCGAAGATCCAGCGCTCACCGGCCAGCTCCATGCCCAGCATCGCAAACAAGCCTTGGCGACCGGCCAGCAGAATCACCAGAAACCCTACGACCACGCCGGGAAACGCCAGTGGAAAAGTCAGCAGAGCCACCAGCGCCGAACGACCGAAAAACCGTTGCCGGGCGAGGAACACGCCGCTGATACCACCGACCAGCAAAGCCGCCAGCGTAACGACGATTGCCAACACGCAGGTCTGGGCAAGGCTGCCCAGATACTGCGCACTGCTCAGCACCTGCCAGTAACCCGCGCTGCCATCGCGGCTTTCGCCGCCCAGCAAAATCAGGTGCGCCAACGGCAGCAACCAGAAGGCAAACAACACGGCTGCGGCCGGAGCCAGCGCCCAGGCCGCGGTCGGACGCAGACGCGACCATGCGCGCCTGGCCGACGTCACGCCCTGAGCTTTCAGAACCGAAGCGGTCACTTACTTGACCTCACTCAGATAGCGCGCTGCGAATGCTTCCTGCACGGCGGCCATGTGTTCGTAATCAACCACGCCAGCCCGGGCGTAATCGCTGTCCGGCAGAAACTGCGCTGCCACATCCGCAGGCATTTTCACGTCACGCACCGGACGCAAATAAGCCTTCGCCCACAACGACTGGCCTTGATCGGACAGGGTGAAATCCAGCACCTTTTCAGCGTTGGCGCGATGCGGTGCGTTATCCACAATGCTCATCACGTACGGCACGCTGATGCTGCCTTCCTTGGGGATCACGAAAGCGACATTGGCTTTGTCTTTGTAGCGAGCGCGATAGGCGTTGAAGTCGTAATCGACGAGGATCGGCAATTCACCGGACAGCACCCGCGCATACGCGGTTTGCTTCGGCACGATCGGCGAGTTTTTCGCCAGCTTCTGGAAGTAATCGATGGCCGGTTTGAAATCATCCAGCGTGCCGCCCATGGCCTGGTTGATCGCCACCGCAGACACATAACCAACAAAGGCGCTGGACGGATCCAGATAGCCAACCATGCCTTTGTACTCAGGCTTGAGCAGATCTGCCCAGCTTTGCGGCACCGGCAGACCGCCCAGTGCATCGACGTTAACCATGATGCCCAAGGTGCCGGAATGGATCGCGAACCAGTGACCTTCAGGGTCTTTCAAGCCGGCCGGAATCTGATCCCAGCCTTTTGGTTTGTAGCTGCCCACCACGCCCGCTTTCTGCGCCTGCAGACCGAAAGTGACGCCGTAATACACCACGTCGGCAACCGGCGCTGCCTTCTCGGCGACCAATTGCGCCAGCGACTGGCCGGAGTTCTTGTTGTCCAGCGGCACTTGCACGCCTGTCGTCTCGGCAATTGCCTTGAGTTGCGTGCCCCAGTCCGCCCACTCTGGCGGGCAGTTGTAACAGATGGCGGTTTCAGCGGCCTGAGCCAGACTGGCCGCACCGCACAGCAGCAGCGCTGCCAGGGTTTTACTGAAGCGGATCATGAAGCATCTCCTCGTAGGGCTGAGTACTTTCACCCGGCCGGATATGGCAAGGCAGGCAATGGGAAATCGGAGCGGCACCGGCAATCTGTGCCAGGAGCTGATCGATCACGGTGCTGGCCAGCTCCGCGATGGGTTGCACGACGCTGCACAGCGTCGGGTGCATCTGGGCGCCGAGGGCGATGCCATCGAAGCCGATCACTGAAAGCTGGCCGGGCACGCTCCAGCCGTTGCGACGCAGTTCGGCGATCAGGCTGATCGCCAGCAAATCGTTGGAGCAAACCAAAGCGCTGGGCCGGTTGGGGCCGCGCAGCAAAGGCTCGATAGCGGCGAAATCAGCCTGGGTATGCGCAGGCATTTCAATCACCGGCAGGCTATCCAGCCCCCCCTCGACCATGGCCTCGCAATACCCGGCGTAACGCAGACGGGCACGGTCCGACTGCAACGCGGGACCGGCCACCATGCCGATGCGGCGATGCCCGGAGTCGAGCAAGTAGCGTGTCGCCAGCGCCATGCCCGCGCGGTTATCCACAGACACGGCGCTGTAATCAGGATTGCCCGGCTGGTGATAAGCCAGCACGAACGGCGTGTCTTCGTTGACCAGACTTTGCAGGACCCGATTGCTCTCGGCGTCGGTCACGGTCAGCACCAGGCCATCGACCCGCTGACGCAGTAACTCTTCAACCACGGCGCTTTCGCGCTCGCTGCTGTAATCAGTCGTTGCCAACAGCAGGTTGTAGCCTTTCAAACGCGCAGCACGCTCCATGGCCTGGAACTGCTCCGCGAAGACAGGGTTGAGGAGGTTGGGCACGATCACACCAATCAGATTGGTGGTTTGCAGGCGCAACTGACGCCCCAAGCGATTGGGCCGAAAACCCAACTGACGGGCGGCCTCGAACACCTGATCGCGAGTAGTCGGGCGCACGACGTCAGGGGATGCAAAGGCCCGCGCGGCAGTCGCCCGCGAAACCCCTGCCAGTCGTGCTACTTCTTTTAAATCACTCACGTTCGCTCGCCTTGAGATCGATCTCATTGGCGGCGACATTAACGATTCAATATTTCGTTACAGCTAACAGGTGATGACAGTTTGATTGCAGTGCGCAACTTTGCGGCGAAGCTAAAGCCCCATGCCCTGCCCGTCTGCGCTACCATCACGGGCCGACGCGGCAGCCTGCTGCGCGCAGGAGTTAGCATGGCCCACCCGTTCGCAACACTTACGCCAGACCTGGTCCTTGATGCCGTTGAAAGCATCGGGTTTCTCAGTGACGCCCGCATCCTTGCGCTCAACAGCTACGAGAACCGCGTTTATCAGGTCGGCATCGAAGACGGCCAGCCGTTGATCGCCAAGTTCTACCGGCCGCAGCGCTGGACCAACGAAGCCATCCTTGAAGAACACAGCTTCACCTTCGAACTGGCGAACGTCGATATCCCGGTCGTCGCCCCCATGGTGCATAACGGGCAGACGCTGTTCGAACACGCAGGGTTTCGCTTCACCCTCTTCCCTCGCCGCGGCGGCCGTGCGCCAGAGCCGGGCAACCTTGATCAGTTGTATCGTCTGGGCCAGTTGCTCGGGCGTATCCACGCCGTTGGCGCGACCAAACCTTTCGAGCACCGTGAAGCGCTGGCGGTGCAGAACTTTGGTCAGAACTCGCTGGACTTCCTGCTGCAGAACGACTGCATCCCGCGCAGCTTGTTGCCTGCTTACGAGTCAGTGGCGAAGGATCTGCTCAAGCGCGTCGAAGATGCCTACGCAGCCACGCCGCATCAGAACATCCGCATGCACGGTGACTGTCACCCCGGCAATATGATGGCCCGCGACGAGATGTTCCACATCGTCGACCTCGACGATTGCCGCATGGGCCCTGCTGTGCAGGACATCTGGATGATGCTGGCCGGCGATCGTCAGGAATGCCTCGGACAACTCTCGGAGCTGATGGACGGCTATAACGAATTCCATGATTTCAACCCGCGTGAACTGGCCCTGATCGAACCGCTGCGCGCCCTGCGTCTGATGCATTACAGCGCCTGGCTGGCCCGCCGCTGGGACGACCCGGCGTTCCCGCACAGCTTTCCGTGGTTCGGCACCGAACGTTACTGGGGTGACCAGATCCTGGCTTTGCGTGAGCAACTGTCGGCGCTTAACGAGGAGCCGCTGAAGTTGTTTTGAATGGGGAAACGCGATCTGTATGTGGAAAATTCCATGTTGGCTCGCAAACCCAATTCTCGTGGGAGCGAATTCATTCGCGAAGAGGCCGGTACATTCGCCGCCTTTTTACGGCCTGAAATACCGTCTTCCCGAATTAAGTGGAGCGCCACTCCGGTCGGTCCCACGGTCCATCATGAACTTAAGATCAGCGCCAACCTGTGGGAGCGTGGCTTGCCCGCGAATCAGTCACCTCGGTGAGTCAGTAATACCGTGTCATCGTTCATCGCGGGCAAGCGCGCTCCTACGGGTGGAATGAGATTTACATGGAAGGCTTGGACGCGATGGGTCTGATATTTGCGGTGTCCTTATCGCGGGCAAGCCACGCTCCCACAGAGGTCTGATTCCGGGCAAATAATAGATCCACGCATCACCAGACTCATAAGAATCCACCACCTGCCAACAGGACCCAACATGCCAGCCGTCAACCCGCGACGCGGGTACATTCTCGGGCTCAGTGCCTACACCATCTGGGGTTTGTTTCCGCTGTACTTCAAAGCCATCGCCGACGTGCCATCGGTGGAAATCATCGTCCATCGAGTGCTTTGGTCGGCGGTATTCGGCTCGTTGCTGCTGATGTTCTGGAAACACCCCGGCTGGTGGCGCGAATTGCGGGACAACCCACAACGTCTGGCGGTGCTGGCCTTCAGCGGCTCGATGATCGCGGTGAACTGGTTAGTGTATGTGTGGGCTGTGAATAACGAGCGCATGGTGGAGGCCAGCCTGGGTTACTACATCAACCCGCTGGTCAACGTCTTGCTGGGGATGCTGGTATTGGGCGAACGGCTGCGGCGTTTGCAATGGATCGCCGTCAGTCTGGCGGCGACGGGCGTGGCGCAGCAGTTATGGCAAGTCGGCAGCCTGCCGTGGGTATCGCTAGTGATTGCCGGAACGTTCGCGGTGTACGGCATTGTCCGCAAGAAAGCACCCGTCGCGGCCCTGCCCGGCCTCGTAGTGGAAACCTGGATACTGGTGCCTATCGCCGTGGGCTGGCTGCTGCTCAACCCGGCAGCCTACACCTCACAACCAGAATTCTGGACCACCAGTGAAGCGCTCTGGCTCGCCGCCGCAGGCCCTGTAACGATCTTGCCACTGGTCGCCTTCAACGCCGCCGCCCGACACCTGCCTTACACCACACTGGGCTTCCTGCAGTACATCGGCCCGACACTGGTGCTCGCACTGGCAGTGCTGGTCTTCAAGGAACATCTCGCGACAAGCACCATCGTGACCTTCGCATTCATCTGGGCGGGATTGGCGGTTTACAGCGTTGATGCGTGGATAACTTTACGGCGCAGGGCCTGATCATTTATTGATCAATGGCTTGCAGGCCTTGAGCTACATGGCCTGCAAGCGGTTCTCCAAAGGTTATCCACAGGCAGGCTCATGGATAAAGTGGATAACCTTAGGGAATGCGCAATTCCGTAGGACCGGCTTTAGCCGGGAGGGCGTCGGATCATTCACCCAATTTATTTCGCCAAGAATACCGCCCTCCCGGCTAAAGCCGGTCCTACGGGATTTGCGTAGCACCTGTGTGCATACTTCACCCGCAGTTGGTGGGTGCCTCCAGCCTGATCAAAGACTGATCAATAACACTGCGAGCCATATCCACCAGATGCATGACCGACATCGCCAGAAGCCGATCCGAACCGGTCAGGCGGTCGCCGTTTTCGTACGCTGTTACGGCTGCGCAGTGCAGCAGGTGGGAGGCGTGGTTCAAAGATTGTTCAAGGTCAGAAGGTGAAACCGGTAACTCGGTCATATCGAAGTCTCTTAATGTTGAAAGAGACCGCCAACCACCGCTACTGAACGATAAGGGTGGCAGCCGTGCGTAGGTTAGTAGACCGGGTTACCACCGGCGCGCTCGAAAGCGCCCTGCGCACAGCCGCCATAAATCAGACGTCCAAAGACGTCTATTTCAAGGTGTACTGCACGAGCGATAACCACGGGCTACTAAACCCCGTCACTGAAATAACAGCGACCGGCGCACCTTAGGAGCCAAAATCCTCACCCGCAAGCGCTTGGGATTGTTTCGGAAACTTCCCTCAAGAAAAACGGAAACGTAGCGCGAACCCTGAGGCGATAGCCTGCAAATTGGTTTGATTTAGCATTGGATGCATGGCCTCTGAGCCAACGAGCTTCAACTGCTCAATAAATAACCAGCCGCTCGCAAGCCTTGAGCCGTCTAGCCTGCAAACGGTTCTCCAACGGTTATCCACAGGCAGGCTAATGAATAAAGTGGATAACCTCAGGGGCACGCAATTCCGTAGGACCGGCTTTAGCCGGGAGGGCGTCGGATCACTCATTAAAATTCTTTCGCCAGCAATACCGCCCTCCCGGCTGAAGCCGGTCCTACGAGTTGAGGGCGGCGCGATGCCTACAGATCCGTACGCAACACCAGATCCACCATCAAATCATCCGCCAGGGTTTCCAGCGCTTGTTGCAGATCATCCAGCGCCAGCGATTCAGGCACGCCCAATATCGCGTCGGCGTGAAACAGCAGTTCACTGCTCATCGGCGCGGGTTTGACTTCAGTGACCAACCTTTCGACGTTAACGCCCTGCTCCGAAAGCAACCGAGTGATGTCGCGTACGATGCCCGCGCGATCATTGCCTACCAGCTCCATGCCGATGTGTTTCCAGGCGCCGGGGGTTTCGATGGCGGTATCGGCAAACAACACGCGTATGCCTCGACCGGACAACTCGATCAGCGCGCTCTTCAATTCTTCATGGGCGTCAGCCGCAACGCCAATGCGCAGGATGCCGGCGAACTGTCCGGCCATGTGCGACATGCGGCTTTCCAGCCAGTTACCGCCGTGGTCGGCAATGCATTTGGCGATGGCCTCGACCTGGCCGGGTTTGTCGGGGGCAAATACTGTAATAACAAGATGATCCACTGCTGACTCCTTCTGGTCTTGAATCCGCACCAGCCAGTCAGGCTGACGACAACGCAACAAGTATAGGCATGCCTGAACTTCACGCCGGGGAATGACCGGGCTGCCATTTTGTGTACGATCTCTATTTTTATCTGGAACAATCGGCAACATCTTTGAGAACATCCGAATCCCGATGATGACTAGCGATGAAATTTCAGTCGCGAAGTGACATATTTAGTTCCGTTTCCACGCGTCAAGCCTTCATGTAGCATCCCGCGTCGCGCACTACATAAACGGCGACCCAACAAAAGAGCGCTTCCTCCGGGGGCGTAAAAAAGCTGAGCAGAGTGAGGCAAGTGCAATGACTGAACACGTTCAAGTCGGTGGCCTGCAGGTCGCCAAAGTCCTGTATGACTTCGTGAATAACGAAGCACTTCCCGGGACCGGTCTTGATGTTGCTGGCTTCTGGATGGGCGCAGACCAGTTGATCAATGAGCTGGCCCCCAGGAACAAGGCACTGCTCGCTAAACGTGATGACTTGCAGGCGCAGATCGACGCCTGGCACCAGTCCCATGCCGGTCAGGCCCACGACGCCTCGGCTTACAAGGCTTTCCTTGAGCAAATCGGTTATCTGCTGCCAGAGGTGGCGGATTTCCAGATCACGACGCAAAACGTCGATGAAGAAATCGCCCGCATGGCTGGCCCACAGCTGGTGGTGCCGGTCATGAATGCCCGCTTCGCCCTCAACGCCTCGAACGCCCGCTGGGGCTCGTTGTACGACGCGCTGTATGGCACCGACGCCATCAGCGAAGCCGACGGCGCAGAGAAAGGCAAAGGCTACAACAAGGTTCGCGGTGACAAAGTGATCGCCTTTGCCCGCGCCTTCCTCGACGAAGCCGCGCCGCTGGCCGCAGGCTCTCACGTTGATTCCACCGGCTACAAGCTGATCGACGGCAAGCTGGTCATCAGCCTCAAGGGCGGTAGCAATACCGGCCTTGAAGACGACGCGCAATTGATCGGCTATCAAGGCGACGCATCAGCGCCGACCGCCGTGTTGCTCAAGCACAACGGTCTGCATTTCGAGATCCAGATCGACGCTGCCAGCCCGATTGGCCAGACCGATGCCGCGGGCGTCAAAGACGTGCTGATGGAAGCCGCGCTGACCACCATCATGGACTGCGAAGACTCCATCGCTGCCGTTGATGCCGACGACAAGGTTGTGGTGTACCGCAACTGGCTGGGCCTGATGAAAGGCGATCTGGCCGAACAGGTCTCCAAAGGCGGCGAAACCTTCACCCGCACCATGAACGGCGACCGTCACTACACCGCGCCTAATGGCGGCGAAGTGAAGCTGCACGGTCGTTCACTGCTGTTCATCCGCAACGTCGGTCACTTGATGACCATTGATGCAATCCTGGACAAGAACGGTCAGGAAGTCCCGGAAGGCATTCTGGACGGTCTGCTGACCAGCCTTGCGGCGATCCACAGCCTCAATGGCAACACCACGCGCAGCAACAGCCGTACTCGCTCGGTGTACATCGTCAAACCGAAGATGCATGGCCCGGAAGAAGCTGCATTCACCAACGAGCTGTTCGGTCGTGTCGAAGACGTTCTGCGTTTGCCACGCAACACGCTTAAAGTCGGGATCATGGACGAGGAACGCCGTACCACGGTCAACCTCAAGGCCTGCATCAAAGCGGCCAGCGAGCGTGTGGTGTTCATCAACACGGGCTTCCTGGACCGCACTGGCGACGAAATTCACACCTCCATGGAAGCAGGCCCTGTCGTGCGCAAGGCGCAGATGAAAGCCGAGAAATGGATCAGCGCCTACGAAAACTCCAACGTAGATATCGGCTTGAGCTGCGGCCTGCAAGGCCGTGCGCAGATCGGTAAGGGCATGTGGGCCATGCCGGACCTGATGGCGGCGATGCTGGAGCAGAAAATCGCTCACCCAATGGCAGGCGCGAACACCGCCTGGGTTCCGTCGCCGACGGCCGCTGCGCTGCACGCGCTGCACTATCACAAGGTTGACGTGTTCGCCCGTCAGGATGAACTGGCCCAGCGCACTCGCGCCTCGGTGGATGACATCCTGACTATCCCGCTCGCGCCGAACACCAACTGGACGCCCGAGGAAATCCAGAACGAACTGGATAACAACTCACAGGGCATTCTCGGCTACGTGGTGCGCTGGATCGATCAGGGCGTGGGCTGCTCGAAAGTGCCGGACATCAACGACATTGGCCTGATGGAAGACCGCGCCACGCTGCGTATCTCCAGCCAGCACATCGCTAACTGGCTGCGTCATGGCGTGGTCAACGAAACTCAGGTGATGGACAGCCTCAAGCGCATGGCGCCTGTGGTTGACCGGCAAAATGCGGGGGACTCGCTGTACCGTCCGCTGGCGCCGGATTTCGACAGCAACATCGCGTTCCAGGCGGCGGTTGAACTGGTAATCGAAGGGACTAAACAGCCTAACGGTTACACCGAGCCGGTTTTGCACCGTCGGCGTCGGGAGTTCAAGGCGAAGAACGGGTTGTAAACAAGTCATGCACGTCGGTCCTACACCATCTGTAGGACCGGCTTTAGCCAGGAGGTCGTCAGAACACTCACCCAATTTCCTTCGCCAGAATTACCGCCCTCCCGGCTAAAGCCGGTCCTACGGGGCGATCCTCACTCCATCCCCAACTCTCTCTTCACCAGCTTCACCAACTGCTTGGTGTTGATGGGCTTGAGCAGGAAGTCCAGCACGCTCAGGTGCATGGCATCGATGGCATCACGCACGTTGGCGTCACCGGACACAATGATGATCGGCAACGAAGCTCGCTCGGAATCGCGGACCTGACGAATCAGGTCCAGGCCGTTACACGGAGCCATGCGCAGGTCGGTAATCAGCAGAGCGATGCTGTCACGGGTGCGAAGCAACTCCATGGCGCTGTTACCGCCAGCCGCCGTCAGACAACTTATGTCGTTGAGGCTGAGGATTTCGGCCAGCAGTTCGCGCGCGTCCCGGTCATCGTCCACGATCAGCACCCGTTGCTCCGAACTGGACGGCGGCGCGAGCATCACCTCATGCAGAGCTTCGCGCTCTTCATCGCTCAAAATATCGTAATCCAGCATAACCGCCTCATTCCTTTGCACTGACTGACAAAAACACCGGGCTCTGCCCGGAGATATCTGTGTGCTTTTTTTGCTGGCGCCCTTGCATTCGAACAAGGGCCGTCCCAAGCATCGTACAACTCTGTACAGGTGCTTTTTACACCATGAAGGTAAGAGTCAGAAATCTTTTTGTTGTCGTAAGACTTACGTCCAATGGGCACTACCCCTCAAGCGGCCGACCATAGCCTTCAATAAAAACAAAGCGGTGCTGGTCATGAGTCGAGCCGATGCATTCACCCAGGCCGGGAAAACAGCGGTGTTGCAGAACATTCACGGCACCATGCAATTCCTGCAAAAATTCCCGCCATTCGACCATATGGAAAATGCGCACCTCGCGTATCTGGTCGAACAATGCCAACTGCGTTTTTACGCCGCCGACGAGAGCATCATCAAGCCGAGCGATGGCCCAGTAGAGCATTTCTACATCGTCAAACAAGGGCGAGTGGTCGGCGAGCGTCCTCACACAGCAAAAGGCGGCACTGAAACCACCTTTGAAATCACCACCGGTGAATGCTTTCCGCTGGCCGCTCTGCTGGGAGAACGAGCTACGCGCACCGAGCATCTGGCCGCTGAAGACACCTTTTGCCTGCAGTTGAACAAGCAGGCGTTCATCAAGCTGTTCGCGTTATCCACAACCTTCCGCGACTTCGCCTTGCGGGGCGTCAGCAGCCTGCTGGATCAGGTTAATCAGCAGGTCCAGCAACGCGCCGTTGAAACCCTCGGTACCCAATACTCCCTCAATACCCGGCTTGGCGAGCTGGCCATGCGTCATCCCGTGATGTGTACGCCTGATACGCCAATGCGTGAAGCTGTGAAGCTGATGCACGAGCAACAAGTTGGCAGCATCGTGATCATAGACCAGCATCAGGCACCGCTAGGGATTTTCACGTTGCGTGACCTGCGTGAGGCCGTGGCCGACATCAATGTCGACTTCAGCCAGCCGATCCAGAGCCGCATGATTCAGGCGCCCTTCCATCTCAGCCCTGACGCCAGTGCCTTTGATGCGGCCATCGCCATGACCAGCCGACACATTGCGCATGTCTGCCTGGTCAGAGACGGTCGCTTGTGCGGCGTGGTATCAGAAAGGGACCTGTTCTCTCTGCAACGGGTCGATCTGGTTCATCTGGCTCGCACTATTCGCACGGCACCGCGCATCGACAGCCTGTGCAACCTGCGCGGCGATATCGTGCAACTGGTGGATCGCATGCTGGCCCATGGCGCGTCCTCGACCCAGATCACCCAGATCATCACCCTGCTCAACGACCACACCGTGTGCCGCGTGATCGAGCTGACGCTGCAAGAGCGCGGCGACCCTGGCATCCCCTTCAGTTGGCTGTGTTTCGGCAGCGAAGGCCGTCGTGAGCAAACCCTGCACACCGACCAAGACAACGGCATTCTGTTCGATGCCAAGGACGCCGCTGAAGCGGAGCATATTCGCGGCCTGCTGCTGCCGATTGCCGAGCGCATCAATCAGAACCTGGCGCAATGCGGCTTCACGCTGTGCAAAGGCAACATCATGGCGAGCAACCCGGAGCTCTGCCTTTCCCGGGCTGAATGGTCCCGACGCTTTGCCGCGTTCATCCGCGACGCAACGCCGGAGAACCTGCTCAACTCCAGTATCTATTTCGATCTGCGAGTGGTGTGGGGCGAAGAAAGCGGCGGCGAGCAGTTGCGTCAGCAGATCCTCGACCAGGTCGCCGACAACCGCCTGTTCCAGCGCATGCTGGCAGAGAACGCACTGCGCCAGCGTCCTCCTGTGGGACGCTTCAAAGACTTCGTCCTGGCTCGCAAAGGCAGCGACAAGGACACCCTGGACCTCAAGACCCAAGGCCTGACACCCTTCGTCGATGGCGCGCGCGTGCTGGCGTTGGCCAATGGCGTTGGCGTCAACAACACCCTGGAGCGCCTGCGCCAGCTGGTTGCACGCGAAGTCATCGACGCTCAGGACGGCGCCGCCTATGAGGAGGCCTACCACTTCATTCAACAAACCCGCATGCAGCAGCATCAACTGCAAAGCAGACAGAACCTGCCGTGGTCCAACCGTATCGATCCAGACACCCTGAACCATCTGGACCGGCGGATCCTGCGTGAATCATTGCGCCAGGCCCAGCGCCTGCAAACCAGTCTGACGCTGCGTTATCAACTATGAGTGTGTTTACCAGCATGAACCTGTTCCAATGGCTACGCCCCCGGCCACCAAAACCGACGCTGGAAAAACGCGATCAGCAGCGTCTGGCTAACCTTGCTTCGGCAGCGCCCCTTAGCGAACACCCGCTGCGGCAGCAACGCTGGGTAGTGGTCGATCTGGAAACCAGCGGCCTGAACATGAACCGTGATCAGGTGCTATCCATCGGTGCAGTGGTCATCGAGGACGGGGCCATTGACCTGAGTCAGCAGTCCGAACGAACGTTGCTGTGCCCCAACAAAAAAGCCACCCCCGCCGTATTGATTCACGGCCTGGCACCCAGCGCGATTGCGGCGGGTAGTGAGCCTGTGCAGGCCCTGCTGGATTTCATGGAGTTTGTGGGTGAAAGCCCGCTGCTGGCGTTCCATGCGCCGTTTGACCAACACATGCTGAGTCGGGCACTGAAAGACAACCTGGACTACCGGCTTGAGCATCACTTCTTAGATGTAGCGGACATAGCACCGATGCTTTTTCCACAGGCTGGTTTCCGCAAGGCCGGGCTTGATGACTGGACACAGTTCTTCGGGCTGCATGCAGAAGAGCGCCACCACGCCAGCGCCGATGCGTTGGTGACAGCAGAGCTGGCGCTGATCCTGTTCAGCCACGCACGTCGCCAGGAGATCGGCAGCCCCGCCCGTCTCGACCAGAGCCTGAGCCAATGGCGTCGGCGGCAGCAGAGTCATTCTTTCTAAAGCCACTGAGCAGAACGGTAGGAGCGAACTTGTTCGCGAGCGCTTCTACAGACGATGAATATCTATAGCCTGCGCCATCTCTTCGCGAACAAGTTCGCTCCTACCGAGGTTATTCAAGCCTGTGAGCGTCAAGCCCCGCCTGCCTCGATCGGAGCTAGTGGCGTCGGCGGCGGCAGAGTCATTCGTTCTAATACCCGTTTCGACGGGCTCAGGTGATTCGTTGGAGCGAGGCTTGCCCGCGAATACAGGCGCCCCGTTTTATCAGGTCTACCGCGTCATCGTTCTTCGCGGGCAAGCCTCGCTCCCACAGGGTATCGCGTTGTGCGAGATGTAGGAGTTGTGCACATTGGTTGTTAGTGGCTCTGTGGATAAGTTGTTCGCTGATCCCTGCATCCCATGCTGGCCGCGCCTTACAGCTCATTGATCGAAAAACAACCAGCATAACCCACGGTTTTTATTGGTTTTTCATTGTGGATAAAGCATCCACTGGATAATTAGATCATTCACAACTACCCACAAAGTCTGTTGGCGCTTCTGTGGACAAGTTGTTCGCTTACCTCTACAGACCAAGTATATAAAGGCCTGCAAGAAAACGATCAAAAAACGACCAATCTCAACAAAAAAGCTTAAACCCCCTCCTGTCAACCTTGAAAGACGGGGTTTTCAGCAGTTTTCCACAGACCACAGGCGATATCTCCAGAGTTGCCCCCAAAGTCTGTTGGCGCATCTGTGGATAAGGTGTTTGTGTTCGGCTGCAGCCCTTATTATACGAGGCCTACAATGAATTGATCAATTATTGATCAATATCCACAACAAACTGAGATCCTGAATAAGTCACGGTTTTTATTGGTTTTTTACAGGGTGAATAATCGACTTCCCCACAATTGCTGTGGGTGGTCTTGTGGATAAGTTGTTTGCTGAAGCTGGCAGAGGGCGGCGGCGTTGGCCCAGAGCGGTATCGATCGATTTCTGATCAACACCGTTCCTTACGCCCTCTATTCGCCGCAATCAAGGGCGTGCCCCTCCGGCCAGAAATACAAGAACGAAATCTGCCCCCCTAATTTGTGCCCTCTGCATCTGCGTACCTTGACGTATTCATTCTCGAAATTGCTTTCAAAATTACCAATGACCACTGGCATCAGAATGTCTTTCTTGACCCGAACCTCTGCGAGTCCTTGGCTGTAGTCGCCGTAAGGGTGTCCGACCACTGAAAAGTAGGAGCCGGCCCTCGCCTGGACGATGACGGCGGAATCAATCTCATCGTTGTCGCAACCATAGCTGTTGTTACCGTGGCCAGCCCTTACGTTCTGCCTTGTGAACGGGACGGTACAGACGATGTTTTGCTGTGCGTTCACCTCTTCATAAAACACCACCTGAGCGTCTGCAAAATCTTCAGTATCCGGGGTGGTTCTGATCTTTATCCGAGAGACTTTCCCGTCGAGGCCATTATTGCGGAAGGCCAGTTTTCGGTACCAGAAGTTGTCCTCAGAACCCTCCAGTGAATTGATCCTGACCCGTTGCCCCAAGGGTACCGACTGCTTCATATCAATAAGGGTGAAGTCATCCTGACGGTCTGCGCCTGGGCTGTCATACAACTCGATACGTGTCCCGGCGCTGATACCGTCCAGTTCCATGGACCTGATTTCATCGTTTTCGCAACCACGTGTAGCAAGTCTCAAGTCGTAGTGCTCGCCACTCCCAGGCACACTTTGACCGCCAGGCAGCACGCAAACCGTATCCCCGTCGCGGTTACCGTTATTGCGTTCATAGAAGTAAAAACCACCTTGGGTCATCGCGGCGACGTAAGGGAACGCATCGCCCACCTGATTAAAGTCGATGGCCAGGAAATTGGGATTTCTCCAGCCAGTGTTCTGACCGCAATAACGCTCCACGCGACGTTGCAGCCATGTCAAATTATTATCCATATCCCCGGCATGGGCGGTGCTGCTGCCCCATGAGTGGAATTGATTGAGCACAAAGGGGCGATTAAACGTGCCATACACTTTGCGCAGTGACAGTTCGAGATCGTCGTAGCGGGTTCGGCATTCCCAGTTGTGGATTATTGCCGTATCACCAAGGTTGTAAGTATTCTCAACCTGAGTATCTCGAGCCTGTAAAATAGAAACAGTTTTGCCTCCATTCGTATAAGCACCCCAGCTACTACCATCGCTAAACATGACAAGTCTTTTATTAGTATTAATCATTTGCTGCAAAGTGGGCCATGGCCCATTTATTGGAGGCAAGACACTGTAACTAGCAAGCTCAGGAAACTGATCAAGCACTGCTTTCAATTCAGCGCGTGAAACAGTAGATTCAAACGTTATCGTGATGACGGCGTCCCTGTTCGTTCTAAGAAGCTCTAAAAAGACCGAAAAAGCGTCACGCAAAAGTGGATCATTTGTCCAGCAATAACCGATGGGCATTAAATGACAGACTCTGATCTGCCCCCCGTCTGGAGCGCCGCTCCCGTCCAGATGTATATCTATCATAAAGGCACGAACGCCTCGATTGAAATGATCACGCAACGTCTGAACCATTCCCCGGTCGCCAATATAAGCATTGTGTGCAGTGACCCAGCTGTATTCGTCAAACGGCTTGGAGAAGTCATTCACACCTTGGGCTGTCCATCGTGCGGTATCAATATTTTCCCAGTTGGCAAAGCTGAAGGCACCGTTCGGGTAAGGGGCGTAATGCGCATATGGCAACCCCGTCATCCTGGAAGTGAAATACAAATGTTGCTGACGATCCCAATGGATTGCCCCTGGCCAGGTAGGTTCAAACCAGGTTTTCGGGTCTTGCCGGGTCCCGGCATGCGTGCCCGTATACTCCCAAGCATCATTACTTTGCCCACCACCGGGGTAATTCCCGAGGTCGGCGGCAGGGTACCCCTCTCTCTTAGCCTTGAAGAAGGTAGTCAGACCCGCATTCTCGTAACGATGAAAGTCACCTATATACGTATATTCCGCCCACCCTTTTGGATCATCGTAAGTGCCGCGATGTATCGAGTGGTACTGCCAGTTTTCATTGTCGACTTCCGAGACTGGATAGTACCGGCTATGGCTCGACGGACGCCCTTCGTATTTGGCCCGGAATAACAAGCGCTTGCCTCCGTAGAGGTAGGCATTCAAATCCCCGGTGAGGGAATAGTCATACCATCCATTAGGAATAGCTGGGGTGCCATCTCCCTTGCGCATGAACTGCCACCATTCATTATCAGTACCGAAGGCGGGAAATTTTTTCTCCGGCACATCATTAGGTCGACCGGGCGGATCGGCCTGTCCCTGAAATTTGGAAGCAAACAACATCTGTTGATTGGCGACAGTTCCAGAGTGGATCAAACCTGGCTCGGTATAATCATTATATCTTTTGGGATTTTCGATGGTGCCGCTAGTATGAATAAACCCTGAATAAACCCAGTTATCGTCGTCCTTCAACTCGGCGGGGTATATCCAGCTATTATTGGCAGGGACTCCAGCGCGTTTAGGGCTATAGAAAGCACGAACACCGGACCTGCTTGCATAGTTAAACGCACTCGGCCATGTGACTTCCTCCCACTCTTTAGGATCCTCTTTAGTCCCTGCATGTTTCGATGTACCAAAAAACTCCCAGTTTTCGTTACTCATTTCACCCATTGGTAACGGCCATTGTGTTCCCGGGATGCCATCATTTTTTGCGATGTAGTATCTGGCCCCCACCGGGTTTCGGCTGCTAACGACTATTACACCAGGCCAAACCGGTTCAAGCCCGACATCTTTGGGGTCTTCCACAGTACCTGCATGGATACCAGTAGCGACGTACCGCCAGTGCTGATCGCTGGACTCACCATCGGGATACTCCCATCCATTCGCCAGCCCGCTGCCAGCAAATCGAGCCTCGAAATAACGAATGCTCGTAGCGAGTTTGACTTGGTGAATAGCACCCCTCCAAGTGATCTCATTCCACTCATGAGGCTCGGCGAAAGTACCGGCGTGCTCAGTAGTTCCAATATAAGCCCACCAATCATTACTGCTTTCGTCGGTGGGGTAATGCCAAAGATTTGTTTTATCCGAGGGCGTCCCCGTCATTTTCGCGGAAAAGTACAGGATCCTGCTGCCGATGTCGTAGTTATGGATACGACCGGGCCACGTGTATTCGATCCATTCTTTAGGGTCGGAATAGGTACCTAGATGCCGAGTAACTCCCAAAAAATCCCAGTTTTCATGATTTTCCGGTCCTGAGGGAGGCTCAATGTAGAGCATGGGGCCGTTTTTCTTGGACCTGAACAACTCTCCCGAAAGCGGATACCAGTGCACTGCCCCCTTCCAGGTTGTTCCTAAGAATAGACTGGGAGAGGACAGCGTGGCAGGGAGTATCGAACTACTGATGAATACCCATGCGCTGTTATAGGGCGTAGGCATGCCGTGCTCGGATGGATCCCCCCAAAATGTCGAGCT
This sequence comes from Pseudomonas sp. ICMP 561, assembly GCF_002699985.1. GTDB lineage: Bacteria > Pseudomonadota > Gammaproteobacteria > Pseudomonadales > Pseudomonadaceae > Aquipseudomonas > Aquipseudomonas quasicaspiana. Next base: position 187,209 of record NZ_LKBT01000004.1, on the reverse strand, counting down.
ATAAAATGACCGAAATGGATGATCAGGACCAACAATTTCCTCCGGAAAACCTAGCATATATATAGCGCCAGGCCAGCTTATATCACTCCACGGTTTTGGATCGTCCCAAGTTCCGGCATGAACGCCAATATCAACGAGATCCCAACGCTCATCGCTATTGGGGGGCACTGGAAAAACCCACCCGGATTCAGGCGGCACGCCGTGAATCTTCGACCTCACGTAGTAGGCCTTACCTAGCCGCTCGAATCGGTGAATCGCATCTGGCCAGGTCATTTCATGAGCATCTTTAGGCGCAAGCACCGTGCCCGGCTGCGAGTTTTTCCCTACATACGTCCAGTCATCATTACTGGCCCCGACAGTGGGCGGGAATGGGTGGGTGGTGTTGGCAACGCCGGTGAACCTGGCCTGATAGTAAATATCAGTGGCGGTGCGGGTCAGCTTGTGAACATTGCCCGGCCACGTCAAAGCGGTACCGGTATGCGGATCATCCAGCGTACCTGCATTGCTATTGCGCCCGAGATATTCCCACGCGGCACTACTGCTTTCATCGGTGGGCAGTGGATAAGCATCGCCTATCACTTCAAGATTGCCGGAGAGCAATTTGTTGCGGTAATACATTTTTCCCTGCCCATCCTGGCGCATATGTATAGCGCCTACCCAAGACACTTCCCGCTGGTCTTTAGGGTTTATGAGGCTACCGCTGTGACGTGATTCGCCTGCAATATCCCAGTAGGCGTTTCTGCCAGTTTCAGGATAGGGCCAGTCATGCTCGGCGGGCAGACCGTCCACCTTCGAAGTCAGATAAACCCGTTTGCCATCTATGTGCACAGCGTGTATCAGCCCGGGCCATGTGAAATCATTGGCTCCTTTCGGATCGCCCCACGTGCCTTGTCGCAAGTTTTTCCCGAGGTATTCCCAGTACTCATTGCTGGCTTCTGCGTCTGGATACGCCCAGCCATTTTCTTCGGGCTGGCCATTTACGAGTGATCGGAAATAGAGCGTCTCACCCTCGACAGTACCGGTATGAATGAGCCCAACGACGGTGACCTCATTGAAGACTTTCGGGTCTGCAAATGTGCCATTGTGAAAGACCATGCCCACCAAGTCCCAATAGGCTACGGCGGAGGCACTCGGAACTGGCCACTGATCCTCGGCGGGGTTGCCAAACTGTTTGGCCAGATAGAGCGTGTCCTGACCTAGAAAACGGTTTTTATGAACAGCCCCCGGCCAGGTCTTACCCTGCAGGTTTTTGGGGTCGACGTAAGTCCCCGCTTGGTCAGTTGTAAACTCAAAGCCCCAGAACGCATTGCTGGTAGGGGTTTCGGGGTAAGGCGTTTCTGCACTTGGTACCCCGTCAAACTTCGATTTCAGGAACGTCAACTTGCCTTCAATGGTGGTCTGATGAACAGCGCCAGGCCATGTGGGTTCGTTGAAGGATTTCGGATCGGTGAAGGTTCCGGCGTGCTCGCCCACGTATTCATAAAACTCGTTGGACTCGGTCCCCGAGGGATATACCGCGCCGATATTTTTTGCGTAGCCACTAAATTTGGAGCGGTAGAGTTTCTGGCTTAACAAGTCGCGTTGATCGGCAAAGATCACCCCTGGAGCACTCGGCATGTTGCGCTCACGGGGAGCTTCGACAGTACCGCTGTTAGCGGCTAACGAAATGACGAAGTCCCATTGGTCATTGCTTTCCTCCCCTTCGGGGTACATCCACCCTTCAGGGCCCGGCTTGCCAGCCTGCTTAGCGGCAAAGACAATCTGTTGTGGCTCGTCTAGATGCAAGGCACCTGGCCAAGTCATATCATCATTGCCCTTGAAGTCACCTGCAGTACCCGCATGTTTGAACACACCGATGAATTCCCAGTGCGCCGTACTGGCTAGCGTCACAGGATAAGGCGTGGCAGGGCTCGGCCAGCCGGTGATGCGCGAACGGACCAACGCCCGCTGCCCGGCGATCTCGGCCTCATGGAAAGCACCGACGCGAGTGATGTCATCAAAGGGTTTCAGGTCTGTCATCAGCCCTGCGTGGTGACCGACGAACTCCCAGTTAGGGTCTGCCAGACCCACCGTGACAAAGCTGTCGATATCGTCGGCGGGGTAGCCTTCGATGTGCGAGATGTAATAGCTACTTGGATGATTGCCGTTGTTATCCACATAAACCGAGCCGGGCTGACCGTAATCGTTGAAGCGCCGTGGCTCCTCGAACGTACCCGGCGCGGGCACGAACGGGATAACTTGCCAGTCCTCAGTGCTGGTAGCCGTAGTTGGCAGTGGCCAGTCATGATCGGCCGGGTTGCCCTCCTGCAACGACCTGAAGTATGTCAATTGCCCGTCGAGAGTCGTGGCATGCACCGCACCCGGCCATGTCAGCTCATCCTGCCCTTTTGGGTCGGCGACAGTACCGGCATGAGTCGATATGCCCAACGGCTGCCATGCCTGTGTATCGGTGTATTGCCATCCACCTTCAGGTGCGTAATGTGAGGCCAGCGAGCGGAAAAAAGCCTGACCACTGCCCTGCGGCTGGGCGTGAATCTGGCCTGCCCAAGTGAACTCGTCCTGATCGTTTTTGGGGCTCTGCCAAGTGCCCGCGTGTGCGGAGACTGATACCAGAGTCCAGTAATCGTTACTTTTCAGCTCACTCGGATAAGGCGTTTCAGAGGATGGCGTACCTTCTAGACCGCGAGGGTGCAAAGACACCCATTTGCCTGCGATTCGAGCACGATATGTACCACTGCCCAAGAGAGGCTCACCAAAGACTTTAGGATCAATAGCCGACCCTTCGTGACGGCCCTTGTAGACCCATAAATCGCTCGACTGGGTGGTCTGGGGAAATACCGCGTCCATCAATGCCGGGAAACCCGTGAACCGGGACGCCCAGTAGTGATGACGCACGGCGCTGAGTGGCTGGAGATAATAAGAACCTGCCTGGGTGCTTCGCGCACTCCATGGCTTGGGTGCGGCAACAGGGATACCCGAGTCGGTCCCGGCAAATTTCCAATAGCCTGCGCCTTGTTCGCTATCAGGCGCGGGCCAGGCGTCGATCAGCGGATGCCCGGTGCGCAGCGCGACGTAAAACGAATGGTTTGGCTCGTATTTCATGAACACACCAGGCCATGCCAGGTCCTCGATGCTTTTCATGTCTATCTCGGTACCAGACTTCTCGAAGAAACCGAGGAAATCCCAAAAATCATTACTTTGTGAGGTGGTTGGGTATGGCGTTTGCGAGCTGGGCAGGCCCGCGATTTTCGAGCGTAGCAGCGCCTTTTTGCCTTCTATTTGCGCAAGGTGAAGTGCGTCGATACGAGTGGGTTCGGTGAAGGGTTTGAGGTCCGGTCCCAATCCTGAATGTTGACCTGCATAGGTCCAGAATTCACTGGATTGCGGTATGTCAGGGAAGACGGGGTTGGCCTGCTCGGGCTGGCTGTCGAACGCTGCTATGTAGAACGCGCCTGGTTGAACCTTGGTATCAAGAAATACCGCACCTAGCCATGCGGGTTCGGTGATGAGTCGGGGCTCTTCGAATGTTCCAGCGTGGATTTCTTCCCTTACCGTCTGCAGGGCAGACTTGCCCGTTGCTGCGTTGAGCATGAGCGCCAGTAAACAACTCATGAGCATTGCAACGAGCAGCGCACTCCTGTGCATTGGCTTCATGTTCAGCCTCTCTTCAATTGCAGACGCGCAATGGAAAAATTGCTCGGAATACACACTCGAGAGTCATCTGATGGTAGGGCGGGAGGGACGGCGCGGGTACTGGTAGAAATGACAGTTTTTAAGACTGTTTCGGAGTGTCAAAGCGAGTGGAGCTAACTTTCAGAGGGCAATGGCAGCCATCTGATTATATTTCCGAGGGCGGTTCTGAAGATGAGGTGTTTGCTGACGCTGAAGACGTCCGATCGGGTTGCGCTGGCGGGGATTTGATCAAAATTTGAGCCAAGCCACGGCAGAAGGTTAACCCGTGGGAGATTCTATGTTTGCCTGCAAGCGTTGATCCCTGATGGGAGCGAATTCATCCGACGTATCAACTGCGCCTGGCAGGTCTTCGCGAATGAATTCCACATAGGCCGCGTTTTACCGTAGGACCGGCTTTAGCCGGGAGAGCGGTGTTTCTGCCGACGAAAATTTAGCGAATATCCCGGAGCTCTCCCGGCTGAAGCCGGTCCTACAAGATCAAGCTTGCAGGCCAACATAGAATCTCCCACAGGTACTTCACCGCAACTAATTAAGCACCGGGCATCACTCGTGATTAACCGCCACGCCCTTCAGGTACGGTGCAGGCTCGGCGCCCATGTTTTCGAGCATGCGAGCACTGTACCAGTCGATGAAGTTGACCACGCCGAACTCATAGGTCTTCGAGTAAGGACCTGGCTGGTAGGCGTCTGAGTTGATCCCGCGCTGGTTTTCTTCAGCCAGACGGCGGTCCTGATCGTTGGTCGCGTCCCAGACTTCGCGCAGGCGAGCCACGTCGTAGTCCACACCTTCAACGGCATCTTTGTGTACCAGCCATTTGGTGCTGACCATGGTTTCCTGAGCGCTGATCGGCCACACCGTGAACACGATGATGTGATCGCCCATGCAGTGGTTCCAGGAGTGCGGCAGGTGCAGGATGCGCATCGAGCCCAGGTCCGGGTTTGTGATCCGGCCCATGAGCTTCTTGCAGCCCTGTTTGCCGTCCATGGTCATGGAAACCGTGCCCTTGAGCAGCGGCATGCGCACGATACGGTTACGCAAGCCAAAAGCAGCGTGAGCGAACGGGATCTTCTCAGCCTCCCAGGCCGCAGCCGATTCGGCGACGTGATCCTTGAACGACTGGGTCGCACGCGGATCTGTTACGTCGTCCCACTCCAGCAACGTATTAAGGAGCTCTGGATGTGAACCAGTGCAGTGATAGCACTCGCGGTTGTTTTCCAGCACCAGTTTCCAGTTGGCCTTTTCCATCAAGGTGGTCTGCACCGCCACCTTGGTGTTTTCCATGTCGTACGGTTCCATGTAGTGCTTGAGGGTCTGCAGGAACTCGTCGATGGCAGGCGGGTTTTCCGCGAGGCTGATGAAGATATAGCCACCCGCGGTTTTCACGTTGATGGGCTTGAGGCTGAAGTTCTTCATGTCGAAGTCATCGCCCATTTCGCTGCCCGCGTACAACAGACGACCATCAAGCTCGTAGGTCCACTGGTGGTATGGGCACACCAGTTTGGCGACCTTGCCCTTCTCCTTGGTGCACAGACGCGAACCACGATGGCGGCAGACGTTGAAGAAGGCATTGACCGCGCCATCCGGACCGCGCACCACAACCACCGGGTTCTTGCCGATCTGCAGCGTCAGGTAGTTACCCTTGGCCGGAATCTCGGCGGTCATGCCTGCGATCAACCACTCTTTGTGGAAGATCTCCTGCATGTCGATTTCAAACAACCGCTCATCACTGTAGAAAGGCTGCGGCAGCGAATAGGTGCGTTCGCGATTCTGCAGCATTTCGGCAGTGGCCTTACGTGCCGGTTCCAGCGGATCGCCCAAGCTCAAGGTTGCGGTGACGTCCATCGTTTGAAGTCCTCATGACCATACGGTTTACGGTCGGCGAATTTGGCTAATACGGTTCTTTGTGGCGTTTGGCACGCAAGACGGCGATTGTTTTGCCGCTCATGCTTTTCGATAAACATTTAGTGGCGAGTGTGGAGTCCGGCGCAGACTTGACCTTATCCATGGGCGACATGGCCGAATCCGTTCCCGACGCGCTAATGCAGGTAATCAGGGGCTGGTCGCGATAAGTACGCCGATGTCGCTGGCAGGTAAGTGGGTGGTCTGCGCCTTACGCAGAATTCGCATCATGAGGCCGGTCGTCGGCCGTTGGAGATTCAGCATGTCCCAAAGCTTCCTGAGCCCGGTAAATACCCAGACATGGGCGAACGGCCGTCACCTGGTTCGCGTCGTCAAAGTGATCCAGGAAACCTGGGACGTGCGCACCTTCTGTTTCATGGCTGACCAGCCGATCATGTTCTTCTTCAAGCCCGGTCAGTTCGTGACCCTGGAGCTTGAAATCGAAGGCGTGCCGGTGATGCGCTCGTACACCATTTCCAGCTCGCCTTCGGTGCCTTACAGCTTCTCGGTCACCATCAAGCGCGTGCCTGGCGGCAAGGTTTCCAACTATCTGCACGACACGCTGCATGAAGGTCAGGAGCTGGCGGTCCACGGTCCGGTCGGGCTGTTTAACGCTATCGACTTCCCGAACCCGAAAATCCTCTACCTGAGTGGCGGCGTCGGCATCACGCCGGTGATGTCCATGGCGCGCTGGTTCTACGACACCAACGCCAACGTCGACATGGTGTTCGTGCACAGCGCCCGCACCCCCAAAGACATCATTTATCACCGTGAACTGGAACACATGGCGTCGCGGATCGATAACTTCAGCCTGCACCTGATTTGCGAAAAGCACGGTCTCGGCGAGCCCTGGGCCGGTTATCGCGGGTATCTGAATCAGAAGATGCTAGAGCTGATGGTGCCGGACTTCATGGAGCGCGAGGTGTTCTGCTGCGGCCCGACGCCTTACATGACGGCCGTCAAACGCCTGCTGGAAGCCAACGGTTTCAACATGGCGCAATACCATGAGGAATCGTTCGGCGCGACGCCTCCCGAAGCCCGTGCCGATGCTGTGGAACAAGCGGAAATCGCTGCTGACGCACCGGAAGTCGATGCATCGGATTTGCATCAGGTGGAATTCACCGACACCGGCAAGAGCATCCGCGTGGCACCGGGCGAAACCGTCCACGCAGCCGCAGCCAAGCTCGGCCTGATGATCCCCAAAGCCTGCGGCATGGGCATCTGCGGAACCTGCAAGGTGATGAAACTCAGCGGCGAAGTGGAGATGGAGCACAACGGCGGGATCACCGAAGAAGACGAAGCCGAAGGCTACATTCTGTCGTGCTGCAGCATTCCGAAGGGGGATGTGCGGATCGAATATTAATCGTTTGAGCGATTGATACAGGTAGGAGCGAACTTGTTCGCGAGGCGATTTACCTGGCAAAGCAGGTCTGACGCCTCACTAACAAGTTGGCTCCTACAGGAAATCCAAAGCGTGGGAGCCTGTCACTCGACCCCATACATCTTCATGCTTGAAGCATTGCCTGGATCGCCACTCACCGGATCGACATAGTAAGAATGCACTGTCGCCCTCCCCCCATCCGCCAGAACCCTATCAAACCAGGCCTTGGGCACCTTGAATGTCATCGGGACCGAACCAATTGAAGTCTTGCTCTCCGAATGATTCGTGTTGTTTGGACCCATAGCACTCGCTGTAATAACGTCGCCAGCCTGAGCCCCCGGATAATCAACCAGCAGTGTCGCGCCGGAGATCGGAAGACTCGAAACAACAATGGAGTCGGCGACAGCTTCCTGTATAACCGGAGCAGGTAACGGCTCCGGAACTGAATCAGTAACTGTATAGTGAGCGGCCTCAGATATAGCAATAACACTATGATCATCCGCCCGCAGAAAGTACTGAAAACTTACAGACCGCTTTCCACTAAAGTACGCTCTAGGCACCTTGAAGGTCAAAGAAATCGCTCTATCCGGAACGACTTGCGTTTCATCGTAGTTGTTGGGAGGCGTCAGTCCCCACGCCTGGACTCTATCCCCTGTCTTGATGCCGTCATAGGCAACGACCAAGGTAGCGCCTTCCGGCTCAAGACTCCCGAAGTCTATAGTGCTCTCACCATCAATCACCTGAGCCTCCAGCACAACGGGCTCTTTCAACTTGACCGGGGCATTCGATTTTTCATCCTGTTTTACGCTCATTACATATCCCTCTTGAAATTGACACTTGGCCACGAAATATCACACAAAGCCGCCAAAGCAAAAGGCTCATTCATGTCGACGTAGAGCGATACTAAACAGGAGGAAATACGGTGTCACTGTCATAACTAACAGGTATCTAATCTGCGCAAAAAATAAATAACTGCACAAAGCTATAACTTTCAATGCATTAAAAAACAGCCATGAGTTTGGCTATCTTAGTCATTCCAAAATGTTCTAGCTAACTCTGCAGGAGGGGATGTATCGGGATCGAGCACTCATTATCAGGGACGGCAAGAGACCTGTGGGAGCGAATTCATTCCCACATAGACCGCGCTATTCCGTAGGACCGGCCGGGCGGCGTTCCGCTTTAGCCGGGAGGACGTCGGGACATTCGCTAAATATCCTTCGCTAGTAATACCGCCCTCCCGGCTAAAGCCGGTCCTACGGGATTGCAGGTGAACATAGAATCTCCCACAGGTATTCACAGCCCCGGAATCTGATTCCTATGGGCCGGGTATCAGCGCTTACAAACTAAACCTTGAAACCATGCCGTTCAGGTCAACCGCCAACCGGGTCAGCTCGCTGCTGGCGGCACTGGTCTGGGTGGCACCGTCAGACGACTGGGCCGACAGATCACGGATGTTCACCAGGTTGCGGTCCACTTCACGAGCCACTTGAGCCTGCTCTTCGGCGGCACTGGCAATCACCAGGTTGCGCTCGTTGATTTCCACTACAGCGGTGTTGATGGTGTCCAGCGCCAGGCCTGCGCCTTTGGCGATGCTGAGGGTCGACTCAGCACGCTCAGTACTGTTACGCATTGAGCTGACTGCCTGTTCAGTGCCACCTTGAATGCTGCCGATCATGCGTTCGATTTCGCTGGTGGACTGCTGAGTACGATGCGCCAAGGCACGCACTTCGTCCGCGACCACGGCAAAACCACGACCGGCTTCACCGGCACGCGCCGCTTCGATGGCAGCGTTGAGGGCCAGCAGGTTGGTCTGGTCAGCCAGACCGCGAATCACATCCAGCACTTTGCCGATGTCACGGGACTCTTCAGCCAGATTACCGATCAGTGTTGCAGTGCTCTGCACGTCACCGCTCATGCGTTCGATGGCATTGACCGTTTCCTGAACCAGATCACGACCGTCGCCCGCCGATGCAGTGGCGTTTTTCGAGGCTTCAGAAGTACTGACCGCATTACGCGCCACTTCTTCCACGGCACTGGTCATCTGGTTGACAGCAGTAGCGGCTTGTTCGATTTCGTTGTTCTGCTCAGCCAGGCCACGAGCGCTTTCGTCGGTCACCGCATTCAACTCTTCAGCAGCAGAAGCAAGCTGGGTGGCGGAACCCGAAATACGCGTCAATGTGTCACGCAGCTTTTCCTGCATTTTTTGCATGGCGGCGAGCAAACGACCGGCTTCGTCAGTACCGTCGGCTTTGATCGGGCGAGTCAGATTACCCTCGGCGATGGTTTCGGCGGCTTCAAGCGCTGAAGCAATTGGCTGCGTGATACTGCGGGTCAACAGCCAGGCGAACAGAATGGTCAGGATCGTGGTGGCGATCAGCAGACCCACCACCAGGGTGAATGCCGACGCATACTGCCCGGCTGCGTTTTTGTTGGTATCACTCAGTTGCCTGGCATTGATCTCGACCAGCTTGGCCAGCGCTGCGTTCATCTGATCGGAGTTAGCCAGCGTTTCTTCATTGAGCAATTTTCCTAATTCATCAATCTTGCCAGCACGACTCAGGTTTTTAATGCGCTCCTCTAGCTGGCGGTAATCGCCCAGCAATCGCACGTATTGGTTGTAAGCGGTCTGCTCTTCAGGAGAGGCAATGAATGTCTCATAGACAGCCTGGGCGTCAGTGATTTGCTTGTTACGCATGGCGAACAAATCGATGGTTTTGCTCTGAATGTCCGGTTCGCGGTTGATCAGTAGACGATAGGAAAGAACGCGCAGGCGAATGCTGATTTCGGTGAGTCGGTCCAGACTCTGGATGCTGGGAACGCTGCTTTTGGCGATTTCATCGCCTGCGTCACGGATCTTGCTCATCTGCGACAGCGCAAAAACGCCGAGGACCAACATAAGGGTGCCGATCAAGGCGAAGCCTAGAAACGCGCGGGGCGCGATATTCATGGTGCGTAATGACATGGGTTTTCCAATAGAAGAAGCGCATTCCTTGCGTTGAATTGAATAGAAGAGGTGGTGATGCCTATCGGTTACAGGCTGAGGGACTTGAGGCCGCCACACTGAAATCAGGCGTGGCGTAAGGTCGCAGGCTCTTTTCGATATAGCAAAAAGCCATGCAAGTCATTGAAAGGCAAAGTTTACGGGGCCTTGGGTTAAAAACTCTGAAATATCGAAGGCGACATGTTTTCTCGGTCCGGCCAGACTGACGAGCAGCAGGAACCAGATCGGAAAATCACAGTCAACAGGGCCTGTTTATGCACTTGCCTTCAGGGAGGACGCAGCGCGCCAGAACGCCGTTATTTAAGTGGCTTAACTGGTATGCGCAGTGACTTTTCTTTAAGGTGTGCGCCCGTTGAAATTTGCTAGAGAAATCAAAATGTTGGAAGCATCCCTTAGCCAGTTGGAACAACTCGTCAGCGATCTGGTGCAACAAAACCAGCAACTGCAAAGCACAAACGCTCAGCTCAGCACGGAGCTGGCCCAAGCCAGGGATGACAACGACAGTCTGCAACTGAGTCTGATGGAGCAGGAAGAGAAACAAGGTGCCACTGCGGCGCGGATTCAGGCCCTTGTTGACCGTGCGACCAGCGCAAGCGCAGTCAGCGCATGAGCACTGACAGAAACGGGGTGACGGTCGTTTCGATTCTCGGCAACGACTATTCGATCAAGGCCCCGGCCGGTGAAGAGCAAACCCTGCAGCAAGCCACCGCATTGCTGCGCGCATCGCTGGCCGATACCAAGCGCAAATACCCGACGCTGATTGGCGACCGCCTGCTGGTGCTGGCCGCCCTTAACCTGTGTTCGCAGCAGATCGAGCTCAAACAGCAACATCAGGTCGAGCTGGACCTCTGCCGCGAGAAGGTCGATGCGACGGTGGAAGCGATTTCGAAGACGATTGCGCAGGGCTGATTCGAATACACAGGTAGGAGCGAACTTGTTCGCGAGGCGGCGCATCTGACACACCGCGTCGCCAGCATCGCCAACAAGTTGGCTCCTACCGGAATTGCATCGCGCGTTAAGCCCCCATCACCAACCGGATATCCGCTGCCAACTCACGCACGCGGGCTTCTTCGGTGTCCCATGAGCACATGAAGCGCGCGCCGCCATTGCCGATGAAGGTATAGAAGCGCCAGCCCTTGGCCGTCAGTGCCGCAATGGCAGGTTGTGACAATTGCAGAAACACACCATTGGCCTGCACCGGGAACATCAGTTCAACACCCGGAATATCCTTCACCAGCGACGCCAGCAATTGCGCGCAATGGTTGGCATGATTGGCGTGTTTGAGCCAGGCATCACCTTCCAGCAGCCCAACCCAGGGTGCTGAAAGGAAGCGCATCTTCGACGCCAGTTGCCCGGCCTGCTTGCAACGGTAATCAAAGTCTTCAGCCAGCTTGTGGTTGAAGAACAGAATCGCCTCGCCCACCGCCATGCCGTTCTTGGTGCCACCAAAGCACAGCACATCGACACCCGCCTTCCAGGTCAGCTCAGCGGGTGAACACTCGATAAATGCACAGGCGTTGGCAAATCGCGCGCCGTCCATGTGCAGATTCAGATTCAACTCTTTGCAGGTTGCGCTGATCGCCTTGAGTTCTTCTGGCTGGTAAACACTGCCGACTTCGGTGGCTTGGGTCAGGGTCACGACCCGAGGTTTCGGGTAGTGAATATCCTGACGTTTGAGCGCCACTTCGCGGATCGACTCAGGCGTCAGCTTGCCCTGTTCGCTGCGTGCAGTGAGCAGCTTGGAGCCGTTGGAGAAGAACTCCGGAGCGCCGCACTCGTCAGTTTCGACGTGAGCGGTTTCCGAGCAGATAACGCTGTGATAGCTCTGGCACAACGAAGACAGGGCCATTGAGTTGGCCGCCGTGCCGTTGAAGGCGAAGAACACTTCACAGTCGGTTTCAAATAATTTACGGAATTGATCCGAGGCACGCGCGGTCCATTCGTCATCGCCATACGCACGTTGATGGCCGTGGTTAGCCTGTTCCATCGCAGCCCAGGCTTCAGGACAGATGCCCGAATAGTTATCACTGGCAAACTGCTGGCTTTTATCGGTCATGGCCGAATCCTTGTCATTGATTATGCTGCGCACTGTAGCGAAGATCGCAGGGCTTGGTCATTAGCTGCCTTGTTGCAGATAGCTTTGGTAGGAGCGCGCTTGCCCGCGATGGCGTCAGGTTAGCCGACAAAGATGTTGATTGACCTGACGCCATCGCGGGCAAGCGCGCTCCTACAGGGCTGATATTAAACCGGCCTCGTTGCGAAGAACCCCCAAAACGCTGGAGAGATATGGATCTTTCGAACCCGCCTTACCTGCCCGGACGCGACAAGGCGCTCGACTTGCTCAAGTGGCTGGCGATGCTGGCCATGGTACTCGACCACTTGCGCTATGTCGGCTGGTCGATAGATCTGCTGTACGTCCCGGGCCGCCTGGCATTCCCTTGGTTCTGTCTGGCGATTGCGGCCAATCTGGGTCGCAAATCCGCGCTGTTTCCTGACCCCAAAGTGCAGTGGCGTTATCTGGGATGGATGCTCTTGTTCGCGGTACTGGCCGAGCTGCCCTATCGGCTGTACATGGCGGATGACGCCCATACGCTGAACGTATTGCCGACGCTGGTGCTCGGTTTGCTGATCGCCCAAGGCTGGCGACACCGATTGCCTGCAACACGATTGATGGCACTGGGTTCGCTGCTGATCGCCGCACTTTTTCACAAATACCTGATGTTTGGTTTCTTTGGCACACTGCTGCCGCTGGCGCTTCTGCTTGTGCTGCATCGGCCGCTCTGGTTCGCCTTGTTGCCGGGCGTGATTTGCGTGGCGAGCAATGCCTGGCCGCAGATGTTTGCTGGGGCCGCCTGGGGTGATCCGATCTCCATCGGTTCGCTGATGGTTTGCCTGACCGCACCCATGCTCGGATTGGCATTGCTGCGTCGCCGTCTGACATTCCCGGTCAAACCGATGCGGCGCTGGGCATACGCGATCTATCCCGCGCACTTTCTGGTGTTGTTGGGGTTGCGGGAGATATTGGCAATATGGATCACACCCGCCCCCCTGTAGGAGTGAGCTTGCTCGCGATGGCGTCTAGTCAGATGATAATTGTCTGAATGACACAGCGCATCGCGAGCAAGCTCACTCCTACAGGGAATAGGGCGGTCTGAAAATCCCTGTAGACAAAACGCCAGCAGCGCCCTTATCTTCAGCGCTGGTCACCGCAGTGGCCAACGTCGCTCGGACGGTTCCGGGCGCTTACGTATCTGAGGCCTCCATGGCAGACCTACCTTCGCCGCGCCGTTTTGCGCGGATCGATCGACTCCCCCCTTATGTCTTCAATATCACCGCCGAGCTGAAAATGGCCGCGCGCCGTCGTGGTGAAGACATCATCGACTTGAGCATGGGTAATCCCGACGGGCCAACCCCACCGCACATCGTCGAAAAACTCGTTACCGTCGCCCAGCGTGAAGACACTCACGGCTACTCGACTTCGCGTGGCATTCCGCGTCTGCGTCGGGCGATTTCCAACTGGTACAAAAAACGCTACGACGTCGATATCGACCCGGAAGAAGAGGCCATCGTCACCATCGGCTCGAAGGAAGGTCTGGCGCACTTGATGCTCGCCACCCTCGACCAGGGCGACACGGTATTGGTACCGAACCCGAGCTATCCGATTCATATCTACGGCGCGGTGATTGCTGGCGCCCAAGTGCGTTCGGTGCCACTGATTCCCGGTGTGGACTTCTTCGCCGAGCTGGAAAAAGCCATTCGCGGCTCGATCCCCAAGCCGAAAATGATGATCCTCGGCTTCCCGTCCAACCCGACCGCGCAGTGCGTGGAACTGGATTTCTTCGAGCGCGTGGTTGCGCTGGCCAAGCAATACGACGTGTTGGTGGTTCACGACCTCGCCTACGCCGACATCGTCTACGACGGCTGGAAAGCCCCGTCGATCATGCAGGTGCCGGGCGCCAAAGACATCGCTGTCGAGTTCTTCACCCTGTCCAAAAGTTACAACATGGCGGGCTGGCGAATCGGCTTCATGGTCGGCAACCCGGAGCTGGTCAACGCTCTGGCGCGGATCAAGAGCTACCACGACTACGGCACATTCACACCGCTGCAGGTCGCGGCCATTGCTGCACTGGAAGGCGATCAGCAATGCGTGCTCGATATTGCCGAGCAGTATCGCCAGCGTCGTAACGTGTTGGTCAAAGGTCTCCATGAACTGGGCTGGATGGTCGAGAATCCAAAAGCGTCTATGTACGTCTGGGCCAAAATTCCACCCGCCTACGCCCACCTTGGTTCACTGGAATTCGCCAAGAAGCTGCTCGCCGAAGCCAAGGTCTGTGTTTCGCCGGGTGTCGGTTTTGGTGAGTACGGCGATGATCACGTGCGCTTCGCGCTGATCGAGAATCAGGACCGGATTCGCCAGGCCGTGCGTGGCATTCGCGGGATGTTCCGGGCGGATGGGCAGTTGCCGGGCAAAGTTGTGGTCTGATTGCGACATGAAGCAAAACATCCCCCTGCAAGAGGGGGATGTTGACGCGTGACCTCAATCAGCGTGCGCAAGACCAATTGTGATTCTCATAAAGCCATCACTTTGCTCGAACTCTCGATAGCTAATCACATATCGAGTAGTGCTTCCGACAGTGGCAAGATAATCGCCCTTGTTGATGTATTTGAGCGCTTCCTGGCTCGGGATATTTTCCAGTACCAGAAACGACTTCCCGTCTTTTTTCTGGATTTCAACGTTCTTACCCATTGTCATGACCTCATATTCCTTCACGATGGCGGGCACATAACTTCTGCCCAAAATCAAGAGACCTCATGACCGAAACCAACTCCTTGACGAAGCGATCTTACCGCTGAGACTAGCCTCGGCGTAACTGTCAGAAATGACAGTGGCGACTGGCCGCATCTGTTGGATATGTATGGGCAAAGCTCTGGTCTGATTGCGACATTAGCGGCACAAAATCCCCCGGCATCCCCGGGGGATTTTTTTGAAACACTGATCCTGTAGGAGTGAGCTTGCTCGCGATCGGCTGCGCAGCAGTCGTAAATCAGTGTTCATATTTGCACTGACACACAGCAACCAGCCGTCCTATGACCGCTCCGCGGTCAATCGCGAGCAAGCTCACTCCTACAGTTGGGCGACCTCATCCTGCTATTTCTGACTCCTTGCTATCGCATGTCGTAAACGCACCTTTGCGTGGCGCGCGCAGGCATTTGGCGTCTTTGGTCCGGCCCTAGTATCGCTGTCAAAGGGCCCTGCTTAGATGCTGTGGCTCTACCGATAAGTCAGGCGCTACGCCGCCGCTGGGAGAACCGCGATGTTCAGCAAGAATGACCAAATCCAAGGCTATGACGATGCACTGCTGGCCGCGATGAATGCCGAAGAGCAGCGTCAGGAAGATCACATCGAGCTGATCGCCTCGGAGAACTACACCAGCCAGCGCGTGATGGAAGCCCAGGGCAGCGGCCTGACCAACAAATACGCCGAAGGGTATCCGGGCAAGCGCTACTACGGCGGCTGCGAGCATGTGGATAAAGTTGAAGTGCTCGCCATCGAGCGCGCCAAGCAACTGTTCGGCGCTGATTACGCAAACGTGCAGCCGCACTCCGGCAGCTCGGCCAACGCCGCGGTTTATCTGGCACTACTGCAAGCAGGCGACACCGTGCTGGGCATGAGCCTGGCCCACGGAGGTCACTTGACCCACGGCGCCAAAGTCAGCTTCTCCGGGAAGCTCTACAACGCGGTGCAGTACGGCATCGACACCAACACCGGCCTGATCGATTACGACGAAGTCGAACGCATCGCCGTCGAGTCCAAGCCAAAAATGATCATCGCCGGTTTCTCGGCTTATTCGAAAACCCTCGACTTTCCGCGCTTCCGGGCCATCGCTGACAAGGTCGGCGCTTACCTGTTTGTCGACATGGCTCACGTTGCCGGGCTGGTCGCGGCCGGTCTGTACCCGAACCCGCTGCCGTACGCCGACGTTGTAACCACCACCACTCACAAAACCCTGCGCGGTCCACGTGGCGGTTTGATCCTGGCCAAGGCCAACGAAGAGATCGAGAAAAAGCTCAACTCGGCGGTATTCCCAGGCGGCCAGGGCGGCCCGTTGATGCACGTGATCGCCGCCAAGGCCGTGTGCTTCAAAGAAGCGGCGGAGCCAGGCTTCGTCGCGTATCAACAACAAGTCATCGATAACGCTCAGGCCATGGCGCAGGTGTTCATCGACCGTGGCTACGACGTGGTCTCCGGTGGCACCGATAACCATTTGTTCCTGGTCAGCCTGATCCGTCAGGGCCTGACCGGCAAAGACGCCGATGCTGCTTTGGGTCGTGCGCACATCACCGTCAACAAGAACTCGGTGCCTAACGACCCGCAATCACCGTTCGTGACCTCGGGTCTGCGTATCGGCACCCCGGCGGTCACCACTCGCGGCTTCAAAGTTACCCAATGCATCACGCTGGCCGGCTGGATCTGCGACATCCTCGACAACCTCGGTGATGCCGACGTCGAGGCCAATGTCGCCAGCCAGGTTGCAGCCCTGTGTTCCGATTTCCCGGTTTATAGCTGAGTCAGGAGTAGTTATTCATGCAGCATTACTCAGGCTTCGGCCTTCTCAAACACTCCCTCAGCCACCACGAAAACTGGCAGCGCATGTGGCGCACGCCAACCCCGAAAAAAGTCTATGACGTGGTAATTGTTGGTGGCGGCGGACACGGTCTGGCGACGGCTTACTATCTGGCCAAGGAGCACGGCATCACTAATGTGGCCGTGGTCGAGAAAGGCTGGTTGGGCGGCGGCAACACCGCACGTAACACGACTATCGTACGCTCCAACTATCTGTGGGATGAGTCAGCGCATCTCTACGAACACGCCATGAAACTGTGGGAAGGCCTGTCTCAGGACCTGAACTACAACGTGATGTTCTCCCAGCGCGGCGTATACAACCTGTGCCACACCCTGCAGGACATTCGCGACTCAGAGCGTCGGGTCAGCGCCAACCGTCTCAATGGCGTGGACGGTGAACTGCTCAATGGCAAACAGGTAGCGGAAGAAATCCCGTACCTGGACTGCTCGAAAAACACACGCTACCCAATCATCGGCGCCACCGTGCAACGTCGCGGCGGCGTGGCACGTCACGATGCCGTCGCCTGGGGTTATGCCCGTGCCGCCGATGCGTTAGGCGTGGATTTGATTCAGCAAACCGAGGTCATCGGTTTCCGCAAGGAAAACGGCGTATGCATCGGCGTGGAAACCAACAAAGGTTTCATCGGTGCCAAGCGCGTCGGTGTAGTAACAGCCGGTAACTCGGGACACATGGCGAAACTGGCAGGCTTCCGTCTGCCCGTTGAATCCCACCCACTGCAAGCGCTGGTGTCGGAGCCAATCAAGCCGATTATCGACAGCGTGATCATGTCCAACGCCGTACACGGCTATATCAGCCAGTCCGACAAGGGTGACCTGGTGATCGGTGCCGGTATTGACGGCTATAACGGCTACGGCCAGCGCGGTTCATACCCGGTGATCGAACACACGATTCAGGCCATCGTCGAGATGTTCCCGGTGTTATCCCGCGTGCGCATGAACCGTCAGTGGGGCGGCATCGTCGACACCACGCCGGACGCTTGCCCGATCATCTCCAAAACGCCCGTCCCGAACATGTTCTTCAACTGCGGTTGGGGCACGGGTGGTTTCAAGGCCACCCCTGGCTCGGGCAACGTATTCGCAGCAAGTCTGGCTAAAGGTGAAATGCATCCATTGGCCAAACCTTTCTCCATCGACCGTTTCCACAACGGTGCGTTGATCGACGAACACGGCGCAGCGGCTGTCGCCCACTAACAGGAGAGTCTTCCTTATGTTGCATATCTTCTGTCCTCACTGTGGCGAACTGCGCTCCGAAGAGGAATTTCATGCGTCAGGTCAGGCACACATACCGCGTCCACTGGACCCGGCAGCCTGCACCGACGAGCAATGGGGCGACTACATGTTCTTCCGCGATAACCCGCGCGGGCTGCATCACGAACTGTGGATCCACGCCGCCGGTTGCCGTCAGTACTTCAACGCCACCCGCGACACCGTGACTTACGAAATTCTCGAAACCTACCCGATTGGCGCTAAACCGCAGTTCAGCAACCCTGCGTTTGAGAAGACAGCCAGCGGCGAGGGAGACCAGGTATGAGCCAGACCAACCGACTGCCCAACGGCGGCCGCATCGACCGCAGCAAAGTCCTGAACTTCAACTTCAACGGTCAGACCTATCAGGGCTTTGAGGGCGACACGCTCGCCGCAGCCCTGCTGGCCAACGGCGTTGATGTGATAGGCCGCAGCTTCAAGTATTCCCGCCCTCGCGGCATCTTCGCGGCAGGTTCTGAAGAGCCGAACGCGGTACTGCAGATTGGCGCTACCGAAGCGACGCAGATCCCGAACGTGCGCGCCACGCAACAGGCACTTTATTCGGGCCTGGTCGCGACCAGCACCAACGGCTGGCCGAACGTGAACAATGACGTGATGGGGATTCTCGGCAAAGTCGGCGGCAAGCTGATGCCGCCGGGTTTCTACTACAAAACCTTCATGTACCCGCAATCGTTCTGGATGACTTACGAGAAGTACATTCGTAAGGCCGCCGGCCTCGGTCGTTCACCGACTGAAAACGACCCGGACACTTACGACGCCATGAACCAGCACTGCGATGTGTTGATCGTCGGTGGTGGCCCAGCAGGCCTCGCCGCTGCTCTGGCGGCCGCTCGCAGCGGTGCCCGGGTGATTCTGGCCGATGAGCAGGAAGAGTTCGGCGGCAGTCTGCTGGACAGCCGCGAAAGCCTGGATGGCAAACCGGCTGCTGAATGGGTCGCCACCGTTATTGCCGAGCTGAAAAGCCTGAAAACCGTAGTGCTGCTGCCTCGCGCCACCGTCAACGGCTACCACGACCATAACTTCCTGACCATTCACGAGCGTCTCACCGACCATCTCGGCGACCGCGCACCTATCGGCCAGGTCCGTCAGCGCATGCATCGGGTTCGTGCCAAGCGTGTCGTGCTGGCCACCGGTACTCACGAACGCCCACTGGTTTACGGCAACAACGATGTGCCGGGCAACATGCTGGCCGGTGCGGTTTCCACGTATGTACGTCGTTATGGCGTAGCGCCGGGCAAAAAACTGGTGCTGTCCACCAACAACGATCACGCCTACCGCGTTGCTTTGGATTGGCTCGACGCCAGCCTGCAAGTGGTGGCGATTGCCGATGCGCGTCATAACCCACGCGGCGCACTGGTTGAAGAAGCGCGCGCCAAAGGCATTCGGATTCTGACCGGCAGTGCCGTGATCGAAGCCCGTGGCAGCAAGCACGTCACCGCCGCTCGTGTGGCGGCCATTGATGTAAGGGCACATCGCGTAACAAGCCCCGGCGAATGGCTCGAATGCGATCTGGTCGCCAGCTCCGGCGGCTACAGCCCTATCGTCCACCTCGCCTCGCACCTGGGCGGCAAGCCGGTCTGGCGTGAAGACATTCTTGGTTTCGTACCGGGCGAAGCACCGCAAAAGCGTGTGTGCGTCGGTGGCGTGAATGGCGTTTATGCATTGGGCGACACTTTGGCCGACGGCTTCGAGGGCGGCGTGCGCGCAGCGAGCGAAGCCGGTTTCAAAGTGGTCGAAGGCGTTCTGCCGAAAGCCCTGAGCCGCGCTGAAGAGCCGACGCTGGCGCTGTTCCAGGTGCCGCATGACAAACCGACTGCCCGTGCGCCGAAGCAATTCGTCGACCTGCAGAACGACGTCACTGCGGCGGCTATCGAGCTGGCGACCCGTGAAGGCTTCGAGTCGGTGGAACACGTCAAACGCTACACCGCACTGGGTTTCGGCACCGATCAAGGCAAACTGGGTAACGTCAACGGCCTGGCCATCGCAGCACGTTCGCTGAACGTGACCATCCCGGAAATGGGCACCACCATGTTCCGCCCGAACTACACGCCCGTGACCTTCGGCGCAGTAGCCGGTCGTCACTGTGGGCATATCTTCGAGCCGGTACGTTTCACCGCCCTGCACGCCTGGCACGTGAAGAACGGTGCCGAATTCGAAGACGTCGGTCAGTGGAAACGTCCGTGGTACTTCCCGAAAGCCGGCGAAGACATTCATGCAGCCGTGGCTCGCGAATGCAAAGCCGTACGTGAAAGCGTTGGCCTGCTGGACGCTTCGACACTCGGCAAGATCGACATTCAGGGTCCGGATGCGCGCGAGTTCCTCAACCGCATCTACACCAACGCCTGGACCAAGCTCGATGTGGGCAAGGCGCGTTACGGCCTGATGTGCAAGGAAGACGGCATGGTCTTCGACGACGGGGTTACCGCCTGTGTCGCCGACAACCACTTCATCATGACCACCACCACAGGCGGCGCGGCGCGCGTGCTGCAATGGCTGGAGATCTACCAGCAGACTGAATGGCCTGATCTGAAGGTGTACTTCACTTCCGTGACCGACCACTACGCGACCCTGACCTTGTCCGGCCCGAACAGCCGCAAGCTGCTCAGCGAAGTGACTGACATCGATCTGGACCGTGAGGCGTTCCCGTTCATGACCTGGAAAGAAGGTCTGGTCGGCGGCGTTCCGGCACGGGTGTTCCGTATCTCGTTCACCGGTGAACTGTCTTACGAGGTCAACATCCAGGCTGACTACGCCATGGGCGTGCTGGAAAAAATCATCGAAGCCGGCAAGCAGTACAACCTCACGCCATACGGCACCGAGACCATGCACGTACTGCGCGCCGAGAAGGGTTTCATCATCGTCGGTCAGGATACCGATGGCTCGATGACTCCGGACGACCTGAACATGGGCTGGTGTGTCGGCCGCACCAAACCGTTCTCGTGGATCGGCCAGCGCGGTATGAATCGCGAAGACTGTGTGCGTGAGCAACGTAAACAACTGGTCGGCCTCAAGCCGGTTGATCCGAACAAATGGCTGCCCGAAGGTGCGCAACTGGTGTTCGACCCGAAACAGTCGATTCCGATGACCATGGTCGGTCACGTGACCTCCAGCTATGCGGCTAACTCGTTGGGTTATTCGTTTGCCATGGGCGTGGTCAAAGGCGGCCTGAAACGCATGGGTGAACGGGTGTTCTCGCCGCAGGCGGATGGCAGCGTGATCGAAGCCGAAATTGTGTCCTCGGTGTTCTTCGATCCGAAGGGTGAGCAGCAGAACGTTTGATGGCATTCAACCGGCTCGCGGCTAAAGCCGCTCCTACGGGGGATTACCTACCGTCGTAGGAGCGGCTTTAGCCGCGAGGCGGCTGGCAGCGCCACCGAAAAACAGAATTCAGAAACAGGTGCTCTATGACCACAGCCAACGTTTACCAGCAGCGGCCAACGACCGGCGAGAAAGCCGAGTCACCGCTGTTTCACGCCGACCTGAATAGCCTGGTCGGTAAAGGTCGCGCCAACCCTGGCGTGACTTTGCGCGAGAAGAAATTACTCGGTCACTTGACCATTCGCGGCGATGCTCACGATCCTGCTTTTGCCGCAGGCGTGCACAAAGCCCTGGGCATGGAGTTGCCGGGCGCACTGGCCTTGGTGATCAGTGGCGACAGCTCGATCCAGTGGCTCGGCCCTGATGAATGGCTGCTGATCGTACCGACCGGTGAAGAGTTTGCGGTGGAGCAAAAACTACGCGCTGAACTGACCGGCCTGCACATCGCGATCGTTAACGTCAGCGGCGGTCAGTCCATCCTCGAATTGAGCGGCCCGAAAGTCCGTGAAGTGCTGATGAAATCCACCAGCTACGACGTGCATCCGGACAACTTCCCGGTGGGTAAAGCCGTCGGTACCGTGTTCGCCAAGTCCCAACTGGTAATCCGCCGCACCGGCGAGGAAACCTGGGAACTGCTGATCCGTCGTAGCTTCGCCGATTACTGGTGGATGTGGTTGCAGGATGCGAGTGCCGAGTACGGCCTGACCATTCAGGCCTGAACCCACTGCCACTCCCTGTAGGAGCGCGCTTGTCCGCGATAAAGTCGGAACGACTTTCAGACAATGGTCATTCACCATTTTCACGACTGCTTCGCAGCCGATCGCGGGCAAGCGCGCTCCTACAGATCAAAAAACACCAGGAGTTGATTAATGAGCCGCGCCCCCGACACATGGATTCTGACTGCCGACTGCCCCAGCGTGCTGGGCACGGTGGACGCGGTGACCCGCTATTTGTTCGAGCAGGGCTGCTACGTCACCGAGCACCATTCCTTTGACGATCGCCTGTCCGGCCGCTTCTTCATTCGGGTGGAGTTCCGTCAGCCAGACGGTTTTGACGAACAAGGTTTCCGCGCAGGTCTGACTGAACGCGGCGAAGCCTTTGGCATGATCTTCGAGCTGACCGCGCCGAACTATCGGCCAAAAGTAGTGATCATGGTCTCAAAAGCCGATCACTGCCTGAACGACCTGCTCTACCGTCAGCGCATCAACCAGTTGTCCATGGACGTGGTCGCGGTGGTGTCCAACCATCCGGATCTGGAGCCGCTGGCGCGCTGGCATGAAATTCCGTACTACCATTTCCCCCTGGACCCGAACGACAAGCCCGCTCAGGAAAGCAAAGTCTGGCAGGTGATCGAAGAGTCAGGTGCCGAGCTGGTGATTCTTGCCCGCTACATGCAGGTGCTGTCCCCGGACTTGTGCCGCAAGCTGGACGGCAAGGCGATCAACATTCATCACTCGCTGCTGCCCGGTTTCAAAGGTGCCAAGCCGTACCATCAGGCTTACAACAAGGGCGTGAAACTGGTGGGTGCCACCGCGCATTACATCAACAACGATCTGGACGAAGGCCCGATCATTGCCCAAGGGGTAGAAGTGGTCGATCACAGTCATTACCCCGAAGACCTGATTGCCAAAGGTCGCGATATCGAAGGCCTGACGCTGGCCCGGGCTGTGGGTTATCACATTGAGCGCCGTGTGTTTCTTAACGCTAACAGGACGGTGGTCCTGTAAACACGAGCATGGTAGGAGCGAACTTGTTCGCGAGGCGATGCAACTAGAACACCGCGTCGCCTACATCGCCAACAAGTTGCCTCCTACCGGGCATCAGTATCCCGGCAGGCACCCAGAGCAATCAGTGCGTTGCTGAAGTACCCAACAAAAGCAGCGCATTTCCCCGCGACATAACAACAAAATCGAGGTGAAAGAATGGCTGACAATCGTGGTGTGGTGTATCTCGGCGCTGGCAAGGTCGAAGTACAGAAAATCGACTATCCCAAAATGCAGGACCCGCGTGGGCGCAAGATCGAACACGGCGTCATCCTGCGGGTGGTTTCCACCAATATCTGTGGCTCGGACCAACACATGGTTCGCGGCCGTACCACCGCACAAACCGGTCTGGTACTCGGCCACGAAATCACCGGCGAAGTGATCGAAAAAGGTACTGGTGTCGAAAATCTGAAAATCGGTGATCTGGTGTCGGTGCCCTTCAACGTGGCCTGCGGGTTGTGCCGATCCTGCAAGGAGCAACACACCGGCGTGTGCCTGACCGTCAATCCGGCTCGCCCGGGTGGTGCATACGGTTACGTCGACATGGGCGACTGGACCGGCGGCCAGGCGGAATACGTGCTGGTGCCGTATGCCGACTTCAACCTGCTCAAGCTGCCGGATCGCGATCGCGCCATGGAAAAAATCCGTGACCTGACCTGCCTCTCCGACATCCTGCCCACCGGTTATCACGGCGCAGTCACAGCTGGGGTAGGCCCGGGGAGTACCGTGTACATCGCTGGTGCAGGCCCCGTCGGTCTGGCAGCGGCGGCATCGGCTCGCCTGTTGGGCGCGGCAGTGGTGATTATCGGCGACGTGAACCCTGCTCGTCTGGTTCACGCCAAGGCTCAGGGTTTTGAAATTGCCGACCTGTCCCTCGATACCCCTCTGCACGAGCAGATCGCCGCGCTGTTGGGCGAGCCTGAAGTGGACTGCGCCGTTGACGCGGTAGGCTTTGAAGCCCGCGGGCATGGCCATGCGGGTGTGCAGCATGAGGCACCGGCAACCGTACTCAACTCGTTGATGGGCGTAGTGCGCGTAGCGGGCAAGATCGGTATTCCCGGTCTCTACGTCACTGAAGATCCGGGTGCCGTCGATGCCGCCGCGAAAATGGGCAGCCTGAGCATTCGTTTCGGTTTGGGCTGGGCCAAATCCCACAGCTTCCACACGGGCCAGACGCCAGTCATGAAGTACAACCGCCAGTTGATGCAGGCCATCATGTGGGATCGCATCAAAATCGCTGACATTGTTGGAGTGGAGGTCATCAGCCTCGACGACGCGCCACGCGGTTATGGCGAGTTCGATGCCGGTGTGCCGAAGAAGTTTGTGATTGATCCGCATAAGTTGTTCAGCGCGGCATAAGTCGCACTTTATCACTCTGAAACTGCGTCGCCCCCATCGCGGGCAAGCCTCGCTCCCACAGGAAAATGCGATCCACTGTGGGAGCGAGGCTTGCCCGCGATGGGGGCGACGCAGGCTCGCTTTAACTCACGAGACGAACGCAAGGAACATTGCCAACCCGCCCAAGGTCAAACACGTGTTTCTACCGGCAGCTGCCGGACTTTTCGTTTGAGGGGTTTGTTGCAATGAAGATTTCACGCGGTATAGCACTGGCAACCTTGATGGCCGTTGCGACTGGCCCAGTGTTCGCTTTCAATCTGAATGACGCGGCCAACGCCGTTTCCAACGCCACCAACGGCAATCAGAAAGCCACCGCAGCACCTGAAGCAGCAGGCCTGCTCAATCTGTTGGGCTCCAACCTTAATGTCACCCCCGAGCAAGCCGTCGGCGGCACGGGCGCATTATTAGGTCTGGCAAAGAACAAACTCGCCGGTAACGACTACAGCCAATTGAGCAAATCGGTTCCGGGCCTCGATCAACTTGCTGGCAACAGTGCATTGAGCAGCCTTGGCAGCCTGAATGGCTTGGGAGGTCTGTTGGGTAATTCGGGCAACAGCGCTGAAAGCTCGGTGCTGAACAGCGCGTTGGGCAACGTTCAAAGCATGGGCGATGTGAACAAGGCGTTCAGTGCCCTGGGCATGGACAGTTCAATGGTCAGCCAGTTTGTACCGCTGATTCTGCAATACCTGGGTCAACAAGGTGCTGGCGGTTCTGCGCTGAAAAGCCTGGGCAGCGTGTGGGGCGCAGGCAGCTGATTCAGCGCTGATCCGTCAATCCCGGGACGCATCGCCACGCAAGGTGGCGATGCGTGCATTCTTTTCCTGCCACAGCTGATTCACCCAGCCCTGCACTTTCTCGCGAAACAGCGGATCGTTCTCGTAATCGCCCTGCCATAACGCAGGGTCCAGTTCGCGAGTCTGGATGTCGATGATCACCCTTGGAACATCACCGCAGAGCAGATTCCAGAACCCCGGAATGCGCTCGCCCGGATACACCACCGTCACGTCCAGAATCGCATCCAGCTTTTCACCCATGGCCGCCAACACGAACGCCACGCCGCCCGCCTTGGGTTTGAGCAGGTGTGAATAGGGCGAGTTCTGTTCTGCATGTTTGGCTGCTGTGAAGCGGGTCCCTTCCAGGTAGTTGACCACGGTCACTGGCTGATTTTTGTACAGCTCGCAGGCCTGACGAGTGATTTCCAGATCATGCCCCTTGAGCTCGGGATGCTTGGCCAGAAAGGCCTTGCTGTAGCGCTTCATGAACGGGTAATCCAGCGCCCACCAGGCCAGCCCCAGCAGCGGCACCCAGATCAGTTCTTTCTTCAGGAAGAATTTGAAAAAGGGCGTGCGGCGGTTCAACGCCTGAATCAGGGCGGGGATATCGACCCATGACTGGTGATTGCTGATCACCAGATAAGAAGTGTCGCTGCGCAAACCTTCGTCGCCACGGATTTCCCACCGGGTTGGAATGCACAGCGAGAAGATCAGCTTGTCGACTTCAGCCCAGGTTTCGGCAATCCATACCACCGCTTGCGAGCAACTCTCGCGTAACTGACCGCTGAACGTCAGCTTGAGCAGGCCGAAGATCAGTAACGGACCGATCATGACCAGCGTGTTAAGCAACAACAGCAATGTGACAAAACAGCCAGTGAGCAGGCGACGCATACGGATCTCTGGAGGACTACAAGGGCCGCCATGATAAAGAGCAACAGCGCCTGCGCCAAATCCGCTTGTCGCGGACAAATGTTTCACAAGGTTACGGGTAAGCTCTGGCCTGCGAACGATGTGTGATCGCGATGTCTAAAATCGCGAATGAATGACCTGTAGGAGCTGCCGAAGGCTGCGAAAATATTTACCTCATGGACCAATTCGCAGCCTTCGGCAGCTCCTACAGAACCGCGTAACCCAAAAAAGGTATCTACCCAGTGAAATCAACTCTGGCGCTATTGTCCCTGTTGGCATTGCCTGTCATGGCTGCCGAGCCGACGCTGTATGGTCGCTACGAAAACATCAAGGTCGCGGAAATCGGTGAAACCTTCAAAGCCAAGATGGACACCGGCGCGTTGACCGCGTCGCTGTCGGCCAAGGATATCGAGTTGTTCAAGCGCGATGGCGATGACTGGGTGCGCTTCCGCCTGGCGACCAAAGACGCCAGCAACAAGGTGTATGAACACAAGGTTTCCCGAATCAGCAAAATCAAGAGCCGCGCAGAAGGCGACGACGAGGACGAAGACCTCGACCCAACCAAACGCCCGGTTGTGGACCTTGAGCTGTGCCTGGGCAACGTGAAACGCACCGTCGAGGTGAACCTGGTAGACCGCAGCCACTTCAACTATCCGCTGTTGATCGGTGCCAAGGCCTTGCGCGAGTTCGGCGCGGCGGTGAACCCGGCGCGACGTTATACGGCGGACAAGCCGGATTGTTGATCAACAAGGTATGACGCGACCTCCTGCAGGAGTCGCCCGGTGTTCCTGACACCATGTTGCCGCGCAGCCAACGTGGGACCTGTAGGAGTGAGCTTGCTCGCGATTTCGGTCTATCAGTCGGTGAATATATTGCCTGTGCTGACGTAATCGCGAGCAAGCTCACTCCTACAGAGTCACGCGGTTGCTGCGAAGATGCAGCAGCTCCCACAGGGATATTTCCAGCCCAACAAAAAACGGCGCCCTTGCGGGGCGCCGTTTTTGTTTAACTGCCTTGAATCAGGCGTGAACCAGCGTCGGCTCAGATGCGCGCACTACCGGCTGCAAAGGCAGCAACGGTGCATGCGGGTCGGCAGCAACAGACTCACGCCATGCATCCAGCCATTCAGGGTGGTTTTCAGTCCAGACCTGCTCATGCAGGCGGCCCAAGGCCACAGGGTCGCTGAGCAGCATCAAGCGGTCTTGATTGCTGAGTTTCTCCGGCCCGACTGCCAACGCGTGACGTACACGCTCCATCCGTACGAACTCGATAGGCTCGGCGATCCGGTGACGTGAGGTCGCCAGGGCGCAGGCCAGCGCGTTCTGTTGCGGATCGACCACGGCGCGGATGAAGCCTTGCTTCAGTGCGTGCCAGCGGTTCTCGTGGGTGTACAGATCGGTCGAGACCAGTTCTTGCGGCGGCGTGTGCTCTTCAGGAATCAGGAAGAACTTCTCGTCGCGTGCCTTGAGGCCTAGACCGGTACGGCTGGAAATCACCGAGACCGGAATCGACAGCATCAACGAACCCACGATTGGCGCCAGCCACCACAGGAAGCTTGGGTTCAACCAAGCGACCAGCAGCGCCCAGCACGCACCCAACAGGGTTTGCGGACCATGACGCTTGACCGCTTCAAGCCACGGCGTGGAGTCGTCGTCACGTTGTGGCGAGTTCCAGGTCGCAGCCCAGCCAAGGAAGGCAGCCAGCACGAAGCGGGTGTGGAACAGCATGCGCACCGGAGCCAGCAGCACCGAGAACAGCATTTCCATCAGCATCGACAGCGTGACTTTGATCTTGCCGCCGTAACCGACTGCGCCTTTGGCCCAGATCAGAATGATGCTGAGCAGTTTCGGCAGGAACAACAGCACGATGGTCGTCGAGAACAGCGCAACGGCTTTTTCCGGGTGCCATTGTGGCCACAGCGGATAGAGCTGACGCGGCTCAAGGAAGTAGGTCGGCTCCATCAGCGTGTTCACTGCCAGCAAGGCTGTGGACAACACCAGGAAGAAGAACCACAACGGCGCAGACAGATAAGACATAACGCCCGTCAGGAACACCGCACGGTGAACCGGGTGCATGCCTTTTACCAGGAACAGCCTGAAGTTCATCAGGTTGCCGTGGCACCAGCGACGGTCACGCTTGAGTTCGTCCAGCAGGTTTGGCGGGAGCTCTTCGTAACTGCCCGGCAGGTCGTAGGCAATCCACACGCCCCACCCAGCACGACGCATCAAAGCGGCTTCAACGAAGTCGTGAGACAGGATCGCACCGGCAAAAGCGCCTTTACCTGGCAACGGCGCGAGGGCGCAGTGCTCGATAAACGGCTTCATGCGGATGATCGCGTTGTGGCCCCAGTAGTGGGATTCACCCAACTGCCAGAAGTGCAGACCGGCCGTGAACAATGGACCGTACACGCGAGTCGCAAACTGCTGCATGCGCGCATAAAGAGTGTCCATGCCCGACGCCCGTGGCGCGGTCTGGATGATACCGGCGTCCGGCGTGGCTTCCATCAAGCGCACCAGACTGGTCAGGCATTCACCGCTCATGACGCTGTCGGCGTCGAGCACGACCATGTAACGGTATTCACCGCCCCAGCGACGGCAGAAGTCGTCGAGGTTGCCGCTTTTGCGTTTCACGCGACGGCGGCGACGGCGATAGAAAATCTTGCCGAAACCTTTGGTCTCGCGGCACACGTCCAGCCAGGCCTGCTGCTCTGCCACGCAGATATCAGTCTCGTTGCTGTCGCTGAGCACGAAGAAGTCGAAGCGATCGAGGTCACCGGTTGCTGCAACCGACTCGAAAGTCGCTCGCAGACCAGCAAACACACGGGGCACGTCTTCGTTGCAGATCGGCATGACCAACGCGGTACGAGCACCCTTTTCAATCGGCTCATTACCCGCACTGGCACCGGAGATGCGGTACTTGTCGCGGCCGGTCAGCAGCTCCAAAAAGCCCATCAAGGCGGTCCAGAAACCGGCTGATACCCAACAGAACAGAATCCCGAAAAGCAGCAGGATGCTGGTCTGCAAGGCATACGGCAGCACCTGCCACATGGTCTGTACAAACGTCTGGTGAGTGATTTCGTCCAGCGAAACCAGCGACCAGCCTTGGTACGGCAGAATGCCTTTCATGTACCAGCCAGCAACGATCGTCTGGCCAAGCATCAGGATCAGCAGGATATAACGGCGGATAGAACCCACTGTACGCCAGCGCGCCTTCGGCAGATCACGCTCGACCTTTGGCTCGACCGGGTTACTGCGACCGGTCATGCGACGCCACATGCGCACCAGAATATTGGTACGCCATGGCTCCGGCACGACTTTGGTCCGACGAATCGGCGGTGTGGCCTTGAGGCACACACGACCGTTGGCGTCGAGGGTCAGCATCTCGGCCTCTTCCAAAGCCTCGGCGGTAGTCAGCGTCAGTCGGCGACCCACCGAAGCCTGAGCGGCTTCGGCAGAGTCGGTGACTGGCTGAGCAGACAAACGCTCATGCAACTCGGCGAACGAGGTGCAGCCAGCCAGTTCGGCTCGCTGCTCATCGCTCATCGGGAGGTGTGCCAAGTACTCGCTGAGTGACACTGGCACCGGTACGGAATTACTCATCGGCTGGCAACTGGTAGCTCCAGGTCTCGGTCATGACTTGCAGCGTCTTGGCCGGTTCTGGATTGGTGGGTGCAGCTTCGGCTTCAGGCTGCTGGGTCTCTTTACCGTCTTTGTCTTTCGCGACATCAGCCTTGGCTACGTCTGCCTTGGCAGCATCAGCTGGCTTGGCGGCGTCCGCTGGCTTGCTTGCATCGGCTTTGGCATCAGCAGGCTTGGCTGCATCAGCCTTGGCTACGTCGGCTTTCGGATCCTTGGCGGCGTCTGCAGCGGCTTCTTTCTTCGCAGCCTCTTTAGCAGGCGCAGCTTTCTTCTCGTCACCGATGTGAGCCTTGTCAGCAACCAGTACCGCAGGTTCCTTGCCTGGCTCGGCCGGGATCTCACGCAGCAGGTAGGCCTGCATCTCGATCGGCTTGTTGGTGTCCTTGACCTTGACCCGCAACGTCAGGCGATAGCCCTTGGTCACCGGGTTGTAGCGAAGGTTGTTTTCCACCAGCTCGGTATTGGTGTCAGTGGTCACCTGGCTACGAATAGTCTTGTCTTCAGGCATCGACGCGAGGATCGGACCCACGAAGTCGACCTGGAACGCAACGCTGCCGTCCAGCTGACGAATCAGGTTGGACTGACGGATGTCACCAGCGGAACGCAGGGTCTGCTTGACCCAGCCCAGATCAGGCGAGTGAATGGCTTTCTCGTCCATGGTCCAGTGGATGCGATAGTTGAAATCAACAGGCTGGCCCGGTGCTGGCAGGGTTTCCGGCTTCCAGAACGCAACGATGTTGTCGTTGGTTTCATCGGCGGTCGGAATTTCTACCAGGTCGACGGTGCCTTTGCCCCAATCACCTTTAGGCTCGATCCATGCGCTCGGACGCTTGTCATAGCGGTCGTCCAGGTCTTCGTAGTTAGCGAAGTCGCGACCACGTTGCAGCAGACCAAAACCGCGCGGGTTCTCTACCGAGAAGCTGCTGACGGCCAAGTGCTTAGGATTGGTCAGTGGACGCCACAGCCATTGGCCGTTGGCTGCCTGAATCGACAGACCGTTGGAGTCATGCAGCTCGCGGCGATAGTTCTGCACGCGCGAAGGCTGGTTGGCACCAAACAGGTACATGCTCGTCAGCGGAGCAACGCCCAGCTTGGAGACCTTGTCACGCAGGTACATGCGCGACTGGACATCGACCAGCGTATTGGTGCCCGGACGCAGAGTCAGCTTGTAGGCACCGGTTGCGCGCGGGGAGTCGAGCAGCGCGAAGATCACCAGGTGGTTGTCATCGGTGGCTGGCTTCTCGATCCAGAACTCGGTGAAACGCGGGAACTCTTCGCCGGAAGGCATCGCGGTATCGATCGCCATGCCACGAGCAGACAGGCCGTAAACCTGACCTTTACCGATGACGCGGAAGTAGCTCGCGCCCAGCATGGTCATGATTTCGTCTTGCTTGTCGTCTTTGTTGATCGGGTACAAAACACGGAAACCGGCATAGCCGAGATTCTCGGTCGACTTGGGATCGAACTTCACATCGCCAAAATCGAAACGACTGGCGTCGTACTTGATCTCTTCAACGGTGGTCGCAGTGACTTCGTTGATTTTGACCGGGGTGTCGAAGTGCATACCCTGGTGATAGAACGAGACTTTGAACGGCGTTCTGTCGCCAGCCCATTCGGCACGATCCTCACGGAAACGGATTTTCTGATAGTCCGCGAACTTCATGTCGCGGAACTCGGCGGGCAGATTGCTGCGCGGGGCTTCGTATTTTTTGTCGGCCAGTTCTTTCGCTCTGCTCGCTACGTCATCAAGACTAAACGCCCACAGTTGAGTGGCGCTGAATAGTGAGATCAGGGCTGAACTTGCCAATAGCGCGCTACGCAACCGCTTGCCAGGTGTCTTTACCGCATTACAGGGACTAACAATCACGAGCAACCCTCGCCGAAAACAGATGAAGAAACCAACGGCCAGCTATTAATTGCCGGGTTGGCGAGCACTGTTCCGACTCCAAAAGAACCTAATGATTCCCCAAACGGTGTCGAACCAGCCTCTGACCTTGCCAAACGGTGCCACAAACACACATACCCGGACGGCGCGATTATCTAGTAGCGCGTGCCACAACGCACCATGTCCGATGAAGTATTTATTGCTTTAGAGCCTAATAATTTCGGGGTTATACATCAAATTAGTCCTTTAACCCTCAAGCATAAAAGTCACAGGGCCATCATTTACCAGATGAACTTGCATATCTGCACCAAACTGGCCCGATTCCACCACCTCGTGCGAGCTTTTAGCCTGGTTCAACAAATACTCGAACAACTCGGCTCCAAGGGCCGGCGGGGCTGCTTTTGAGAAGCTCGGCCGCATGCCGCTTTTGGTATAAGCTGCGAGAGTGAACTGCGATACCAGCAGCAAACCACCTTCGACATCGCGCAACGACAGGTTCATCTTGCCGTCAGCATCGCTGAACACCCGGTAATTGAGCAGCTTATGTAGCAGCTTGTCGGCACTGGCCTGCGTGTCTTGAGGCTCGACACCCACAAGAACCATTAAACCCTGATCGATAGAGCCAACAATCTGCCCTTCAACTTCAACTCGTGCGCTGCTGACGCGTTGTAGCAAGCCTTTCATGCCTTGACCCTGAATAAATTTCGCTACCTGACACCGCGGCATGCCGCTACCAACACTCCCGTAGGACCGGCTTCAGCCGGGAGGGCGATAGTGATGACACAAAATATTCAGCTGATGTACCGGCCTCCTCCCGGCTAAAGCCGGTCCTACGGGGAAGCCGTCAAACGTCGAACTCAAGCCTCTTCAGGCGGCAAATCCAGCAACCGGGCGGCGACCTGTGCAGCGGCGCGGACCAAGGCATCAGTGATACCTGGCTCCGAGGCAGCATGCCCCGCGTCACGAATCACCTGCAGCTCGCTGTTCGGCCAGGCCTGGTGCAATTCCCAGGCATTATCCAGCGGGCAGATGACGTCATAACGACCGTGCACGATGATCCCCGGCAAATGGGCGATTTTCGGCATGTCGCGTATTAGCTGGTTTTCTTCGAGGAAAGAATTATTGGTGAAGTAATGGCACTCGATGCGGGCAATCGACAATGCGCGCTGAGGCTCGGAGAAGCGATCAACCACTTGCGGGTTCGGGCGCAGCGTCGCGGCGCGGCCTTCCCATGTGGACCAGGCTTTCGCAGCGTGCATCTGAGCGATCTGGTCGGTGCCGGTCAGGCGCTTGTGGAACGCGGTCAACAGATCATTGCGCTCGTCCAGCGGGATCGGGGCCACGTAATCCTGCCAGTAATCCGGAAACATGCGGCTGGCACCGGCCTGATAGAACCACTCGATCTCTTGCGGACGCGCCAGAAAAATACCGCGCAGGATCAGAGCATGGACGCGGTCCGGGTGAGTCTGGGCATACGCCAGGGACAAGGTCGAACCCCAGGACCCACCAAACAGCACCCACTTATCGATGCCCAGATGCTCGCGAATCCGCTCAAGATCGGAAACCAGATCCCAGGTCGTGTTGTTTTCCAGGCTTGCATGAGGCGTCGAGCGACCACAGCCACGTTGATCGAACGTAATGATGCGATACAGATTGGGATCGAAATAGCGACGGCTTTGCGCATCGCAACCCGCGCCTGGGCCGCCATGAATGAACACCACCGGCAGACCTTCCGGTGACCCGCTTTCATCGACATACAAAACGTGCGGTGCCTCTACAGCCAGATCATGCCGGGCGTAAGGTTTGATCTGCGGATACAAGGTCTGCATAGGTGCTCCGTGAGTGCGATTCGGGTTCTTCTATTTTTTTGCCTTGAGGCATCATAAACCCGAAACGAGGAATGTTCATGCTGTCACTCGCAGCTCTTGCCGAGAGTGGAACGATCAATGCAAGCGGTTTGCCAATTGCCTGAACCGGCGAACCAGAGCGACATGTTTCTGTCGTAACGTGGGTCATGCCCTGAGTAATTTAGGAAATTTCAGGAAAGTTTTGCAGACTCGCCCTACAGTCAAAGAAATCTCATCCTTTATTCGTCTGACTACTTGAGGTCGTATCGATGTCTCAGGAACCACTCGTTCGTGACGCTGAAGTGGCTGCTTTCCGCGCCGCTGTTCTCGCCAAACTCACCTATTCGGTGGGCAAGGACCCTGACCATGCGTTTGAGCATGACTGGTTCGAAGCTGTTGCACTCGCTGCTCGTGACCACATGGTTGAGCACTGGATGGACCACACCCGGAAGATTTATCGCCAGGTTCAGAAGCGGGTTTATTACCTTTCACTGGAATTTCTTATCGGGCGTCTGCTGTACGACAGCCTGAGCAACCTCGGCCTGCTGGAAGTCGCCCGTGAGGCGATGACCGAACTGGGTGTGGACATCGAGCGCATCAAGTTGCTTGAGCCCGACGCAGCGCTGGGTAACGGCGGCTTGGGTCGTCTGGCTGCCTGTTTCATGGAAAGCATGTCGACGCTGGGCATCGCGGGTCACGGTTACGGGATTCGTTATGAGCACGGCCTTTTCCGCCAGGCCATCGTCGACGGCTGGCAGCAGGAACAGACCGAGAACTGGCTGGATTTCGGTAACCCATGGGAATTCGAACGCCCGGAAGTGGTGTACCCCATCGGCTTCGGCGGCAGTGTAGATACGCTGACCAATGAAGACGGCGAACAGCGTCAGGTCTGGCGTCCGTCGGAAACCGTTCGGGCCATTGCGTACGATACCCCGGTAGTGGGATGGCGCGGCAAAAGCGTGAACACCCTGCGTCTATGGCGCGCCCGCGCAGTAGGCGATTTGCACCTGGAGCGCTTCAACGCCGGTGACCACTTTGGTGCAGTGGCCGAGGTGGTGCGCGCCGAAAGTATCTCTCGCGTGCTTTACCCGAACGATGCCACCGAGGCGGGCCAGGAATTACGTCTGCGCCAGGAATACTTCTTCGTCTCCGCATCGCTGCAGGATTTGCTGCGCCGCCATCTGAACATGCATGCCACGTTGATGGATCTGCCCGAACACGCGGCTATCCAGATGAACGACACGCACCCGTCCATTGCCGTGGCCGAGCTGATGCGTCAGTTGATCGACAACCATGGCATCGCGTGGGACGCGGCCTGGAAGATCACCGTGGGCACCCTCGCCTACACCAACCACACCTTGCTGCCAGAAGCACTGGAAACCTGGTCGGTCGGTCTGATGGAGCGGATGCTGCCGCGCCACATGCAGATCATCTACATCATCAACGCCCAGCACATCGACACTTTGCGCGCCAAAGGCATTCACGACTTTGACGTGCTGCGTGCGGTATCGCTGATCGAAGAAGAAAACGGTCGTCGGGTGCGCATGGGCAACCTGGCTTTCCTTGGCTCTCACAGTATTAACGGCGTCTCCGCGCTGCATACCCAACTGATGCGCAAGACGGTTTTTGCCGAACTGCACAAACTGTATCCAGAGCGGATCAACAACAAAACCAACGGCATCACCTTCCGCCGCTGGCTGTTCCAGGCCAACCCCAAACTTACCCAGATGCTCACAGAGTCGCTGGGCGAAGACGTACTGGATAACGCTGAAACGCGTCTGATCGAACTGGAGCCGTTCGCCGAAAAGAGCTCGTTCCGCAAGCAATTCGCTGATCAGCGCCTGCACAGCAAGCGTGCACTGGCGGCGATCATCAAAGAGCGCCTGGGGATCGTGGTCAATCCGGCTGCGATGTTCGATGTGCAAGTCAAACGGATTCACGAATACAAGCGTCAGCTGTTGAACCTGTTCCACACTGTCGCCTTGTATCAGGCCATCCGTGCTCAGCCGGGCACCGATTGGGTGCCACGCGTGAAGATCTTCGCGGGCAAGGCGGCAGCGAGTTACCACTCGGCCAAGCTGATCATCAAGCTGACCAACGACATCGCTCGTACCGTCAACAGCGACCCTACCGTCCGCGGTTTGCTCAAGGTCGTGTTCATGCCCAACTACAACGTCAGCCTGGCCGAAAGCATCATCCCGGCAGCCGACCTGTCGGAGCAGATTTCTACTGCAGGTCTGGAAGCGTCGGGCACCAGCAACATGAAATTCGGCCTCAACGGTGCGCTGACCATCGGCACACTGGACGGTGCCAACGTGGAGATGAGCGAACAGGTAGGTCTGGAGCATATGTTCATCTTCGGCATGACCTCTCGGGAAGTAGAAGCCCACAAGCAAGTAGGCGACTTCAGCGCTTACGCGGCAGCGGCGGCATCGGGTCGACTCAACGACGTCCTGCAAGCCATTCGGGGCGGGGTGTTTTCGCCGGATGATCCTAACCGCTACGCAGGCCTGATTGATCAACTGCTGGCCTATGACCGCTTTCTGGTCTGTGCCGACTTTGATTCCTACTGGGAAGCCCAGTCCCGGGTCGAAGCCCACTGGCACGACTCGAAAGAGTGGTGGCGCTCCGCGGTACTCAACACGGCCCGCATGGGATGGTTCTCGTCGGACCGGACAATCCGGGAATACGCGGGGGATATCTGGAAGGCGCTGGATTGATGTACAAATCTGACCTCTGACGCCCTCGCGGCTAAAGCCGCTCCTACGGACCGCGAATAACCGTAGGACTGGCTTTAGCCGGGAGGACGTCGGGGCATTCTCAGAGTTTTCCTCGTCAGGAATACTGCTCTCCCGGCTAAAGCCGGTCCTACAAGATGAAAAGCAAGTTTATAGAATGTCCCACAGGGGATCGCGCTTCACTCTGCGACCACCTCGTTTCAGCCACCGTTTCAGCATTTTCCGCCTAAGCTCCGCCCACCCGTGAACTCAATGGGTGTTAACCCAGTCTTATGGGCAGTATTACGTCTCGACTCGCGTTAAACTGCGCGGGTTTTTTATTCCCCCTATTCTCGGAGCTATCCATGTCCCGCGTTACCCTGAGTCGCTATTTGATTGAGCAGACCCGCAGCAACAACACTCCTGCCGATCTGCGCTTCCTGATCGAAGTGGTGGCGCGAGCGTGCAAGGAAATCAGCCACGCCGTTTCCAAAGGCGCACTGGGCGGCGTGCTCGGCAGCATGGGCACTGAAAACGTTCAGGGCGAAGTGCAGAAGAAGCTCGACGTGATCTCCAACGAAATCCTGCTCGAAGCCAACGAATGGGGCGGTCACCTGGCGGGCATGGCGTCCGAAGAAATGGACAACGCTTACCAGATCCCGGGCAAATACCCGAAAGGCGCCTACCTGTTGGTTTTCGACCCACTGGACGGCTCTTCGAACATCGACATCAACGCTCCGGTCGGCACTATCTTCTCCGTACTGCGTTGCCCGAACGAATACCTGAGCCAGAACGAGCCTCTGAACGAGAAGGCTTTCCTGCAACCAGGTACTCAGCAAGTCGCCGCCGGCTATGCCATCTATGGCCCACAGACCATGCTGGTGCTGACCCTGGGCGACGGCGTTAAAGGCTTCACCCTGGACCGCGAAATGGGCAGTTTCGTACTGACCCACGAAGACATCAAGATCCCGACCTCCACTCAGGAATTCGCGATTAACATGTCCAACCAGCGTCACTGGGAAGCTCCGGTACAACGCTACGTTGACGAACTGCTGGCCGGCGAAGACGGTCCGTTGAAAAAGAACTACAACATGCGCTGGGTTGCCGCAATGGTCGGCGATGTACACCGCATCCTGACCCGTGGTGGTCTGTTCATGTACCCACGTGACAGCCGCGAGCCTTCCAAGCCGGGCAAACTGCGCTTGATGTACGAAGCCAACCCGATGTCGTTCCTGGTGGAACAGGCTGGCGGCGCGTCCACTGACGGTCATCAGCGCATCCTCGACATCCAGCCGGATGGCCTGCACCAGCGTGTTGCTGTGTTCCTGGGCTCGAAAGAAGAAGTTGAGCGCGCGACCTCGTACCACAAGGCCTGACTCTCATGACTGCCCCTTGGCTCCCACTGCTGGAATAGTGATTCGGCTCTGCCGGATCACCCTCCGAAGTGGCAAAGCCAAGGGCAATCATCATCCGCTTGGGGTGCTTCCCGCACCGCAACGAAATTCTCGGCATTGCGTCAACGCCTGAAGAAATCGAATTCTGAAAGAGCGGGCTCCAGGTTTTAAGCATATTTGTTGGAGCGAGGCTTGCCCGCGAACCCCTGGCCACACTAGTACGGATATACCGCGTTATCTTTCTTCGCGGGCAAGCCTCGCTCCAACAATGTCCGGTCCCTTGGATGAAATGGATTTACCACGCAACGGAACCAGATCCCGCTTTTCTCTTCTAAGCTTTCGGTATTACGCCAGCAACCTGCCCATCGACCGTTTGCTGCGGCGTTACCCCTTCCGTTCAGGAGCTTCATCCATGTCTCTGCGCTCTCTAGCGTTGTTGTCGTTTTGCGTGCTGCTGGCCGCATGTAGCAAGGTTAATCAGGAAAATTACTCGAAACTGTCTGCAGGCATGCCCAAGGCGGAAGTTGAACAACTGCTGGGCAGCCCGACTGAATGCTCCGGCGCGCTGGGTATGTCCAGTTGCACGTGGGGCGATCAGACCAGTTTCATCAGCGTGCAGTATGCCGCCGACAAGGTTGTGCTTTTCTCGGGTCAGGGCTTGAAATAACAGATGATCAAATTACTTGTGCGTTTTAGTCTGGTGCTAATGGCCAGCTTTCTCGCAATCGGTTTCGCGCACTCTGCTGAAAACCTCGAGCCTAAAACGGTTGGCAATGTCGACCTCAAGCAATATCAGGGCACCTGGTACGAAATTGCCCGCTTGCCGATGTTCTTCCAGCGCAAGTGCGCACAATCCGAAGCGCATTACGCCCTCAAGGATGATGGCAACGTTGGCGTGACCAACCGCTGCCGGACGATCGAAGGCGAGTGGCAGGAAGCAACAGGCACGGCGACACCGCAAGTGCCGGGTAAAACCGACAAGTTGTGGGTGGAGTTTGATAACTGGTTTTCCCGCTTGCTGCCCGGCGTAGCCAAAGGCGACTACTGGGTGCTCTACATCGGTGACGGTTACAAGACCGCTGTCGTGGGCAACCCGGACCGCAAATACCTGTGGCTGCTGTCACGCACGCCAACGATATCGAAGGACGTGAAAGAGCATCTGCTCAGCCAGGCCCAACAGCAGGGGTACGACACCACCAAGCTGGTTTGGCGGGTTGAAGACTCGAAGATCGGGAAGTAGACGCACGGCACAGACAAGACCCTTTGGGGAATTTTATGGTGCCTGCAACCCCGTAGGACCGGCTTTAGCCGGGAGATCGGTATTTATGGCGAAGGAAGTTTGGTGAATGCTCCGACGCCCTCCCGGCTAAAGCCAGTCCTACGGTATTGCGCATGACCTGTGGGAACGCTTTTCAATTCAGAGGAATGCGTTTTGCTCGATGGAAGTGAAGAGTATTCACCCCAACAACTCCCGCAGCACCTGCGCAAACTCCCGATTGCTCTGCTCTTCCCCGGCATGACGCCCTTCGCGTACCACCCACTTGCCGTTGACCATCACGTCGCGAATCTGCCGATCGCTGCCTGCGAATAACCAACGGTTAAGAATCCCGTCGCCGGACGCCGTAGCGATGTACGGATCATTACCGTCCAGCACCAGCCAGTCCGCCCGCAGCCCCACTTCCAGCCGGCCAATCGGTTGCCCCAACGCCTGAGCCCCGCCGACCAGCGCTGCATCAAACAACGTTCTGCCGACCATCGGCTGATCGCTGCGATACAAGCGATTGCGACGTTGATCCCGCAGCCGCTGACCGTATTCCAGCCAGCGCAACTCTTCGACGACGCTCAACGAGACATGGCTGTCTGAACCGATTCCCCAGCGCCCGCCTTGAGCGATGTAGTCCACCGCCGGAAAAATCCCGTCGCCCAGATTCGCCTCGGTGGTCAGGCACAACCCCGCGACCGCCCCGCTTTGCGCCATGAGCGCCACTTCATCAGGTTGCACATGAGTGGCGTGCACCAGACACCAGCGCTCATCCACCGGGGCGTTTTCGTACAGCCATTGCACTGGCCGACGGCCGCTCCAGCTCATGCAGTCGTCGACTTCCTTTTGCTGCTCGGCGATGTGAATGTGCACCGGACAATGCGGGTCGCTAGCGGCCAGCACAGTGCTGATCTGCTCAGGCGTTACCGCACGCAGCGAGTGAAAACAAAGGCCCAATTGCTGCGCTGACTGCTCACGCAGTACAGCTTGCAAACGGACCTGCAAATCAAGGTAGCTGTCAGTGCTGTGGATAAACCGTCGCTGACCCTCGTTAGGCGCTTGCCCGCCAAAACCGGAGTGACTGTAGAGCACTGGCAACAGCGTCAGTCCTATTCCGGCAGAACTCGCCGCCTGACTGATTTGCAGCGCCAGTTCCGCCGGGTCTGCGTAAGGCTTGCCGGAGGTGTCTTGATGCACGTAATGAAATTCGGCAACCGAGGTAAAACCGCCCTTGAGCATTTCGATGTACAACTGACGGGCAATGACACCCAATTGCTGTGGGCTAATCTTTCCAACCAGGCGGTACATCAAATCCCGCCAGGTCCAGAAGCTGTCATTGGGGTTGCCTGCGACTTCCGCCAGCCCGGCCATCGCCCGCTGGAATGCGTGAGAATGCAGATTCGGCATGCCTGGCAGTAGCGGCCCTTTGAGCGACTCCGCACCTGAAGCATCAGCCTCCGTGGCGATATGAGTGATCACGCCAGCGGCGCTGACCTCAATGCGAACATTATTGGCCCAGCCATCAGGCAACAATGCACGCTCGGCAAAGAAGGCGGACATAGCTTTGCATCCCTCGAAAAGTGATTTGTATATACATATACAGACGTTTGCACGCTCGGTAAACTCCGGCAAGCTTGTCGCCGAACAGGTTAATGGGTAGCGTAAACACACGTTATTAATGTCCAGGCGCTGCAAGATCAGCGCCGACCTGCACCTGAATTACCTTCGAAAAGGATTGCCCTCAGTGCCGACTCCGCCTGCCACTTCTCCATTGGCTGCCCAAATGGGCGACAGTCCGGCCCCGCTGTACGCCCGCGTCAAGCAGATGATCGCCCAGCAGATCCAGTGCGGAAACTGGCCGCCGCATCACCGCGTGCCGTCGGAAAGCGAGTTGGTGACCCAACTGGGCTTCAGCCGCATGACCATCAACCGTGCCCTGCGTGAAATGACCGCCGAAGGCCTGTTGGTGCGTATGCAAGGCGTTGGTACTTTCGTCGCCGAGCCCAAGAGTCAGTCGGCACTGTTTGAAGTCCACAATATCGCGGATGAAATCGCAGCGCGGGGTCATCGTCACACCTGCAAGGTCATCCTCCTGAAAGAAGAAGCTGCTGGCTCCGAACGGGCCCTGGCGCTGGACATGCGCGAAGGTCAGCGGGTGTTCCATTCGTTGATCGTGCATCTGGAAAACGATCTGCCGGTGCAAATCGAAGATCGCTACGTCAATGCGTTGGTCGCGCCGGACTACTTGAGTCAGGACTTCACCCAGCAAACGCCCTACGCTTATCTTTCGCAAGTCGCGCCATTGACCGAAGGCGAGCATGTGGTTGAGGCCATTCTGGCCGAGCCTGATGAGTGCGAGCTGTTGCAGATCAGCCCGGGTGAACCTTGCCTCTTGATCCGCCGCCGCACGTGGTCCGGCCGCCAGCCAGTGACCGCCGCGCGCCTGATCCACCCCGGTTCCCGTCATCGCCTGGAAGGACGTTTCAGCAAATGAGCCAACTGACTGTTTTGCGCGCCGCTGACTACCCGCGCATGCCCTGGAAAAACGGCGGCGGCAGCACTGAAGAAGTGACCCGGGATGCGGGCGAAGGGCTGGAAGGTTTCGGCTGGCGTCTGTCGATTGCCGATATCGAGCAGTCCGGCGGCTTTTCCCTGTTTCCTGGCTATCAACGCATCATCACAGTGCTGCAAGGCGCGGGCATGACGCTGGATATCGACGGCAAAACGACCGAGCCACTGCTGCCCGGCGATCCCTTCGCATTCAGCGGCGACAGCCAGGTCAGTTGCACATTGCTTGAGGGTGCGATTCGCGATTTCAACCTGATCTACTCGCCGGACCGTTATCGGGTCAGTTTGCAGTGGGTCGATGTACTCAAACCGCAACGCCTGTTCAGTTCGGCGTCTACGCTGTTGCTGTTCAGCGCCGCAGAGCAGATGGCCGCGAACCTGGCCGAGCATCCGCCGCAGTTGCTGGAAAAGCATGATTGCCTGCAGCTGGATAACGCGGCAGGTGAATTGCTGGAAGTGGTGCTGTACGCCCCGCGCGCCAGCCGGTGTTGTTTGATTGAGCTAACTAAAATCTAAACTTAACGCGTCCCTGTAGGAGTGAGCTTGCTCGCGATTGCGGTATGTCAGCCGCCACCGAATCGCCTGATCTAATGCAATCGCGAGCAAGCTCACTCCTACAGATTGAACGCCAGCGCTACTCCAAGGACGCCCCCACCGCCAATGACTGCCGATAACACCAAAAAAGAAACCCCAAGAGCCATCGCCATTCTCGCCAGCTTTCTGGCCTCGGAATCGGCTGGCGGCATTGTCTTGATGGGTGCGGCGCTGGCTGCACTGATCGTCGCCAACTCAGGCCTGTCCGCTGGCTATTTCGCAGCACTGCACAGCGTGTGGCTGGGGCTGTCCGTGGAGTTGTGGATCAACGACGGACTGATGGCGATCTTCTTCCTGATGGTCGGCCTGGAAATCAAACGTGAAGTCCTCGCGGGCGGCCTGGCCACCTGGGGCCAACGCGCCCTGCCCGGCTTTGCGGCAGCCGGCGGCATGCTGGTGCCAGCGCTGATCTACATCGCAGTCAATTGGGGGAACCAGGAAACCATGAGCGGCTGGGCGATCCCCGCTGCTACCGACATTGCATTCGCGCTGGGCGTGCTGTCACTGCTAGGCAAACGCGTGCCCACTTCCCTGAAAGTCTTTCTCGCCGCGCTGGCGATCCTCGACGATCTGGGCGCCGTCACCATCATCGCCTTCTTCTACAGCAGCGGCCTGAACATGCCGATGCTACTCGCCTCATTCGCCACACTCGCCGTTCTGATCGTAATGAATCGCCTGCGCGTGCGTCGCCTGTCGCCGTACTTGCTGCTGGGTGCGGCTCTGTGGTTCTTCGTTCTGCAATCGGGCGTTCACGCGACGTTGGCCGGTGTCGCTCTGGCGCTGTGTATTCCGCT
The DNA here is from genome assembly GCF_002699985.1 of Pseudomonas sp. ICMP 561. Classification (GTDB taxonomy): domain Bacteria; phylum Pseudomonadota; class Gammaproteobacteria; order Pseudomonadales; family Pseudomonadaceae; genus Aquipseudomonas; species Aquipseudomonas quasicaspiana. Next base: position 144,464 of record NZ_LKBT01000004.1, on the reverse strand, counting down.
GGGCAAGCCTGAAGAGGAGTCCCGCTCGCCACTGCTGTTCCTCGAAGAGAAGCTGCATTACTGGGTAGCGTTCGCCATCGTGCCTATATTCGGCTTTGCCAATGCAGGGGTGTCGTTGTCGGGGATTTCCCTGCAAAACCTGATCGATCCCGTGCCACTGGGTGTTGCCCTGGGCTTGTTCGTCGGCAAGCAGATTGGTGTGTTCCTTGCCGCCGTTTTGGCCATCCGCGCCGGTCTGGCAACGCTTCCCGAAGGCAGCAACTGGGTGCAGTTGTATGGCGTAGCAATCCTCTGCGGCATCGGTTTCACCATGAGTTTGTTTATCGGCAACCTCGCATTCCCAGGCTCTGCGCACCTGATCGACGAAGTGAAGGTCGGCGTATTGATGGGCTCAGGGTTGGCGGCAATCGCTGGCGTGATCCTGCTGCGCAGCCGAATCAGCAAGGGCTGAAAATTTATTTTCAAATCGCTGCATCCAGATGGGTTTCTCGCGGGTAGTACAGATAAGCAGCCGGTTTGGCTGTTAAGCGAAAACCCAAAACTGGAGATGTCTGCATGAACGCAAAACGCTTGCTCTGCCTGACTGGTGCTGCACTGGCTTTCACTTGCCTGGCGCCCTCTGCCTTCGCTCAAAGCAACCTGCCGGAAACCGTGCGGGTTCCAGATGGCTTCAAAGTCAGCATGGAAACCACCGGTGTCGGCGAGATCACTTACGAGTGCCGCGCCAAAGCCAATGCTGCCGAAGGCATGGAATGGGCATTCGTGGGTCCTAAAGCCGTGCTCAATGATCGCAGCGGCAAGCAAGTCGGCACTTACTACGGCCCGCCAGCCACCTGGGAAGCCAAAGACGGTTCGAAAGTGACCGGTACTCAGCTCGCCGTGGCCCCATCCAGCGCTGGCAACCTGCCGTACCAGTTGGTCAAAGCCAACCCGGCTGAAGGCAAAGGCGCAATGACCGGCGTTGCTTACATTCAGCGTACCGCGCTCAAAGGCGGCGTAGCGCCAGCCAAAGCCTGTGCCGAGAGCAACAAGGGCGCGAAGGAAATCGTTAAGTATCAAGCCGACTATATCTTCTGGTCTGCCAAGTAATTAGCGCGAGCCTGCGCAGGAACTGGTCTATGCTCCTGCGCGGGTGCTCCGATTCAAATCGGAGTGGAAGTTCTCTGTAAACGGCGTATTGAATTGTCCTCCCACGAATCCCTGTTTGATTACGAAGCAGCACTGGATGCCTGCGCCCGTGGCGACCGGCAGGCGCTTGAGCGGCTGTATGCTCAGGAGAGCCCTCGTTTGCTCGGTGTGGCGCAACGTTTGGTACGCGACAGCGCGCTGGCTCAGGACATCGTGCACGACGCCTTCATCAAGGTCTGGACCGGGGCAGCAAGCTTCGACAAGACCCGAGGCTCGGCCCGTGGCTGGATATTCAGCATCACCCGGCATCTGGCCTTGAACGCCATTCGTAACAATGCCCGCGAGGTGCAGAGCGACGATGAAGACGAACATGGCGAAGCCCAGGCGACGCTGGAAGGCTGGAACGAAACGGTGGACAGTTTTGACTGGCGGGTGAATCCGGGGCGGATCGAATTCTGCCTGGAGCAGCTTGAACCGGTGCGTCGCAACTGCGTGTTCCACGCTTACGTGGACGGCTATTCACATCAAGAGATTGCACAAAAAATCGGCGCGCCTCTCGGCACTGTAAAAGCCTGGATCAAGCGCAGCCTGAATGCATTACGGGAGTGCATCGGATGAGCAACAGCTCGGGCACTGAAACCCAAAAACCGCTTAATGAGTTAGCGGGCGAATATGTACTGGGCACTTTGTCTGCCCAGGAACGAATTGAAGTAGAACGTCGACTGCCCAGCGAGCCAGCCTTGCGGGCCGCGGTCGATGGGTGGGAAGAACGTCTGCTGCCGCTGACAGACATGGTGCAACCGCAAAACCCGCCAGCGCATCTGTGGGCGAGGATCGAGCGCAGCCTGGATGATCTGCTTGCACCACAGAAAACCTCAAAACGCGACGTACAAAGCTGGTGGAACAACCTGTCGATCTGGCGCGGCCTGGCCGGTGCCGGCCTTGCGGCGTCGCTGGTGTTGGGCATGACCTTGCTCACTCAATCACGCACGACTCCATCGCCGTCTTATCTGGTGGTGCTGGTCGCGCCGCAGGATAAAGCACCGGGCTGGGTGGTTCAAACCAGTAATTCACAAGACATCCAGCTCATCCCTCTGAGCGTTACCGAAGTACCTGCCGACAAGGCACTGGAGTTCTGGACCAAGGGCGACGACTGGCAAGGTCCCGTGTCTCTGGGATTGGTCAAGCCGGGGCAAACCCTGCAAGTGCCCCTGGATAAACTGCCGCCGTTGCAGCCCAACCAACTGTTCGAGCTAACGCTGGAACAGGCCACCGGCTCGCCGATCGGCAAGCCAACCGGTCCGATCCAGTTCATCGGTCGTGCCGTTAAGGTGATCTGACCCAAACCGCGCACCACTTTGTTACCGAGCGCCCCAAGACGAAGCAAGTCGTAACGGATTCCGTCGGCTTGGTCTTCGGGCGTATCAACTCAGTTCCTGACTGCTGATCCTTCTGGGTTACTGTCACCCACCTCGTTTCCCGCTTGCATACCCGCTCTGCTCCGCCTTCCGTACATGAATATAACCATATGATTTTAAACATTTTTCTGTAGGAGTGAGCTTGCTCGCGATATCGTCAGATCAGCCGCTAATATATCGACGGACCTGACGCTATCGCGAGCAAGCTCACTCCTACAGGTTCGTGGTTTCCGTGGCAGTGCGGCGTATTTCCAATGTTGGTATTTCAATTGCATATGCTTGTACATACAAGTAAAGCCAAGTGCATTGAACTGATCGCTGAGGACTTCTTTCGTGACCGAGAATACCCAACACTGGACCCGCTACCGTGACGTCGAAGTTCGCGCTGCTCGCGGTACCACGCTGACCGCCAAGAGCTGGATGACCGAAGCGCCGTTGCGCATGCTGATGAACAACCTCGACCCGGAAGTTGCCGAGAACCCTAAAGAACTGGTGGTTTACGGCGGCATCGGCCGTGCAGCACGCAACTGGGAGTGCTACGACAAGATCGTCGAAAGCCTGACCAACCTGAATGATGACGAAACACTGCTGGTTCAGTCCGGCAAACCGGTCGGCGTGTTCAAGACTCACAGCAACGCGCCTCGGGTGTTGATCGCCAACTCCAACCTGGTGCCGCATTGGGCGAGCTGGGAGCACTTCAACGAACTGGATGCTAAAGGTCTGGCCATGTACGGCCAGATGACTGCAGGCAGCTGGATCTACATCGGCAGCCAGGGCATCGTCCAAGGCACTTACGAAACCTTCGTCGAAGCCGGTCGCCAGCATTACAACGGCAGCCTCAAAGGCAAGTGGGTCCTGACTGCAGGCCTGGGCGGCATGGGTGGCGCGCAACCACTGGCTGCCGGTATGGCCGGTGCCAGTTCCTTGAACATTGAATGCCAGCAAAGCCGCATCGATTTCCGCCTCAAGACGCGTTACGTCGATGAACAGGCCGTTGATCTCGACGACGCCCTGGCGCGCATCGCCAAATACACCGCTGAAGGCAAAGCAATCTCCATCGCCTTGTGCGGCAACGCCGCTGAAATCCTGCCGGAAATGGTTCGTCGCGGTGTACGCCCGGACATGGTCACCGACCAGACCAGCGCCCACGACCCACTCAACGGTTACCTGCCAAAGGGCTGGACCTGGGACGAATACCGCGCTCGCTCTTTGACCGAACCGGCAGCAGTGGTCAAAGCCGCCAAGCAGTCCATGGCTGAACACGTCGAGGCGATGCTGGCCTTCCAGAAGATGGGGATTCCTACGTTCGACTACGGCAACAACATCCGTCAGATGGCCAAGGAAGAAGGCGTAGCCAATGCGTTCGACTTCCCGGGTTTTGTACCGGCCTACATTCGTCCGTTGTTCTGCCGCGGCGTAGGGCCTTTCCGCTGGGCCGCGCTGTCGGGCGATCCGGAAGACATCTACAAAACCGACGCCAAGGTCAAAGAACTGATCCCGGACGACGCGCACCTGCACAACTGGCTGAACATGGCCCGCGAGCGCATTGCTTTTCAGGGACTGCCAGCGCGTATCTGCTGGGTAGGCCTGGGTCAGCGCGCCAAACTCGGTCTGGCGTTCAACGAAATGGTCCGCAGCGGCGAGTTGTCGGCACCGGTTGTGATCGGCCGTGACCACCTGGATTCCGGCTCGGTCTCCAGCCCGAACCGCGAAACAGAATCCATGCAGGACGGCTCCGATGCTGTGTCCGACTGGCCACTGCTGAACGCCCTGCTCAATACCGCCAGCGGCGCGACCTGGGTTTCGCTGCACCACGGCGGCGGTGTCGGTATGGGCTTCTCGCAGCACTCGGGCATGGTGATCGTGTGCGACGGTACAGACGAAGCAGCCGAACGCATCGCCCGCGTCCTGCACAACGACCCGGCGACCGGCGTGATGCGCCATGCGGATGCGGGTTATCAGATCGCGATTGACTGCGCGAATGAGAAGGGCTTGAACCTGCCGATGGTGGGGAGCTGAAGCAAACGCATACCCGTAGGACCGGCTTTAGCCGGGAGGCTTTATTCCAGATACTGAAATTCAGCGGGTCTAAGGGCCCCCTCCCGGCTAAAGCCGGTCCTACGGTTTTATCTTATGCCTTAGTGAACTGACCACCCCAAAGGACCGTCAAGTGTCCTGCAATCAGGCTTCTGGCCTTTTGATCTGGAAACTGCCACATCCATTCGCGAGGAGCGTCACGCAATGAAAACCAAGAAGGCACTGCTGTCCACGTTGATTTCACTGGGTTTGCTCACCGGCGCTGGCGCGAGTCAGGCAGCGGGTTGGTGTGAATCCGGCAAGCCGGTGAAGTTCGCCGGTCTGAACTGGGAAAGCGCAATGTTGCTGACCGACGTGTTGCAGGTAGTCCTGAACAAGGGTTATGGCTGTGAAGTCGACAGCCTGCCGGGCAATTCCATCACCATGGAAAACGCCCTGAGCACCAACGATATTCAGGTGTTTGCCGAAGAGTGGGTCGGCCGTAGCGAAGTGTGGAACAAGGCTGAAAAGGCCGGGAAAGTCGTCGGTGTCGGCAGCCCGGTCAAAGGCGCTGTCGAAGGCTGGTACGTGCCACGCTATGTGATCGAAGGCGACGCCAAGCGCAAGCTGGAAGCCAAGGCCCCGGACCTGAAATCCATCAGCGATCTGGCCAAATACTCGACGTTGTTCAAAGACGCTGAAGAACCTGCCAAAGGCCGTTTCTACAACTGCCCGGCTGGCTGGACCTGCGAGCTGGAAAACAGCGAAATGCTGAAAAGCTACGGCCTGGAAGACAAGTACACCAACTTCCGTCCTGGCACTGGCCCGGCACTGGATGCGGCGATTTTGTCCAGCTACAAACGTGGCGAGCCGATCCTGACTTACTACTGGTCGCCGACGCCTTTGATGGGTCAAGTAGACATGGTGCGCCTGGAAGAGAAGGATGGCGTTAACAAGACCATCGAGATCAAGGTCGGCCTGTCCAAGACCTTCCACGAGCAGGCGCCTGAGTTGGTGTCGGTCATGGAAAAGGTCAACATCCCGATCGATCTGCTCAACCAGAACCTGGCCCGCATGACCAAGGACCGTATCGAATCGCCGAAACTGGCGAAGATCTTCCTCAAGGAACACCCTGAAGTCTGGCATGCCTGGGTGAGTGAAGAAGCGGCTAAAAAGGTGGATGCTTCGTTGTAATGGCAAGTGTTCAGTAGGAGCGCGCTTGCCCGCGATGACGGATGTACATTCGATACACCTGTATCGCCAACAAGAAATATCGCGGGCAAGCGCGCTCCTACAGGAGTGATGAATCCACCTGATCGAGAACCCTTTTATGTTCCCCGAAAGCTTCACATTCTCCATCGCCAATCTGGTCAACGACTGGGTTGATGCGCTGGTGACCAATTACGGCGATGTGTTCCGACAGATCTCCGACACGCTGTTGTGGGCCATCGTCAACCTGGAAGGCCTGCTGCGCATGGCGCCGTGGTGGTTGATGCTGGCCATCGTCGGCGGCATTGCCTGGCACGCCACACGCAAGATTACGACCACGGCCGTCATAGTCGGCCTGCTGTTTCTGGTCGGTGCCGTCGGGCTGTGGGACAAGCTGATGCAGACCCTGGCGCTGATGCTGGTCGCCACGTTGATTTCGGTGATCATCGGCATTCCGCTGGGCATCCTCTCGGCACGCAGCAACCGTCTGCGCTCGGTGCTGATGCCGTTGCTGGACATCATGCAGACCATGCCCAGCTTCGTTTACCTGATCCCGGTATTGATGCTGTTCGGCCTGGGCAAGGTCCCGGCGATTTTCGCCACCGTGATCTACGCCGCGCCGCCGCTGATTCGCCTCACCGATCTGGGCATTCGTCAGGTGGACGGCGAAGTCATGGAAGCAATCAATGCGTTCGGTGCGAACCGCTGGCAGCAATTGTTCGGCGTGCAACTGCCGCTGGCGCTGCCGAGCATCATGGCCGGGATCAACCAGACCACGATGATGGCCCTGTCGATGGTGGTTATCGCCTCGATGATCGGCGCTCGCGGCCTTGGCGAAGACGTGTTGGTGGGCATTCAGACCCTGAACGTCGGACGCGGACTGGAAGCCGGGCTGGCGATTGTGATTCTCGCAGTGGTCATCGACCGCATCACCCAGGCATACGGCCGACCACGGCATGAGGCAAACAAATGAGCAATCAAGAGCCCAATAAAATCGTGGTCCGCAACGTCTTCAAGATCTTCGGCAACCGTCCCAAAGACGCGCTGGAAATGGTCAGACAGAACAACAGCAAGGATGAAGTCCTGGCAAAAACCGGCTGCGTGGTCGGCGTGAATGACTTGTCGCTGTCCATCGGCAGCGGTGAGATTTTCGTGATCATGGGCCTGTCCGGCTCGGGCAAGTCTACGCTGGTGCGCCACTTCAACCGACTGATCGACCCCACCAGCGGTGAAATCCTGGTCGATGGCGAAGACATCCTGCAGTACGACATGGAAGCCTTGCGCCAATTTCGTCGCAAGAAAATCAGCATGGTGTTCCAGAGCTTTGGCCTGCTGCCGCACAAGACCGTTGAGGACAACGTCGCCTACGGCCTGAAAGTTCGCGGCGAGAGCAAAGAGTATTGCATCGAACGCGCCCGGCACTGGATCAGTACCGTGGGCCTGCAGGGCTACGAAAACAAATACCCGCATCAGCTTTCCGGGGGCATGCGTCAACGGGTGGGGCTGGCCCGGGCATTGGCGGCAGACACTGACATCATCTTGATGGACGAAGCGTTCAGCGCGCTCGATCCGTTGATTCGCGCGGAAATGCAGGACCAGTTACTGGAGCTGCAAAGCAGCCTGAAGAAGACCATCGTGTTCATCACCCATGACCTCGACGAAGCCGTGCGCATCGGTAATCGCATCGCGATTCTCAAGGACGGGCAGTTGATTCAGGTGGGCACTCCGAAAGAAATCCTCTACTCCCCCGCCGACGAATACGTTGATCGTTTCGTGCAGCGGCGCGCAGTGACTGTGTAAGGAAGTGTGCAGATGTCGCCCGTCGAACAAGTGGTGATTGGTGAAGGTCAGGTCCGTTGGCAGGACGTGGTTGCGGTCGCTCGCCGGGGCGCGCAACTGGCGCTCTCGGCCAGCGCCTGGGCGCGGATCGACAACGCTCAGGCCATTGTCGAGCGCATCGTCGCCAGCGGCGAGCGTGCTTATGGCGTGAACACCGGGCTGGGCGCGCTGTGTAATATTTCACTGCAAGGCGAACAACTGAGCCAGCTGTCGCGCAATACCCTGCTGAGCCACGCGTGTGGCGTCGGTGTAGCGCTGTCAGACGAGCAAACCCGGTCGATCATCTGCGCGGCGATCATCAATTACAGCCAGGGCAAATCCGGGCTGCACCGGCAAGTCGTCGAGGCGCTGCTGAACCTGCTCAACCGCAACATCACACCGTACGTGCCGTCCCAGGGCTCAGTGGGTTATCTGACCCACATGGCGCACATCGGCATTGCCTTGCTGGGCGTGGGCGATGTGAGTTATCGCGGCCATGTCATTCCAGCGCAGCAAGCGCTGGATGCCGAGGGCTTAAGCCCGGTCATACTCGGTGCGAAAGACGGATTGTGCCTGGTCAACGGCACGCCGTGCATGACTGGCCTGAGCTGTCTGGCAATTGCCGATGCGCAACGCCTGACACAGTGGGCGGACGTAATCGGTGCAATGAGTTTTGAAGCGCTTGGCGGCCAGATCAATGCCTTCGATGCCGAGATCATCGCGCTCAAGCCGCATCCGGGCATGCAAATCGTAGGCAGCAACCTGCGTGGTTTGCTGGATGGCAGTGAAGTGGTGGTCAACAGCCGTGGCATACGGACTCAGGACGCGCTGAGCGTTCGCTCGATCCCGCAAGTGCATGGCGCGACCCGCGATCAGTTGGTACACGCAACCCGGCAGATTGAAATCGAGCTGAACTCGGCGACAGACAACCCGCTGGTGCTCGGCACACCTGAGTCGTACCGCGTGGTATCGCAAGCCAACCCGCACGGTCAGTCTGTCGCCATGGCGGCAGATCTGCTGGCGATTGCTGTCGCTGAACTGGGCTCGATTGCCGAGCGACGTCTGGATCGCCTGATCAACCCGACCATCAGTAACTTGCCAGCGTTTCTGGTCAGTCAGCCGGGGGTCAACTCGGGAATGATGATCGTTCAATACGTCGCGGCGTCGTTGTGCGCAGAAAACCGCCAACTGGCGCAACCGGCAGTGACGGATAACTTCGTGACCTCGGGTTTGCAGGAAGACCACTTGAGCATGGGCACCAACGCCGCGCTGAAGCTGCACAAGGTGCTGGATAACACCACGCAGATCCTCGCCATCGAGTATCTGCTCGCCGCTCAGGCCTTTGAGTTTTTGAAGCTCCAGCGCTTTGGCGTCGGTACCGATGCCGCCTGGCGGGTGCTGCGCGAAGCAGTCCCGCCTTACGACGAAGACCGCTGGCTGGCCCCGGATATTGCCAGCAGCGCCAAGGTGCTCAGGAGTGAGGCGCTGCTGGAAAGAGTGTTTCGCCAGTGCCGGTCGCTCACTATCGATTCAGCCAGGAGAAGCTCAGCCTGCGGCCTGTTGGAACGAGGCTTGCCCGCGAAGAACGATGACGCGCTATTCCTGACCTCACGAGGCGACTGATTCGCGGGCAAGCCTCGCTCCAACAGAAGACCCCTTGTGGGAGCAGAGCTTGCTCGCGATACATGAGACGCAGTCAGACGACACACCGCGTTATCGTTTATCGCGAGTAAGGTGGAGCGCCACCCCGGCTGCTCCAACATGAGATCGCGTTCTCCTGTGGGAGCCGGGCTTGCCCGCGAAGAACGATGACTCGATATTCCTGACGAAACAGATGCGGCAAATGTGATGACGTCCTCGCGGCTAAAGCCAATCCTACGGAGGCGTGTCGTCCGTAGGAGCGGCTTTAGCCGCGAGGGGTCACAAACGTATAGACATCCATGACACCGGATGTCAGCCAGGCGACACCCGACAGGCCAATGATTTGGCCGACGCGAACCAGCAGGTATCCTTGCGCGCCTGAGTACCTGGCAGTTCGCTGGAAAGAAACCGGATTGGATTGAAATGACGTCACAGCAAGGTTTGAAACGCGGGCTTTCAGCCCGGCACATTCGCTTCATGGCACTGGGATCAGCCATTGGCACCGGCCTGTTCTACGGCTCGGCTTCGGCGATCCAGATGGCAGGCCCGGCCGTTTTGCTGGCTTACCTGATCGGTGGCGCAGCCGTTTTCATGGTCATGCGCGCCTTGGGTGAAATGGCCGTGCACAACCCGGTGTCCGGCTCGTTCGGTGAATACGCCAGCACCTACCTGGGGCCCATGGCGGGCTTCGTGCTCGGCTGGACCTATGCCTTTGAGATGATCATTGTCTGCATCGCTGACGTCACCGCGTTCGGGATCTACATGGGCTTCTGGTTCCCGGAAGTCCCTCGCTGGATCTGGGTGCTGGGCATCGTCTTCCTGATCGGCGCGCTGAACCTGTGCAACGTCAAAGTCTTCGGCGAGACCGAGTTCTGGCTTTCACTGCTCAAAGTCGGCGCCATTGTCGCAATGATCGTCGCCGGGCTTGGCCTGTTGCTGTTCGGCGTCAACCTGTCAGGCAGTGGCGAGACGGTTTCCAGCATCAGCAATCTGTGGACCCATGGCGGCTTCATGCCCAATGGCATCGGCGGTTTGATCGCCTGCTTTGCGGTGGTGATGTTCGCGTTCGGCGGCATCGAAATCATCGGTATCACAGCGGGCGAAGCCAAAGACCCGCAACGCACTATCCCCCAGGCCATCAACTCGGTGCCGCTGCGTATTCTGCTGTTCTACGTCCTGACGTTGTTCGTGCTGATGTCCCTGTTTCCGTGGTCGCAGATCACCAAGGCCAACAGCCCGTTCGTGCAGATCTTCTCCAGCCTCGGCCTGCCATGGGCGGCTGCGCTGCTTAACGTGGTGGTGATTTCCGCTGCGGTGTCGGCGATCAACAGCGACGTGTTCGGCGCCGGTCGCATCATGTATGGCCTGGCGCAACAGGGTCAGGCACCGGCGGCGTTCTCACAACTGTCTAAACAAGGCGTGCCATGGATGACCGTGCTGGTGATGGGTGTCGCGCTGCTGATCGGCGTTCTGCTGAACTACCTGATCCCGGAAAACGTGTTCATGGTCATCGCCTCGATTGCGACCTTCGCCACCGTGTGGGTCTGGTTGATGATCCTGCTGACCCAGGTCGCCATGCGCCGCAAGATGAGCCGCGAAGAAGCGGCGCAGCTGCAATTCCCGGTTCCGTTCTGGCCCTACGCCCCCGCTGCGGCCATCGCCTTCATGCTGTTTATATTCGGCGTGCTGGGCTATTTCCCGGACAACCGTATCGCGCTGATCGTTGGCGCAGGCTGGGTTGTGCTGTTGATCGCGGCCTACTTCATATGGGTCAAACGCTCTGAACATTCGCCTCCCACCCATCGGTAACCCAGGAGACTGGACATGAAAACGCTCTGGAAACACTGTCACGTAGCGAGCATGGCTCACGGCAAATACTCGATTATCGAGGATGCAGCCATCGTGACGTCTGGAGCGTTGATCGAGTGGATCGGGCCTCAATCGGCTCTTGTTGAAACAGCTTACGACAGTGTCATCGACTTGAACGGCGCGTGGGTCACGCCGGGGCTGATCGACTGCCACACTCACACGGTGTTCGGCGGCAACCGCAGCGGTGAGTTTGAACAGCGTCAGCAAGGCGTGAGTTATGCCGAAATCGCCGCTGCCGGTGGCGGCATTGCCAGTACCGTGCGCGCGACTCGCGCTGCCAGTGAGGACGAGTTGTACACCAGCGCCGAGCGTCGTCTGCGGCATTTGCTCAGGGATGGCGTGACCACGGTGGAAATGAAGTCCGGTTACGGCCTGGATCTGGCCACCGAGCGCAAACTGCTGCGGGTCATCCGCCAACTGGGCAACACGCTGCCCGTGACGGTGCGCAGCACCTGTCTGGCCGCCCACGCGCTGCCCCCGGAATACGCCGACCGCGCTGACGACTACATCAATCACATCTGCAGCGAAATGCTGCCTGCATTGGCCGAGGAAGGTTTGGTCGATGCGGTAGATGCGTTTTGTGAGTACCTGGCGTTCTCTCCGGCGCAAGTCGAGCAGGTTTTCATCACCGCCGGGCAATTGGGCTTGCCGGTGAAACTGCATGCCGAGCAGCTTTCGCCGTTGGCGGGCTCAAGTCTGGCGGCGCGTTACAAGGCGTTGTCGGCGGATCATCTGGAGTTCATGACAGAGGCTGATGCCATTGCCATGGGCGCGGCTGGAACCGTCGCAGTGCTGCTGCCGGGGGCTTATTACTTTCTGCGCGAGACTCAATTGCCGCCGATGGATGCGCTGCGCAAACATGGGGTCGATATCGCGATTGCCACCGACCTCAACCCCGGCACTTCGCCCGCGCTGTCGCTGCGCTTGATGCTGAACATGGCGTGCACGCTGTTCCGCATGACACCCGAAGAAGCCCTGGCCGGGGTTACGATCAATGCAGCAAAAGCACTGGGCCTTGGCGAAACCCATGGCTCGCTGGAAGTCGGCAAAGTCGCCGACTTCGTCGCCTGGAACATTGAGCGCCCTGCTGATCTGGCGTACTGGCTGGGTGGAGACCTGGATAAACGCATCGTCCGCCATGGTGTTGAATCCCTGAACATGTAGCCGGGTTTTCTGTTGGAGCGAGGCTTGCCCGCGAAAAAAGATTACGCAGTTAGCCTGATACACCTAGTCGGCTGCTTCGCGGGCAAGCCTCGCTCCAACAGATCCCGGGTGCCGCGCGACAAAGCGGTGTCAGAGACACAGGGGCGACGCCTACATAATCAGGTTCATATTTGTAACAGGAGAGATTCATGGACAGCGTTCTGAAGTTTTCCCGCGGTCGTGTGCCGCTGTTGATCAGCATGCCCCACGCAGGGTTGCGCCTGACGCCTGCAGTCGAGGCGGGTCTGGTGGATGAAGCCCTGAGCCTGCCAGACACCGACTGGCACATCCCGCAGCTCTACAATTTCGCCGCAGAACTGGGTGCCAGTACCTTGGCCGCGGAGTATTCGCGCTTTGTGATCGACCTGAATCGTCCCTCGGATGACAAACCGCTGTACGCCGGGGCGACCACCGGGTTGTTCCCCTCGATCCTGTTCGACGGTGTGCCGCTGTTCAAGGACGGTCTGGCACCGAGCGCCGAAGAGCGGGCGACTTATATGGAGCAGATCTGGACGCCGTATCACCAGACGCTTGAGCAGGAGCTGGCGCGCCTTAGGGACGAGTTCGGCTATGCCCTGTTGTTTGATGCCCACTCGATTCGCGGACACATCCCACATCTATTCGAAGGCCGCTTACCGGACTTCAACCTGGGTACCTTCAACGGCGCCAGCTGCGATCAAGAGTTAGCCAAGCGTCTGGAAGCCACCTGCGCTAGAGCCGGAGATTACAGCCACGTACTGAACGGCCGCTTCAAAGGCGGCCACATCACCCGCCACTACGGCGACCCGGCCAATAACATCCACGCCGTGCAACTGGAACTGGTGCAGGCGACCTACATGGACGAGTTCGTTCCCTTCCGCTACCGCCCGGATCTGGCTGAGCCGACGCGGGTGGTGTTGAGGCAACTGGTTGAAGGGATGATTGAGTGGGGTCAGGAAAAATTTGGCAGGTAACCGGTAGGAGCGAACTTGTTCGCGAGACGGTCCGCCTGACACACCGCCTCGCCAACAAGTTGCCTCCTACCGTAACGCGGCGGCCAACCTTGGCATCTTCAGGATCATCCACCATCCGGTACGAGCGAACTTGTTCGCGAGACGATCCGCCTGACACACCGCCTCGCCAACAAGTTGCCTCCTACCGTGACGCGGCGGCCAACCTTGGCATCTTCAGGATCATCCACCATCCGGTACGAGCGAACTTGTTCGCGAGACGATCCGCCTGACACACCGCCTCGCCAACAAGTTGCCTCCTACCGTGACGCGGCGGCCAACCTTGGTATCCGCAGGATCATCCACCATCCGGTAGGAGCGAACTTGTTCGCGAGACGATATTCCTGAGTAGCCTGTCAGACGTCTCGCGAACAAGTTCGCTCCTACCTCATTACTTCTTCAACAACCGCAACCCGTTGAACACCACCAACAAACTCACGCCCATATCCGCGAACACCGCCATCCACATCGTGGCCATGCCGGCAAAGGTCATCGCCAGGAAGATCGCTTTGATAAACAGAGCGAGAAAGATGTTCTGCTTGAGCACCGCCGAAGTCTTGCGCGACAGTTGAATAAACGCCGGGATCTTGCGCAGATCGTCGTCCATCAAGGCGACATCCGCCGTTTCGATCGCAGTGTCCGTCCCGGCTGCCGCCATGGCGAAACCAATCTCGGAACGCGCCAGCGCAGGGGCGTCGTTGATGCCGTCGCCCACCATGCCAACTCGATGCCCTTTGGCATACAGCGCTTCGATAGCCTCCAGCTTGTCGCTTGGCATCAGGTTGCCCTGAGCCGAATCGATACCCACCTGCGCAGCAATCGCCTTGGCGGTGTGCGGGTTGTCGCCGGTCAGCATCAGGGTTTTGACGCCCAGTTCATGCAGCTGCTGGATCGCTTCGCGGCTGCTCTCCTTGACGGTATCGGCTACCGCAAACAGCGCCAGCGGGCCAGATTTGTCCAACAGCAGCACAACGCTTTTGCCCTGCTGCTCCAACGCATCAAGCTGCGCTTCCAACTGGGGTGAGCAAAGGCTCAGCTCTTCCACCAGGCGATGGTTGCCCAAATGATAAAGCTCGCCGTTGATCTCGCCACGCACACCGCGCCCAGCCAGCGCTTCGAACGCAGTGACTTCATGGGCACCAACGTCCTGCCCGGCCGCCTTGGCAATAGCTTGGGAAACCGGGTGATCAGAGCGCCCTGCCAGACTCGCCGCCACACCGGCAACCAGATCCGCAGCGGCTGACTCCAGCAAGACAAAATCGGTCTGTACCGGCTTGCCATGGGTGATCGTGCCAGTCTTGTCCAAGGCCAGGTAATCGAGCTTGTGGCCCATTTCCAGGTACACACCGCCCTTGATCAGGATACCTCTGCGCGCCGCAGCCGCCAGCCCGCTGACAATGGTCACCGGCGTGGAGATCACTAGTGCACAAGGGCAAGCCACCACCAGCAGGACCAGCGCACGGTAGATCCAGTCGAACCATACCGCGCCCATGAACAGCGGCGGAATGATCGCTACGCCCAGCGCGAAGATGAACACCGCCGGGGTGTAGATGCGCGAGAAGCTGTCAACGAAACGCTGAGTAGGCGCCCGAGAACCCTGAGCCGCCTCCACCGCATGAATGATCCGCGCCAGCGTCGAGTTATTTGCCGCCGCAGTAACGCGATACTCCAGCGAGCCGGACTGGTTTATGGTCCCGGCAAAGACTTTGTCGCCGATAGTTTTCTCAATCGGCAGGCTTTCACCGGTAATTGGTGCCTGATCAATCGTCGAGTTACCGGCAACCACCTCACCGTCCAATGCGACGCGCTCACCCGGTTTAACCCGGACGATGGCGCCCAATTCGATGTTTTTCGCTTCCAGCTCCAGCCACTGACCATCCGCCTGCTTCACGGTGGCCAGTTCCGGCGTGAGCTGCATCAAGCCGCTGATGGCATTGCGAGCACGGTCCAGCGATTTGGCTTCAATCAGCTCGGCGACGGTGAACAGGAACATCACCATCGCCGCTTCTGGCCATTGCCCGATCAACACTGCGCCCGTTACGGCAATACTCATCAAAGCGTTGATGTTCAGGTTGAGGTTCTTGAGCGCGATCCAGCCTTTTTTGTAGGTACCCAAACCGCCACTGAGGATGGAAACCAGAGCCACAATTGCCACGACCCAATCCGACGCGAATGAACCGAAGTGGATGACTTCAGCGGCCAGCGCGGTGACGCCGGACAGCGCCAGCGGCCACCAGGATTTTTTCACCACCGGAGCCGGCGTTGACTCTACGCCCTCTTCAATCGGTTCGGCCTGCATGCCCAACGAGGCGATAGCGTCCCGAATCGGGTCGGTGGACGGCAGTTCGTGCCAAACGCCGAGCATGCGATTGATCAGGTTGAATTCAAGTTTCTGCACGCCCGCCAGCTTGCCCAGCTTGTTCTGGATGAGGGTTTGCTCCGTAGGGCAATCCATTTGCTCGATACGGAATGTGCTCAGTTGCGCGCCGGATGCAGGGGCGTCCGTGAATGAAACCACCGCAGGCGCTGCCTTCGACGAACAGCAGCTGTCGTGACCTTTTTCGACCTTGCCGTGATCATGCTGCGAATGGTCGTGGCTTTTATGATCGTGGCCTTCATGGCCATGCTTTTCGTGATCGTGATCGTGCTTGTCGTGAACAGGGGTCAACTGGCTCATGGTCCGGTCCTTTATCGTGCTTGTTGCCAAGTGAACACCCTGTAGCCACTATAGGGTCAAGCACTGAAACAGGATCGACGACGATGAAGATTGGCGAGCTGGCAAAATTGACTGACGCGCAGGTGGAAACCATCCGTTATTACGAGCGCGAGGGCCTGCTTCCGGCACCTGCGCGTAGCGATGGCAACTATCGGCTGTACACCCAGGCACACGTGGAGCGACTGACCTTCATCCGCAATTGCCGCAGCCTCGACATGACCCTTGAGGAAATCCGCAGCCTGCTGCACCTGCGCGACAGTCCGCAAGATCAGTGCGTGAGTGTTAATGCGCTGATTGATGAGCATATCCAGCACGTCAACGACCGCATCGCCAGCCTGCAAGCCCTGCAGACACAGCTACTGGACTTGCGCCAACGCTGCAGCGACGGCGCACCGGATCATTGCGGGATTCTGGATCGACTGGAAGTCAGCGGCAGCGTGGTGACCGCTGATGTGGAGCACTCCCATGTGGGCAGGAGTCATGGGCATTGAGGCGATCGCGAGGCCTCGCGCATTCTCTGTGGGAGCAGAGCTTGCTCGCGATGCAGATTACTCGGTATGTCTGATACACCGAGGCGCCTGAATCGCGGGCAAGCCCGGCTCCCACATAAAAGCATCAATGCAACGCCTTAAACCGCCATCGGCGCGGTCATCGCCGGGTGATGCTCGTAACCTTCCAGCGAGAAGTCTGAAGGCTCGATCTGCTCCAACCACTCCGGCTGATACACACCAGTCTTGGCAAACTCCGGCACGCGGTCGGAAATCACCAGTTTCGGCATCGGATACGGCTCACGAGTGAGCTGTTCATTGAGCATGTCCAGATGGTTTTCGTAGACATGGGCATCGCCGATGAAATACGTGAACCAGCGCGGCGTGTAGCCCGTCAGACGGCCGATCAGGCTGAGTAGCGCAGCACCCTCGGTCAGGTTGAACGGCGTGCCGAGCCCAAGATCGTTGGAGCGGATGTACAGCGTCAGGGAGATTTCTTTGGTCTCCTGATTCGGGTGGAACTGATACAGCAGGTGGCAAGGCGGTAAAGCCATTTCATCCAGCTGCGCGCAGTTCCAGCCGTGGAACAGAATGCGGCGGCTGCCCGGATCCTTGATGATGGTGTCGACACACTGGCGAATCTGATCAATGGCCTTGTACAGGACCACGTAAGGCTGACCGTCTTCCTCGGACTGAGCGATCTGCTGATAGCCCTGGCTGATCGCCAGTTCGATGGCTTTCGGATTACTCAGGTCAATGCGCTTGTAGGCAGGCCACTTGCGCCATTGCACGCCGTAGATTTCGCCCAGATCGTCTTCGCCCTTGCGGAACGGGTTGTCCAGCCATTGGGCGTTCTCGTTGGCGTTCTGATCCCAGACTTTGCAACCCAGTTCACGAAACTCCGCGGCGTTGTTCACGCCGCGCAGGAAGCCGACCATTTCGCCAATCGCCGACTTGAAGGCCATTCGCCGGGTGGTAATCGCCGGGAAGCCTTCCTTGAGGTCATAACGCAGCATCGCGCCGGGAAAACTAATGGTTTTCACACCGGTGCGGTTGGCCTGCAACGTGCCGTTCTTGATGACGTGGGCGACCAGATCCAGATATTGCTTCATAAATTACCTGCTTCGGTGAATCCGCCGGGCTGCAACGCCCGACGTTTCGGTGTTAGACCGCCGCGTTCTTGCCAGCGGGAGCGCGGTTGTACGCCAGCCAGATCAGCACTGCACCGGCGATGATCATTGGCAGGCTGAGGATCTGCCCCATGGTGACCCAGCCCCACGCCAGGTAGCCCAGTTGCGCATCGGGCATCCGTACGAATTCGACCAGGAACCGGAACAGTCCGTAAAACAGCGCGAACATGCCGGAAATGGCCATCGTCGGACGGGGCTTGCGAGAAAACAGCCAGAGAATGATGAACAGCGCGACGCCTTCGAGCGCGAACTGATAAAGCTGCGAAGGATGACGCGGCAATTGCGCCGGATCGCTGAATGGCGGGAAGACCATTGCCCACGGCAAATCGGTCGGCTTGCCCCACAGCTCGGCATTGATAAAGTTACCGATACGGCCGGCACCCAACCCAATCGGCACCATGGGCGCGACGAAATCCATGAGTTCGAAGAACGACTTGCCATTGCGGCGGCCGAACCACCACGCCGCGATCATCACGCCGACGAAACCGCCGTGGAACGCCATGCCGCCCTTCCAGACTTCGAAGATCAACAGTGGATTGGCGATGTACGCGGGCAGATCATAGAACAGCACATAACCCAGCCGCCCACCGACGATCACGCCCATGGCCAGCCAGAAAATCATGTCGGAGAGCTTTTCCTTGGTCCAGGTTGGATCAAAGCTGTTCAAGCGCCGCGATGCCAGCAGCCACGCGCCGCCGATACCGACCAGGTACATCAAACCGTACCAGTGTATTTGCAGCGGGCCGATAGCCACCGCCACCGGGTCAATCTGCGGGTAAGGCAGCATTGCAACTCCTTAAATGGGAACGCTCTCGCGAGCACTTAACCAGACACACTAAAGCAGGAAACATAAACCCGCGCTGAACAGCTATTTGGCCGGGCATGACGAAAAGAGACCGGCATGTTACCGGAGCAACGCCCGGCGCTCTAGCGGCGTGCGATGGATGCAAACCTCATGTGTGAGTAAAGTGGCTCAAAAAGGAGTACTGCATGTGTCTGATCGCTTTCGCCTGGCGCCCTTCTCACACACAGCCGCTGATCGTCGCGGCTAATCGTGACGAGTTCTATGCGCGCCCGACCCAGCCCCTCGCACAGTGGGCGGACGCACAGCAGGTCTACGCCGGGCGGGACCTTGAAGCAGGCGGGACCTGGCTTGGTATCACCGCAGACGGGCGCTTTGCAGCGCTGACCAATATTCGCAACCCGAGCTTGCCACTGGGCCAGCGCTCGCGCGGCGAACTGGTTGCTCAGTTTTTGACCAGTGATATTTCGATTGAAGATTATCTCGTAGAGGTAGCGAACAGAGCGACCGAATACGGCGGTTTCAATCTGCTGGTGGGCGACCGTCAGCAGTTGTACTACCTCAACGGCTCAAACCCTGAACCGCGTCGGCTCGATGAGGGTGTTTATGGTCTCTCCAACGCAGGACTGGATACGCCTTGGCCAAAGGTCAAGAAAGCCAGAGCTGCACTGAGCACCCAACTGGATGATCCGAATCCACTGGCACTCATGGCCTTATTAAGCGACCCGACCACCGCCCCAACCACTGAACTGCCTGATACGGGCGTCAGTCTGGAGACCGAAAAGCTGCTGTCGAGCCTGTTCATCGCCAGCCCAAACTACGGCACTCGGGCCAGCACCGTGCTGATCGTCAATGCTGACGGCAGCCAACACTTCATCGAACACAGCTTTGGGCCGTATGGCGGGAGATTGGGTGAGGTGGAGTTGAGGGTTTAATTCAGCCCTTCAATTGGAATGCGATCTCTTGTGGGAGATTCTATGTTCACCTGCAATTCCGTAGGACCGGCTTTAGCCGGGAGGGCGGTATTTCTACCGAAGGATATTCAGCGAATGTCCCGACGTCCTCCCGGCTAAAGCGGAACGCCGCCCGGCCGGTCCTACGGAATAGCGCAGTCTATGTGGGAGCTGGGCTTGCCCGCGATACAGATCACTCGATATGCCTGATACACCGAGGTGCCTGAGTCGCATGCAAGCCCAGCTCCTACAGGTGAAAGCATTTCAAGCCAAGAACTGATGCATCACTGCTCAGCGCCTGATCGTCAATGCTGACGGCAGCCAGCACCTCATAGAACACAGTTTTGGGCCATACGGCGGGAGACTGGGTGAGGTGGAGCTAACCGTTTGATGCCTGTTGGAGCGAGGCTTGCCCGCGAATCAAACACCTCGGTTTGCCAGGCCTACCGTGTCATCGTTCTTCGCGGGCAAGCCACGCTCCAACAAATTGACCGCGATTAATGCCCTTTCACAGACCCCGGATTGATCATCCGTGACAGCCCCAGGTTTTTCAGCGCCAGTTGCAGGGAACTGCTGATCACTTGCGGATTATCGTTGGTCATCAGTTGCGCCAGTATCTCCTTGGCTTTGCTCAGATGGATCTGACGTAGCATCCACTTCACTTTCGGCAGGTTGGTGGAGTTCATCGACAGGCTGTCGAAGCCCATCGCCATCAACAACACCGCAGCAGCAGGATCACCGGCCATTTCGCCACAGATGCTCACCGGCTTGCCTTCGGCATGTGCATCGCGCACCACGTTCTGCAAAGCCTGAAGCACTGCGGGGTGCAGGTAATCGTAGAGATCGGCCACCCGTGGATTGTTGCGGTCCACGGCCAGCAGATATTGAGTCAGGTCGTTGGAGCCCACCGACAGAAAGTCCACCTGACGCGCCAGATCGCGGGTCTGATACACAGCAGCAGGTACTTCGATCATCACGCCTACAGGCGGCATCGGCACATCGGTACCTTCGTCGCGTACCTCGCCCCAAGCCCGGTGAATCAAGTGCAGCGCCTCTTCCACCTCGTGCGTGCTGGATATCATCGGCAGCAGAATCCGCAGGTTGTTCAAGCCTTCACTGGCCTTGAGCATGGCACGGGTCTGCACCAGGAAGATTTCCGGGTGGTCGAGGGTGACGCGAATACCGCGCCAGCCCAGAAACGGGTTCTCTTCTTTGATCGGGAAGTAAGACAGCGCTTTGTCACCACCGATATCCAGGCTACGCATGGTGACCGGCAGCGGGTGGAAGGCTGCCAGTTGCTCGCGATAAATCGCCAGTTGCTCTTTTTCGCTCGGAAAGCGCTGTTGAATCATGAAAGGTACTTCGGTGCGATACAGCCCCACACCTTCAGCACCACGCTGTTGCGCGCGAGCCACGTCAGCCAGCAAGCCGGTGTTGACCCACAGCGGCATACGATGGCCGTCCAGCGTTACGCAAGGCAGCTCGCGCAGCGCGTCCAGGCCTTGGGACAGCTGACGCTCTTCTTCAACGACCTTGGCGAACTGCTTGCGCATGGCATCGCTGGGGTTGGTGAAGACTTCACCGTGGTAGCCGTCGACGATCAGTTCGATGCCGTCGACCTTGGAATAAGGCAGATCGACCACGCCCATGACCGTGGGAATACCCATGGCTCGGGCGAGGATCGCTACGTGGGAGTTGCCGGAGCCGAGTACCGAAATCAGACCCGCCAGCTTGCCTTCCGGAACTTCGCCCAGCATGGCAGCCGTCAGCTCTTCACTGACAAGGATCGTGTTGTCCGGATACACCAGCGTCTGTTGCCGCGCCTCTTGCAAGTACGCGAGCAAGCGACGGCCCAGGTCTTTGACATCCGAGGCCCGCTCGCGCAGATAGGCGTCGTCCATCAATTCGAAACGTTTGACGTGCTCGTTGACCACCGAGCGCAATGCGCCCTGCGCCCACTGGCCAGTCTTGATGACATTGGTCACTTCGCTGCCCAGCGAGGCGTCGTCGAGCATCATCAGGTAAACATCAAACAAGGCGCGCTCTTCAGGGCGCAGCTGGTTGGCAAGCTTGGCAGACAATGCGCGCATGTCGCTGCGCACGCCCTCAAGGGCGGTCTGGAACAGGGCAAGCTCGGCTTTGATGTCTGTAACGGTTTTGTCCGGGACGACTTCGAGGTCCGCAGGTGGCAGCATGACCACCGCAAAGCCCACAGCCGCCCCGGGAGAGCCGGCGACGCCGACGAACTTGGCTTCCTGGATACCTTTGCCCTGACGACCCAGACCGCGGATCGAGCCAGTGGCTTCAGCGTGGGCGATAACACCAGCGAGTTGCGCGCTCATGGTCACGAGGAAGGCTTCTTCGCCCTCGTCGAACTGGCGGCGCTCCTTTTGCTGAATAACCAGTACACCCACCACACGACGATGGTGAATGATCGGCGCACCGAGGAAAGACGCATAACGTTCCTCGCCGGTTTCAGCAAAGTAACGATAACGGGGGTGATCAGCGGCGTTTTCGAGGTTCAGCGGTTCTTCACGGGTACCCACGAGGCCAACCAGACCTTCGTTCGGCGCCATGCTGACTTTGCCGATGGAGCGCTTGTTCAGGCCCTCGGTAGCCATCAGCACAAAGCGGTTGCTTTCGGGGTCGAGCAAATAGACCGAGCAGACTTGGCTGCCCATGGCCTCTTTGACGCGTAACACAATAATCCCCAACGCCGCCTTGAGATCCTTGGCGGAGTTAACTTCCTGGACGATCTTGCGCAGCGTATTGAGCATGGCTCGGGGTCGAACTCCGTGTCAGTCGCGCGACAAAAGGCGCGGGGCAAGCTCTTTGAGTGCGCGTCGATACACCTCGCGCTTGAATGTCACCACCTGACCCAGCGGATACCAATAGCTGACCCATCGCCAGCCATCGAACTCCGGTTTCCCGGTCAAATCCATCCGCACCCGCTGCTCGTTGGAGACCAGGCGCAGGAGAAACCATTTTTGCTTCTGGCCGATACACAGCGGTTGGCTGTGCGTCCTGACCAGACGTTGCGGCAAACGATAGCGCAACCAACCCCGAGTACAGGCAAGAATCTGCACATCCTCAGGTTCAAGCCCGACTTCTTCGTTCAACTCACGATAAAGCGCGTCTTCCGGCGTCTCCTGAGGGTTGATACCACCCTGTGGAAACTGCCAGGCATCTTGGTTGATTCGCCGAGCCCATAGGACCTGGCCGGAGTCGTTTGTCAGAATTATCCCGACATTAGGACGGAAACCATCGGGGTCGATCACGGCAACAACCTCGCAAACGCATGTCACCGCATTGTTCCACAAAGCCGATCAAAGCAGCAACGAGGCTTAGCAGGTTATGTGAAGAGTTGTGAAAACCTCGTATTCTGGTGCTCTTTTTTCAGCAATTTCAGCGAGTAACCGCATGCGCCTGGCTTTATTCGACCTCGACAACACGCTTCTGGGTGGCGACAGCGACCACGCCTGGGGTGATTACCTGTGCGAACGCGGCATTCTTGACGCCGCGACCTACAAAACCCGCAACGACGAGTTCTATCAGGATTACCTGGCCGGGACCTTGAACCTGACCGACTACCTGAACTTCTCACTGGAAATCCTCGGCAGCACCGAGATGGCCCAGCTAGACGCGTGGCATCGGGATTTCATGCGTGATTGCATCGAACCGATCATTCTTCCCAAGGCGCTGGAACTGATCGCCAAACATCGCGAGGCAGGCGACAAACTGGTTGTCATTACCGCGACTAATCGCTTCGTTACCGGACCAATCGTTGAGCGTCTGGGTATCGAGACACTGCTGGCAACCGAATGCGAAATGGTCGACGGTCGCTACACCGGACGCACCACCGATGTGCCGTGCTTCCGCGAAGGCAAAGTGACACGTCTGAACCGTTGGCTGGAAGAAAACCAATTCAGCCTGGAAAACAGCTATTTCTACAGCGACTCGCTCAACGACCTGCCGCTGCTGGAAAAGGTTGCCAACCCGGTAGCCGTAGACCCGGACCCGAAATTGCGTGCCGAGGCTGAAGGCCGCGGTTGGCCGGTGATTACGCTGCGCGATTGATCTCAGATGCGCACCACCGTAGGACCGGCTTTAGCCGGGAGGGCGGCATTTCAGGCTTAATAGATGTGTCGACTGCACTGGCCCTCTCCCGGCTAAAGCCGGTCCTACGGGCAATCATTTGATCCCTAAACCGGCTTCGCACCCATCAATCCGGCAATGGCGATGAAACAGACGACCGCAACAATCGCCAGCGCCAGGGTGAACTTTAACCCCCCTCTGGCTGGATCAATTCGGAGCTTGTTAAGGCGCACCACCAGCCATAGCCAGCTCAAAGCGCCGAAGGTGTAAAGCACGCTGCTGCCCAGCACCCAGGTTTGCCCCAGCGGCCAGCCAACAAGGTGTGCCAGCCACCAGCCGGTGATCGGCATGGTCAGCAAACAAAGCCCCATCAGAATCCACGCAAACAAGCGCGGACGCAGCAACAAGCGGGTGTGGTTGGTGGTAAACCCTGCCCTGCGGCCTTTGATCAGCCAGATGGTCAAACCGAGGGCGCTGAGCAGAAATAGCACCGTCGCCGAGATGTGCAGGGTTTTCAGGGCGGTGAGGTGATCCATTTTCTATTCGCTCCGTTGTTGAATCGGTAGGAGCGAACTTGTTCGCGAGACGATGGACCTGTGTACGCAGGCTTGTCCTCTCGCGAACAAGTTCGCTCCTACCGGGATCATTGTATTAGCCCAGAAATAACTTATACGCCGGGTTCTTGCTCTCATCCCAATACGGATAGCCAATCTCGGCCAGCGCCGCCGGTACCAGGTGCCGTTCCTCCTCTGGCACCACCAGCCCAGCGACCACACGGCCATCCGCCGCGCCATGGTTGCGGTAATGGAACATCGAAATCGTCCACTGCCCGCCCAGCTTGTTGAGGAAGTTGAACAGCGCGCCCGGGCGTTCCGGGAATTCGAAGCGGAACACCACTTCGTCGCTGACCCGCTCGGCATGACCACCGACCATATGCCGAATGTGCAGCTTCGCCAGTTCGTTGTCGGTCAGGTCAATCACCGGGAAACCCTGTTCGGTGAGGCTGGTAATCAGATCTTTACGTGGGTCGGTATAGGGATGCGTCTGCACACCGACGAAAATGTGCGCCTCGCGGTCTGTGTGATAACGGTAGTTGAATTCGGTGATCTGGCGCTTGCCGATGGCCTCGCAGAACGCCTTGAAGCTGCCCGGTTGCTCGGGAATGGTCACGGCGATGATGGCTTCGCGGCCTTCACCCAGCTCGGCGCGCTCGGCTACATGACGCAAACGGTCGAAATTGACGTTGGCACCTGAGTCGATGGCGACGAATGTCTGGCCGCTGACGGCTTCCTGCTCGACATACTTTTTGATCCCGGCCACCGCCAGGGCCCCTGACGGCTCGGTGATCGAGCGGGTGTCGTCGTAAATATCCTTGATCGCCGCGCAGATTTCATCGGTGCTGACCGTGATCACTTCGTCGACGTAATGCCGGCAGATGTCGAAGGTGTACTCACCAATTTGCGCCACAGCCACGCCGTCCGCAAACAGACCGACCTGCTGCAGCACAACGCGCTCGCCGTACGCCATGGCTTGTTGCAGGCAGTTTGAATCATCCGGCTCGACCCCGACGACCTTGATCTCCGGCCGCAGGTATTTCACGTAGGCCGCGATACCGGCGATCAACCCACCGCCGCCCACCGGGACGAAAATCGCGTCTAGCGGCCCTTGATGCTGGCGCAGAATCTCCATGGCCACGGTGCCTTGCCCGGCAATCGTGTCGGGGTCGTCATAGGGATGGATGTAAACGAAGCCCATTTCTTCGACGAGTTTCAGCGAATGAGCCAGTGCTTCAGGGAAGGAATCGCCGTGCAGTACCACTTTGCCGCCCCGGGAACGCACGCCTTCGACTTTGATTTCAGGCGTGGTCTTGGGCATCACGATAGTCGCTTCAACGCCCAGGGTTTTCGCCGCCAGTGCCAGACCTTGCGCGTGGTTGCCTGCCGACGCTGTCACTACGCCCCGCGCCAGTTCTTCCGGGCTTAGCTGCGCCAGCTTGTTGTACGCGCCACGAATCTTGAACGAGAACACCGGCTGCAAGTCTTCGCGCTTGAGCAGAACCTGATTGCCGAGCCGCTCGGACAGCTGACGAGCGCCCTGCAACGGGGTTTCCACGGCGACATCGTAGACGCGGGAGGTGAGGATTTTTTTGACGTACTGTTCAAGCATCACGGCGACATCACTGGCGAAAGGGCAAGGACGGGAAGTCTAACCCGCGCTCCGATGCGCGACCACACGAATCACGGGGCTTTGGCGCTGGCATGTCGCTATAATGCGCGCCCTTTTACACATTACCGGTAGGAGCGAACTTGTTCGCGAGACGTCGTGCCTGTGTACGCAGACCTGGCCCCTCGCGAACAAGTTCGCTCCTACCGGACCATTCGGCATCCGTGGAGCCCGCATGAACCAGGATCAACTCAAACAAGCCGTGGCGCAGGCCGCCGTGGACTTCATCCTTCCGAAACTGGACGACAAAAGCATCGTCGGCGTCGGTACCGGCTCCACTGCCAACTGCTTCATTGATGCATTGGCCCAGCACAAAGGCGCCTTCGACGGCGCGGTTGCAAGCTCCGAAGCCACTGCTGCACGCCTCAAGGGCCACGGCATTCCGGTTTACGAGCTCAACACCGTCAGCGATCTGGAGTTCTATATCGATGGCGCCGATGAAAGCGATGAGTACCTGAACCTGATCAAAGGCGGCGGCGCGGCGTTGACCCGCGAGAAGATCGTTGCGGCCGTAGCCAAAACGTTCATCTGCATCGCCGACGCCAGCAAGCTGGTGCCCGTGCTGGGCGCGTTCCCGCTCCCCGTTGAAGTGATCCCGATGGCGCGCAGCCACGTGGCCCGCCAACTGGTGAAACTGGGCGGCGACCCGGTTTATCGCGAAGGTGTGCTGACCGATAACGGCAACATTATTCTTGATGTGCACAACATGAACATCACCAATCCTGCCGAACTGGAAAGCCAGATCAATGCCATCGTTGGCGTCGTGACCAACGGCCTGTTTGCTGCGCGCCCTGCAGACTTGCTGCTGCTGGGGACGAGTGAAGGGGTCAAGACGCTGACGCGTTGATTGCCACAGCACCTCGCGGCTAAAGCCGCTCCTACGACTATGCGAGGTCCGTAGGAGCGGCTTTAGCCGCGAGTGGCATACGCCGGGACGATGTCGCAGAAGACAACCTCCCGGCTAAGGCCGGTCCTACGGCTTTTTGAACACATAAAACAGATTCGGCTCGCTCACCAGGTACAGCGTACCTTCGTCATCCATGGCGATGCCCTCGGCCTGGGGTACTGTTTTGCCAAGGCCCATTGAGCCCTTGCTCAACGAAACGTTACCCACCGCACGGCCTTTGGTATCGAGCTCAACGATTTGTCGGGACTCATCCGACAGCGCGAGTAAATGCCCGCTGCGCTCGTCGAACTGCAGGCTGGAAATGTCCCGCACAAAAATCTCTGCATTACGCCGGGAGTCGGAAGACACCTCTACATTGGGCGTTTCGACATTGGCGTACGGGAAGCCACGCACCTCGATTATCTGGACCGGTCGACGCTCCTTGGCGACAAAAAGGCGCTGGCCTTTCGTGTCATACGCCAAGCCTTCGTAGCCGTTGTTATTACCTGAGCCGATACCCAGTGTCAGTTGCTCGGCATCTTTGGCGTCCAGAAAAGTGGTTTCATCATCGACGTGGATCTTGATCAGGCGCTGCTTGCGCTCATCGCTAATGACATAAACGCCAGGGCTGATGTATTCGACCGCCTCCGAGTCACCGAACCCTGTCAGGGGAATGCGGCGCAGCGTTCTACCATCCAGGCTTAATTCAACCAATTGGGCGTCTTTGTTAGTCACCGTGAACAGGCTTTTACGATCTGGATCGTAGCTCAGCGCCGATGCATCCGAATCAAGGCCTGCAATGGGTTGAGCCTCTATGACGACTTTATAGCCCCCCAGGCCGATAGCCTGAGCGTCCTCGCCCTGCCACAAAATCCTCCAGTTGAAGGATGCACGCTCAACGACGCGATATTCACGACCCGCAAAAAACGCCAATACAGTGAGAAGAATGACCAGAGGTATGAGGATTTTTCGGGAGAGAAGCAGGCGCATTCAGGTTGCTCGAGGTTCAGGCGGATAGCATGGATACCATGCGAATATGAATTGAAGCTTAATGGCGCAGAGCCATCAAGCCAATCCCTGTAGGGGATTCCCCGTCCTCCAGCCCCCCGCGCTGTCGCGCAGCAAACAGAGGACCCTGTAGGAGTGAGCTTGCTCGCGATTCGATTTCTTGGTCGACGAATTTATCGCATGAACTGACGCTATCGCGAGCAAGCTCACTCCTACAGGGGCCTTGCTTGCTCAGCCACAGCGTGGTCTCGGAGCCACCGAGGCTTCTAAAAATACTGCGAATCACTTCTTCTTAAACGAATAAAACAAGTTCGGCTCACTGACGATGTAAAGGTTACCGTCGTCATCAAACGCGACACCTTCAGCGCGCGGAATAGTGTCTTTCAAACCGTTGAACCCACCCAGCAAAGTCATAAAGCTGACCTGTTGGCCGTTTTCATCCAGTTCCAGCAGCATGTGCGAGTCCGCGGACAGGGCCAGGGTGTGCCCGGTGCGGGGCTCAACGGTCAACGAGGAGAGATTGCGCATATCCAGAGACTTGCTCTCGACCTTTTGCTTCTCACCTTTCAAGACGTCGCTACCATCGCTTTCCCAGGTGAAAATCGCAGCGGGGCGCTCTTCCCCCAGCAGCAATTGCTGGCGACGCGGATCCCAGGCAGTGCCCTCGAACGCTTTATTCTGATTATCGGAAGGACCGAGGTCATATTCCCGAAAATCAGCGATGTTCAGGGTGGTGGTTTCCGGCGTGACCTTGACGATAGTCAGGTGATGCTGGCGCTCATCGCTGATAGCCATGAAGCCATTCTCCATCACCGCAACCGCCTCAGGATTACTCCACCCCACCAGCGGGATCTTGCGCAGCACATCACCTTTGAGGGTCAATTCAACCAGAAACGGATGCTTGCCCATGACCGCAAAGAGTGTTTTGGTCACCGGGTTATAAGACACATCCGACGCTTCATCGTCCTCCATGCCAGGAAGCGGTTTGGCGTCGATGTCGACGACGTAGTCAGGCAGCCAGACACTGGCTTTGCGATCGGCAAGACTCTGAAAGCGCTCACCCAGCCACAGCCGACCACGATCATCCCAATGCATTACATGGGCAACGACGCCGCCAATCACCACAACCAGCAACAGCCAGACGTACCAGCGCGGGCGAGGTAAGCGACGTGACATTTTGGTCGATGATGAAGGGGTGGTCATGAGCGTTCCCGAGTATGGATAACATCCAGTGGCACAGTGCCCCAAGCGGGGAGCTGGAGGCCGGATTATCCAGATCAATTGTGAAAAAAACGCCAATTGTTCAATTCAGGCGGTAAAAAACGTAAAAACCGCCTGCGATGCGCATCGCAGACGGTTTTTAGTAACACGTGAAACTCAGCGAACGCTGCTTTCGAAAGGCTTCTGCCCTACCAGTTCCAGTACCAGCTCATCGCCAGCCAACAGCGGACCAACGCCTGCCGGAGTGCCTGTCATGATCACGTCACCGGCCTGCAGCGAGAAGCAGGCTGCCATGTGCTGAATCACCGGCACGATAGGGTTGAGCATGTCGCGGCTGTTACCGTCCTGGCGGACTTCGCCATTGATGGTCAGACGAATGCCGATGTCGGTCAGGTCAGAGAAGGTTTCAGCCGGAACGAACGGAGCGATAACAGCGGCACCGTCGAAAGACTTGGCTTCTTCCCATGGATAACCCTTATCGCGCAGCTTGGTTTGCAGGTCACGAAGGGTCAGGTCCAGGCCGGGAGCAAAACCGGAAATCGCGTCCAGCACTTCTTCGCGGGTCGGGTTCTTGGTCAACGGCTTGCCGATCAGCACGACAATTTCAGCTTCGTAGTGCACTGCGCCACGATCGGCCGGGATGGTGAAACCACCTTCCAGTGCAACAACGGCGCTGCCTGGCTTGATGAACAGCAGTGGCTCGGTAGGGACGGCGTTGTTCAGTTCCTTGGCGTGCTCGGCGTAGTTGCGACCTACGCAAACCGCCTTGCCCATAGGAAAGTGGATACTCGTTCCGTCGACATACTTATGCTGATAGCTCATGGCGGCTCCTTGGTCTCGTTGTGGTCACGCCACTATAAATAGTGACGGCCAATTAAACAGCGAAGATTTTTCCGGGGTTCATTATGCCGTTCGGATCGAATGCCGCCTTGATGGCTTTCATGTATTCGATTTCCACCGGCGAGCGGCTGTACGTCAGGTAATCACGCTTGGTCATGCCTACACCATGCTCGGCGGAAATCGAGCCGTTGTATTTCTGCACGGTTTCGAACACCCATTTGTTGACCCTGGCGCACTTGACGAAGAACTCTTCCTTGTCGAGGGCCTCAGGCTTGAGGATGTTCAGGTGCAGGTTGCCATCGCCGATATGGCCGTACCAGAGCACCTCGAAATCGGGGTAGTGCTCGGCAACGATCGCATCGATTTCACCCAGGAACGCCGGCACTTTCGAAACAGTCACCGAGATGTCGTTCTTGTAGGGCGTGAAGTGGGAAATGGTTTCGGAGATGTATTCGCGCAGCTTCCACAGGTTTTTCAGTTGCTGCTCGCTCTGGCTCATCACGCCATCCAGCACCCAGCCCTGCTCGACACAATGCTCGAACGTCGCCAATGCTTCATTGGCCAGATCTTCGGTGGTGGCCTCAAATTCCAGCAACACATAGAACGGGCAAGGCGTATCGAAGGGCGACGGCACGTCACCGCGCGCCATGACGCGAGCGAACGACTTGTCAGAGAAGAATTCGAACGCCGTCAGGTCCAGCTTGCCGTGAAAGGCGTGCAGCACCGGCATGATCGAGTTGAAATCGGTAGTGCCCAGCACCATCGCCGTCAGGTTCTTGGGCGCGCGATCAAGGCGCATGGTGGCTTCGACGACAAAGCCCAGCGTGCCTTCAGCCCCGATGAACAACTGGCGCATGTCGTAGCCGGTCGCGTTCTTGATCAGGTCCTTGTTCAACTCAAGGATGTCGCCCTTGCCGGTCACCACTTTCAGGCCCGCGACCCAATTGCGGGTCATGCCGTAGCGAATAACCTTGATCCCGCCAGCATTGGTGCCGATATTGCCGCCGATCTGGCTGGAGCCCGACGATGCAAAATCCACCGGGTAGTAAAGGCCGTTTTCTTCCGCCAGGTTCTGCAGTTGCCGGGTGATGACGCCCGGCTGGACGCGAGCTGTGCGCTCGGTGACGTTCAGTTCCAACACCTGATTCATGTAATCGAACGAAACCACCACTTCGCCATTGGCCGCGACCGCTGCCGCAGACAGCCCGGTTCTGCCGCCAGACGGGACCAGCGCGACCTTGTGTTCATTGGCCCACAGGACGACTGCCTGAACCTGCTCGATGGTCTTGGGAAAGACGATGGCAACGGGCGCAGCTGTGAATTGTTTGGTCCAGTCCTTGCCGTACGTCTCAAGGGATGCGGCATCGGTCAGCACTTTTCCAGGCTCAACCAGGGTCTTCAGTTCATCTACCAGCGCAGAATGGATCATCGACAGAACTCTCGAACAATTCATGGTCATCCTGAGAACGCTTCACGTCCAGGAATGGGGTTTCGCGGGGTGCATATGCTAGCATACGCCCCCCGCCAATCGAGCTGACGGCCCGATTCGCGACCGCTTCACTTACTGCCAAATTTCTCCGGGACACAGGTTAAAGCAGATGAGCAAGACTTCCCTCGACAAGAGCAAGATCAAGTTCCTTCTTCTCGAAGGCGTCCATCAATCCGCTGTGGATGTCCTCAAGGCAGCCGGTTATACCAGCATCGAGTACCACACCAAGTCTCTGCCGGAAGCCGAACTGAAAGAAAAGATCGCCGACGCTCACTTCATCGGCATCCGGTCTCGCACCCAGCTGACTGAAGAAATGTTCGATCACGCGAAGAAACTGGTCGCGGTCGGCTGCTTCTGCATCGGTACCAATCAGGTTGATCTGGACGCGGCCCGCGAGCGCGGTATTGCAGTGTTCAACGCGCCGTACTCCAACACTCGCTCGGTCGCCGAACTGGTGCTGGCCGAAGCGATCCTGCTGCTGCGCGGCATCCCGGAGAAGAATGCATCCTGCCACCGTGGCGGCTGGATCAAAAGCGCTGCCAACTCTTTCGAGATCCGTGGCAAGAAACTGGGCATCGTCGGCTACGGTTCGATCGGCACTCAGTTGTCTGTACTGGCTGAGAGCCTCGGCATGCAGGTGTTCTTCTTCGACCCGCTGACCAAGCTGCCACTGGGTAATGCCACTCAGGTACCAAGCCTGAATGAGCTGCTGGGCATGGCCGACATCGTGTCTCTGCACGTGCCTGAACTGCCGTCCACCCAAATGATGATTGGCGAGAAAGAAGTCCGCGCCATGAAAAAGGGCGCCATTCTGATCAACGCCGCTCGCGGCACGGTCGTGGACCTCGACGCACTGGCTGACGCGATCAAGGACAAGCACCTGATCGGTGCGGCTATCGACGTGTTCCCGGTTGAGCCTCGCTCCAACGACGACATCTTCGAAAGCCCGCTGCGCGGCCTGGACAATGTGATCCTGACCCCGCACATCGGTGGTTCCACCGCCGAAGCTCAGGCCAACATCGGTCTGGAAGTGGCTGAGAAGCTGGTCAAGTACAGCGACAACGGTACGTCGGTATCTTCGGTCAACTTCCCTGAAGTGGCCCTGCCTGCTCACCCTGGCAAGCACCGCCTGCTGCACATTCACGAGAACATCCCGGGCGTGCTGATGGAGATCAACAAGGTCTTCGCCGAAAACGGTATCAACATCTCCGGTCAGTTCCTGCAGACCAACGAGAAAGTCGGTTACGTGGTTATCGATGTCGATGCCGAGTATTCCGATCTGGCCCAGGAAAAGCTGCAACACATCAAAGGCACGATCCGTAGCCGCGTGTTGTTCTAAGCGGTTCTGGCTCAACAAAAAGGAGACCTTCGGGTCTCCTTTTTTTGTGGTCGGTATTTCACCCGGCCAACGCGCTGCCGAAAATGGTCGTAGGACCGGCTTCAGCCGGGAGGGCATCCTTCCAGACAAAGGATATATATCAATTACGCCCCCCTCCCGGCTGAAGCCGGTCCTACGGTGATGGATGGTGCCAGGTCAATCAGCGCACATTCACCCTGATCACCTTCGACTCAACCGAAGGATTCAGCGGAATGTGGCTCTTGTCGCCTACCAGCAACTGCAGGGTGTGAGGGCCAGGCGGCAGGGTGACTTCGGTTTCAGTCTGGCCTTTACCGAAATGACGGATGTTGTCAGTCATCGGCAGCGGTGCATTCAGGTCTGGCTGGTCTTTGACGTCGATCAGCAAGTGGTGGTGGCCAGTTTCGGGAATGTCTACGCCAGCAGGCGCAACGCCCATGCCCTTGAGGCCAAACTGGACCTTGAACGTGCCCGGCACTGTCTCTCCGTCTTTAGGCGAAATGATGTACACCTCGGCCCCGGCAGGTGATGGCGTGCGCGGTACGTCGGCAGCACTGGCCATCAACGTCGCCCCGAACAGCAGGCCTGCGAAAGCAGTTTTTGCAAAAAGGGTTTTCATGGGTTCTCCAGTCAGGCAGTGAGCCCTTGAATGGCATCCCTGTAACCATAGCGCGGCACTGGCTTAACGTTCTGGAGAAGCAGGCTTTATGACAAAAATTTCATGCAGACATCGTTTTTGTAGGAGCGAGGCTTGCCCGCGAAGAACGATAACGCAGCAGGGCTGACGTACCGCGTTGTCTGATTCGCGGGCAAGCCTCGCTCCAACAGGCCCATGTTTGCCGCGAGACAGCGCAGTGACATGGACACCGGCGCAGCTCCTATCAAACAAAATACAACCACCTGATTTGGACGCCTTTTACTGTAGGAGTGAGCTTGCTCGCGATTGCGTCAGTTCAGTCGGAAAATTCGTCCACCAAGAAACCGAATCGCGAGCAAGCTCACTCCTACAGGTCCAATCTTTGCTGCTACAGAGAGGCGCTTCAAAACACCCCATCCCCACGCCGCCGAAACCAGCCAGTCAATGAAAGTCGATCACGGCTGGCTGGCATCACCTCATGAGGGATATCGCCAGACATGAATACCACAAGGCAGCCACCGGTTGGCTGCACGTCGTATTCCACGCCGTCATCGAGGAACATGCGCAATTGCCCGCCATGCTCAGGCAGCCAGGCGTTGTTCAGATAGACCACCGCTGAGACCATACGCCGGTCGTCGTCGCGAAAGCGATCCACATGCTTGAGATAGAACGCCCCTGGCGGATACAGAGCGAAATGGCTCTCGAAGTCTTCCAGCCCCAGAAACAAACCGCGATTCAGCGCCTGACGCAGGCTGTCCATCAATCCCAGATAACGATCACAAGGCTCAGACTGCCCGGCCTCAAGCCACTGGATATGATCGCCACGAATCCCTTCGCGAATCTCTTGAAATGGCCCGCGTCCGACAGCAGCAGGCGCGAGTTCACCTTCGGCGGCACGCGTGCGGCACTCGTCGGCCAGCTCCAGCGTCAGGCTTTCAGGCAGGAAAATATTTTGCTGCGACCAGCCGCGGGCAGCGAGGTCGTCGACGATTCGAAGCAGCAGCGGATGATCAGAGGCGATTTGCATGGCGCATAGTATCCAGCCGCCCGGGAATCGGGAAGTGTCCGCACTCGACTGACCACTAAGTGAATGAAATTTCACCGGGGCGACCAACTCATAACTCGACAAAGCCCCGTAACCACCGGGACAATAGCGACCTGCCGACAGGAGTCCCTATGCGCCGTTTGTTTGTTGTGTTGTTGATGTTCTGCACGATGCCCGCCTGGGCAGACAGCTATGACCAGTTGTACAAGGTCGCCGGCTGGCCAGAACAGCGTGCGCATTTCAACGACGCCCTCAAAGCTGCGCAACAACGCTATCGCAACAGCCTGCCACCTGCGGTATTTCAAGCGTTGGTGAACAACAGCAATCAGCGTTTCGCCCCTCAAGCCATGGATCAACGCGCCGAACAGCGCCTGCGCGAAAGTCTGCGCAACCCGGACCCTGCGCTGCAATTCTTCCAGTCTCCGCTGGGGCGCAAGATCGTCAACGCCGAATTGACCGCGACACGTCCCGACCAGTTGGCAAAAAATGCCAAAGGCCTGCCACAGATTCAGGCCGACGCCACCCGCCAGCTGCTGATCGGTCACCTCGCCCAGGCGCTACCCGCCAAGCAGGCAGGTGCTGAAGTCAGTCTGGCGATTGCCGGTGTGGCCGCCGACAGCCTGAGTCAGATGATTCCCGGATTGCTGGGCGGCGGTCAGGCTCAGGGCATGCTCGACGGTCAGCGCGAACGTCTAATGGCGCAGATCGAGGCAGACATGAACAACACCTTGCTCTACGTCTACCGCGACCTCTCCGATCCGGAACTGGAAGAGTTTTCCACTTTTGCTGAATCCGCCGACGGCAAGGCTTACTACCAGGCCGCGCTGGCGGCGATACGTGCAGGGCTGGCCGTTGGGCAAAGCTCGTCGAGCCTGGCACCTTAAAAACCCCGTTTTTTTCAGCCTGCCGATGACAAGACCCGCAGCTCTGTCGCGGAATAACATCAGCCCATCTGGCGGTCCAGAAACGCGAAATAAAGTGCGCGAATCTCAGGCGTTTCGTTCGCCAGATGATGGCGTGCATTGTCGATCATCAGCACTTTTGGCTCGGCAAATTTTTCGTTCAGCACCTTAAGGTTATGACGCCAGTCAACGGTCATGTCGGCGTCACCCTGGATAATGATCGGGCTGCGTGGGCTTGAAGGGGCGGACTCTATACGCTTGATCCAGCGCGCCAGTGCGCCGACCCAGGCAGTCGGCAAGCGACGTGGTTGCAAGGGGTCTGCCAACAGAAATGGTAGAAACGCCGGGGCGTTGGAGTTTTCGGTGAAGCGCCGGGCGATACCCGTGACGAAGGGATTGAGCAGGTGATAACTCAGCTTTGACCAACCCCACGCCCGAGGCCTGACCAACGGCGCAAGCAGAATGACCTGACCTTGAGCTGGACTCTCAACGCCATGATCAAGCAGATGGTCGATCAGAATCGCAGCCCCCGTGCTTTGCCCGCAAAGGTGCCAGGGCGCAGGCAACTGCAATCCGCTGGCCTCCTCGAACAAGCGTTGCAGGACGGCCTGATACTCGGCGAAGTCATTGATGCTGGCCCGCGGACCGCTGGACAGGCCGTGCCCCGGCAAATCACACGAGATCACTGCAAAACCCTTGCTCAGCGCCCATTCGATCACATGCCGAAACAAGCCCATGTGGTCATAAAACCCATGCATGAAAAACAAAGTGGCCACGGGGCTATCCGGGATCCAGACCTGCCCGACAACCTCATAACCACCCACATCCATTCTGCCCAGCCAGGTGCGCAGTGGACGCTCCAGACCCAACCTGTCCAGCACGTAAAATTGCTGGTA
This sequence comes from Pseudomonas sp. ICMP 561, assembly GCF_002699985.1. GTDB lineage: Bacteria > Pseudomonadota > Gammaproteobacteria > Pseudomonadales > Pseudomonadaceae > Aquipseudomonas > Aquipseudomonas quasicaspiana. The sequence goes on along the minus strand of NZ_LKBT01000004.1, from coordinate 108,425 downwards.
CGCCAAACCCTCGGCAGACAGCGGCTGGGCAGCGCTCAGCGGTTGCAGACTGTTGCGCAGGGCATCGGGGTCGAACGTGGCAGACATGGGTTTTCCGGAAGGACGATAAACAGTGCACGGATATTCAGCTGTATCCCCGAACATCGCAAGCCGGACTCGGCCAAACACCTGCAAATGGCTCTCACAGGATTGCATTCAAATGTGAATCGATACGTCTAGCCATCCAACATGCCTTCCAATATGCCTACAATCGCGACTTGTCGCCTTATCTGAGAAGCCGGATGAAACGCAGCCTGTCTATCCTTGTATTCATCATCGCCCTCGTCATTGGCGCGAGCGCATGGTATCTGCACAGCAAGCAACCACAGCGTGACGGCGAGCTATCCCTCGCTCACCTCCAGGCGCCAGTCAGCGTGCGTTATGACGAGCGCGGCGTGCCGCATATTCGCGCCGAGAACGAAGCTGATCTGTATCGCGCACTGGGTTATGTGCAGGCTCAGGACCGACTGTTCCAGATGGAAATGATGCGTCGCCTGGCCCGGGGCGAACTGGCTGAAGTGCTGGGCCCAAAACTGGTCGCGACGGACAAGCTATTCCGCAGCCTGCGTATTCGTGAGCACGCCGACGACTATGTCGCCCGCCACGACAAGAACACACCGACCTGGAAAGCGCTGCAAGCCTACCTTGACGGCATCAACCAGTATCAGGACAGCCACGCCAAACCGCTGGAGTTCGACCTGCTGGGCATCCCCAAACGACCGTTCACCGCCGAAGACACCCTGAGCGTCGGCGGTTACATGGCCTACAGCTTTGCCGCAGCCTTTCGTACCGAGCCTTTGCTGACCTATGTGCGTGACGAACTGGGTGCCGACTACCTGAAAGTCTTCGACCTCGACTGGCAGCCACAGGGCGTTCTTGATCAGCCAGCCAGGCTTTCAAGCAGCGACTGGAAAAGCCTCAATCAGCTCGCTTACCTGAGCAGTCAGGCGCTTGAACAAGCGGGTTTACCTCAGTTCGAAGGCAGTAATGCATGGGCCGTTTCCGGCACCAGAACCAAAAGCGGCAAACCATTACTGGCGGGCGATCCGCACATCCGTTTCTCGGTGCCAGCGGTGTGGTACGAAGCGCACCTGTCCGCGCCGGGCTTTGAGCTGTACGGCCATCATCAGGCGCTCAACCCTTTCGCGTCCCTGGGCAACAACATGGACTTCGGCTGGAGCCTGACCATGTTCCAGAACGATGACCTGGACCTGATCGCCGAGAAGACCAATCCGGAAAATCCCAATCAAGTCTGGTATCACGGGCGGTGGGTCGACATGACCACCACCGAACAACAGATTGCGGTCAAAGGCGAAGCACCGGTCACGCTGACGCTGCGCAGGTCGCCTCACGGCCCTATCGTCAACGACGTAATGGGCGTCACCGCGAGCACCACGCCGGTTGCCATGTGGTGGTCATTCCTGGAGTCGGAGAACCCGATTCTGGAAGGCTTCTACGAAGTAAACCGCGCCGATACGCTGGATAAAATGCGCGCCGCGGCAGAGAAAATTCAGGCACCGGGACTGAACATCGTCTGGGCCAATGCCAAAGGCGATATCGGCTGGTGGGCCGCGGCTCAGTTGCCGATCCGTCCGGAAGGGGTCAACCCGAACTACATTCTCGATGGCAGCACTGAGCAAGCCGACAAGCTGGGCTTTTACCCCTTCAGCGCCAACCCTCAGGAAGAAAACCCCGCGCGCGGCTACATCGTATCGGCCAACTTCCAGCCACTTTCGCCCACCGGCATGCAAATCCCTGGTTACTACAACCTGGCTGATCGCGGCCAACAGCTGAACCGACAGCTGAGTGATGCCTCGGTGAAATGGGATCTGGACAACAGCAAAGCGCTGCAACTGGGCACGAAAACTGATTATGCCAATCGGGTTTTACAGCCTTTGCTTCCGGTCCTCCGCGAAGTAGTCAGTGACCCGGAAGAGAAAGCGCTGGTAGAACGACTGGCCAACTGGAAAGGCGACTATGGGGTTGATTCGGTGGGCGCCACGCTGTTTAACCAGTTCCTCTTCGACCTGAGCGAAGAGGTCTTCCACGATGAGCTGGGCGATGGTCTCTTCGAAACGCTGCTATCAACGAGGGTGATTGATGCTGTCCTGCCCCGCGTAGCCGCCGACGCCAGTTCGCCGTGGTGGAACAATCGTAATTCGCCGTTCGAAGAGAACCGCGCCAACACCGTCAAAGTCGCCTGGCACGCCACGGTGTCGCACTTGAAATCCACGTATGGGCTTAACGCGGACGAATGGCGTTGGGGCAAAGCACACACCCTGACCCACGCCCATCCGCTGGGCACGCAAAAGCCGCTGGATACGCTATTAAACGTCGGCCCGTTCGCGGCGCCAGGCACTCATGAAGTGCCGAACAATCTTTCGTCACGCATCGGACCTGCCCCTTGGCCAGTGACGTACGGCCCCTCAACCCGCCGCCTGATCGACTTCGCCGACCCGGCCCACGCACTCGGCATCAACCCCGTCGGGCAGAGCGGCGTGCTGTTCGACAAGCATTATTCGGATCAGGCACAGACCTACATCAACGGCGAATACGTGCCGCAGCATCTGAGCGAAGAGGATGTGGCGAAGAATGCCCAAGGCAGCTTGAGGTTGATGCCGGGTGGCTGATGCCCCACCCGGTAGGAGCGAACTTGTTCGCGAGGCGATGATCCTGCCTCAACAGTTAAACCGCCTCGCGAACAAGTTCGCTCCTACCGGAATTTACCTGACGCTTTAAACCGGCACAGACCTACATCAACGGCGAGTGCGTGCCGCAGCATTTAATTGAAGAGGATGCCAAGTGGCTGATGCCCCCGGCCCGGTAGGAGCGAACTTGTTCGCGAGGCGATTAGCCTGCCTAAACAGTTACACCGCTTCGCGAACAAGTTCGCTCCTACCGAGACGCTTTAAACCGGCGCAGCCGCGCGGCGTGGGTCGGGTTGTTTGTAGCTATCAGCCGCGCTTTCTTCGATGGCTTGCTGGATGGCTTTCTTGCGCTGTAGCTCGGCACGGCGGCTGAAGAACCAGACAAGGAAGGTCGCGCACGAAACGGCCAGCAGAATCAGGCTCGCGACGGCGTTGATTTCCGGCTTAACACCCAGGCGTACAGCGGAGAAGACTTCCATCGGCAAGGTCGTTGAACCCGGACCAGAGACAAAGCTCGCCAGAACCAGATCGTCCAGCGAAAGCGCAAAAGACATCATGGCCCCCGCCGCCAGCGAAGGCGCGATCATCGGGATGGTGATCAGGAAGAACACCTTCCAGGGCCGCGCACCAAGATCCATGGCAGCTTCTTCGATGGACAGGTCCAGCTCACGCAACCGTGCCGAAACCACCACGGCCACATAAGCCGCGCAGAACGTGGTGTGAGCGATCCAGATGGTGACGATGCCACGCTCTTGCGGCCAGCCGATCAACTGGGCCATGGCCACGAACAGCAGTAACAACGACAGACCGGTAATCACTTCAGGCATGACCAGCGGCGCTGTCACCAGCCCACCGAAAAACGTGCGGCCCTTGAAGCGCGTGATGCGGGTCAACACGAACGCTGCCATGGTACCCAGCGCTACCGCTGCAATCGCCGTGTAGGTGGCGATTTCCAGAGAGCGCATCACCGAGCCCATCAGTTGCGAGTTATCCAGCAGCCCGACATACCAGTGCACCGACCAGCCACCCCAGACCGTGACCAGTTTGGAGGCGTTGAACGAGTAGATGACCAGAATCACCATCGGTGCATAGATGAACAGCAGCCCAAGGACCAGCATCATGTTCGAGAATCGAAAGCCTCTCATGCCCTGCCCTCCAGCTCTTTGGCCTGACTGCGGTTGAACAGAATGATCGGCACGATCAGGATCAACAGCATGATCACCGCCAACGCCGAAGCCACCGGCCAGTCGCGGTTGTTGAAGAACTCTTGCCACAACACGCGGCCAATCATCAGGGTTTCCGGCCCACCCAGAAGCTCAGGAATAACAAATTCACCAACCACCGGAATGAACACCAGCATGCAACCCGCAATGACGCCGTTCTTGGACAGCGGCACGGTGATCTTCCAGAAGCTGTTGAAGGTGCTGGAACCCAGATCCGACGCCGCCTCAAGCAGGCTCATATCGTGTTTAACCAGGTTGGCGTACAGCGGCAGGATCATGAACGGCAGGTACGAATACCCCACGCCGATATAGACGGCCAGATTGGTATTGAGGATCTGCAACGGCTCGTCGATGAGGCCCAGCCACATCAGAAACGCATTGAGCAGCCCGTTATTGCTGAGGATGCCCATCCACGCGTACACCCGGATCAGAATCGCGGTCCAGGTCGGCATCATGATCAACAGCAACAGCACGGTTTGCAGTTCCTTGCGTGCGGTCGCAATGGCATAGGCCATCGGGAAGCCGATCAACAAGCACAGCAAGGTGCTGAAGAACGCCATTTTCAGCGAGCCCAGATACGCCGAAATGTACAGGTCATCGCCTGTCAGCAACGCGTAGTTGGCGAAGTTGAGGATGACCTCGAACTTCTGCTCGGCGTAGCTGAAGATTTCGGTGTAGGGCGGAATCGCCACGTCGGCTTCGGCAAAACTGATCTTGATGACGATCAGAAACGGCAGAGCAAAGAAAAGAAACAGCCAGAGGAACGGCGCTCCAATGACGAGCTGCCGGCCGTTGGGGGTTATCCGCCCCAGAGCACGCTTGATTTTGCGTATCTTCATGAGCGCAATACCACGCCGCTGTCGTCTTCCCACCAGACAAACACTTCATCGCCCCAGGTCGGTCGTGTGCCTTGGCGCTCGGCGTTGGCAACGAACGACTGCACCAGCTTGCCGCACGGCAGTTGCACGTAGAACACCGAATGGCCGCCCAGATACGCGATGTCGTGGACTTTGCCGCGCGACCAGTTGTATTCGAAGCTCGGCCGCTCTGTGGTGACCAGCAGTTTCTCCGGACGCAACGCGTAGGTGATGTGCTTGTCTTCCACCGAGGTCGTCACGCCGTGACCCACGTAGATATTGCGCTCCAGCTCGGGGCTGCGAATCAGGGCATGACCTTCCATGTCCTCGATCACTTCGCCTTCGAACAGGTTGACGTTACCAATGAATTCGCAGACCAGACGGCTGGTCGGGGTTTCGTAGATATCGATTGGGCTGCCGATTTGCGCGATCCAGCCCAGGTGCATGATCGCGATGCGCTCAGCCATGGTCATGGCTTCTTCCTGGTCGTGGGTCACCATCACGCAGGTCACGCCGACCCGCTCGATGATCTCCACCAGTTCCAGCTGCATCTGCGAGCGTAGTTTCTTGTCCAGCGCACCCATCGGCTCGTCGAGCAACAACAGCTTGGGTTTCTTCGCCAGAGACCGAGCCAGCGCCACCCGCTGACGTTGACCGCCAGACAACTGATGAGGCTTGCGACGCGCGTACTGGGTCATCTGCACCAGCTTGAGCATTTCAGCGACGCGCTCGGTGATTTCGGCTTTGGGCAGCTTGTCCTGCTGCAGGCCGAACGCGATGTTCTGCTCCACCGTCATGTGCGGAAACAGCGCGTAGGACTGGAACATCATGTTGATCGGACGCTCGTACGGCGGCATGTCGGTGATATCGACGCCATCGAGGAAGATCCGCCCTTCTGTTGGCCGCTCGAAACCGGCCAGCATGCGCAGCAGCGTTGACTTGCCGGAGCCGGAGCCACCCAGCAAGGCGAAAATCTCGCCCTTGTTGATTTGCAGGGACACGTCGTCCACGGCAATCGTCTCATCGAATTTCTTCGTGACCCGATCGATTTTGACCAGCACCTGCTTGGGTTGCTGATCGCCTTCGAGTGATTTCTTGTAGGCGCCGGAGGCAACTGCCATGGGTGAAACTCCCAACTGGTTTGCAGCCCGGTCTGCATGACCGGGCGCGAGGTCTTTATTTACCGGATTTGATTCGGGTCCAGCTACGCGTCATGACGCGCTGAATCTTCGGCGGCAACTCGGAATTGACGTACAGGCGCTCCTGCACTTCCTTGGACGGATAGACCGCCTCATCTGCGCGAATGTCCTTGTCCATGAATTCGTCGGAAGCCGGGTTCGGGTTGGCGTAACCCACTTCGTCACTCACTTGCGCGATGACTTTAGGCTCGAGCATGTAGTTGATGAATGCGTGGGCCTGCTTGGTATTTTTCGAGTCCGCAGGGATCGCCAGCATGTCGAACCACAGGTTGCCGCCCTCTTTCGGGATGCTGTAGGCGATGTTCACGCCCTTGCCTGCTTCCTCTGCCCGGGACTTGGCCTGGAACACATCGCCCGAGAAACCGGCCGCTACGCAGATATCGCCATTGGCCAGATCGGTGATGTATTTAGAGGAGTGGAAGTAGGTCACGTAAGGACGAATCTCCATCAGCTTGGCTTCGGCCTTTTTATAGTCGGCCTCGTTCGTGCTGTTGGGATTCAAGCCCAGATAATTGAGCATCGCCGGGAGCATTTCATCGGCAGAGTCGAGCATGGCTACGCCACAGCTCTGCAGCTTCTTGATGTTTTCAGGTTCGAACAGCACCGACCAGGAGTCGATCTTGTCGACACCCAACACCGCTTTGACCTTCTCGACGTTGTAACCGATGCCGTTGGTGCCCCACAGATACGGCACGGCGTACTGGTTACCCGGGTCGTTTTTCTCCAGACGCTTGAGCAGCGCCGGGTCGAGATTCTTGTAGTTCGGCAGCTGGCTCTTGTCGAGCTTCTGGAACGCGCCTGCTTTGATCTGCTTGCCGAGGAAGTGGTTGGACGGCACAACAACGTCATAGCCCGTGCGGCCCGCAAGCAGCTTGGCTTCCAGGGTTTCATTGGAGTCGAACACGTCGTACATCGGCTTGATGCCGGTGGTTTTTTGGAAGTCTTCGAGGGTGGTTTTGCCGATGTAATCGGACCAGTTATAAATATGCACGGTGGGTGCGGCGTGCGCTGCGACGGTAGCTGTCAGGGTGGCGGCGGCGAGCATGGATTTGGCAAATAAAGAAATAGACACGTGAACAATCCTTTTTGAGGTGGGGTCTGGTGCCCGTGTCGGAGAGTTGAGCAGATCAGGTCGGAAAAATCCGGGGGCGCAACTTACCGTTGTTGACCGCGTATCGCAAAAAAACTTTATGTGACAGCCGTTTGGCTTGAACCCGTAGGACCGGCTTTACCCGGGAGAGCGGCATTCCTGACGCTAAATATGCAGCGCATGTAATTCCCCTCTCCCGGCTAAAGCCAGTCCTACAGGTATCCTGTATGCCGCAGGACAGCGCGGTGCCAGAACACCACGCCATCCCAACAGGGTTTCCATCAACCGGGATTATTTACCCGACTTAATCTTGGTCCAGCTGCGGGTCATGATCCGCTGGGTGGCGGCTGGCAAGTCAGCGATGGCGTAAAGCTTGGCAAGCACATCAGCAGGTGGGTAAACACCCGGGTCGCTGGTGATGTCTTTATCGACCAGGGCCGTTGCCGCCGAGTTACCGTTCGGGAAGCGCACTTCGTTGGTGATCTCGGCCATGATTTCCGGCTGCAGCAGGAAGTTCATGAACTTGTAGGCACCGTCGACGTTTTCCGCGTCTTTAGGGATTGCCACCATGTCGTAAAAGCTGCCAGCACCTTCTTTCGGAATGTTGTAGCTGACTTTCACCTTGCCACCGGCTTCTTCAGCACGGGATTTGGCCTGATAGATATCGCCCGAGTAACCCACGGCTACGCAGATGTTGCCGTTGGCCAGGTCGGAGATGTACTTGGAGGAGTGGAAGTAACCAATCGAAGGGCGAATTTTCAGGAACAGCGCTTCGGCTTCAGCCAGCTGTTTCTTGTCCTGGCTGTCGGTTGGATAACCGAGGTAGTGCAGGGCAATCGGCAGCATTTCGGTTGGCGAATCGAGGAAGCTGATGCCACAGGATTTCAGCTTGGCGGCGTTCTCTGGTTTGAACAGCAAGTCCCAGGAATTGACCGGAGCGTCGGCACCCAGTGCAGCTTTGACTTTGTCCGGGTTGATGCCGATACCGATCGAACCCCACATGTATGGGAAGGCGTGCTTGTTATCCGGGTCGCTGACCGACACGGCTTTGAGCAGGTCGGTGTTCAGGTTTTTGTAGTTGGACAGCTTGGACTTGTCCAGCGGCTGATAAACCCCGGCTTTGATCTGCTTGGCAAGGAAGTTGTTCGACGGCACGACGATGTCGTAACCGGACTTGCCGGCAAGCAATTTGGCTTCCAGGGTTTCGTTGCTGTCGAACACGTCGTAGACGACTTTGATGCCCGACTCTTTTTCGAATTTGGAGATGGTGTCCTTGGCGATGTAATCGGACCAGTTGTACACGTGCAGCACTTTATCGTCGGCCTGCGCAGCGGCGGCCACGACACCCATGAGGGACAAAGCGAGGAGGGTCTTGCCAAATTTCTTCATGTGTACAACTCCAGTGTTATTAGGTAGCGGCTTCTAGCCATTAGTCTGGCAATTTCGTGACCCGAGTGACAAGTCTGATGCACCGGTAGGAGCGAACTTGTTCGCGAAGCGTTCAGACCAAGACCCATCAGCGCCTGACAAATCGCTTCGCCAACAAGTTGCCTGCTACCGATTCGCGCCTAACCTTGCAGCTCAGCCAACGTCAGATCCAGGCACTTGCGGGCCTTCTCGACCAACTCATCAATTTCCGCAAAGCTGATCACCAACGGTGGCGCGATTATCATGGTGTCGCCTACAGCCCGCATAATCAGGCCATTGTTGAAGCAGAAGGTTCGACAAATCATGCCAGCCCCTTTGCCGGTGTAACGCTCGCGGGTTGTCTTGTCCTTGACCAGCTCAATAGCCCCCAAAAGGCCCACACCACGGACCTCACCTACCAGCGGATGATCGCTCAGCTCACGCAGACGTTTCTGCAAGTATGGTGCCGTTTCCGCATTGACGCGTTCGACGATTTTCTCTTCGCGCAGGATGCGAATATTCTCCAGCGCTACAGCCGCTGCGACCGGATGGCCGGAGTAGGTAAAGCCGTGATTGAAGTCGCCGCCTTCGTTGAGCACAGCCACCACTTCGTCACGCACGATCAGCCCGCCCATAGGGATGTAACCCGAAGTCAGGCCTTTGGCGATGGTCATCATGTCCGGCTTGAGGCCGTAGAAGTCGCTACCAAACCACTCACCCGTACGGCCAAACCCACAGATCACTTCGTCGGCGACGAACAGGATGTCGTACTTGTCGAGGATCTCTTTGATCTTCGGCCAGTAGCTGTCAGGCGGCACGATAACCCCGCCCGCGCCCTGAATTGGCTCGGCAATAAACGCACCGACGTTGTCCACACCCAGTTCGAGAATTTTCTTCTCCAGTTGCTCGGCAGCCCAGATACCGAACTCGTCCGGCGTCATGTCACCGCCTTCACCGAACCAGTACGGCTGCGGGATGTGCACGATGCCCGGGATCGGCAAGTCGCCCTGCTCGTGCATGTAGGTCATGCCACCCAGGCTAGCGCCCGCCACCGTAGAGCCGTGATAACCATTGACCCGGCTGATGATGGTTTTCTTGTTCGGCTGGCCTTTGATTGCCCAATAGTGGCGAACCATGCGCAACATGGTGTCGTTGCCTTCCGAGCCGGAACCGGTGAAGAACACATGGTTCATGCCCTCAGGGGCGATTTCGGAGATGACTTTGGCCAACTCCAGCACCGGCGGGTGAGCAGTCATGAAGAACAGGTTGTAGTACGGCAGCTCGCGCATCTGTTTAGCAGCAGCATCGGCCAGTTCTTCGCGGCCATAACCGATGGCGACACACCACAGGCCGGACATGCCATCGAGGATCTTGTTGCCCTCGCTGTCCCACAGATAAACCCCGCTGGAACGGGTGATGATCCGAGGGCCAACCTCTTTGAGTTGCTTGTAATCGCTGAACGGGGCCAGGTGATGCTCACTGCTCAAGGCCTGCCATTCAAGGGTTTGCGGGTTCCTGGAACTCATTACACAACTCCATATGCTTTTAGCGCGCGACGTTCAACGCCATGCCGCGTAGGACCGGCTTCAGCCGGGAGGACGCCGGTGAATCCAATATATTTTCCGGATCAGGCGGCCCCTTCCCGGCTAAAGCCGGTCCTACGGGGCTGACATCAAACCGCAAACAACAGGAACTCGCGTTCCCACGAACTGATCACGCGTTTGAAATTTTCGTGCTCCGCACGTTTGACCGCGACGTAGCCCTTGATGAATTTCTCACCCAGGTATTTCTCGACGGTCTTGCTGTTTTCCATACGCTCCAGTGCATCTTCAATGGTCAGCGGCAGACGCAGATTGCGCCGCTCGTAACCACGGCCGACGACCGGAGCACTTGGGTTGATGTGTTCAACCATGCCAATAAAGCCACACAGCAGACTCGCGGCAATCGCCAGATAAGGGTTGGCGTCGGCACCGGGCAAGCGGTTCTCCACACGACGGTTCTGTGGACCCGCATCCGGAACACGCAAGCCAACCGTACGATTTTCTTCGCCCCACTCAACGTTTACCGGTGCCGAAGTATCGGGCAGGAAGCGACGGAACGAGTTGACGTTGGGCGCGAACAGCGGCAACAGCTCGGGAATCAGCTTCTGCAAGCCGCCGATGTGCTGCAGGAACAGCTCGCTCATGGTCCCGTCTTCATTGGAGAAGATGTTCTTGCCGGTCTTGATGTCGATGATGCTCTGGTGCAAATGCATGGCGCTGCCAGGCTCGCCCGTCATCGGCTTGGCCATAAACGTCGCTGCGACATCGTGCTTGAGGGCCGCTTCGCGCATGGTGCGCTTGAACACCAGAATCTGATCGGCCAGCGACAAGGCGTCACCGTGACGGAAATTGATTTCCATCTGCGCCGTGCCGTCTTCATGGATCAGCGTATCCAGGTCAAGGTTCTGCAGCTCGCACCAGTCGTAGACATCTTCGAACAGCGGATCGAACTCGTTGGCTGCTTCGATGGAGAACGACTGACGACCCGTCTCAGGACGCCCGGAGCGCCCGACTGGCGGCTGCAACGGGTAGTCGGGGTCATCGCTGCGTTTGGTCAGGTAAAACTCCATCTCCGGCGCAACAATGGGCTGCCAGCCTTGATCCGTGTAGAGCTTGAGGACTTTCTTCAAGACGTTACGCGGCGACAGCTCAATGGGGTTGCCCTGCTTGTCGTAGGTGTCATGGATGACCTGCGCGGTGGGCTCGATGGCCCAGGGCACTACATAAACCGCGTTGGCATCCGGACGGCAGAACATGTCGATGTCTGCCGGGTCGAGCAATTCGTAATAGATGTCGTCTTCGACGTAGTCACCGGTCACCGTCTGCAGCAATACGCTCTCCGGCAAGCGCATGCCCTTTTCGGCAATGAATTTGTTGGTGGGAGAAATCTTGCCGCGAGTGATCCCGGTCAGGTCGGCAATCATGCATTCGACTTCGGTGATCTTGTGTTCTTTCAACCAATCGGTGAGCTGGTCGAGGTTGGTACTCATAAATACCTCAGGTGGTCAGAGTCCTGATCGCGAATCAGGCGTTATTTGACGCATCGGCGTCGCGTTGTAGTGCTCGTTTACGGCAGGCATCGCCAAACGCCTGGAAGATGACAAGGTAATCAGGGTTCGCTGTAACTTGCCACTCGGGATGCCATTGCACGCCCAGCGCAAAGCCTGGACTGTCCTGGACCGAGACGGCCTCGATCAAGCCATCGGGCGCGAGGACCTCAACCCGCAGATCAGGTGCCAGACGCTCGATACCTTGTCCATGAATCGAATTGACGCGGATTTCACTCGCCAACCCCAATGCATCCAGTACACCACCCTGCTGAACGCGCATGGAATGACTCGGCGCGTACTGGACTTCTACCGGTTCATTGTCGGGTTCACGATGATCCATGAAGCCTTCAGTTTCATGGACGCGCTGATGCAGGCTGCCACCAAACGCCACATTCATTTCCTGAAAACCGCGGCAAATGCCTAAAACCGGAACACCGGCTGCCACGGCAGCACGAATAAGCGGTAAGGTGGTGCGGTCGCGTTCGGGATCATGAGCAGTACCCGGCGCACTGGCTGGGCCACTATAGTGGTAGGGTTCGACATTGGAAGGCGAACCGGTAAACAGCAGTCCATCGAGACTGGAAAGAATGTCGGCGGTGTCCAGCAAGGGGCCAAGTGAAGGCAGAATCAACGGCATGCCCCTGGCAGCCACTGCTATCGCGCGGACATACTTGTCGCCAGAAACATGATAAGCATGATGACCGATCTGCTTGGTGCAGGCGGTGACGCCGATCAAGGGCAGGCGTGACATGGGACCCCCGTGTTGTTGCTGTTCTGGGTTGCAATCGAGCTTAGCCTTGTTCGTTTTTTTACACAACAGTCCTCTGGAAATCGAACAGGCACCGTGAAAGCCCCGTAATCCGTAGCCTTCCGCTGTTAAATACTTGCCCTGAATTGCGGCAAAAACGGCCTTTTTGCGCCCTTTCGGGGCAAGGGAAGGCTCTATTGACTTCATCATGGCTTTCGGATTGACTGAAACCCGTAAAGCTCGATGATTGATATTTTTAACAACAAAGGTGTTGCATCATGTCGGTACCCCCGCGTGCCGTTCAGCTTAACGAAGCGAACGCGTTCCTTAAGGAACATCCTGAGGTTCTGTACGTTGACCTTCTGATTGCAGATATGAATGGTGTGGTGCGCGGCAAGCGCATTGAACGCACCAGCCTCCATAAGGTTTACGAGAAGGGCATTAACCTGCCTGCCTCTTTATTTGCCCTGGATATCAATGGCTCGACGGTAGAAAGTACCGGCCTGGGTCTGGATATCGGTGATGCTGACCGAATCTGCTATCCAATCCCTGACACGCTGTGCAATGAGCCTTGGCAAAAGCGCCCTACCGCGCAATTGCTGATGACCATGCACGAACTTGAAGGTGACCCGTTTTTCGCTGACCCGCGCGAAGTGCTGCGCCAGGTCGTGACCAAGTTCGACGAAATGGGCCTGACGATTTGCGCCGCTTTCGAGCTGGAGTTCTACCTGATCGATCAGGAGAACGTAAACGGCCGTCCGCAACCACCCCGCTCCCCGATTTCCGGCAAACGCCCGCACTCGACACAGGTCTACCTGATCGACGACCTCGACGAATACGTCGACTGCCTCCAGGACATTCTGGAAGGTGCCAAGGAGCAAGGGATTCCTGCTGACGCCATCGTCAAGGAAAGTGCTCCGGCCCAGTTTGAAGTCAACCTGCATCACGTTGCCGACCCGATCAAAGCGTGCGACTACGCGGTATTGCTCAAGCGCCTGATCAAGAACATCGCCTACGACCATGAGATGGACACCACCTTCATGGCCAAGCCTTACCCGGGCCAGGCAGGTAACGGCTTGCATGTACACATCTCGATCCTGGATCGCGATGGCAAGAATATCTTCACCAGCGAGGATCCCGAGCAGAACGCCGCGTTACGTCATGCCATCGGCGGTGTGCTCGAGACCCTACCGGCACAGATGGCGTTCCTTTGCCCGAACGTCAATTCGTATCGCCGGTTTGGTGCTCAGTTCTATGTGCCCAACTCCCCGAGCTGGGGCCTGGATAACCGTACCGTGGCCGTACGCGTACCAACCGGCACTGCTGACGCGGTACGTATCGAGCACCGTGTTGCGGGTGCCGACGCCAACCCTTATCTGTTGATGGCTTCTGTTCTGGCGGGCGTGCATCACGGCCTGACCAACAAGATCGAACCAGGCGCGCCGGTATCGGGCAACTCTTACGAGCAGAACGAACAAAGCCTGCCTAACAACCTGCGCGACGCATTGCGCGAGCTGGACGACAGTGAAGTGATGGCCAAGTACATCGATCCTAAATACATCGATATCTTCGTCGCCTGTAAGGAAAGTGAGCTGGAAGAGTTTGAACACTCCATCTCCGACCTTGAGTACAACTGGTACCTGCATACCGTTTAACGACTGGTGTGAACAGTAAAAACGCCGCATAACCGAGAGGTTGTTCGGCGTTTTTTTGTGTGGAACGCAGATCTCCGTAGGACCGGCTTTAGCCGGGAGGGCGTCATTCCAGTCAAGAGAAATGCAGCGAATGTACCAATGCTCTCCCGGCTAAAGCCGGTCCTACGGGGTTTGCGTAAACCCTGTGGGAGCGAATTCATTCGCGAAAGCATTGGATCCATCACCGCTGTACAATCTCCGCAGCCCCGCCCACGAGATCGCCACATGACCCGCCCCGTCACCTCCCGCAAACCCCGCGCAGCCAGTCAGGCCCGGATCGACTCGATCCTCGATGCCGCACGCGAGTTGCTGGCAGCTGAAGGTGTCGCAAGCCTGTCGATCTACAGCGTGGCCGAACGGGCACAGATTCCGCCGTCATCCGTTTACCACTTTTTTGCCAGTGTTCCCGCCCTGCTGGAAGCACTGACGGCTGATATCCACGCCGCGTTTCGCGCCAGCCTGCAAGCACCCATCGAACACAACTCGCTCACGAGCTGGCGTGATCTGTCACGCATAGTCGAACAGCGCATGCTGGACATCTACAACGCCGATGCGGCTGCTCGTCAGTTAATCCTCGCCCAGCATGGCCTGACCGAAATCACTCAGGCGGATCGTCAGCACGACATCGAACTGGGGCACTTGATGCTCGAGGTCTTTGAGCGACACTTCGCGCTGCCGGTATTACCGGGCGATGTTGACGTGTTCGCCCTGGCCATGGAGCTGGGCGACCGGGTGTACGCGCGCTCCATGCAACTGCATGACGAAATCACCCCACGCATGGCGGAGGAAGGGATGCGGGTGTTTGATGCGTATATCGGGCTGTATTTACCGCCCTGCCTGCCGAAAAGAGAGCAGCCCCTGACGGCTTGATTTTCACGCAGGAATGGGCGACTCGTCCCGGACACGCGTCAACGTCTGAGCCAGCATCTGCTGCAATGCCTGTAATACCGGATCGTGCTTGCGCTGGCTAAAACGCAACACGTTAGCCACTTCTGGCAACGGCATACTGCGCTCGAACAAATGATTGATCTCGACGCGTTTGTCGACATTGCCCGCCGTCACCAACCCGATGCCCAAGCCTGCCGATATGGCCGACAACACGCCCTCAGTCGAGGGGCACTGCACCGCCACCTTGCAGCGAATGCCTGCTACCTGAAGACGATCCTGCGCCAGATTGCCGTAGAAACATCCTGCCCCGTAAGTCACGAGAGAAACCGTCGTGTCAGGGCTGTGTTCCCAACCGGCAGGCACGCACCAGTTCAGCCGCTCACTCCACAGCAAGTGATCCTCAGTACTCAACCCGTGAGCGAAATCCTGATGCAAGGCCAGATCCAGCGTGCCGTTGATCAACGACTCGCGCAGCGCCTGACTCTGCTCGACGACGACACGAACGTCGACATTGCCGTGCTGCCTGGAGAACTTCGCCAATATCGGTGACAGCTGGGCGAGCGAAGCCTGCTCGGTTACGCCCAGTCGAACGGTGCCTTCAAGAGTCGATGGCGCAAACAGCGCCAGCGCTTCGTCGTGGGAGTTGAGGATGCGCCGCGCATGAATCAGCAGCTCGGCACCGTCGCTGGTCGCAACCAGACGTTGGCCTTCACGACAAATCAGCGGACGTCCGAGCTGCTTCTCCAATCGCTTGATCTTCCAGCTGACCGCCGACTGAGTGAGGTTCAGACTTTCGGCTGCGCGGGTCACACTGCCCAGCTCGACAATGCTGCGCAGGGCCCGGAGAACGTCGATGGGGAGGCGTTGGTTCACAATTTACCCCTGTAAACGAATTCGTCGTAGGAGCGGCTTTAGCCGCGAGAAGGCCAGTAAATTCGCCATATGCCCTTCGCCTGAAATGCCGCTCTCCCGGCTAAAGCGGAACGCCGCCCGGCCGGCCCTACGGAATAGCGCGGTCCATATGGGAGCAGAGCTTGCTCGCGATACGGGCGATGCGGTGTTGCATCTAGACCAGGGTGTCTTTATCGCGGGCAAGCCCGGCTCCCACAGAAGATTGCGATCAATATGAGCTGGGAGCTTGCTCCATTCCGAATGCAAACATGCGCATGACAAAAATCGAATTCCAGCAGCATAAGTTGTCATTGGCGTCATGAAAACCCCTTCGATACGCTGAATCCATCATCAACGCCTCGGAGACCACGCTCATGAACAATCCACGGCTCAATCAACAGGTGATCATCGACGGGCGACGTATCGCCACTGGCTGCCACGGCGAAGGGCTGCCGGTTGTCCTGCTGCACGGCACGCCTGCGCACTCGATCATCTGGCGCAACGTTGTGCCCGAACTGGTAGCTGCCGGGCTGAAAGTGCACCTGTTCGATCTGCTGGGTTTCGGCGCGTCGGAGTTTCCGCAAAACCAGGACACGTCGGTAGCGGCCCAACGGATCCTGTTGGAACAGTTGCTGGATCATTGGGAGCTGGAGCGCACGCATGTGATCGCCCACGACATTGGTGGAGGCGTTGCGCTTCGGCTGGCGATCGAAGCACCGCAACGCTTCTTGTCCCTGACCATTGCCGATATCGTCAGCTATGACTCGTGGCCATCTGCAAGCTGGCAGCACATCCGCGCGCACTACGCAGAACATGCCGCAATGAACGCAGACGAGCATCGGCAATTAATGATCCGCCAACTGCGTATGGCGGTTTTCAATAAGAGCATCATGGAAGGCGAGTTGCTTGAGGCTTACCTGGCACCGATCACCGGCCTCATCGGCCAGCAAGGCTTTTACAAGAATCAGGTCGCGCATTACGACTCGCGCTACACGGAAGACTTCGCGCAACGCCTGCCCGAGCTGAACATTCCGGTGCAGATCCTTTGGGGTGCCGAAGATGAATGGCAGCCATCAAGTTACGCCCACCGCTTGCACGGCGACATTCCCGGCTCGACGTTGCAGCTCATCGACAATGCGGGTCATTTTCTGATGGAAGATCAACCGCTGATGTTCGCCGAGAAGGCCAGTGCGTTTATCCACAAACACAATCTCCTGTAGCAGCTCGTGGACTATCATCAATAACCATCTGAGTTTTAGACGATTTTCTGTAGGAGTGAGCTTGCTCGCGATAGCGTCAGGTCAGATGACATCTTCTTAACAGATCTAACGCTATCGCGAGCAAGCTCACTCCTACAGACTCCTTTTTAGCAGGGCGACAGCGCTGTCTGCATGAAGGGAGGGCTCCTACAGCCATGCGCTCCAACAAAAAACCCCGGAGGGCATTCACCTTCCGGGGTTGTTTTTTGCGCATCGGTCACAGCTTGGCGATGGAAACCTCGGTGGATTTCACGAACGCGATAACTTCACTGCCTACCACCAGCTCCAGCTCTTTTACAGAGCGGGTGGTGATGACGGAAGTCACGATACCCGAAGCAGTCTGCACGTCGATTTCCGACAGTACGTCGCCTTCGACGATTTCCTTGATGGTGCCTTTGAACTGGTTACGAACGTTGATGGCTTTAATAGTCATGATGATCTTCCTGTGTGGGTTTGATGGCTAACGGTCGGTTAATTGGCCCAACGCAGTTGCGTAGGCAGCGGTGAAACGGGATCAGGTTCAGGAGGCGAGCCAGGCAACGACAGCACTCGCTCGAGCACTTGCGCTTCAAGGTTGGCCAGACGATGCGAGCCGCGGGCACGTGGGCGCGGCAGATCAACCAGCAAGTCCAGGCCGATACGCCCTTCCTCGATAAGAATCACGCGATCAGCAATCGCAACGGCTTCGCTGACGTCATGGGTTACCAGCAGCACGGTGAAGCCATGTTTGCGCCAGAGGTTTTCAATCAGTTGCTGCATTTCGATACGGGTCAGGGCATCCAGCGCCCCCAGTGGCTCATCGAGCAATAGCAGGCGTGGTTGGTGAATCAGCGCACGAGCCAGAGCCACACGTTGCTTCTGCCCGCCGGACAATGCCGCTGGCCATTCCTCGGCTCGTTCGGCCAGGCCCACCGCCTCAAGAGCTTCCAGTGCTTTACCGCGCCAGTCTCCGCTGAGACCGAGGCCGACGTTGTCGATGATCTTCTTCCAGGGCAATAGACGCGCTTCCTGGAACATGAGGCGCGTGTCTTCACGGGCGTCAGCCAATGCACCAGAACCCGCCAACAGTTGCCCGGCAGTAGGCTTGTCGAGCCCGGCCAGCAAACGCAGCAGCGTACTTTTGCCACAACCGCTGCGGCCGACCACGGCAACGAACTGCCCGGCCGGAATGTGCAGATCGATGTTCTTCAACACTTCACGGCTGCCGAACGCTTTCTTCAGCTGTTGAACCGCCAGAGGGATGCCGCGCAGCAGATGCGCGGGCTGTTGCTGTTTCAAGCTGCTCATGCGGCACCGCCTTTAGTCACTTGATAGGCCGGGTGCCAGCGCAGGCAAACGCGCTCCAGACCACGCGCAGCCAGGTCGGCCAGCTTGCCCAATATTGCGTACAGCACGATGGCCAGTACCACGACGTCGGTTTGCAGGAATTCCCGGGCGTTCATTGCCAAGTAGCCAATACCGGAGCTGGCAGAAATGGTTTCAGCGACGATCAGCGTCAACCACATAAAGCCCAATGCGAAGCGCACGCCGACCAGAATCGAAGGCATCGCCCCTGGCAGAATCACATGCCAGAACAGACCGAAGCCGGACAAACCATAGCTGCGGGACATCTCGACCAGCGCGGGATCAATGTTGCGAATCCCGTGATAAGTATTCAGGTAAATCGGGAACAAGGTGCCCAGTGCGACCAGAAAAACCTTGGCGGTTTCGTCGATGCCGAACCACAGAATCACCAGCGGGATCAGCGCCAGATGAGGGATGTTACGGATCATCTGTACCGAGCTGTCCAGCAGGCGTTCGCCCCATTTCGACAGGCCGGTGATAAAACCCAGTGCCAGGCCAATGCCGCCACCGATGGCGAAGCCGACGCCTGCGCGCCAGCCGCTGATTGCCAGATGGGTCCAGATTTCACCACTGGAAACCAGATTGACGCCCGCCTCTATGACCGCGCTCGGCGCAGGCAGAATGCGGGTGGACAGCCAGCCAGCGCTGACCGACAGCTGCCAGATAGCCAGCAGCAGAATCGGCAGAGCCCAAGGCGCGAGGCGCTGGATTGTTCGTTGCGAAGCACTAGTGCTCATGGAGTTGTCTCCTCAGGGTCCGACTGATTACGGCGCTTTCGCGACAGCGGCGGGCGGCGTCCAGACCACATCCGCAATGTTCAGCGGCTTTGGAATCAACTTGAGCTGATAAAACGTATCAGCGATTTTTTGCTGCGAGGCGACCACTTGCGGCGTCAGGAACAGCGCCCCGTAGCCTTGCCGTTTGACCGACGTCAGGGTGATATCCGCAGGCAGACCGAGCAGAGGAGCAACCTGTTTGGTCACCTCTTCGGGGTGAGCTTTGGACCACTCCCCTACCGCGCGAACCTCTTCAATCAGCGCCTGAACGACTTTCGGGTTTTTCTGAGCATAAGGCTTGGTCGCCAGATAGAACTGGTGGTTATCTACAATCCCGGTGCCGTCACGCAGGGTTTTCGCTTGCAGTTGCTGCTCGGCAGCTGACTGGTAGGGATCCCAGATAACCCAGGCATCAACGCTGCCACGCTCGAATGCCGCGCGGGCATCGGCTGGCGGCAGGAACACAGTCTGGATATCGGTGTATTTCAGGCCCGCATCTTCAAGGGCTTTGACCAACAGGTAATGCACGTTGGAGCCTTTGTTGAGGACGACTTTCTTGCCTTTGAGCTCTTTGACAGAAGTGATCGGTGAGTCCTTGGGTACCAGAATCGCTTCGCTGGTCGGCGCGGGCGGCTCATAAGCGACATACACCAGATCAGCGCCCGCGGCCTGGGCAAATACCGGCGGCGTTTCGCCCGTCACACCAAAATCAATGGAGCCGACGTTCAGACCTTCAAGCAGCTGAGGGCCACCGGGAAACTCGGTCCATTGCACTTGCACGCCTTGCTCGGCCAGACGCTTCTCCAGCGTGCCTTTGGCCTTGAGCAGCACCAGCGTGCCGTATTTCTGATAACCGATACGCAAGGTCTCGGCCTGAGCCTGGGTGACAGCGCCGAAGGCGACCGCTGCGGCAAACAGAGCGACCAAACCTTGACGCAAAATAGCTGTGCGCATGGCGCGCTCCTTTGCTAATTCAGTGGCACCTGCTGGCCCGTTGGCGGACGAGTAAGGTGTGAGGGTTTTGTTGAATTGCACTGACCATATCAGTGATTTTTTATATCCATAAATCTTATTTTTTCATTTGGTTATTCTTTAAATGCATATGAAAATATTACAGTCTCTTCAGATTCCGTAGGACCGGCTTCAGCCGGGAGGACATTATTCAAGGCTCAGGAAATATCGAGCTCATACCAACCTCCTCCCGGCTAAAGCCGGTCCTACGGGAACGGTTTTATTGCGCCATAAAAAAGGGCCGACGAATCGGCCCGTATGCGCTATCAAGAGCAACCCCATCTGTCGTGGAAGGGTGATTCAGCGATTAGGCTGTGGCGTCAGACGCAGGTACGGTTTGACGGCTCTATAGCCTTTTGGAAAGCGCTGCTTGATCTCGTCTTCATCCTTGAGCGAAGGCACGATCACCACGTCATCACCGTCGACCCAGTTAGCGGGCGTGGCGACTTTGTGGTTGTCGGTGAGTTGCAAGGAGTCGATGACCCGCAGAATCTCGTTGAAGTTACGCCCGGTGCTGGCCGGATAAGTGATGGTCAGCCGGACCTTTTTGTTCGGATCGATCACGAACAGAGAGCGTACGGTCAGGGTTTCACTGGCGTTCGGGTGGATCAGGTCGTACAGCTCGGACACCTTGCGATCTGCGTCCGCGAGGATCGGGAAGTTGACGGTAGTGTTCTGGGTTTCGTTGATGTCGTCGATCCACTTGATGTGGGAGTCGACCGGGTCAACCGAGAGCGCAATAGCCTTCACGCCGCGTTTGGCAAACTCGTCCTTGAGCTTGGCGGTGAAGCCCAATTCGGTGGTGCAGACCGGTGTGAAGTCAGCGGGGTGGGAAAACAACACGCCCCAGCTGTTACCCAGCCATTCGTGAAACCGGATACGACCTTCGCTGGAATCCTGTTCAAAATCAGGGGCGATATCGCCAAGTCGCAAGCTCATGGATGTGGCTCCTTGTTGTGATGTTTGCTAATTCATTGAAGCCACTTTGCGCCCCTTCGTTAGAAATTAAAAAGAATAGATAACGCTTTGAATATAGCGTTTGGAGATATCAAATTTCAGGCAAAAAGAACCCCGCCGAAGCGGGGTTCCTTTTCAACTGACCAGGCTTATTTGAAAGCGTAGGTGTAGTTGAAGATCAAACGAGTTTGATCGGTATCGGTTGCGCCGTTCAGACCAGCATCGGCACGGTACGAACCATGACGCAGCGTAGTACCGAAGCCTTTCAATGGACCGCTCTGGATCACGTAGTCAACGCGCATATCGCGTTCCCACTGAGAGTAGTCGTTGTTGCGGGTAGCATTGGTGTTGCCACGAATGTCATCGCCATGCAGGTAAGCGATTGCGGCTTTCAGGCCCGGAACGCCTACACGTGCGAAGTCGTAGGAGTACTGACCGAAGGTAGTGTTGGTACCAGCACGGTTAAAGCCATCGACCATGGAGTCAGTGAAGAGGTAGAAGCTCGAACCACCGTTACCTTCGTTGCGACCGCGGTCATTGGTAAGGCTACCCTGGTTCAGGAAGACCATACCGCCGTCATCACCGACTTGCTGGTGACCGACCATCAACGCGTGACCACCCAAGGCGTAGGTGAACATTGCGGACCAAGTGCTGTTGTCAACCTGGCCAGCATTTTTGGCGTAACCGCTGTTGTTGTTGAAGCGATAACCAGCGGTAGCGTCGTCGTTCTTGCCGTCAGCACTGCTGTTGAAGTAGCGGAGGTCTGTCTTGAAGGACTGATCTTCACCCAGTGGCAACACGTGCACCAGACCCAGGAAGTGCTGTTTGTAGAAGTCTTCCAGGTTGGCGAAGTAGTACTGCAAAGTCAGGTCTTTAGTGACTTTCCAATCAGCGCCCGCGAAACGGAAGTGATCGCTTTCTTCAGTTGCGCCGTTAACGGACAACCCTGTCCAGTTGCTCGACGCACGGCCAATGGTCTTGTCCAGTTGGCCAGCGGTGAAGGTAACACCTTCCAGCTCTTTAGAAGTTACGATGCCGCCTTGAAAGGCAGATGGCAGCAAACGACCATCGTTCGAAACGAGAATTGGCAGGTTCGGTGCCAACGCGTTACCCAGACGAAGTTCGGTTTTCGAGAAGCGAGCCTTGGCGTTACCGCCAATACGAGTCCACTCGTCAACGGATTTAGCAGTAGCGTTACCGTCTTTGGTTGCAAAGTCTTCACTAGGAGTGATAGCACCGTTAACGCCGTGATGACCGCGACCACCGTCAAGGTGAATACCAACCAATGCCTGCAAGTCCAGACCAAAGCCAACAGTGCCCTGGGTGAAACCGGACAGGTAGTCGAATTTCAAACCAGTTGCTGTTTCTTCGGTACGGTTGCCAGTGCCTTCACGTGGGTCGCTGTTGAAATACAGAGTACGCGAACTAACGGACGCTTTGCTGTCTTCAATAAAACCTGCTGCACCGGCCTGCTGAGCCATAACGCCGAAGGCTACAGCCATGGCCAGAGTGGACTTCTTCATGAATCGCTCCTCGTGAATCTTAATTTTTTATAATTTCTGGTGCCGAGGCCCTGGGACGCTCTGACCCAAAAATTTACGGTTAGCGCTAAACCCGACCGAAGCCAATGGTTAATCAGCGCCTCAAGACCAATGACCCACCGGTCACGGTGGTCGCAGGGTAGTGAACATTTAACAAATCGAAAAAGAATTATTACTGAGCTTTTAAGACCTGTCGGTTATATGTCACATACCATGTCGGATCCATCCGTCATTGAGTGTATCGAGCTGTTTCACTAATTCCTAAATAATATTTCACTGCCGTTCGTCAGATCATTCTTACTGGTCGAACGGAAAGCAAAAAGCGACCGGCCTGCTCCTTGGAATCAGCCCACCCAAAACAGCTCAACAAACACTCAAAACCCCGCATTCATTGAGGCGCAGAGGTTACATCACCGATTGTTACAGTTGTCATCACCCGGACGCAGCCCCGTAAAATTTGTTCTGAGAAAAGTTTGAAACGGCCGTTTCAGGACCATCTGTCGGCCGATTTTGGGGCTGCGGGAGGGCACCTGACAGCGAGCGCGGCGAACAAAATCGGGAAATTGTTGTCGTGCGGCGTAATTGGGAAACGTTAAAACCGTGCATCCAACGCCAGGCTTGCACCATAACGAAGCGGTTTTCGAGCTCGGCAAAACTCAGGCCCATCCCGACACGGCAGCCTGATTGGACGCTGAACACACATTTGATAAGTGAATGAAACACTCGATAAGCCCGAAAACACGGGCTTGGGGGGCACGAAACAGGACAGGCAAATATTTTTGAAAGCAGAAATTTCAAAACTGGCACGACGCCTGCAATAGGTTACGTATCACCAGTTTTGGGGACCTTGGTACAGGCAGGCCGGGGATTCCCCTCTTTTATTCCTCTCGGAGACTGACCTCCAGTCTCCAGCGCCCGTCCAGCTCCGCACCGCGCAAGTCGCCGTGCAGAGGACGGGCCGCCAGCAGAGTCAGCAGCAAATCCTTCTTGTCCCGCTCCAGCTTCCAGCGCACATCCTTTCCGTTGACCTTCAGTTGCCCTCTCCACGGCTGACCTTTGGCCGCAAAGCGCATGGCGAACGTTCCGTCCTGGTGCTCAGGCACAACCTCAGGTTCACGGTTGAACCACAAGGCAAGCCCGGTCGGCTGTTCCTCTATCTGCAGCAGTTCCAGCGGAGTCGGCTCGGTAAGACGCCCGATCATCAAGCCGACCAAAAGCCCGACAATTGCCAGCGAACCCAGAACCTTTGGCCATAGCTTCGGCCGCGGGTCCTCTTCAGGGGTAGAATGCTCCCCATTCTTCAGCTCGGAGCCGTGCATGTTTCACGTCATCCTTTTTCAACCAGAAATTCCGCCGAATACCGGCAATGTCATCAGGCTGTGCGCCAATACCGGCAGCACCCTGCATTTGATCGAGCCCTTGGGCTTCGAACTGGATGACAAACGCCTGCGCCGCGCCGGGCTCGATTATCACGAGTTCGCCACTTTGCAGACCCATCCCGACCTCGCCAGTTGCCTGGAAAGCATCGGTCATCCGCGGCTGTTTGCTTTTACCACAAAAGGCTCTCGCCCCTTCCACGACGCCAGCTTTCAGGAAGGTGACGCTTTCCTGTTCGGCCCGGAAAGCCGTGGCCTGCCTGCTGAAGTTCTGGATGCCCTGCCCTCCGATCAGCGACTGCGCTTGCCGATGCGTGAGGGTTGTCGGAGCCTGAATCTGTCCAACACCGTTGCCGTGGCAGTGTATGAAGGCTGGCGGCAGTTGGGATTCAAGTAGACGTGGTCTTTCCCTGTGGGAGCGAATTCATTCGCGAAGGCGGGTGTGTCAGTCACCATCATCGGAGCCTGACTCACCGCTTTCGCGAATGAATTCGCTCCCACAGGTCATATTCCAACGCCTTCATAACCCACAAAAAAGCGCCTCAAAAGGCGCTTTTTTGGGTCCAGCTAAAACACTTACTGAACAGTAGGTGTTTCGCCAGCAGCTTGCATGCGTTGCAGCTCTTGCGCGTACAGGGCATCGAAGTTCACCGGGGACAGCATAAGCGCCGGGAACGAACCACGGACGACCAGGCTGTCGATTGTTTCGCGAGCATACGGGAACAGAATGTTCGGGCAGAAAGCACCCAGCGTATGGCTCATCGAACCTTGATCAAGGCCTTTGATCAGGAAGATACCGGCTTGCTGGACTTCAACGATGAAAGCCACTTCGTCACCGTTGTTGACGGTTACCGACAAAGTCAGCACCACTTCGTAGAAATCACCTTCCAGCGGCTTCTGACGAGTGTTCAGGTCGAGGCTGACGGTAGGCGTCCATTCCTGACGGAAGATTGCAGGGCTTTTTGGCGCTTCGAACGACAGGTCGCGAACGTAGATACGCTGCAGCGAGAATTGCGGAGCATCTTCTTCGTTGGTAGCGGTGCCGTTTGTCGGTTGATCAGTCATCTCGGGTCCTTTTAACGTTTAAGTTCTGGAAAGAGGGTTGGAATCAGGCTCAGAGCAGCTCATCAAGCTTGCCGGCGCGCTCCAGGGCGAAAAGATCGTCGCATCCACCTACATGGGTCGTACCGATCCATATCTGCGGAACAGAGGTACGGCCGGATTTTTTCACCATTTCGGCGCGAACTTGCGGCTTGCCATCGACTCTGATCTCTTCGAAAGCCACATGCTTGTTCTGCAACAATTGCTTGGCGCGAGTGCAGTAAGGGCAATAATCGCTGGAATAGACGATGACTTCAGCCATTTCACTTCACCAAAGGCAGATTATCTGCGCGCCAGGTGGATACGCCGCCGGACAGCTTGGCTGCCGTAAAGCCGGATTTGAGCAGCTCGCGTGCGACGGAGCCAGCCTGCTGGCCCATTGCGTCGACGATGATAAGAGTCTTGGCCTTGTGCTTTTCCAGCTCGCTGGTGCGGGTCAGGACCTTATCGTTCGGGAAGTTCAGGGCACCTACGATGTGGCCTGTGGCGAAATCCTTGGGGGAGCGGATATCGATGATCACGGCCTGATCCTTGTTGACCAGCGCGGTCAGTTCACCTGTGCTCAGGCTGCGGCCGCCCTTGCTCAATTCGTAGGCGATCAGCATCCCCAGCAAAATGATGAAAGCGCCAGTGATCAAATAGTGGTTGGTAGCAAAAGCAAGCAGGTGCTGAAGCATCAGTAGGTTCCAGGGCGTTAAAATGTCGGCCAGTATACACAGCAGCCAAGGTCGGCCAAAGCCCGTCAGACAATGAGGTCGATCAAGCCCATACGACATCGCGCCAGAACCGATAACTCCGGTATCGCGGCTCGCAATTGCAGATCAACAGCCCCTAAAATGCCGATCTGTTCTTCAACTTACTTTTTCAGCCACGAGTGGGATCTATGACTACCACGCCAAAACCTTTGGTCCTGATCATTCTGGACGGCTTCGGACACAGCGAGAGCCATGAGGGCAACGCCATTCTGGCAGCCAAAATGCCGGTCATGGACCGCCTGTACAAGTCGATGCCTAACGGCCTGATCTCGGGTTCGGGCATGGATGTCGGTCTACCGGACGGTCAGATGGGCAACTCCGAAGTCGGCCACATGAACCTGGGTGCCGGGCGCGTGGTTTATCAGGATTTCACTCGAGTCACCAAAGCCATTCGCGATGGCGAGTTCTTCCAGAACCCGACTATCTGTAGCGCAGTGGATAAAGCCGTTGGTGCAGGCAAGGCCGTACACATTCTCGGCCTGCTGTCGGACGGTGGCGTTCACAGCCATCAGGATCATCTGGTGGCCATGGCAGAACTGGCCGCCCAGCGCGGCGCAGAAAAAATCTACCTGCACGCCTTCCTCGACGGTCGCGATACGCCACCGCGCAGCGCGCAGAAATCCCTCGAACTGCTGGACTCCACTTTTGCCCGCCTGGGCAAAGGCCGGATCGCCAGCATCATTGGTCGTTACTTCGCCATGGACCGCGATAATCGTTGGGACCGGGTATCAGCGGCCTACAACCTGATTGTTGATGGTGCATCGGAATTCAACGCCGCCAGCAGCGTGGCAGGCCTCGAAGCGGCCTATGAGCGCGGCGAAAACGATGAGTTCGTCAAAGCCACCAGCATTGGTGACAAGGTCACAGTGGAAGACGGCGACGCCGTGGTGTTCATGAACTTCCGTGCCGACCGTGCCCGGGAAATCACCCGTGTATTCGTCGAAGACGATTTCAAGGACTTCGAGCGCGCCCGCCAGCCGAAGGTCAACTATGTGATGTTGACCCAATACGCAGCCAGCATCCCTGCGCCGTCCGCGTTTGCAGCAGGCAGCCTGAAAAACGTGTTGGGTGAATACCTGGCCGCCAACGGCAAGACCCAACTGCGCATCGCGGAAACCGAAAAATACGCGCATGTGACCTTCTTCTTCTCGGGCGGCCGCGAGGAAGAGTTCCCGGGCGAAGAGCGCATCCTGATCCCGTCGCCGAAAGTCGCGACCTACGATCTGCAGCCTGAAATGAGCGCGCCGGAAGTCACCGACAAAATCGTCGATGCCATCGAGCACCAGCGTTATGACGTGATTATCGTCAACTACGCCAACGGCGACATGGTGGGCCACAGCGGCATCATGGAAGCAGCAATCAAGGCCGTTGAATGCCTGGACGTCTGCGTCGGGCGCATCACCGAGGCGCTGGAAAAAGTCGGCGGCGAAGCCTTGCTGACGGCTGACCACGGCAACGTCGAGCAAATGACCGATGACCACACCGGCCAGGCGCACACCGCGCACACGTCCGAACCCGTGCCTTTCGTTTATATAGGCAAGCGCAATCTGAAAGTGCGCGAAGGCGGAGTACTGGCCGATGTCGCGCCAACCATGCTGAAACTCATGGGCCTGGAAAAACCGGAAGAAATGACCGGCCATTCGATCCTTGTTGACGCGTAAAAACGCTCCACACCGGCATGTCGCTTAGCCACATGCCGGTTTTTTATCGGTCAGGCCTCATACGAGGCGTTTTTTTTGCATCGTGTGGCGGGCATACTAAGCCTGACACTTTTTTTCACAATTCCTCGGTATCGCCCACCCTCATGCTTCGCGCCTTGATCACCCTTGCTTTGATCTGCCTGCTCAATCCGGCGTTTGCCGACGATCAGCGGGCGCTCACCCAGAAACAGATTGACGCTGCGCGTCAGGATGTCACCGAGCTGCAAAAAGCGCTGGGCGACTTGCAGAAAGAGAAAGCCGGTGTCCAGAAGGACCTGCGTGGCACTGAAACCGAAATGGGTAAGCTGGAAAAGCAGGTCGAGGTCCTGCAAAAGGAACTAAAAAAGACCGAAGCCGAGCTCAATCGGCTGAACCAGGAAAAAAGCAAACTCCAGAGCGCACGCGTTGAGCAACAACGGCTGATCGCCATTCAGGCCCGGGCGGCGTATCAAAGTGGTCGTCAGGAATACTTGAAGCTGCTGCTCAACCAACAACATCCGGAAAAATTCGCCCGGACGCTGACCTACTACGATTACATGAGCCAGGCGCGCCTGACTCAGCTGCGCACTTTTAATGAAACACTGCGCCAGCTCGCAGGCGTCGAAAAAGATATCGACCTGCAACAGGCACAACTGCTGGTGCAGAAGAGTTCGCTGGAAACCCAGCACGAAGAACTCGACAAGGTTCGTCAGGAACGCCAGACGGCATTGGCAAAGCTAAATCAGGACTACAAGTCGCGGGATCAGAAGCTTCAGGCACGGCAGCAGGAACAAGCTGAACTGGGCAAGGTTCTGAAAACCATTGAGGAAACCCTGGCACGTCAGGCCAAAGAGGCTGAAGAAGCCAGACAGAGAGCGTTGGTCGCTGAGCGTGAGGCTGAAGAAAAACGTCAGCGCGAAGCCCAGGCACAAGCCAACAGCAGTAGCAAAAGCAGCAGCCGAACCGACAGCGATGATGCACCAAAACGTCCGGCCAAAGCCCCAGGCGCCATGGTTTCCAGTGCTGGCGCTTCATACGGCGGAGCTTTCTCTGCAGTCAAAGGCAAACTTCCCTGGCCCGTTGATGGTCGATTACTGGCACGCTTCGGTGAAGCCCGCGGTGATGACGCTCGTTCCACCTGGGACGGCGTAATGATCAGCGCTTCGGCGGGTAGTCAGGTTCATGCTGTGCACGGCGGTCGGGTGGTCTTCGCAGACTGGTTGCGCGGCGCCGGGCTTCTGGTCATTCTCGACCATGGCAACGGTTATTTGAGTCTGTATGGCCACAATCAGACATTGCTCAAAGCCGCCGGGGACATTGTTAAAGCCGGTGAAGCCATCTCTACTGTTGGCAACAGTGGTGGACAGGACACACCGGCGTTGTATTTCGCTATTCGTCAGCAGGGTCGCCCTAGTGATCCGGCCCAATGGTGCCGCACTCAAGGATAAGTCGGTTCCACCTTCAGGAGTTCGTTAGACATGCCGTATCTGTCCCGCCTCACCTCGCTGGCCCTGGCTATTGCCGTCGTTATCGGCGCTCCACTGGCTCAGGCTGCAGAAGTCAAAGCTGCGCCAGCCACTGCACCGGCTGCTGCGAACACCGCCAAAGCGCCTTTGCCGCTCGATGAGCTGCGCACCTTTGCCGAGGTCATGGACCGGGTCAAAGCCGCTTATGTCGAACCGGTGGACGACAAGACGCTGCTGGAGAATGCCATCAAGGGCATGCTCAGCAATCTCGACCCGCATTCGGCCTACCTCGGTCCGGAAGACTTCCAGGAACTGCAGGAAAGCACCAGCGGCGAGTTCGGCGGACTGGGCATCGAGGTCGGCGTCGAAGATGGCTTCGTGAAAGTCGTCTCCCCTATCGACGATACCCCGGCGTCCAAGGCGGGCATCGAGGCCGGTGACCTGATCGTCAAGATCAACGGTGCACCGACGCAAGGTCAGACCATGCAGGAAGCGGTCGACAAAATGCGCGGCAAGATTGGCGAGAAGATCACCCTGACACTGGTTCGCGATGGCGGTAACCCGTTCGACGTGACGCTTGCCCGTGCGACGATTCAGGTCAAGAGCGTCAAGGCGCAGATGCTGGAGAACGGTTACGGCTACATCCGCATAACCCAGTTCCAGGTCAAGACCGGTGACGAAGTCGGCAAAGCGCTGGCCAAATTCCGCAAAGACAATGGCAAGAAAATGAGCGGGTTGATTCTTGACCTGCGTAACAACCCTGGCGGCGTGCTGCAGTCGGCCGTTGAAGTGGCTGACCACTTCCTGACCAAGGGCCTGATCGTTTACACCAAGGGCCGTATTGCCAATTCCGAACTGCGCTTCTCGGCTGATCCGGCCGATGCCAGTGAAGGCGTACCGCTGGTGGTGCTGATCAACGGCGGCAGTGCTTCAGCGTCGGAAATCGTCGCTGGTGCCTTGCAGGACCAGAAACGCGGCATCCTGATGGGCACTGACAGCTTCGGTAAAGGTTCGGTGCAAACCGTGCTGCCACTGAATAATGACCGCGCCTTGAAGATCACTACGGCGCTGTATTACACGCCTAACGGTCGCTCGATTCAGGCGCAGGGCATCAATCCGGATATCGTGGTGCGTCGCGCCAAGGTCACCAACGAAGCTGACGGTGAAGCGTACAAGGAAGCCGACCTGTTCGGTCACTTGGGCAACGGCAATGGCGGCGCGGACAAACCAACGGTCAAAGGCGCTGCCGCCAAGGCTCGCCCGCAGGACGATGACTTCCAGCTCAGCCAGGCGCTGAGCCTGCTCAAGGGCCTGAGTATCACGCGCGGCAACTAAACGATGCGTGTGCTCCTGTCTCGTTGGCTGCTGGCCGCATTTTGCGTAATTACTGGCGTTGCTCACGCAGCGCCAGCGACGCAGGCCAGCAAACCTCAGCCTGCTTTCCTGACACTGATCATTGATGACCTGGGCCAGAATCCGGCCCGGGATCAACGCGTGCTTGCCCTCCCCGGTCCCGTGACGCTGGCGATCATGCCGGATACCCCTCATGCCACCGAGTTCGCCCGTCAGGGGCATCGTGCTGGCAAGATCGTCATTCTGCACATGCCCATGGACCCGGCAACCGGTCCCTATGCGTGGCATCCCGAACTTCCCCTCGCCGAACTGGAAAGCAGGCTGAACGCTGCGCTGCTCAAAGTCCCCTATGCCGCCGGGATCAATAACCACATGGGCAGCCGCATGACCGCCGAACCGGTCGCCATGGGATGGTTGATGGCCGAGCTGCAGCGCCGTCACCTGTTATTCGTCGACAGCCGCACCAGCGCGAAAACCGTGGCGGCGGCCGAGGCGCAAAAAATAGGATTGGCCAGCGTGTCCCGGGATGTCTTTCTCGATGATGAGCGCACGCCTGAGGCCATTACCCGGCAACTGAAAATAGCTATTGAGCTGGCCCGCAAACAGGGCTCGGCGGTGATGATCGGTCATCCTTACCCGGTGACGCTCGACGTGCTGGAGCGCGAACTGCCGCGCCTCAAAGCGCAGGGCATCGAGTGGATCGACTTGCGCCAGATGATCAGCGTGCGGGGTAATCAGGCGACGGCTGCGCATGGCAAAAACGGGATTTACCGGTAAAAACCGGGATCGTTAAAACGGTAGGAGCGAACTTGTTCGCGAAGCGATCTGTCAGGCAGCCCCTTATCGCGACTTGGCGGCGGCGGGGCTTAAAACCGTGCCATCGTTCTTCGCGAGCAAGCTCGGCTCCTACAATTGACCGCGCTCCCACATTAAAAATGCGTGTTACCGGTACTGGGACAAAATCTTGTCCACAACCCCTTCCGCTCTTAGCTGGTCCAGCGACGCCTGCAATTTGTTCACCACTTCGTCGGGCGTCGCCTTGTTGAGCGCCAAATACAGATCAGCGTGATTGAACCGCAGCACGGTCTTGAGGCCGGTGACGCCTTCTATTCTGGCCAGATAAGGTCCGGTCGGATCGCCTGCCGCCCACAGGTCTATCTGCCCGTTGACCAGTTTTTTGGCATTGTCCTGATCGCGCAGCAACAGGATCGGGTTCAGCCCTTGGGCCAGCAGTCGCTCACCAATGGCGTCACCTTTATAAGCACCAATTCGGTAACCCTTGGCCTGCTCCAGGCTGGTCAGTTTGATAGGGCTATCGGCACGGGCGAGCAGGATCCAGTCGTAGGAACCCACTGGTCCGACCCACTTGAACAGCTTTTCCCGCTCAGGCAAACGCGCTGTAGAAAACACCGCGTAGCCTGGCTTTTCCAGGGCCAGCTTGTAGATACGCTCCCAGGGGAACCGTAACGTCATGCTGTAGCTGATCCCTGCACGCTTGAACGTCTCGCGCACCACTTGCGCAGCGATGCCTTCAATGTTGCTTTCCTGAGCGAAGTTTTTGCCGTCGATTGCCATGTTGTAAGGCGGCAGATTTTCGGTCATCAGCACAATGGAGTCGCGTCCCGGTGCCTCAATGGCGTCATCGGCCAGTGCAGCCTCAGTGGCGCTAAAAACCAGAGCGCTGAAGGCCGTTAGGGCAATAAAACGAGATTTGAACATTGGCGCTCTCCATACGCTGACGGCAGACAGAGTGCAGCGCTCAAAAGCGCTTGTCCAGCACACATGGCGTATTGCCAACAGAGTGGCGCAAACAGATAAAAAAGATTTTCGATAATTATTTACTCCCGCGAGGGGGGAGGCTTCTGACTACCTGCCGGACAGAACTTCACCGCGAAATGAATCGCCGTGAACAACCGCAAAGGTCTGTCATGAATATCCAGATAACCGGCATCACAATCGCCGCCCTGCTCGCTTTCGCCCTAGCACCTGTCGTGCATTCGAAAGATTATGGCAACGGACGCGAAAACCTCGCTCCCTCACTGCTGCTGGAAAACAGCAACGGCCAGAACGATCACTGGAAAGGCATAGGCCGCCTGATCATTAACGCTAGCCATCCAGACTCGCACTGCACGGCGAGTCTGATCGACACGAGGGATCGCGACACCGGCACGTCAGGCCCCGCTTATGTTTTAACCAGCGCCCACTGCGTTTCGTTTGACAGTCTGAACGTGGTAGCCCATCAAGCCAGCGACGGTCACATCGACTTCAACTACTTTCACGACACTGCCAACGATCAACGGCGTTACGCGCTAAAGCAGGTCGTCTGGAGCCGCCTGCGCGGGCTGGACATGGCGATCGTCGAACTTGATGCCAGCCTGCAGACGTTGATGGACAACGGTATCCAACCATTGCAGTTGAAGACATCGACACCTGTAATAGCCGATGAGTTATTGATCGTTGGCGCACCGACTCAATACCCGGAAACAGGCTTGCGGCTATCAACCTGCCGCCACGTATCCATCGAAACGCTGATCGAACAACCGGCTATCCATCGAGGCTTCTATAAAGATAACTGCCAGGGCATAAGGCCTGGAAGCTCAGGCAGCCCATTGCTCGACCGCCATTCGAATGAAGTATTGGGAATTGTCTCTACCAGCACGGCGACCTCTTTGCCTGAAAACCGCTGCATGGAAGACGCGCCCTGCGAGCTGAAAAATGGTCGGCCGCATTGGTCCGCAAGCACTAATTACGCCAGCCCGACTGCTCACCTGCAGCACTGCTTCGCTCAAGGTCTATTCAGAGCCAGCGCCGCTGGATGTGATTTGATGCCAAGCGTCACCTTTAGCCAGAAACGGCCAACGGTGGATTATTACCAGCGGGTGAAATTCGATGCAGACGGCAGCGCGATGCTGCCCACCTGGCAATTCGCATTCAGCCTCGACCAACCACTCTTCCGCTACAAAGCCGTGCGCGACCCACAACTCTGTGAAAGCCCGAACCATTACAGCGACGTAATGAGCGCAGAAGACGCACAGATCAATGACCCTGTAGGCACAGAGCCAGGCATCTATCTGCTGTGTATCGTTGGCGTCGACTCTGCCGAACAGTCGCCCACAGGAGCCATGATGAAAAGCCCGCTGGTAATCGCGACAGAAATTGCTGAGCCCGGCCCGACAAGAGCGCCGCAATTCGATATCACAAGGCAGAACAACGGAGATCACAGCATTCAGTGGCACTTTTCTAACCCGACCTTGAGCGCTTATGAATACAAGGCTGGAGCAGAATCAGAGACAGACTGTGATGAACCGGAAGGTTACGCGATCACCTTCGATGACGTGCAAATTGGTGCAAGCGAACTGCCAGTGAAACTGTGCACCAAGGCATTTGATATGTCGGGGCAACGCTCAGCGCCAAGGATAGATTTGTTGGGCGCTTGAGTATGCAACGCTAAGTAACAGCTCTGCTGCCCTGACACTGCATATCACACTGCAAGCGGAGAACTTGTGGGAGCGGTGCTTGCGCCCTCATCGCGGGCAAGCACCGCACACAGAACCCACGCAGTCCCGTAGGACCGGCTTTAGCCGGGAGAAAGTCGGGATGTTCACTAAATTTTCTTTGGCGGCATACCGCTCTCCCGGCTAAAGCCGGTCCTACAAGATCAAGAGCATGCTTGCAGGCAAACATAAAATCTCCCCACAGGTTCTACGCGGTGTCCTGAGACCTCAGCGAACCACGATGCCGCGCTTGGCCATGTAGGCCTTGGCTTCCGGCACGGTGTATTCACCGAAGTGGAAGATACTCGCCGCCAATACCGCGCTGGCGTGGCCTTCAATCACACCGTCAGCCAGATGCTGAAGGTTGCCAACGCCGCCCGAGGCAATGACCGGAATCCCCAGCGCGTCACTGATTGCGCGGGTTACGCCCAGATCGAAGCCGTTCTTCATGCCGTCCTGGTCCATGCTGGTCAGCAGAATCTCACCGGCACCGAGATCCTCCATCTTCTTGGCCCACAGCACAGCGTCCAGACCTGTCGGCTTGCGACCGCCGTGGGTGAAGATTTCCCAGCGCGGGGTTTCACCCGGCAGCGAGACCTTCTTGGCGTCGATAGCGACAACGATGCATTGCGATCCGAAATGCTGAGCGGCTTCGGCAACGAACTCCGGGTTGAACACGGCAGCAGTGTTGATCGACACCTTGTCGGCACCGGCATTAAGCAGGTTGCGGATGTCCTGCACGGTACGCACGCCACCGCCCACGGTCAGCGGGATAAACACCTGGCTGGCCATGCGTTCGACGGTATGAAGGGTGGTATCGCGGCCATCGACACTGGCGGTGATGTCCAGAAAGGTGATTTCGTCGGCGCCCTGCTCATCGTACAGACGCGCAATTTCAACCGGATCGCCAGCGTCACGGATGTTTTCGAACTTGACGCCCTTGACCACACGACCGTTGTCGACGTCCAGGCAAGGGATGATGCGTTTGGCCAGGGCCATTAGGTTATCTCCGATTTCTGTCCTGCCGGGATCCCGGTAGGAGCGAACTTGTTCGCGAGGCGTTCCGTCAGACTCCATAGATGCTGAATGGCCCGACCTCTCGCGAACAAGTTCGCTCCTACCGAAATGGCTTAGCGCTGGTAGCTATCACACAACGCCTGAGCTTCAGCCACATCCAGCGTACCTTCGTAAATCGCACGGCCTGTGATTGCGCCGATGATTCCCGGAGCCTTGGCATCCAGCAATGCGCGGATGTCGCCCAGGTTATGGATACCACCGGAAGCAATGACCGGTATCCGCGTCGCAGCAGCCAGCGCAGCCGTGAACGGGATATTGCAGCCCTGCATCATGCCGTCTTTGGCGATGTCGGTGTAAACGATGGCAGAGACACCGTCAGCTTCGAAACGCTTGGCCAGATCAATGACCTGCACAGTGCTGACTTCAGCCCAGCCATCAGTCGCCACAAAGCCGTCTTTGGCATCAAGACCGACAATCACTTTGCCAGGGAATGCGCGACAGGCTTCAGCGACAAACTCGGGTTCTTTGACGGCCTTGGTACCGATGATCACGTAGCTAACGCCCGCTTTCACGTAGTGCTCGATGGTCTCCAGCGAGCGAATACCGCCACCGATCTGAATCGGCAGGGTCGGATAACGCTTGGCAATGGCAGTAACCACGTCGCCGTTGACCGGCTGACCTTCGAACGCGCCGTTCAGGTCAACCAGATGCAGACGACGGCAACCGCCCTCGACCCATTTGGCAGCCATGGCAACCGGGTCGTCGGAGAACACAGTGGAGTCTTCCATACGGCCCTGGCGCAGACGCACACAGGCACCGTCTTTGAGATCGATAGCGGGGATGATCAGCATGCTTTTTCCTTCGTCAAAAGAGCCACAAGCTGCAAGCCATAGGCTGCAAGCATGCGTACCCGACAATTCTTGCAGCTTGAGGCTCGTCGCTTGAAGCTGCTTCTATTCAATTCTTCTCGAGCGCCCACAAATCGCTTTCGATGCTCTCGAACCTCTCTTTGAGGTGCTGCTGAACATCGAAAATCGCTCGATTGTAATAATGCGGGGCAATCTCGCTGGTAAAGAACTCAAGCACCTCGGCGACTTCGAATGACCCAAGTTCCAGTTCGAAGCGCTGAGAGAACAGCCGCTTGAGCTTGTCGATGGCCTGCTGCTCGTGCTCGGGGCTGAGCGTCAGGATCGGCGGCTTGCTTTTACCCTTGGCCATAACGATTACCAGCGACCGTCCCACGCGGCGAAGTTCTGCAGCAACTGCAGGCCATGGGTATGGCTCTTCTCCGGGTGAAACTGCACAGCAAAGCGCGAACCGTCAGCCAGCGCTGCGGCGAAGTCGACGCCGTAGTGGCCGCGACCGACAACCTGACGCTGATTGGCCGCGTCGATGTAGAAGCTGTGCACGAAGTAGAAACGCGCCATGTCCGGAATGCTGTGCCACAGCGGGTGATCCACTGCCTGCGCAACTTCGTTCCAGCCCATGTGCGGCACTTTTAGGTGCGCGCCGTCTTCATGCAGATCCTTGCCGAAGAACTTCACCTGGCCAGGGAACATGCCGATGCAATCCACGCCGCCATTCTCTTCACTGCTGTCGAGCAACGCCTGCATGCCAACGCAAATACCGAGAAACGGCCGATCCTGGCTGACTTCACGCACCAGCGAATCGAAGCCCAGCCGACGGATTTCAGCCATGCAGTCACGAATCGCGCCGACACCGGGGAATACCACGCGGTCGGCTTCACGAATCACATTGGCGTCGCTGGTGATGTGCACCCGGCCAGCGCCAACATGTTCAAGCGCCTTGGCGACCGAGTGCAGGTTGCCCATGCCGTAATCGATGACTGCGACTGTCTGCATCAGAGCACACCCTTGGTCGAAGGCATTTGCCCGGCCATACGATCATCCAGCTCAACCGCCATGCGCAGTGCACGACCGAAGGCCTTGAAGACGGTTTCAATCTGGTGGTGAGTGTTGGTGCCACGCAGGTTGTCGATGTGCAGCGTCACATTGGCGTGGTTGACGAAGCCCTGGAAAAACTCCTGGAACAGGTCCACATCAAAGCCGCCCACAACAGCGCGGGTATACGGCACATGCATTTGCAGGCCCGGACGCCCCGAGAAGTCGATCACTACACGCGACAACGCTTCATCCAGCGGCACGTAGGCATGGCCATAACGACGGATGCCTTTCTTGTCGCCGATAGCTTTGCTGAAAGCCTGACCCAGAGTGATACCGACATCTTCCACCGTATGGTGATCGTCGATCTCAAGGTCGCCTTTGCAGTTGATATCCAGATCGATCAGCCCGTGACGGGCGATCTGGTCGAGCATGTGCTCAAGAAAAGGCACGCCGATATCGAATCGGGCCTTTCCGGTGCCATCCAGGTTGATCGAAGCGTTGATCTGGGTTTCCAGAGTATTACGCTCGACGTACGCCTTACGTTCGGCCATCACCAGCTCCGCAAAATCATTGGGCGAAAAAGGCGAGCATTATAGGCCCAGAACCGGCTGGCATGAAGCAAACAGAAGAAGGGAAAGAGAGAAGACGACGAATTACGGTTCGCCGAGGTGAATAAACGGGCAAATCACACCCCTGTTGGAGCGAGGCTTGCCCGCGAAGAACGATAACGGGATCGATCTGACGTACCGAGGCGACCGATTCGCGGGCAAGCCTCGCTCCAACAAATACCGGAACGAGGATGCCCTTAAGCCAGATTAGTGGAACAACACCGCAGTCTTCTGCAGAGTGATCCAGACGCCCCACGCCAGCGGGATGCCTACAGCCAGCCAGGCGGCGATAGCCAGTGGCTTGCTGCCCGGATCGGCTTTCCACTCAAGAACAGTGGTGTGATCCGCGCCTTTGTCCATACCGTAGGATTGCTCGACAGCCAGTTCTTCATCAGTCATGAAGTACTTGTCGGCCACCGGACGAACCAGCAGGTTGCAGATGAAGCCCAGCACCAGCAGGCCAGCCAGAATGTACAAGGTCATATCGTAAGCATCGGCACGGGCAACGCCGTGGCTCAGCTGATATTCACGCAGGTAGTTGACCAGAACCGGACCGAGGATGCCCGCCGCAGCCCAGGCAGTCAGCAGACGACCGTGGATGGCGCCAACCATTTGCGTACCGAACAGGTCAGCCAGGTAAGCCGGAACCGTCGCGAAACCACCGCCGTACATCGACAGGATCACGCAGAACGCGGCGACGAACAGTGCAACGCTGCCCATGTGGCTCAGGCTTGGCACCAGTGCGTAGAGCAGGAAGCCCAGAGCGAAGAACACGAAGTAAGTGTTTTTACGACCCAGGTAGTCCGAGAACGAAGCCCAGAAGAAGCGACCACCGATGTTGAACAGACTCAACAGACCGGTGAAGCCCGCAGCGATGGCAGCGATCTGGCCCAACTGAACAGCATCAAGCTGGTTGAACGCCAGGTCGAGGCCCAGCAGTTTACCGGCGAACACTTCCTGCAGCAGCGGCGAAGCCATGCCGAGAATACCGATACCTGCCGAAACGTTGAGGCACAGCACCAGCCATACCAGACGGAATTGCGGCGTTTTCCAGGCCACACTTACGTGTACATGACGGTTGGTGATCATCGCGTTGCTGGCTTTCTTGACCGGTGCGGTCCAGCCTTCTGGTTTCCAGCCGGTTGGCGGAACACGGTAGGACAATGCGCCACCGATCATGAAGATGAAGTAGATCACCGCCATCACCACGAAGCTCTGCCAAACGCCCACGCCTTCAGGCGAAGCGAAATGGTTCATCAACGCTGCGGCCAGTGGAGCACCTACCATCGCGCCGCCACCGAAGCCCATGATCGCCATGCCGGTAGCCATACCGCGCTTGTCCGGGAACCACTTGATCAGGGTCGAAACCGGCGAGATATAGCCCAGCCCGAGACCGATACCGCCGATCACCCCGGAGCCGACCCACATCAGCCATATCTGGTGGGTATAAATCCCTAACGCAGATATCAGCAGACCACCACACCAGCACAATGCCGATACAACACCGGCCTTACGCGGGCCTGCGTGTTCCAGCCAGCCACCCCAGATGGCAGCCGAACAGCCCAGGAAGATGAAGAACAGGGTGTAGATCCAGCCCAGCATGGAGATGGGCCAGTCGCAGGCAGACGAGAAAATCTGTGCGAAGAAGCTCATGTCAGGTGCACAGGCTACTGGAGCCTTGATGCCAACTGCCTTGGACAACGGCAGCCAGAACACGGAGAAGCCATACGCCATGCCGATGCACAGGTGGATAGCCAATGCCGCAGGTGGTACGAGCCAGCGGTTGAAACCCGGCTTGGCGATGATGCGCTCTTTGGACAAGAACGCAGGCTGTGCGGGTGAACCGCCCAACGCAGTGCTTGTACTCATTGTTATATCCCCAGAAAAGATGCTCACAAGGTGTCGACGTTCCACCCACAGCCTCCGTGCACGCAGGCAACGACCGTTTTATCGGCAGAGTTCCCGAATACGTGACAAATAGACGCACCGGATTAACGAACGGCGCGAGATTATCACCTGTCAATTAAAAAAAGGCGTTTTGACATCACTTTTTTTGACGCCAGCGCTTTGCCTCTTGTATTTAGGGCACAATCGCCGGTGCCGCCCGTCGCCAGAGGACATTTCATGCCTATCGTCGTTGAGTTTCTCCAGTCGGCCACCTATCAGGATCAAGCGGATTTGCAGAAGATTTACCGGGACGCACCCTCCTGGTTGTTCACGCCTTTTGCTGACGCGGTGCAACTGATCGAAAGCTGTCTTGAGGAAAATGCGCTCGTCGTTGCTCGCTTCAATGACCGGCTGGTGGCTGCCGCCCGACTGAAACGTCACGAGGTGACCTGGGAGCTGTCGCACTTATGCGTGCGTAGCCCGACGCGCCGGAGAGGTTTTGCCGAACAACTGATCAGCGAGGTGCAAAAGTCGGCCCGACAGTCCGGCTGCGAGCTACGCTTGCTGGCAACCGCCGAACCTCCCGAAGTCCAGGCTCTGGCGGCCAAACTTCAGATGTCGCTTGTGCTCTATTAGCCGAAAAAGCTGAACAGGGTAGCGCTTGAGGCATCCAAAGCCCTGCACCTGCGTCAGGAGGTTATACTCGCGGGCAAATTTTAAACGTTCGAATACAAGGACTCGCCCATGAAAGCGTTCGGCAAAATCCTGGGACTTTTTGTTCTCGGGCTGTTGCTGATCATCGTGGCTCTCGGCTTTGCCCTGACCCATCTGTTTGATCCCAACGACTATAAAGACGAGATTCGCCAACTGGCCCGTGACAAGGCGCACGTTGAACTGACACTCAACGGTGATATCGGCTGGAGCCTGTTCCCCTGGCTCGGCCTTGAGCTGCACGAAGCCAGCGTCGCGACCTTGAACAACCCGACCAAGCCCTTTGCCGATTTGCAGATGCTGGGCCTGTCCGTTCGTGTACTGCCGCTGTTGCGTCGCGAGGTGCAGATGAGCGACGTCCGCGTTGAAGGCTTGAATCTGAGCCTGAGCCGTGACGAAAACGGCCATGGTAACTGGGAAGACATTGGTAAACCGGCCACCTCCGATGTAGCCGCGACCACTCCCCCAGTCGATGGTGAACAAGCTCCGGCAGCCAAACCGGACAAGCCTTCCCAGCCGATCAAACTTGATATCGACAGCCTCACCGTGAACAACGCCCGGGTGGATTACGTCGATGCGAGCAAAGGTCAGTCGTTCACTGCCGAAAGCATCCAGCTCAGCACCGGCGCGGTGCATGAAGGCGCTGACATTCCGATCAAACTGACCGCATTCCTTGGCACCACTCAACCCGTGATGCGCGCCAAGACCGAACTGGTTGGTCAACTGCGTCTGGATCGCGCCCTCAAGCGCTACCAGTTTGGCGACATGCGTTTGTCCGGCGAAGCATCGGGCGAGCCATTGCAGGGCAAGACGGTAACTTTCGCTGCACAAGGCCAGCTCTTGGTTGATCTGGCGGCAAACGTCGCTGAATGGACCAACATGAAGTTGTCCGCCAACCAGCTGCGCGCTCTCGGCGAGTTCCGCGCCCGCGACCTGGACAAAACACCGCAAGTCAGCGGCGCAGTGTCCGTTGCACCGTTTGACCTGCGGACGTTCCTCGACAGCGTTGGCCAGCCACTCCCGGCCATGGCAGAAGGCAGCCTGAGCCAGGTGGGCATGATCACCCGCATCAGCGGCACGCCGAACAGCGTGGCACTTGAAGAGCTGAACCTGAAAGTTGACGACAGCACCTTCACGGGTCGTGTCGCTATTGAAGACTTCGCCAAACAGGCCCTGCGCCTGCAACTCAAGAACGACACCTTCAACGCTGATCGCTATCGTCCCGCGGAAAGCGAAGAGAAAAAAGGCGCGAGCGCGGCACGCAAGTCTGAAGTACAGAACAGCGAAGCTGCTGCCGTTGCTGGCGCGGGCACTACGCCGCTGCCTGACCAGCCGACAAAAGCCGCCTGGAGCACCGCCAAACTGCTTCCTCTGGAGCGTATGCGTAAGCTTGATGTAGACGCCGACATCAGCTTCGGAGCTCTTACTGTCGAGAAGCTGCAAATCCAGAATGCCATATTGAAAACCCAGGCCCTGAATGGCGAGGTCAAGGTCGACAGCCTGCGCGGCGATCTCTACGGCGGCAACTTCGAGGTCAAGGGCAATCTTGATGTGCGCCCGGACCTGCCGCTGCTGAGCCTGCAGACGCGAGTCGACAAGGTCCCGGTCGAACGTTTCCTGCAAAGCCA
Source organism: Pseudomonas sp. ICMP 561 (assembly GCF_002699985.1). GTDB lineage: Bacteria > Pseudomonadota > Gammaproteobacteria > Pseudomonadales > Pseudomonadaceae > Aquipseudomonas > Aquipseudomonas quasicaspiana. Next base: position 66,783 of record NZ_LKBT01000004.1, on the reverse strand, counting down.
GGATCAAAATCCGCCCGTCAGAGGCTTGCTGACCCTCAACAGTAATCTGACTGGCAAAGGCAACAGCGAAAAAGCCCTGATCGACAGCCTGAACGGTACGGCCAGTTTCATGCTCACCAACGGCGTGCTGGTTAACGCTAACCTTGAGCAACAGCTTTGCCAGGGCATCTCGATACTGAACCGCAAAACACTTAGCGGTGAACCTCGCGGCAAAGACACGCCTTTCAAGCAGCTCAACGGCAATCTGGTGTTCCGCAACGGCGTGGCCAACAACCCCGACCTAAAGGTCCAGATTCCGGGCCTGACCGTCAACGGCAATGGCGATGTGGACCTGCGCGTGTTGGGCATGAACTACCGCGTCGGCATCATCATCGAAGGCGACAAAACCGAAATGCCCGACCCGGCCTGCGAAGTGAACCCTCGCTACGTCGGAATCGAGTGGCCCGTGCAGTGTCGCGGACCGCTGGAACTGGGCGCCAAGGCTTGCCGTCTCGACAAGGAAGGCCTGGGCCAGATCGCCGCGAAAATGGCGGGTGACAAGATCGGCGAGAAGATCGAAGAAAAACTCGGCGACAAAGTCAGCCCGGAATTGAAAGACGCCCTCCGCGGACTTTTCAAACGTTGAGTCACAACCTGCATGAATTCGCGCGGTGTCCCTGACATCCAAGAACCGTAGGACCGGCTTTAGCCGGGAGAGCATTGTTCCTGACGAAGGATATGTTGTGAATGATGCGCCGCTCTCCCGGCTGAAGCCGGTCCTACGGAATTTCGTCTACGGTGTCCGGGACAAAGTGGCAGTTCCACTAGACATTACCTCCACATAATTTCTCATCGGATCAGCAATGCAACCCGAGCAATTTTCCAGCGCTGTGCTTGATTGGTACGACCGCCACGGGCGACACAACCTGCCCTGGCAGCAAGGCATCACGCCGTATCGGGTATGGGTGTCGGAAATCATGCTGCAGCAAACCCAGGTCAGCACCGTCCTGAATTACTTCGACCGTTTCATGGATGCGCTGCCAACCGTGCAGGCATTGGCCGAAGCGCCCGAAGACGAAGTGCTGCATCTGTGGACCGGTCTGGGCTACTACACCCGGGCACGCAACCTGCAGAAAACCGCAAAGATAGTGGTTGCCGATCACGACGGCGAATTCCCGCGTGACGTGGAAAAACTGATCCTGCTGCCCGGCATCGGCCTGTCCACTGCCGGGGCCATTGCCAGCCTGAGCATGGGCCTGCGCGCGCCGATCCTCGACGGCAACGTCAAACGCGTTCTGGCGCGTTTTACAGCGCAAGAGGGTTATCCGGGCGAACCGAAGGTCGCAAAACAGCTGTGGGCCACCGCAGAGCGCTTCACGCCACAGGCAAGGGTGAACAACTACACCCAGGCAATGATGGATCTCGGCGCCACGTTATGCACTCGCAGTAAACCGAGCTGCCTGCTGTGCCCGCTGGAATCAGGTTGCGAAGCGCATTTGCTGGGTCTGGAAACTCGCTACCCCATCCCCAAGCCGCGCAAGGAAGTTCCGCAAAAGCGCACACTCATGCCAATGCTTGCCAACCGCGACGGCGCGATTCTGCTTTATCGCCGCCCGTCTACAGGGCTGTGGGGTGGTTTGTGGAGCCTGCCGGAGCTGGATGACTTCGACGACCTTCAGCATCTGGCAGTGCAACACTCGCTGGAGCTGGGCCAACATCAGGAGCTCCCAGGGCTGGTCCATACTTTCAGCCACTTCCAGTTGAGCATCGAACCGTGGCTTGTCAGGGTCGAGGAGTCAGCTCATCACGTGGCCGAGGCCGACTGGCTCTGGTATAACCTCGCCACCCCGCCGCGCCTGGGCCTTGCCGCCCCGGTGAAGAAGCTGCTGAAACGCGCAGCCGACGTATTGAACGCAGGAGAGTCGTCATGACCCGCACCGTAATGTGCCGTAAGTACAAAGAAGAACTGCCTGGCCTGGAACGCGCCCCTTACCCAGGCGCCAAAGGTGAAGACATCTTCAACCACGTCTCACAGAAAGCCTGGGCCGACTGGCAGAAACACCAGACCCTGCTGATCAACGAAAAGCGTCTGAACATGATGAATGCCGAAGATCGCAAATTCCTCCAGACCCAGATGGACAAGTTCCTGTCCGGCGAAGAATACGCGCAGGCCGAAGGCTACGTTCCCCCCGAGAAATAAAGCGTTTCAAGCAGTGCGGGTCGTAAGCGACGGTAATAATTCAGATTTTTTTAAAAACATGCTTGACGACCCCCTGAAAAACACGTCTAATGCGCCCCGTTGCCCAGATAGCTCAGTCGGTAGAGCAGGGGATTGAAAATCCCCGTGTCGGCGGTTCGATTCCGTCTCTGGGCACCACTAATTGATTTCAGGTGGTGCCAGCATCACCTGAAAAATAAAGAAACCCGCCTAGTGCGGGTTTTTTTATGGCTGCGGTTTGCTGCCTGTAAATCGTAAAGCCTCACTCCTGCTCCCCCCTGCCTCTTCCCCTCAAGCCCTCCTCACCCTATCGGGAAAAGCCACACGCCAGAAACGGAATGGACTGACAGCAAAATCCGGTCGTGCTCCGTATTCTGCTGGCCAGATTCATCGTCGCGCAATTCACCAAGCGAGGATCAAGCTGCAACCAACTATCGATATCGGTCCAGAGCATCAAAGAAATGGATGACATTGAGCTAATCAGGCTGCGCAAATCCTATGCAGGCGAGCTTTCATTTGAGGGGAAGGAGACCAACCTTGCCTTCAAGGTAATAGCGTTCCGCCCGGTCGATGAAGAGGGGTTGAGCATTCCGGGCCTGACCGTTGAAATCCACTTGCGAGTGGGCCTGACTGCGGACCGGTGCAAATATACGTTCACACTGTTCCGGCTGAGCAGGCAGAAAAAGCGGCGCATCTACCAATTGGAAGTCGTGCCAAAAGCAAAGCGATCACACAATGGGCCGCCACGGCTGTTTGGCCCGCACGAGCACCTTGGAGAATCCAGAATCCTGCCTGTACAAAGCGATATGGACTGCACAAACTACGTCGGATGGCTGGAGTTTTTTGCACTAGAGTGAATCTCGCATTGGACGCGACGATGCCCTTCCCATTTGGTGACGATAATGGAATGTAACTGGCTGATGAATAATCTGGGTTTTGAATGCAGGTCTGTTCAGGGACGGCATCACGGATCTGTGCTCGAGGTCGACACGTCATTCTCATTCTCAGATGGTGAGCCGGTTGCCTTCTACGTAATTGAGCACGGCAATGCGCTGGTGCTTAGTGACAACGGCGACACGCTTGCGCACCTGACGGGGGTTGGCCTTGCTGTCGGCGACAAGCGTCGCTGGGCATCAATTCGTAACCGACTCGAGCTTTTCGAGATGGGTATCAGTGACGACGGAGAGATCAAGGCGTCCGGCCCCAAGGATGATGCATCCAGGCTTATAGCTCGCTACCTTGAGGGCATTCTTTCTGTCATTAGCTATGAGAGGGAGTCGCTCTGCGCACCGGTTGACACCAATACCTTCATTGACGAAGTCGCGATGCTGTTACGCCTATGGAAACCGAACGCGAAGCTAACGCTAAATCCCAAGGCTCGAGGCATGTCCCAACGCGAACATCACTTTGATTTCCAACTCGACAACTTACTGGTCGATGCCATCAACCCGAACGCTAACGCCACAGGCGGCGTGATGCGCAAAGCCGGCGATGTCATCAGCAGCCCATACTCCGGCGGTCAGGATCTATTGGTCATAATTGACGACCGGATTGACAGGGCGCTAGCCACTACGGAATGTGGAATCGTTTCGTCGCTAGTGAAAGCTGTTTTGTTTACTGACCTTGAGAAAAGAGGCCCCTCCTCAGAGGCGCAGCACTAAAGACCGGACTAGCAAGCTCCCGCTCAATAAAAGCGGCTGACGCACCTCGCGACGAGGTAACACGCCTTCAACCGGATAGCTTCAGTCGATACCCCCGACGTGCTGTGGTCGCTCTTTAGGGGAATGAACGTCAGCACCTCCAGCACCGAGCCTCTCTGCGTGCGGGTGCTGTAAAAAACACAGACCTTGGTGATTCACACAGTTCTGCGCTTCAATAGCGGCCTGTCATCACTCGCCGCAACAGGACTCATGCTCATGGCTTCGCCAGATAAACAGCAAAAACGCGCCCAACGGGCGAAAGCCAAAGCCAAGCAGAACCGCTCGCAAAAGCCGGGCAAAAAAGTCGTGCACCCGATCTTTGCATCGCCGTTGGTTGACCAGCCTTTTGATGACGTTGAAATCGACCTGAGCACGTTCGACTTCAAGGACATCGTGGAAAACGGCTTTGACCCGGCCGACTTCGACGACCTGTTCCAGACCATGAAGCAAGCGCAGTCCATCAGCCAATTGGCAATGTGCGCCGTGTTCCTGCAATACCCGGTTCTCGCGCTGGTCATTGCCGAGGAGGACGAAGAGCAAGCCACTGACTTCATGATGGGTCTGCTGATCACCTACCGCGCCCTTTTCCACGATGAAGACGAAGATGCCGCCATCGAATGGATCGGCAGCCCTGCCTTCCAGGCTGATTACAACGAAGCGTCGCGGTTGTTGATGGTGCGAGACCAGAAGGCTTCGTGATACCCCGCCGCCTCGTAGGAGCGGCTTTAGCCGCGAGCAGCATCCACCTCCAATAATGGATGTAGCGTTGCAGACGAAGTCCTCCCGGCTAAAGCCGGTCCTACGAAGCAGTGCAGCACTAGCCCATGCCAAAACAGCAATAAAACATTCGAAAACTTGAAATTGTGGCAAGCCTCGGTCTGCTCTAGATTCGAGGCAACAATCACTGTTGCCAGGTATCTCGAATGCCCCGTCCTGATGAGCTTGTGGAAAAAACCGCCGTTGAGTTGCGCCGCCTGATTGGCAGCAAGCAGATTTCCCCTGTGGAATTGATGGACGCGTGCATCGAGCGCATCGAGCGGGTCAACCCTTACGTCAATGCGGTCACCGCCACATGCTTTGATCAAGCCCGGCAACAGGCTCGTGATGCGGAGCAGGCGGTGCTTTCGGGTCAACCCTTGGGTTTGCTGCATGGCTTGCCCATCGGCATCAAAGATCTGGAAGCCACTGCAGGACTGTTGACCACCTACGGGTCACCTCTCTATTGCAATAACGTCCCGGCCAAAGACAACACGCTGGTTGCGAGACTGCGTGCGGCCGGAGCCATTGTCACCGGTAAGACCAACGTGCCGGAAATGGGCGCAGGTGCCAACACCCGTAATGACGTATGGGGCGCCACAGGCAATCCGTTCAACCCTGAACTCAATGCAGGAGGCTCATCCGGTGGCTCGGCTGCTGCACTGGCCACCGACATGCTGCCGTTGTGCAGTGGTTCGGACACGGGCGGCTCATTGCGCATCCCCGCAGCGAAATGCGGAGTAGTGGGCCTACGCCCCTCTCCAGGCCTCGTACCCAGCGAGCGCCGTCTGTTGGGCTGGACGCCCATCTCGGTCGTTGGCCCTATGGGACGCACCGTGGCTGACACCCTGCTGCAACTGCAAGCCACGGCCGGTTTCCACGTTAGCGAACCGCTGAGCTACGAGGTCGATAAAAACCTCTTCAGCGCGCTGCCAGACGTTGACCTTGGCACCTTGCGTGTCGGTTACACCGAAGACTTCGGCTGCTGCGACGTGGATGACGATATTCGTCAGGTGTTCCGCCGCAAAATCGACGCTTTGCGACCGTTGTTTCGCAGTTGCGATGAAGTGCAGATGGAGCTTGGTGAAACGGATCGTTGCTTCGATGTTTTAAGGGCTGAAAGTTTTGTCGCAGGCACTCGCGACGCATATCTGCGAGATCCGAACTCCCTGGGCGAAAACCCGCGCGCCAACTACGAAATGGGCATGCGCATGACCCTGGAAGACTGCGCTTGGGCCGCCACGGAACAGACCAGAATCTATCGCCGCTTCCAGGCGCTGTTCGAGGACTACGACCTGATCCTGTCGCCCACCACGCCTGTGTCGCCCTTCCCTTGGCAAGACCTTTACCTGAAGAGCATCAATGGCAAAGAGCTGGCGAATTATTACCGCTGGCTGGCCCTGACCTATGTCGTCACGCTGGCGACCAACCCCGCCCTGTCGCTGCCCTGTGGCGTTGACCACAAAGGCATGCCATTCGGCCTGCAAGTAGTGGGCGCATTCCGCGCTGACGCCTATCTGCTGGCGTGTGGAGAACAGATCGAGCGGGCGACCGAGAGCAACCCGGAGCTGCAGCGCCCCAAACCGGACATCAACCAGTTGGTACAGAGCCGGATTGACCTGAAATCCATCGTCACGGCGCCGCCGCTGGCTTCGGGAGAGAGAGGGACAGTGAGCACAACCGAGGCGTCATCGGTTTAAACATTGAACCTGTAGCTGACGAAGGCTGCGATGGCGTTGTATCAGGAGAAATGCTTCGCAGCCTTCGGCAGCTCCTACAAAAAATGCATTTCAACCCATTGATTTGCATTTTGCTGAATGAGCTTGCTCGCGGTAGCGTCAATTCAGGCGATAAATTCGTCGACCAAGGAACCAAATCACGAGCTACGGCTGACTGCCAGCACAATTCCCGTGGGAGCGAATTCATTCGCGAAGGGGCTGGGACATCCGCAGCCTCTGTGCCACCTGAAATATAGCTTCCCCGAATAAATTCGGTCCTACCAGTCCTTCGCTGTACCAAACAAATAAGTCACGACTAATGTCAGCCTGCAAAGGCCACTTTCGCGTGCGCACTATCCTTTCGGATAAACTTTCAGTTTAAGGGTTGATTTTCTAATCAGAAAAAGATTACGTGCAGTCACACCTCAAAAACGGAAAAGAATAAATACATATAAGAAACATCCTACAAATAACGCTTCACATCAAAGAACCTTCCTACCTGCGGAATAAATTTCCCGCGCGGATTCGTTCGATTTCAATAACACAGCATTAACTAACTTATATTAAACGAGAAAATCATGAAAAAGACATTATTGGCATCCCTTATCATTCTGGCACTGGCGTCACAAGCTGAAGCTGCGTGCCTGACTATCAGCAATCCTTACTCGGGTTTTATCCCTGCAAATGACACCATAGTTTTCTATGGACCGGTCACAATCTCTAACGGACCGACCTGCCGTTCGGTTTTGATCGTATCCAGGGTTCGATCCGCAAATGGAGGTTTTGCCCCGGTGATGCGAATTGAAAAACTGGAGAATGGACAGTGGCGACCAATCGCTGAATCTTCCGGTGGATATATCTCGCAGGTAACGACCGCGGGCACCTTCAGGGTTAAACATCAGAACCATCATGAAACCCCTTGGGCCTACAGCGGCAGCATAGCCATAACACGATAACTGCCTGTCAATGCGCCGTCGCTCAGGCAAAGGCGCATTGATCTGCAGATCATGCTTGCTCATTTATTGAGGGGAGTTTATGTGCAGTTTTCACGAAATAGGAGAGTGCGGCGACTATATGATTCGCATTGGCAATGCCACTCAAAATTCGACCATACGCCTTGTCGCCCTTCAGCCCTTCTGTGGCAGCAAAGTCAATTTGCCCCTGGAGCTTCTCGTAGACCAAAGGGATTGCATTGAACTTGACATCCAGGTTACGAGATCTTCCGTCAAATCCTGAATCCTCATTCCCTTCAGCCAGAAAAAAATAAGCGCTTACATCGTTAAAGCCCAACTTATTGAGGCCCGCACACAAACTACTCAGCTCTCGTGTACTGATTGAAGTCATGTCCAGCCCCTCGAGAAGCGACTTTAGACCGTCGAGATCCACAATCCCGACATTCTTCATGATTTCTCGCGCCGCCTCGTCATCATTTACCGTGTATTCGTTTTCTACCATCTCTGGTTGTTTTATTTTGAATACATATTCCATTGGCACATAGGTGATTGAACCCGCACCGCTGATATTAATAGCCATCTTCATTTCCTTTTTGAGACAGATCAATATCTATATCGGCAAAAGAATGAAGCAGGCGCAGTTATGTATCAGCCAATCTAAATGCCGGACTGGCCAAAGATGTAACTTAAGTTTCCTGGCAGCGTTAAAACACTCACACTCCCATCGACAAGGAAACGACCTCCTAAACGCCCCCACAAAAAAGCCCGCATTGCTGCGGGCTTTTTCATTGCTCAATCAACCATCACTCAGTTGATCTTGGCATCCAGTTCGCCGCGAGCATAGCGCTCGAACATCGCGTCCAGAGACACTGGCTTGATCTTCGATGCGTTGCCAGCAGTACCGAACGCTTCGTAGCGAGCGATACACACGTCACGCATGGCCGTTACAGTCTTGGCCAGGTACTTACGTGGGTCGAACTCGCCCGGGTTCTTGGCCATAAACTCACGGATAGCACCGGTGGAGGCCAGACGCAGGTCGGTGTCGATGTTGACCTTGCGCACGCCGTGCTTGATGCCTTCAACGATCTCTTCGACTGGTACGCCGTAGGTTTCTTTGATCTCGCCGCCGTACTGGTTGATGATTTTCAACCACTCTTGCGGGACCGAAGACGAACCGTGCATCACAAGGTGAGTGTTCGGGATGCGCTTGTGGATTTCCTTGATGCGATCAATCGCCAGGATGTCACCGGTAGGCGGCTTGGTGAACTTGTAAGCGCCGTGGCTGGTGCCGATGGCGATAGCCAGTGCATCAACCTGGGTTTTCTTGACGAAGTCAGCGGCTTCTTCCGGATCGGTCAGCATCTGGCTGTGATCGAGCATGCCTTCAGCGCCAACGCCGTCTTCTTCGCCAGCCATACCGGTTTCCAGCGAGCCCAGAACACCCAGTTCACCTTCAACCGAAACGCCACAGGCGTGAGCAAAAGCAACCACGCGACGGGTCACTTCAACGTTATACTCGTAGGTGGTCGGCGTTTTGCCGTCCACGCCCAGCGAGCCGTCCATCATCACCGAGCTGAAGCCCAGCTGAATCGAACGCTGGCAGATATCAGGGCTGGTGCCGTGATCCTGGTGCATGACCACCGGGATATGCGGGAACTCTTCAACCGCGGCCAGAATCAGGTGACGCAGGAACGGCGCGCCAGCGTATTTACGGGCGCCGGCCGAGGCCTGAACGATCACCGGGGAATCGGTCTTGTCGGCCGCTTCCATAATGGCGCGCATTTGTTCCAGGTTGTTCACGTTGAAAGCTGGGACGCCATAACCGAATTCGGCTGCGTGGTCCAACATCTGGCGCATGCTGATAAGTGCCATTGTCTGTCTCTCTCCCGGTAGGGTCGTTATCGTGCAAACCTGCCGTAGCGGCGGCTGCTATTAAAGTTCTACGCATTAGCCCGCAGGCCATGCGGTGAATCATCGGTGCAGCTTTTTCAACGCTTCTTGCAACCGCGCCCGATCAAATCGTTTGTAGCGTCCCAGTACACCAGGCCTTCGTCGCCCTTGTTCTGGAAAGCCAGCACACCATTACTGTACAGCGATGGCGAACCAGGCTCGGCAGTCAGCCGGAAGACCTGATCGCTTTCATTCAAACGTACATCGACTTCGGCCTTGGCCTTGTCAACGTAACGCCAATGGACCTGAGCCTTGCTGTCGCAAACCCAACTTGTCCAGGTATTACCCGTTTCCGGAGCCTTCATGCTGGCGCAACCACCAAGCACTGCAAATGTCGCAAGGGCAATCAAGCCTTTCATTACTTCTCCTGGCCCGCCCCGGGAAGCGGGGCGAATGCCAGTCGCTTCAACCTTCAGGGGCAGTTCTGTTCCTGATTCCGATCATCGGCCGGTTCACCCGTAGCCAGCGCTTCAACCCGTTGAGAACTCTGGGTCGTCGGCACGTTTACGGACGCCGGGCTGAATACTTCACAAGCCTTGGCACGCGGTCCAGAATTGCTGCATCCGGCAAACATCACACAACTCAACAGGGCAACGGCGGCGATCTTCATGGCGAAATTCCTTGTTCAAAAAGAGTTATCCACCCTTAAGTGACCACCGCCGGCCCAAGATGTTGCCAAACTCATCCCTGCGATCAACGCTTAACGACAGGCCACTGGCCCGAGATTAGGCATGAACTCGTACTTATCCAGCACCGCTTCACCGCCGCGCTTATAGATCACCGGCACGGTTTCGGCCTGCCAGTTCGCCTGATAGCAGCTCAATTGAACCAGCGCAGGCTCGCGCACAACCTCGTCGGCCTCCGGCTTGCTGGCGCAGCCAGCGAGCAGTGCAGCAATCATGAGCAGTGGTAACGGCCTGAGCATTTCATTTCCCTTTTGCAAAGCCTGATCCTCAGGCCTTGGCACGTTGTTCCAGCACTTCCACGGCTGGCAGGACTTTGCCTTCGACAAACTCCAGGAATGCGCCACCACCGGTAGAAATGTAGGAGATTTGATCCGCTACGCCATATTTGTCGATCGCCGCCAGCGTGTCGCCACCGCCTGCGATGGAGAACGCCGAGCTTTCGGCAATGGCTTTAGCCAGGGTCTTGGTGCCTTCGCCGAACTGGTCGAACTCAAACACACCTACCGGGCCGTTCCACAGAATAGTCTTGGAAGATTTCAACAATTCGGCGAAGTGCGCTGCAGTTTGCGGGCCGATATCCAGAATCATGTCGTCATCAGCAACGTCGGCAATCAACTTGACCGTTGCGGCTGCGCTTTCAGCGAACTCTTTGGCGACCACTACGTCCACCGGCAACGGCACGCTGACCTTGGCGGCGATTTCACGAGCGGTATCAAGCAGGTCCGGCTCGTACAGCGATTTGCCAACCTTGTGGCCTGCCGCAGCCAGGAAGGTGTTGGCAATACCGCCACCGACGATCAACTGGTTGCAGATGGCGCTCAAGCTGTTGAGCACGTCGAGCTTGGTAGATACCTTGGAACCGGCAACGATGGCGGCCATTGGCTGGGCCGGAGCGCCGAGGGCTTTGCCCAGCGCCTCCAGTTCTGCAGCCAGCAGCGGGCCTGCAGCAGCGACTTTGGCGAATTTGGCCACACCATGGGTCGAACCTTCAGCCCGGTGAGCCGTGCCAAAAGCGTCCATCACGAAGACGTCGCACAGGGCAGCGTATTTCTGCGCCAGCTCGTCAGCGTTCTTTTTCTCGCCCTTGTTGAAGCGTACGTTTTCGAAAAGCACGATGTCGCCCGCTTTAACGTCAACACCGTCCAGATAATCAGAAACCAGTGGCACTTCACGGCCCAGGGCCTTGCTCAGGTATTCAGCAACCGGCTTGAGGCTGTTCTCGGCAGAGAACTCGCCTTCGACTGGACGACCCAGATGCGAGCAGACCATCACGGCTGCGCCCTTTTCCAGCGCGAGCTTGATGGTTGGCAACGACGCCAGGATGCGCGCATCACTGCTGACTTTGCCGTCCTTGATCGGGACGTTGAGGTCTTCGCGAATCAATACACGCTTACCTTGCAGGTCGAGCTCGGTCATCTTCAACACGGTCATGAGTGAATCCCTGTTTTTAATGTTGTGGGTCTGCGACGCGCAAAAAGTGCTCAGCGACGTCAAGCATTCGATTGGCAAAACCCCATTCGTTATCGAACCAGGCCAGCACGTTGACCAGCCTCGGGCCGGAAACTCGCGTCTGACTCGCATCAACGATGGCCGAATGAGGGTCATGGTTGAAATCACAACTGGCGTGCGGCAACTCGGTGTAGGCCAACAGTCCTTTCAACGGGCCACTGGTGGCGGCCTCGCGGAGCAGGCGGTTGATCTCAAGGGCATCGGTATCACGTGCGGTTTGCAAGGTGATATCGAGGCAGGACACGTTTACCGTCGGCACGCGAACTGCTTTGGCCTGAATTCGGCCCGCAAGTTCCGGAAGCAGCCGCTCAATACCGCGCGCCAGACCAGTGGACACCGGAATAATCGACTGGAAAGCCGAGCGCGTACGGCGTAGATCCTCATGGTGATAGGCGTCTATCACCGGCTGATCGTTCATTGCCGAGTGGATCGTGGTGATAGTGACGTATTCCAGCCCGACAGCCTGATCCAGCAGACGCAGCAAGGGCACGCTGCAGTTGGTGGTGCAGGATGCGGCGGAAACCAACAGCTCGCGCCCCGTCAGCTTCTGCTGATTGACGCCGAACACAATCGTGGCGTCGACGTCGACTTCGCTGGCCATCGGCTGGGAAAACAGCACCCGTGGCGCGCCAGCGTCAATGAAGCGCTGGCCGTCTTCACGGGTGTTGTAGACGCCTGAACATTCGAGCACCAGATCAACTTCCAGCGCCGCCCAGTCGACGCCTTCCGGCGTCTCGCTGCGCAGCACTCTGATCTTGTGATCATTGATGTGCAGGTATTGCCCTTCGACCCGCACTTCGCCGGGGAACCGGCCGTGTGTGGAGTCAAAGCGCGTGAGGTATTCGAGACTGGCCATGTCGGCCAGATCGTTAATGGCAACCACTTCAAACCCGGCCTTGGCCCCTCGCTCGCAAAGCGCGCGCACGACGCAACGTCCAATACGGCCGTAACCGTTGAGTGCAACTTTGTAAGGGCGGTGCTGGGGCATGGGGTTCTCACGGGTTTCAACTGAACCTGTAGGAGCGCGCTTGCCCGCGATCGGGTCGATCAGACGACATTTCTGTCGAATGGACCAACGCAATCGCGGGCAAGCGCGCTCCTACAGGGGAACGTATCGCTATCAGTCTTCCAGCAGCTCTTCAGCCTGACCCAGGATGTTTTCCAGGGTGAAGCCGAACTCTTCGAACAGGGCTGGCGCAGGGGCCGACTCGCCGAAGGTGGTCATGCCGATGACGCGACCTTCCAAACCGACGTACTTGTACCAGAAGTCCGCATGAGCAGCTTCGATGGCGATACGAGCGCTGACTTGCAGTGGCAGAACCGCTTGCTTGTAGCCCGGATCCTGAGCATCGAAGACGCTGGTGCATGGCATGGAAACCACACGCACGTTGCGACCCTGAGCGCTGAGTTTGTCGAATGCCTGAACGGCCAGACCCACTTCCGAACCGGTAGCGATCAGAATCAGTTCTGGTTCGCCAACGCAGTCACGCAGCACGTAACCACCACGAGCGATGTCCGCCAGTTGGGCTTCGTCGCGAGCCTGGTGAGTCAGGTTCTGACGGGAGAAGATCAACGCCGACGGGCCGTCGTTGCGCTCGATGGAGTACTTCCAGGCCACTGCCGATTCCACAGCATCCGCAGGACGCCAGGTGTCCAGATTCGGCGTAGTGCGCAGGCTGGTCAGTTGCTCGATCGGCTGGTGTGTCGGGCCGTCTTCGCCCAGACCGATGGAGTCGTGGGTGAACACATACAGCACGCGCTTTTTCATCAGCGAGGACATGCGCACCGCATTACGGGCGTATTCCATGAAAATCAGGAAGGTCGCGCCGTAAGGCACGAAGCCGCCGTGCAGGGCGATGCCGTTCATCATTGCGCCCATGCCGAACTCGCGCACGCCGTAATGCAGGTAGTTGCCGTTGGCGTCTTCGCCGGTGATGCTCTTGCAGCCTTTCCAGATGGTCAGGTTGGAACCGGCCAGGTCAGCCGAACCGCCGAGGAACTCAGGCAGCAACGGACCGAAAGCGCTCAGTGCATTCTGGCTGGCCTTGCGGCTGGCGATGGTTTCGCCCTTGGCGTTGACTTCAGCGACGTAGGCAGCGGATTTTTCAGCAAAGTCAGCTGGCAGCTCGCCGCTCATGCGACGGATCAGCTCGTTGGCCAGCTCAGGGAATTCGGCGGAGTAGGCAGCGAAGCGCTGATCCCAGTCGGCTTCGGTCGCCAGGCCTTTCTCTTTGCAGTTCCACTCGGCGTAGATGTCAGCCGGAATGTCGAATGGACCGTGAGTCCATTTCAGGGCAGCACGGGTCAAGGCGATTTCTTCAGCACCCAGCGGAGCGCCGTGGGACTCTTCCTTGCCTTGCTTGTTCGGCGAACCGAAACCAATGGTGGTCTTGCAGCAGATCAGCGTCGGCTTGTCGCTTTTGCGAGCGGTGTCGATGGCAATCTTGATTTCTTCGGCATCGTGGCCGTCAACATTGCGGATGACCAGCCAGCCGTAGGACTCGAAGCGCTTCGGCGTGTCATCGGTGAACCAGCCTTCAACTTCGCCATCGATGGAGATGCCGTTGTCGTCGTAGAAAGCGATCAGTTTGTTCAGACCCAACGTGCCGGCCAGCGAACCGACTTCGTGGGAGATGCCTTCCATCATGCAGCCATCACCCATGAACACGTAGGTGTGGTGGTCAACGATGTTGTGGCCTGGACGGTTGAACTGGGCCGCCAGCGTTTTCTCTGCAACCGCGAAACCCACGGCGTTGGCGAAACCCTGACCCAGTGGGCCGGTGGTGGTCTCTACGCCCGGGGTGTAACCGAATTCCGGGTGACCCGGCGTGCGGCTGTGCAGCTGGCGAAAATTTTTCAGGTCTTCGATGGACAGGTCATAACCGGTCAGGTGCAACAACGAGTAAACCAGCATCGAACCATGACCGTTGGACATGATGAAACGGTCACGGTCGGCGAAAGCCGGGTTGCTCGGGTTGTGCTTCAGATAGTCGCGCCAAAGTACTTCGGCGATATCCGCCATACCCATAGGGGCACCGGGATGGCCGCTGTTGGCTTTTTGCACGGCATCCATGCTGAGTGCACGAATGGCGTTGGCACGCTCACGACGGCTGGGCATCGCTGATCTCCTGAGAACTGGAAAGAATGGATCTGAAAAAGGCGAGCATTTTCCCTCAGGCACTGCCTGGGAGCAATGAAAGATAGCGGCTTGTGGTTGTTTTTCCTGCCCGCGCTTCGTTATTTGTTCATCCACGATGCACTCCCGCCCCGGAACAACGGCCCAGGCAGCCCTGAACTGGCCGCCCATCAACCAATATCAAAACTTTTTGATATTGCCCTTGCGACATACCCGGTCGCTAACTAGACTGCCAGCCCTATGAACCTGCGCGTACCTGCAATTCGCCACGACGACAGCGACGACCTTTCTGCCTTGTGCAAGGCCGGCGGCGACCCGCTGCGATTGAATGTATTGCGCGCATTGGCCAACGACTCGTTCGGCGTGCTGGAACTGGCGCAGATATTTGCCATTGGTCAGTCCGGCATGAGCCACCATCTCAAGGTGCTGGCCCAGGCGGATCTGGTTGCAACGCGACGCGAAGGCAATGCCATTTTCTACCGACGCGCCCTGCCCCATACCGGACAACCGGGTGGCAGATTGCATGCAGCCATACTGGATGAAGTCGACATGCTGGCTCTGCCCGGCGATGTGCAGTCGCGTATCGGCCTGGTGCATCGTCAACGGGCCAACGCCAGTCAGGATTTCTTCGCCCGTACGGCGGAAAAGTTTCGCGCCCAGCAAGACTTGATCGCCGGGCTTGCCCAGTATCGGGAAAGCCTGCTGTCGTTGCTGGACAAGCTGAACTTCGGGCCACAAGCGACGGCTCTGGAAGTCGGGCCGGGAGATGGCGGGTTTCTGCCAGACCTGGCACGGCGCTTTCGGCACGTGACGGCGCTGGACAACAGCCCGGCGATGCTGGAAATAGCCCGTCAGCTTTGCGCTGCACAGGCATTGGCTAATGTAGAACTGAAACTCGCCGATGTACTGAATGCCGTGGATGTCAGCGCCGATTGCGTGGTGCTTAACATGGTACTGCACCATTTCGCTGCACCGGCAGATGCACTCAAACAACTGGCAACTCTGTTGCAACCGGGCGGTAGCCTGTTAGTGACAGACTTGTGTAGCCACGATCAGAGCTGGGCCAAGGAGGCCTGTGGCGATCTCTGGTTAGGGTTTGAACAGGAAGATCTGGCCCGTTGGGCCATCGCTGCGGGGCTAGTTCCCGGGGAAAGCCTCTATGTAGGCTTACGTAATGGTTTCCAGATTCAGGTCCGCCATTTTCAGCGACCGGCTGGCAACACTCACCATCGGTAAAATTCAGGAAACCCGTAGAGATGAGCGAATACTCCCTTTTCACCTCCGAGTCCGTGTCCGAAGGGCACCCAGACAAAATCGCCGACCAGATTTCCGATGCGGTTCTGGATGCAATCATTGCTCAGGACAAACACGCTCGCGTAGCCGTTGAAACCCTGGTTAAGACCGGTGTTGCCATCGTTGCTGGCGAAGTGACCACCAGCGCCTGGGTTGACCTCGAGCAAATCGTTCGTGATGTGATCAGCGACATCGGCTACACCAGCTCCGACGTCGGTTTCGACGGTGCTACCTGCGGCGTGATGAACATCATCGGCAAGCAGTCCCCTGACATCAACCAGGGTGTTGACCGTGCCAAGCCTGAAGATCAGGGCGCTGGCGACCAGGGCCTGATGTTCGGCTACGCCAGCAACGAAACTGCTGAACTGATGCCTGCGCCAATCGCGTTCTCGCACCAGTTGGTGAAGCGTCAGGCTGAAGCCCGTAAATCCGGCCTGCTGCCTTGGCTGCGCCCGGATGCCAAGTCGCAAGTGACTTGCAGCTATGAGAACGGCAAAGTCGTCGGCATCGACGCCGTCGTTCTGTCGACCCAGCACAACCCTGAAGTTTCCTACAACGATCTGCGCGAAGGCGTGATGGAATTGATCGTCAAGCACGTGCTGCCAGCTGAGCTGCTGCACAAGGACACCCAGTTCCACATCAACCCGACTGGCCAGTTCATCATCGGCGGCCCGGTAGGTGACTGTGGTCTGACCGGTCGCAAGATCATCGTCGACAGCTACGGCGGCATGGCCCGTCACGGCGGTGGCGCGTTCTCCGGCAAGGATCCATCCAAGGTTGACCGTTCGGCTGCTTACGCTGGCCGTTATGTTGCCAAGAACATCGTTGCCGCTGGCCTGGCCGAGCGCTGCGAGATTCAGGTTTCCTACGCTATCGGCGTCGCACAACCGACTTCGATCTCGTTGAACACCTTCGGCACCGGCAAGATCAGCGATGACAAGATCATCAAACTGGTCCGCGACATCTTCGACCTGCGCCCATACGCGATCACCACCATGCTCGACCTGCTGCACCCGATGTATCAGGAAACCGCAGCCTACGGCCACTTCGGTCGCACGCCGCAAACCAAGACCGTTGGTAACGATACATTCACCACGTTCACTTGGGAAAAAACCGACCGTGCCGACGCCCTGCGCGCCGCTGCCGGTCTGTAATACGCTTTAAGTTTCAGGCGTAACAAAAAGCCCCTGGCGACCGAGGTCGTCAGGGGCTTTTTTGTTATGGAGGTGGTACCTCCCGTAGGACCGGCTTTAGCCGGGAGGGCGTTATTTCTGACGAGGAAAATGCGTTGAATGGACTTGCCCTCTCGCGGCTAAAGCCGCTCCTACGACGAACTCGGTGCGCCATCTACCCGGTGTTTCAGTCCTTAAGCCTTCCTTGCCACCAACAACACCGAAGCCGCACTGGCCAGCAAACCCGCACACACCCGATTGAACAATCGCTTGCCACTGGGCCGCGCAAACAGTCGGCGGGCGTGAAGGCCCATCCAGGCATAGATCGCAATCGCGAGGCATTCCAGCACCAGAAACAAAACGCCGAGTACCGCGAACTGCTCCGTCACGGACCCAGCCTGATCTACGAACTGCGGCAGGAAAGCGGTAAACAACAGAATCGCCTTCGGATTACCGATAGCCACCAGAAACTCCTGTCGCGCCAGACTGAACAGGCCCTTGCCCGAACCGATCACTCCGCCCTCTTCCTCAGGGCTCGCCCGCCACAACTGCACTGCCAGATAAAACAGGTACGCCGCACCGATGATCTTGATCGCATGGAACAACCACTCCGACGTGTGCAGCACCGCAGTCAGCCCCACCGCCGCCAGCGCAATCATGATGGCGAAGGCCAGCAAACGCCCCAGCCCGCCAATACAGGCCCGGACAAAGCCATAACGAGTCGCGTTACTGATCGAAAGCAGGTTGTTGGGGCCGGGCGCCATGTTCAGCGCAAAACAGGCCGGCACGAAAACCGCCAGAATCGAGATATCCATGAATCACCATCAGCACTTGGATAAGGGAATCGTAATAGTGCAGGCAGCTTTTCACTCTTCAAAGACACAGTCGCGGATCAAAAAGGCAGCATCTGTACTGGCTGAATAATTCAGTAATCAGCGCAACCAGACATGTCACCCAGCGCTGGCTAGCCTCACCTGCACCTCTTCAAGCAAGGATGCTTCGATGCGCATATTGACCGCAATCACCCTCACGCTCGCCAGCCTTACGGCCCATGCCAGCTCATGCCCCGACTGGACGCCCGCCAAAGCCCGACACTCAATCACCACCCTGCAAACACAAATCGCCGCGTGGGATGACAGCTATCACAGACAAGGCGTTTCGCTGATTGCCGATGAAATTTATGACCAATCCCGCCAGCGGCTTGAGTTCTGGCGATCATGTTTTGCCAAGCCGGTCAGCGAAGCCGATAACCCGCTGAAAACTGCCAAAGGGACGGTTCCTCATCCTGTTCCGCACACAGGCGTCAACAAGCTCAGCGATGAAGCCGCAGTGCGCGACTGGCTCAAGGGTCGCACTGACCTGTGGATTCAACCCAAGATTGATGGGGTGGCGGTAACCCTGGTCTATGAGCGCGGAGAACTGGTTCATGTGATCAGTCGCGGCGATGGCGTTGCGGGACAGGACTGGACCGGACATGCGCAACACATTGCTGCCATTCCAGCGCACCTGCCCTGGCAGGAAACCCTGGTGCTGCAAGGTGAGTTGTATCTGCGTCTGGAAAACCATGTGCAAGCCCAGGCCGGAAGTGTGAACGCGCGCAGCAAAGTCGCCGGCATGCTGGCTCGTAACGAATTACGCACCGAAGAGGCTGACCTGATCGGCTTGTTCGTGTGGGACTGGCCCGCGGGGCCGATCTCCATGACCGAACGCATGACAGGCTTGAACGCATTGGGTTTCGGCGACAGCGCTCAATACAGCCAGCCGCTGGAAAGCTTTGCTCAGGCGCATCACTGGCGCGAGCATTGGTATCGCAACCCGCTGCCGTTTGCCACTGATGGCGTCATCATCCGTCAGGGGGAGCGTCCAGCGGTACAGCGCTGGCAAGCCAAGGCACCCTATTGGATCGCGGCCTGGAAATACCCGTTTGCTCAAGCGCTGGCGGAAGTGCGCAAGGTCAACTTCAACATCGGCCGTAGCGGAAAGATAACCCCCGTGCTGGAGTTGGAGCCTGTGCGCCTGGATGACCGGCAGATCAGCCGCATCAGTGTGGGTTCGCTGCAACGCTGGCAGGCACTGGATATAAGACCCGGCGATCAAGTTGCGGTGAGTCTTGCAGGCCTGACCATTCCGCGACTGGACAGCGTCGTTTCACGCAGTATCGAGCGCAGCGATTTGCAGATTCCCGAGGCCAAAGACTTTCACGCCCTCAGTTGCTGGCAACCCGGCCCAGGCTGTGAAAGCCAGTTTCGCGCAAGGCTTGCCTGGCTCAGCGGCAAGAAAGGTCTGGCGCTGACCGGAGTCGGTCCCGGTACATGGGACAACCTGATCAGCGCCGGGAAAATCAACGGTTTGCTCGACTGGCTGACCCTTGAAAAAGAACAGCTTGCTAACATTTCCGGGCTCGGTGAGCGCAGCAGCGCTAAACTGCTCGACAGTTTGCAGGAGGCTCGTACCAAGCCGTTTATTGTGTGGCTAAAGGCTATCGGCCTGCCGCCCACGGGGAATGCTCATCTGGGCGAACAGTGGAGTGAGTTGGAGAAGCGCACGGCGCAGCAATGGCAAATGGAGCCGGGCATAGGTTCGGGTCGTGCCAGTCAGTTGGTCGCCTTCTTCCAGCATCCACAGGTTCAAGCCTTGAGTGAGCAATTACGGGCCGAGGGTATTTCAGGTTTTTAAAGTGCCGGGCGTTTAATCATCAAGCCCGGACGTTATGGTTTTCAAAAGGAGTTCATATGAAGGTTTTTTCACCACTGGTTCTGCTGACCTGCTGCAGC
Organism: Pseudomonas sp. ICMP 561; assembly: GCF_002699985.1. Classification (GTDB taxonomy): domain Bacteria; phylum Pseudomonadota; class Gammaproteobacteria; order Pseudomonadales; family Pseudomonadaceae; genus Aquipseudomonas; species Aquipseudomonas quasicaspiana. The sequence continues at coordinate 46,939 of NZ_LKBT01000004.1, read as the reverse complement.
CTGCTCGCCACCCCGCTTCTGGCGGCTGAAGCAGCACCGGAAGCCAGCGGATGTGTGGTCAAAAGTCAGGAAATCAGCAAAAAGATCGAAGAAGCAAAGACCGAGGGCGACAAGCCTCAGCAAGCCGGCCTGGAAAAAGCCCTGAGCGAAAACAACGCGAACTGCACCGAAGCTTCGCTGCTCAAGGAACACGAACAGAAGGTGCTGGACGCCAAGCGCGAAGTCAAAAAGCGCGAGTCTGACCTGAGCAAAGCCATGAGCAAGGGCGACCCGGACAAAATCAACAAGCGCAAAGACAAACTGGCCGAATCCCGCAAGGAACTGCAAGACGCCCAGACCGAGTTGGAAGACCTTCAGCCGCAGGATTGAATCCAGGTTTGCCTTTGATCTCGTAGGACCGGCTTTAGCCGGGAGGGCGGTGTCTTGGTCAAGGACGTGTAGCGGATGTCCCTATGTCCTCCCGGCTAAAGCCAGTCCTACGCATTTGCGTAGATTCAGTGAAAGCGCAAGCCTCAGCAGTCCCGTCAGGTGCTCGCACCTCTCAATGATCACGAAACTCTTTATGACACGCCTCACACACCGCCTGAACCTTGTTAATGGCCGGTGTCAGGGTGCTGGATTTGAAAGGGCGCTCCTTACTCGCGACGACCAATTCAGCAGTCGCTGACTCCAGCGAACGCGCCAGTTCCTGAAAACGCGTCTGCTTTTGCCAAACGGCGTCCGTGGCGCTGGTGTGATCGGTCTCTTTGAGTTGCGGGAAGTGTTTCCACGGCTGGTGAGACAGGCTGTCTAGCTTGATCGCGCCTTCGCTGAAGCGCTGACCATCGAACGCCACCCGCCCCCGCAACATGCCACTCATATCTTCGCTGGTCTTGAGCATGTCCTTGAAGATTGCCTTGCGCTGGGCCAACGGCGAGCTCGGGTCTTCACCTCCACACGCGCTCAAGGTCAGGCAGGCGAGCAGCACAGCACACCATCTTTTCAACGTTGTATCCAGCAGGGTCCGTAGATGCGGCGGCCAGTATCCTCGGCCGCCCTTTAAAGACCAAGCGCTGGATTGCCGCAGTCAGGCAGGCAGCGGCGTTGCTGAAGCGATGAACAAACCGATGATCAGGCCAATGCCTACCAACCACGCGATCGAGCGCAGTGCAGCCCAGTCAGCCAGATAAAAAATGATGTAGAGCAGTCGACTGGTGATGAACAGCACCGCAACCACGTCGATTGTCACCAACTGCGCATTACCCGCAATGTGGGCGATGATCACTGCGGCGGCAAAGCCCGGCAGGATCTCGAAGCTGTTGAGCTGCGCCGCATTGGCACGCGCAGGCAAACCTTCGAGGTTATTCAGGAAATTACGTGGGTTGTGGTTGTGCTTGCCATTGAACTTGCCACTGGAAAACTTGGCGATGCCTGCACAAACGATCGGCAGAATAATCGCGACCAATACGCACCAGAATGCAACCGTCATAGCAGAATCCTTATAGTTTGATTTTCATAACCAGCATGCCGAGCAGAACCAGTCCACATGCTAAGAGGCGGGGCCGGCCAAAAGGTTCTTTCAGATAGCGCATACCAAACAGCACTACCAGAATCACACTGACCTCGCGCAAGGCCGCAGCTTCCGCCACCGAGCCCAACTGCATAGCCCATAACACCAGAGCGTAGCTGAGCAGCACGCACAAGCCGACGCTTAATCCCAGCCGCCACTGCTCACGCCAGAACAGGCTGAACGGTGCTCGCTTGTAGGTGATTGCCAGCAACGGAAACGGCCAGGCACTGATCAGCGTCAGCCAGACCAGATAATCCAGCGGATGCACGCCCATCTGCAGAGCCTGGCCGTCGATCCAGGTGTAGCAACCGATGCATACCCCGATCAACGCAACCACCGGCAGCAGCGACCAGGGCAGTCGATCACCGCCACCGCCCTGCCAGAGCAGGCAGATCATGCCGCAAGGGATCAGCAGAATGCCAAGGATTTGCTGGGTGCTCAGTTCTTCTCCGACAAATATCAAGGTGAGGGCCAGCACCACCAACGGCGACAGCCCCCGCATCAGCGGATAGACCAGCCCGAGGTCGCCGACTCTGTAGGCTTGAATCAGCAAATACCGGTACAGCAACTCGAACAGCGCCGAGGCGATCATCCATGGCCAGATGGCAGCAGGCGGCGGTTCAACGAACGCTACCGCCAGCACCGCAAACAGCAACGCCACGAAATCCATACTGGCGATGACCAACAAACGCTCACCGCTGAATTTGATCAGGGTATTCCACGTCGCGTGCAGTATCGCCGCGATCAACACCAAAGCCGTAGCCAGCAAAACGCTCTCCCTGTTTCAGATTCAGATTGCCTTACCTGTCACCGCAAAAAACATAGGACCTGTAGGAGCGAACTTGTTCGCGAACGGCTGCGCAGCAGTCGTAAATCTGACGACCCGATTCCAGCAAATGCACCGAGTCGCGGCCATTGCTGCCGCTTCGCGCCAGATCGCGAACAAGTTCACTCCTACCGGGGTCTACGCGGTCTCAATAGATCGGTTGTCACACCTTGTCCAACCTTCGCCAATGAGAATCCTTACGATTAACGTTTAACCACGCATCGTAAGGAAGTTCCATGCATTCTGTTTTTCGTTTGCGACCCACTGTCGCCATGACGAAGCTCGCGTTGGCGTGCCTCATCGCCCAAAGCGCCTGCGTTCAGGCTCAAGAAAACACCGCCGCCCCGGCGATCACTCTGGAAGATGTGACCGTTACCGCTGCCGGTTATGAGCAGAGCGTAGAGGATGCACCTGCTTCCGTGACAATCATTACAGGCGATGAACTGCGCAAGCGTTCGTTTCGCGATCTGACGGACGCCCTGCGCGACGTTGAAGGTGTGACCGTCAATGGTGGCGCCAACGAAACCGACATCTCGATACGCGGCATGCCGGCTGATTACACCTTGATTCTGGTCGATGGCAAACGCCAGAGCGCTCGTGAATCCAGGGTCAACGGCAACTCGGGCTACGAACAGAGCTTCATCCCGCCCGCCGAAGCCATCGAGCGGATCGAAGTGGTGCGCGGCCCGATGTCCTCCCTGTATGGCTCGGATGCCATCGGCGGCGTTATCAACGTCATTACCCGCAAAGTCTCAACCGAATGGGGTGGCTCGGTCACTTACGACTATTCGGCACGCCAGCACAGCGATCAGGGCAATGCACGACAAACCCAGTTCTACCTCAATGGTCCGCTGATTCAGGACACCTTGGGGCTGCAAGTCTGGGGTCGCTATCTGGACCGTCAGGCTGACGATGACGTGGAGGAAACCAATGGTTTCAGCAAAGCCGACCATAAGGACCTGACCGCACGCCTGGCTTTCACACCCACCATCGACCACGACATCCTGCTGGAAGCCGGTGCCACCCGCCTTAAAAACGGCGACGGCGTGAGTCCTAACTGGGCAACTCGCGAGCAGGAAAACAACCGTGATCACTGGTCGATCTCTCATCAGGGGCGTTGGGATTGGGCCACGTCGGACGTTTCGTTCGCCCAGGAAGAATCCAGCCGTAAAGGCGTAGCCAGCGCAACACAGCGCGACGTCCTGGGTCGCAAGCCTACTGTGAAGAACTCGGTGTTTGACGCCAAGCTGGTGATCCCGACCGAACACAACATCACCACCACCGGCCTGCAATGGAACGAAACCACGGTCACTGACTGGAACCAGGGTTTGGGCGACCGTGTGAACTACGAGTACTCCGTGGTGCAGAAAGCACTGTTCGCCGAAAACGAATGGACGATGACCGACACTTTCGCGTTGACCACCGGCCTGCGTATGGACCACCACGAACAATACGGCGTGCATTTCAGCCCACGTGTTTATGGCGTGTGGCATGCAACCGACGACTGGACCATCAAAGGCGGCGTGGCTCGCGGCTTCAAGGCTCCGGAATTGCGTGCAGTGATCGAGGACTACGCCGTCCTGCGCCGCAACACGTTCGCGATGCTCGGTAACCCGGACCTCAAGCCTGAGACGAGCACCAACTACGAGCTGTCGGCACTATGGTCCAACCGCAATAACCTGTCGGCTGGCGCAACAGTGTTCTACAACGACTTCAAGGACAAGCTGTCCACGGTGACCACCGACCAGTTCTTCGGTCCGTACATCATCATGGAACGGGTCAACGTCGACAAAGCTGTGATTCAGGGAGCGGAGCTGAACGGACGCTGGGACATCACGTCTGCGCTGGCACTGAAAGCCAACTACACCTACACCGACTCGGAGCAAAAATCCGGTGCCAACGCAGGCGCACCGCTAGCATTAACGCCCAAGCATAAAGCCAACGTACGCACTGACTGGACGCTGTCCGACAAGACACAGCTCTGGGCAGCGGTGAATTACTACGGCGAGGAGTACGGCAACACCATCACCGCTGAATCCTCACCGGGATACACCACGGCAGACTTCGGCGGCTCGTATGAGCTGACCAAAAATGTCTCGTTCAACGCCGCGTTGTACAACCTGACCGACAAGCGTCTGGACGACGAAACCTACGGCACCGTGAACTACGGCCGCACGCTGTGGGCGTCGACGACAGTGAGGTTCTGATCAGCCCCTGACAGAACGACATTTCGGTAGGAGCGAACTTGTTCGCGAGGCGATCAACTGACACACCGCGTGCCCCTTATCGCCAACAAGTTGCCTCCTACCCGAACAGCCTGACACCACGCCAACCGGTAGGAGCGAACTTGTTCGCGAGGCGATTCAACTGATACACCGCGTGGCCCTATCGCCAACAAGTTGCCTCCTACCCTAACAGCCTGGCACCGCGCCACCCGGTAGGAGCGAACTTGTTCGCGAGCGATTCAACTGACACTCCGAGTGGCCCTATCGCCAACAAGTTGCCTCCTACCCTAACGGCCTGACGCCGCGCCACCCGGTAGGAACGAACTTGTTCGCGAGGCGATTCAACTGACACACCGAGTGGCCCTATCGCCAACAAGTTGCCTCCTACCCTAACAGCCTGGCACCGCGCCACCCGGTAGGAGCGAACTTGTTCGCGAGCGATTCAACTGACACTCCGAGTGGCCCTATCGCCAACAAGTTGCCTCCTACCCTAACGGCCTGACGCCGCGCCACCCGGTAGGAACGAACTTGTTCGCGAGGCGATTCAACTGACACACCGAGTGGCCCTATCGCCAACAAGTTGCCTCCTACCCTAACAGCCTGGCACCGCGCCACCCGGTAGGAGCGAACTTGTTCGCGAGGCGATTCAACTGATACACCGCGTGGCCCTTCTCGGCAACAAGTTGCCTCCTACCCTAACAGCCTGACACCGCGCCACCCGGTAGGAGCGAACTTGTTCGCGAAGCGATTCAACACGCAGCAGGCAATCGCACTACCGCGCACAACCCGGCAGGTGGGCGGTTTTCCAATACCAGTTCCCCGCCATGTGCCTGAATACAGGCCCGAGCGATGGCCAACCCCAGGCCTAGCCCGCCGCCCTGACTGATACCCGCCCCGCCGCGGCCTAGTTGCACGAACGGCTCGAACACCTGCGTCAGCCACCCCGGTTCAATCCCCGGTCCGTGATCGAGAATCTCCAGACGAATCATGCCGACGCCCTCACGGCTCACGCTGATCTGCGCATCACCGGCATGGCGCAACGCGTTATCGATAAGGTTGGTCAACGCCCGCTTCAGCGCCAACGGTCGGCAGCGGCAACTGATCTGCTCGCTACCCTGCCACGTCACCGGCTGTTCCATCGTCCGATAACGTCGTGTCAGATCATCAAGCATCTCGTTCAGCGACACCGTTACCGTCGCTTCCTGAACCGCATCACCCCGTACGAAATCCAGCGTCTCGCGCACCATGGCACGCAGTTCATCGAGGCTTTCCAGCATGTCATCGCGTAACGGACCGTCTTCGATCAACTCAACTTGCAGACGCAGCTCAGTGATCGGCGTGTTCAGGTCATGGCTTACAGCCGCCAGCATTCTGGTTCGACCTTCAACATGGCGCGCAATGCGCTCCTGCATCACGTTGAACGCTGTGGTCAGATCCCGAGCTTCCTGTGGGCCAGACAGCGGCAGCGGCGCAATCCATTCGCCTCGGCTGACTCGCTCGGTCGCCTCGGCCAGGGTCTTGACCGGCTGTACGATCCGGCGCATGAAGAAAATCACGATCAGCAGGACCGGGATGGTAGTCACCGGCAAGGTGTAGGCGAGCAACCGGCTCCACTCATAGGCCCCCGCCGGATGCTGCAAAGAATTGAGCGTCTGCCCATCGGGCAATACGATGCTGGTGCGTAAACGCAGCGGAGCCCAACCTGCCCGGAAAAACACCGCTTCCCGAGCCGGGCCACCGGTGACTCGTTCGAGCTGGATATTCACCGCCATGTCCGGCGTCAGTTCCAGACGTGAGCGCAGCTCCTGCGCCAGACGCCGCTCTTCTTTATGCATATCAAAAGGACTGACGTCGGGCTCTCGAGCGATCCAGAAGCGAGCATCTTGCGTTTCCATGGTCGCCAACACCCGGGACGCATCAGCCGCCGACAGCTCATGGGCGACGTGGTACGCCGTGGTCAATCGCTCAAGGGTTAGGGTGCGGGACAGTGGGTGAATCAGCGCGCCCGTACGTTGTAAAAACAACATGGCAATGCCATTGGATGCCAACAGCGCCAGCAACAGCAGCAGACCTAATTGATGGGTCATACGTCTGGGCCAACAACGGCTTAGCCACTTCACTGTTGTTGCACGCGGACATCCGCCACCAACACGTAACCGCCGCCCCAGACGGTACGCAGCAATTGCGGTTGCAATGGATCGTCCACCAGCTTGCGACGCAAACGACTGATCTGGCGGTCGATGGCGCGATCATAAACATCACTGCCGGGGCGCGCCGTCAGATCCAGCAGACGCTGGCGATCGAGCGTCTGATTGGGATGCTTCAGGAATACAGTCAACAGTCTGCTTTCGGCAGTGCTGAGCTGGACCTGGCTGCCGTCAGCGCGCAGCAGTTGTTCAGTGGACGTGGTGAAACTCAGACCGGCGAATTCATAACGCTGTGTCGATGAGGCACTCAATGCCTGATCAACGCTTACTGGCGTACCGCGCCGACGCAATACGCTGTTGATTCGGGCAACCAGCTCACGCGGTTCGAAGGGTTTGGTCACGTAATCATCCGCGCCCAGGTCCAGCCCTTTCACCCGATCAGCCGAGGCGTCGCGAGCGGTCAGCAAAATCACCGGAATGTTGGCCCGCCGATGCAACATCCCGCACAGCTCAAAGCCGTCGCCATCCGGCAGCATCACGTCCAGCACCACCACATCAAAGGACTGCTGCTTGAGCAACTGCCACATACCGGCCGCATCTTCAGCAGTGCGCACGTCAAACGCATGGCGACGCAGATACACCGCCAGTGGATCGCGGATTTTGCGGTGGTCGTCGACCACGAGGATGCGTGGTGGCGAGGGATTGGCGGTTGGGTCAGAGCTCATTTCGTTCCTGATACTGCTGGGGTACCTGCCTCTTGTAGAAGCTGCCGAAGGCTGCGATAGGGATAAATCTGACATGCCGCTATCGCAGCCTTCGGCAGCTCCTACAAAAGCAAAATACAGCGCCGTATTTGCGGATGATTCCCATTAACGAGCCGCGATGATAGCCGATGCGCCACTATCAGGCACTCATTTGCAACGCTGTCGGCCTGCTGTGGTCAATGCCACTTCCCATGGATATGGAAAAATATGTGTCCGCACACGCCAGCGGCCCATCAAACCCCTGCCCGCTTCAAGTCCAAATCACTTCTGGGCACGCTTTGAATTGCAATAACAGGAAGACCGATGCTTGAACTCGTTGCTGCTTTTATCTGCCTCACCTCGCTGCTCACGTATGTGAACTTTCGTTTCATCGGCCTGCCGCCCACCATCGGCGTCATGGTCACTGCGCTGATGTTTTCGCTGATCCTGCAAGGCCTGAGTTTCATCGGCTTTCCCGGTCTCGAAGAGCGCGTCCAACAGTTGATCGGTCAGATCGATTTCGGCGATTTGCTGATGAACTGGATGCTGTCGTTCCTGCTGTTTGCGGGCGCATTGCACGTCAACCTCTCCGACCTGAAAAGTTACCGCTGGCCCATAGGCTTGCTGGCAACCTTCGGTGTGTTGATTGCCACCACCGTGATCGGCACCCTGGCCTACTGGATCTTTGGCTGGTTCGGCTGGCACGTCAGTTTCCTGTACTGCCTGCTGTTCGGCGCACTGATTTCCCCGACCGATCCGATTGCGGTACTCGGCGTGTTGCGGACCGCCAATGCGTCCAAGCCGTTGAAAACCACGATTGTTGGCGAGTCGCTGTTCAATGACGGCACGGCAGTTGTGGTGTTCACCGTGTTGCTGGGTATTGCGCAACTGGGTGAAACCCCCAGCGTCGGCGAAACCGCCATGCTGTTCGTCCACGAGGCTATCGGTGGCGTGCTGTTCGGCGGGCTGATCGGCTACGCCGTGTACCTGATGATCAAGAGCATCGAGCAGTATCAGATTGAAGTGATGCTGACGTTGGCACTGGTGATTGGCGGTTCGGCCATGGCCTCCGAGCTGCACGTATCAGGCCCGATTGCGATGGTTGTCGCGGGTCTGATCATCGGCAACCTTGGCCGTAATCTGGCGATGAACGACATGACTCGTCGCTACATGGACGGTTTCTGGGAATTGCTCGATGACATGCTCAACGCCCTGCTCTTCGCCCTGATCGGCATGGAGCTTCTGCTGTTGCCATTCTCCTGGTCGCACATGCTGGCAGCAGGCTTGCTGGCGGTGGCAATTCTGCTGTCGCGCTTTGTGACCGTGGCACCGGCCATTCTGCTACTGCGCCACTGGCGAACCGTACCCAAAGGCACGATCCGCATCCTGACATGGGGTGGTTTGCGGGGTGGTGTTTCCGTGGCATTGGCGCTGGCCTTGCCACTGGGGCCGGAGCGCGACTTGCTGCTGAGCATCACTTACATCGTGGTGCTGTCGTCGATCCTGTTGCAGGGGTTGAGCATTGGCAAGCTGGTCAAAGCGGTTACTCGTGGTGAAACACAGCCGCCACCAGAGCAAAACGAAGGGCACTAAGCCGCCAGCGCATGACCACTCGGCTCCCGCTGAGTGGTCATGCAGCTTGAGAAACGCGACGTCAGGAAAACGTGCGCTTGGGGGCGGTCCTGGCGTGAGTGCAGTAAAGCGTAAGCCCGGTAAACGCCAAGCCACCCGCCAGATTACCGAGCACCGTCGGGATTTCATTCCAGACCAGGTAGTCCATGACCGAGAATCCGCCGCCCATGATCATGGCCGATGGGAACAGAAACATGTTCACCACCGAATGCTCAAAGCCCATGAAAAAGAACAACATGATTGGCATCCACATAGCGATTACTTTGCCGCTCACGGACGTGGAAATCATGGCACCTACCACGCCCATCGAGACCATCCAGTTGCAAAGCACTCCACGCAAAAAGATCGTCACCCAGCCCGCTGTGCCGTACTCGGCATAACCGAGCGTGCGGGACTCGCCAATGCTGGCGATTTTGTGACCAACAGCGCCAGGGTCTGCATTGAAGCCATACGTGAAGACGAAAGCCATGATGAACGCGACAGTCAGCGCGCCTGCGAAGTTACCAACAAACACCAGTCCCCAGTTACGCAGGATGCCGTTGATGGTGACCCCCGGACGCTTGTCGAGCAGTGCCAGTGGCGTCAGCACGAAGACACCGGTGAGCAAGTCGAAGCCCATCAGATAAAGCATCGAGAAACCCACCGGGAATAGCACCGCGCCCAACAACGGCGAGCCGGTCTGTACCGCGATCGTCACTGCAAATACGGCCGCCAATGCCAGTATTGCGCCCGCCATAAACGCGCGGATCAGCGTGTCACGCGTTGCCATGTGAACCTTGGATTCACCGGCATCAATCATCTTTGTGACGAATTCGGAGGGGAGCAAATAAGACATTGGCGCTTTCCTTTTTGCGTACTTCGCAGTCCGCGTGGGATCAGTGGAGGTTGTCGCCGTTACCAAGCGCGGTAAGGCAGGAATTTTCCGTTGAGGGTCACACGCACCCGATCGCCCTTGGGGTCTTCGACTTTGTCGACATGCATTGAAAAGTCGATGGCAGACATGATCCCGTCGCCGAACTTCTCTTGAATCACGTCCTTGAGGGTGTCGCCATAAACGCCGACGATTTCATAGAGCCGGTAGATCATTGGGTCTTGCGGGATAGTCTGATCCCAAGTCTTTTTAGGGAATACCGTCAGTGCGCTGGCCACTTCCTCATCTACTCCCAACACTTCGCAAATGCGTGCAGCGACTTCAGGTGTAGCGCTGTTCATGCCATAACAAGCAGACGCCACCCATACCGAACCTTTACCAACTGCCTCCCCCAGCTCATCCCAGCTCATGCCTTTGCAAGCTTTGGCAGCCATCAACAGGTGGTGCATCTCTGTTTTATTCATCGCTCTGCTTCCTCTGAAGATTTTGATCCGACGTACCACGCGCGCCGTGATTGAAGAGACAAGAGCGAAATCCATGCCACTCGCAGAAATCTACCTATCCATATGAAAAATATAGAAATTTCAAAAATTTGCGCTCAATTCAGTTTCGTGAAATATCGTAAATCGCGATTTTTAGTGAAAATTTTTACGATATCTCGTACTTAGTAACCACGCAGATCCGCTGATACGTGCTCGACGAGGGCAACGAAATGCCGCAGAACTTTGCAGACGAGGCGTTCGAACACGCACCTCACCCCATGCTGATCATTGATCCGCCAGCGGACCGGCTGATCCAGGCAAATCGAGCCGCGCTGACGTTGCTGGGATGCGCTGAAAGTGATCTTGGCGATATTCGCTTCAGTCACTTTCTGGGGGATGGATTACCGCACTGGGTCACTTTTACCGACGAGACGCTGACCCAAGGCTCGGCGTGGTCGGACGACCTCAGCCTGCTGGATATCTCGCGAAGTCAGCATGCAGTGGAGGTCAGCTCCAGCGTATTGCCCGATGGCAGGGGCATCCTGCTGTTGCTTCAGGCACGCGATATTCTGGAAAAGCGCCGCAATCGCTCTGAAGCCCGCCGCCAGCATCGACTTGGGCACGTTGGCTGGGAGCGGATTTCTCAGGTTTTCGAGCGCATTGAACGCCAGAACAGGTTGATTCTGGGCGCTGTCGGCGAGGGGATTTATGGCCTAGACACCAAAGGCGAGACAACCTTTATGAACCCGGCCGCCGAGCGCATTCTTGGCTGGAATTCCAGTGACATGATTGGTCGTGACGCGCATCAGCTGTTCCATCACACCCATGGCGACGGCAGCCGCTATCCCGTTCAGCAATGCCCTATCCATGCCTCGTTCAGTGACGGTCATGTCCATCACGTCGATGACGAAGTGTTCTGGCACAAGAACGGCGAAGCCATTGCCGTCGAATACACCAGCACGCCGATTTTCGAGATGGGAAGACTGGTGGGCGCTGTAGTCCTGTTTCGTGACATTCGAGAGCGTCAGCAGGCAGAGCGAAGATTGCTTGAGGCGCTCAACGAGGTAGAACAACTCAAACAGCGTCTGGAGCTTGAAAACCAATACCTTCAGGAAGAGATAAAAGCGGAGCGCAATCATCACAATATCGTCGGCGAAAGCCCTGTCGTTTTGCACCTGATACGCCAGTTGGAGCTGGTCGCCCCTACTGACGCCAACGTGCTGATCAGCGGAGAATCAGGTACCGGCAAAGAGCTCATCGCACGCGCCATTCACGCCAGCAGTCTGCGCAGCGATCGCCCGTTGATCAGGGTGAATTGCGCGGCGATTCCACGTGACCTGTTTGAAAGCGAGTTTTTTGGCCATGTAAAAGGGGCGTTCACTGGAGCGGTCAGTCATCGCATCGGACGCTTTGAACTCGCCGACGGCGGCACACTGTTTCTCGATGAAGTCGGGGAAATTCCGCTGGAGCTACAGAGCAAACTTTTGCGGGTTTTGCAGGATCAGCAATTCGAGCGCGTGGGCGACAACGTGACTCGCGTGGTGAACGTGCGGGTTATTGCAGCGACCAATCGTGATCTGCACGAAATGGTCAAAGTGGGCGCTTTCCGGGAAGACCTGTACTTTCGCTTGAACGTATTTCCGATCAGGTCGGTGCCGCTGCGCGAGCGTGTGGCGGATATCCCTTTGCTCGCCAGCCACTTCCTGCACAGGGCACGCCAGTCGTTCAACAAGCCGGGGGTAAGACTGCCCATTGCACAGTTGCAGGTACTGAAGCGTTATTCGTGGCCCGGAAATATCAGGGAGCTGGAGAACGTCATTGAGCGCCAGATGATCGTCAGCCAGGACGGCGTTTTACGCTTCGACGATTTGCTTCCCCAAACGCCCATGCCCGAGAACACCGATCCATCCGATGCGGTTGAACCGTTGCGCGATGAGTACCTGCAACTGCAACTCAAGGCCAATGTCATCGCGATGCTCAAGCGCACGGCGGGCAAGGTGTCGGGAGAAGGCGGCGCGGCGCAACTACTGGGACTTAAACCTTCAACCCTCGCCTCGCGATTGCACAAGTGGGGTATCGACCCCAGAGTTTATAAAAAACGTCTGTGAAGACTGGTCAAGCCTACGGATAGAGCATCGGCTGACCAGAGCCAGTCTCGAGCAAAAGTGCAGCCTGTAGCGCTTACCTGCTGTCATGCGTGACTCGATTGGCTAAGATGCCACGACCGCCAGCCCGTACTGGCGGTTATACCGAAGCTCAGGAGCACGCATGTCCAGCAAAGAGGAGATCGCCGTCGTTGGCGGCACACCGATGATTCCCGATCAGCGTCGGGAGTTGATGCTGCGTCAGTTGCGCAAACATCAGGTGCTCAGCGTGCACCAACTGGTGGAAATGTTCGATTGCTCGCACATGACCATCCGCCGCGATATTGCCCTTCTGGAACAGGAAGGCCGAGCCTATTCGGTCACCGGTGGCGTACGTATCGCCAGCCAGTTGCACAGCGAACCCAGCCATCAATCCAAAGCCGTGGTCGAACTGCCGCAAAAGCAAGGCATGGCCCGACTGGCTGCCGGTTTGCTACACGACGACATGACGATTTACCTGGATGCGGGAACCAGCACCCTGGAAATTGTCCCGCACATTGCGGCGCTATCAGGCATGACCGTGGTCACCAACGACTTCGGGATCGTCAACGCGCTGGCTGATGCCACTCATGTGGATGTTATCCACACGGGCGGCTTGCTCGATCATCCGAACCGTTCGTGTGTCGGCGGTCTTGCTGCCGCGACGTTGCGCCAACTCGCGACTGACATTGCGTTCATGTCCACCAGCTCCTGGGATTTGCAGCGTGGCACGACAACACCTTCAGCGTTGAAGGTCGAGGTCAAGCAAGCCGCCATGCAGTCGGCCTCGCAAACCGTGCTGGTGGCGACCAGTTCCAAGTACGGCACCTTCGGCATGTACAAGATTGCAGCGCTGGAACAGTTCGACATCATCATCAGTGATGCGGCGCTGGCTGAAGCGGCGGCTGATGGCATTCGCAAGCATCGAGTCGAATTGCTCTTGGCGCCAGCGGCCGGGCAGCGCTGAATCATGGGTATCCGCTCATTACTGGTCGCCCTGGCCTTGCTGAGTGGAAGCGCCCACGCATCGATGCGCTGCAACAGCGCCCTGATCGATGAAGGCGACCTGGCTGTGGAAGTGCTGCGCAAATGCGGCCCGCCTGCCGAGCGCCAGATCACCCCACCTGCACTGGCTGCCAATGGCCAGCTGAAACACGGCGCTGTCACAGTCGAAACCTGGGTCTATGGGCCAGAGAACGGCATGTACCGCAACCTGCGGTTCATTGATGGCCGGCTCGTTCAGATCAAAAGCAGCAAGTAGCTCCACCCCCTCCCGTAGGACCGGCTTCAGCCGGGAGGGGGCCAGTACAGTCGCTGCATATCCGTCGTCAGAAATAATGCCCTCCCGGCTAAAGCCGGTCCTACGGGTGGTCGCGCACCACACAAGAATGTGAATCCATGTGAACAATAAATAATACTTCACATTATTCGCTCACTGATTCACTATCGGATTCACAGATCAGAACAATTCGACCGATTGCTGGCAGTGACGAGCATCGGCAACCATCCGAGGAAGACAGCATGACTAACAAGAACGTCGGCGTTATTGGCTTGGGTGCGATGGGTTTGGGCATTGCCCGCTCGTTGCTGCGCAGTGGTTTCAATGTGCATGCGTGTGATGTCCGCAGCGCAGTAACCGAGCAGTTCGCCACCGAAGGCGGCGTTGCCTGTGCATCCCCTGCTGCCATGGCAGCCGCGTGTGATGTGATCATCACCGTCGTTGTCAACGCTGAGCAGACCGAAACCGTATTGTTTGGTGAGAACGGCGCCATCGCAGCACTGCGCCCTGGCAGCCTGGTCATCGGTTGCGCCACCGTCGCGCCGACCTTCGCAGTCGAGCTCGGCCAACGTCTGGTCGACAAAGGCCTGCTGTACCTTGATGCGCCGATCTCTGGCGGCGCAGCTAAAGCAGCTGCCGGTCAGATGACCATGATGACCTCCGGCCCGGCTGAATCCTACGCCAAGGCTCAAGCGATTCTCGACGGCATGGCAGGCAAGGTTTATCGCCTTGGCGACGTTCACGGCCTTGGCTCGAAAGTCAAAATCATCAACCAGTTGCTGGCCGGTGTTCACATCGCCGCCAGTGCCGAAGCCATGGCGCTGGGGCTGCGTGAAGGCGTCGACGCCGACGCACTTTACGAAGTGATCACGAACAGTGCCGGTAACTCGTGGATGTTCGAGAACCGCGTGCCGCACATCCTCAAGGCCGATTACACGCCGCTCTCGGCTGTGGATATCTTCGTCAAGGATCTGGGCTTGGTACTGGATACCGCTCGCACCAGCAAATTCCCGCTGCCGCTGTCAGCCACTGCACACCAGATGTTCATGCAGGCTTCCAGCGCCGGTTACGGTCGTGAAGATGACTCCGCCGTGATCAAGATTTTCCCGGGCATCGAATTGCCGAAAGCCAAGCCAGAACAAGCTTAAGGGGCAACCGATGAGTAATTCTCCTGTGCGCCCGTTGCTGGGCTGCATCGCCGACGATTTCACCGGCGCCACTGACCTGGCCAACATGCTGGTGCGCGGCGGCATGCGTACCGTGCAAAGCATCGGTATTCCGACCGCTGAAATGGCGGCCGATCTGGACGCTGACGCCATCGTCATTGCCTTGAAATCCCGCACCACGCCTGCCGCCGAAGCCGTCGAGGAATCCCTCGCTGCGCTGGAATGGCTGCGCGAGCGTGGCTGCGAGCAGATCTTCTTCAAGTACTGCTCGACGTTCGACTCCACGGCTGCGGGCAACATCGGCCAGGTCAGCGAAGCATTGCTGAAAAAGCTCGGCGGCGACTTCACCCTGGCGTGCCCGGCGTTCCCGGAAAACGGCCGCACAATCTTCCGTGGCCACCTGTTCGTTCAGGACCAGCTGCTCAGCGAATCCGGCATGCAGCATCACCCGCTGACGCCGATGACCGACGCCAATCTGGTACGTGTGCTGCAATCGCAAACCCAACAGAAAGTCGGCCTGCTGCGCTACGACAGCATCGCCAAAGGCGTTGAAGGCGTGCGCAGCAAGATTGCCGAGTTGCGCGCCGACGGTGTGAGCATGGCGATTGCCGATGCGCTGTCCGATGCCGATCTTTATACCTTGGGCGAAGCCTGCGCCGACCTGCCCTTGCTCACTGGCGGTTCGGGTCTGGCCCTGGGCTTGCCGGGCAACTTCCGCAAGGCTGGCAAATTGCGCGACATCGACGCCGCCAGACTGGAGCCGGTTGAGGGGGGTGAAGTGGTGCTGGCAGGTAGCGCGTCGGTCGCCACCAATGGTCAGGTCGCGGCCTGGCTTGAAGCCAATCGCCCTGCCCTGCGTATCAACCCATTGGAACTGGCCGCTGGCCGTCCGGTGGTTGAACAGGCGCTGGAGTTCGCTCGCAAAGCCGGTGAAACGGTATTGATCTACGCCACCAGTTCGCCAAACGAAGTCAAAGCCGTTCAGCAACAACTGGGCGTTGAACGTGCGGGTGCGCTGGTTGAGGACGCCCTGGGACAGATCGCCAAAGGACTGCTGCATGCAGGCGTGCGCCGCTTCGTCGTGGCGGGCGGTGAAACTTCGGGCGCTGTAGTTCAGGCATTGGGTGTGCAACTGCTCAAAATCGGCGCGCAGATTGATCCGGGTGTTCCGGCAACTGTCAGCAGCGGCAGCCAACCGCTGGCCCTGGCGTTGAAATCCGGCAACTTCGGTGGCCGCGACTTCTTCAGCAAGGCCCTCAAGCAGTTGGCGGGGGAATCTGTATGAGTGCGGAAAACCAACGTACGGAGAACACGCTTCGCGAAGAAATCTGCGACATCGGCAGACTGTTGTATGGCCGTGGCTACACCGTCGGCAGCGCCGGAAACATCAGCGCGCGGCTCGATGACGGCTGGCTGATTACGCCAACTGACGCGTGCCTGGGTCGCCTTGATCCGACCGAAATCGCCAAGGTCAATCTGGCCGGTGAATGGGTGTCGGGCAGCAAACCTTCGAAGACCCTCGCGCTGCATCGCGAGGTCTACGACCGCAATCCGGGTGTGGGCGGCGTGGTGCATACCCACTCCACGCATCTGGTTGCGTTGACCCTGGCGGGCGTCTGGCAGGAGGACAACATCCTGCCGCCACTGACGCCTTATCAGGTGATGAAAGTCGGGCAGATTCCACTCATTGGTTATGAGCGTCCCGGCTCGCCGAAAGTCGCCCAGCGCGTCGCACAACTGGCCAACAGTGTGCGCGGCGTGATGCTCGAACGGCTCGGACCGGTTATGTGGGAAAGCTCGGTTGCCAAGGCCGCCTACGCCCTCGAAGAACTGGAAGAGACCGCTCGACTCTGGTTGATGAGCAACCCGAAACCCGCGCCACTCGACCCGGCTGCTCTGGAAGAGTTGCGTGAGGTTTTTGGGGCCAAGTGGTAGTTCAAGGCATTTGATTGAGGGCCGTTCAGCGGCCCCCGACAAGACCCGGCCCAGCCGGAAAACAATAACAATGGGACTTTAAAGTATGACGCCACTAATGCTGATGTTGATCGCTGGCGCGGGCATCGCGCTGCTGCTGTTCCTGGTCCTCAAGTACAAATTCCAGCCGTTCGTGGCGTTGATGCTGGTGAGCATCATTGTTGCGCTGGTCGCAGGTGTGAAGCCGGCTGATCTGGTTGCCACCATTGAAGGCGGCATGGGCAAAACCCTCGGTCACATTGCGATCATCATTGCCTTGGGCGCGATGATCGGACGCATCATCGAGCTGTCCGGTGGTGCCGAGGCATTGGCAAAAACCCTGATCAAACGCTTCGGCAACCGGCGTACTCCGCTGGCGCTGACCGTTGCCGGTTTCATCGTCGGTATTCCGGTGTTCTTCGAAGTGGGCGTGATCATCCTCATGCCGCTGGCCTACGGCGTAGCCCGTGCAGCACGTAAACCACTGCTGCTGTTCGCCTTGCCGATGTGTGCGGCATTGCTGGCGGTGCATGCCTTCCTGCCGCCGCATCCGGGCGCTGTGGCCGCTGCCGGTCAGTTGGGTGCCGACCTGGGTCGCGTACTGATGTTTGGTATTCCGATGGTTGCGGTCCTGAGCCTGGTCGGTTACTTCATCGCGGGGCGCATGACACGCAAGTTCTACCCGATGACTGACGATATCCGTGCCGAAGTCTACGGCCCGCATATGACCAACACCGACCTGCAAGCCTGGCATAACGGCGACTACTCCAACACCAGCAGCGAAGCGGCGCATTCGAGCAAGCCGGGTCTGGAAGAAAGCGCCAGCAGTCTTGCCGCATCGCTGCCGCCCGCTCCGGCGCCTGGCTTCGGCTTGATCATCGGCCTGATCCTGCTGCCGATCGTACTGATTCTGCTCGGTACGTTGGCCACCACCATGCTGCCGGTCGACTCGACGCTGCGCAGTGTGCTGACTGTATTGGGCGCGCCGCTGGTTGCGCTGCTGATCGACACTCTGCTGTGTGCCTGGTTGCTGGGTACTCGCCGTGGCTGGAGCCGCACTCAGGTGTCTGACGTGATCGGCTCGGCACTGCCGGGTGTGGCCATGGTTATCCTGATCGCTGGTGCAGGTGGCGTGTTCGGTAAAGTGCTGGTTGATACCGGTATCGGCGCTGTCGTCTCTGAAGCACTTCGCACCACCGGCCTGCCGGTTCTGGCACTGGGCTTCCTGCTGACCCTGCTGCTGCGTGCCGTACAAGGTTCTACCACCGTTGCACTGGTGACCACTGCCGGTATTCTCAGCCCGCTGATCGCAACCCTGAACCTGACACCTAACCACCTGGCACTGCTGTGTCTGGCCATGGGCGGTGGCGGTCTGGCAATGTCGCACATCAACGATGCCGGTTACTGGATGTTCACCAAACTGGCGGGCCTTAATGTCGCCGACGGCCTGCGTACCTGGACCGTGCTGGTTACTATCCTCGGCACCCTGGGCTTCCTCGCGACCCTGGTGATCTGGCCATTCGTCTGATCCAACAAGACTGGAGTTAACATGCCTCGTTTCGCTGCCAACCTCAGCATGCTCTACCCGCAACATGATTTTCTCGAGCGCTTCAGCGCAGCGGCCGCCGATGGTTTCGGCGCCGTCGAGTATCTGTTTCCGTATGACTACAGCACTCAGGAGCTCAAGCAGCGCCTGAGTGACAACGGACTGGTGCAAGCGCTGTTCAATGCACCGCCGGGTGACTGGGCAGCAGGCGAACGAGGCATTGCTTCGTTGCCAGGTCGTGAAGAAGAGTTTCGTACCGGCATCGCCCGCGCGCTGGAATACGCAAACGTGCTGGGCAACGACCGGATTCACGTGATGGCGGGTTTGTTGCCCGGTGAAGAGCTTCGTGCACGCCATCAGGCGGTGTATCTGGAAAACCTCGCCTACGCCGCCGCACAAGCCGCCAAGGCAGGCATCACGGTGCTGATCGAGCCGATCAATACCCGTGACATGCCGGGGTTCTTCCTGAATCGTCAGGATCAGGCGCAAGCCATCTGTAAAGAAGTGGGCGCTGCCAACCTCAAGGTGCAGTTCGACTTCTATCATTGCCAGATCGTCGAAGGCGATGTGATCTCAAAACTGCGTCGCGATTTCGCTGGCGTTGGCCATATCCAGATCGCCGGTGTGCCGGATCGACACGAGCCGAATCTGGGCGAGTTGAACTACAACTGGCTGTTCGAAGAAATCGATCGCCTGGGTTACACCGGCTGGATTGGCTGCGAATATCGCCCCAAAGGCGACACCAGCACCGGCCTGCAATGGTTGCGCGATTGGCAGAGCCTCAAGCGCTGAGTACAGTCAGCCCTGGCAATAGCTACACCTCATAAAAACAAAAAGAGGAACTGAACATGCGAGGATTCAAAGGTGGCCTGTGCGCTGCGCTGCTGATCGTGGCGCAGACGGGAATGGCCTTCGCGGCGAGTGTTCCAGCCGCAGTTGAGGCGGTATGGACAGCCCCCAGCTTCACTTTCCATACCGGCGAAAAACTGGATAACCTGCGGATGAGCTATATCACCGTGGGCGATCCCAAGAACCCGGCGATACTCTATCTGCACGGCACCAATCGTCCGGCCAGTGACATGCTGGGCAAGGAATTCGGGGGTGAGCTGTTTGGTCCGGGGCAGCCTCTGGACGCCAGCAAGTATTACATCGTCGCGCCCGATGGCATCGGCGTCGGCAAGTCGAGCAAGCCTTCTGACGGTTTGCGCATGAAGTTTCCCGCCTACAACTACGACGACATGGTCGAGGCGCAGTATCGCCTGCTGACCGAAGGCATGGGCATCAAGCATTTGCGGCTGGTCATGGGCAACTCCATGGGCGGCATGCAGACCTGGATGTGGGGCCAGAAATGGCCAGACATGATGGACGCGCTGGTACCGATGGCTTCGCAACCTACCGCGATGTCGGCGCGCAACTGGATCATGCGGCGCATGTTGATCGAATCCATCAAGCAGGACCCGGCCTGGAACGAAGGCAACTACACCAGCCCGCCGCCTTCGTTGCGCTTGGCCAACGTGATGTTTGGCTTCGGTACCAGCGGTGGCACCCTTGCTTATCAGGCTTTGGCGCCAACGCGAGCTCAGGCAGACAAACTGGTTGATGAAAAGCTGGCAGCGCCGCTGCCAGGGGATGCCAACGATTTCATCTACCAATGGCAGTCCTCGGCGGACTACGATGTCTCGCCAAAGCTATCGGCAATCAAAGCGCCGGTGCTGGCAATCAACAGTGCCGACGACGAGCGTAATCCACCTGAGACCGGGACTATGCAGAAATCACTCGCTCAGTTGAAAAACGCGCGTCTGGTGTTGATTCCTGCCAGCGCGGAGACCCGCGGGCACGGTACGACCAACATGGCTCGCTTTTATGCTGAACCGCTGGGTGAGTTCATGAAGGCGACTGCGCGGCCTTAACCACGCAGTTTCAGGTAGGAGCCAACTTGTTGGCGAGGCGCAGGTACTGGGAAAACAGGAACATCGTCTCGCGAACAAGTTCGCTCCTACCGGATGTGGGTCGCAGGCAGTCAGCGCCCCCCCTTAACCACGCATTTTCAGGTAGGAGCCAACTTGTTGGCGAGGCGCAACCACTGTGAAAACAGGAATATCGTCTCGCGAACAAGTTCGCTCCTACCGGATGTGGGTCGCAGGCAGTCAGCGCCCCCCCTTAACCACGCATTTTCAGGTAGGAGCCAACTTGTTGGCGAGGCGCAACCACTGTGAAAACAGGAATATCGTCTCGCGAACAAGTTCGCTCCTACCGGATGTGGGTCGCAGGCAGTCAGCGCCCCGCCTTAACCACGCATTTTCAGGTAGGAGCCAACTTGTTGGCGAGGCGCAGGTACTGGGAAAACAGGAACATCGTCTCGCGAACAAGTTCGCTCCTACCGGATGTGGGTCGCAGGCAGTTAGCGCCCCGCCTTAACCACGCAGTTTCAGGTAGGAGCCAACTTGTTGGCGAGGCGCAACTACTGTGAAAACAGGAATATCGTCTCGCGAACAAGTTCGCTCCTACCGGATGTGGGTCGCAGGCAGTCAGCGCCCCGCCCTAACCACGCATTTTCAGGTAGGAGCCAACTTGTTGGCGAGGCGCAGGTACTGGGAAAACAGGAACATCGTCTCGCGAACAAGTTCGCCCCTACCGGATGTGGGTCGCAGGCAGTCAGCGCCCCGCCTTAACCACGCATTTGCAGGTAGGAGCCAACTTGTTGGTGAGGCGCAACTACTGTGAAAACAGGAATATCGTCTCGCGAACAAGTTCGCTCCTACCGGATGTGGGTCGCAGGCATTCAGCCGTCTACCGTCTCTTCCTTGAACTGATCTTTCACATAGGTGATTTCGGTCTTGCCGTGTGGCGCTGGCAGGCCGTCTTCGCCGAGGTTGACGAACACCATCTTCTCAACCGTCAGGATGCTCTTGCGGGTGATCTTGTTGCGGACCTGACAGGTCAGGGTGATCGAAGTGCGGCCAAATTCGGTGGCGGTGATACCCAACTCGATGATGTCGCCCTGACGCGAAGCGCTGACAAAGTTGATCTCTGAAATGTACTTGGTCACCACGCGCTGGTTGCCCAGTTGCACGATGGCGTAGATCGCTGCTTCCTCATCGATCCAGCGCAACAGGCTGCCACCGAACAGGGTGCCGTTGGGGTTGAGGTCTTCAGGTTTAACCCACTTGCGAGTGTGGAAGTTCATGTCTGCTCCTGATCGTCTGCGGATTGATGCCGGTCATCATGGCAGACACAGCTGATATCAGCACAGTCATCGCCCTCTATTGAATTGATAAGGCTACGCTGGATTGAGCACGTTACAGCCGTACCCTCCGTCCGCTTTAATGCACTTTTTCAATCATCAGATTGAAGTTAGCCGAGCATCCGCCGATAGAAAACATTGGGAAGATGAGTCAGCTTGGCTATAATCCCCACCGTTTCAAAACGGTCATCTTCACTTGATACCGTTCCCGCCACCTGTCCGAGGGGCGCTGCAGCAGGTTTTCCTGTCAGGCTCGGATGGGGCGTTGTTTGACCGGGTTGTCCCTGTCGAACCTTAAACGCACAACGGCGCCCATTCGCACACTACGAATGGAGACTCTCTAATGAGTGCAGTACTTACGCCCGCAGATTTTTCCGACTACAAAGTAGCCGACATGTCCCTGGCTGCCTGGGGCCGTCGCGAAACCATCATCGCTGAATCCGAAATGCCTGCACTGATGGGCCTGCGCCGCAAATACTCCGGCGAGCAACCGCTCAAGGGCGCGAAGATTCTCGGCTGCATACACATGACCATTCAGACTGCCGTACTGATCGAAACCCTGGTTGCCCTGGGTGCCGAAGTTCGCTGGTCGTCCTGCAACATTTTCTCCACTCAAGACCAGGCCGCTGCTGCCATTGCTGCTGCCGGTATCCCTGTTTTCGCCTGGAAAGGCGAGACTGAAGAAGAATACGAGTGGTGCCTTGAGCAAACCATCCTGAAAGATGGCGCGCCTTGGGATGCCAACATGATCCTCGACGACGGCGGCGACCTGACCGAGCTGCTGCACAAGAAATATCCGGCCATCCTGGACCGCGTTCACGGCGTGACCGAAGAAACCACCACTGGCGTTCACCGCCTGCTGGACATGCTGGCCAAAGGCGAGCTGAAAATCCCGGCCATCAACGTCAACGACTCGGTGACCAAGAGCAAGAACGACAACAAGTACGGCTGCCGTCACAGCCTGAACGACGCTATCAAGCGTGGTACTGACCACCTGCTGTCGGGCAAGCAAGCACTGGTTATCGGTTATGGCGACGTGGGCAAGGGCTCGGCTCAATCCCTGCGTCAGGAAGGCATGATCGTTAAAGTCACCGAAGTCGACCCGATCTGCGCCATGCAAGCCTGCATGGACGGTTTCGAACTGGTTTCGCCGTTCATCGACGGTGAAAACGACGGCACCGAAGCAAGCATCGACAAAGCACTGCTGGGCAAGATCGACCTGATCGTGACCACCACTGGTAACGTCAATGTCTGCGACTCGAACATGCTCAAAGCGCTGAAAAAACGCGCTGTGGTCTGCAACATCGGTCACTTCGACAACGAAATCGACACCGCTTTCATGCGCAAGAACTGGGCATGGGAAGAAGTGAAGCCACAGGTACATAAGATCCACCGTACCGGCCCTGGCGCATTCGATGCCCAGAACGACGACTACCTGATCCTGCTGGCCGAAGGCCGTCTGGTTAACCTGGGCAACGCCACTGGTCACCCAAGCCGCATCATGGACGGTTCGTTCGCCAACCAGGTTCTGGCGCAGATCTTCCTGTTCGGTCAGAAGTATGCCGATCTGTCCCCGGCTCAAAAAGCCGAGCGTCTGACCGTTGAAGTACTGCCGAAGAAACTCGACGAAGAAGTGGCCCTGGAAATGGTTCGCGGCTTCGGCGGCGTTGTGACCAAACTGACCAAAACCCAGGCCGACTACATCGGCGTGACCATTGATGGTCCGTTCAAGCCGCACGCGTATCGCTACTAAGCAGCGGTAAGTTTCAAGCTTCAAGCGGCAAGTAAAAGCGTTTCATTTACTTGTGGCTTGGGCTTGGCGCTTGTTTCTTTATCGTTTTTATGCAGCCGTGAGCTGCAAGCTTTGGTGACAAGATTGGGCGCATTGCCCTCTTGCAGCTTTTAGCTTGCAGCTTGTAGCTGGAGGTTCCCTCCACCATGTCCCAAGACCGCAGCTTCAGCTTCGAATTCTTCCCGACGAAGACCGAGGCTGGCCATGAAAAGCTTCTGAACGTTGCTCGTCAGATAGCCAGTTACAACCCCGCTTTTTTCTCCTGCACTTATGGTGCCGGTGGATCCACGCGCGACGGTACGATCAACACCGTCATGCAGCTGCAAAACGAAGTAAAAGTACCGTCCGCACCGCATCTGTCCTGCGTTGGCGACAGCAAGGATGACCTGCGCGTTCTGCTGAACCAATACAAGGAAGCCGGTATCAAGCGCATCGTTGCACTGCGCGGCGACCTGCCCTCGGGTATGGGCATGTCCAGCGGTGAACTGCGCTACGCCAGCGACCTGGTTTCGTTCATTCGTGAAGAAACCGGCAGCCATTTCCACATCGAAGTAGCGGCTTATCCTGAGATGCACCCTCAGGCGCGCAATTTCGATGACGACGTGAAGAACTTCGTGCACAAGGCCCAGGCCGGTGCCGACAGCGCAATTACCCAGTATTTCTTCAACGCCGACAGCTACTTCCACTTCCTGGAACGCGTGCAGAAGAAAGGCGTTACCCTGCCAATCGTGCCGGGCATCATGCCGATCACCAACTACAGCAAGCTCGCGCGCTTCTCCGATGCCTGCGGTGCGGAAATCCCGCGCTGGATCCGCAAGCAACTGGAAGCCTACGGCGACGACGTGCAAAGCATCCAGGCGTTTGGCGAACAGGTCATTACCGAGATGTGCGAACGCCTGCTGCAAGGTGGCGCGCCAGGGCTTCACTTCTATACCCTGAACCAGGCTGAACCGAGCCTGGCGGTCTGGAACAACCTGAAGTTGCCGCGTTAAGATACGCGGCTTTTTTACGGTGTAGGTCTTGAGTGCCAAGACCTACGATTGCCTGGACGTATGTCGTTGACTTTACCATCTGAAAATAAAACCTCAACGCCGCAACTCATCTATCTGGTGTTCGGCGCTCAAACCTACCATCAGGAGGCGGTCTTCAGCATCGCCAGTGCCCTGGCTTGCAAGCGTCAGCAGCCGGCTCAGGCATTCGACATCCAGGTGTTCACTGACGACCCATTGCCCTACCAGAATCTACCGGTCCATATCCGTACCCTGGATGCAGAAACCCGCAAGGCATGGAGCGAGCCGCATGGCTATCATTTCCGGGCCAAGCATGTCGTCGTGCGCCTTGTGCTTGATGAATATGAGCGCGCATTGCTGATCGATACAGACACCATTTTCAACACCACTCCCTACGCGCTTTTCGATCGGGTAAAACCTGGCACGCTGCTCTGTAATGCGATTGCAGGAAGTTACGGCTCGAACCGGGAATCTAAGCTCTACAAGGCGCTGGCGCCGACACTGCAGTCAAGAGGCCTTGCTGACGATCAGATGCCCATGATCAATTCCGGGGTGATTGGACTGACCCGGGACGACGCCCAGTTGCTGGACAGGTCCATTGCTCTGATGGACGAGTTTTATCCGCTGGCCAATAAAGCCTACAGCCTCGAAGAGTTCTGCCTTGGCATGGCTGCGTACAACAACAAGCAGATCGAACAGTGTACGGACCTCGTTTACCATTACTGGAGCCGCAAACAACTGTTCAGAGCCAAGATAAACGCATGGTTACTGGAGCACGCAGATAATCCTGCCCACGATAAAGCGCTGGACGCTACCCAGCGCGTCAGTACCGTGGTGCCACGTCCGCCCGCCTGGCAGCGTTCGATGTACAAAACGGCGACGCTGTTCGCGCCACGCGAGCAACGTCAGTTTGCCCTCGAGATCCTTTACGGCTGCTACACCCATAGCAACGAATTCGATCGAGCGTGCTGCACAGTATGGTGGGACAAAGCTCGAGAAAATGCTGAAAAACGCCAAAAGCGGCCGATGGAATCCGTGCAACTTGAGCAGTGGTTGAATCACTGGGTACTTCGCACATTGCTCGGGCGGCGCCGAGAGGCTGTTCACGCGCATTTGATGCAGGGTTCTGCCCGATAATCGCGATAACCTGCTGTACTCCGCGCTCAACTAATGGCACCGTTGAGCAGCAGGAAAGCAGCGCTTGGCGTTTGCTCTGTTATACTCCGGCCTTCCCGCCAGGCTTACGCCCGGATGCTCGGTCTTGTTTCAGGCTCCTCGATCACGCCAATAGCGCATCTTCTTTTATTGCGCAGCGTCACGAGATGCACTGAAGGCCCAGCAGGACCGGACGGGACTGCGTTCTCCAAAGCTTGAACGAAAACACCGAGCCGCGATCACCCTGTTCACCGAACGGCATGATCGACGCTCAGGCAGTTTCGACGAAGCCTGAACGCCATTCGCGCCAGGCAAGACTTCCCTTTGAGCATAAGCTCTAACTAAAACAGGATTACTCATGTCCTTTGCTTCCCTCGGTCTCTCCGAGGCTCTAGTCCGCGCCATCGAGGCAGCGGGCTATACCCAGCCTACTCCGGTGCAACAGCGGGCCATTCCCGCCGTGTTGCAAGGTCGCGACCTGATGGTTGCCGCCCAGACAGGTACTGGTAAAACCGGTGGTTTCGCCCTTCCGATTCTGGAACGGTTGTTTCCCAACGGTCATCCGGACAAATCTCAACGTCACGGCCCGCGCCAACCCCGCGTACTGGTCCTGACCCCGACTCGCGAACTCGCCGCTCAGGTGCATGACAGCTTCAAGCTGTACGCCCGCGATCTGAAGTTCGTCAGCGCCTGCATCTTCGGTGGCGTCGGCATGAACCCACAGGTTCAAGCCATGGCCCGTGGCGTAGACGTGCTGGTGGCCTGCCCTGGCCGTCTGCTCGATCTGGCCGGTCAAGGCAGCGTCGACCTGTCCCACGTTGAAATCCTCGTGCTCGATGAAGCCGACCGGATGCTCGACATGGGCTTCGTACACGACGTGAAGAAAGTGCTCGCACGTCTGCCTGCCAAGCGTCAGAACCTGCTGTTCTCGGCGACGTTCTCCAACGACATCACAGCGTTGGCAGGCAAGCTGTTGCACAACCCGGAGCGCATCGAAGTCACGCCGCCGAACACCACGGTCGAGCGTATCGAGCAACGCGTGTTCCGCCTGCCCGCCAACCACAAGCGTTCGCTGCTGGCGCACCTGATCACTCAGGGTGCCTGGGAGCAAGTGCTGGTCTTCACTCGCACCAAACACGGTGCAAACCGTCTGGCCGAGTACCTGGACAAGCACGGCCTTACCGCTGTGGCGATCCACGGTAACAAGAGCCAGAATGCTCGCACCAAAGCGCTGGCCGATTTCAAGGCCGGTGAAGTACGCATCATGGTTGCGACTGACATCGCCGCTCGCGGCCTGGATATCGACCAGTTGCCGCATGTGGTCAACTTCGAACTGCCGAACGTAGACGAAGACTATGTTCACCGCATCGGTCGTACAGGCCGTGCAGGCCGTAACGGCGAAGCGATTTCGCTGGTTGCTCCGGACGAAGAAAAGCTGCTCAAAAGCATCGAGCGCATGACCAAGCAGAAGATTGCCGATGGCGATCTGATGGGCTTCGACATGTCCGCAGTAGAAGCCGAGAAGCCTGAAGTTCGCGAGCGTCCGGACGTGCGTAACCCACGCAATCCGCGCGGACCTCGTGGCGATGGTCCGAACGGCGGTGGCGGTGGTCGCAAAGACAAAGGCAAAGATAAGGGCAAGGAAAAACCGGCAGCCGCTGCTGGTGAACGTCCGGCCCGCAAGCCGCGTGAACAACAGAAGCCTCGCGGTGAAGGTGCTCCGGCTCGCGAACAGCGTGCGTCAAATCCTCGCGCAGCTGCACCGCGCCCGGCTGCAGATCGCGCCCCGGACGAGTTTCTGGATGACGAAGTGGATAACTTCGGCAACCGCGCTGATTACGTCAGTCCGTATAAGGACAAGAACCAGAGCCGCGGTCGTCGTCCTGGCGCTCCGGCAGCCAGCACGGGTACCGGCGCTGCTCCAGCCGCTCGCGCCCCGCGCCCAAGTGGTCCGCGCAGTGGCGGTGGTGCATCCACCGGTACGCCACCAGCCAAGCGCAACGGCCCTCGTAACGGTGCTCCACGCGATGGCCAGGCTCGCCGTGACGAGAACCCGCGCAACCGCCGCCCGGCACGCGATGACTCGGCCCGTCAGGAACCGGCAGTTCGCGGTCCTCGCGACAGCCAGAGCCAGCCGCAACCGAAGATCATGCACAAAGAGTCGAAAAGCGACCGGTTCCCGTCCGCTGAACAACTCGATCAGTTGCCAACCCGCCCACGCGGTGAAAAGCCAGCCCTGCTGACCCGCAACCGCGAAGGTTAAGCAAGGCCGGAACAAAAAACGCCCCGACTGGTTCGGGGCGTTTTTGTGTGTGAAACCCTGTTGAAGCCGATCCTTGTGGGAGCGAATTCATTCGCGAAGAGGCCAGTACATCCAATGCATATTCGTCGTTTGAGACGCCGCCTTCGCGAATGAATTCGCTCCCACAGTCAATCGTTGTATTTCAGACAAAAAAAACGCCGACCCTGAGGTCGGCGTTTTGATCAACCGGAAAGCTTACTTGGCTTGAACGCCTTCGAAGCTGATTTCCAGGTCCAGGGTTTGCGAGGTAGGACCTGGGCCTTTGATGCCGAAGTCATTCAGGTTAAGCGTCGAAGTACCGTTGAAGCCGGCACGGTAGCCGCCCCATGGGTCCTTGCCTTCGCCGTTGAAAGTCGCCTTGATCACGATCGGCTTGGTCACGCCGTGCAGGGTCAGGTCGCCCGTCACGTCAGCAGTTTTTGCGCCGGTAGACTTGACCGCGGTAGAGACGAACTTGGCTTCAGGAAACTTGGCAACGTCCAGGAAGTCCTTGCTGCTGATGTGCTTGTCACGCTCAGCATGGTTGGTGAACAGGCTGGCAGTTTTCAGCTCAACGTCGATTTTGCTTGCTTCAGGCTTGGCAGTGTCAAAACTGAACTTGCCGCTCCAGTCCTTGAACGTACCGTGGATGAAGCTGTAGCCCAGGTGGCTGATCTTGAAGTCAACGAAAGCGTGCTGGCCTTCTTTGTCGATCACGTAATCAGCGGCCATCGCCTGACCGGCAGACAACAGTGCAGTACCAAGAGCCAGTGCGGCGAGAGTCTTCTTCAACATGCTTTTATTCCCGTTTTGGTTGAACAATTAAGCGCGACCCAGCATACGCTTGAGGGTCACATCGCGATCAATGAAGTGGTGTTTCAGTGCAGCGAGACCATGCAGCCCTGCGAAGACCACCAGCACCCAAGCCAGGTACAAGTGAATCCAGCCAGCGGTTTCGGCCTGATCAGGCAGACCGCTAAACAGCGCAGGTATTTCAAACAGACCAAATACCGGGATCCCCACGCCGTCGGCGGTGGAAATGAGGTAACCGGCGAACATCACAGCAAACAGACCGACATAAAGAAACATATGCCCAACGTGCGCGCCGATTCGCGTCCACTTGCCATAGCTGGCGAGAGACGGCGGCGGCGGGCTGAGCAGGCGCCAGACAATGCGGAACAACATAAAGGCGAATAACGTGATGCCAATGCTTTTGTGCAAATCGGGCCCGGCCTTACGCCACGTGTCGTAATAATCCAGACCTACCATCCACAGCCCTAGCGCGAACAAACCAAACACTGCAACAGCAACGCCCCAGTGCAGCACCATGCTGACCAGACCGTAGCGAGAGGATGAGTTGCGTACCTGCATTGCCATTACCCTGTAGGAGTTGATGCCAGACTAGCTTTTTATCTATCGAATGAAAGCGCAAAATTTCGCTTTGAAGTATCGAATAATACGATTGTTACGTTTTTCATCATCTTCATCGCCGCGTCCGCATTCAATGCTGACTGTCATTGATAGACGAAAAAGCGATAACCCGCGTACTACTCAAGCCCAGCATCGCGAGAATTGCTTCGTAACAAAACCTTGCCATGACCATCGGCCTTTCAACTGCGATGAGCGGCACTTCGCCCTCAATCCTCGGCCGATGCACTACCTGCTTGACCTCCCGTCAAAGAAGCCTAAAAACCCTCAAAAGGTCAAATTAATGACTAAATTCATGTTCATTAAAATGACACCATCCAATGAATTCGCAATGAGTGACGTTATTCCGACAGATGGAAGCATTAGGCCATTGTGGCCGATCTGAATAAGCCTCAGCATCTCCCACAGGCCTACAAGGGATGAGCCTGTGCCTCTCTTGCACCGAGCCCAAATCAATCACTGCAACCCGTCTTCAGACAGTAACGAGCACCGGAGCAGGACTTTTAGATCGCATCGATCAATGGAGCAACACCGCGATGATGACTGTTTATTTTGTCGTTATGACAATGTGCAGTGGTATGGAAGGCTGTGTGGAAGAGCGAAAGGCAGGAGACGCCTACGCATCCCGGGAAGAATGCATGACCAAGGTGAGCACTATCACGCGACGTAAAGGCGTGAAGTACAAGTGCAGAAGCGAACCGCAGTGGGTTCTCAAAGAAGATCGGCGTGTTGAAGGCGCCAAGAGCTTCGCGACGACGGGCGCAAAATAAGCGGTTTCCAGATTTTTGTAGGCATTGCCTCCTCCCGCCAACACCGACCCGTAGGAGCGCTTGCCGCGATCGCGTGAGCACAGGCGATATATTCATCGACTGAAAACCCAATCGCGGGCAAGCGCGCTCCTACAGGTATCCGTTTTCTGCAAGACAGTGCAAAGTCAGGGAGAAGGGGCATTTCTTTCAGAAGTTGAGTTTGCCGGTAACAAACCTAAAAATAGCAAAACGAAAAAGGGCGCGATCTCAAGATCGCGCCCTTTTTTGTTTACTACTTCAGTCCGATCAGTTTTTAGCCTCAGCAGCAGCTTTGGCCTTCGCCTTGGCAGCAGCTGCTTTCTTGTCAGCTTCAATCTGAGCCGGGGTTTTGGCAGGAGCTTTTTTCGCAGGCTCCTTGGTCTGAGTTTTCTTGGCAGGCTCAGCCTTTTTCACCGGTGCCTTTTTAGCGGGTTCTACCTTGGCAGGCTCAGCTTTGACCGGAGCAACGACAGGCGCAACCACCGGAGCTACAGCCTCAGGAGCGGGAGCAGGTGCTGGCTCAGGAGCTTTCTCGACGGGCTTGGCGACAGGCTCTTCAGCACAGCCGAACCAGCACGAGAAGAAGCCACCTTTCTCTTTAGCTTTGGCCGCATCAGCCGCTTTGGCTGGCTCAGGCTTTTTGGCTTCAGCCTTGTCAGACGAACCGCCAAACATATTACTGAAGAAACCACCTTCGTCCTTCTTCACTGCAGGTGCTGGCGCAGGGACGATTTTCACAGGTTCAAACGACTTGCCAGCGGCCAGATCCTGGACCTGACTGGCGGCACGCTGGCCTGTGCGCAACGCGCCTTCAACCGTGCCAGGGTACAACGTATCAGTGTGCTCACCGGCAAAGGCTACGCGCTGAATCGGCTTTTCCCACACACGCCAGAACTTGCTGATCTGCCCCGGTCCGAATGCCAGATAGGAACCGCCAGTGGACGGATCGACGCTGTAACGACGAATCTCGTAGCCGGTGTAAGCGCCACGAGCCTGTGGATAAAACGTGTGCAGGCGAATCAGTACCTGATCCACCAATTGCTTGTCACCAAACGCTTGCATGATCCGCGCGTTATCGCCGGACAGGTTGATCACCACATTGGCGCCACCCTTGGTTGCTGGCTCGATCCACAGCATGCCCAGACCGGTGTTGCTGAAGATCTCGCCAGACATGCGGGCCTTGCTTTCCCAGACAGGCGTCTTGAACTTGAGCATGATCTGGTCGCGCCAACCGTAGTTGGTGCTCTTGATCGCCGCCATGTGCTGGGCATCCAGCGCAGGCGTCATCTGAATCTTGCTCAATGCGCGCAGCGGCACGGCCAGCACCACGTAATCAGCGCTGTAACCGACTGCGCCCGCCTTGACCGTTACGCCGTCCTTATCCTGAACGATGGCGGAAACCGGTGAGTTGGTCTTGATGGTTTTGATTTGCTTGGCGAACGCTTCAGCCAGTACCGCGCTGCCACCTGGCAGACGCGCTGCACGGCGATCACGGTCGTCAACATTGCGATAGACCCGGGATTGCTGTGCGAAATACAGCAGCGACAAGCGCGACGGCTCGTCATAGCGGGTGCGAATTTCCTGATTGATCAACTGGCGAGCGGTGGCTGGCAGGGTCAGACGATCCAGCCAGTTCGCCACGTTGATCTGATCCAGTGCAAACAGTGTGCTGTTGGCCGCCGGGTTTTCCGGGTTGTCGATGGAGCGCGCCAGATTGTCGAGGGTTTCCTCGTAGCGCTTGATCGCCTCGGCGGTCGCCGGTTGCTTGAGCGCCAGATCGGCCTTGCTGAAATAAACGCCATCAATCAGGTAGCCCGGCGTGCGGACAAACTCCGGCGCAGGCACCGTGGCCAGCTTGAAGCGCTCCAGATACTGGTTCAACGCAGGCTGCGCCTTGGTATTGCCGATCCATTCGCTGGTAGCCAGACCGGAACGGCCGCCCAGCGCTGGCTTGGCTTCCAGCAGCGTGACCTGCCAGCCTTTGGCTTGCAGCTCGTACGCAGCTGTCAGGCCCGAAAGCCCACCACCAACCACGATCGCAGTCTTTTGTTTTTCATTAGCGAGCGCCGAAACGCTGACCAGCCCAACTAAAACGAGCGCACAGGCGCGCAGCCAACCAGAAAGCATTCAGCAGACTCCGAAAAAAGCAGGGGGAGGTTTCGGTAGATGACGCTCGATACGTCACAGAGGCGCGAAGGATACGCCAGCCGCAGCAGGCCTGCCAGTGATGTCCATCGGGCGCCTGTCAAACATAAAAAAACTATCTGAATGAATGGTTTTTTCTGTAGGAGCGCGCTTGCCCGCGATGGCGACAGTTCAGGCAATACGTTTTTTGCTGACACACCGCATCGCGGGCAAGCGCGCTCCTACGGGATCTGTGTTTTCTGCACGAAAGCGTTAGCATTCAAAACCAATTGGTACTAAAGGTTGTCCCTTAGCCGGGCATTGCATAGGCTTGCGCGATTGCTCGTCCTCGCACCATGCGAGTCGCTATCCGGAGAAAACCAATGGGCCTGAATGATCAGTGGATGCAGCGCGACCTCAAGGTTTTGTGGCACCCCTGCACCCAGATGAAAGACCACGAAAGCCTGCCGCTGATTCCGATCAAGCGTGGTGAGGGTGTGTGGCTGGAAGACTTCGAAGGCAAACGCTATCTGGACGCCGTCAGTTCCTGGTGGGTCAATGTGTTTGGCCACGCCAACCCGCGAATCAATCAACGCATCAAGGATCAGGTCGACCAACTGGAACATGTGATCCTTGCCGGTTTCAGCCACCAGCCGGTGATTGAACTATCCGAACGGCTGGTCAAACTGACGCCTGATGGTCTGACCCGCTGCTTCTATGCCGACAACGGTTCGTCCTGCATCGAAGTCGCGCTGAAAATGAGCTTTCACTATTGGCTCAACCGCGGCCAGCCGGACAAGAAGCGCTTCGTCACCCTGACCAACAGTTATCACGGCGAAACCATGGCAGCGATGTCAGTGGGCGACGTGCCGTTGTTCACCGAAACCTATAAAGCGCTGCTGATGGACACCATCAAGGTGCCAAGCCCGGATTGCTATCACCGCCCCGAAGGCATGAGCTGGGAAGAACACTCGCGCAATATGTTCGCCGCCATGGAACATGCGCTGGCCGAGAACCACGCCACGGTGGCCGCCGTCATCGTAGAGCCATTGATTCAGGGCGCGGGCGGCATGCGCATGTATCACCCGGTATACCTCAAGCTGCTGCGTGAGGCCTGTGATCGCTACGGCGTGCACTTGATTCACGATGAAATCGCGGTGGGATTCGGTCGTACCGGGACCATGTTTGCCTGCGAGCAAGCTGGCATTTGTCCGGACTTCCTGTGCCTGTCCAAGGCGCTGACGGGCGGGTATCTACCTCTGGCGGCTGTGCTGACCACTGATGACGTGTATGACGCGTTCTACGACGACTACCCGACGCTTCGCGCCTTTCTGCATTCGCACAGCTACACCGGCAACCCGTTGGCGTGCGCGGCGGCATTGGCGACGCTGGATATCTTCGAGCAAGACAACGTCATCGAAAACAACAAAGCTCTGGCCCAGCGTATGGCCACCGCCACCGCGCATCTGGTGGATCACCCGCATGTGGCTGAAGTGCGTCAGACCGGCATGGCGCTGGCCATCGAGATGGTTCAGGACAAAGCCACCAAGACTGCTTATCCATGGCAGGAACGCCGTGGCCTGCAGGTGTTCCAGCATGCACTGGAGCGCGGCGCGCTATTGCGTCCGCTGGGCAGCGTGGTTTACTTCCTGCCACCGTATGTGATCACGCCGGAGCAGATCGACTTCCTCGCCGAAGTCGCGACTGAAGGTATCGACATCGCGACGCGTAAAAGCATCAGCGTCGCCGTGAGAGAAAATTTCCACCCGGATTTTCGTGATCCGGGTTAGGTACGTAACCGCTGTAGGAGCGCGCTTGCCCGCGATGGGGCCGGTAAATCCCAAGCATTGGGTGGCTGACAGAACGCCATCGCGGGCAAGCGCGCTCCTACATAGCAAGAACAACGCCGCACTCAAAATTTCAGAGAACCACCATGAGACTGTCCCGCTTCTTCATCGACGCCACCCTGAGCCTAGGTGAACACGAACTGCCTGAAGCTCAGGCGCATTACATCGGCCGCGTGCTGCGGATGGCCGAAGGCGATGCACTGCAAGTGTTTGATGGCTCAGGCCAGGAGTTTCGCGGCACCTTGCTGGAAGTCGGCAAGAAGCGCGTACGCGTCCAGCTCGACGAAACCTTCCCCGGGCAAACAGAATCGCCACTGCGTATCCACCTCGGCCAGGGTTTGTCCCGTGGCGAGCGCATGGACTGGGCGATTCAGAAAGCTACCGAACTGGGCGTTACGGAGATCACCCCGATTGTCAGTGAGCGCTGTGAAGTGCGTCTCAAGGACGAACGTGCCGAGAAGCGTCAGGCCCATTGGCAGCAAATCGCGATCAGCGCCTGCGAGCAATGTGGTCGCTCGGTGGTCCCGGTGATTCATCCGCCTATGCCTTTGGCTGAATGGCTCAAGCGCAGCGATGCCGAACTCAAGCTGGTGCTGCACCCGGTTGCAGAGCCGCTGACCAGCCACAACAAGCCCACCACCCTCGCCTTCCTGATTGGCCCGGAAGGCGGTTTGAACGACGCCGAAGTCGACCAGGCTCAGGACGCTGGTTTCCACGCCGCCCGCCTCGGCCCTCGCGTGCTGCGTACCGAAACGGCACCCGTGGTTGCGCTGAGCGTAGCGCAGCAGTTGTGGGGGGATTTTTAATCTCATCGCGCCGCAATATTGGACCTGTAGGAGCGCGCTTGTCCCGCGATGACGCCGGCACATCCAACGTTGATGGTGCCTGACACAAAGCCATCGCGGGCAAGCGCGCTCCTACAGGCTCCTCGCTACAGGTAAGGCAACTCGGTCTTCCTGCGTCGGGCCTTGGCCGGTTCTGGCCTTGCGCAGGGCAAGAACTGTCCGCGTCCCTTCTGACCCAATGCTGCGCCATCCCACACCACTTCGCCCCGTGAAAGCGTCAGCGCAGGCCAGGCGGTCAAGCGCATGCCTGCGTATGGCGTGTAATCCACGCGATGGTGCAAGCGGTCGTTGTGCAGTTCGAAATCCAGCCCTTCGTCCCAGATCACCAAATCCGCATCGGCGCCAATCGCGATGCTGCCTTTGCGTGGGTACAAGCCATACAGCCGCGCCGCATTGGTCGAAGTCAGCGCGACAAATTCCTGCGCAGTAATACGCCCGGTGCAGACGCCTTCCGACCAGAGCAATGCCATGCGCGTTTCAATGCCGGGGATGCCGTTGGCCACTTCCGAAAAGGGCGCATGTTCGCCATGAGCGCGTTTACCGTCCGGACCTTCGTAACGAAACGGCGCGTGGTCCGAGGAGAACACCTCAAACGAACCATTCTGCAGGCCGTCCCAGATGACTTGCTGGTTCGCAGCGTCTCTCGGTGGCGGGCTGCAAATGCATTTGGCGCCCTCAAAACTGTCATCGCAGCCCAGCGAGTCGGCGGTCAGAAACAGGTATTGCGGACAGGTTTCGCCATACACCTTCAAGCCGTGGTCCTGCGCCCAGCGAATCTGCTCGATGGCTTCTCGACCCGATACATGAACGATCAGGATGGGCACATCCACCAGCTCAGCCAGAGCAATGGCGCGGTGAGTGGCTTCACGCTCTACCAACATGGGCCGTGACGTTGCGTGATAACGCGGAGCGCTTAACCCCGCCGCGAGAAGTCGCTCGGTCAGCCAGGCAATACAGTCACTGTTTTCAGCGTGCAGCATGACCATCGCACCCTGAGCACGTGCAACAGACAACGTCTCCAGTATCTGCCGGTCGTCCAGCTTTAGCGCGTCGTAGGTCATGTAGATCTTGAAAGAGGTGTAACCCTCTGCGATCAGTTCAGGCAGCTCGCGACTCAACACGTCTTCTGTAGGATCTGTCACGATCAAGTGGAAAGCGTAATCGATCAACGCCTTGCCATCCGCTCGCTGGTGATAATCATCGACAGCGGCACGCAGACTTTGCCCTTTCTGCTGACAGGCGAACGGGATCACCGTCGTCGTGCCGCCGCAGGCTGCGGAGCGGGTCCCGCTTTCGAAATCGTCCGCCATCACCGAACCGTCGCCGGTGGGCTGATCCAGATGCACATGACTGTCGATGCCGCCGGGCGTCACCGAGCGACCGGCTGCATCGATTTCACGAGTAGCGCCTTCCAGCCCCAGACCCAGCGCGACGATCAGCCCGTCGCGAACGCCAATATCACTGACAAAACTGTCCGCCGCCGTGATGACTTTGGCGTTGCGAATGACTAAATCAAAAGCCTGCATGGCGCGGTGCTCCTCAAAGTGGGTTTAGCCGCGGCTCATCCAGGCTTTGGCAATCTGCTCGCGGGTCGCGAACCAGACGCCTTCGTGGCCTTGGGCATATTCGATGAAACGCTTTATCGCCCGCACGCGTCCCGGACGACCAACCATGCGCGGGTGCAAGCCCACCGACATCATGCGCAAGCCATCAGCAGACTCTTCATAGAGCACCTCAAAGCTTTCCTTCATGTATTCGAAAAAGTCCGACGCCTGAGACAGGCCGGGCGAGTTCCAGTAACGGAAGTCATTCACGTCGCTGGTGTACGGCACCACCAGATGCTGTTTGCCTTCAACGTCGACGTAGTACGGCACGTCGTCGTTATAGGCATCGGAGTCGTAGAGAAAACCGCCCTCCTCGGCCACCAGACGCCGGGTCCGCACGCTTGCGCCATAGCGGCAATACCAGCCGACCGGACGCTTGCCGCACGTGCGTTTGAATGATTCCACGGCGAGACGAATGTGCTCTCGCTCCTCCTCTTCGGTCAGGCGGAAAACCTCTTCCCATCGATAGCCGTGACTGCAGACTTCATGACCCAGCGCAACGGCCGCCTTGGCGACGTCCGGGTTCTGCTCAAACGCTACCGCGCAGGCGTGGAAGGTCGATGGCACGCCAGCTTTTTCGAGGATCTCCAGAATCCGCCAGATACCCACCCGCGAGCCGTATTCATACATCGACTCCATCGCCAGATTGCGCACGCCATCAGGGAATTGGTAGCTGCCCCATTCGGTCATGCTTTCCTGATCGGGATCGCCCATCGCCAGCGAGCGCTCGGAGCCTTCCTCATAATTGATGACCAGACTGATTGCCAACCGCGCACCATTAGGCCAGGTGCCTTGAGGACGGTTTTGGCCGTAGCCGACCAGATCGCGAAGGGGTGTAGCCATAAGAGCAATCTCCTGCACAGGCGCAGAGGTGGGGTTCAGACCGCCGGCAACTCGGCTCAGCAGTCGATGTTTTTCAAAGCATCATGATCAGGGCCGCTCAGCGACTGACCGTCGCGAAACGCCAGCCCCATCGCCAGGGTCTGGGCCACGCAGAACGCCGCCGTGAGTGAGCGAAAGCCCAGTAATTCCGCATCGTTGACTTCAATGATGACCGCCGCGTGCTGGCCGATAGGGCTGAGCAGGCTGTCGGTAATCGCCACAATAGGTGTGCCTGCTGCAACCGCCTGCTGGCAGGCTTCGATGGTTTCTGTGGCATACGGCGGAAAGCTCACGGCAACCAGAATGTCATCGCTGTGCAGCGCGGCGACTTGCTCGCGCAATGAACCACCGAGACCGCTGATGTGCACGGCACGACGACCGACGCGACTCAGCGCATAGCTCAGGTAACTGGCCATCGGGAATGACCGCCGCATGCCCACCACGAACGTGGTGCGCGCCCGTTGCAAAAGAGTGATTGCCTGTTCCAGCGCTTCGACCTGCTGCCCCTCGGCCAGATGCTCCAGAGAAACGATGTTGGCCCGGCTGAACGCGGTCAGAATGGCGCCGACATCGGTCGGGTCTTCCAGTAGCTCTTCACCCTGATAGTGACGAATGCGCTCACTGAAGCTCGACGAACCCGCCTGCTGCAACGGTGCCTTGAACAATCGCTGCAAGTCGCTGAAGCCGTTGAACCCCAGCGCCTTGGCCAGCCGAATAAAAGCCGATGAAGCAATACCGGAGCGCTCCGCCAGCGCAGCCACCGTGTTGAGCGCCACGTCATGGGGATGCTCGGTGAGGTAGCACGCCGCATCTCGCATACGCGCGGTCAAACGATCCTGCTGCTCGACGATAGCCGCACGTAACTCGGCAAGGGTTTGAGGCACTGCTGACATGAAAGGTCGCTCGTAAAAATCAGGATGGACGCAAGTCGTTGATCGCCTCGGCCAGATGCCGGACCAGACGCTGCATTTCGTCGACCGTGTTGTAGTGCGCAATCGATACCCGCACCACACCGCCAAACCGGGCCAGGCCCAACTGTTCGATCAAGTGTCGCGCGTAGAAGTCACCGAAGCGGATCCCAATCCCGTGTTCGTCAATGCGCCGCACGATGGCTTCCGATTGCACGCCCTCTACCACGAAGCTGATGGTCGGCACCCGATCACCCGCCGTTACCTGAGGCTTGCCGATAATCCGCACGCCTGCTGTTTCACGCAGAAATGACAACAGGGTTTCGGCGAGCAAATCTTCCTGCACTTCGAACGCATCAAACGCTGCCTGCATGATCTGGCGCGGGCTGCCGCTGGCGCCCAGGCGCTGGCCTATATCCAGCAGGTATTCGTTGATGCCCATGCAGCCGTAAGACAGCTCGTAGTTGAGGTTGCCCGGTTGCAGCTTGTAAGGGATCACGTCCTGACCAATGAAAAAGTGATTGAGGCTCGGCAGCTCCAGCAGCGCCTCACGATGCCCCCAAAGAACCGCGAAGTGCGGGCCGAACACCTTGTAGAAACTGAACACGTAATAATCCGCACCGCTGGCCTGCACATCCACCAGACGATGGGGCGCATACGCCACAGCATCGACGCACAACTTGCCGCCCACGGCATGCACACGACGGGCGACTTCGGCCACCGGGTTGACGCTGCCCAGAATGTTCGACGCATGGGTCATGGCCACATAGCGGGTACGCGAGCCAAGCAGTGCATCCAGATCGTCGAGCTCCAGTTCCAGGGTTTGCGGATCGACGGACCACACTCGCAACGTCGCGCCACGCTCCTCGCACAACCGCTGCCACGGGCCGATATTGGCTTCGTGATCGCTGTGGGTAACGATGATTTCATCGCCGCTGTTGATCGAAGGCGCAACAGCGCGACAGAGGATTTGCAGCAAGTGCGTGGTCGAGCCGCCCATCACGCATTCTTCGGCGTGATACGCGTTGATCAATTGCGCCACGGACTCCCGGGCTTGTAGCACCAGCGCACCGGCTGAAGCCGATCCGTTGTAGGACGCACCCAATTGCACGCTGCTGTGAATCAGGTAGTCACGGACCCGGTCAGCCACGCGCCCGAGCACCGCCGAACCACCGGCGTTGTCCAGATAGGCAAAACCATCGGCCAGCATGGGGAACTGGCTGCGAACATAATCGATATCGAGGGCGTTCAATTGGGCAGTCTCCAAAAGGAATCAGTGGTGCAGGATGGCCTGCAAAAAGGCCTGTGTTCGCGGCTCTTGAGGCGCTGTGAAAAAGGCTTCGGGCTTGTTCTGTTCGATGATCCGGCCGCTCTCCATGAAAATCACACGGTCGGCGACTTTACGGGCGAAGCCCATCTCATGGGTGACCACGACCATGGTCACGCCTGAGCGCGCCAGGTTTTGCATGACGTCGAGCACCTCACCCACCATTTCCGGGTCCAGCGCAGAAGTCGGCTCGTCGAACAGAATCACCCGTGGCTCCATGGCCATGGTTCGGGCAATAGCGACGCGTTGTTGCTGACCACCGGAAAGCTGACCAGGGTATTTGTCGGCGTGTGCGCTCATGCCGACTTTTTCCAGCAATACCCGCGCTCGATCCTGCGCATCGCGGCGCGATAAACCACGCACCCGCACCGGTGCCAGCGCCACATTGGCCAGCACCGTCATGTGCGGATACAGATTGAAATTCTGGAAGACCATGCCGACTTCACAGCGAATACCTGCCAGTTTCGGTCCGGTTTCGACCCGCTGATCAGCTACCCGGATCTCGCCTTCCTGATACTCCTCCAGCAGATTGATGCAGCGAATCAGCGTGGATTTTCCTGAGCCTGACGGCCCGAGGATCACCACCACTTCGCCCTGCTCGACTGACAGGTTGATATCCGCCAGGGCCTGAAACCTGCCATAAAACTTGGCAACACCTTCAATCTGGATGACTGCGCTCATCAGCTCTTCCTCCCCGCGCCGTTGCGCCGCTCGACCCAACTGACCAGTTGCACGAGGGGCAGTAGCAGCAACAGATACATGATCGCCGCGCCCACCAGCGGCGTGGGGTTGGCAGAGAGTGCCTGCGCCTGAGTCGCCTGCTTGAGCAGATCCGGCATGGCAACCACCGAAGCGAGTGCCGTGTCCTTCATGACGTTGATGCAGTTACTGGTCATGGGCGGCAGAACAATGCGCATGGCCTGAGGCAGGATCACGTCGCGCATCGTGTTGAAGAAGCTCATGCCCTGCGACGCCGCTGCTTCGAACTGGCCACGCGGGATGGCTTCGATACCGGAGCGAAAAATCTCTGCCGAGTATGCGCAGGACACCAGCGATAGCGCCGCCACCGCTGCGGCGAACGAGGAAAGACGAATCCCCACAAACGGCAGTGCGTAATAAATCAGCACCAAAAACACCAACAGCGGGATAGAGCGCATCACATCGATGTAAATTCGCGCCAGCAACCGGATCGGTGCATAGCCGTACAGACGTAGCATGGCCAGCAGCAAACCGCCCACCAGACCAAGAATGATGCTGACCACGCCAAGCAACACCGTCACCCCGAGGCCCCGCAGCATCTGCGGCAGTGCGTCGACAAACACACCCCAGTTGAAGAAAGTCTGGACCAGCTCCATCAGGACTCCTTGGTGACAGCGCCAGGCGCCGGGTTTGAACAGTCAGAGGTTATTAGCCGCGCTTATTTGAGTACGTCGACAACCTTGACGGTGCTGGACTCTGGATCGGCGTCTGCGCCAAACCACTTCTTGTGCAAGCCTGCGATCACGCCTTCTTTTTTCATGGCGGTGATGATGTCGTTGACCTGAGTCGCAGACGCCCAGCCTTTGGCGTGCATCAGCGAGTACTTCTCGCCAGTGG
The DNA here is from genome assembly GCF_002699985.1 of Pseudomonas sp. ICMP 561. Taxonomy (GTDB): domain Bacteria; phylum Pseudomonadota; class Gammaproteobacteria; order Pseudomonadales; family Pseudomonadaceae; genus Aquipseudomonas; species Aquipseudomonas quasicaspiana. The sequence continues at coordinate 5,566 of NZ_LKBT01000004.1, read as the reverse complement.
GAATACGGGCGACCACCCGGTATTGCGGCTTGTCCTTGATGTAATAGAGCACGGCCGGAATATCGCTGATGTAGCCGTCCATACGCCCGGAAGCCAGGTCGAGCATCGCCGGGGAAAGCCCTTCGTAGCGGGACACATCGCCAAATTTGTACTCGGCCTGATGCGCAGTCACCCACATGTCACCCGTCGAGCCGGTGTCTACGCCGACCACTTTGCCCTGCATGCCTTTGAGGCCATCAATGCCAGATTTGGTCAGCACCGACAGTGACTGATCGCTGTCGTAATACGGCTGAGCGAAGCCCACTGATTCAAGACGTTTTGGGGTGATAGTGATCGACGAAATAGCGATGTCTGCACGCTTGGACTGCACGGCACTGAACAGGCCGTTGAAAGGAATATTCACAAACTCGACTGTCTTGCCGGCACGCTTGGCGACTTCTTTGACCACGTCGACCTCAAAGCCGACGATCTCGCCCTTGGCGTCCTGAAACTCCCAGGGCACATTGCCCACGTTGGCCCCTACCGTCCAGTCCGCCGCCCAGGTAGAAGCCGAAAACGCAGTGGCCACCGCCATACTCAAGAGTACTTTCACGTTCATCTTTTGCTCCCGGTCTCAGTCGTTGCAAGAAGTCGCCAGCAGGCGGGTCGAGCAACAGACTAGGAGCAAGAATCAAATAATTCAACAGTTTTAAATAATGAATCAAATGCTTCAATGCAGTGCAAAAGCCTGCCGATTTGGTGCGCCCGCACGGGGCGGCGCGCTACGGCGAGGGTTGGTGGGAAATCGGTTGATAGGGTTTCAAGCGTGCACTGATGCGGGGCGTCAGGTGAATCGATATTCCTTCACTGTCTCGCTGCAAACCGCGGACCTGTAGGAATGACCGGGGTGGCGCTCCACCTTGCTCGCGATAGCGTTAGGTCAGGGGAAAATTATCGAAAGAAAAATCGAATCGCGAGCAAGCTCACTCCTACAGGGTCCGTGTTTGCTGCGCGACAGCGTGGTGTCAGGGACACCGGGGCGACTCCTACAGAAATGCGTTCAATTCAGTGATGCGAATGTTGTTCATTAAGGGCATCCGCTACTCACAACACATAAAAACAAATCGCCACAAAGTGCAGCAGACTCCCGGCAATCACAAACAAATGCCAGATCCCGTGCCAGTGGCGAAAACGGGTGTCGTAAGCGAAGAAAATAATGCCGATGGTGTACAGCGCGCCGCCCGCCGCCAGCCACGTGAAGCCTGCAGTGCCCAGTGCGGCGATCAGGGGTTTGACGGCCACCAGCACGATCCAGCCCATGACCGCGTAGATCACAATGGACATGATCCGGGCTTCGGAGCGGGGTTTGATTTCCTGCAGGATTCCGATCACCGCCAGGCCCCAGACCACGCCGAATAACGTCCAGCCCCAGGGGCCGCGCAAGGTCACCAGACAGAACGGCGTGTAGCTGCCTGCGATCAACAGGTAGATCGAAAAGTGATCAACCTTCTGCATGATCGTTTTCGCCCGTCCGCGCACGCTATGGTAAACGGTCGATGCGCTGTACAACGACACCAGCGTTACGCCGTAGATCGCGACGCTGACTATCTTCCAGATATCACCCTGAAGGCTGGCAATCGCCAGCAACCAGATGGCTCCGACCAAAGCCAGCACTGCACCGACCAGGTGGGACCAGGCGTTGAATTTTTCTCCGTAATACATCCGCACACTACCTCATCGTTCTGAACTGCAGCGCAAGGCTCTAGCTTAGGGACGTAAAGCGCAAGCCATGCGTTAGCCAAACAGTTTTTTATTACAGCCAGTGGCTATCTAAATGTGCACAATCGGGGCACTCAAACAAGAAGCCTCACGACATGCAAATCGACGATGAGTTGACCCTGAAAAAACTGGAAATATTCCTGGCGTTCATGCGCACCGGCAACCTGACCAAAGCCGCTGCGGAGCTGAACACCAGTAACGTCAGCGTGCACCGCGCCATTCATTCACTGGAAAGCGCCCTGCGCTGCCCGCTGTTCAAGCATGAAGGTCGTAACCTGACGCCGCTGGAAAGCGCCTATGTGCTGGAAGAGCGAGCCCATAAACTGATTCAGGACGTGCTCGCCACGGTTGAGCTGACACGTCAGGCCGCCGGATTTTCCGCCGCACGCTTCAAGCTCGGTTCGCTGTATTCGCTGACGGTAAAGACCGTTCCGCAGTTGATCATGGGCCTGAAAATCCGCCGTAGCGAGTTGAACATCGACTTGATCATGGGCTCCAACATCGACCTCTTCTACAAGCTCAAGAACATGGAAGTGGACGCGATTCTGGTGTCACTGGACGAGAGCGTCAACGACCCGGACTGCGAACATCTGCCGCTGTTTTCCGACGACATCTTTCTCGCCGTCCCCGCCGACTCACCGTTTTCACAGCACAGCGAAGTAGACCTGAGCGACCTGCGCGAGGCGACTTTCATCACCCTGACCCAAGGCTTCGCCACGCATCGTGATGGCATCCGGGTTTTTCAGCAGGCAGGGTTTGAACCGAAGGTAGCGATGCAGGTGAACGACATCTTCACCTTGCTGAGCATGGTCAGCTCAGGCGTGGGGTATGCGCTGTTGCCGGGGCGTATCGCAGCGGTTTACGAGAACCGGGTGAAGCTGATACCGCTGCAGCAGCGCTATCGCATGCAACAGCACATCGGCATGGTGTTTCTGAAATCGAAGGAGCGCGACCCGAATCTGTTGGCGTTGATAGCCGAGGGACGGATGTATTCAAGCCGCCATACGAACCTGTAGGAGGCAGCTTGTTGGCGAGACATTAGGCCTGCACAAACGGGGATACCGCCTCGCGAACAAGTTCGCTCCTACCAAGCATTTCACAGCACAAACAAAAACGGCCGCGATCATTACTGATCGCGGCCGTTTTGTTTTCAGCGGGTCAATCGGTCAATTCAACACAGCCTTGCCAGCCCTTTCGTCCTTGCGACGACGGGAAACCAGGACGCCGGTGGCAATCACGAGAATACTCAGCAGGCCCGTCGCGATGATCTCCACGCGATGTGACTCCTGAACCAGCATGATGCCCAGCACACCGATGATGAACACGATCACCAACCAGGTCAGGTACGGGAACAGCCACATGCGGAACGACAGGGTTTCACCTGCAGCAATGCTCTTCTGGCGCATGCGCAGTTGGGACACCGCGATCACCAGGTACACCAACAGCGCGATTGCGCCGGAACTGGCGAGCAGGAACTCGAATACGGCAGCCGGAGCCACGTAGTTGGCGAACACTGTCAGGAATGCAGCCGCAGTAGACAGGATGACCGCCCAGTAAGGCGTACCGCTTTTGCTGGTACGCGTCGATACCGCCGGGGCATCGCCGCGCTTACCCAACGAGAACAGCATGCGCGAGGCGGTGTACAGCGCCGAGTTCAGGCAACTGGTCACTGCAATCAGCACCACGATATCCACAATCAGTTTGGCGTTTGGAATGCCCATCATGTCCAGCACGGTCTGATAGGAGCCCACTTCAGCCAGGCGCGGGTCATTCCACGGTACCAGCGAGACCACGATGAAGATCGACACCAGATAGAACAGGCAGATCCGCCAGATCACCGAGTTGGTGGCCTTGGTGATCTGCTTTTCCGGATTCTTCGATTCAGCCGCAGCGATGGTAACGATTTCGGTGCCCATGAACGAGAACATAGTGGTCAGCATCGCAGCCAACACAGCCCCCATGCCATTAGGCAAAAAGCCCTGGGTATCGAACAGATGGCTGACGCCGCTCACCTGGCTGTTGGGCAGCAGGCCAAAAATAGCCGCGACACCCAGTACTACAAAGCCGATGATTGCCAGCACTTTGATCAACGCGAACCAGAACTCGAACTCGCCGTAGTTCTTCACGCTGAACAAGTTGGTCACAGTGAGCAGCAGGGTGATCACCAGCGTGAACACCCAGATGGCAATGTTCGGGAACCACGCGTGAAGGATGGTTGCGGCGGCGTTGGCCTCCAGCGGAATCACCAAGACCCAGAACCACCAGTACAGCCAGCCGATGGTAAAACCGGCCCAATGCCCGATCGCGCGATCGGCATACGTCGAGAAAGACCCTGTATCCGGTGCCGCAACAGCCATCTCGGCCAGCATGCGCATGACCAGAACCACCAACGTACCGGCAGCGGCGTAAGCCAGCAGTACCGCCGGACCCGCTTCGGCAATTGCGTGGCCCGAACCCACAAATAGACCGGCACCAATGACACCAGCGATGGACAACATGGTGATGTGCCGAGGTTTGAGCCCCTGATCGAGCTCTGAAGCGTTAGGGATGCTGCTCATTAAAAAACTACCTTTGCGTGCGGAGCGACTGCCCAACCGTCTTCGTAAAAGGAAAGAAACGGGGCGTTTTTTATTTTTTACGCAAATTCTGCGCCAGAATGACTCAAAAACGACGTCGCTTTCGGAAACGTTAGTGCTAGAGCGGTCGGATTAACGGCGAGAAGAATCGTTTCAGCGAGCCAGTGACATGTTTTGTTACCGATGTGCACAGCCATGAGCGATAAAAACGCACCAAAAATACACAGAGCGTTTAAGTGCGCACTATCAGAGTGCTCGGCATTGGCATAGAGAAAGAAGCACAAATCAGCAGGACGGCTCAGGCAGTTGATGGCTCTCTTGAGGCCTGCATATGAACATCCGTGGGAGATTCTATGTTCACCTGCAATCCCGTAGGACCGGCTTTAGCCGGGAGGGCGGTATTACTACCGAAGGATATTTAGCGAATGTCCTGACGTCCTCCCGGCTAAAGCCGGTCCTACTGAATAGCGCGGTCTATGTGGGAGCGAATTCATTCGCGAATGCGTTTTGTCAGACGCCGATGCACTTCCCGAAAGACCGCTTCGCGAATAATTTCGCTTGTATGGTTAGACTTGAAGGGGTGGTGGGACGAACAGTTCGCATCTGACTGCTGCAACAGTACAGACCGTGGGAGTTCGCTTGTATGGTTAGACTTGAAGGGGTGGTGGGACGAACAGTTCGCATCTGACTGCTGCAACAGTACAGACCGTGGGAGACCTCGCCCCACCCCTTCCACCAAAAGCGCCGATAAAGAATGCTTCGTTCAAGCGACGATAGAAACAAGCCTGCGCCTCTGGGTGAACCCCCAACAAGTCGTCAAACCTTAGCGTGGAGAAATGCTCATGGCAATGCGTGTTTCGAAGTCAATCGTAGGCGTGGATGTCGCCAAAGTTGAGCTCGTTACCTACCAGGCAGATCCGGATCTGCTCACCTCGATAACCAACGAAAAGTCTGCCATAAAACGCTGGCTTAAAACGTTACCGAGGACCACCGCCATTGCTGTTGAAGCGACAAATGTTTATCACGTCGATCTGGTCGATGAGTCTGGTTTCGACGTCTACATCATCGACGGTTTTCAACTCAGTAATTACCGTAAAGGTGTCGGTGGCCGTAGTAAAACAGACGCATCTGATGCCCGTCTTCTTGCCCGATTTCTGAAAAACGAAGGCGAAAATCTTCGCCCCTGGACGCCGCCCCCAGCAGTCTACGGAAAGCTGCAAAGCCTTCTGCGA
>NZ_LKBT01000003.1 GCF_002699985.1 Pseudomonas sp. ICMP 561 | reverse complement strand
TAGGTCTTTCGCTCTTGCATGGAACCTCCTGATTGGGCGAATCATATCGCCCTTAAGAGGTGTCCGGGATCATTAAGCCAGTTCAACTTGTTCGCGAAGCGTCAGACCTGATTCACCGCGCAACCCCTCTCGCCAACAAGTTGCCTCCTACCTGATACCGCACCAACCGGTAGGAGCGAACTTGTTCGCGAAGCGGCAGACCTGAACCACCGAGCATCCCCTCTCGCCAACAAGTTGCCTCCTACCTGATACCGCACCAACCGGTAGGAGCGAACTTGTTCGCGAGGCGGCAGACCTGAACCACCGAGCAACCCCTCTCGCCAACAAGTTGCCTCCTACCCGACACCGCGCTAAACGGTAGGAGCGAACTTGTTCGCGAAGCGGCAGACCTGAACCACCGAGCATCCCCTCTCGCCAACAAGTTGCCTCCTACCCGACACCGCACCAACCGGTAGGAGCGAACTTGTTCGCGAAGCGGCAGACCTGAACCACCGAGCATCCCCTCTCGCCAACAAGTTGCCTCCTACCCAACACCGCGCCAACCGGTAGGAGCGAACTTGTTCGCGAAGCGTCAGACCTGATTCACCGCGCAACCCCTCTCGCCAACAAGTTGCCTCCTACCCGACACCGCGCTAAACGGTAGGAGCGAACTTGTTCGCGAAGCGGCAGACCTGAACCACCGAGCACCCCCTCTCGCCAACAAGTTGCCTCCTACCTGATACCGCACCAACCGGTAGGAGCGAACTTGTTCGCGAGGCGGCAGGCCTGAAACACCGCGTAACCCCTCTCGCCAACAAGTTGCCTCCTACCCAACACCGCGCCAACCGGTACGAGCGAACTTGTTCGCGAAGCGCCAGACCTGATTCACCGCGCAACCCCTCTCGCCAACAAGTTGCCTCCTACCCGACACCGCGCTAAACGGTAGGAGCGAACTTGTTCGCGAAGCGGCAGACCTGAACCACCGCGCAACCCCTCACGCCAACAAGTTGCCTCCTACCCGACACCGCGCTAAACGGTAGGAGCGAACTTGTTCGCGAAGCGTCAATCCAGCAAAGCCCGTATTTCCCCACAATCCTGCGCATGCCAGTCCGCCAATTCCGGCCATGGGTTTTCCGGCAGGTTGACCAGGATGGTTTTGGTACCGGCCGCACGCCCGCAATCCAGGTCAAAACGATAATCCCCCACCATGACCATTTGCGCGGCAGGCACCTGCCAGGCGTTGGCGAAGTGCAGCAATCCCGCAGGATCCGGTTTGTGCGGGGCTTCATCGCGACCGAGAACATCCTCCACCGCAAAGCACTCCGCCAGACCGATGGCCTCCAGCGTCACATGGGCCAGCTCCCGGGCGTTGCGGGTCAGGATGCCCAGACGATAACCGCGCCCGGCCAGTTCGCGAACCAGTTCAACGGCACCGGGCGCAGCTTTGGAAGCGAGAGCCAGCTCCCGCTCATGCTCCAACAGCCAGGCATGCTTGGCTGCCGCGACATCAGCAGGCAACGCCGCCAGATGCCCAAGAATGTCGTGATCCTGCGGGATATCCAGCGCACGTTTGATCGCCGGGAAATCATGGGCGGCCACGGTCAGCGTGCCGTCCATGTCGAAGACCCAGTGGCGAATCCCGGAAAGACTCATGCCCAGTCCTTGCGATGACGAATCAGACCTTCCTGGCTGACCGAGGCCACCAATTGCCCGGCGCGGTTGTAGACGCTGCCACGGGAGAAACCACGGGAATTGCCCGCCCAAGGACTGTCCATGGCATACAGCAACCAGTCATCAGCCCGCAGATCGCCGTGGAACCACAGCGAATGGTCGAGGCTGGCGACCTGCATATCCTTCTGCCAGACCGTCTTGCCGTGGGGCAACAAAGAAGTGGTCAGCAGATTGAAGTCCGACGCGTAAGCCATCAGGTATTTGTGCATCGCAGGCACTTCCGGCAGCGAGCCGTCGGTGCGGAACCAGATGTACTTAACGGCCTCGGTCGGCTGCGGGTTGTAAGGATCGCTGGCAGTGACCGGGCGAAACTCGATAGGCTTTGGGCAGAGCATCTTGTCGCGCATGTTCTCAGGAATCAGGTGCGCCCGTTGCTGCATCAGTTCCAGCTCTGAAGGCAGGTTTTCCGGGCCGACGATTTGCGGCATCGAGGTCTGGTGCTCAAAACCCTGCTCGTCGTATTGAAACGAAGCACTGCAGGTGAAGATCGGCTGACCTTTCTGGATCGCCGTCACCCGGCGTGTACTGAAGCTTCCGCCATCGCGAACCCGATCTACCTGATAGACCACCGGCAAACCAGCATCCCCCGGACGCAAGAAATAACCGTGCAAAGAGTGCACGTGCCTTGCGTCTTCAACGGTCTGGCTGGCGGCAGACAGCGACTGCCCCAGAACCTGGCCGCCAAACAGCTGACGAAAGCCAAGGTCCTGACTGCGGCCACGGAACAGGTTTTCTTCAATCGGCTCCAGGCTCAACAGCGCAACCAGATCATCCAACACTTGGCTCATTCATTACTCCTCGCACAAACGGTTCGTCCGCCTATCAAGCGTGACAAAAGCTGAAATGATACAGAATTTAACGTCATCAGCCCCTTCAAGCTTGCAGCGTATCCAGCCATTGTTGACGAGTAATGCGATACAGCACGTGAGGTTGCAACGGATGTTCCGGCGGCAGGTTCGGATGTTCGAAGTCATCGACCGGGTCCGTGGTCATGCCAATCACCTGCATCACTTTTTGCGAAAGCTCATTGCTTTGCGCCGCGAACGACACGATCTCATCCACTCCCAGGTGCTCGAACCCACAACCCATAGCCGTCCAGGCCGCTTCGCTGGCGTAACCAAAGCCCCAGTGCTCCCGAGCCAGACGCCAGCCAATCTCAATGGCCGGAGTGAAGTGTGATTCAAAATTCACCACGCCAAGCCCGGTGAAGCCAATGAACTGGCCGGTGTCCTTGCGCTCCAGCGCCCACAAGCCAAAACCCAGCTCAGCAAAATCCCCACGTATGCGACCGATCAGTGCAGCGCTTTCCAGATAACTCAGTGGCTCAGGAAAATAGCGCATGACATTGGGGTCCGCACACATGTCGGCAAACGCCTGTAAATCGTCATCTCGCCATTGGCGCATCAACAATCGCGCGCTCTCGAGTTTAAGAATCGGCTCCATCGGTTTCTCCATTAACCGGTCAGTCACTGTGTCGGCCAGTGTAGCTTCGCGTTGTTTCACAAAGCTGGGCGTTCAGGGGCAATGCTGGCACTATCCGGCTTCGACCTCTGAACGGACCCGAAATGTCCCTGCCGCTCATCTATCACGAGGATTACAGCCCGGACTTCCCGGCTGACCATCGTTTTCCCATGGACAAGTTCCGCCTGCTGCACGATCACCTGATCGACAGCGGCCTGACCAGCGACGCTGCCTTGCTGCGACCGCAGATCTGCCCTAACGACATTCTCGCACTTGCCCATGACCCTTCTTATATAAGGCGTTACATGGAAGGTGACTTGTCCCGCGAGGATCAGCGGCGACTCGGCCTGCCGTGGAGCGAGGACCTGGCACGGCGCACGGTTCGCGCCGTGGGCGGTTCGTTGCTGACCGCTGAACAGGCCCTCCAGCACGGGCTGGCGTGTCATCTGGCAGGCGGCACCCACCACGCGCATTACGACTATCCAGCCGGGTTCTGCATTTTTAATGATCTGGCGGTGATCAGTCATTACCTGCTGCAAAGCGGTCGCGTCGGCAAAGTCCTGATCTTCGATTGCGACGTGCACCAGGGCGACGGCACGGCGCGGATTCTCGCTGATACCGAGGACGCGATCACGGTCTCGCTGCATTGTGAAAAGAACTTTCCGGCGCGCAAAGCCGAGAGCGACTGGGACATCCCGCTGCCGATGGGCATGGGCGATGACGAATACCTGAAAGTCGTCGATGACTTGCTCAACTACCTGTTGCCGTTCTATCAGCCGGACCTGGTGCTCTACGATGCAGGCGTCGATGTCCATCAGGATGACGCCTTGGGCTACCTGAAACTGACCGACGCCGGAGTGGCCGCCCGCGATGAAGCGGTGCTGCGCCACTGCATCGGGCGCAACATCCCGGTCATGGGCGTGATTGGCGGCGGCTACAGCAAGGATCGCTACGCTCTGGCGCGCCGCCACGGCATCCTGCACCACAGCGCGCAGAGGGTCTGGGTGTCGGAGGGGTTGTGAACTCTGTCTCATGACACCACGCAGGACCTGTAGGAGTGAGCTTGCTCGCGATAGCGTTTAATCAGGCGAAGTATTTTCGATTGGAAGATTGCCATCGCGAGCAAGCTCACTCCTACAGCTATGCGCTTCAATTCAAAGGATCGCATGTTGTTTGGTAGGAGCGACCGGGGCGCGGTGCAGGTAGAATGCCCCACCAAACCGCAAAGACACGCACCACGCCATGACTGACATCACCCCGACCACCACTCCCTCAGTCGCCATCATCGGCGGCGGCCCTGCTGGTTTGATGGCGGCCGAAGTGTTGAGTCAGGCCGGGATCAAGGTCGATCTGTACGACGGCATGCCCTCAGTGGGGCGCAAGTTTCTGCTGGCGGGCGTCGGCGGCATGAACATTACCCATTCCGAGCCTTACCCGGCCTTCCTTTCCCGCTATGCCGAACGCTCCGGCAATGTCGCACCGTTGCTGCGCAGTTTGGGCGCGGATGATCTGTGCGATTGGATTCACGGCCTCGGTATCGAAACCTTCATCGGCAGCTCGGGCAGGGTCTTCCCTACCGACATGAAGGCCGCGCCACTGCTACGTGCCTGGCTCAAACGCTTGCGTGAGAGCGGCGTCACGATACACACGAGGCATCGCTGGCTCGGCTGGGATATCGCAGGCAACACACGCATCGCTCGCCCCGAAGGCGAAATAATCCTGAAACCCGATGCCGTGTTGCTGGCACTGGGCGGCGCAAGCTGGTCAAGGTTGGGCTCTGACGGCGCATGGTGGCCGCTACTGGCCGAGCGTGGCGTTGACCTCAAGACGCTGCAAGCCGCCAACTGCGGTTTCGAAGTGGCTGGCTGGAGCGAGTTGCTGCGCAGCAAGTTCGCCGGTGCACCGTTGAAAAATATCGGCATCGGCATGCACGGCCAGACACCTCGCCTGGGTGAATGCGTAATTACCGACAACGGCGTAGAAGGCAGCCTGATCTATGCCCTTTCGGCGCAGATTCGTGAAGAAATCAATCAGCAGGGTTCTTCCACTGTCCTGATCGACCTGCTACCGGGCAAGGCGTCTCCCGCTATTCAGAAAGCCCTGGAAAAACCCCGGGGCTCACGTTCCATGTCCAAACACTTGCACAGCCAGCTGGGTATCGATGGCGTCAAAGCCGCCCTGTTGCGCGAACTGGCCCCGCGTGAAGCTTTCGATGATCCCGCTCAACTGAGCCGAGCCTTGAAAGCCTTGCCGCTGACCGTGATCAAAGCGCGCCCACTGGACGAAGCCATCAGTACCGCAGGCGGTGTAACCTTTGAAGCCATGGACCAGCGCCTGATGCTCAAGCAGTTACCTGGCGTATTCTGCGCCGGAGAAATGCTCGACTGGGAAGCGCCAACCGGCGGTTACCTGCTTACCGCATGCTTCGCCAGCGGCAAGGCTGCGGGGCTTGGGGCTCTGGAGTGGTTGAAAGAAACTAGATGACGCAGATCCGCAGGAGCTGCACAGGTGCCCTGACACCGCGCTGTCTCGCAGCAAACATAGGACCCGTAGGACCGGCTTTAGCCGGGAGGGCATTATTTCTGGCGAAATTATTGTGCGAATCCAACGGCTCTCTCCCGGCTAAAGCCAGTCCTACGGAGATGTATGCCCATGAATGATTCAGGACACCCCATGAACCTAGAAGAACTCACCCAACGCCTGCACCGCATCCGCGATCAGAACGACTGGAAGCAGTTTCACAGCCCCAAGAACCTGACCATGGCCGCCAGCGTGGAGATGTCCGAGCTGGTGGAAATCTTCCAGTGGCTGACCGAAGACCAGTCCCGCCAGTTGCCGCCCGAGAAGCTGGAACATGCCGGTCAGGAAGTGGGCGATATCATTCTTTATTTACTGCTGCTGTGCAGCGAACTGGGCATCGACATGGACACCGTGGTTCGCAGCAAGCTGGCTGACAGTGAACGCAGGTTTGCCAAATGAGTGATCGTCACTTCGATCAACTGGCGACCCGATTCGCCGAAAAAATCTACGGCGGTGCCAAGGGTGCGATTCGCCTCGCGGTCCTACAGGCTGACCTGACCGAAGCGCTGCCCGAACGCCCGTTGCGCGTGCTGGATATCGGTGCCGGGCTGGGCCACATGTCGTTGTGGCTGGCGGAGCGCGGCCATGACGTGACGCTCGCCGAACCGGCCGCCCCCATGCTTGAAGGTGCGCGCCAGCGATTCGCCGACGCAGGCCAGATCGCTACGTTCATTCAGGCGCCCTGGCAGGAACTCTCGGATCAACTGCATGAGCCCTATGATCTGGTGCTGTGTCACGCCGTGCTGGAATGGCTGGCCGAGCCGCACACGATTCTCCCGGTGCTGCGTCAGTTGACCAAAGCCGATGGCTGGCTGTCCCTGGCGTTTTATAACCGCGACGCGCTGATCTATCGCAACCTGCTCAAAGGCCACTTCAAGAAAATGCGCAAGAACGACATGGCGGGCGAGAAACAAAGCCTGACCCCGCAGCAGCCTCTTGATCCGCGGGAATTGGCGGCGCAACTTGAACGCCTTTGGCGTGTCGAAACCCAGAGCGGTGTCAGAGTGTTTCACGACTACATGCCGGTGGAGTTTCAGGCTCGGGCCGAACTCGTGGACTTGCTGGAAATGGAACTGGCTCACCGTCGGCATCCCGCCTATGCAGGGTTGGGTCGTTACCTGCATTGGGTGTGTCGCCCGCTCTGATTCTCGCCAAGCGCCGGGGTGATCACAGGCAGTCCGGCGTTGCTGATCTCCGTTTCCTGTCTTAGAAGGCCACTTTGCGGAGGCCATGATGAAACGCCGCCTTGCTTTGATTCCTCTTTTCCTCGGTCTGGCTGCGTGCCAGAGCGATAACCCGTATCGCGCAGATTCCAGACCACTGCCCCCTGCCCCCGCTCACGCGGCCAATGCCGTGGACATGAGCGCATACCCGGCAGCGCCACGGGACTACGGGCGCTATCGCAACTGGACCTGGCGCAACAACCAACTGCCCGGCGGCTCTGCCTGGGCTGATTCGGCGCAAATCGCCGAGGCGGTCAGCAATGGCCTGGATCAGCGCGGTCTGCGCCCGGCCAACAGCACGCAACCTGCAGACCTGCAAGTCAGTGCGCAAACCCGCATGGAAACCCGCACCCGTCAGGTGCGTGACGACTATTCCGATCCCTACTATGGCGGCAGCGGAATCGGCTATGGCCGCGGCCCATACGGCAACCGCTATGGCGGTTATGCCAGCGTGCCGATCGTGCGCACTTATCAGGAACAGGTAGTCGTCGTCAGCATCAGCCTGTTCGACGCCCGCGACGGCCAGCCTGTGTGGAGCGCCAGCGCAGAGACGCAAAACCGCGGAGATCAATCGGATCGATCCAAGGCCCTGCGTCAGGCTGTGCAAAAAGCATTGAGCGCGTATCCTCCTTCCTGACATCTTCGGAGAACTGCCATGTTTCGCCGCCTTGCTCTGCTGTCCCTGCTGGTGCTGCTCAGTGCCTGCCAAACCAACCAGATCAATCGTGACTTCGACGCCAGTCGTGATTTTGGCGGCTACCGCAGCTGGAGTTGGAAGGAGCCCGGCGTGCAGTACCAACCTGATGATCCACGGATCAAGAGCGATCTCACCGACCAGCGTATTCGCCAGTCGATTGGCGAACAGCTCGACCAGCGCGGCTTGCGCATGGCCCCGGCAGGTGCCAATGGTGATCTGAAGGTTCAAGCCTGGCTGATCATGGAAAACCGCCAGCAACTGGTCAGTACCAATTACGGCGGAGGCTGGGGCCCTTGGGGAGGTTACGGTTACTGGAACGCACCGATGACCGAAACCCGCAGCGTGGACTACAAGGTCACGACCCTGCAGATCGACCTGTTCGACGGCAAGGACGGCAAGCTGGTCTGGCGCGGCAGCACGGAGCGCATCCTCAATCAGGACAACGCCCCAAACGCCCGTGAAACGGCTATTCGCCAGACAGTGGCGAAGATTCTGGAGCAATATCCGCCACGTTAAGTGGCGGTCGTTAGTTGAGGGGCCGACAATAATGGCCCCTTTTTAAATAGGTATAAGAAGTAAGTACCTGCGACTTCAATGCGTTAAATCTTCCCGTGCTCGAAAAACGATTAAACGTCAAAAACTTTTTTAACGCTCAAATACCTCGACTGCAGACGGCAAACTTTCGGCTTCAATATCGCAATAGTGCGCTCCACACCGGGCCTGTAGGAGTGAGCTTGCTCGCGATCGCGTCAGTTCAGGCGATAAATTCTTCAACCAGAAAACCAAATCGCGAGCAAGCTCACTCCTACAGGGTCCGTGTTACCTAGAGGCATACGCATTCGCCAATGCCCCCAAAGAAGCCGCCCACTAGTCGCAAACAATGCTTAACACTATGTACATAACGCGAAAGTCTGACTACGGTAGTAAAGGTCTCAGGGAACACGTGACCTTAGATCGTATCGATAAAGCGTGAGTTTTGACTCTGACAACGCTTTGTATTTCGCAGACAGGGAGTAGCGCGTGAACATAAATTCTTCAGTGAAAGTACTAGTCGTCGACGACCAGCCTTCCGTTGTAAACGAGCTAAGCGGTTTTCTACAAAGCAACGGCTACGAATGCACTGGCAGTTATTCAAGCAAAGAAGCACTCGAACAATTTCGCAACGATCCTGCAATCGGCATCGTCCTTTGCGAGCTGAATATGCAAGCACCCGACGGCCTTGAGCTGGTTCAGGCACTCAAGCTGGCCGCCGGTAAAAAGCGGGTATTCGAAACCATCGTCCTGACCGTCAACGACGATAAGCAGGATGTGATCAAAGCGCTGCGTGCCGGCGTTGCTGATTACTTTCAGAAACCGGTGAATCTCCGGGAGGTGCTCGAAGGCGTCCAGCGCCAGGAAGCCGTGTTGCATGAGCGGCAAAAGAGCTACCGCCAACTGGGTGAACTCAACGAAAAGCTGCGGTTTCTTGCCGCTTCCATTGATGGTCTATACGAAGATCTGGACCAGCTCCGTCGTCCGCTACTGACCACTGCCAGTGCCGAGGAAGACGCCGAGAGCGAGATGGACCTGTCGATGCTCTTCGCGCCCCTCTCCCCTCGCCAGCAAGACGTAGCCAAGCTGGTCGCCAAAGGTCATACCAACTATCAGATCGGCTGCAAGCTGGGCATCACTGAGAACACCGTCAAACTGTACGTATCGCAGGTGCTGCGCCTGACCCACATGCATAACCGCACGCAACTGGCATTGGCCATGTCGCCGAGCGGGGCAAGTCGGCAACGGGACACGGCTCATTGATGTCTGTCGCTCAATCGACGGTATCAAACACAACCCGTGCAGTCTGACCGCTTTCATCCAGCACGCTTAGCTCATAACGACCGAGGCGTGTGAGGGTCGGGCTGAAATGGGCCTGATTGTCGGTGTCGGCCATCGGCACGCCATCGACAAACCACCAGCGACGACCACTGCCGCCCAAGGCGGAAAGATTCAGGCGCAGCGCCTGCCGACTGCCCGCCGGCAAACGTAGATGATCGCCCTCGCGAACGCCGACGATCGACAGGGGCGGTGCCAGATTCAGACCTTGAGGCGGGCATGTGGGATCGACTGCGGGCAAGCGCGCTTCCCTGCGTTCGTCACGCGCCAGCCAGGGTTCGAGGGCGGCGGGCCATAGAACCAGATCCTGCGCCTTCGCCTCTGGACAACCCGCCCCAACCCGCAGGCCCTGAGCATTGACCCAGATTTTTTCCTGCAGCCCCAATCCTAATGGTTGATCAATGGCCTGCAACGTTGGCGGCGTGGTGCCTTCCAGCGTCCAGGCAAACCGCTGCCTGCGACAGTTCGGATCGTTCTTGTTCATGGGCTGGCCCAACGGCCAACAGATCGCTGCCACGCCCACGCTCGACGGGACAGGCTGAATCGGCGCGGAGATACCTCGCTGACTGTCTCTATTGGCCAGCACGTCATGAACCTGCAACATCAAAGGTGCGGCCGAAGCCAGGCCAAACTGCCCCGGCACCGGCGTGCCGTCGGGACGACCGATCCACACCCCGACCAGAAAACGCGGCCCGACACCAATGGCCCAGGCATCACGAAAACCGTAACTGGTGCCGGTCTTCCAGGCCAGCTGTGGCCGCTGCACCAGTTCAGCGTGAGGATCAAGATCCGGGCGCGACTGGCCACTGAGTATCTTGCGAATAATCCACGCCGCGCCCGGTGACATCATGCGTCGTTCCCGCAGCGGAGCATCGGGTTGCAAGCGGATATCAGCGCTGCGCCCGCCCCGCGCGAATGCGCTGTAACCACCGACCAAGTCTTCCAGACGGCTACCAACGCCGCCGAGGATCATCGCCAGATTGGGTTCGGCCAGCGGCGGCAGGGTCAACGGCACGCCGCCGTTGCGCAACTCGGCGGCAAAGCGTTTCGGTCCGTAGGCTTCCAGTAGTTGTACCGCGGGCAAGTTGAGGGACATCGACAACGCTGAACTGGCCGCCACCGCCCCGCTGAACCCCGCCGCAAAGTTACCCGGCCGATAATCACCGTAATGGCGTGGCACGTCCTGCATCAGGGATTCGGAATGGATCAGCCCCGCATCCATCGACAGCCCGTACAGAAACGGTTTGAGAGTCGAACCTGGCGAACGCAGGGCGCTGATCATGTCCACATGGCCAAAACGTTTGGCATCGTTAATGTCCACCGAACCAACGTATGCGCGTACCGCCATGTTTTGCGCCTCGACCACGAGGATCGCCGCCGAGGTGCGCTCCGGCAATCGGGCACGCCAGCCCAGCAGTAAATCCTCAAGACGACGCTGTAGTCCGGCATCCAGCGTGGTGCGAATCAACGGCGGGCTGTCCGGACGGTTCAAACGCCGCGCCAGCAGTGGAGCGAGGCTTGGCTCCTGACGCGGGGCCAGCAGTAACGGCTCCTCCAGAGCCTCGTCGACTGCCCGTTGCGGCCAGACCTGAAATTGCGCCAGACGTTTGAGTACCTTGTCCCGTGCAACCTGCGCCCGTTGTGGATGACGATCAGGCCGCAGCCGACTCGGCGCTTGGGGCAACACCGCCAGCATCGCCGCTTCGGAGCGGGTCAATTGTTGCGGCGACTTGCCCAGATAGGCCCAACTGGCAGCGGCAACACCCTGCAAGGTGCCGCCAAACGGTGCGCGATTGAGGTAAATGGCCAGAATCTCATCCTTGGACAGGTGCCATTCCAGCTGCATCGTACGCCACAGTTGTCGCACCTTGCCGGGCAGGGTTCGCGCATGCGGGTCGAGCAACCGCGCGACCTGCATCGACAACGTGCTGCCGCCCGACACCACCCGCGCGCCCTTGAGGTTCTGCCACGTCGCCCGCACCAGCGAGAGCGGGTTGACCCCGGGATGGCTGTAAAACCAGCGATCTTCGTAAGTCAGCAATGCTTCGATGTAATACGGCGATACCTGGTTGATCGACACCGGATACCGCCACACACCGTCAGCATCGGCGAAACGCCAAAGCGGCGTCCCGTCTTCGGCCAGCACCACACGCGCCAGATCGTCCTTCGGTAATGGCAGCGGCCAGAGGCGGTCGGCGAGCCAGAGCAGGGTGATGATCAGCAGCACGGTGCACAGCAGCCAGCGCCCGGCACGACAGATCCCTGGTAGGAGCGAACTTGTTCGCGAGGGCGGTGAGTCAGTCGACGGAGATGTCGAACCCAACCACAGCTTCGCGAACAAGTTCGCTCCTACCGGAGCAGGTCTCTTTAGAAATCGTGACAATATTCCCGGTTTCAAGGCAAAACGCCCTTACACTCCACGGAACTCGCCGCGCCAATTGATAGCCAAAGCGAACAGTCGCCTTTTCCCATGACCTTCATCAGGACGCACATATGCAGGTAGAAAGCTTTTTCGAATGGCTGGGCCAGGCGCTCGGCGCGGTCATCCGCTTTATCGTCGATGGACTGGAATGGTTCTTCAATCTCTTCGCCAGCGCGGGCGGAAATTTTGTTGATGGGTTGTCCCGCACTTTGGGCATGGACACTTCACTGGTCAGCATCCTGGCGTTAATCGTCGGTTTACTGTTCCTGTACTCGGCGATCCGCGCCTTTATGCGCGCTTCAATCATCATGGGCATCATCTGGCTGGTGCTGGGCTTGTGGTTGCTGAGCTGGATTATTCATTGACAGAAAATTTGTTGGAGCGAGGCTTGCCCGCGAAGGCATTCCGCCAAACACCCAATTGGGTGCATGACACAACGCCTTCGCGGGCAAGCCTCGCTCCAACAGAAACCTCTTACTTACCCTTCACCACCATCTGCGCCGCCGCTTCACCCAGCGCCTGCCAGTTCGGCCGATACATCGACTCCACTTGCGGCGGCGGTACACGGTAGATACCCGGCGTTACGGCACGAGCCAGGTACAACAAGTGCACCGTGTTGTAGCCGTTCAAATCCAGCGCAGCAACGAAGCGGTCACCGCGGTATTCCTGATGTTTGATACCGGCATTCTCCATCGACTGACGCCACTCTTTCACGGACTCGCTGGCGTCTTCCAGGCTGGCAGCGCTTTGCGCCAGATTCTGGTTTTCCAGCTCAAGCCCGGCCGGGAGCAAATCCACAACCAGTGCGTCCGGCACCCGTTGCTGAGCTTTGACCTCGATGTGCACCAGCAATAGCTGGCCGCTTTTCAACGCGTTGAGGTTGGCAGGTTCGCCATCAAGGCCAAGGTACTCGCGACGAATACTGAGGTTCTCGCCTCCAGCCACCGGTGCCTGAGTCGGATAACCCGACAGCGTCAGTTGCTGATAAAGCGTCGCACTGCCCTGATTCTGTACCGACATCGGAGAAGCCAGCAGTGGCCCGTCAAGCTTCAAGCCCGGCTGCTCGTTACTCAGCTCGCGACTTTCAGCGCCCGCATGAAGCGTCGCAGTCCATTTACTTTCCGGCTTACCCAACAGATCGCGTCCCGCAAGGAACAGCGCATTGCGCTCCTGGGTGGACAGATAGCGGCTTGCGGCCACTTCATCGGCCAGGGCAAACAGGCGATGGTCGCGCTTGTCGGCAGCCAGATTGTTTTCCTCAAGCAGCGCCAGGATCAACGCCTGATCACGCAACGGACTGCCGTAATCAGCCAGCCATTCGTTGCCTTTGCGGCCTGCTGCCAGACCGGCCAGCATCGCTTGATCGGCACGCGGCTTGTCGCCCATCTTCTCCAGCGCTACCGACAGCTGCACCAGCGGTAAACCAGAGCGGGCATCGGTTCGACGATCAAACAGACTGCGCAAGGCGCCCAGAGGAGCTTGCTGACTGCGGGACAACACCAGTCCCGCGTAGGCCTGCACGGCAAAACGTGTGTGCTCGGCGTTCTGGCTGTAGCTGACTTCGATCTGATTGCGCTCTTGCAGATAACGCAGCAAGCGCTCGTTGGCTTTTTTCAGCGCATCAGGCGGCACCGCAAAACCCTGATCACGGGCACGCAGCAGGAAGTCGGTGACGTAAGCCGTCAGCCAGTATTCTTCCTCACCATCAGCGTTCCACAACCCGAAGCTGCCGTTATGGCGCTGCATGCCAAGCAGCCGCTCGATGCCCAGCTCGACTTTGCGCTTGCGCACTGGATCGGTTTCGCCTTTGATGCCCAGGCGCTTGAGGGTGGCTGCATCCGCATACAGCGATGGATAAAGCCCGCTGGCGGTCTGTTCGAGGCAGCCATAAGGGTAGGCTTCCAGGGCGCGAATCTGCTCACCCAGATTGAGCGGCGGACGGCTCGACACTGACAGCATAGCTTCGCGACCGGCAGGTTCGAACGCATCAAGCGCGCCTTCAGGCAGGTTCCACGGCTGCTCGTTCAGCGTTGTTCGGTAATGCTTGAGCATCGCCGGGTAAACCGGACGCACGCCGATAGTCCACTCGCGAGAGAACGGCGGCAGATTTTCGCCCGGTAACACCAAGCCGTTTACCACGACTTTGAACTTGCCCTGCCCCAGCCCGCCCTCGGCGCGCACCGGAATGCGTAACGTTGTACGTTGACCCTGGGCCAGTTGCACGCTCTGGCTGAGCGCGCCATTGGCGAGGCTCAACTGACCTTCAGCGGTGGCTTGCACCGTGAGCTTCTGCGCCTGACCGGACAGATTCGAGAGGTCCAGCGCTACCGTAGTCTGATCACCACCGGCAAGGAAACGCGGTGCCGACAGCTCGGCAATAATCGGTGCGGCCACCACGGTTTTCGCTTCGGCCATGCCATAGCGCTCACCGGTCCAGGCCTGCGCCATGATGCGCAACTCACCGTTGAAGTCCGGGATGTCGACGCTGACTTCACCTTCGCCCTGCTCGTTGAGCGTCACTGGCGCGCTTTGCAGAGCCACGATCGTCACCGAGGTATCAGGACGCTTGCCGCCCTTCGCCAGGGCGTCACCACCGAAGGCCAGACTTGCCAGGCGGTTGCGACCGGCTTCGATCAGTTGCCCGTAAACATCCAGTTGATCCGCACCGTACTCTTTGCGACCAAACAGACTGGCGAATGGATCCGGCGTGGCGTAACGGGTGATATTGAGGATGCCCACGTCCACCGCAGACACCAGCACGTGGACTTCTTTCGGCACGCTGCCATCGGCATTTTTCGCCGCAACCTTGAGTTTCAATGGCTGTTTGGGACGCATTTTTTCCGGAGCAGTCACGGTCAGCGCCAGCTTGCGTGGCGAGCGATCCAGCGGCAGATGCAGCACGCCGACGGCACGTTTAGGCGTGACGTTGGCCTTGCGCTCACCGGGACGAACCACCAGTGCACTCACGTACAAATCATGCCGCGCCCATTGCTTGTCCAGCGGCACTTCGAAAGTCTTGCCCTCGGCAGGCACCTCTATCTCCTGCCACCACAACGGCCCGTCGCTGGACTCAACCAACAAGTAGCCTTTGCCTGCTGCAGGCGGCGTGACCGTTACTTTGGCCGTATCGCCATCGTTGTAACCCGGTTTATCCAGCGCCAGCTTGACCTGATCGGGACGCACCGCACCGCCTTCAGCGTTATCCTGCCAGCGATAACCCGCCCAGAAACGCAGGCTGCTGATCAAGCCGGTTTGAGGATCTTCGACTTCAACCCGGTACGGGCCCCATTCCACCGGGAACGTGACCTTTGCGGTTGAGCCCTGCTTGATGTTGATGGTTTCTTCGTTGAGGTTGAGGAATTTCTCGTTGAAGTGATAACTCCAGCCTTCGCTGTCCGAGTAGTTCCAGTAGTAGTCGCGACGCTCACGAACCAGCCGGACTTTGACGTTCTCGGCGGCCAGCTTGTTACCTGCGTAGTCGGCGACCAGTACTTCGAACTCAACCGGGCCATCGCCATCGGTCTGGGGCATGCCGCTGGCTTCATCGTATTCATCGTCGCTGCCCGGATTGCTGCCGAACAATGGGCGCAGGCCTGGCATCTGCTCCGCAGGCCACACCGGCTGCACCAGACGCCGAGTGATCGGGCGTCCACCGGACTCTTGCAGGCTGGCTTGCAGGATCAACTGCACCGGCGATTTCGCGTTCGACCATGTGCTTTCAACATCCAGGCTCAGCTTGCCCTGTGCGTCCAGGGTGCTGGCTTCGATCTCCAGATCCTGCTTGAGCTCCGGCTCGGTAATCGAACCAAACTGATAACCCGGCAAGCCCGGCACCGCGTCACGCAACGGCCTCACATAGAGCAAACCGGTCAGGTTATTGCCAGACGCCGGAGCGCCGTAGAGGTAACGACCAGTGATATCGAAAACCGCGTTGTCGGTCGTTGCGATGGGTGTTTCACTGCCTTTGATTTCCAGCGCCAGTCGTTCAGGCAGGAAATCTTCGACCTGAAACTCATACAGCTGGGGCTTGCCGTCACCCAGGTCGAACACCAGCTGCCAGCGCCCTGTAGGTGCCTCGTCTGCCAGTTGCAGCTGATATTGATACAGGCCGGACTTGTCTGCTTCCCAGACAAACTTGCGACTGACTTGCTCATCCGGTCGACGCACTTCGACGGTAATCGGTTGAGGTTTTACGTCTTTGCCGTCGTTATCGCGCAGCAAGCCGTTAAGCAGCACGGTTTCCCCCGGGCGATACAGGTCCCGTGGGCCAAAGATGAAAAACTGCAACGGGTGGGCTTGCGGCCCGGTGATGTCGAACTCGGCCAGATCCAGCGCCGAGCTGTCCAGACGCAACATGCTGGTCTGCTCGTCTTTATGCGCCAGCAGCACGGCAGCCTTGGCCGGCAGCGGTAATTCGGCATGGCCGGCGGAGTCGGTTTTCGCCTGACCCACAACTTTGCCATTGCTGTCGTAAAGCTCCAGCTCTACTCCGCTCAGGGCTTTGCCGCCCTCCAGCGCTTGGGTGAACGCATCCAGACGGTTGGCGTAGCGATGCACCGACAAACCGATGTCGCTGAGGGTGAACAGGGTGGCGGGGTTGGCGTAGGTGTAAGTGCCAGAAGCGCGCATCACCGCCAGATAAACCCCTGGGCCTTGCAGCGCTTTGATCCCGGCAATCGGCAACAACAGGGTTTCCCGGGTGTTGCGCGCCGGGTTAAGGTCGAAGCGGCCTTCGTAAACCAGATCGGCCTTGTCCAATAGCTCTTTGGATTCGTAATACTCGATGCTCGACCCGCCGCGCCAGCTACTGAGAAAGGCTGGCAACGCATCGGGCTTGACCCGGAAGAACTCGACATTGACCTTGTCGACGTTCAGCGCGATGACCGGCAAACCCTCAGCCAGGCGAGTCGGCAACAGGCTGCCACGGCTGGCGAAACCGACGGTCGGTTGCAGGTCGGCGGTCTCCAGGCGGCTGATGAATTCCGCTGCGAGTTTCGCCTTGTTGACGCCGACGAGACCGGCATCAATGGTCAGAACCAGTTTGCGCTTGGGTTCCAGATGCCGCAGACGCAGTTCCATGAGGTTGTCGGACAGCTCCCATGCGCCGTCGACCTTGCCATTCTTGCTGTCCACCAGATGCAGTTTTTCAGCGAACTTCTGCTCTGGGTCCAGTGGCACGGAAAAGCTCACCGACAAGGTGCTCGCTCCGTCCACCTGAATCTCCGAAACGTCCACGACGGTCAGGTCGCGGCCCTCGTAACGTTTGCTCAACGCGGGAAGGTCCACCGCTGGCTTGGGCTTACTCGACTCCACCGCGACAGGCTGTGAAGCCGGGGCAGGTTTGTCCGGAGCAGAAGAATCACAGGCGCTCAGCAGCACAAGCGCGCAAGCCAGAAACAGTCCTTTGTTAAACATGGGGCACTCATCGGGGCAGGTTGAGAGAGGGTAACTATATAGCAGGCAAATGACCGCAGAGGTCAGAGCGCGAGAATAGACAGCCGGTTTGAGACTTTGTTCTCAGGGGCTGCGTAGGAAAAGAGCATAGAGATTGTAGGGCCGCAGGCTTAAGTGTGGGACGGTACTTGCCTGCGAGAGGGTTGGTGCCGTGTCAGGCAGGAGGCAACTTGTTGGCGAGAGGGTTTACGCGGTGAATCAGGCATGACGCCGTGTCAGGTAGGAGGCAACTTGTTGGCGAGAGGGCTTACGCGGTGAATCAGGCATGACGCCGTGTCAGGTAGGAGGCAACTTGTTGGCGAAAGGGTTTACGCAGTGAATCAGGCATGACGCTGTGTCAGGTAGGAGGCAACTTGTTGGCGAAGGGTTTACGCGGTGAATCAGGCATGACGCCGTGTCAGGCAGGAGGCAACTTGTTGCCGAAGGGTTTACGCAGTGAATCAGGCATGACGCCGTGTCAGGTAGGAGGCAACTTGTTCGCGAAGGGTTTACGCGGTGAATCAGGCATGACGCTGTGTCAGGTAGGAGGCAACTTGTTGGCGAAGGGTTTACGCGGTGAATCAGGCATGACGCCGTGTCAGGCAGGAGGCAACTTGTTGGCGAAAGGGCTTACGCGGTGAATCAGGCATGACGCCGTGTCAGGTAGGAGGCAACTTGTTGCCGAAGGGTTTACGCAGTGAATCAGGCATGACGCCTCGCGAACAAGTTCGCTCCTACCGGTTGGTGCTGTGTCACTCAACCACCTTTTGGGGTTCGGTTCACTCTACAATGCCCGCCTTGTCCGGGAGCTTTCATGTCAAACCTGCTCAACGACTGGCGCGACCGCGCGACCCATCGCAACGTCTGGGCGCTGGCCGCACCGATGATTCTGTCGAATATCTCCGTACCGCTGGTGGCGCTTGTCGACAGCGCGGTAATTGGCCATCTGCCCCATGCCCATCAACTGGGTGCCGTGGCCGTGGGTGCGACGCTGTACACCTTTCTCGCCTGGAGCATGGGCTTCCTGCGCATGGGCACTACCGGCTTTGCCTCCCAGGCTGCCGGGCGCAATGACGGTTCGGCGTTACGTCAGATCCTGCTGCAAGGCCTGTTGCTGGCGATGGGGCTGGCGCTATTGCTCGGCGTGATTGGCCTGCCGTTCAGCCACCTGGCTCTGAGCCTGATGCAGCCATCCGCCGACCTGCAACAACTGACTGAAGCGTTCTTCCACACCCGGCTTCTGGGCTTGCCCGCCGCCCTGGCTGGTTACGCACTGGTCGGCTGGTTTCTAGGCACACAGAATGCTCGCGCACCATTGATGATTCTGTTGACCACCAACCTGGTCAACATCGCCCTGAACCTGTGGTTCGTACTTGGGCTGGACTGGGGCGTAGTCGGTTCGGCCCGTGCTTCGGTCGTAGCCGAGTGGACCGGCGCGCTGCTCGGCCTGGCACTGACCCGGAAAACCCTGCTCGCCTGGCCGGGCCAGGTGCTGTGGCCCGCCCTCAAGCGCTGGGAAAACTGGCGGCCATTACTGTCCGTGAACCGCGATATCTTCATCCGCAGCCTGGTGCTGCAATCGGTGTTTTTTCTGATTACTGTCCAGGGCGCACGGCTTGGCGATGCCACGGTGGCCGCCAATGCGCTGCTGCTCAACGGCCTGCTGCTGACCGCACACGCGCTGGACGGGCTGGCCCATGCAGTTGAGGCGCTGTGCGGGCACGCCATCGGGGCCAAAAACAAGCTCGCATTGCGCCGCTCGCTGACGGTCGCCGGAGGTTGGTCGTTGATCGCCAGCGTGGCGTTCGCGTTGCTGTTCATGGTCGCAGGCCATCTGTTCATAAGCCTGCAGACCGACATCGTTGAAGTACGCGAGACAGCGTTTATCTACTTGCCCTATCTGGCCGCGCTGCCACTGCTGGCGGTCTGGAGCTACCTGCTCGACGGCTTGTTCATTGGTGCGACCCGCGCCCGTGAAATGCGCAACACCATGCTGGTCAATATGCTGCTGGTTGCACCTTTTGCCTATGGGCTGCAAAGCTTCGGCAACCATGGCCTGTGGCTGACCCTGCTGCTCTTCATGCTGCTGCGGACGCTGACCCTGGGGTTCGTGACTTGGCAATTGAGCAAGCGCGGGGCCTGGTTCAGCGCTCCGGATCAGCATCAGGCCTGACCCCGGCGGTCAGCAGAATTTGCGGGCTGCTCAGCTTTACCCCTGCGCCGTCGATGCTCAGCGTACTGTCGCCGACGGTGAAGGACAATTCGCAGCCTTGCTGATAGCTGATCCGCGAGCCGCCTTCGATCTGGATCCATGACCTGTCACCTACAGTGGTCATGGGCCCCAGATTCACCTCAAGCTTTTCAGGCGGCGATGACGCTTGCGGTGGATCGGCGATGGCATCCGTGGATTGCCACACGCAGGCGCTGATCAGTGGCCGATCCATATCACCCTCGATAAAACTCACCACCACCGGCATGCCGCCACGCAAGGTCTTGCTCAGATGCGCAGCCACCGGCAACCAACAGTCACCGCCCTCACCGCCCTGCCCTGGATAGCTCCAGTCAAATTGCACATTGACCCGTCCTTTGGAGTCAGCGCTGACAAGCTCATCTGCCGCGCCGATGACATAAGCGCACTGGACCGCCGCAACACAGGCTCGCGGCAGAGGCGGCGGTTTGAAACCCGACTCCCACGGCGCGACCTGAAAATGATTGATGTACATCCCCTTCTGGACGGTGGTCACGCTGCTCAGTTGCCGGGGATCAAAGCCGCGGTGCACCACGCCCGTCACCAGCCACAGATGATTCAGTTCTTCCTGCGGCAGCCCCATGAGCGGTAGCAAGTGTCCTGCCGAAACAAAGGGCAGCGTGCTTTCACCTTCGCCCTTCTGGCGCGTGCGATCCGATTGCTCGCCACCTTCCGTCACTGCAAAACGGATAACGCCAGCCTGCATTGGCACCTGCTGATAGTTGGCTGTCGAGGTACGACGAAACACCCGCAAGCCATCGCCAAAGACCAGCTCATGGCCTTTTCTGGAATGGTGAAAATGGTAGTGAATGCCCTCTTCCGCGCATAACCGCTGCAGCAGTTGCAAATCGGATTCCCGGTACTGCGCGCAGAAGTCGCGTTTTCGGTACTCGGCCCGCAGATCAAAGCGATAGCTGTCTTCGCGCATGCCATGTTCCATCAGCAAACGACTGATGATCTGTGGGGTACTCATTTGCTGAAACACCCGCGGCGTATAACGCTGGCCCAGACACGCAAGGCGAGGCCCGATGGACAGGCGGTAACACGCGGGACCCGGTTTGAAGTGGCTGCGCATGACACTGTGAATCTGCCCGTGCACACCGGTTTTGTCGTCTTGAAAACTCAAGAAGGCGGCGCGATACATCAGGCTCTGCTGATCCAGATACGGTTCGTCGATCAGCACTTCCAGCTCAAAGACAAAGGGCTCGCTGATAGCCTCCGTACCGGTGAACGACAGCACCTGCAACCGCCGAAACAGAGGGGCGATATCCAGATTGAAGTGATGGGCGACAGCGGGGCCAGACATGGACGGGTTCTCTACAGGGACGCGGCCGTGGATTCTGGCCGAGAAGACACCCTGGGTAGAGAGCGAAAAGAAGAATAGGACGTTGCCTACAGAAGAATAGGAAAGTGGAGCAGATGGCGGAGACGTCGTAGGACCGGCTTTAGCCGGGAGGGCATTATTTCTGGCGAAGATAACCGTGCGAATGTAACGGCCCCCTCCCGGCTAAAGCCGGTCCTACGGATGAACGCAAAATCCAGCCCCGTAGGAGCGGCTTCAGCCGCGAGAGCGCCGATGTATACACCGCATAGCCTTCGTCAGGAACATCGCCCTCCCGGCTAAAGCCGGTCCTACGGTTATGCCCGTAGGACCATCGCTTTACACCATCAAGAAGATAGGTAAGAAGACCGCGTCAGCCCCAACCGCAAAGCATCCAGGAAGTACGTGCGTTCACGCGGGGTGATTTTGGCGCTGGCGACTTTGTCCCGGTAATGGGTCATCAGTTCTTCCGGCGACAAGTGCACGTAGCGCAGCATGTCTTCGATGGTGTCGTGAGTCTCGATGCCAGCGGAATACACACTGCCATCCGGATTCTGATAGATGTTCACCGAGTCGGTATCACCGAACAGGTTGTGCATGTCGCCCAGGATTTCCTGATACGCGCCGACCAGGAACACACCCAGCAAATAGTCTTCGCCTTCGTTCAGGCCATGCACCGGCAGGCTGGTTTCGATGCTCTGTTCGTCCACGTACTGATTGATCTTGCCATCAGAGTCGCAGGTCAGGTCTTGCAGCACAGCACGACGCAGCGGTTCTTCGTTCAGGCGGTGCAGCGGAATAATCGGCAGCACCTGATCGATGGCCCAGGTATCCGGCAGACTCTGGAATACCGAGAAGTTACAGATGTACTTGTCGGCCAGCTTGTCGTTGAGTTCGTCCAGCACCTGACGATGGGAGCGTTGACGCGCTTTCAGCGAGTTGTGCAGGCGACGGCAAACGGCGAAGTAGCACTGCTCACCCAAAGCTTTTTGCGGCAGGGATATCTTGCCATCGGCGTACTGGGTCGCGATGTCACTCATGTAGTGAGTGGCGCGCCAGTAGGTTTCGGTGACCATTTCGATATCGGTCGGGCCGAGCAGATCGACCAGCCATTGCAGGGTTTCCGGCAGGCTTTCCTTGTCTTCGATCACCGGGACTTCGTCGTTGTGTTTCTCGACGTCGGTGACCTGAATGACCAGCATGGCGTGGTGTGCAGTCAGCGAGCGGCCGCTTTCCGAGAAGATGTGCGGGTGCGGCAGGCCCTGCGCGTCGCAGAACTCTTTAAGCATGCCCACGACAACACCGGCGTAATCGTCCATGTCGTAGTTGATGGAACTGGCGTTGCGCGAGTGAGTACCGTCGTAATCGACGCCCAGACCGCCGCCCACGTCGATGTGATCCACCGGCAGGCCGAGGTTGCGCAGTTCGCCATAGTAGCGAATCGCTTCCTTGAAACCGTGCTGATAGTCAGCAAGGTTGGCGATCTGCGAACCCATATGGAAGTGCAGCAACCGGATGCCCTGATCCAGACCCGCTTTGCGGAAGCGATCAACGACCGACAGCAACTGTGCAGCGGACAGACCGAACTTGGATTTTTCACCACCGGTATCGGCCCATTTGCTGGAAGCCAGGGACGACAGACGAACACGCAAGCCCACCTGCGGCGCGACTTTTAGCTCGGCGGCTTCCTCGATCACCAGTTCAACTTCGGATTCTTTCTCAATCACGATGAACACGTTGTGGCCCAGCTTCTGGCCCATCAGCGCCAGACGGATGAACTCACGGTCCTTATAACCGTTGCAGACGATGGTGCCGCCTTTCGGAGCCAGTGCCAGCACCGCCATCAGCTCCGGCTTGGAACCGGCTTCCAGACCGATGGACACGTTCTGGGTGGCGATGATGTTTTCAACCACTGCCTCCTGCTGGTTCACCTTGATCGGGTACAGCGCGGTGTACTGGCTCTGGTACTCCAGACGCGCAATATTGGCGTCGAACGCGCCGGTCAGCTGACGTACGCGGTCTTGCAGAATATCGGGAAAACGCACCAGCAACGGCAGGCTCAGCCCGCTCTTGCGCAAGTGGTCGACCTGCTCGTAAAGATCGATAGGCGAACTGCCCGGCCCGTTCGGACGAAC
This sequence comes from Pseudomonas sp. ICMP 561, assembly GCF_002699985.1. Taxonomy (GTDB): domain Bacteria; phylum Pseudomonadota; class Gammaproteobacteria; order Pseudomonadales; family Pseudomonadaceae; genus Aquipseudomonas; species Aquipseudomonas quasicaspiana. Next base: position 216,231 of record NZ_LKBT01000003.1, on the reverse strand, counting down.
TTCTACACGACCCGCTTCATTGATCGCGAAATAACCAGCGCCCCAATGGCGGATCCCGTAGACGCTGCGGCTGTCCGCAACGGTCCATTGGCTGCCATCGTCTTTACGTGTGCGTCGTACGGACATCGAAGTCCCCTATAAAAAAGTCAGGTAGCGCCAGCCATAGACAGGCTGGGCGCAGTGTAAAGAGTGCAAGTGACGGTTTGGTGCCAGGCACTGATGGAGAATAGACCCGCGATGCAAGCCAGAGTTTGCATGCGTCCGCCGTGCCATCAGCCGCCGGATTTCTTCGCCTTGAAGCCCTGCTTGATCAGCTCGGCCAGCAGCAGTTCGACGTGATCGCCCTGAATCTCGATCACCCCGTCCTTGAGCGCTCCGCCGGTGCCGCATCGTTGCTTGAGGGTTTTGGCCAGATCCTTGAGGCCGTCTTCAGGCAATGGCACGCCGGTGATAGTCGTCACTGTTTTACCGCCACGGCCTTTGCTTTCGCGGCGCACACGGGCGATACCATCCCCTTCGGGAATAAGCGTCTGTTTGCAGATGCAGGCATCAACGGGCTGACGACAGTCGGGACAATGCCGTCCCGCGTCGGTGGAAAATACCAGGCCACCCAGGGCGGCGAAGGATGAGGCTTTTTTAGCCACCGCAAATCCTCTTGTTGAGGACTGAAGATTGGTCGACATCCATAAAGGGTCGGCCGCGAAGCCCCACTCAGGCAGGGGCAGCGCAGCTGGACGGAAAACCCCGGCCAGCTTGAAAAGGTCGCGCAGTGTAACGGCAAAAAGCCCCGTTGCTAAGGGCCAATGTGCGCCAATTCACTCAACATTTGCGACGTGGCCGTCAACTCGCCGCCTTGGAAATGACTGTGTTTTGTCTGAGATTCTATGTGACATGAGCCGACGTTATCGCGAGCAAGCTCACTCCTACAGGTGTTTGTGGTCGTCTGTAGGAGTGAGCTTGCTCGCGATAGCGTTGGTTCAAGCACAAAGAAATATCCAGGCAGACATAGAATCTTGCGCAGGAACTACAGACCACTCTCGAGATACCGCTTCAACGCCGCCACCGAGTCCGGGCAATACGGCTTTTGTTCGGCTTCGCGCAGGGCTTCATCCACAGGAATGAAATGCGCCTCCAGCACCTCTTCGGGCTGCAACGTCAAAGGCCCGTCCCAGACCGCCGAGAACACCGCGCACCAGAGCCGGTTGCCCGGTTGGTCGAAGAAAAAATGCTCATGTTCGGTAAGAGGCACGCCACTGACGCCCAATTCCTCGGCCAGCTCCCGTGCAGCTGACTCGGCGTAGCTCTCGTCTGCTTGCACCATACCGCCTGCCGCCACATCCCAGTAGCCGGGATAAATGGCCTTGCTCAGGGTACGGCGATGCACGCACAACTCGCCTGCGGAATTGAACAGCAGAATATAAGTGCCACGCCCGATCAGACCGGCTTCACGCAAATGCGAGCGGACCATGCCCCCGAGCGGCTGATCCAGCTCGTCAACCCAGGCGATCAGCTCAGCGTCCGAGGCGGCGCGGTGCGCAGCCTCGGTGGATGAGAACGACATCGATCAGCCCTGCGACAGCAGTTGACGAAGGTCGATCACAGCGGCGTTAGCGCGGGAAATATAGTTGGCCATGACCAGCGAGTGGTTAGACAACACACCGAACGCGCTCCCGTTGAGCACCATCGGACTCCACAGCGGTTCTTGGGAAGCTTCCAGCTCACGAATGATCTGACGCACGCTGACGGTGGCGTTCTTTTTGGCCAGCACATCGGCAAAATCAACTTCGATGGCGCGCAGCAAGTGCGACAGCGCCCAAGCCTGACCGCGTGCTTCGTAGAACACGTCGTCGATTTTCAGCCATGGCGTCTCAACGATTTCTTCGTCAACCTGCGGCACTTCGCCCGGCTTCACGGCAACCATTGCTTCGGTCTTCAAGGTGCTGTTGAGTTTCACACGGCCAACGCTGGCCGAAAGACGCTGCGACAGCGAACCCAGACGGGTGTTGACGTCGCCCAGCCAGTTGCTGAGGTTGTCAGCGCGCGCATAAAACAGCGCAGTTTTTGAATTAGGGTCGGACAGACGCGCTTCGTAACGATTCAGTGCCGCAATACCTTCGCGGTACTGAGACTCACTGGAAGGCAGAATCCAGCTGTTGTTGCTGAAGTTGAACAGCGGCTCAGCGCGGGCCAGATCACCGTCTTCAGCGGATTGCGACTGCGAACGAGAAAAATCCTTACGCATGGCACGGCTCAAGTCCCGCACCTGGAACATCACGCCGTATTCCCAGCTAGGAATATTGTCCAGCCACAGACCAGGTGGGAAGCGGTCGTTGGACAGGTAACCGCCACGCTTTTCAAGCAGAGTGTTTACAACGGTTTTAAGGGTTTCGACAGTGGTGTAGCCAATCACCATCTGCTTGCCTTCACGCTCGGCCGCAGCCTGAGCATTTTGCTGGACGGGGAACAACGCCGGTTCACTGCTCCAGTACCAACCGATCAGCAACGTGACCACCAGGTAAATCGCAACCAAGGCACCCAGCGCACGGCTGTAAAACAGCCCGCCCAGGTAACCACGGCGCTTGACCGAAGCCGGTTCATCGACGCGCTCTTTCGCGCTGCCTGCGCGGTTCTTCCAATCCAGCATGGCTATGTCCTTTCAATCACGGGGTTCAGTGCTCTGACCGCAACCTTACAGCAAGGTGCCTTTTGCAGGTATGTCAGGGTGGGAGGTTTTGTTGAGGATGGTCACCCAGCAAATGCAAAATCTGTAGGAGCTGCCGAAGGCTGCGAACGCAATCCTCCTGAAACACCGCCATCGCAGCCTTCGGCAGCTCCTACAGGGGTTGGTGTTGTTGCCTATGAAACAACCACAACAAAAGCAGAAATGTCCTACAGCATCGGCCATTGACCCAAAACGGCTGCTCTTTGATCATTCCGGCCCTGAGCCTAAGAACTCACAATCCGTACACCCGCCACGATAGACAGCGGTTTTTTTGCGCCTGCGCTAAGGTCACTTAGCGCAGCCGTTTAATGCGTCTGTTCGTCTGTCATGTCGGGAGTCGGCTAATAAAAGACCCTCCGGGGGAATATGCCGGCACTAGATTGGGTGTTCTTAGCTCCCGACGCCTTCAGCTAATAACAAGGACAGACAGCATGGACACGCCTTTCGAACCCCTACGCTTCACCCATCAGAAACGTCACCTGCATGCCCTGATCATGGAGCAGCAAGCCTGGTTCTGCGCCCGTGACCTGGGCCGCTTGATGGGCCTGTTTCTTGAGAACCGTCTGGTTCGCAAGCTCGACCCCGACCAGCGCTGCACCCTGAACCTGAATTACTACGATGAGGCCCAAGAAATGCTCATGGTCAGCGAGTCTGCCGCGTATGCCTTGCTGGTCCACCACCATCACCCGGCCAACAGCCAGTTGCGCCAGTGGATCACCCACGAAGTCATGCCCGCCCTGTTCGTCGCGCGCCTTCATTCACACCACAACAGCCCGACACCCGCGCGACTGGAATGGCAAGATGGCGAGCTAAGCGTTATTCATTGGCAGAATGAGCCGTGGATCAGGCTGCGGGATATGCCAAGTCTGCTGCCGGGGCGAGAAGCATTGCCTGCAAAAACCGAGAAATGGAGCGCCACAACCGGGCGTTGAGGGGCAAAAACCGTCCAGTCATCTAAATGTTGCCAACTATTTGACTTGGGGTACGTGCTAGGCGGAAAGTAGGTGGTAGCATAGCGCCAGCAGTGATCTATCAGAGAACACACACGTAGCCCGATATGACCGAGCCAGCAGATCCAAATCGCGATCGTCTCAAACATCACTTCGCTCAGCGCGTCATTCATCAGGCACGTCAGATTCTTGAGGCTTGGCAGCGACTGCAGCAGGGCGAGTGGTCTGCGACAGATATGGCGGAATTTCAGGATGCCAATCAGCGTCTGCTGCGTTTTGCCGAGCGTTTTGAGCAAATCGAGCATATCGAGCTGGCGCAAGCCATCAATGCGTCGCTGGAAGCGGTCGAAGCGAATCGTGGACGGTTAACCAGCAACCTGATTACTGAACTCAACAGTTTGATGCAGCGGCTGTCCCGCACAGGTCTGCGTCATGGCGATCGTTTCGAGCAAACCTCGCTACCGCCGTTGCGCAAGCCTATCTATATTGCCTTGCAGGATTTCGAACGAGCCGAGCGCTTGAGCAAGCAGTTGGACTTTTTTGGGCTGTACGCTCAGGCGCTGGACGGTCTAAGTGATTTCCAGACAGCCATGGCTCATCGTCATCCCTCTGCCATCGTGATCGATGTGGATTTCTGCGGCCCAGGCGAAGGCCTGAAACTGGCGGCAGGTGTGCAGCAGGGGCTTGAACAGAAACTGCCGCTGATTTTTTTCAGTCATCACGAAACGGATACCCCGACACGTCTGGCCGCTGTGCGTGCGGGTGGCGAGGAGTTTCTGACCGGTACGCTGGAAGCTTCTAGCCTGCTGGAGAAAATCGAAATCCTCACCTGCGTGGCGCAGTACGAGCCTTACAAGGTGCTGATTATTGATGACTCCCGCGCCCAGGCTTTGCATACCGAGCGCCTGCTCAACAGTGCCGGGATCGTGACCCGTACATTGCTTGACCCGATCCAGGCCATGGCTGAACTCGCTGACTTCCAGCCGGACCTGATCATCCTCGATATGTACATGCCGGGCTGTACGGGTACCGAACTGGCCAAAGTGATCCGCCATAACGACCGCTATGTCAGTGTGCCAATCATTTATCTGTCTGCTGAAGATGATCTGGACAAGCAGCTGGATGCCATGAGCGAAGGCGGCGATGACTTCCTGACCAAGCCAATCAAGCCGCGCCACCTGATTACCACCGTGCGCAACCGTGCTGCGCGGGCGCGCAATCTCAAGGCACGCATGGTTCGGGACAGCCTGACCGGCCTGTATAACCACACCCATATTCTGCAATTGCTGGAAGACTGCTGCTTCCGTGCCCGTCGGGAAAATCAGCGGCTGTGCTTCGCGATGCTGGATATTGACCACTTCAAAAAGGTCAACGACAGCCATGGGCATCCCATGGGCGACCGGGTGATCAAGAGCCTGGCGTTGTTCCTCAAACAGCGACTGCGCAAGACCGACTACATTGGCCGTTATGGCGGAGAAGAATTCGCCATCGTGATGCCTGACACGGATATCCAGAGCGCCCACTTCACGCTGGATGAAATCCGCCGTCGCTTTGCCGAAATCCATTACCCCGCGCAACCGGCTGATCTGTTCTGCACCTTCAGCGCTGGCGTTGTGGAAATGGGCGACAAGGACGACAGCCTGCTGCTGGCCTCTCGCGCCGACGAAGCGCTGTACCGGGCCAAGCATGCCGGCCGTAATCACGTGTTCCTGGAATATGACGCGAAGCAGAGCTCGATGCTGCTGAGCGTGGCTGACAAGGCCTGAGTTCTTTAACGGGCGAGCGCAAGACTGGTAGGACCGAATTCATTCGGGAAGACGGTATTCCTGACGACAAACTTTATGCGGATGTACCGACCCTTCGCGAATGAATTCGCTCCCGCAGAACCCAGCGTGCCCAGTCAGTTATGCGTTGATTGCCGGGCGCGTCGGAAACCCTCTCTTACAAACCCCATCCCTGCACACCTTGAAACACTCCGCTATCATGCGCGGACTTTTGCGATTCGAGACTGCCATGCGCCGTTTGCTCTGCCTGATGCTGTTGATCCTCGCCCTGCCCGCTACGGGGGCTGGCCTGCTGGACAGCCGTCCGAATGCCACGCTGGGTGGTGCAGCGCTGGATAACAGCAAGGATTTCCTGCCCGTCCGTCAGGCATTTCAGTTAAATCTGATCGACACCACTCCCGAGTCGATCAAGCTGCGTTTCGTCGCCACCGAAGGCTATTACCTTTATCGCCATCGTTTTCAGTTCCGCACCGAACCCGCAGACATCGGCCTGGGCGCTGCGCAGTTGCCGGCTGGCGAGAAGAAGCACGACGAATATTTCGGCGACGTTGAGGTTTACCACGGCATTCTCGACATCGACCTGCCACGCAAACCGGGTGACAACCGACCGTTCACGCTGGTGGTGACCTATCAGGGCTGCGCAGACAAAGGCCTGTGTTATCCACCTGAAACCGAGCGACTGAGTATCGGTGACCCTGCCGTAGCGGCTGACAGCACCGTCCCTGCCCCGTCTGCGGCTACCGCCTGGAGCTGGAAAGAGCTGGCGTTGTTCTTCCTCGCAGGCATAGGCCTGACCTTCACCCCCTGCGTATTGCCTATGCTGCCGATTCTGTCCGGCGTGGTCTTGCGTGGTCAGGTGGGTGGGCTGCGCGGCTTGAGCCTGTCGCTGGCGTACGTGTTGCCAATGGCGATCAGTTTTGCCGCCCTTGGCGCATTGATGGGTATGTTCGGTGCAGGCCTTAACTTACAGGCGCGACTGCAATCTGCCTGGGTGCTTGTGCCGTTCTCGTTGTTCTTCGTGATCTTTGCGATCGCGATGTTCGGCGCTTTCGAGTTGCGTCTGCCCCAAGCTCTCAGTAACCGACTCGATCGCATTGCTGGCAAGACCGAAGGCGGCTCGTTGTGGGGCGCGGCGGTGCTGGGTGTGGTTTCCAGCCTGCTGGTTTCACCTTGCGTGTCTGCACCGCTGGCCGGTGCGCTGCTTTATATAAGCGCCAGCGGCGACGCGCTGGGTGGAGCAATGAAGCTGTTCGCGCTGGGCCTGGGCATGGGTGCTCCGTTACTGCTGGTCGCAACCGGCGGCGCGACCTGGCTACCGAAAAGCGGCCCATGGCTGGTGACAGTTAAAAACGCCATCGGCGTGTTGCTGCTGGGCCTGGCTATCGCCTTGCTCAGTCGCGTATTGCCGGGCCAGATCACGTTGCTGCTGACCGGCCTGCTGGCGGCGGGCGTCGCGCTGTTTCTGGGCACGCTGGAGTTTGGTCCGAAAAGCACTCGCCAACGTCTGGCGCAACTGCTGGGGCTTTTTTTGCTGGTTTATGCCCTGACCTGCTGGTTCGGCGCGTGGAGCGGTCAGACCGACCCAACCCGCCCATTGGGCCGACCACAGGCAACACTGAGCAACAACGGTCCCGCGACCGCTAATACCTCCAACTGGCAGACCATCACCAGTGCAGCCGAACTGGACCGGGTGTTGAGCGAAGCAAAAAATGCAGGTCAGCCTTTGTTGCTCGATTGGTACGCGGACTGGTGTATCAGCTGCAAGGTCATCGAGCATGAAGTATTACCGGATCCCGATGTCATCGCCCAGCTTGAGGGATATCGTCTGATCCGCTTTGACATGACTGACAGCAACGCCGAACAACGCGCCCTGCTGGATCGATACAAGCTGTTTGGCCCGCCTGCGTTGCTGATCTTCGGCAAAAATGGCGAGGAGCGCGGCGATGTTCGCGTCGTCGGCGAAATCGACGCGAAAGGCCTTGTAGAGCGGCTGATTAGAGCAAATGACCAAATCTAATCGTTGAGTCACAAACTTTTCGCGAACTTCGGTAATCGTGCCAGCTATTGCAGTTAACTGGACAGTACATGGATGTTTGCGGCATAGTCGCCGGGCTTTGATGCTCGTAACCATAACAAGGATCATCCGATGGCGACTCTTCTGGTACTGCATGGCCCCAACCTGAACCTGCTTGGAACCCGTGAACCGGGGATCTACGGCGCAGTCACTCTGCCCCAGATCAACCAGGACCTGGAAAAAAGGGCACGTGAAGCCGGCCACCATCTGATGTATCTGCAAAGCAATGCCGAGTACGAATTGATTGATCGTATCCACGCTGCTCGTGATGAAGGCGTGGATTTCATTGTGATCAATCCGGCCGCTTTTACGCACACCAGTGTTGCAATACGTGACGCGTTGCTGGGAGTGAGCATCCCATTCATCGAAGTGCACCTTTCGAACGTGCACAAACGTGAAGCTTTCCGTCATCACTCCTACTTTTCAGATGTTGCTGTAGGGGTGATTTGCGGCCTTGGCGCCAGCGGATACCGAATGGCCCTTGAAGCCGCCCTGGAACAATTGGCCGTCAGTTCGAAGCCATGACCGCACAGCCACAGGCTGCGCTGCATGACCCGAACCACTAACAACTTTTACCCCTGACCGACCTTTGGGAGTTGATGATTAATGGATATCCGTAAAGTCAAGAAACTGATCGAACTGCTGGAAGAGTCCGGCATCGACGAACTGGAGATTCGTGAAGGCGAAGAATCCGTACGGATCAGCCGTCACAGCAAGACTCCAGCACAACCGTACTACGCGCCTGCCCCGGTAGCCGCGCCAGTCGCAGCGCCTGCTGCTCCGGTTGCTGCCGTTGCTGAAGCACCTTCGGCACCGAAACTGAACGGCACCGTTGTCAAATCGCCAATGGTAGGTACGTTCTACCGCACTCCAGCGCCTGGCTCGCCAGCGTTCGTTGAAGTCGGCAAGACCGTCAAGAAAGGCGACACCATCTGCATCGTTGAAGCGATGAAAATGATGAACCACATCGAAGCTGAAGTCAGCGGTGTGATCGAGTCGATCCTGGTAGAAAACGGTCAGCCGGTTGAGTATGACCAGCCGCTGTTCACCATCGTTTGAACCGGGGAGAGCCTGCGATGTTGGAAAAAGTCCTGATCGCCAACCGCGGCGAAATCGCCTTGCGCATCTTGCGTGCCTGTAAAGAACTGGGCATCAAGACCGTCGCGGTCCATTCCACGGCAGACCGTGAGCTGATGCACCTGGGCCTGGCGGACGAAACTGTCTGCATCGGTCCGGCGCCAGCCAACCTGTCGTACCTGAACATCCCGGCCATCATTTCTGCCGCAGAACTGACTGGCGCTACAGCGATTCACCCAGGCTATGGTTTCCTAGCGGAAAACGCCGACTTTGCCGAACAGGTAGAGAAATCCGGCTTCGCGTTCATTGGCCCGAAAGCTGAAACCATCCGCCTGATGGGCGACAAGGTTTCCGCCAAGGACGCCATGAAGCGCGCCAACGTACCGACTGTTCCTGGTTCCGACGGCCCGTTGCCGGAAGACGAAGAAACCGCGCTGCGTATTGGCCGCGAAGTGGGCTATCCGGTGATCATCAAAGCCGCTGGCGGCGGCGGTGGTCGCGGCATGCGCGTTGTGCACAAGGAAGAAGACCTGATCGAAGCGGCCAAGCAGACTCGCGCTGAAGCGGCTGCCTGGTTCAGCAACCCGATGGTCTACCTGGAAAAATACCTGACCAACCCACGTCACGTGGAAGTCCAGGTTATTTCCGACGGTCAGGGCCATGCGATCCACCTGGGCGACCGCGACTGCTCCCTGCAGCGTCGTCACCAGAAGGTTCTGGAAGAAGCCCCGGCACCGTTCATCGATGAGCAAGCCCGTAAAGACGTGTTCGCAGCCTGCGTAAAAGCATGCATCGACATCGGCTACCGTGGCGCTGGCACGTTCGAGTTCCTCTACGAAAACGGTCGTTTCTACTTCATCGAGATGAACACCCGCGTTCAGGTAGAGCACCCGGTTTCGGAAATGGTCACCGGTATCGACATCGTCAAGGAGATGCTCAGCATCGCCGCTGGCAACAAACTGTCGTTTACCCAGGATGACGTTGTCATTCACGGGCACTCGCTGGAATGCCGGATCAACGCTGAAGATCCGAAAACCTTCATTCCAAGCCCAGGCATGGTCAAGCACTTCCACGCGCCAGGCGGCAACGGCGTGCGGGTCGATTCGCACCTGTACAGCGGCTACAAGGTTCCGTCGAACTACGACTCGTTGATCGGCAAGCTGATCACCTGGGGCGCAACCCGCGATGAGGCCATGGCCCGCATGCGCAACGCTCTGGACGAAATCGTGGTCGACGGCATCAAGACCAACATCCCGCTGCACCGTGATCTGACCCGTGATGAAGGCTTCTGCGAAGGCGGCGTCAACATTCACTACCTGGAACACAAGCTGGCTGAACAGAAATAACGTTCATCAGCAAATGTTCTAAGCCTGAAGGCCCCGACTTGTCGGGGCCTTCTCGTTTCCGGGCGTGCAACTGTCATTTCTGACAGTTGTTCCATTGGCCGCAATGGGGCAACCCTGCATCTGCGCATAACGCGCTCATTCATGGAAACCCCATCATGGACAACCAAAGTAAAGACCCGACTCCAGCCTCAGAGAATGGACTGAAAGCAGTGGGTGATTTTCAGTGGAGCCACGTTCACGGCCAGATCGTGGCCGACTCTATCACTGCCGAGTGGCAAGACGGCGCCTGGCTAATCTACGCCAGCAAAGGCAATCCACAGCGCCGCGATTACCAACAATTTCAGCTGCGCATACCCGCTGCAACTGCCGAAACTCCTATTCAGCATCAATTCATTTCCCAGCCAGGGACGCCCGAGCCGGGATTTGTGTACACCTACATCTGGAACAAGCCGACCGGGCCTGATGACTTTGAGGCGATTCGAGTCGGCATGGAGGGCTATGTACATGTAGATTTCGCGCCTGAAGGCCTGCGATTTTCAGGGCGGTTCTTCTACATAACGCCCCTACAAACCAATCTGAATCTTGAAGGAGACGGCACCTACGATTTCAAGGCGTAATGAACACCAGGCCAAATGGCGGACTGGCTGATCCAGATACGTTTGCCAACGAGCAATTACAGCAAACCTGAAGTAAACTTCGCGGCTTTCCTGCTATTTCCATAGGTAACCCGCCATGCCCTGGCTGCAAGTCCGTCTCGCCATCAGTCCTGAACAAGCCGAAACCTACGAAGACGCCCTTCTCGAAGTCGGCGCCGTATCGGTCACGTTCATGGACGCTGAAGATCAACCGATCTTCGAGCCGGAACTCAACACCACGCCGCTGTGGTCGCACACGCATCTGCTGGCATTGTTTGAAGCCGACACTGACGCCGAGCACGTTCTGGCGCACCTGCGCTTGCTGACCGACGCCGAGCTGCCGGAGCACATGAGCGAAGTCATCGAAGATCAGGACTGGGAGCGTAGCTGGATGGATAACTTCCAGCCGATGCGCTTCGGTCAACGTCTGTGGATCGTGCCAAGCTGGCACGCCGCGCCGGAACCGGAAGCGGTCAATCTGCTGCTCGATCCAGGTCTGGCGTTTGGTACTGGAACGCACCCGACCACCGCACTTTGCCTGGAATGGCTCGACGGTCAGGACCTGAACGGTTGCGACCTGCTGGACTTCGGTTGCGGCTCGGGGATTCTGGCCATCGCCGCTCTGCTGCTGGGCGCGAAGCAGGCGGTGGGCACCGACATCGACGTGCAGGCACTGGAAGCATCACGCGATAACGCCGGTCGCAACAATATTGCGCCGGAGCGCTTCGAGCTGTATCTGCCTGAAGACATGCCGCCACAACAGGCCGACGTGCTGGTCGCCAACATTCTTGCCGGTCCGCTGGTCGCCCTGGCGCCGCAACTGGCAACACTGGTTAAAACCGGTGGTCGCCTGGCGCTTTCCGGCATTCTTGCCGAACAGGGCGAAGAAGTTGCCGCTGCCTATGCCGACACCTTCGAGCTGGATCCGATCGCCAACCGTGATGGCTGGGTTCGCATCACTGGCCGTCGCCGTTAGTTAATAGCCGCTTTAACCGGATAGCCGCATGACCGACAGTTTTGTCACCCAGTGCCCGCACTGCCAGACCAGTTTCCGAGTCAGCCACGCACAGTTGAGCGTGGCACGCGGCGTGGTGCGCTGCGGTGCCTGCCTGCAGGTTTTCAATGCTGCAAAGCAACTGCTGGAACAGCGCAGCAATCAGCAGCCAGCTCCGCAACAGGCAGAATTGCCGGTAACGCCCGCGCCCTCTGCTCCGGTAGTCGTTGAAACACTGCCGATTGTGCAAAGCGAGGTGGTTGCAACTCAGCCACCAGCATCCGAGCCCGCTCAGGCTCCGCAGTCATGGCGCGGCAACGCCATGGATCTGGACAATCTGGATCTGGACGAAGAACTCGCCCGTCTTGAACAGCGTGAAATCCAGTTACCCGAGACGTTTGGCAGGGAGTCGTCCCGTAACGATGACTCGGCACTGTCTGCGCGTCGCGATGGCGCACAGACCGATTCTGATGACTGGGTCGACAGCCTGCACAATGACGACGTCAGTCAACTGCCCGAATTGCACGCTGAAGTGATTCCGGAACCCGAAATCCTCTCGGAGACAGAATCCGATTCCCGCGATGGCAGGACCGAACCGTCGTTTTCGCTCATCGACAGCCATCTGGATGACGACGAACCGACGGTCCCCGCTCCGGCTCCACGCAAGACACCGGGCAATGAAAAGCCGCAACGCTTTTCGGCGCTGGATAACGACAGTGACGAGGAGCTGGACGAGCCGCAACCGGAAACTCGTTCACGCCGCGATCGCACCGAGCCCGGCGTGCGGGATCAGGCGCTGCTGGACCTGACCGACGATCCGTTGCAACTGGACTGGCAGCCTCCCAAATCCCGATGGGGCCGCAAACTGGTCTGGACCCTGCTCACCTTGATCGCCCTGGTCGGACTGGCCGGGCAATACGTGTGGTATCACTTCGACGAACTGGCACGTCAGGATCAGTACCGGCCATGGTTCCAGATGATCTGCCCGCAGATCGACTGCAAAGTCCCGTCCAAGGTCGATATCAAACAGCTCAAGAGCAGCAATCTGGTAGTGCGCAGCCATCCCGAGTTCAAAGGCGCGCTGGTTGTCGATGCAATCATCTACAACCGCGCGCCATTTTCTCAGCCATTCCCGCTGCTGGAATTGCGCTTCGCCGACACCAGCGGGCAGTTGATCGCCAGTCGTCGCTTCAAACCCGCTGAATACCTGAGCGGTGAAATCGCCGGGAAAGAAGAGATGCCACCGCAGACGCCGATTCATATCGCGCTGGACATCCTCGATCCGGGCGCCAAAGCCGTGAACTACAGCCTCAGCTTCCGCTCCCCCGAGTAATCGTCCGGCAACAACGAACGACGAAATGAACAGCCGCTGATCGGACGCTATTCACCCCAAAAAACGCCAGCAGCACGTAACGGCAGTGCAGTCGACCGAAAAACCGTGATCTGCCCGGCAACAACTGTTCAGATTTTATCCAATTCAGCCTTTATCCAGTCATCGAGAGCGGGTATCATGCCAACCCTTTTTCTTACTCTGGATTCGGTCTGAAAGGCGCGCAAGCACTTGTCAGGCCGGGCTCGAACGGACCGTGTAGATAACACATTACACACGGTTTGCCATGATTCGGCCCCACAACAGGCACACCTATGTCGGCGGTACGCATCGGTCCGTATACATTGCAGAACGGCTTGATTCTCGCTCCTATGGCGGGCGTCACTGACCAGCCTTTCCGTCAGCTTTGTCGCCAGCTTGGCGCAGGTCTGGTGGTGTCGGAAATGGTCACCAGTGACATGAGCCTGTGGAACAGTCGCAAATCGCGCCTGCGCATGATCCACGAAGGTGATCCCGAGCCACGCTCGGTACAGATCGCCGGTGGTGATCCGCAGATGCTTGCCGATGCAGCGCGCGCCAATGTCGAACTGGGCGCACAGATCATCGACATCAACATGGGCTGCCCGGCCAAGAAGGTCTGTAACAAGGCGGCCGGTTCAGCGTTATTGAAAGACGAACAACTGGTGAGCGAGATCCTGCAGGCCGTTGTCGCCGCAGTCGATGTGCCGGTCACCCTGAAGATTCGTACCGGCTGGGACCGGGACAACAAGAACGGCCTGACAGTGGCGAAAATCGCCGAACAGGCAGGCATTCAGGCCTTGGCCGTTCATGGACGGACCCGCGCCGACCTGTACACCGGTGAAGCCGAATACGACACGATTGCCGCGATCAAGCAGGCCATTTCGATTCCGGTATTTGCCAATGGCGACATTGATTCACCCCAGAAAGCCCGGCATGTGCTGCAAGCCACCGGTGCCGACGGGCTGTTGATTGGACGGGCTGCTCAAGGGCGTCCGTGGATTTTTCGCGAAATAGAACACTACCTGCGCACTGGCGAAATATTGCCGGCGCTGCAGTTGGAGGAAGTGGAACGCATTCTGCTAGAGCATCTGGCAGCGCTTCACGTTTTCTACGGCGATGTGCTGGGCGTGCGAATAGCGCGCAAGCATGTTGGCTGGTATCTCGCAACCTTGCCGGGCGCCAGGGAGTTTCGCGCCCACTTCAATCGTTTGCAAGATACAGAAGCACAGTGCGCCAACGTTCGCGAGTTCTTCAGCGAACGCTACAAAAGCCCGAAAACAGGGCAAGAAGAAGAGGTGGCCGCATGACGATGATGACTGAGACTTTAGTGAGTGGAACGACACCCGTGAGCGACAACGTCAATTTGAAACAGCACCTCAACACGCCGAGCGAAGAGGGCCAGACCCTGCGCGGCAACGTTGAGAAGGCGCTGCACAATTATTTCGCCCACCTTGAAGGTGCTTCCGTCACTGATGTCTACAACCTGGTGTTGTCGGAAGTCGAGGCGCCGCTGCTCGAGTGCGTGATGAACTACGTCAAGGGTAACCAGACGAAAGCGTCAGAGCTGCTGGGCCTGAATCGCGGCACCTTGCGCAAGAAACTCAAGCAGTACGACCTGCTTTAAGCATTCCATACAAAAAAGGCGACCCTTATCGAGGTCGCCTTTTTTGCTGAATCCATTTGCTTTTGCCTTGATGGAAATTGAAATGACCGACCAGACTACCCGCCTGCCGATTCGCCGCGCCTTGATCAGTGTTTCCGACAAGACCGGTATCCTTGAATTTGCCCGTGAACTGGAAGCCCTTGGCGTTGAGATCCTGTCCACTGGCGGCACCTTCAAGCTGTTGCAGGACAATGGCGTCGCAGCGGTAGAAGTCGCTGATTACACCGGCTTCGCAGAAATGATGGACGGCCGGGTCAAAACCCTGCACCCGAAAATCCACGGCGGCATCCTGGGCCGTCGCGGCATCGACGACGCCATCATGAGCGAGCACGGCATCAATCCGATCGATCTGGTTGCGGTGAACCTCTACCCGTTCCAGGCCACGGTTGCCAAACCGGGTTGCGACCTGCCGACTGCCATCGAGAACATCGACATCGGCGGCCCGACCATGGTCCGTTCTGCGG
Organism: Pseudomonas sp. ICMP 561; assembly: GCF_002699985.1. Taxonomy (GTDB): domain Bacteria; phylum Pseudomonadota; class Gammaproteobacteria; order Pseudomonadales; family Pseudomonadaceae; genus Aquipseudomonas; species Aquipseudomonas quasicaspiana. Next base: position 201,171 of record NZ_LKBT01000003.1, on the reverse strand, counting down.
CAAAAAACCATAAAGATGTGGCTATCGTGGTCAATGCCAGCGATTACGGTCAGGTACTGGAAAGCCTCAAGGCTGGCGGTCTGACTTACGCACAGCGTTTCGACCTGATGCTCAAGGCGTTCGAGCACACCGCGGCTTACGACGGCATGATCGCCAACTATCTGGGCAGCATTGACCAGAAGGCCGAGACCCTGAGCACCGAAGGCCGCAGCGAATTCCCGCGCACCTTCAACAGCCAGTTCGTCAAAGCCCAGGAAATGCGCTACGGCGAGAACCCGCACCAGAGCGCGGCGTTCTACGTTGAAGCCAACCCGGCTGAAATCGGTATCGCCACTGCAACCCAATTGCAGGGCAAAGAACTGTCATTCAACAATGTGGCCGACACTGACGCCGCACTGGAATGCGTGAAAAGCTTCGTCAAACCAGCCTGCGTTATCGTCAAGCACGCCAACCCTTGTGGCGTTGCAGTCGCGCTGGACAACGAAGGCGGCATCCGTCAGGCCTACGAACTGGCCTACGCGACCGACACCGAATCTGCATTTGGCGGCATCATTGCCTTCAACCGTGAGCTGGACGCCGAAACGGCCAAGGCCATCGTCGAGCGTCAGTTCGTTGAAGTGATCATTGCCCCGAGCGTCAGCGCCGAAGCACAGGCCATTGTTGCCAGCAAAGCCAACGTGCGCCTGCTAAGCACCGGTCAATGGGCTGCTGAACGTGGCGCCGCGTGGGACTACAAGCGCGTCAATGGCGGCTTGCTGGTTCAGAGCCGTGATATCGGCATGATCACCGCTGATGACCTGAAAGTGGTCACCAAGCGCGCGCCAAGCGAGAAAGAAATCCACGACCTGATCTTCGCCTGGAAAGTGGCCAAGTACGTCAAGTCCAACGCCATCGTCTATGCCAAGAATCGCCAGACCATCGGTGTCGGCGCAGGTCAGATGAGCCGCGTAAACTCGGCCCGCATCGCAGCAATCAAAGCTGAACACGCCGGTTTGCAGGTAGCAGGTGCGGTCATGGCTTCCGACGCATTCTTCCCGTTCCGTGACGGCATCGACAACGCCGCCAAGGTGGGCATCACTGCGGTGATCCAGCCGGGCGGTTCGATGCGTGACAACGAAGTGATTGCGGCGGCTGATGAAGCCGGTATCGCCATGGTATTCACCGGGATGCGGCATTTCAGACACTAAAGTGTCAGCGGCAAGTTTCTAGCTGCAAGCGGCAAGCAAAAGCAGATTTTCGATCCTCTTGCCCGCCCTTGCAGCCTTACTAATTCAAAGCCATGAGCCATGTTAAAAGCCGCACAATCTGCTTTTACTTGCCGCTTTTAGCTTGCAGCTTCTCCGAAGGAGTCTTTCTTTGAACGTATTAATCATTGGCAGTGGTGGCCGCGAACACGCTCTGGCGTGGAAAGTCGCTCAGGACCCACGCGTCGTGAAGGTTTTTGTTGCACCGGGCAATGCCGGGACCGCCATAGAAGCCAAGTGCGAGAACGTCGCTATCGACGTGCTGGCCCTTGAACAACTGGCGGATTTCGCTGAAAAGAACGTCTCCTTGACCATCGTCGGCCCCGAAGTGCCACTGGTTGCCGGTGTGGTTGATCTGTTCCGCAGCCGCAATCTGGACTGCTTCGGCCCTACTGCTGGCGCTGCCCAGCTGGAAGGCTCGAAAGCGTTCACCAAGGATTTCCTGGCACGTCACAAGATCCCGACTGCCGACTATCAGAACTTCACTGAAATCGAGCCAGCGCTGGCCTACCTGCGCGAAAAAGGTGCTCCGATTGTCATCAAGGCCGACGGCCTGGCTGCTGGCAAAGGCGTAATCGTCGCCATGACCCTGGCCGAAGCCGAAGACGCCGTGCGCGACATGCTGGCTGGTAACGCGTTCGGCGAAGCCGGTTCGCGGGTTGTCATCGAAGAGTTCCTTGATGGCGAAGAAGCCAGCTTCATCGTGATGGTCGACGGCAAGAACGTTTTGCCGATGGCCACCAGCCAGGATCACAAACGCGTCGGCGACGGCGACAGTGGCCCGAACACGGGCGGCATGGGTGCTTACTCCCCTGCCCCGGTCGTCACCGCCGAGGTTCACCAGCGCGTGATGGATCTGGTCATCTGGCCGACCGTGCGTGGCATGGCTGACGAAGGTAATGTCTACACCGGCTTCCTGTACGCCGGGCTGATGATCGACAAGGCGGGTAACCCGAAGGTTATCGAGTTCAACTGCCGCTTCGGCGATCCGGAAACCCAACCGGTGATGCTGCGTCTGCAATCGAGTCTGGTCTTGCTGGTGGAAGCTGCTCTGGCCCAGGCGCTGGATAAAGTGGAAGCTCAGTGGGATCCACGCCCGAGTCTGGGCATCGTCCTCGCCGCTGGCGGCTACCCTGGCGATTACGCCAAAGGCGCAGCGATCAAAGGCCTGAATGACGCCGCACAACTGCCGGGTAAAGTGTTCCACGCAGGCACAGCACTGCAAGATGGTCAGGTAGTCACGAGTGGTGGTCGCGTGCTTTGTGCGACTGCATTGGGCGAAACAGTGGGCGATGCACAAAAACACGCCTATGCTCTGGCCGCAAAGGTTGATTGGGAAGGTTGCTTCTATCGCAGTGACATCGGCTATCGCGCCATTGCCCGCGAGCGTGGTGAAGACCTGTAATAAGCCTTCAGCCAGGCTTCGACAGGCCGGGACGAGCGCAACAGCGTTCTCCCGGCCTGTCGGGTCCGGCCGGCCCTCACAGGACTACACGCAAAGATTAAAAATAGAGTTTAGAGTGATCGGGCATTCATCTTACGAAGGGATCTCACCGTGCGCTGGCTCAGGATTGCCAAAGGTTTAACTGTAGGGCTGTTGACCCTGCTCTTCGTGCTGTCGGCGCATGCCCAGCCAAGTGCGGGCTGGTCAACATTGCTCGACACGCAGGCAAACCTGCAATTGAGCGACGTCCGTTCGGCCCGTTATCAGAACCAGCTCAGCCCGACTGACCTCGATCAGGTCACCGCAGCCGATCGCAATAGCGCTCTGTGGCTGCACTATCAGTTGCAACCCGGCGATCACGAACAGCTCCTGCGCATCTTCGCGCCAGACCTTGCCAGCCTGGACCTCTATGTCCTTGAAGGCGACAAACTGCTCAACCATACGCGCACCGGCAACAACGTCGCGCCGCAGAGCGATGTCCTGCGGGCCAGCGACTTCATGCTGCCCATCCCGCAAAGTAACGCCCCTGTGGATATCTATCTACGGCTGGTCTCAACCCAGCAACTTCGGCCGAATATCAGCCTGCAACCGGCAATCAACAGCGCCGCCGATGAGCGCGAGCCGTTTCTGTTTGGCCTGTTGTTCGGCTCGCTGGCGATGCTGATTCTGCAAAATCTGACGCGTTACGCCCACACCCGCTCACGCAGCAACCTGTGGCTCGCGAGCTGTGAAGGATTATTGGCGCTCAGCGCGGCCCTGCTGCTAAACCTGCTGACCCCATGGCTCAAGACCTGGCACATCGCCCAGACACCCGCGGCGCACCTGACCCTGCTGTTCGCTGCACTCGCAGGCCTGATGTACGCGCACTCCTTCTTTGCCCATCGCAATGTCGTCGCACTCAATCGCCTGTTGATGGGCAGTCTGGTGGTCATAGCTCTGGGCTGCCTGCTGATACTGTTCGTCGACACGCTGCCACTCAACGTGATCACGTTTGGACTGGTGACACTCGCGACCGTGGGCATTCTGTTCGTCTCTGCTTACCACTGGCAAAAAGGCTACTGGCCCGCCCGCCTGTTCGTGCTATCGATGGTGACCTTCAACATTGGCTGCCTGGTCATTCTGCCCGCGCTGCTGTGGTTGACCTGGATTTCCCCGCAATGGCTGATCCTCACACTGCTGGCGGTGTTCTGCTTCAGCGGCCTGTTGATGAGCGTGGCAATCAGCGAGCGTCACCGCAGCTTCACCGAAGACAACTTCAGCATCAGCCGTGACAAGGCCGCCAGTACTGCAGAAATCAACGCCAAAGCAGAGTTTCTGGCCAAGATCAGCCATGAAATCCGCACGCCTATGAACGGTGTGCTGGGCATGACCGAACTGCTACTGGGCACTCCGCTGTCGGTCAAACAGCGCGACTACGTGCAGACGATTCACAGCGCAGGCAACGAGCTGCTCAGCCTGATCAACGAAATTCTCGACATCACCAAACTCGAATCGGGTCAGATCGAGCTGGATGATGTGCAATTCGACCTCAGCGCACTGATCGAAGATTGCCTGAATATCTTCCGCGCCAAGGCCGAGCAGCAGGAGGTGGAGCTGATCAGTCTGATTCAGCCACAAGTGCCTCGTGTCATCAGCGGTGACCCGACACGCTTGCGCCAGACCGTCTTGAGCCTGCTGGAAAACGCCCTGAAGAAAACCGACGAGGGCGAAATTCTGGTGGTGGTCGCACTCGACTCACGCGCCGGTAAACCTCGCCTGCGCATTGCCGTGCAGGACAGCGGCGAAGCGCTCTCCAGCGATGAGCGCGAAGCGCTGCTACACGCAGAACTGCACAGCAAGAACTTCCTGGCATCGAGCAAACTGGGCGGGCATCTGGGGCTGGTCATTGCCCGCCAGTTGATCGTACTGATGGGCGGCGAATTCGGTATTCAATCCGGCGGCACTCACGGCAGCACGCTGTGGCTGAGTCTGCCATTGGATGCTAATCGTCTGGAGCAGCCGCCACTGGATCTCGACAGCCCGCTCAAGGGCGCTCGGGTACTGGTGGTCGATGACAACGAAACCTGCCGCAAGGTACTGGTCCAGCAATGCAGCGCCTGGGGCTTGAACGTCAGTGCCGTGTCGTCCGGCAAAGAAGCGCTGGCGCTGTTGCGAACCAAGGCACATTTACGCGATTACTTTGATGTGGTGCTGCTGGACCAGAACATGCCCGGCATGACGGGCATGCAACTGGCCGCCAAGATCAAGGAAGATCCGAGCCTGAACCACGACATCCTGCTGATCATGCTGACCGGCATCAGCAACGCGCCGAGCAAGGTTATCGCCCGCAACGCGGGAATCAAAAGAATTCTGGCCAAACCCGTTGCAGGCTATACCCTCAAGACCACGCTGGCGGACGAACTCACCCAACTGAACAAGGGTGCAACGGCGCATCTGGTGACGCCGATCCAAAACATACCGGTCAAGGTACCCAGCGACTTCCGCATTCTGGTCGCAGAAGATAACAACATCTCCACCAAAGTGATTCGCGGCATGCTGGGCAAACTCAACCTGAACCCGGACACCGCCAGCAACGGCGAAGAGGCATTGCGCGCAATGAAGGCCCAGCGCTATGACCTGGTGCTGATGGACTGCGAGATGCCAATTCTGGATGGCTTCTCTGCCACCGAACAGCTAAGGGCCTGGGAAGTCGGCAATCAACGGGTCAGAACACCGGTGGTAGCGTTGACTGCGCACATTCTTACCGAACACAAGGATCGCGCCCGTCAGGCGGGGATGGATGGTCACATGGCCAAACCCGTGGAGTTGTCCCAACTGCGCGAGCTGGTGGAACACTGGGTCGCGCAACGTGAGAAGGTTCGTACGCTGACCTCGGCCGGTGACCTGTACCAACAAAACTGATCTGCTGTCATCGACGTCTATTGCGCCCTGATAGACTCGCCACGCCTTTATCTGCTGTCGAGCCCAAGCCATGCTCCATGTGTTGTTCAGCGTTTATCTGAAGATGCTGGTGCTTTACAGCCCGTTCTTCGTCCTGTCCTGCTTCATCAGCCTGACGCGTGGCCACTCGCGCAAAGAGCAACGGCGTCTGGCGTGGAAGGTCGCGCTGGCTACCCTGATTTCCAGCGTGCTGCTGTATCTGTTCGGACGGGTGATATTCAGCGTGTTCGGCATCACCGTTGATGCCTTCCGGATTGGCGCGGGCAGCGTGTTGTTCATTTCGGCGCTGGGCATGGCGCAAGGCAAGTCAGCGGTACAGACCGACAATGTTCAGCAGGACGTGACCATCGTGCCGCTGACCATCCCCCTCACTGTCGGCCCCGGCACCATCGGTGCACTGCTGGTAATGGGCGTCAGCCAGCCTCATTGGGATGACAAACTGACCGCCATTGTCAGTATTGCCCTGGCAAGCCTCACAGTGGGCGTCGTGCTTTACATGGCCAATAACATTGAACGCATTCTGGGCGAGCAGGGTTTGCAGATCGTCAGTCGGCTGATGGGGCTGTTTGTCTGTGCGCTGGCGGCGCAGATTATCTTTACCGGGGTCCGGGGCTATCTGGTGCCTTGAGCATCAGGCCTCATATGTTCTGAATGACGAGGCGGGTTACATTCCTCAGTTTCGAACTGATGCTGTCCCGTTGCACAGCATACTGCTCACGATGGAATTCATACACTCCGCCAGTGATGCGCAGTACGATGTCGCGCTCGACTCGCTCGGACAGTCCGAAGATATCCACCTCGGTGTAAGCATTGGCGTGCAGCGCACACAGCATGATCAGGATCCGCCCGTCAGGCGTTTTTTCACAGCCAACCACCTGAAACGTGCGAAGACGACCACTGCCCCGGCCATGCTGGAAAAACAATCGCGCATCCCTGTCGATTCTTACTTTCCTCAGGCTTTGCTGCATGAGCCTGCCAAGGCTGGCCGAGCCTATAGTCCCGTTAACACCGGGAGTGATCCGCTCAAGTTCTTCAGCGTCAGTGATCACCATTGGGTCTTTCACGATGCGAGCCCGCACCGTACTGAATCTCTCCAGCCGGTTGCGGTAATACTCCATCCAGCTGGTCCAGAATTCACTTCGGTCGTAGGTCTGGCTTGCGAAGTAATCGGCGTATCTCAGCAAATCCGATAGATCTTTCTTTTCTTCGCGAGTGATCCCGGCCATGAAGGAAATAAGGTTACTGCCGGCGATGACGGCGTTCGATGTTATCTCGCTCATTGCTCTTGCCCCACTCGAACGGTCAACGTCTTCTTTCGTTCAGCCAAAGCCGATTCGAAAGCGTCCCGGTACAACTCGTAGTGGATATCCAGCAGTTCTGCGGAAAAGAACATGGCGTCAATGTCACCGACAATGAGCGTCGGATCGAGCGACGTCAGTAGCGGATCGTCATCCAGAGGTTGCGCTGTATTGAACGATACCAACGCCGAGTACAGGATATGCTCTGCAGACACAAGGCTGACCTGAAACTGTCGGCTGGACAACGCTATCGATGTTGCATGAGAGATGGGAGCAGTCCCCTCCCTTTGCCTCATCTGTGCCAGCAACGGGCTGGCCAGCGCAGCCAGACCAGGCGCGGCGTCAGGTAACCTGGCCACGTCTGACCGTATAAAAATATCGGTGATCAGCGCCCAGACGTTAAGCCCGGCGGACGTATCCGGCGCAAGGTTATAATTATTCTTAGTGCGCAACCGCCAGCCGAAGGTGGTCATTGCGTCCAGATAGGTTTGCCGCCACCTGGAGTAATCGGTCATGCTCGGCACTTTGTTATCGGCTGCCAGCTGCGTATAAAGTGTCGACTCAAGAATATCCGACTTCACTGTCGACTCAACCCGCCGGTCCAACAGTATAAAATCGTGGGCATTAATATAGGCATCCAGTGCGACATCACACATGGCATTCCTCCTGAATATAAAATAGACGGGGGGCTCACGCCCCCCAGACAACTTCAAATCTTATAGCTGGCTATATCGCGCGATGCTTTTTCACGCAACAAGTTAACAATCTCCGGGCGATGAAAACTGTACTCCTCCTGATCGAGAAACCAGGCAGCCTCTCCACGAGAGATATGGACAGTGGAGCTGTGCCACTCCGTAAACAACACATCCACGGTATTAATCCGCGCGTTGCAACGCAGCGCACCTAATGCAAAATAAACTTCCCCTCGGGACTCAATACACGAACCGATGCAGAAGTTACCTTTGTCGTAGTCGCGAGTATGCCTTTTGAACAGTTCTACTGGCTCATTGTTGACTTGAAGAGCCTCGATGGCGTCCTTTGCAACCTTGGCCAATATCATCGCAGCGGGACCCGGGCCTGCCATTGCCGCAATCGCCGAACCGAGGATTTTCAGCCCGACCTGTTCCATCGTGAAGCGTTGATCGGTGGTCCGGTATTGAGCGTAATCCCAGTGTTCCGGAACCCAGCCCAACCCATTCATGACGCTGTAAAACTTGTTGAACCAGTTTTCGCCCCCTCGCTCCAGACCAAATGCGTTGTCGGCAACGAGCACGGCCAGCAGTACGGTCTTTTTCACGGCATCCTTGTTTTCTCGCGACATCCCCGCGACGAACCCCAGAATAGTGTTGGCAACCACGGCCCCCTCATCGTTCTTCGGGTCCAGGTCCAGCGCCCGCGTCATTCGTGCACGGTTCATGACGACCGGTGAAGCCGTATCGAGGTCCAGGCCTCGTACAAAACTGATCCGTTCAGCTGGAGTTTGACGAAAGTCCAATGCATCATTCATAAAAAATTCCTTTTAATTAACGACTCGTCCACGAGTTCGCATTCAGTTCATACGGACTGACAAGGCAAAACTTCACCTCGCCTGCCTAAGGCCAAAATATAATGGGAAGTCTGTTCAGAAGCGGTAACAACCAAGTAGTCAAACTTATAACAACCGCAACATCGAGACTGCACACCCAGCCTAGATAAGTCATTTACCGATAGCAACCGGCGATGATCCATGACAAATAATTTATTACACTGGCAACTGGCAGCAAACAGGGCTTGATGCCCAAGCACTTACTTACTCACAAGAACTTTCAGACAGGACAAGTTATAGAAAGCCAGTCAGAAGTCGTATATTCCTACAGAGAATGAATACATAAAGGAAATGGAAAATAGTGGTCCGGACACTGGAACATAGCGCCTGCCTCTTAAGGAAGTGATTTGGCGAACAGGAAGCTGCTGTCGGCAGCCCCCGATCTAGTGTCGGGATGCTGCCACACTCGACTGCCTGAGTTAGCTCGTCGGCTTTCCGCCATACCAACGCGGCGTGTAAACCCACTGACCGCCATCTGCCCGGGCAAATGTGCAGGTCGTCGAAGAGCCAATCAGCACCATGGTGCGCATGTCCACCTGATCAGGTGTCAGCTCGCCCAGCGTAATAATCCGCAAGGTTTGCCCCGGGCGACCTATATCTCGCCCCAGCGTGACGGGCGTTTCAGGCGTGCGGTGCTGGCGGACGATTTCCAGCGCGCGCCCCAGCTGCCAAGGACGGGAGCGGGAAATCGGGTTGTAGAAGGCCAGCGCCAGATCAGCCTGAGAGGCCAGATCCAGACGCTTTTCGATGATATCCCACGGCTTGAGATTGTCCGAGAGCGACATCACGCAGAAGTCATGGCCCAACGGCGCCCCTGCCTGAGCGGCGGTTGCCAGCGACGCGGAGACTCCGGGCAGGATTTCCAGCTCAACGTTGTGCCAATCGGCATCGATCGATTCGTGCAGCGCTTCCAGCACCGCTGCGGCCATGGCAAACACACCGGGGTCGCCGGATGACACGACCACGACTGAGCGCCCGGAAGCTGCCAGTTCGAAGGCATGTCGGGCGCGCTGCATTTCTTCACGGTTATCGGTGCAGTGCATGACCTGATCAGCCCGAAACGGCCCGGCCATGCGCACATAGGTTTCGTAACCCAGGATGTCATTGGCCCGCGCCAGTTCGGCCTTGACGGCGGGCACCATCAGCTCTGCGGCACCCGGCCCAAGGCCGATAACGGCAAGCCTGCCGCGACCCTTGCCAATCTTTTCAACATCCACCGGTTGAGGGGCGACAGTAATTGCCAATCCGTCATTGACGCTGATCGGAGGCAACAATTGCGGCACGGCCTGCGCCGCCATATCAACCGCGCAAGCCGCTGGAACAAAGCGCAGTGGCACATCCAGCTCAATGGCAGCCTGATGCAGCAACGGGTCGGCCATCTGTGAATCAGCCGCCAGCAGGCACGCCAGCGACTGGATAGCGATACCCGCATCGTGCAGCGCAGCCCGGATGCCAACAGCCAGCTCAGTGCTGATTACCGTTACAGCCACCGCTACGCTGCGCGGGTAGATCAGCAGTTCATTGGCCGACGGCTCACGCTCGGCGCAACTGACGTGAATTGCCAATTGCGCCTGCTCGTCCTCCGGCAGTTTTGCATCGGCCAGCCAGGGCGCAGAACCTTCAATGCGTACGCTTTCTCCGGAGAGCAAATCGGAGACAAAACGCTTGCCCAGTTCCAGGTCACCCAGCGCATAGCCGATTGGGGGATTGAGCAGACACGTGCCGAAACGCAATTCGCCACTGGTGGTGATTGCAGGAGCAATGCCCAGACCTGCGGCAATTTCCCGTGCCATGACATTCACGCCGCCAAGGCCACCCAGCAAAGGCACGACGGCGCTGCCGTCTTCAGCGATGGCAAGCACGCCGGGTTCAGCGCCTTTTTCCAGCAGCAACGGTGCGAGCGTGCGAATCACGATACCCGCCGCACACAGGGCAATGATCGGCGTGTTCTGTTGATAGAACTGACGCAAGGTTGCGCCAAATTCACTGTAGGTCCGGTCCGCGCCCTGTACTCGATCAATCAAGCCGTAAATCAGCGAGTCCGGATAGAGCTGCTGAATGCGTCGGGCAGTCGCCAGGCTGCCATTGCCCAGAATCACAATGGCTGGAATGTTGTGCGCCATCAGCCCTGCCACCTTTCGCCAGGAACAATGATCAGCGAGAAGTACGGCGAAGACATCGGCACCACTTCATCCAGCGGTACGATTTTCTGATTCGCCATGGTGGCGCGCTCAACGTACAGCGCCCGCTCTGCAAGGCCTAACTCTTCCAGCACCTGGCGGACTTTCGGGAAGTTGCGACCCAGCTTCATGATCACCGCTGCGTCGGCATCCGCCAGTTTGCGCTTGAGTTCTTCATGGGGCAGCACGCCCGACAAGACCGACAGGCTCTGGTTGCGATACACCAGCGGCGCGCCCAACACCGATGCGCCCCCCAGCATCGAACAGACCCCCGGTATGACCTGAGCTTCGTATTTATCGGCAAGGCGATCGTGCAAGTACATGTAGGAACCGTAGAAGAACGGATCGCCTTCGCAGATCACCGCCACGTCACGACCAGCGTCCAGATGGGCCGCCACATCAAAACTGGCCTCATCGTAGAAATCACTGATGACTTTTTCGTAGGACATTGGCGCAGGCAGCGCTTCGGTTGTCACCGGGTAGACCAGCGGCATCAAGGTCTGGGCGTCCTGCAAATGGCCTTCGATGATGCCGAACGCGTTGCCCTTCTTGCCCTTGGCCACGAAGTACGCAACCACTGGCGACTCACGCAACAAGCGCAGGGCTTTGACGGTAATCAGCTCGGGGTCGCCAGGGCCGACGCCCAGGCCAATCAATCGACCGCGTGCCTGCATCATTCGATCTCCGTGGCCAGTGCGTTGAGGGCAGCCACGGCCATGGCACTGCCGCCACGACGCCCCTGCATGATCACGAACGGTACGCCACGACTGTCGGCGGCAAGCATGGCCTTGGATTCGGCCGCCCCGACGAAACCGACCGGGAAGCCGAGAATCAGGGCCGGTTTAGGCGCGCCCGCATCAAGCATTTCCAGCAGATAGAACAAGGCGGTCGGCGCATTGCCGATCACCACGACGCTGCCCTCAAGATGTTCACGCCAGTGCTCCAGCGCTACGGCGGAACGAGTGTTACCCAGCTCCAGAGCCAACTCCCGCACACCCTCATCGTGCAATGTGCAAATGATCTGATTGTTGGCAGGCAGGCGAGTACGCGTGATGCCCTCGGACACCATGCGCGCATCGCACAGGATCGGCGCACCAGCGGCCAGCGCGTCGCGCCCGGCCTTGCCAGCACCTTCCGAGAAACGCAGGTCTTCGATGACCTCAACCATGCCGCAGGCATGGATCACGCGCACGGCGAGTTTTTCCAGGTCGGCAGGGATCGTATCCAGGCGCGCTTCCGCACGAATGATCGCGAAGGAGTTGCGATAAATCTCCTGACCATCGCGGATGTAATCAATCATGGGTACTGCTCCGTGAGTCGGCGATCAACAATGCGCCGGCTGCTTCAATAGTGAGGTCACGCGCTTGCAGGGCACCGAAACCGGGCTGCGCTGCATCGCGAAAATAAAGGTCATAGTGGCCGGGAGAAACCGCCAGTAACGTCACCGAGGCCCGATGCGCCGCTGCACACGAACGCTTGCAGGCCGAAAGATGTACTGGTCGGCTGACTCCGCTGCGTTGCAATTGCCCGGCCAGCAACCTTGCATCGGCCTTGGTGTCAGCCAGTCCCTTGGCGCAATCGGTCGAACCGGTGCAGGCGATGATCTGCGCCAACGGCTGATCGGCGGAGCACAACAGCCCGGCGTCCTGCAACGCCGACAGCACCTGTGCACCCTGTCCGCTCGGGATATTCGGCAACAGCACGCTTTGCCAAGGGGTCAGGCGCAAGCTGCCATCGCCGAACCCGGTCGCCAGTTGCGCAACAGCGTTCAGCATCGCCGGATCAATGCGCCCTAATGGCACAGCACCGCCTACTGCTACCAGGCCGGTTTGCCGCTGTGGATAAATTCCCAAGTGCTGGTTCGGGCTGATTGCAGGACGACGCCAGGTGGTCACTTTTTGATCAGCTCGCAGTTCAACACTCAGACGCAGCTGTAATTGTTCAAGCAATTGCTGCGCCGAAACTTCCTCCAACAGATGTCGCATGCGCACCTGCTCGGGACGCGCCAGATCCAGAAACAGCTCCAGAACCGCCAATACCAGCTCCAGCCCGCTAGCCACCGGAACCGCTGCCAAGGGCGAACTTTGAGCAGGACAACCCGCAAGACCGAAGCCCAGCATGATATCGCCGTCCACGTTGAACGCCGACAGCCACAGATCATGGGGGTGTTCGAGCATCACCATACCTTCGCCGCCGTCCAGAGACAGGGCGAACTTGGGCGACAGGTCATGAAAGCGCGGATTGCTTTCCAGCGCAGCCAGAATCTGCGCGGCCAAAGGTCGCACGTCCAGCAGCATCTGTGGGTCCAGGCCCGCCACGGGGCTGAGCATCAGGTTACGCACGTCATCGCTGTCGGGGTTGTTCGGGCCGAGCCCGGCCCCGAGCAGCGTGTCGATGAGTTGCGCCTGTTGCTCACCAATGCCGCGAATCTGCAGGTTGGCGCGATTAGTGGCTTCGATCACGCCATGGGCGTAGGCGTGCGCCGCCTGTGCAACGGCGTTAGCCTGAGCCGCGTTGAGCGAGCCGCCTGCCAGCTTGATCCGGCAGATGCCGCCATCCAGTGCCGGGACGATACGCAGCAACCCCGGACAAGCCGAGGGGCGTAAGGACGTTAGAGGCGTGCGAGCGAACTTCGGCTCGGTCAATGGATCACCATCAATTGGTTTGAATAGGCACTTGTGTCTATCAGGCGCGGTATTATGCCTGCTTTGTCCGCAGGCATGAAAAGCCGCTCTGTCGGAAGATCGGATTGAGGTACGCAAATGTCGCCCTGGCTGACGGTCGTGGGAATTAGTGAAGACGGCTACAAAGGCCTTGGCAAGAACGCCCGGCACGCTCTATTGCACGCCGATCAGGTGTTCGGCGGGCCGCGTCAGCTGGAGTTGCTGCCGCCTTGCATCAAGGCAGAACGCCGCGCCTGGCCCAGCCCCTTCTCTCTGAATCCAGTGCTTGAACAACGCGGCGCCGAAGTGTGCGTGCTGGCCAGCGGCGATCCGATGCTGTTTGGGGTAGGCGCCAGCCTGACGCGTGTTGTGCCTGTCGAAGAAATGCTGATCCTGCCGGCACCCTCCTCCTATTCACTGGCGGCGGCCCGCTTGGGCTGGCCGTTGCAGGACGTGGTCACGCTGTCCGTGGTGGCCCGACCGCTGGCCGCGTTGAATGCCCGGTTCCATCACGGTGTGCGCCTGCTGATTCTGAGTAATGACGGCACGAGCCCGGCGGCGATTGCCGGTTTGCTGCGTGAACGTGGTTTCGGCCCAAGTCACATGACCGTGCTTGAGCATCTGGGCGGTCCGGCCGAGCGTCGCGTGGACGGGTTGGCCAGTGAATGGGCCAACCCCGAAATCGCCGCCTTGAATGTAGTGGCGATCGATTGCCGTGCCGATGCCAGCGCGTTGCGTCTTTCGCCGTTGGCCGGTTTGCCCGATGAAGCCTTTGAGCATGACGGCCAACTGACTAAACGCGATGTGCGGGCGATCACCCTGGCGCGCCTGGCCCCGGTGCCGGGCGAGTTGTTGTGGGACGTCGGCGCGGGTTGCGGCTCTATCGGCATCGAATGGATGCGCGCCCACCCCACCTGCCGAACCCTGGCCATTGAAGCCGATGAAGGCCGCCAGCAACTGATCGAATTCAATCGCGATGCCCTAGGCGTGCCGGGCCTGCAACTGGTGCGCGGCAGTGCGCCTCAGGCATTGGCCGGGCTAGAGCGTCCCGACGCGATTTTTATCGGCGGCGGCGTAACCCGCCCCGGTGTGCTGGATACCTGCTGGCAGCAACTGCGTTCCGGCGGCCGTCTGGTAGCCAATGCCGTCACATTGCAAAGCGAAGCAACGTTGATGGCCTGGCGTGATCTACATGGCGGTGAACTGACCCGCATCCACATCGCCCACGCCAAACCGCTGGGCGAATTCGACACGTGGCGTCAGGCTCTGCCTATCACTCTGCTGGATGTGGTCAAACCCTGATGCGTAACGAAACCGCAGAACAACCCGCCCCCTTGCGAAGTGGCCTGACCACCGGCAGTTGCGCAACCGCCACCAGTCTGGCGGCGGCGCGGTTGTTGTTGGGCGGTGAAGTCAACGATGCGGTGGAAATCGTCCTGCCCAAGGGCAAGCACGTGCAAATGCGCCTGGAGTTCTGCCGATTGGCGGGGGACGGTGCAGAAGCCGGTACTATCAAGGATGCCGGGGACGACCCCGACGTCACCCATGGCGCACTGGTTTTTTCCCGGGTGCGGCTGCTGGATGTTGCGACGGTAATTTTTATTGCAGGTCAGGGCGTAGGCACTGTCACGCGACCGGGTCTGGTCCTGAAAGTGGGTGAACCGGCCATCAATCCGGTACCGCGGATGATGATCATTGAACACCTGCAAGCGCTGGCCAACGAGCTCAATTACACCGGTGGTTTTGAAATCACGGTGAATGTCGAAGGCGGTGAGGCCCTGGCGCTGAAGACCATGAATCCGCGCCTCGGAATTGTCGGCGGGCTGTCGATTCTGGGCACCAGCGGCATTGTCCGGCCATTCTCCTGCGCAGCCTATATTGCGTCGATCCACCAGGGCATCGACGTCGCCAAAACCAACGGTTATCAACACATCGCTGCCTGTACGGGCAACGCCAGCGAAGACACCATGCGCCGCTTCTATCAGATGCCGGACATCGCCTTGATCGAAATGGGTGACTTCGTCGGGGCTGTGCTCAAACACCTGCGCAAAGTGCCAGTGGCCAAACTGAGTATCTGCGGCGGGTTCGGCAAGATCAGCAAACTGGCTGCAAAACATATGGACCTGCACAGCCGCCATTCCAGCATCGACCTGCCGCAACTGGCGCGCTGGGCGGCGGATGGCGGAGCCGATGAAGCACTGCAGCAGGCCATTCTCGAAGCCAATACCAGCCAGCAGGCTCTGGCGATGTGCTCGGCAGCAGAGGTGCCGCTGGGTGACATCGTTTGCCAGCACGCACTGGACTTCGCCCGTAGCGTGGTGCCATCGCAGGTTGAAGTGGAAGTCTTCGCGATTGATCGTCAGGGCGGTATCGTCGGAACAGCCGGAGTCAGTGTTTGAAGCGCGTGTTATTGCTTGGCGGAGTGACCGACGCACTGGCCATCGCCCGCACGCTGGGGCCGCAGCACATCTACAGCCTTGCAGGCGTAGGCCGGGTACCGACTGATCTTGTCTGCGAAGTGCGAGTCGGTGGTTACGGCGGCGCTGAAGGGCTGGCGCAGTTCATTACCGGGCAAGGCATCGATTTACTGGTCGACGCGACCCATCCTTACGCGGCCCAAATCAGCCAGAACGCGGCCCGCGCCGCCGGGCTCGCCAACGTGCCGTGCTGGGCATTGCGCAGGCCCGCCTGGCAACCGGGACCGGGCGACGATTGGCGCGAAGTGGCGGACTGGGCCGAACTGGTTCGCGCCCTTCAACCTTTCCAGCGTCCCTTGTTCACCCTGGGCCGCGAGCCTTTGCAGCATCTGGATGAAATCCCTGCTCATCAGTTCTGGACGTTACGCGCCCTGGAAAACACCCTGCGCGACTTGCCGCAGCACGAGCGCTGCGAAGTCATCGGTGCACGTGGTCCGTTTCTGCTGGAGGAAGAGCGCGAGCTCTTTCAGCAGCGCACCATTGATGTGCTCATCAGCAAGAACAGCGGTGGCGATGCGACCGAGGCCAAGCTGGAAGTCGCGCGGGAGCTGAGAGTGCCGGTGTTGATACTCAAGCGCCCGGAATTACCGCAGGTGGATCGGGAGTTCGGGTCTGCGGGGGCATTGCTTGAGGCGCTGGATCAGTATCAGCTCTGATGCTGATTCTGTAGGACCCACCGGCCCATGGGAATTGCGTTCGCAGGTCAGCGTAGAATGCGTCTATCAAAAAAATTCAATCATCTGATTTGAAATGCTTTTTCTGTAGGAGTGAGCTTGCTCGCGATTACGTCAGCACAGCCGATGTATTTATTGACTGACATACCGAAATCGCGAGCAAGCTCACTCCTACAGGTCCCATGTTTTGCTGCGCGACAGTGTGGTGTCAGGAACACCGGGGCAGCTCCTACAGGTACTACATTGCTTTGCGACAGCGCGGCACCGCGCCACATTCCGGGCTTTTTTACATCGCCAGGCTGTTCAGGCTAAATGGCAGCTCAATCGACAGGAGTCTCTTTAATGTTGAAGCACCTGCTCATGCTGACCGCATTATTGCTGCCAGTGACTTACGCCAACGCCAATGACTACCGCGCAGCCGAGCTGAATATTGCCAGCCCATGGTCAATGGAGCTGCCGCCGAATGCGCCCAACGTCGCGGCCTATTTTGTCATTCACAACAATGGGCAGAGCACAGACCGCCTGCTCAGCGTAGACACGCCCATCGCAGGCACGGCTCAGCTTCACGAACATGTTCACGCCAACGGTTTGATGAAGATGCAGCAAGTGCCAAACGTGGAAGTCCCGGCGGGTGGCGACGCCGTATTCGCGCCAATGGGTTATCACGTGATGCTGCTGGACCTGAAGGACAAGGCTTCGCTTACGGAGGGTAAAAGCTTCCCGTTGACCCTGCATTTCGAGAAGTCAGGTGCGGTCACGCTAGAGGTCGAAGTACTGAAGCAGCCGCCTGGGGCATCCGCGCACAGTCACTGACAGGGTTTTGATCTTGTAGGACTGGCTTTAGCCGGGAGGGCTGCATCCCTGACGACGAAAATACTGTGAATCTATCGGCCCTTTCGCGAATGAATTCGCTCCCACAAGATATGCCTCAACCTCAAGTTCACCGCTAACCCGGCAGGACTGGCTTTAGCCAGGAGGACTGCATTTTTGGCTCCACAAATGGGGCAGTCAGAAATAGCCCTCCCGGCTAAAGCCAGTCCTACAGGAGCTCACAGACCTGACGCCTACAACCCTTGCAGAATATCCCCAACAAGAAACTCCCTCCAGCCGACAGACACCCTCCCCCAAATCCGATTTCGTGAGCTGCATCTTTCACAAAACGAAACGGAATCATGACAACTCAATCTGCTTCACCCGCTGCCAGCAACGCGGCGTACCCACCCGACTTGCGTACGGTCGCCGAACAGGAGTTTCTGCGCCTGCTCAAACGCGATCACCCTGGCGTCAGCATCGACATCAACCACACCTGGCTGACGTCCTACACACTGAAAACCCTGACGATCCCGCCTTTCACCCAGCTGCCCGCGCAAGGCCACCCCACCATCGAACGCTCGCTGCGTCAGTTCCGGCACTCCGAGCCCGTTCGAGGCACGCTCCTCGATCATGTTCTGGGGCGCAAGAGTTTCGATTTGTCGGTCCACGCAGGTTTCTACAAAGCCGCGAACACAGTGGATGAAGCCGACGAAATCGCGCATCTCGAATGCCAGCACATTCTGGATTTGTACAAGGATTTCATCAGCGCGCTTGAGCCTGCTTATCGCCAGCAATTGGCTGACTACTGGAGCTACCTGGACAAGGGCATCAGCCGACGCGAGCGATTCATCACCGAGCGCAAAAAAGCATTACGGCTGGAGTCCGAAGCGGCAGTCGAGCAAAACCTGCTCACAATTAGCCAACACGCCATGCTTGAAGATCAACTCGACAGGCCACGCTCAGCCGGTGACAACACCGTCCAGAAATACGGGGCCTTTCAACTGGCACTTATAGATGGCCAAGGCGAAGTGCACATTTTCCCCGGGGCATTTGTCCTCACGCACACCTATAGTCTGGTCCCACCCGCATTGAATGACAGCAGTCTGGGGGAGGTGTTACTGCGCACTGAACATCAAGGTCTGGAAGGCTTTGCAAACATTGCAGCGATGATCCACTCGCTGGAGATGCGCTTTAGTGACTCCATCCAAAAACAGGTTGTACTGCAAAACCTCAGCGCAGCCTCACGCACTAAAATCCTCACGTTCCCGACCAAAGCGCCGAGGTGGAGCTTGTCAGTCATGCACGGCGATGTATTGCAGGTGTTGTTTGACCAACAATTAGCCAGGCAACAGGCCGACTTCAGCTATTTGTTGAACCAGGCAAGAGCCCTGAGGATCGACGCAGATGAGTTTGCGCGCACCTTACCGCAGCGACTGGCGCGGGCTGCGCATCTGGACAATGCGCTGATGCTTGATCGCAACGACCATCGCCTGATCGCAAGCAACATGCCCCAATGGTGGCAGAGAGTGAGCCACGAGCACCAGCAGCATTGGGTGGCGGCCGCGCAGGATTACAGTAAATCGATCATCCAGTTGCATCATCTGTGCAGGGACATTCCGGACGGCCCGCAACCCCAGGGAACTCATCAGGCAGCCTGGCTTGAGAATGTAAGAAGCCTCGCCATCGCCCAACTGCGCATGGACCAGGTACAGGCTCAGGCTGACCCGCTACCCGACACGGCCAGAGCATGGATGAAGGTCATCATTGATAACCCCTGCGTCGAGACCCGACAGAAGGTCGATGGCAAAACGATCAACCTCGACTTCATGATCCTTGAGCAACACGCGCTGCCTGATGTCATGCGCATCGCGCCGCAAGATTCAACAACCGATCAGCCGATGTTGATCTGTACCCTCAATGCCCCGGACAGTCGGGTATTTCGCTGGTACCCCAACGAGAAGGCCATGCGTGAGCAGTTTCTGGATAATCCCGACTTCACCCGATACCTGCTCCGCCAACTACCCAAGGAAAGTCGCCCGGTTGAATGCAGTGCCGAAGAGTACGAGCAATGGCTCAAGCACTTTCGTGCACGGGAAACGTACAAACACCTGAAAGCGCCAGCCAGGCTGCCCAGCTTTATTTTCGGCGAACCTGATTACGTTGATGAGGGCGAGGACTACCTCATGACCCATCATGATCTGAAACATACGCGCAAGACTGAGCTTCACTTCCGGCCCGAAGTGGTCAAAAAACACGGGGCATTGCTTGGCAGCATCGCGCTGAATATTGCCATGCTGTTCATTCCATCACCGGTACTCATTGCCTTGGCGGCGGGTATAGGCATGTTCAAACTCTGGGAGGCTTTTCAACATCTCAGAGAAGGTGATTACCATGGGGCCGCCTTCGAATTGTTGTGTGCGGTTGGCTACCTTGGCGCTGCTGCACTGGGTCGCTGGGTCATAAATCGCGAGCCTTTCACCCCGCTGGAGGATCTGCGATCAGCCACGCCACTGGTACAGCGCACCACCACTCAAGGTGAGGAGCAGATCGGCTATCTGGAATCATCCAGCCCTACATCGCAACGCACAGACCTTGACGCCGTTGTACCCTACGATGCCAACCAGTTTCATGCTGTCCAGATAGGCGAGCAGCAATACTTCATCAAACGCCAGCCCTGGCTGTTCGGTCACTGTCGGCTCTATCGGGCAGACGTCACCAATCCCGACTTGCTGATTGGAGAACGCGCCTACGCCGTGGAATCCAGCCCGGGCGTCTGGAGCAGAATAGAAACACTGCGCACCCGAATAAGCAGCCTGCTGTTGAGACAGTCAGATCAGGAACTGGGCGATGTGACCAAGGATTGGCCGAGCTCGGCGGAGGAGGTCAGCACAGTGTCCAAACTGGCATTCAATCGTAACTATCTGCGTCTGGCACAAACCTCCAACGCCAGCGAACTGCCTGAAATACTGGATTACTGTGAAGGCGGCTCGCAGGCCATCAACAGCCTGCTGCGCGCCAGAATGCGCACACCGTGGACCCTTCGTTTTCTGAACGAGTTCTATCGCCTGAACGAATATCAGGGGCGGGCTTATCGGGCTGCATTGGTCAGCGCCGCCGGGCTGCGAAGGCTGACCTCTGAGATCGGACAGGTGTTCGTGGATAACGGTATTCAGTCTGCCTCTGTCAGCCGCTGGAGCAGCGAACAGTGGAGCCGCGACGGATTCATTCGCGAGGCGGCCGGCAGTGAGGACAGCACAGTGTTTGTCATTTTCAATGAGTCTGTGCCGAAGAAAAACCTGTTCACCAGCTTTCTGGGAGACCACGTGGCGATTGCGCCCTCCACGCCGCTACAACTGGTGGCCAGTCGTCTTGTAGGCAAGCGTTTCTACGTTTACTTCAAAAGCCCGGCCGCCATTCCGGAAAAAATGTTTGATCTGTACTCCGGCAACACTGAGTTGATGCTTTAAAGCACTAGCACCAATTAAGCGCAGCACTGCGCACCAGTCCGCCAAATAAGTCCCATGCTGGTGCGCCCATTTCTTGTCCACCAGGACAGCTTCCTGTTCTGGTGGGCTATTCCGTGCCTTGGCCCAGCCTTTGCTAAACAGCAATCAGATATGCGTTATCTCGTGTGCCCCATCGAATACCAATAACGGAGCTAGCCCAATGAAGCGTCGCAGTCTGATCAAAGCGTTTACCCTGTCCGCGTCCATCGCGGCCATGGGCCTTACATGGACCGTTCAAGCTGCCGAGACCATCAAGGTCGGCATCCTGCATTCGCTGTCGGGCACCATGGCTATCTCCGAAACATCGCTCAAAGACATGGCGTTGATGACCATCGATGAAATCAACGCCAAGGGCGGCGTCAACGGCAAGATGCTGGAAGCAGTAGTCGTTGACCCGGCGTCCAACTGGCCGTTGTTCGCTGAAAAAGGTCGTCAGTTGCTGACTCAGGACAAGGTTGCCGTGGTGTTCGGTTGCTGGACCTCGGTGTCGCGCAAATCCGTGCTGCCGGTGTTCGAAGAACTCAACGGCCTGCTGTTCTACCCGGTTCAATACGAAGGCGAAGAAATGTCGCCGAACGTGTTCTACACCGGCGCAGCGCCTAACCAGCAGGCGATTCCCGCGGTCGAGTACCTGATGAGCGAAGACGGTGGCGCAGCCAAGCGTTACTTCCTGCTGGGCACCGACTACGTTTACCCACGCACTACCAACAAGATTCTGCGCTCGTTCCTGCACTCCAAAGGTGTAGCGGACAAGGACATCGAAGAGGTCTACACCCCGTTCGGCCACGCTGACTATCAAACCATCGTTGCCAACATCAAGAAGTTCTCTGCGGGCGGCAAGACGGCTGTTATCTCGACCGTCAACGGCGACTCCAACGTGCCGTTCTACAAAGAACTGGCCAACCAGGGCCTGAAGGCTACCGACGTTCCGGTTGTAGCGTTCTCGGTGGGTGAAGAAGAACTGCGCGGTATCGACACCAAACCGCTGGTGGGTCACCTGGCCGCCTGGAACTACTTCCAGTCCGTCGAGAACCCGGTCAACACCAAGTTCGTTGCTGCCTGGAAAGCCTACGCCAAGAAGAAAAACCTGCCGGGTGCAGACAAGGCGGTGACCAACGACCCGATGGAAGCCACTTACGTGGGCATCCACATGTGGGCGCAAGCGGTCGAGAAAGCCAAGTCCACCGACGTGGATAAAGTCCGCGAAGCCATGGCAGGCCAGACTTTCGCCGCGCCGTCGGGCTTCACCCTGACCATGGACAAAACCAATCACCACCTGCACAAGCCAGTGATGATCGGCGAAGTCGAGGACAACGGTCAGTTCAACGTCGTCTGGCAGACCAAAGAGCCGATCCGCGCCCAGCCATGGAGCCCGTACATCCCGGGTAACGACAAGAAGCCGGATCATGTGGTGAAGAGTAATTAACACGCTGGATGTTCGACCGCCGCTATGGTGCGGTCGAACACATCTTCTGTAGGAGCTGCCGAAGGCTGCGATAGGGTTCCCCTGACACACCGCAATCGCAGCCTTCGGCAGCTCCTACAGGGATCACCAGATCCACCCGATCTGGACGCCTTTCAGGACACCCGCCATGCCCAACATTCTGTACCGCTTCATCTTCACCCTCGCCCTGCTGCTGCCCATGGCCGCGCAAGCCAGCGATGCCGGTGATTTCGTGGCGGCCAGTTCCGCACAACAGGCCGAACTCCTTGAGAGCTGGGCCGCCCAACCCGTTCCGGGACGCATTGAACTGATCAATGCCTTGCAGGAAGGCCGCGTCGCTGCCGACAGCAGCAAACGCGCATTCATCGAAACCGGTGACAAATACGTCGCGGTCGATACTGATACGCCAACAACCGATGAGCCGCGCAAACTGCGCCTGAATAACCGCTTGCGTGGTTTGGTAGATACCGCGCTGGCCAGCCACCAACTGCTGTCTGAGGATGCAAAACTTCGTCTGTCAGCGGCGCTGCAATTGCAAAAATCAGCCCGCCCTGCTCAGTTGCCATTCCTGAGCGTGCGACTGGCCGATGAGAAAGACGATGACGTCCATGACGCGCTGACATTGGCGTTGGCCAATCTGCAATTGGTTGACTCCAGCCCGACCGTACGTCTGGCTGCCGTGCGCCTGCTCGGCGAAACCGGTGACCCGCTGGCCCGCACTCGTCTGGAAACTTTATTGGCACCAGGCGTCGAAACTGACGCCAGCGTGCGTATCGCGGCCGAAACCAGCCTGGCTCAAGTCAAACGCAAGCTGATGGTGGGCGAGTTACTCGGTCAGGCATTCAGCGGGATGTCGCTGGGCTCGATTCTGCTGCTGGCAGCGCTCGGTCTGGCAATCACCTTCGGCTTGCTGGGCGTGATCAACATGGCCCACGGCGAAATGCTGATGCTTGGGGCGTACTCCACGTATGTCGTGCAGTTGATGTTCCAGCGCTATGCGCCGGGTGCTATCGAGTATTACCCGCTGATTGCCTTGCCAGTGGCATTTTTCGTTACGGCGGCCATCGGCATGGCACTGGAGCGCACGGTGATCCGCCATCTGTATGGCCGACCACTGGAAACCCTGCTTGCCACCTGGGGTATCAGCCTGATGCTGATACAGGCCGTGCGTCTGGCCTTCGGTGCGCAGAACGTTGAAGTGGCCAACCCTGAATGGCTCTCTGGCGGGCTCCAGGTACTGCCCAATCTCGTACTGCCCTACAACCGCATTGTGATCATTGCGTTTGCGCTATTCGTGGTGGTGTTGACCTGGCTGCTGCTGAACAAAACCCGCTTGGGCCTGAACGTGCGTGCCGTGACCCAGAACCGCAACATGGCCGCCTGCTGCGGTGTGCCGACCGGGCGCATCGACATGATGGCCTTCGGGCTCGGCTCCGGCATTGCCGGGCTGGGCGGCGTAGCCCTGAGTCAGATCGGCAACGTCGGCCCGGACCTGGGCCAGAGCTACATCATTGACTCGTTCCTGGTGGTGGTGCTCGGCGGTGTCGGGCAACTGGCCGGTAGCGTCATGGCGGCCTTCGGTCTGGGCATCGCCAACAAGATTCTCGAACCGCAAATCGGCGCTGTATTGGGCAAGATCCTGATCCTGGCGCTGATCATTCTGTTTATCCAGAAACGTCCGCAAGGCCTCTTCGCATTGAAAGGACGGGTGATCGACTGATGAACCAACCATTGATGGTCACTGCCGCACAAAAAGTCGGCCCCAAAGGTACTGTGGCGGTTGGCGTTGTCGTGCTGGCAATTCTGCTCGCGATGCCACTGCTGTCCTTGCTGCCTGCCGATAACAGCTTTCAGGTGTCGGCCTACACCCTGACGCTGGTAGGCAAGATTCTCTGTTACGCCATTGTCGCGCTGGCACTGGATCTGGTCTGGGGTTACGCCGGTTTGCTCTCCTTGGGCCATGGCCTGTTCTTCGCACTCGGCGGCTATGCCATGGGCATGTACCTGATGCGCGAAGCGGCGGGCGATGGCTTGCCCGCATTCATGACCTTTCTGTCATGGACCGAACTGCCGTGGTATTGGGCAGGTACGGATAACTTCCTGTGGGCCATGTGTCTTGTAGTGTTGGCGCCGGGTCTGCTGGCGCTGGTGTTCGGCTTCTTCGCCTTCCGTTCGCGGATCAAAGGCGTGTATTTCTCGATCATGACCCAGGCCCTGACCTTCGCCGGCATGCTGCTGTTCTTCCGTAACGAAACCGGTTTTGGCGGCAACAACGGCTTCACCAACTTCCGCAGCATTCTGGGTTTCAGCATCAGCTCTCAAGGCACCCGCGCCACGCTGTTTCTGGCGACGGTGATCCTGCTGGTGGCGAGCCTGTATGTGGGTTGGCGTCTGGCGCAGAGCAAGTTTGGCCGGGTATTGACCGCACTACGTGACGCCGAAAACCGCCTGATGTTCTGCGGATACGACCCGCGTGGTTTCAAACTGTTTGTCTGGGTATTGAGCGCAGTGCTGTGTGGTTTGGCTGGCGCGCTGTATGTGCCGCAGGTCGGCATCATCAACCCGAGCGAAATGTCACCGACCAATTCCATTGAAGCCGCCGTCTGGGTCGCGCTCGGCGGACGCGGAACGCTGATCGGCCCGCTGCTGGGCGCAGGTCTCGTGAACGGCATGAAAAGCTGGTTCACCGTAGCCTTCCCGGAGTACTGGCTGTTCTTCCTCGGCGCGCTGTTCATCATCGTCACGCTGTATCTGCCTAAAGGCGTGATCGGTTTGCTCAAGAAGAGGGGCGAACAATGAAAACCACTCCGACACCGGCATTCATGCTCGAACCTATTCTCGACCCCAATGCTGATGCAGGCACCAGCCGCGATGCGATTGGCCTGGGGCAAAGCGTCGGCAAAGGGCTGAACACGCGCCACGGCACGATCCTTACGCTGGAAGACATCAGCGTCAGTTTCGATGGTTTCAAGGCACTCAACGACCTGAATCTGTACATCAGCGTCGGCGAACTGCGCTGCATCATCGGCCCCAATGGCGCGGGCAAGACCACGCTGATGGACGTGATAACCGGCAAGACTCGCCCAAGTCACGGCAAGGCCTGGTTCGGTGAAACCCTGGACCTGACGCAGATGAGCGAAGTGGAAATTGCCCAGGCGGGTATCGGCCGCAAGTTTCAGAAGCCTACCGTTTTCGAAGCCTTGAGCGTATTTGAAAACCTCGAACTGGCTCAGAAGACTGATAAATCGGTGTGGGCCAGCCTGCGGGCAAAACTCAGTGGCGAACAACGCGACCGCATCGACGAAGTACTGGAAACCATACGATTGACATCGTCCATGCAGCGCCCGGCCGGTCTGCTTTCACACGGTCAAAAACAGTTTCTGGAAATCGGCATGTTGCTGGTCCAGGATCCGCAATTGCTGCTGCTCGACGAGCCAGTCGCAGGCATGACCGACGCCGAAACCGAATTCACCGCCGAGCTGTTCAAGAGCCTGGCGGTCAAGCACTCGTTGATGGTGGTGGAACACGACATGGGCTTCGTGGGTTCGATTGCCGACCACGTGACCGTATTGCATCAGGGCAGCGTATTGGCCGAAGGCTCGCTGGCGGATGTGCAGGCGGATGAAAGAGTCATCGAGGTCTACTTGGGGCGCTAGAGCTCCCCGGTAGGAGCGAACTTGTTCGCGAGGCGATTTCAGATCCACAGTCGTTGCCTGATCTGACGCCTCGCGAACAAGTTCGCTCCTACCGTTATCCATTTGCTTGGGAAACGAACATGCTCCAGGTCGAAAAGCTCCATCAGTACTACGGCGGTAGCCACATCCTGCGCGGGCTGTCCTTTGATGTGAAGGTCGGCGAAGTGACGTGCCTGCTGGGTCGTAACGGCGTGGGCAAGACTACGTTGCTCAAGGTGCTCATGGGCCTGCTGCCTGCCAAAGAAGGCACAGTACAGTGGGAAGGCAAGGCCATCACCGGTTTCAAACCCCATCAACGGGTGCACGCCGGGATTGCTTATGTGCCACAGGGCCGCGAGATTTTCGGGCGGCTGACCGTTGAAGAAAATCTGTTGATGGGGCTTTCTCGCTTTCCAGGCTCTGAGGCCAAGGAAGTCCCGGCGTTCATCTACGAGCTGTTCCCGGTTTTGCTGCAGATGAAACATCGACGCGGCGGCGACCTGTCGGGTGGTCAACAGCAGCAACTGGCGATTGGTCGTGCGCTGGCAAGCCGTCCTCGCCTGCTGATTCTCGATGAACCCACCGAAGGCATTCAACCGTCGGTGATCAAGGAAATCGGCGCAGTGATCAAGAAGCTCGCAGAACGAGGCGACATGGCTATTCTGCTGGTTGAACAGTTTTACGACTTTGCTGCCGAACTGGCCGATCAGTATCTGGTGATGTCCCGTGGGGAAATCGTTCAGCAAGGCCGTGGCGAGAATATGGAAGCCGAAGGGGTGCGTGGTCTGGTGACCATCTGAGTGGTATTCCGTTAAGGTGCAGTCTTCCTGAACTGCTGTTTTCCAGAAGCATGAAAGCGATCACATGAATCTTCCCGCCCACACTGCGTTGTTTACCCCCAGCTGGCATGCCGAGCTGGAGCTGGGCTATGGGCGTTTTGGCGACAGTACGCGACCCACCCAGCGCCGACACAAAGGCCCGCTGCGAGTGCAAAAACACCTGTACGCCGAAGGCCCGGAAGTTTGCCAGCACATTATTGTTCATCCACCCGGCGGCATCGCCGGTGGCGACCGACTGGACATCAGCGCCAGCGTCGGCCCTGATGCCTGGGCACAACTGACCAGCCCCGGCGCAGCCAAGTGGTATCGCGCGGCAGGTCCGGCTTATCAGCAACTTGACCTGAATGTTGCGCCCGGTGCGACGCTGGAATGGCTGCCGCAGGAAACCATCGTGTTCAGTGCCGCACAGGCCGAACTGACCACGCGCATCGATCTGCAAGGCGATGCGCGGCTGCTTTACTGGGACGTCGTGGCGCTGGGCAGACCGGCGAGCGGCGAGCGCTTCGAGACCGGGCATTTCCAGGCGCATCTGGATGTGCGCCGCGACGGCAAGTTGCTGTGGCATGAACGGCAACGCATCATCGGTGGCGACGGCTTGCTCCAGTCACCGATTGGGCTGGATGGCAAAACCGTATTTGGCACGTTGCTGGTCACCGGCGACATTGACACCGAATTGCTTGAGGCCTGTCGCTCGGTGCCCAATCTGGTACGCGGGGACCTGACCCAATTGCCAGGCTTGCTGGTAGCTCGCTGCCTGGCAGATGAGGCTCTGCACGCCCGGGCCTGGATGATCGAGTTATGGAAACTGCTGCGCCCGGCGGTGTTGGGCCGCGAAGCGGTAGCGCCGAGGATCTGGAGTACGTGATGCAAATCTGTGGAGCACGGTTTTTTGTGGGAGCTGGGCTTGCCCGCGATAAGGCTGGACGCGATTCACTTTAGAATTGCGGTGACCATATCGCGGGCAAGCCCAGCTCCCACAGGTAAAGCAATCAAACTCACACACGGAACCAACATGGATCTCACCCCACGCGAAAAAGACAAAATGCTGATTTTCACCGCAGGCCTGGTTGCCGAACGGCGGCTGGCCCGTGGCGTGAAGCTCAACTACCCGGAAGCCATGGCTTACATCTCGGCGGCGTTGCTTGAAGGCGCGCGCGACGGGCAGACCGTCGCGGATCTGATGCATTACGGCACAACGCTGCTGACTCGCGAACAGGTCATGGAAGGCATCCCGGAAATGATTCCTGAAATTCAGGTCGAGGCGACTTTCCCGGACGGCACCAAGCTGGTCACCGTGCACCAGCCTATCGCCTGACCCCGAACGAGACTCTGGAACTGATCATGAGCCATACGATTCGCGACGCCCTCCCGGCTGATCTGCCGGGCATCCTGGCGATTTACACCGACGCAGTGCTTAACACCACCGCGATCTGGAACGAGCAACCGGTAGATCTGGCCAATCGTCAGGCCTGGTTCGATGCGCGCCAGACTCAGGGTTATCCGATTCTGGTCGCCATTGATGATGACGGCCAGGTCACGGGTTATTCGTCGTTTGGCGACTGGCGCCCTTTTGAAGGCTTCCGTCACACCGTAGAGCATTCCGTCTACGTGCGCGCCGATCAGCGCGGCAAAGGCCTCGGCCCCAAGTTGATGAACGCTCTGATCGACCGCGCCCGCCTGTGCGACAAACACATCATGGTCGCGGCGATTGAAAGCGGGAACAAGGCCTCTATCAGCCTGCATGAACGACTGGGCTTCATCACCACCGGCCAAATGCCACAGGTCGGCACTAAATTTGGACGCTGGCTGGACCTGACATTCATGCAACTGGATTTGTCACCCGGCGCATCGGCCCCACCGTCACAAGCTCCCGTTTCCAACTGAGAGGCGATCATGAATCCTGCCCAGCTACGCCGCGTCACGGATGAAAGTTTTGCTCACTACCGCCACGGACTGGCGACCTTACTGCTGGACGCTGTGAACAACGGCGCATCGGTGGGTTTCATGGCCGACTTGACCCTCGAAGACGCGTACGCCTGGTGCGACGGACTTCGGGAAGACGTCGCCAACGGCAACCTGCTGTTGTGGGTTGTGGTTGAGGATGAGCAGGTACTGGCCAGCACTCAGCTCGCTCTTTGCCAGAAGGCCAATGGCCTGAACCGTGCCGAGGTGCAAAAACTGATGGTGCTCAAAGAAGCGCGACGGCGCGGCCTGGGGCAGCAATTGATGCAAGCGCTTGAACAGGCCGCACGTCAGCTCAAGCGCGGTTTGCTGTTTCTGGACACCGAAGCCGGTTCGCCCGCTGAAGTGTTTTATCGCTCGCTGGACTACACCCGCGTCGGCGAACTGCCCAACTACTGCCAAAGCCCGGACGGCCGTTATACGCCGACCGCTATCTACTTCAAGACCTTGGGACAACCCGCATGATTCCTGGCCAATACCAGATTCAACCCGGTGAAATCGAGCTCAATGCCGGTCGCCGGACTATCAGCCTGAATGTCGCCAACAGTGGCGACCGGCCGATTCAGGTCGGCTCGCATTTCCATTTTTTTGAAACCAACGACGCCCTCACCTTCGATCGTGCCGCCAGCCGCGGCATGCGCCTGAACATTCCGGCCGGCACCGCCGTGCGCTTCGAGCCAGGGCAGTCGCGGGATGTGGAATTGGTGGATCTGGCCGGGCATCGCCGGGTGTTCGGCTTTGCCGGGCGAGTGATGGGTAATCTCTAACCCCGAGCCGGAACCCTGTAGGAGTGAGCTTGC
Source organism: Pseudomonas sp. ICMP 561 (assembly GCF_002699985.1). GTDB lineage: Bacteria > Pseudomonadota > Gammaproteobacteria > Pseudomonadales > Pseudomonadaceae > Aquipseudomonas > Aquipseudomonas quasicaspiana. The sequence continues at coordinate 171,628 of NZ_LKBT01000003.1, read as the reverse complement.
TCGCGATCGGCTGCGCAGCAGTCGCAAAAGTAGTGAATAAACCACCACTGGAAAGTCGTTCCGACTTTATCGCGAGCAAGCTCACTCCTACAGGTCAGGTCAGGTCAGGTCAGGTCAGGTCAGGTCAGGTCAGGGTGTGCACAGACATATTTTTGAATTCAAGGAATCGCCATGAAGATTTCCAGACAAGCCTATGCCGACATGTTCGGCCCCACCGTGGGCGACCGGGTACGGTTGGCCGACACCGAGCTGTGGATTGAGGTCGAGAAAGACTTCACGACTTACGGCGAAGAAGTGAAATTCGGCGGTGGCAAGGTCATCCGTGACGGCATGGGCCAAGGCCAGTTACTCGCCGCCGAAGTCGTCGACACGCTGATCACCAACGCCTTGATCGTCGACCACTGGGGCATCGTCAAAGCCGACGTGGGCCTCAAGAACGGTCGCATTGCGGCCATCGGCAAAGCGGGCAACCCGGACATCCAGCCCGACGTGACCATCGCCATCGGTGCCTCCACTGAAATCATTGCCGGCGAAGGCATGATCCTCACGGCGGGCGGCGTCGACACACACATTCACTTCATCTGCCCGCAGCAGATTGAAGAAGCTTTGATGAGTGGCGTGACCACCATGATCGGCGGCGGCACTGGCCCGGCAACCGGCACCAACGCAACCACCGTGACGCCCGGCCCTTGGCACATGGCGCGCATGCTTCAAGCGGCCGACTCGTTCCCGATGAACATCGGCTTTACCGGCAAAGGCAACGTCAGCCTGCCTGGGCCGCTGGTGGAGCAAGTCAAAGCCGGTGCAATTGGCCTGAAGTTGCATGAAGACTGGGGGACCACGCCAGCGGCTATTGATAACTGCCTGAGCGTCGCCGATGAGTACGACGTGCAGGTCGCGATCCACACCGACACCCTGAACGAATCCGGCTTCGTCGAAACGACGTTGGCGGCGTTCAAGAATCGTACGATTCACACCTATCACACCGAAGGTGCGGGCGGCGGTCACGCGCCGGACATCATCAAGGCCTGTGGCTTCCCCAACGTACTGCCCAGCTCGACCAACCCGACCCGGCCGTTCACGCGCAACACCATCGACGAGCATCTGGACATGCTGATGGTCTGCCATCATCTGGATCCAAGCATCGCCGAAGACGTAGCCTTCGCCGAAAGCCGTATTCGCCGGGAAACCATTGCAGCCGAAGATATCCTGCACGACCTGGGTGCCTTCTCGATGCTCAGCTCCGACAGTCAGGCCATGGGCCGGGTTGGCGAGGTGATCATGCGCACCTGGCAAACCGCCGACAAGATGAAGCGCCAGCGCGGGCCATTGCCTGGCGATGGTGAAGGCAACGATAACTTCCGTGCCAAACGCTACATCGCCAAATACACCATCAACCCGGCAATCACCCACGGCATCAGCCATGAGGTCGGCTCGGTGGAAGTGGGCAAATGGGCTGATCTGGTGCTGTGGCGCCCTGCGTTCTTCGGCGTCAAACCGACCCTGATCCTCAAGGGCGGAGCGATTGCCGCGAGCCTGATGGGCGACGCCAACGCGTCGATTCCGACACCGCAGCCCGTGCACTATCGTCCGATGTTCGCCAGCTATGGCAGTTCGTTGCACGCTACCAGCCTGACCTTCATCAGCCAGGCAGCGTTCGACGCCGGTGTGCCTGAATCACTGGGGCTGAAAAAGGTGATCAGCGTCGTCAAAGGCTGCCGGTCCGTGCAGAAGAAAGACCTGATCCACAACGACTACCTGCCGAAAATCGACGTCGACCCACAGACTTATCAAGTCAAGGCAGACGGTGTACTGCTGTGGTGCGAGCCGGCTGATGTGCTGCCCATGGCGCAGCGCTACTTTTTGTTCTGACCGAGTGCGCGTGCAAGCCAAGGCAGCTAGGGCTGCCTTGGTCCTTTCCCGGCAATTTCCTGCTTGATGCCTGATAGAAATGTCTCATCGCCGTCGAGCAGCTGTAACGCTTGCAGCGTATCGTTCACCGCCTCGATCAAACCCAGATCCTCAGACGTACTGGTCCCCTCAAGTACCCGCCGCAGCGCCAGGTAAAAACCCAGCTTTCCGTACGCCACATCATCCAGTCTCGCGCTCTTGCCGGTGTAGAGCTTTTGTTCAGCCTGAGCGATTTGTTCTTCAACAAACGTCGTGAAAGGGGTTGTGAACATGACGGCTCTCCTGCCAGATAGTCCTTGCGATCAAATAAAGCCTAGCCGTTGCTTGCCTCTGATGCCGGAAATGACTGTGGCCTCCGGTCGCTGTCTCGATACCCGAAGGTTAAAGGCGTAAGATGCGCCATCCTCATTACAGCTCCCGCAGCAAGGTAACCGGCCATGCGCCTCTCGGACTTCATCGTTGCCCATGTGGATCGTATTGTCGACGAGTGGGAAAACTTCGCAAAAACCATTAAACCTGCCGCCGATGCCATGAACAGTGCCGAGCTGCGCGATCACGCCAAAGCGATTCTGCTGGCCGCAGCACGGGACATGAACACCTCGCAGACCAAAAGCGAGCAAGCCGCCAAGGCCAAAGGCGCGGACCTGCGCAAGACACCGAGCCTTGACCAGGCTGCCGCCAGCCACGGGGAGCTGCGGCATATGGTCGGTTTTGATCTGGTGCAGATGACTTCCGAGTTCCGCCATCTGCGCGCCAGCGTCATCCGGTTGTGGGTCGAGAGCCTGAAAACCCCGGACCTGGCCTATTTCACTGACATGATCCGCTTCAACGAAGCCATTGATGAAGCACTGGCCGAATCGACTGCGGCGTATGCCGAGCAGGTGGCACGTTCGCGAGATATCTTCCTGGCCATTCTTGGCCATGACCTGCGCGCGCCTCTGCAAGCGGTGAGCATGTCCGCCGACCTGCTGGAGCACAGAAAAGAACTGGATGCGAAGTCCCAGGGCTACGTGTCGCGGATCAAGAGCAGCACTCGACACATGGGCTCGATGGTCAGCGATCTGCTGGAGTTCGTGCGCAGCCGCCTCGGCGCCAGCCTGCCGGTTGAACGCAATGCCATGGACCTGGGCAAAGCGTGCCGCGAGGCCATCGATGAAGCCTGTGCCGGTCGCCCGGACTCACATCCGCATCTGGTCGTGGAAGGCGATACGGTCGGTCATTGGGATCGCGGACGTATCGACCAGTTACTGCAGAACCTGATCGGCAATGCCCTGCAGCATGGCAAGGGGGAGGAAGAGGTCAACGTCAAAGTCTGCGGTGAGCAGGATCATGTGCAGTTGATCGTGCACAATCTAGGCGACCCCATTTCCGAAGACGCCATCGGCAGCATCTTTGACCCATTGGTACGCGCCATCAGCGAAGGCTCGACGCCCAGCGGTCGGTCAACCAGCCTTGGCCTGGGGCTGTTCATCGTCAAGGAAGTGGTCAACGCCCACGGCGGCAGCATTACCGTCACCTCCAACGTAGGTGACGGGACGACGTTTACGGTGGTGTTGCCGAAAAACGTTTGATCAAACCCTGCATTCGCGAAAGGCCGATGGATGCGAAGCCTCTTCAGCGCCCTGGTGCTTTTGCGAGTAAATTCGCACACAAGGTCCGACATCGTCCAAGGCTTTATGTGTTTATTGCAGGCCGACATCGAGTTCCCTTTCAGGAGTAGATGGCCCGCGCAGAAATCTGCCGTACGAGCGGATCATATTTAGATTATTTGCTCATTTAGAGTATTCCCATTAGCGATAACGCACACTTAACCTATTGTTTCTTTTGAAAAGAACCTTCTTAAGTTCGATGAGTGCGCTCCTAATAAGGAGTGCAGAAGCGGCAGCCTTTTTTTCAGCGACTACTTTGATAGAAGGGATATCCATTACAAGGGAGCGTTATCATGAGTCCACAAACAACCCCAGGCCAAACTCAATCAAAATCTATCAAGGCGGCAGGGGATCTTGATCCTGGTTTTGGTGTTGACGGGCTGGTCAACATCCCAAACCCCGAAGCCCCCAATGCCTTCCTCTACATTTCGGCAGTTACAACTAACCCGACAACCGATACGGACAACGCGCTTTATGTAGGCTGCTGGCTAAACGAAACCTATATTGTCCGCCTGTTGCAAGACGGACAAATTGATACAAGCTTCGGCAGTGCGGGATATGCAAAACTGCCGAAAGGTGAGCCCACAAATCACTCACTTAACGTTGGTAGTTTTATCTTTCTGGAGACAGGAAATGTCATTGGCTTGGGAAGCATACATATACAGGAGAGCGGGTACAATTTGAACGTGCCCGCTGCGGTTGGCTTCACATCGGACGGCATTATCGACACCAGTTTTGGAGACGGAGGTATTTCTATTTTCAGACTGCACCTGCCTACACCCGAGTCCGCCCCACGCCAGACATCGACGAATGAAAAATACGAGCCTAGCCCCTACCTCAATAGTGACATTCATAAAGCGCACCGGAATGGCCACACAGATGCCTCCCAAGGCGTCAGACTCGCGGACGGAAAATTACTGTTCGTTGGATCAACCTACTATTCAAACAGCCCGATATTGGTTGCCGCCTATTTGATCAGGATCAACGCTGACGGGTCGCTGGATACTTCTTTCGGACAGAATGGGAGCGTCGTAATTCGACAATTCGAAGGGAACGACACTCATAATACTTTTTTTGGGTTTGATCGTCAGAACAGAGTGTTTATTGCCGGGAACCCAGCTCTCATCCCCTTCCCTGCCTCTATTGTTCGGTATGACGCAGAAGGCAACATTGACACTGGCTTTGGCAACAGCGGCGTGGTGCACATTACCCTTACCGACAGCCCCGGCTCTCAGGCCATGGGAATGATAGTTCTGGACGATGGTAAGGTCATTGTTCTTGCAAACTTTTTCAAAGATGCGTTTAGCCCAGCGACTACAGCAGTGGTGCAACTTTCGCCAAGCGGGACTCCAGATCCAGAGTTCAATAATGGCGAACCCGTATCTATTGTGCTGACCCAAGGGGGGACCTTTGCCGGATCAACGATCAGCAAGGATGAAGGCAACCGGATAATCATAAGCGGTAGCCGAGAAAAACCGGGTGAAACTTCGTCCGGCTGTATGGTGAGACTAATGCCTAACGGACAGCTCGATACCGGTTTCGGTTCAAACGGCACGGCAGTGTTTGAACGTTTTGAGACGGTGGATCTGACAACTATCCAGAACAGGGTGAACGTCGTCACGGCCTCAAGTGACATTGTCAGTCTTGAAGGTCTCCTGTTCCGGATTATCGGCTGAAGTGATTCATTACCGTAATCTCGAATGTGAGTCATGGCACCACACCACAGTTATTGGAGCGAGGCTTGCCCGCGATAAGGCTGGACGCGTTCGATTCAAGATCGCGGGGCCTTTATCGCGGGCAAGCCCGCCCCCCCCAGACATTCGACGCAATCGCAAGGTTTTACCCGGGAAGAGGGCGGGACAACCGCTATATCTGTGTCATCAGACAGGCCGTTCTCCCGGTTAAAGCCGGTCCCACGTCGGAATAGCATGTGTGCAAAAAAAAAAGATCTCCAAAGTGGCAGCGGCCTCTCCTGCTGGCGCTGCCTACAGCGCTCAACTCACCACTGCGCCCGCGGATCAAACGCTGCCTTGTCGGCCAGTTTTTTCCACAGCTCCTGAGTCGCCTCATCGCTGGACCTGGGCATTACCACTTTGATCTGCGCCAGCAGGTCGCCACGTTGCCCTTGTTTGTTCAGCAAGCCATTGCCTTTGATGCGCAGTCGCTGACCATTCTGACTGTCGGGACGGACAGTAAGGTTGATCTTGCCCGTGAGGGTCGGCACAGCGACTTTGGCACCCAACGCAGCTTCCCATGGGGCCACGGGCACAGTGATGATCAGGTCGTGGCCTTCGACTTCGAACTTAGGATGCGGCGCGAGGCGGATGATCAGGTACAGATCACCGCTCTCTCCCCCTGCAACACCTGGCGCACCCTGCCCCTTGAGGCGAATGCGCTCGCCGTCGGTGACACCGGCAGGAATCTTCACATTCAGCGTCTTGGTGACATCAGCCACACGCTGGCCCGCTGCATTGTGTTGCGGCACCTTGAAGCTGACCTGCTTGGATTCGCCCGACAGGGTCTCCTCCAGGAAGATAGCCAACTCCATTTCGACGTCTTGTCCCTTGCGCCCAGGGTTGCGAGAGCGGCCGCCCTGCTGCGGACGACCACCAAAGATCGAGCTGAAGAAGTCGGAGAAGTCGCCGTTATCAGCGCCGCCAAACCCGCCCGCACCCGCTCGGCTCTGCCAGCCCGGTGGTGCCTGGAAGGGTTGGCCCTGGCGACCGTATTTGCGTAAGTCGTCGTATTCGGCGCGCTTTTCAGGGCTGCTCAGCACCTCGTACGCTTCGTTCGCTTCTTTGAATTTTTCTTCCGCGCCAGCCTCTTTGCTGACGTCCGGGTGATACTTGCGCGCCAACTTGCGGTAAGCGACCTTGATCGCTTTCTCATCCGCAGTCGGATCCACCGCAAGAATCTTGTAATAGTCTTTAAAGTCCATCTAATGCTTTCCCCGGTTACGCCGTGCAGCGCTGAACACTGCGCACAGCATCCTCTGTGTGAGGTCTCTGAATCCAATACGTTGAGATATATCGGCCGTGCAACCCGCCCGCTTGATGCCTGAAGCGTTCGACGGCCTGACATGAAGACAATTCCCTGAAGATTGGGGGTCCGGTCGGTTAGTTCAAGTCAGGCATACAAATACAGTTATCTACATTTAACCGATGTTTCGCCCTACGCATCCGGCGTGCACTGACATACACTGCGCGGCCGTTTTTTGACTGGAACGTAAAAGACATGAATGACCAATCCCCGGCCCGTGCCTGCGGCATCGACTTTGGCACGTCCAATTCCACCGTCGGCTGGCTGCGCCCCGGCATGGAATCGCTGATCGCGCTGGAGGACGACAAGATTACCCTGCCGTCGGTGGTGTTCTTCAACATGGAAGAACGCCGCCCGGTCTACGGCCGTCTGGCGCTGCACGAATACCTGGAAGGCTACGAAGGCCGCCTGATGCGCTCGCTCAAGAGCCTGCTGGGCTCCAAGCTGATCAAACACGACACCAGCGTGCTGGGTACGGCGATGCCGTTCAAGGACCTGCTGGCGCTGTTTATCGGCGAGTTGAAGAAGCGTGCCGAAGCCAACGCCGGTCGTGAATTCGAAGAAGTGGTGCTGGGTCGCCCGGTGCATTTCGTCGATGACGACATTACCGCTGATCAGGAGGCCGAGGACACGCTGGCCGAAGTCGCCCGCAAGATCGGCTTCAAGGACGTGTCGTTCCAGTACGAGCCTATCGCCGCCGCGTTCGACTATGAATCAACGATTACCAAAGAAGAGCTGGTACTGATCGTCGACATCGGCGGTGGTACGTCGGACTTCTCCCTGGTGCGCCTGTCACCTGACCGTCGCTTCTACGATGACCGTCACGAAGACATTCTCGCCACCGGTGGCGTGCATATCGGCGGGACCGACTTCGACAAGCAACTGAGCATTCAAGGCGTCATGCCGCTGTTCGGCTACGGCAGCCGGATGAAAAGCCAAGCGTACATGCCGACCAGCCACCACATGAACCTGGCAACGTGGCACACCATCAACTCGGTCTATTCGCAGAAGTCCCAGTTGGCGTTAGGCAGCATGCGTTACGACATTGAAGACACCCAGGGCATTGATCGCCTGTTCAAGCTGATTGAACAACGCGCCGGGCACTGGCTGGCCATGGAAGTGGAAGAAACCAAGATCCAGCTGACCCACACCGAAAGCCGTCATCTGCCGATGGATCGCATCGAGCCGGGCTTGAGTGTGGACCTGAGCCGCGTAATGTTCGAAGCCGCCATTGATTCACAGCTGGAGCGCGTACGTAACAGCGTGAGCGAATTGCTGCTCAAGGCGGGTGCGGGTGTTGATCAGGTCAACACGGTGTTCTTCACCGGTGGCTCAAGCGGCATCCCGGCGCTGCGCAACAGCGTCTCGGCCATGCTGCCCAATGCCCGGCACGTCGAAGGGAATATCTTTGGCAGCATCGGCAGCGGGTTGGCGATTGAGGCGAAGAAGCGCTATGGCTGAAGGGCAGCTGCAAGCTGCAAGCCTCAAGCTACAAGTTAAAAGCAGGCCGTGCGCCTCTTGAAGCTTGAAGCTTAAAGCTTGCAGCTGCTCTCTTACACCAACCCTTCCCGCTGCAACTCGCTCTTCAGATACGCGTAGTAAATCGGCCCGGCCACAACTCCTGGCAGGCCGAACGCGGCTTCGAAAATCAGCATCGCCAGCAGCAACTCCCACGACTTGGCATTGATTTGCCCGCCAACGATCCGCGCATTGAGGAAGTACTCGACCTTGTGGATCACGATCAGGTAACCCAGCGCCGCCAGTGCAACCCAGATCGAAATCGACATGCCGACGATGAAGATCAGTGTGTTGGACATCAGGTTACCCACCACCGGCAACAGGCCGAGCAGGAAGGTCATGATGATCAGGGTTTTGGTCAACGGCAGGTGAATACCGCACAACGGCAGCACGATGACCAGAAACACCGACGTGAACGCGGTGTTCAGCAGCGAGATTTTGATCTGGGCGAAAACGATGTTGCGGAACGCCTTGCTCAACAGGCTCAGACGGTCAAACAGCGCAGCCGCCAGCGGTTTGCGGGTATGCACATCGGAGATGCGCTGCAAGGCAATGATTGCGCCCAGCACCATGCCAATCAGCATGGTGACAAACATATGTGCCGCACCTTTGCCAATCAGCTGCAGTTCGCCAACGTGCTTCTGTATCCATTCGCCCAGAGATATCCGGAACTCGGCAGCACTGGCCGGTAAATAAGCGTCGATGAACGGCGGAAGCTGACCGCGAGCGCGATCCACGAGGATCATGAACTTATCCAGCGACGCGCCAGGGTTTTCCGCCTCATGCAGCACGAAGCTGAACGCTCCAGCAAAGATCAACGCCAGCACACTGACCACCAACGTGCCCAGCAACGCCACCGCGAGCCAACGGGCACGCTCCCCTGCGATCAGCCTTTGCAGCTTGGGCGTCAGCATGTTGACCAATTCATAGACCAGCAACCCGGCCAACAGACTCGGCAGTAGTTTGAACGGCAGAACCATCAACAGACCGCCGAATATCAGAATCCAGCTGGCCAACAACACTTGTCGCGAGGAAAACGTTGGCATATAGCCTCAAGACGAACGGCGCTAAGAGGCAGGCAGTCTGCCAGCGTTCTGAGCTAAGGACCAGTGATCAGACGACCCCATCGGAAACGACCTACAGACCGATGAATAAGCCACCTGCACCAGACGCCGGAATTAAAGGTTTCAGGACGCTGAACGGCACGTTTTCCAGCGCCTGAACGCTCACTGGAAAATTATTTCTTCTTGAGACAATCGCTCATAAAAGCCTTCCGGGCATCGCCCTTGAGCGCCTGAGTCGTAGCCGTTGCGTTACAGCTGGTCATCTTTTGTTGCTGGGTTTGCGGCGGTGAAGCTTTAAGGCAGGTGCTCATGAACGTCTTGCGCTCATCGCCCTTCAAGGACTGAGCTGTAGCATCGGCATTACAGGTGGTCATCTTGTTCTGTTGCGCAGTGGCCGCATAACTCTGGGCACACATCAACAGACTCACCAACAACACAGGGACGCGCAGCATTTTCATGGTTATCCACTCCACAGTGGCCATGCCGACCAGCGTGGCCTGCTTTGGAGTGTAGCCAAAGAATATGCGGCGCGACCCGCCCAGCTCAGGCCTACCCGACGTTGCGCGTGTCGAGTCGCAGTTCCTCTTCTTCGATGCTGTGAATCGACACATCGGTGATACCCGATGCGTGGGCCGTTGCCTCATCCACGGCGATAAAACTCTGCACGTCGTCATCCAGTACGACGTGATGCTTCTGTGCCAGCTCGTGAACCACGTCGATGATCGGTACATCAAGATTCTCGATCACGTCCACGTGGTGCTCGCCCGCCAGGGTGTACTCGATTGCGTAGTGTTCTTTATCGCTCATTGCATCACTCCAATGCCGACCCGACCGGGCGGCAAACTACGAACAACAGCTGGGATAGCTAAAGGCCCGCAGCCTTGAGGCGCGCGGCGTGCTCAACAAACAATTTCACAGGGTTTACGGTGGTCGGGGGTAGTCATCACCGATGACGGCACCCAGGTGAGAACTGAATCTCCCGACCATGCCATCACATTGACCGCGCCCTTTCGTGAACGTGCGAGCAACTTTCATCAAGTCAGGTTGCTGGCATCCTGGTGGTTACAGACGTAGTCAGAAGCCTGACTGTCAGGTAACGAAAACACCGTGCGACGTACGTAGTATTCAAAGGCCATCAAATAATCGAACTCTTGCGAACCTTCGCAGCTCCAAGCTGCAACGGGCCAACAATGGCTCTGTCATTGGAGTGGTATTTCATGATCAAGAAGAGCCTCGCAGCAGCTTTCGTTATCGCCGCAGTCAGCGGTTGCGCCAACACCACCGTGCAGAACCCGGTGGATTACGTGACCTATCGCAACGAGCCGCTGGTCAAGCAAGTTGAAGACGGCATGACCGAGCAGCAAGTGCTGACCATCGGCGGCACGCCGTCTACTCGCGTACAGCGCAAGGTGCACCCGGGTGTTTGCAACAACTACGTGATGAATAAAGACGGCCACGAGCAGGTCTATCACGTCAGCTTCAACGCCAACGGTCGCGTGGATAACAAGGGTTTCATGACCTGCGAGCAACGCGAAGCCAACGAACGCGCCATGTAAGCGGGTCGTTGATACGCAAAAGCCCGATGCATATGCATCGGGCTTTTTATTGGGCGGCGCTTTTACATGTGCAGTCGTTCGCGCTTAGAACACCAGCTTGAACAGGGCGATGACCACAATCAGGCCGATCAGGAAGATGATGCCGATGGTGCTGCCGAGGAACTTGAGCATTGTGTATCTCCATATATTTTCGTCTCAAGGTTGGGACCGCGGCGTGTAACAGTCGTTTCCTAATATTTTGTTCATCAACCAATGACGCAAAAGAATAAAACTTTTCCCGAAGCCGAGCACTCACACCTGTTACCGATCATGCCGGGCGCCACTCAACGCTGTAGAGGATTGGCGCATCAAGAGCGAGACGGATACCGGATTAGCTTTGGAGATAAACCATGAACCACGACCAACAATTGTCGGATGTAAGCACCCTGCGCGCACGTGCGCGCCAGAACGTCGAGAACGGTGCTGTCACTGAAGGCTATAGCGCTGACCGCGAAACGGTACTGCGCCTGCTGAACGAATCGCTGGCTACCGAGCTGGTGTGCGTGCTGCGTTACAAGCGCCACTACTATATGGCGACCGGCCTCAAGGCCAGCGTCGCAGCCTCCGAGTTTCTTGAGCATGCGCAGCAGGAAGCCGAACACGCTGATTTGCTGGCCGAGCGCATTGTGCAACTGGGCGGCGAGCCGGAATTCAACCCTGACCTGCTGTCGAAGAATTCCCACGCCCAGTACGTGGCAGGCACGACGCTGAAGGAAATGGTCTACGAAGACCTGGTGGCTGAACGTATCGCCATCGACAGCTACAGCGAAATCATCAAATACATCGGCGAAGATGACCCGACGACTCGTCGTATCTTCGAAACCATCCTGGCTCAGGAAGAAGAACACGCCGACGACATGGCGGATATTCTCAACGACCTGTGATCGGCGAGTCGTGATGCAAAAAAGCCAGGACTGAGTCCTGGCTTTTTTGTGCCTGCCAATGCGAAGAACTGTAGGACTGGCAGAGATCCTGTTGGAGCGAGGCTTGCCCGCGAAGAACGATGACGCGCTAGATCTGACGTACCGCGTCGACTGCTTCGCGAGCAAGCTCTGCTCCCACAAAAAAGGCACGAGCGCGATATTTCTGACGACTCATTTTTAGTGCCTGTAACGGCCCCTTCCCGGCTAAAGCCGATCCCACGGCGTGAAGACTCTGTTGGAGCGAGGCTTGCCCGCGAAGAACGATGACGCGCTAGATCTGACATACCGAGTCGACTGCTTCGCGAGCAAGCCTGGCTCCCACAAAAAAGGCACGAGCGCGATATTTCTGACGACTCATTTTTAGTGCCCGTAACGGCCCCTTCCCGGCTAAAGCCGATCCCACGGGATTGCTGAGACCCTGTGGGAGCCGAGCTTGCTCGCGATGAACGATGACGCGGTACTGAGCTATGAAACCGCGTCGCCAATATCGCGAGCAAGCTCGGCTCCCACAAAATAGCCGGGAAAGCGGTATTTTACTGCACCGTCTTCGGCGCTTTGCCCGATCTCATCTGCTCCAGCAACGGCGCGCACTGGTTGGGCTCTTCGCCACTGCTCGGCGCCACAAGAGCCAGCAAACCTGCAGCCGGCCCGATTGCGGCACCCAGCAGTACCATCCCCGCTCCACGCAACAGCAACGGCCCGGACTGCACGCCCGCATTCGGTTTTGCGAACGGCCCGCGTACATAAAGAGGAGACCGCAACGAGAACACGCGGAAGCCTTTTGACTCAGGCTTGACGCTCAAATCCAGTTGCTCGGTTTTGAAGTTGGCTGTGCCGTCGATAAAGATAATCGCGTTCTCGGTATCAAACACAAACAGACGAGGCGTCGCCAGACCGTCCTTGATGCCCACGTCAGACGCTGCGCAGTTAATCTTCACGTCCTGATCGCCGAACAACTTGCCCACCACATAATTACCAACGTTGAGCCCGGCGATTTCCATCAGGCTGCGGCTGATCGCGCCGTCGTTGACCAGCATCTTCAAGTCACCATTGGAAGTGCCCAGCAACGCCGCAACCGAGTTGCCCTTGCCGCTGATGTCGGCATCACCCGCCAGTTCACCAAAGCTGGTTTTCATTGGTTCAAAGGTCGGGAACAGCTGCTTGAGCTTGAGGTTGCGCGCAGAAAGCTTCGCCCTGCCCTGCATCGGTTTGCTGCGGCCATCAAGACGAATGTCGGCGTCGAGCTTGCCGCCCGCAACGCCGAATCGCAGCGGTTGCAGGCTCAGTTGCCCGTCGTTCAACACGACGTGGGTATAAAGGTCAGAGAACGGCAGGTCCGGGCTTTGCACGATGCGCTTGCCGGTGAACTCGACATCCGCGTCCATGGCCCGCCAGCGGTCGGTCTGGAACTCTTCCACAGGCAGCACCTTGCCCGTTGGCTGCTTGCTTTCCCCGCCGCGTTTTTTCTGAGCGGCGTTGGAGTCTGCGCCGATCAACGGTGCCAGGTCGGTAAATAGCAGTTGATTGGAAACCAGTGTGCCGGTGAGTTTCGGCCTTGGCTGACTGGCGACAAAACCCAGGTCGCCATGAATGTCGCTGTTGCCGATCTTGCCGTTGAAGCCTTCGTAGCGGAAGTTGGCGCCCGCCGGGTCATGGATTTTGGCGATCAGTCGACCGTCCGTGGAATAAGCAGGCGAATCCGGCAGTGTCACACCCGTCAACGGATAGAGATTGCTCAGGCTGCTGCCTGACAACTTGAGGCGCAGATCCAGCGCGCCCAGGTTTTGCGGATCGGTCACTGTGCCCGCAATAGCCGCGTGGGTGTCACCGACGTGAGCATCGACTTGAACCGGGAATGGCTGAGCAGCATCCTTGAGCGCCAGCAGCCCGCCGAGCTTACCGCTGCCGTTGAGCTTCTGGCCTTTATATTGGCCTTTGAACGTGACACCAAACGCATAATCCTGCGGCCTGACGCCCTTCTCCTCAGCTTTCTTTGCGTCTCCACTGCCGACGATATCGCCGAATGGAATGGGCTTGCCCAGCGGGTCGATCACCAGGTCCACCTGAGTGTTAAGGGTCTGATCGTTGAAGCTCACCAGCCCCTTGTCGAACTTGATGGCGCCGATGTCCAGCACCCAGCTGGAAGGTTCAGCATTCGGGTCAGATTTGGGCAAATCGAACGTCCAGTTGGCGCGGCCATCAGCCAGGCGCTCAAGTTTTGCATCCGGGCCGGTCAGGTCAATGCGCGGGATAACAACGTGCTGCACGATCAATGGCAACGGCGAGAGGCGGAATTCGACGCGCTTGAGGGTGACCATCTGCGGCGTTTTCGACCACTCCGGGTTACCCAGGCTCAAGTCCTCAGCCACGAAACGCGGCCATGGTACCCATGCACGCCAGCCGCCCTCCTCAGGTTCACGCCCCCAGATAACCGCAAGGTTGCCATTGATCGCGAAGGGACGATGCAGCGCTTCACTGACTTTTTCGTTGAGCGTTGGCTTGATTCGGTTCCAGTCAAACGTGGCGATCACAACGACCAATACAGCCAGTACCAACAACAGAATGGCACCGGTCCAGGCAAAAATTTTACGGCTGCGCGTCATTGCATGACTCTCCAGATAACAACAGACCGGCCCAGGCCTGTTGCAGTCGACTTTAAGCTTCGACTTACAAAAAACCTGAGGGTTTGATCGGATGTGCAAATTACAGCATAGGGCTTAAAACCCAAGCTTCTATGTGAGGAAATATGAAGCCACGCCTGCAAGCCACAGCCAGCAAGGGCTGGAGGATCAATCAATATCGATGATTTTCACCATCAGGAATACGAACTTCTCTATCGACAGGCCGGGCGTAATATCGCTGCCATACATCACCCCGCAAGCTCTTGAGAGGAGCGAATATCATGAAACGCGTATGGCTCGCCCTGACCTTTTCCTTTTTGGCCGCTAACGTCTGGGCCGTACCCGCGCCCGAGCGCGAACCCAGTGCTGAAGTGAAGATGGGCATGCAGACCCTGCACGAGACGATTGCGCAGGATGGCCATGCGCAGTTGATCAAGCAGTATCAGCGGGTTTAGAAACTGAAAATCTCCCATCCAGACAATAGATTTGGAATGCTTTTTAAACCTGTAGGAGCGCGCTTGCCCGCGAAACGGTATGTCAGTCGATAAACATGTCAGCTGCACTGACGCTATCGCGGGCAAGCGCGCTCCTACAGATCCTGTGTTTACCGCGCGACAGCAGCGGCTGTAGACGAGATAGCAGCGCCTGCGGGAGACCGATCAACCGCCCCAGGCTAAAACCCCTTCGACGCATCCAAAGCGCATTTGCTAAAGTGCTGCCTGTCATCCCGGATTTGTCTACCGTCATGCTGCCCCGCGCCGAACAGAAACAACAGACCCGCCATGCGCTGCTCAACGCCGCCCACACCCTCATGGAAAGCGGACGCGGCTTCGGCAGCCTGAGCCTTCGGGAAGTGGCGCGCACCGCGGGCATCGTGCCGACGGGGTTCTATCGCCACTTCGACGATATGGATCAGTTGGGTCTCGCTTTGGTCAGCGAGGTCGGTCAGACATTTCGCGAGACCCTGCGTCTGGTGCGCCACAACGAATTTGTCATGGGCGGCCTGATCGAAGCGTCGGTTCGTATCTTTCTCGAAGTGGTATCAGCCAAGCGTGCGCAATTCCTGTTTCTGGCCCGAGAGCAATACGGTGGCTCCCGGCAGGTGCGGCAAGCGCTCTGCGCACTTCGTGATGGCATCAGTGCCGACCTCGCGACAGACTTGGGCACCATGCCTAAATGGCAGCATCTGGATGCAGCATCACTTTCGATCCTTGCAGACCTGGTGGTGAAAAGCGTATTCGCCATGCTCCCTGAACTGATCGACCCGCCAAGCGATGCGCTGCCCTCACACCTGAAGCCTCAGGCCAAGATCACTCACCAACTGCGTTTCATCTTCAGTGGTGCCAAACATTGGCGCGGACTGCCCAGCGCGGAATAGCCAGTCGACTCAAATTGGTGCACTCCAAACGAATAGCACTGTTTGGGTGCGAAATATCTCGACCGGCGTTTCATTCCCACCTTTTCCGTCGGCTTTTTCCTACAACCTGCACTGTTGGCAAGCCCCTTGCTCTGTCTTGAAGCATCGCAATTAGCTGGATGCCTTCCGATGCTGGTGATTCACAAAAGAATCGACTCTCAAACCGAATGGGCCGCCGAGCTGCATTTGAATTTCGAGGCGCGCAGCAAAAGCCGCCTGCGTTGCTACAGTGCCGACGGTGAAGACGTTGGCCTCTTTCTGGAGCGCGGTCAGCAACCGCTGCACGATGGTGAGTTTCTAAAGGCCGAAGACGGCCGTATCGTCCGTGTCTGCGCCCGTCCCGAACAATTGATGCACGTCACCTGCAGCAGCACCTTCGAACTGACCCGCGCCGCTTACCATCTGGGCAACCGTCACGTTGCGCTGCAAGTAGGGGACGGCTGGCTGCGCCTGCTCGACGACTATGTGCTCAAGGCGATGCTCGATCAGTTGGGCGCAACGACGGAATCGATTGAAGCGCCCTTCTCCCCGGAAACCGGTGCCTATGGTGGCGGCCACCACCACTCACGGGCAGGCGAGGAAGATTTCAACTACCCGCCGAAACTGCACCAGTTTGGCGTGCGTATATGAACAGCGCCTGGGCGCTGCTGCGCCTGGCCAGTCCGCAATTACCGATTGGCGGCTACAGCTACTCCCAAGGCCTGGAAATGGCGGTGGAAAACCAACGGGTGGTTGATCCAGCCAGCGCGTCACGCTGGATCGGCGACCAGTTGCTGCTCAACCTCGCCCGCTTCGAGGCTCCGCTGCTGCTCGCTCATTGTGTTGCAGCGGCAGAAGAAAACTGGTGCCAGTTGCTGCAGTTGAGCGACGAACATCGCGCCAGTCGGGAAACCCGCGAGCTGAATCTGGAAAGTCGGCAAATGGGCTATTCCCTGAAACAGCTACTCATCGGGCTGCCAGAGCTTGATCGCCCTGCGCGGGAGTTTCTGGCGCAAACCGAGGAGCCACATCTCGCACTGGGTTGGGCCTTGGCTGCTCGTGCCTGGCAGATCAGCCCGCAGGACGCTCTGGCTGCCTGGTTGTGGAGCTGGCTGGAAAACCAGCTCGCAGTCCTGATGAAAACCCTGCCGCTGGGTCAACAGGCTGCGCAGCGCCTGACCAGCGAGTTGCTGCCGTTGCTGCAGCAAGCCCAACAGCATGCGACAGACCTTGATCCACAACATATTGGCAGTGCCGCTTTCGGTCTGTCATTGGCGAGCATGGCCCATGAGCGTCAATACAGCCGGCTGTTTCGGTCCTGATCTTCTACCTGGCAAATGACTAACAGAGCTCAAGAACCAGAGCTCAACGGAGAACTCAATGAACAGCCAACCTCTGCGTGTCGGCATCGGTGGTCCGGTCGGATCAGGCAAGACAGCCCTGACGCTGGCGCTGTGTCTGGCCCTGCGTGAGCGTTACAACCTCGCAGTAGTCACCAACGATATTTATACCCGCGAAGACGCTGACTTCCTGGTGCGCAACGAAGCCTTGGCACCGGAACGCATTATTGGTGTTGAAACCGGCGGCTGCCCGCACACGGCCATCCGCGAAGACGCATCGATCAATCTGGAAGCAGTCGACCAGTTGAACCGTCGCTTTGAAGGCCTTGACCTGATCATCGTCGAGTCAGGCGGTGACAACCTGTCCGCCACCTTCAGCCCGGAACTCTCGGACCTGACCATCTACGTGATCGACGTTTCAGCGGGCGACAAGCTGCCACGCAAAGGCGGCCCTGGCATCTGCAAATCCGACCTGCTGGTGATCAACAAAATCGATCTGGCACCGCTGGTAGGCGCGTCCCTGGAAATGATGGACCGCGACACGAAGAAGATGCGCGGCGAAAAGCCGTTCGTGTTCAGCAACCAGAAAACCGGCCAGGGTCTGGAACAGATCATCGCCTTCATCGAACGCCAGGGTCTGCTGACCAACGCGGCCTGATTTTCACTCCCTCAAGGAAGCTTTGCATGAACTACAAACAAGCCCTCGGCACCCTTGCTCTGCTGCTGGTTCCAGCGCTGGCCTTTGCTCACCCTGGACATGGCGACAACGGCCTCGTCGCCGGTATCAGCCACCCGATTGGTGGCCTGGATCACTTGCTGGCCATGTTGGCCGTCGGCCTGTGGGCCGCTCAACAAAAAGGCGCTGCGCGCTGGGCCCTGCCTTGCACCTTCGTCGGCACCATGCTGATCGGTGGCTTGCTGGGCTTCGAAGGCCTGAACCTGCCTGCGCTGGAAAGCGGTATCGCGGCTTCGGTGCTGGCGCTGGGTCTGGCCGTTGCACTGGCGATTCGTCCACCGCTGTTCATGGCCGTAGGCGCCACAGCGCTGTTCGCTTTGTTCCACGGTGTTGCCCACGGCCTTGAGCTGCCAGACATGTCCAGCCCGGCGGCCTACGCCATCGGCTTCGTAGTCGCCACTGCTGCCCTGCACGCTGCTGGTTATGCCGTTGTGCGCTACCTGCCTACAGCGGCTGCGCCATTGGTGCGGATTGCCGGTGCTGCCTCGGCGGCTGCGGGTGTGTGGTTGCTGGCTGCTTGATTCGCTGCGTCAAACCCTCTCGCCAACAAGTTGCCTCCTACCTTGAAAGCGCCAGGCTGAGCCACCGCGCCAAAAGGTAGGAGCGAACTTGTTCGCGAGACGGCAAACCCGATTCAACGCGGCAAACACTCTCGCCAACAAGTTGCCTCCTACCTTGAAAGCGCCAGGCTGAGCCACCGCGCCAAAAGGTAGGAGCGAACTTGTTCGCGAGACAGCAAACCCGATTCAACGCGGCAAACCCTCTCGCCAACAAGTTGCCTCCTACCTTGAAAGCGCCAGGCTGAGCACCGCGCCAAAAGGTAGGAGCGAACTTGTTCGCGAGACAGCAAACCCGATTCAACGCGGCAAACACTCTCGCCAACAAGTTGCCTCCTACCTTGAAAGCGCCAGGCTGAGCCACCGCGCCAAAAGGTAGGAGCGAACTTGTTCGCGAGACGGCAAACATGATTCACCGCGTCAATCCCTCTCCCTGCAAGCGCGCTCCTACAGTCTGGTACTAGCTGCTACCATGTCGCGCAATTCGCCCCTGCCGTGACGCCTGCCGATGCCAGATGTTTCCTGCTCCGCCCTTCAGCCTGACCTGAACGCCGTTTTCGCCAGCGTTCAGGCGCACTTCCTGCAAACCATCGTGCCGGTCTGGCTTGGTCCTGGCTGGAATGCACAGCTGGCGCTGCCGTATGAAGCGGTCGATGCGGAACACCAACCACTGCCACCGCAGCGTTATCGGGCCATGGCCTGTGCGCGACAGTTGTTTCTGTTTTCCAGCCTGATCGATGATCCAGCGGTGCCCGAAGCTGCCACCCGTGCAGCCGCGCTGTTTCGCTCACTGCAACGGCACTTCCATGACGCCGAGCACGGTGGCTGGTTCTACAGCATCGACCCGCAGGGCGCGCCACTGGACCGTCGCAAGGATCTCTACACCCACGCCTTTATCATCTTCGCTTGCGCACACTATTGGGCCAGGGTTCGCGAGCCCTTGGTCGAGTCAGTGCTCAATGCAGCGCTGGATGTCGTGGCAGAGCAGTTTGCCGATGATGACGGGCTGTATGAAGCGGTGCTTGATGAGGACTGGGCAACGCTGGGCAGCGGGCCGTTGCAGAATCCGTTGATGCATTTGGCCGAAGCGCTTCTGGCCACAGTTGAGGTGCGCGCCGACGAGGCAACACTGGCGACGCTGAACGAATTGGCAGCCGCCATGCAACGGCGCTTCGTGGACAGCGAACACGGGGTAATGCTGGAGAAACCGCTGGCCGCTGTGGATAACTGGTACGAGCCCGGCCATCAGTTTGAATGGTACTTCCTGCTGGAGTCGTCGCCGCACTTGCGCGGTAGCGCGCTGCATCAGTCACTGAGCACGGCGTTTATCCATGCCGAAGCCCAAGGGGTGGATGCGAAAACAGGCGCCGTAGCGGCCGCGCTGACCAGCGATGGACATATTCAGGATGGCACCCAGCGCATCTGGGCACAGGCCGAGTATTTGCGGGCGCTGACTTTACGGCCCGGCAGCGAAGCGGCGCTGGGTAAACAGTTATTGGCACTGCAGAAGCGATTCCTGCATGCCAGCGGCTGGAACGAGTGCCTGGACGCCAATGGTCAGGTCAGCCGCAGCGACATGCCATCGACCACGCCCTATCACCTGGCGACGTGTTACATCGGGTTGGCCAGATATTTCCGGGGTTGACTCGCACTGTCGCGCTGTAAAGACGTTAGTTCTGTTGGAGCGAGGCTTGCCCGCGAATAACGATAACGCGTGGGTCTGATCCGCCGAGTCGGCTGATTCGCGGGCAAGCCTCGCTCCAACAGAAACACTCAATCCAGCCAAGCGGTTATGCGTTGGCTGTTCTCAACCGCGATTACGATCAACCGCGAAGCCTGCCCAGGTCTGGCTGACCGGCATCAATTCAAGGCTGTTGATATTCACGTGCGCCGGGGTGTTCATGATCCAGAAGATGGTCTCTGCGATGTCCTGCGGCTGGATCGCTTCTGCGCCTGCGTACGTCGCGTCGTACTTGCTCTGATCACCACCGAAGCGCACCAGCGAGAATTCGCTTTCACACAGGCCTGGCTCAAGGTTGGTAACCCGCACGCCAGTGCCGATCAAATCGTTGCGCAGGTTGAGCGAGAACTGGCCAACGAAGGCCTTGGTCCCGCCGTAAACGTTGCCGCCCGGGTAAGGATAGTTACCCGCCACCGAACCCACGTTTACGATGCTTGCACCGCGACCATGAGCAATCAGGCGCGAGAGCAACAGGCGGGTGCTGTAGACCAGACCCTTGATGTTGGTGTCGATCATGGTGTCCCAGTCATCCAGGCTGCACTTGGGCGCAGGATCGATGCCCAGAGCCAGACCGGCGTTGTTGATCAAACCCTGGATGGTTGCGAACTCGGCTGGCAGGCTTTCAATGGCAGCTTCCATGGCAGCGCGGTCGCGCACGTCCAGCACCAGCGTATGCACTTTGGTCTGCGTGGACAGTTCAGCGCTGAGGGCATTGAGACGCTCTTCACGGCGGCCGGTCAGCACCAGCGACCAGCCGGCTTGTGCGAAGCGACGGGCACAGGCTTCGCCAAACCCGGAAGTAGCGCCAGTAATGAACACAGTGGAAGTCATTTCATTCTCCTGATGTGCCGCACCTGAGTGCAGACCGGTTAATAACGATAAATAAACAAGCCCAGCAGAATGCCCGCCCAGAGAGGTCGGGAGCAAGTCTGTGGATAAAACAATGCACTTTTTGTACAAAAAACAACCAGATACCGCAGAGCCAGGCGTAGTCGGGGTCAAACGGGGTTTTACCCACGTTATCCACAGCCAGGCCCACAATATCCGTGGGCAACTCTTTTCATCACAGCCCCCGGATTGCGGGGCCTGAGGGAGAGCCAAAGCGGTTTTTCCCTTGACGTCATTCTCTCCTCGTGTAATGGCAATGAAACATCCGCCGCGCCGAAATCCCCTTGTCATTGCTTCAGGCCATATCCGCTGCCGGTTTGCGAACTATTTCCAATGCTTGCCCACAGACTTATCCACAGGCAAAGCAAATGAAATACCTGTATGAAAAACCAGCCCTCAAAGCGTTGACAAATGCACGCCGAGCAAGCTCGAAAAGCGCTGATCAAATTTTAACCATCACTCTACAAGCCTTATAAAACAAGGGCTTCAGCTAAATGCTCCCACGTTATTCACAGGCAGTTCCACAGTAAACCTGAACAAGTCAAAAGCGTGACAAAACAAGCATTTGCAGCGGCTTTATGTCGCGGTTTGGCGGCTCTTCAAAATTGTTTTCCACAATTCGGCAAGCGATGTTTGAGGGCGGTCATCAGATCAACAGCAAGCCGTCGGACTTCACCTCATTCAGTACGAAAAAAGTCCGGACCTGACGTACGCCGGGCAGCGCAATAATCCGGGTGTTATGCAAGTGATTGAACGCTGGTAAATCCCGAACCCTGATTTTCATGAAGTAATCCACATCCCCTGCAACCAGCCAGCATTCCAGCAGTTGTGGCAGTTCACGGGCAGCCGCTTCGAAGGTGGCGAAGCTCTCGGGTGTCGAGCGGTCAAGCACTACACCGATGAGCACGACGGTGCCTTGCTGCACTGCATTGGGGTCGATCTGGGCGCGCACGCTTTTAATGATGCCGTTTGCGTATAGCCGTCGCGTGTGGTTCCAGCATGCGGTGGTACTCAGCCCGACCTTTCTGGCGAGGTCTGCGTTGCTGATACGGCCATCGATCTGCAGCGCCCGCAGGATCTTGCGCTCCTGCACCGTCACTTCAGGCGTTTGAGGCGGCTCTTTCATCGTCCGTGACCTCCTTGAATGAATGGGCAGACCGGCAGTCATGCGCAAATCGTGCCGGTATATGAACAACGACCCGCGAAAAATGCCTGAGCGTGAACATTCATCCGCACAGCCATTGCGAAGCGGACGACCTTCCGATTCAAGGGCGTTAATACGTAGGAAACCCCGCTGGACTTTCAGTAGTTTAGAACTCAGAAAACGTGCACCTTCAAGCCGCCAGGAGCGCCGTCATGCTTGGGATATCGGAATCTGCTGTCTGGGTCAAAACCCCCTCCCCGGAAGTCGGCGTAGTGATCGTTACGCGTGCCGGATTGCCGGGCTACATCAGCGAGCGTTTGCGCAGTGCGATAGATGATTGGGACCAGGTCGGTTATCTGCATGTCAGAGAGCCCAACGAGTTTCTAGAAGACTGGCTACGGGCAGAATCGAGTCAAGCCGCTCTCAATCTGGACACACGCTGCCATGCCAGCCAACTGCTGCGCTCGGTGTCCAAAGGCTGTTATTTGCTGGATATCGAAGAAAGCCCTTCGCCGCAACTCACCTGGCTAGGCTCGGTATGCGGCCACAAATTGCATGTGGTCAGGCTTGGGGAATCAGATTTTTCAGCAGAAGCCATGGATCAGCAGGTTGAGGAGATTCTGGCAAAGGTCAGCACATTGGCGAAGAGCATTCTGGAAGAGCGGTTTATTGGGGTTTGATGGGGAGATTATTCAAACGCCGTCACCCTGTAGGAGCTGCCGAAGGCTGCGATTGGGGCATGTCATACACCGCGGTTCGCAGCCTTCGGCAGCTCCTACAGGCCAGTTCAATCAACCATTACGGAAGATGAAGCTGTAAGCACTCAACGCAGGCACGCCGCCCAGGTGGGCGTAGAGCACTTTCGAGCCTTCCGGGAATTCGCCGTTGCGGACCATCTCGATCATGCCGTGCATCGACTTGCCTTCGTACACGGGGTCGGTCAGGACGCCTTCGGTACGCGCGCATAGACGAATAGCCTCCAGCGTCCCTTCGTTCGGCAGACCGTATTCCGGATAGGCAAAACGCGTATCGAGGATCACGTCGTCCTCGGTGATGTCCTGCCCAAGCTCCACGAGCTTCGCGGTGTTTTGGGCGATGCGCAGCACCTGCGCTTTAGTCTTTTCCGGCTTGGCCGACGCATCAATGCCGATCACCCGACGCGCACGGCCATCCGCTGCAAAGCCCACCAGCATGCCTGCGTGGGTGCTGCCAGTGACGGAACAAACCACGATGTAATCAAACTTGAAGCCCAGCTCTTTTTCCTGCTCGCGAACTTCTTCAGCAAAGCCGACAAAACCCAGGCCGCCGTAAGGGTGCTCAGAGCAGCCAGCAGGGATCGGGAAAGGCTTGCCGCCGCTTTCCTCAACGTCCGACATGGCTTTCTCCCAGCTCGGACGGATACCGATGTCGAAGCCGGCCGCATCCAGACGCACATCAGCGCCCATGATTCGCGACATCTCGATATTGCCGACCCGGTCATACACCGCATCGGAATAGTTGACCCAGTTCTCCTGCACCAGCACGCACTTCATGCCCAGATGCGCAGCTACGGCAGCTACCTGACGGGTTTGGTTGGATTGAATACCACCAATGGAAACCAGCGTGTCGCAGCCCTGCTCCAGCGCTTCGGGAATCAGGTATTCCAGCTTGCGGGTCTTGTTACCGCCGAAGGCCAGACCGCTGTTGCAGTCTTCACGCTTGGCGTACAGATCGACCTTGCCACCCAGATGCGCACTGAGTCGTTTGAGAGGCGTGATGGGCGAAGGACCAAACGTCAGAGGGTAGCGCTTGAATTTGCTCAGATTCATAACAGGGCTCCTTGATATTGAGAGTATGCAGGCACGCTCTGCAGTGCTTGCGATGGATTCAATATTAAGGAAACGAGCCAAAAAACGGGTTGCAAACTTAAGGCTATTTTTGGCGCTTTATTAATCATTTAGGGATTTAGCCTAATAAAGTTGTTAGGATTATTTTAATCACGCAATGAAAGACCGCCACTGAAATGACCACCAGCACAGACGCCAGCAGTACCGACCGAATTGACCGGGCCATCCTCAAAGCCCTGCAAAGAGACGCTTCAATCTCTAACGTCGCGCTGGCGGAAAAGGTCAAGCTCAGCGCTCCGGCGTGCTTGCGACGGGTTGAGCGGCTGAAGCAGGCAGGGCTGATCAAGAAGATTGTGGCGGTACTGGATTACGAAGCGCTGGATGCGGGGATGGTAGTGATTATCGGCGTGGTGCTGGATCGATCGACCCCGGAATCATTCTCGGCCTTCGAGACCGCGGCGCAGAAAATCTCCGGCTGCATGGAGCTGCATGTGGTGACGGGGGAATTCGACTACCTGATGATGCTGCGTACCCGGGACAGTCAGAGCTTCAACCGACTGCACGCCGAGCAGTTGCTGTACCTGCCGGGCGTGCGCCAGATCCGTTCGTTCATGGGTCTGCGTTCGGTGTTGTCGACGACGATGATTCCGTTGTGAGTTAAAGCCGTACGATGGGATTAAAATGCGATCTCTCTGGCTTATCGCACCGCCTTCAAAGGTAGGAGGCAACTTGTTGGCGAGAGGACCTGACGCGGTTCTTCAGGCACGCCGCCTCGCGAACAAGTTCGCTCCTACCCAGACATGCCGCATCGCGAACAAGTTCGCTCCTACCTTTGGCGCGGTGGCTCAGCCTGGCGCTTTTGAGGTAGGAGGCAACTTGTTGGCGAGAAAGGCTGACGCGGTTCTCCAGACATGCCGCATCGCGAACAAGTTCGCTCCTACCTTTTGGCGCGGTGGCTCAGCCTGGCGCTTTCGAGGTAGGAGGCAACTTGTTGGCGAGAGAGGCTGACGCGGTTCTTCAGGCATGCCGTCTCGCGAACAAGTTCGCTCCTACCCAGACATTGCGTTGTCGCAGACGTCAAGCCAGCTTATCAATGCCCCCCCAGATAAGCGTTACGCACCTCTTCGTTAACCAGCAACTCCTGCCCCGTACCGCTCAGGCGGATCTCGCCGTTGACCATTACATAAGCCCGGTCCGACAGTTTCAGCGCATGGTTGGCGTTTTGTTCGACCAGAAAGATGGTCATGCCGGTAGCTGCCAGTTCGCGCAGGGTGGCAAAGATCTGTTTGACGATGATCGGTGCCAGGCCGAGGCTTGGCTCATCAAGCAGCAGCAACTTGGGACGACTCATCAACGCACGAGCAATGGCGAGCATTTGCTGCTCACCACCGGACATGGTCATGGCGCGCTGATTACGACGCTCCTTGAGGCGCGGAAACAGTTCGAACATGCGCTGCATGTCTTCAGCCGAATGTTTGTCGCCAATCGGGATAGTGCCCATCATCAGGTTCTCCTCGACTGACATGTCGGGGAACACCCGACGCCCTTCCGGCGACTGCGCAATGCCGTTGGACGCGATGTAGTGCGACGACTTCTGGGTGATGTCGGTGCCCTGGTAAATAATCTGCCCACTGGCCGCCCGCGGCTGGCCGAAGATCGACATCAGCAGCGTGGATTTACCCGCGCCGTTGGAACCGATCAGGCTGACGGTTTCGCCTTCATTGATGTGCAACGAGACTTTCTTCAAGGCCTGAATCGGCCCGTAAAAAACATCGATCTCTTTCATTTCGAGGATCGGCGTACTCATACCAGTTCCTCTTCATCAGCGCCCAGATACGCCGCAATCACTTTCGGATCGTTGCGAATCTGTTCAGGCCCGCCAGTGGCAATGACGTTGCCATGGTCGAGCACCACAATATCGTCGGAAATCCCCATGACCATGCCCATGTCGTGCTCGATCAGCACAATGGTCATGTCATGTTCATCACGCAGCAGGCGGATCATGCCGCTCAGCGCTTCGGTTTCCTGCGGGTTGAGGCCCGCAGCCGGTTCATCCAGGCAAATCACTTGCGGGCGGGTGCACATGGCTCGAGCGATTTCCAGACGGCGTTGCTGGCCATAGGAAAGCTCGCCCGCCAGACGGTTAGCACAATCCACCAGGTCCACCACTTCCAGCCAGTAGAACGCCGTATTGATGGCGACCTCTTCTGCCTCGCGATAACCCTTGGTATTGAGAATGCCCGCCAACAGGCTGCGGTTGACCCACATGTGTTGGGCCACCAACAGGTTCTCCAGTACGGACATTTCCTTGAACAGACGAATGTTCTGGAAGGTCCGCGCCAGCCCTGCCCGGTTTACCAGATGCGTGCCGCCGAACATCTTGTAGTAGACGCGACTGAGGAAGCTTTTCGGCGAGACAAAGTCTGTGCCCTTGAACGGCTCACCCAGCAGCTTGATCACGTTGGTGGTCGTGCCGCGAGTGTGTAATTCAATGCGCCCGCCTGTGGCTTTATAGAAACCGGTCAGGCAGTTAAATACCGTGGTTTTGCCCGCGCCGTTGGGGCCAATCAGGGCAAAAATGGAATTGCGTCGCACTTGAATGCTGACGTCGCTGAGCGCCTTGATGCCGCCAAAGTGCATCATCAAATGTTCAACAGACAGAATGATTTCGTTGCTCATGGCGCAACCCCCTTACGTGGAGTGACCCCGGTACGTGAGACACGGATCAGGCCGCGTGGCCGCCAGATCATCATCAAAACCATGAGTATCCCGAACAGAAGCACGCGGTATTCCGCGAAGCTACGCAATAGCTCAGGAGCAACCGTCAACACAAACGCGGCAATGACCACGCCCATGGTCGACCCCATACCGCCCAGTACCACGATGGCAAGGATCAAGGCTGACTCGAAGAAGGTGAACGAGGTCGGGTTGATGAAGCCTTGATAGCTGGCGAAAAACACCCCGGCCAGACCGGCAGTCGATGCGCCGATGGTGAACGCCGAAAGCTTGACCAGAACGTGGTTCAGCCCCATCGAGCGGCAGGCAATCTCGTCTTCACGCAGCGCTTCCCAGGCACGGCCAATCGGCATGCGGGTCAGACGATGTTTGATGTACAGCACCGCCAGGACGACCAGAAACAGCACTGCGTAGATGAAGATGAATTTGAGGTCGGGGTTGTAATCGAACCCGAAGTACTCATGGATGGGCACCCCGCCGTCTTTGGCACGACGTCCGAACTCCAGACCGAAGAAAGTCGGCGAAGGAACCGCTACGCCATTTGGCCCACCGGTGAACGACAGCCAGTTGTTCAACACCAGCCGGATGATCTCACCAAAGCCCAGCGTGACGATGGCCAGATAATCGCCGTGCATACGCAACACCGGAAAACCCAGTATGCAACCGGCCAACGCCGCAGCAATTGCCGCCAGTGGCAATGCCGACCAGAAGCCCAGACCGAGGTATTGATACCCCAGCGCCAGACCATAGGCACCAATGGCGTAGAACGCCACATACCCCAGGTCCAGAAGACCGGCCAGACCGACCACGATATTCAGCCCCAGGCCCAGCAGGACGTAAATCAGGCCAAGGATGACGACTGTCAGCACGTACTTGTCGGCAAACACCGGGAACACCATCGCGATGACGATCATCGCCGGGATGATGAAGCGCAGACGCGATTTGTAATCCGGCGGCAGCACATGAACACCTGAACCCGAGCTCTCGAAGCTTTGAGCGATGCTCAAGCCCTTGGGCGTCTGCATGAACAGGCTCAACAACAGACGACCGACCATGACAACACTGACCAGAACGGCGACGCGAGTAGGCTCAAGGTTGAAGCTGTAACCGTCGAGCACCACACCAACAATCGGACCAAAGACAATCAGCGCCAATAGACCCGCAATCACGGCATCGATCAGGCTTTGTTTGAAACTGACGGGTTTAGTAGGAGCAGACATATTTATACCTTCGCCACGAGTGGGCGACCCAGCAGGCCTTGAGGACGGAAAATCAGAATCAGTACCAACAGGCCGAAGCTGAACACGTCTTTGTAATCAGAGTTGATCAAACCGGAGAACTGCGACTCCGCAACCCCCAGGATCAACCCACCGAGCATCGCGCCCGGCAATGAGCCGATGCCGCCCAGCACCGCAGCCGTGAACGCCTTGATGCCAATGATGAAGCCGGCATAAAAATCGAAGGTGCCGTAATTCATGGTGATCAGCACACCGGCCAATGCGGCCATGGCTGCACCGATGATGAACACGTAAGAAATCACCCGATCGGTATTGATGCCCAGAATCGATGCCATCTTGCGATCCTGTTGGGTCGCGCGGCACATCCGGCCCAGCTTGGTGTACTTGATGATGTAGGTCAGTACGCCCATGCCAACGAACGCAGCAATCAGGATAAATACCTTGGTGAAGGTGATTTGCACGAAGCCGCTGCCGACTTCAAAGCGCCAGGCGCCTTCGAGCAGCGTCGGTACGCCTTGCTGACGCGCACCCTGGCTGATTTGTGCGTAGTTTTGCAGGATCAGCGAGATACCAATGGCGCTGATCAGGGGGGCAAGGCGTGTCGAGTTACGCAGTGGTTTGTAAGCCACGCGCTCGATCACAAAGCCGTAAACGCCGGTCACCACAATGGTAAAGATCAGCGTGCCGAGAATAAGGAAAGGGAAAGACTCCAGACCGAAAAATGAGAGGACGGCCAGACCGATGGCGGCCAGGTACGCAGAGATCATGTACACGTCGCCGTGGGCGAAGTTGATCATGCCGATGATGCCGTAGACCATCGTGTAACCGATGGCGATCAAACCGTAGACCGACCCGAGGGTCAGACCGTTGATCATTTGCTGCAGGAAAATACCGTCCATCACGCACGCTCACGAACTTGAAAGGCTAACGATGCAGTTCGAAGTTTCCTTGTGAGAAACAGCGGACCGTCATTCAGTAGCTGACAGAAGAACTTCGGGGTCGCGACCTTGCGCCCCCATTAACAAGACGCGCGAGCACCTTTGAGGTACTCGCGCGGCTATGCGCTTTGCTTACTTCTGTTTTTCGAGCTGATGGTATTTACCGTCTTTGTCCCACTGGTAAACCACATAGTCGGAGACTTTCAGGTCGCCTTTGGTGTCCCAGGCTTTCTCGCCCATTACAGTTTTAACGGGGTGAGCTTTGAGCCACTTGCTGGCATCTTCGCCCTTGTTGGATTTGGCACCATTGAAGCCAGCGGCCAAGGCTTGAACCGAAGCGTAGGCATACAGCGTGTAGCCTTCAGGCTCGTAGCCGGACTTGCGGAACTCATCCACGACGGCCTTGCTGTCTGGCAGTACGCGAGGGTCAGCACCAAATGTCATGTACACGCCATCAACGTATTGCGCGCCGCCAGCGGTCGTCACCAACTCATCCGTTACGATGCCGTCATCGGACATGAACTTGACGTCTTTCAGGCCTTGCTCACGCATCTGACGAACCAGAGGACCGGCTTCCGGGTGCAGACCGCCGAAGTAGACGACGTCCGCGCCGACAGAACGAATCTTGGTCACCAGGGCGCTGAAGTCTTTCTCGCCTCGGGTCAGGCCTTCTTCCAGAACCGGTTTCACGCCACGGGCAGTGAGCTGCTTGGCGGTCGCATCCGCTAGGCCTTTGCCGTAGGTGTCCTTATCGTTGATGACGGCGATTTTCTTGCCTTTCAGAACATCGACAATGTAGTCGCCCGCCACGATACCTTGCTGGTCGTCACGACCGCACATGCGGAACATGGCGGTCAGGCCGCGTTCGGTCACCGTCGGGTTGGTAGAGCCTGGGGTGATAGCGATGATGCCGGCTTCGTCATAAACTTCCGAGGCTGGGATCGTTGACGAGGAGCAGAAGTGACCGACAACACCGGCTACTTTGTCCGAGGCGGCCTTGTTGGCGACGGCAACGGCCTGTTTCGGTTCGCAGGCATCGTCATACGCCGTCAGTACAATTTTTTCGCCGTTAACGCCGCCAGTTTTGTTGATCGCGTCGGCGGCTGCCTGAGCGCCTTTCATGTATTGCTGACCAAACGATGCGTTGGCGCCAGTCATTGGCCCCGCGACACCGATCTTCAGATCAGCCTGAGCAAACGAAGACACGCCGAATGCAGTAGCGACTGCAAGTGCAAGAAAGCCTTTTCTGTAAAACGTCTGCGACATGAGTGGTGCTCCTGAGATTTTTTTGATTAGCACTGCAACTACAGAGTTGCTCTGAGCAAGTGGCGTGCCATTCGTTTTTTATTCTGATGAAACTCTCGGATTTGTTGCGTCCGGCCCGGCTAGAGCCTTTGACCGCAGGGCATGCAACCCTCTATATCAAGCAAAGTACAACCCTGAAATAAAAAGGTGCAACCAGCGGCAAAATACGTAGCAACCTACGCATCACGCCACGTACAACCCCGCTGTAACAGCATGCGTCACCGATCTGCACACCGGCGGTGCGCCTGCGCTACGGGACGCACCAATTGAGGTTAGTGGAGGTTATTACGCCATGCACGAACCTCGACCCTGTAGGCACGACTTCGATGCCCGACTCCGCGCGGTATGACGCCAAGCTCACTCCTACAGGGGTGTGTTTCAGCAGCCTAAGTAGTTTGGCTCCCACAAGGCATGGAGTTCGAGACAGAACTCAATCGAACGTAATGCCCTGCGCCAGTGGCAGTTCCAGCGAGTAGTTCACGGTCGCTGTCTGACGGCGCATGTAACCGCGCCACGAATCGGAGCCGGACTCACGACCGCCACCGGTTTCTTTCTCGCCACCGAATGCGCCACCGATTTCAGCACCGCTCGGGCCGATGTTGACGTTGGCGATACCGCAGTCACTGCCCAGCGCCGACATGAACTGCTCCGCTTCGCGCACGTCCGTGGTGAATATGCACGACGACAGACCTTGCGGCACAGCGTTGTTCAAACGCAGCGCTTCGTTGAAATCTTCATAACCCACTACGTACAGAATCGGCGCGAAAGTCTCGTCGCGCACGACATCGCTCTGCTCTGGCATCTCGACGATGGCCGGAGAAACGTAATAAGCATTGGGGAATTTGTCCTCCAACTGACGCTTGCCGCCAAACACCTTGCCGCCTTCGCTCGTTGCCTGCTCCAGCGCATCCTGCATGGCTTGATAGCTGTGCTTGTCGATCAGCGGACCAATCAGATTGCCTTCCAACGGGTGACCGATACGAATTTTTTCGTAGGCAGTTTTTAGACGCGCAACGATTTCGGCTTTCACCGACTCATGGGCGATCAGACGACGCAGGCTCGTGCAGCGCTGCCCGGCAGTACCGACGGCGCTGAACAGGATTGCGCGTACGGCCAGATCCAGGTCGGCTGTCGGGCTGAGAATCATGGCGTTGTTGCCGCCCAGTTCGAGGATGCTGCGAGCGAAACGGGCGGCCACTTTCGGAGCCACTTCACGCCCCATTCGGGTGCTTCCGGTTGCACTGATCAGAGCCACACGCGGATCATCGACCAGCGCCTCACCCGCATCACGACCACCAATGATCACTTGAGCCAGATACTCCGGCGCATCGGCAAAGTCAGCCGCGACCTTGTCGAACAGCGCCTGGCACGCCAGACCGGTCAAAGGTGTTTTCTCAGACGGTTTCCAGATCACCGAGTTGCCGCACACCAGCGCCAGCGCGGTGTTCCAGGACCAGACCGCGACCGGGAAGTTGAACGCACTGATCACACCGACCACACCCAGCGGATGCCAGGTTTCACGCATGTGGTGACCCGGGCGCTCAGATGCGATGGTCAAGCCGTACAACTGGCGGGACAGGCCGACAGCGAAGTCACAGATATCGATCATTTCCTGCACTTCACCCAGACCTTCCTGGGTGATCTTGCCAGCTTCCCATGAAACCAGCTCCCCCAGATCAGCCTTGTGCTTGCGCAGCGCTTCACCGAACAGACGAATCAGCTCGCCACGACGCGGAGCCGGTACCTTGCGCCAGGCCTGAAAAGCAGCGTCTGCACGCGTAACTTGCTGCTCAACCTCGGCAGCACCTTCCCAGCTCACAGCACCGATACGGCTGCCGTCGATAGGTGTATGAACAGGCTGGTCGCCCTTTTGATATTTCGCGGGGTCGACACCGAGGCGGTTTAGCAGGTCGGTAAGCATGTTCTCTCCTGATTTCGGGAATGCTGAAATAACGGTAAATCTTCAGGCTCTAGTAATAACTGGCCTTAACGCCATCAACAAACGACCATTAGGCGAGATATCATTCCTTTTATTCATGCTCGCAGTATCAAGATCGGAAAAGGCCAGAACATGCTCAACAGACGCCACCTGCCGTCCATCACGGCGCTGCAATGCTTTGAAGCGGTCACCCGGCATTTGAGCTTCACGCGCGCGGCCGAGGAACTGAACCTCACGCAAAGTGCGGTCAGCAAGCAAGTGGCGCAGCTTGAAGAACTGGTGCAGCACTTGCTCTTTCGCCGCGTGCGTCGCCGCTTGCAACTGACCCCGGCCGGCGCGCTGTATCTGGGCGAAGTGCGCAAGATTCTGAGCCAGATGGAAATGTCCACGCACTTCCTGCGCTCCTATGGCGGCGAGACTGAGGTGCTGCGCGTCTCTACGCCCTCGACCTTCGGCGCACGCTGGCTGGTACCGCGTTTGAAAGGCTGGCGTCTGCGTCATCCGCATATCCACCTGGATGTGGTCAACGAGCAGGAGAACGATGACCTGATTCAAAGCCGCTGCGATTTCACCTTCTACTTCGGCCAGGGCGCGCGTCCGGGCGCAGAGAGCATTCGGTTGTTTGGCGAAGAGTTGGTGCCGGTCTGCGCACCGAGCGCTCTACCCGCCATACCGTTTACCGATCCGACACAGCTGGCCGATCTGGTCCTGCTGCAAAACGCCAATCGCCCCCAAGGCTGGCATGACTGGTTCGACAGTCAGGGCTATCACACCGAGCACAGCTACCACGGACCACGCTTCGAAACCTTCTACATGTGCATCCGCGCAGCGCAGGTCGGCTGCGGCGTCGCCCTGCTGCCGCGGTTTCTGGTGGAAGAAGAACTGGCCGACGGCAAGCTGGTCATCCCATGGCAACACGCCTTGCCAAGCAGCGACGCGTATTATATGGCCTACCCGGAGCACGCTGCTGAAGTGCCGAAGATCAGGGATTTTGCCAAGTGGATGCTTGAGCAGTTGGGAGGAGAATGAGCGCACGAAACCTCTCGCCAACAAATTGCTTCCTGCCTGACACCACATCACACGGTAGGAGCGAACTTGTTCGCGAGGCGCCAGACCTGATTCACCGCGTAAACCTCTCGCCAACAAGTTGCCTCCTACCTGACACCACACCACACGGTAGGAGCGAACTTGTTCGCGAAGCGGCAGACCTGATTCACCGCGTAAACCTCTCGCCAACAAGTTGCTTCCTGCCTGACACCACATCACACGGTAGGAGCGAACTTGTTGGCGAGGCGCCAGACCTGATTCACCGCGTAAACCTCTCGCCAACAAGTTGCCTCCTACCTGACACCCCACCAAATCCTGACGCCAGCATTACGGCTGCTTCTACCCATCAAATAGTTTTTTATGGCTGTGTGCAGCCCGGCGTTGAACCTATATTCCTGCAACCCTGGGTAGAAGCCTTCGCGCTGCGCATGTCGATCGCTACGTAGTTTCCCTGACTTGATCCCCTGACAGGTTATGACGCTATGGCGACCGCTAACATTGCAAAGGCAAACTCACTGCCACGGCTTACAGACAGGCACCTGACGGTTATTTTGCTCGCGTTGCCGGTGATACTGATGACGCTGGCGATCCTGATCAACAACCACGGCATGTTCATTTACACGCTGGACGATCCATACATTCACCTCGCGCTGGCCAAACAGATGTTCAGCGGCCATTACGGTATCAACCCCGGTGAATTTTCAGCGCCATCCTCAAGCATTATCTGGCCTTTCCTGCTCGCACCTTTTGCCGTTCTGGGGAACGGGATGGTGTTGGCACCTTTTTTCCTCAATCTGATTTTCGCGTTCCTGACAATAGGCCCTTTGCTCAGGTTGCTCGAGGGTTTGCACCCAATCAGCAAGGTGCTGATTCTCGGTGGTTTCTTCCTCGCCACCAATCTCTACGGCCTGATTTTCGCGGGGATGGAGCACACGCTGCAGGTCTATCTCGTGACCTTGATAGCGTGCGCGGTGGTGAAAAAAGAGTTCGGTCAGGTAGCCATAACACCGCTGCCCATCTATATCGCGCTGATTCTATTGCCGTTGGTGCGCTATGAAGGACTGGCCGTTTCTCTGCCAGTACTGGCTTACTTGTTCTGGCATGGCGAACGGCGTGCGACGGTGATCAGCGCTGCAGTTATCGGAGCGCTGGTTGTGGCATTTTCGCTGTTCTTGAATCATCTGGGCCTGGGCTACATCCCGTCGTCCGTACAGGCAAAAACCGGTACGGGCCTGGCCGCGCTGTTCTTTAACGTCACGAATCAGCTCGATGCCTATGGCTGGGTCTTGCTTGCCCAATTGTTCGTCTGCGTGCTGTTTTTCGACAGGAAGCCCCTGATCCTGATGCTGCTCACTGTGGCGGCGCTGCACACGCTGTTTGGTCGATCAGGGCAAGGCCGCTATGAAGCCTATTGGCTGACCTTTGTTGGCGTGTTCGTCATCTACGCCTGTGTCACACGCATGAGCGAGCGCTACATGACCGCCCTGTTCGCAATGCTGCCGGTCGCTTTCGCGATTCCGGTGTACACGACGCTGCGTGTGCCTCTTTCCTCGGCAGCAATTTATAACCAGCAGTACTCCAGCGGGGAGATCGTCCGGGCACTGGGCGAACCGGTAGCCGTCAATGATTTGGGCCTTGTCGCGCTCAATGGCAACCAATACATTCTGGATTTATGGGGGCTGGGCAGCATCCAGGCGCTGCACTATCGCAAGACGCGCAACGACGTCGACTGGATGACCACACTGATGGACGAGAAGGACGTTCACTACGCATTTGTCTACAACGAGTGGTTCCCGGAGAGGCCGAAGAACTGGATTGAGGTAGCAGAAATGCGCCTGACCATCCCTCGCGCTTCGGCCGCAGCGTCCAGCGTTTTTTACTACGCCACCGACGAGGAATCGGCGAAAAAGCTCAAGACTGTGATGGAGCGGTTTCGTGATGACACACCCAACGGGAAATTCACTCTTAATTTTCCGGCGGTTGCTGCGGTGCGCTGATATACAACACGCATTACTGTAGGAGCGCACGAGCACCGCGAGGCCGCGATAGCGTTCCCCCTGATACACCGCCATCGCGGCCTCGCGGTGCTCGTGCGCTCCTACAGATCTGATAGCCGTTTCATGTTTGACAAGACCTCGCCACCAGCCCCTACCAAAGAAAACTGCCCCTATCCCGCACTGACTGGCATTATGTCGGTCATTATCAACAACAAGCTCAATGAGCGCTCGATGGCTCTGCCACGGGACGCCGTGACCACTTGATTCATTTTTCGTTTGGCCGCGTCTGGCGGCCGGTCCTGCTGGAGCGACCCAATGAGCGAGAGCGCTTTCTCCAATCGCATCGTGCAAAACCTGCTCGACACCGATCTGTACAAACTGAGCATGATGCAGGCGGTGTTGCACAATTACCCCAACGTCGACGTTGAGTGGGAATTTCGCTGCCGAAACGGTGAGGACCTGCGTCCCTATCTGGGTGAAATCCAGCAACAAATCCAGAAGCTGTGCGAGCTGTCGCTGGCGGCTCCGGAGCTGAACTTCCTGGAACGCATCAACTTCATGAAGCCCGACTTCCTGAGGTTTCTCGGCCTGTTCCGCTTCAACACACGCTATGTGAAAACCACCATCGAAAATGATGAGCTATGTATTCGCCTGCAAGGGCCATGGCTGCATGTGATCCTTTTCGAAGTGCCGGTGCTGGCGATTGTGAGTGAAGTGCGCAACCGCCACCGCCACCCCGAAATCCTGCTCAGCCAAGCGCGGGATCAGCTGTATCGCAAGTTCGACTGGCTGACCGCGAATGCCAAGGCTGACGAGCTGGCTGAACTCAAGGTCGCTGACTTCGGCACCCGTCGTCGTTTTTCTTATCGCGTTCAGGAAGAAGTCGTCGACGTGCTCAAGCGCGACTTCCCTGGCCAGTTTGTCGGCACCAGTAATGTGCAACTGGCACGCAAATTTGACCTGAAACCGTTAGGCACCATGGCCCACGAATGGATCATGGCTCACCAGCAACTCGGCCCGCGCCTGATCGACAGTCAAAGCGCCGCGCTCGATTGCTGGGTGCACGAATACCGGGGATTGCTGGGGATCGCCCTGACGGACTGCATCACCACTGATGCTTTCCTGCAGGATTTCGATCTGTATTTCGCCAAACTGTTTGATGGTCTGCGCCATGACTCCGGTGATCCGGTGAAGTGGGCCGAAAAATGCATCTCCCATTACCAGAAGCTCGGCATTGATCCGATGAGCAAGACGCTGGTGTTCTCCGACGGCCTGACGTTGCCCAAGGCTCTGGAAATATTTCGCGCGTTGCGCGGTCGCATCAACGTGAGCTTCGGAATTGGCACTAACCTCACTGCAGACATACCGGGCGTCGAACCCATGAGTATCGTTCTGAAAATGACCGCCTGTGCCGGGCAACCCGTTGCGAAAATCTCCGACGAACCCGGCAAGACGCAATGCAAAGACCCCAACTTCGTCTCGTACCTGCGACATGTGTTCAAAGTGGCGGACTGATCCGCAAACAGAAGCCGTCGCCCCCATCCTTACCAAGGAGTGAATCATGCAAGCCGTACAGCTCCAGATCGCCGAGCAGCTCAAGGTGCAACCGCCTTTCGCCGACGAAAACGCACTTCAAGCCGAAGTCGCCCGGCGTATCGTTTTCATTCAGGACTGCCTGACCAACGCCCGGCTGAAAACGCTGGTGCTGGGCATCAGCGGCGGTGTGGATTCATTGACTGCCGGGCTGCTGGCTCAGCGCGCTGTTGAAGAGCTGCGCACCACTACCGGTGACGACAGCTATCAGTTCATCGCTGTGCGCTTGCCTTACCTTGTCCAGCATGACGAACACGAAGCTCAGGCTTCGGTGGATTTCATCAATCCGGATGTTCGTCACACCGTGAACATCGGCGGTGCGGTCAAGGCCATGGCGAGCGAGATCAAAGCGTTCGAAGGTAAAAATGCCAGCGCTGTGGACTTCGTACTCGGCAACACCAAAGCACGCATGCGCATGGTCGCGCAGTACACCATTGCCGGTGCCCATCAGGGTCTGGTGATCGGGACCGACCATGCAGCGGAAGCTGTGATGGGTTTCTTCACCAAGTTCGGCGACGGCGCGTGCGATCTCGCCCCCCTGAGCGGGCTGGTGAAGAATCAGGTTCGCGCGATCGCCCGTCACTTCGGTGCGCCGGAATCGCTGGTCGAGAAAGTCCCGACCGCTGACCTTGAAGACCTGGTGCCCGGCAAACCGGACGAAGCATCACACGGCGTGACTTACGCCGAGATTGACGCCTTCCTTCACGGTGAGCCTGTGCGTGAAGAAGCGTTCAAGATCATTTGTGAGACCTACGCCAAGACCCAGCACAAGCGGGAATTGCCGTACGCGCCTTGATGTAGATTAGGTTCCTGTAGGACTGAACTTGTTCGCGAAGCGTTTCACCTGACACATCGCCTCGCCAACAAGTTAGCTCCTATCAAACAGCATGCAATCTACTGGATTGAAATGCATTTTCTGTAGGAGCTGCCGAAGGCTGCGAAGCGTTTCTACTGATACACCGCGATCGCAGCCTTCGGCAGCTCCTACGGATCCTATGTTTGCCGCGAGACAGCGCGGGGCCATGGACACCGGGGTGCGAAGGTAACGCTTACTTCAGCGTTACAGTGCCTTTCATCATGCCGATATGGCCTGGGAACGAGCAGAAGAAGCCGTATTTCTCAGACGGATCCAGCTTCGACACATCGAACGTCACCGAATCCTTCTCGCCAGCGCCAATCACTTTGGTGTGCGCGATGATGCGAGCGTCGCCGTCCTTCAAATAATCCTTTTCAATGCCTGCACCCAAGCCATCAGTCGCAATCGACTGCATGTCAGCCTCTTTGCTCAACACCCAGTTATGGCCCATGACATTCTTGGGCAGGCTACCGGAGTGGGTCAGATTTACGGTGAACGTCTTGCAGCTTTTATCGATTTCAACGGCCTTGGTGTTGAAGGACATTTGATCAGTGGAATCAACGTCTACGCTGCACTCTGCCGCCAGCAAATGGCCGCTGGCCAATGTCAGCAGGGATACAGCAACAAGCTTGCGAATCATGGGGAATCTCCAAGGCTGGGTATTTTGTTTATTCCGGCAAAGACTGCCTGATATGGCGTCAGGTTCCAATGACCTGCGTCAACAAGGCTCAGTGGCAGTTAGCTATCGAGGTCATCGAGACAATCAAAGAGCTGGCGATCAGTGCCGCGTGCAAGATGCCTCATCGCCACTTTCAGGATGACCATCATGCAGCTCAACACCCTTTTCCGTAGTTTGCTTGCCGCTTACGCATGCGGTGCCACTGGTAGCAGCGCTGAGGAATCAAACCCGTATTGATAACGAGTGAGTAACAAAAAACTGGTGTCTGGAATTAAGGCTTTGGACCAGAGGACGCACAACGCCGTGTGCCCGACGCCGTTCTCAGGCAGAATGGCCGCATTTCCAGCATGAAACAGAGGATCGCCCATGGCTAAACCTAACTACTCCTTCGCGAAACGTCAGCGAGATCTGGCCAAAGAGCAGAAGAAAGAGGAAAAGCTACAGCGCAAAAACGCTGCCTTGGCCGAAACCAGTGCTGAAGGCGAGACAGAAGCGACTGAAGCGACCGATGAAGCTGCGCCAGTAGAACAGACCAGCACTGACGACAAGCCAGCCAGCTGATAAAGCTTGTTCTCGTAGGACCGGCTTTAGCCGGGAGCGCATTTTCCCTGAACCAGCAATTGCAGCGTACCTGCTGTCCCTCTCGCGGCTAAAGCCACTCCTACGATTGCATTGAGTCCGTAGGACCGGCTTTAGCCGGGAGCAAGAGGTTAGTCACCTTCACCCTCAATCGGCATCACCGTCACCCGTACTTCGGGGTCGTGACTGCCACCCCCCAGAATCACTCCGCGTAACGGCGAAACGTCTGAAAAGTCCCGCCCCCAGGCCAGACTGATGTGCTCAAGCGCAGGCTGCACGTTATTGGTCGGGTCGAAGTCCACCCAACCCAGTACCGGACAAAACACCGACACCCAGGCATGGGACGCATCCGCGCCGATCAGCCGTGGTTGACCCGGTGGTGGCTGGGTCAGCAAATAACCACTGATGTATCGAGCCGACAAACCACGTGAGCGCAAGCACGCCAGCATCAGGTGGGCAAAGTCCTGGCAGACGCCGCGACGGCGTTCCAGCACCTCGACCAGCGGCGTCGCCACCTGGGTTGCTTCACTGTCAAACGTAAACTCGGTGAAGATCTTCTCCATCAATGCCTGCACGCACCACATCAACGGCTGACTCGGCACAAAGCAATCTGCCGAGAACTCGATGAACGACTGCTTCAAATGCACGTAAGGCGATTCGAAACGATAGCGACAGGCTTCCATGATGTCCGCCGACATCGGCCGGGCGTTGTAGGTCATGATGCTGCGAGTCATTTCCCACGCAGGCGAATGATCGAAATTAAGCGGCGAACGCTCAAGGACTTCGACCTGCAGGCGCGCATTCACTTCCAGTTCATCATGTGGCCGCTCAAAGGCCAGCCGGGTCAGCGGGTTGCCGAACACGTCGAACTCATCCCGGCGAATCGTCGGGATCGGGCTGACCAGTAACTGCTGCTCGGTGCAGCGCTGCCAGGGATTGGGTCGCGGCCACAGGTGCGCCAACTGCTGGGCAAGCGAAACCGGGCTGTCGTATTTGTAATGCGTGTCGTGAAAAATCTGGTAACGGGCGCTCATCAGACGGACACCGTACGTTGGCTGATATCGTCGACGTGGGCGAAGTGACGTAAGGCGAGGCGATCAGAAACCTGCCCGCTGGCATCTCCAATGCTATGCAACATGTCCGCAAGCCCTTCCAGCACGGCCTTGATACTGCTGTCACCAAACAAGGGATTCTCCAGACAACCCAGATCGAAACTCGACAGGCGTCGAACCAGCGTCCCAAGGCTGGCATCGCGAGGCGCACCGAACTCTTCGTTCAGATGATTCAGGGATTTGGACACCAGCTTGAGCTGGAACAGCACGGCGTGAGGGTTCTGATCATCCAGCAACAGCAGGTCAAGGACCGGGATCAACTGCGGCACGGCCAGGTATCGCGAGCGATAGGTAATGCTGCTGTTGCCCAGCTCCAGCAGCCACTCCAGACCGGCCTGATCGGTCACGGCCGCGCTGCGCAGAAACGCCGACAGGCTGTTGCTGAGAAACTTCAGCCGCTCGATACGACGACCGATCATCAGGAAGCGCCAGCCTTCGTCACGGGTCATGTCATCCAGGGCAAAACCGGATAACGCTGCCAGCGACATGACCAGCCGGTTGAGGAAGTCCAACAGTTCGCCGAAATCAGGGTCCTTGCTGTCCAGGCTAGTCGCTTCACGCTGCAGTTCGACCAGTGCCTGCCAGTTTTCCCGAGACAACTTGCCACGCACTTGCGAGGCCGCCCATTGCAAACGCTGCAGATTGGCGCGCAGGCTGAACGGCCACTCTTCGCCGAGAAGGGCCGCGAGAAGCCGCTCAGGCAATGTTCCGCCCTCTTCCTCATCAGGCAGTAAGTTCAGACGTTCACCCAGCTCCACGGCCGCCTCGAGCGCTTCAGGGTCGTCGCCATCCACATAACGGGTGAGCATGATGCGCAGCAGGCGCGCACTGTTGTCGCAACGTTCACAATAACGACCGAACCAGAACAGGTTCTCCACCACGCGGGACGGCAAATACGGATCGCGACGAATCAGGTCGTGCACGCCCAACGTGCGCTGGCCTTTCCAGGGCTCACCGGTTTGCGACAACTCGCCCAGCACCCAGGTGTCTTTGCTGGCACCGCCGCGCTGCATCGAAACCACGTCAGCATCAGCTTCGGCGGCAACGCGAGTTAGTCCGCCCGGCAGGACACGATAACCTTCAGAACTGGCCACGGCATAAACACGCATACCGATGGCACGAGGCTGCAACTGCTGACCATCGGACTGCCAGATCGGCGCGTGAGACAGCTGCGCCAGTTCCTGAGCCACGTAGGCGTAGGGTCTGGCCTGCATGCGCTGGGCGAGTGCTTCGCGTTGTGCCTTGTTCAAATCCCGGCCAAACACCGGCGAGAAACTTTGCGAAGGAAACGCCGGTTTGATCAGTAAATCTGGCAGCTTCTCTAGCGCCTGAGCCAGCACGGGCGGCTCGCCGCACCACCAGGTCGCCACGGACGGCAGGGTCAGGTCCTCGCCAAACA
This sequence comes from Pseudomonas sp. ICMP 561, assembly GCF_002699985.1. Lineage (GTDB taxonomy): Bacteria > Pseudomonadota > Gammaproteobacteria > Pseudomonadales > Pseudomonadaceae > Aquipseudomonas > Aquipseudomonas quasicaspiana. The sequence goes on along the minus strand of NZ_LKBT01000003.1, from coordinate 130,262 downwards.
GGTGCTGACAAATCTTCGGTAAAAAGCCCAGCAGACCCGGTGACTCCAGCACACCGCTGCCCAACGCGTTGGCAACCAGCACTTTGCCCTGACGCACCGCTTCCAGCAGGCCGGGTACACCGAGTGCGGAATCGGTGCGTAGCTCCAGCGGGTCGCAGAAATCATCGTCCAGGCGACGCATGATCGCGTGCACCCGACGCAAGCCACTGAGGGTTTTCAGATACACCGTCGCGTCCCGCACCGTGAGGTCGCCACCTTCCACCAGTGGATAACCCAACTGACGCGCCAGATACAGATGCTCGAAATAGCTTTCGTTGAAGCGCCCCGGCGTCAACAGCACGATCAGCGGCGTTTCGTTATTGGCCGGCGCCTGGCGCGCCAGGGTTTCCTGCAATGCACGGAAAAAACCGGACAGGTGCTGAACCCGCAAATCCCGATAGGTTTCCGGGAAAGCACGGGACACGATCTGGCGGTTTTCCAGCGCATAACCAGCACCCGACGGCGCCTGAGTACGATCAGCCGTTACCCACCAGCGACCATCCGGGGTGCGCGCCAGATCCACCGCGTACATATGCAGAAATGCGCCTTCCGGCGGGGTGATGCCCTGGCACGGCCAGAGAAAATTGTTGTGACCAAACACCAGTTCGGCAGGCAGCAGGCCTTGGGCGATCAGGGTTTGCGGACCATACAGGTCAGCCAGTACCGCATTGAGCACTTTGGCCCGTTGCGCAATGCCCGCCGCAACCTGCTGCCATTCTTCGGCAGGGATCAGGTGCGGTAGCAGATCCAGCTCCCACGGACGGTCCGCGCCCTTGGGGTCGGCGTAGACGTTGTAGGTGACGCCATTTTCCTGAATCTGCCGGGCCAACAGGGCCTGCCGTTGAATCAATTGCGCGGAAGTGCTGCGTTGCAGTTGCTCATACATGCGCTGCCAATGAGGGCGAACGACTCCATCGGCATCAAGCATTTCGTGATAGGTACCCGCAAACACAGGGTAATGGTCAAGCAAGTCGCGCATGGAAGGCTCGGCAGAGACTAAAAATTTCAGAGTAGCGCAGTCGGATGTCAGCTGAGGGTCGACTGCGTTTTATGCAAAAAAGGATTCCCTGTAGGAGCTCACCGAGGTTACGAGGCCAGCGATGGCGGCGTATCAGACAAACCGCTATCGCTGGCCTCGTAACCTCGGTGAGCTCCTACAGTCCAATGTTGCCGCGAAACAGCGCGGAGCAATGGATACTGGGGCAGCAGCTCCTATCTGTTTCTTATTTATGCAGACGCATATCCAGCGTCATTGGCAGTTCATCGTTAACGCTCAGCAGTGGCACTTCCAGTTTGCCGGGGGTGTGACCGATCCTGAAGAACCGCGCCAGACGGCGGCTTTCCGCTTCGTTGGCGTTGACTGGCAGGGTTTCGTAATTGCGCCCACCAGGATGCGCGACATGATACTCGCAGCCGCCCAGTGAGCGCTGCATCCATGTATCAACCAGATCGAAGACCAGCGGTGCATGCACCGGAATGGTCGGTTGCAGACAATTGGCAGGTTGCCAGGCCCGATAACGCACACCAGCAACAAATTCGCCAACCCGCCCGGTGGGCTGCAACGGTATCGCAATGCCATTACAGGTCAATACATACCGTTTCGGCGGAAGGCCATTAATCTTGACCTGCAAGCGCTCCAGCGAAGAATCCACGTAACGCACAGCGCCGCCGGCCGAACCCTCCTCGCCCAGCACGTGCCACGGTTCCAGCGCCTGACGCAATTCCAGCTCGATGCCGCTGACTGCATAATCGCCAACCTTGGGGAACCGGAACTCCAGATGCGCCGCAAACCACTCGGCGCGTACCGGATAACCGGCACTGTTCAACTCTTCGATCACGTCTGCAAAGTCTTGCTCGATGAAGTGCGGCAGCATGAACCGGTCATGCAGCTCAGTACCCCATCGGGCCAGCTTGGCCGGTGCATACGGCTCGCGCCAGAACCGCGCGACCAGCGCACGCAGCAACAGTTGCTGAGCCAGGCTCATCCGCGCATGCGGCGGCATTTCGAAGGCACGCAGCTCCAAAAGCCCCAAACGGCCAGTGGCCCCGTCCGGGGAATAGAGCTTGTCGATACAGAACTCGGCCCGGTGGGTGTTGCCGGTGACATCAATCAGCAAATTACGCAGCAACCGGTCAACGACCCAGGGCGCTACTTCTTCACCGGGTTTGGGCATCTGCGCGAAGGCAATTTCCAGCTCGTACAGGGAGTCGTTACGCGCCTCATCGACCCGTGGTGCCTGGGAAGTCGGGCCAATGAACAGCCCGGAAAACAGGTACGACAGCGACGGATGGTTGTGCCAGTAGCTGAGCAGGCTGCGCAGTACATCAGGACGGCGCAGGAACGGCGAATCCCCGGGCGTCGCGCCACCCAGTACGAAGTGGTTGCCGCCGCCGGTACCGGTGTGACGGCCGTCGATCATGAATTTTTCGGTGGTCAGTCGCGTCAGACGCGCCTGTTCGTAGAGAAACTCGGTGCGCTCCACCAACTCGTCCCAGGATGCGGACGGCTGTACGTTGACTTCAATGACTCCCGGATCAGGCGTGATACGGAAATTCGCCAGACGCGGATCGCTCGGCGGCTCATAGCCTTCAAGCAGAATCGGGCAGTTCAGCTCTTCGGCGCTGGCTTCGATGGCCGACACCAACTCCAGGTAATACTCGAGTTTTTCCAGCGGCGGCATGAACACATACAAACGCCCTTCCCGCGCTTCGGCACAGAGCGCCGTGCGGGTCAGCCAGTCGGCCGACTCGTCGATCTTCGGCATACGTTCAGCGTTGGCGTCCAGCTGTTCTGTTAGCCCGGTAAGTTGCGCCTGAACTTGCCCGTCATCTGGCAGCTCGGGGAAATCCTGATTGAAGTCGGTGGGGTGAATGAACGGATATTCCGCCGCCTTGACCCAGGGTTGCGATGCCAACGGCAAACGATAGCCCAGCGCCGAATCACCCGGCACCAGACGGCAATGGGTATCCCGCAGATACCAGCGACCACTCTGCCAGCGATCACCGTCGACGGAGCGCGCCAAGGGCAGGACCTGACCGATAACCTTGTCCAGCCCTTGAGCAAACACCTTGCGCAGTCGCGCACGCTCGAGTTCGTCACTGAGACGTGAGTCTTCGGCACTGACGTTGGCAGGCAGTGCGCCCTCACGCCACAGGTAATAGAAATTGTCTTCGTAGGCAGGGAACACAAAACGCGTCGGCACTTTCAGCCGCTCAGCGACGCTGGTCAGGAACTTCCCGGCCAGTTCGCCCGTTGCACCGTAGCTTTCGGTTTCGTCGGCGATCAATGCATTGTTGTGCCACACAGGCTGCCCGTCTTTACGCCAGAAGCAATTGAGCGACCAGCGCGGCAACTGCTCGCCCGGGTACCACTTGCCCTGACCAAAATGCACGATACTCAGCGGCGCATAGTGTTTGCGCATGCGCTGGAACAACTCGGCCGACAGGGCGCGCTTTTTCGGCCCCAGTGCAGCGGTGTTCCACTCGGCACCGTCGCGATCATCAATGGAGACGAACGTGGGCTCGCCCCCCATGGTCAGTCGCACGTCGTTGTCAGTCAGGTCGCGATCGATCTGATGGCCCAGCGCTTGAATCTCGGCCCACTGTTCTTCGGTGTAAGGCTTGGTAACGCGAGGCGCTTCCCAAATGCGCTCCACCGACATTTCATGACTGAACTCGGTTTCGCACGGTTCAACCAGACCACTGATCGGCGCTGCCGACGAAGGCTCCGGGCTGCACGCCAGAGGAATATGCCCCTCCCCCGCGAACAGGCCGGACGTCGCATCAAGCCCCACCCAGCCTGCGCCTGGCAGATACACCTCACACCAGGCGTGCAGGTCAGTGAAATCGACGTCGGTACCGGATGGCCCATCAAGCGCTTCAACGTCAGCCTTGAGCTGAATCAGATAGCCGGACACAAAACGCGCAGCCATGCCCAGATGACGCAGCAGCTGCACGAGCAACCAGGCCGAGTCGCGGCAGGAGCCAGAAGCATTTTCCAGCGTGAATTCCGGGGTTTGTACGCCGGGCTCCATGCGGATCAGGTAATCAATGTCCTGACTCAGGCGCTGGTTGAGCCCGACCAGGAAGTCGATGGCAGGCAATGGCGTGCGGTCGATGCTGGCCAGATAGTTGGCAAACTTTGGCGTCAGCGGGAGCTTTTCAAGATACGGCGCCAGTTCGCGCTGCTCTTCGCTGGCATAAAAGAACGGGATCTTCTCGGCATAAGGCTCGAGGAAGAAGTCGAACGGGTTGAAGACCGCCATTTCGGCGACCAGATCGACTTCAACACGCAGCTCGTTGGTCTTTTCCGGAAAGACCAGACGCGCAAGGTAGTTGCCTTGAGGGTCCTGCTGCCAGTTGATGAAGTGATTTTCAGGCAGGACTTTCAGTGAATACGACAAAACCCGGGTGCGGCTGTGGGCCGCAGGACGCAGGCGGACAATCTGCGGACCCAGTTCAACCGCTCGTTCGTAGCGGTAATGCGTGACGTGGTGCAAGGCAATGTGAATCGACACGGCGTGCCTCCTGCGAGCCTGGACGGTAATGGAACCGCGCAAGACTTATGCCATCCGGGCAAATACGGCGGTTCCTCGATGGCGAGGCAGAACCAGGCACTATTAAAGCGCCTACCGTGCCCCGCGGTGCAAGCGTTGCACAGAAATAAGGCACAGGGAGGGAAAATTTGTGAACGAGCTGGCGGACTGTCGAGGGGGCTGAGGCAGATCGTGATCATCTGTGGCAGCGAATTCATTTACGACAGCGGGACTACTGAAATCAGTTACGTCTAATGGGGTGCTTTCGCGAATGAATTTGCTGCCACTTAAGAGTGTTTAGGGAAAACAGCGTGGTTACTCAAGCGGGTAGCGCGTGAATACTCAACAATCAGTAGCTGTAGTGAACAGCTATTGAATCTTCACCAGCGGGAGTTCCCTGATTTTGTCCGCCACTCACCAAATGCTTGATAGTGATTCTCGCAAATCTGTCAAAACCATGGTGATTAAAAGCCTCAGTCGAGCCTGAAGAGTTCTTGGAAATTTCTTCGCACTGGTCGTAACCAGCTCTACCTGCCCGGGTGTAACATATCTGAACGTGCTCACCTGTATTATTCGGATAGTAGGTACTAGTCCAATGTATGCTCTCCAAGCTTTTCGGCAAATAACGTTGACTTCTGGGAAAATCCACAGTCATCATCGTAAACTGCGACAGACCAACGCCAGCTTTGGCGACCACAATCCGGTCAGGCACTTTAGACTTTGTAATGACATCCTCTGCTGCGAACGTATTGGCTGACAAAGTCAAAAGTGTAACCACTATAATTTTCTTCACGAGTCATTCCTTGAGTGTTGTGCTTAATACCCCAAGCTTACTCAACCGTCCAGGCCGCGCGACATACATATATATTAAATAAAAAACCAATCAGAGGCATCGCTGCGCTCAATACGGCGCGATTAAGTGATTCGCGCCGTTGTAAGCCGAGGATCGGTGCGAGCCCTACATTTCTCCAAGCCGATCCCATAGACTGCCAAGCCAACCCGGCTCTCTTGGGTAAAGATCATTGCCGGGCCATTCGCGTAATATCTCCAGCCCCGCCCTGGTCCTCACAAGCTCCAGATGGGGTCGAACTGTTTTATCGTCCCCCTCTCCCGAATCCCCCCTCAGTGCTCGACCTTTCTCTGTCAGACGCAAAACTCCCCCCTCACTGACGACATATTGAACGAAATTCGCCATCCTGACCGTACTCGAGGTCGTCATTACGTAGTACCCCTCCCCTGGCCTGGGCACATAGCTAGAGAACGTGCTCTCCACAGGAGCTGCTGTATTAGATTCATCAGAGAACTTCGTCACGACATGTTCCATGAATTCAAAATAACCCAAGTTCACCAACGCGCCAGAGGCTGGAGTCAGCGCATATCGTAAGAAATCCGGATCGAGCCGTGTGCTATTGATCGCGGAGCCATTCAATATACGCGACGCGACAACTGCATCTTCTTCTGGAAAAGCAACCGTCAACTTCCAACCCTGGAGATCGTAATTGCACTTGTTAAAATCCGACTTGAAATGCCCATACATCCGATAATGCCCAAGAGAACGAGCGACCCCATCAACATATTCCATGTCAACATCCTCACCTTGAGCATAAGCATAGATATCAGAAATCAGCCCGCGATCTTCTTTCGTGAGGTACTCACATTCGTTACGGGCTAGGTCCCCAAATTTTAAACCTTTCGACGCATCGGCGATGGCGGGCTCACGTACTCCGAACAAACGCTCCACCATTAAATCGCGGCCCACCTTATTTGCTTGAGTAGCAGCTACATCAACTTGCGATAGTGGGACAACTTTCGGATGCTCGCTCAACCTCGATACTTGAGTAAAGGCCAGCTCGGGAAGTGATTGTTGAATAACCTCCAGAGGGTTCGCTGCGCCCATTTCTCTCAGCGACATCTTGCTGCCCGAATAGAGCTCAAGCTTCTGCTGCAAATCGACAGCATAGCTAATTGGGTACTGGCTTTGCTCAATGGGTGCCAGTGACTTGAAATGAGTAAGGGCTTCATTAAAAAAGCCGGTCATCTTTCCGGTGGCGTCGTACTCAAGCAGCGCGTGCTGGGTCGCAGTCTGCCGCCAGAGCTGTTCCTGACTGGATAACTCTTGCAGGGCCGCGACACGCTCTGCGACGGGAAAATCACCACCTTCGTCATACGCAATCAAAGCCAACTGATCTCGGGGCATCCCTTGAAAAGGGCTGGCAAACGTATTGGCTTGGTTAACTTGATGAGTACCGCCCAACAGCTCGTCGAGCAATTGCGACGCCTTTTGCCCAAGCGCCTGCGGGTCGAGCGAGGCATCCCTGGTCTGGGCACGCGAAGCAGCCGCGCTAATCTGACGAGCGAGGACTGAAACCGAGCTGTCGGTGCTGGTCTGATGAGTCACCTCGTCAGCAACTATGTTTGCTATGGCTGAGGGCCTGCTGTCCAGAGTTGAGATGAAACCCTGAGTTCTCACTGAATTGTTATTGATAATGAGCACCGCGATCTCCCTGACTTAGGCGGCTAGCAACGCTAGCGCTTCTGTTGAAGAAACCGAGGATAGGCTCAGGCCGCCCCAATGGATGTAGGACTAACTCTGTCGTCGCGTGGGAAGAGTCTTGTTTTGCTTTCAGTGTGCGTCAAGCGGGTTGCTATCTGGAGGAAACCCAGATCGAAAGGCAACTTCTGACGGCGCGGCGGCGCGCGGCATCAGTTCCATACAAAGCTCATTACCCATAACTTGCAGATAGTTACGCAGGCGGACAATTGAGGCCCCCCCCTTAAACCGCTCGTTCGTAGCGGTAATGCGTGACGTCGTGCAAGGCAATGTGATCGACACGGCGTGCCTCCTGCGAGCCTGGACGGTAATGGAACCGCGCAAGACTTATGCCATCCGGCAAAGTCTAGCGCATGCGGCGTAGATACTGCCCGCTCAGCACAGCACAGCACAGCACAGCACAGCACAGCACAGCACAGCACAGCACAGCACCATAGTCACGCCAGCTTCCGCGCATGGTGCAAGGGTCGCACGGAAATGAGGCGAAAAGTCAGAACTATGGCGATTTGGGAATTCAACGGCTACTTGAGTGCTTCCAATTTGTAGAAAAAAAGCATTAGCCGCAACCCAACCACCCCCATGACAACTATAAAGGCGTATAGAGATATAGCGAACCAATATACGCCTGGCTGGGTAACCACAGAGTAGCGTTGAACCGGGCCACCTCTCCCCCCCAAGAGGACAACACCACTCATCAGGCTGTCATAGATCGAATAACCCAAGAGCCCTATCAGCGCCAATACCAACACCGCGGCTATCGGGTAGGTCACTTTGTTTTTTGCTTGCCTTCGTCGGACAGCGGCCTTTTCTGCCTGATCCCTAAGTCTATTAGTGATAGCAGTTTCTCGCTTTGAGGTTTTATTCTGGCGCTTTGCGAGCGAGCTTACTCCGAGGACAATTCTAGCCGACTCACCGCCATCCCTGTGCGCGGAAGCACGCTGGTGCCGAAAATCTCTAAAATCTCTGCAGAACTGTCTATGCCGGTTACTGTTGAAAGAAAGCAAGCCCAGTAACGGAAAAAAAACGGCAAGCGCATACACTAGCGGGTTCGGCTGATACCCAATAGCAGGTACAACGACCAGAAGGCAAAATATCAAAATCCCTATTGAAACCCTCAGCCATAGAACGCTACCCGTCGTGATCATGAAATTACAGTGAAACACTGTAGCCACCCACAAAAAACACAACGCAGTCAGACAGCGCTCCATTTTCAAGATCGGGTACCCTAGCCTATAGAAACTCGCCACAACCCATAAAGAAAAACCTACCGACAGACAGGAAACCACGATATTGTAAGCGCATAACGGAAAGTAACTACGACGATGCGCCTCCACCTCAAAATAATCACTCACCCGTAAACTCCTGATAAATGCCAACGGCTACAGCGCGCAAAATGCCAGACATCATACTCCCGACCATATCAGGGATAGTGCTTAGGCAATCGGCTATTTGTATGTTCGTACTGTGTTTAATTTGAACCGGGGTGAATCGCTTGGGCAACTCACCCGCCGCCTGCCTAAGTTTCAGCAATTTAGGTGTGATTCGTGGATCCTTGATGAGCAACAACTCTTTTGTTAAGTTACGACGCTCTTGCCTGTTCAAGCTACTCAAAGCCTGTCGGGTACTTCGCCCAGTCGATGATTTCGTCAACCCGATCAGTTTAAATGTCACGCCAGTTGTGACAGCCACTCCTACGAGAGAGACAGCATCCAAAACGTATTGGGCAGCCTCATACCATGCCTGACTATTCAGGTCATCTTTATATAGAGGATCGCGCACTTCAAGATGTGTTTTGTAAGCACCATTGAAGCACTGGGCGGTCGTGGCAAGCCCTGCCGCAAGCCCAATATAAGCCACGACGATACTGGCTCCGGCACTGAATGGAATAAGCACCATACCCGTAGTTCCTATAACACTCCAACTAATAATTGCCCCTGTACAGGCTACTACCATTCCCGCAACCTCGGCCACCAGCTCGGACTCCCGTGGTTGCATCTCCAGTGTTCTTGCGAACTCATAACCCCCTAAATATCTAGGAGACTCTCGCAGAATTACCCTCTTCACCGCCACACTGCAAATCGGTTGAAACTCTCTGAGCGTTACGACATTGAACTCACTGTCGATATAAACCACACCTGCCCCGACAATCGCTGGGTCCCCATCAATAACGCGAAACAGCTTCTTGAGGTCTACCGCGTTTTCAATACGATCCCTTGCCAAGCTTCGTGCAACGGAAAATCCATCCCGAAGTTGTGTGAAACTCATTCCTTTAGCCTCTGCGCCTTATCAGAAGGAACGAGAATAGGCAGTCATCATTGGCAGATATGTAGGAACTTTTACTTTGTCTTGTATGAACGCTCCCGTTCAGCGCTCATCCTCTTGCTATCAGTTTTGTAGTAAGAAAAAGTGCGCATCGACAATTCGTCGGCCGTTGTTTTCAAGGGAGTGTTCATGGCTATTGATATGTTTTGGAAATTGGGCGATATCAAGGGTGAATCCAGGGATAGCATGCACAAGGAAGAGATCGATATTCAAACGTTTCAATGGGGCATGTCGCAATCCGGTTCGATGCATCAGGGCGGTGGTGGCGGCGCAGGCAAGGTCAGCATCGGCAACCTGAGTCTTTCCAAATCGCTGGATAAGTCTTCCCCAAATCTGATGATGGCATGTTCAAGCGGCAAACATTATCAGGAGGCCACGCTCACTGTGCGCAAGGCCGGTGGCAGCGTTCCTGTGGAATATATGATCATCACACTCAAGGAAGTCATGATCGCCTCTTATCAGACAGATGCAGGCAATAGCGACGAATCCGTGAAAGAAAATATCGCCCTGAACTTCGCCACAGTCGAAGTCAGCTACCAACCGCAAAAAGCTGACGGCAGCAAAGAAGGCGGCCCGGTCAAATACGGCTGGAATATCCGTGAAAACGTGAAAATCTAAAAGCAAAACGCCAGCTCGTAAGCTGGCGTTTTCTTCGCTACAACTCCATCAGCGCGGAACAACCGGTTTACGCTTCGGCGGCTTGGGGCCTTTGCCTTTCGCAGCATCCATCCGCTCTTTAGCGGCCTGCCTGTTGCGCGCCTCGGCGGCGGCCTTGGCTTGCTCGCGTTTGTCCCAGGGTTTGCTGCCATCGCTGCCCCGAGGTGGCAAACCGGTGTGCTGGGTGAGGATCCGCGTAGTTTCCTTGGCGACCTTGTGGCTGCCAGCGGGTGTCGAGTTTTTACGTCGGGCGCTCTGGTAGCTGTCGGTGGTGGGTTGATGTAGCGGGATCAGTTGATCCTTACCCGAACCGATAAGGTCGGCGCGGCCCATACGGGTCAGTGCCTCACGCAGCATTGGCCAGCCTTTCGGGTCGTGATAGCGCAGGAACGCCTTGTGCAGACGGCGTTGCTCTTCGCTTTTCACGATGGTCACCGCATCGCTCTTGTAGGTGACCTTGCGCAGCGGGTTTTTACCCGAGTGGTACATGGCGGTCGCAGTAGCCATCGGCGACGGATAGAACGCCTGCACCTGATCGGCGCGGAAACCGTTGCCCTTGAGCCACAACGCCAGGTTCATCATGTCTTCATCGGTAGTGCCTGGGTGGGCCGCGATGAAGTACGGAATCAGGTACTGCTCTTTGCCCGCTTCCTTGGAATACTTCTCGAACATGCGCTTGAACTTGTCATAGCTGCCAATGCCCGGTTTCATCATCTGGTTGAGCGGACCTTCCTCGGTGTGTTCCGGGGCGATCTTCAGGTAACCACCCACATGGTGGGTCACCAGCTCTTTAACGTATTCCGGTGACTCGACCGCGAGGTCATAGCGCAAGCCGGAAGCAATCAGAATTTTCTTCACGCCCGGCAAAGCACGAGCACTGCGATACAGCTGAATCAACGAAGAGTGATCGGTGTTCAGGTTCGGGCAGATACCCGGGAACACGCAGGACGGCTTGCGGCACGCGGATTCGATTTCCGGGCTCTTGCAGGCAATGCGGTACATGTTCGCGGTCGGGCCGCCGAGGTCCGAAATCACCCCGGTGAAACCTGGCACCTTGTCACGAATCTCTTCGATCTCGCGAATGATCGATTCTTCGGAGCGGTTCTGAATGATCCGGCCTTCATGCTCGGTGATCGAGCAGAAGGTACAGCCACCGAAACAGCCACGCATGATGTTTACGGAGAAGCGAATCATGTCGTAGGCCGGAATCTTTTCCTTGCCGTACGCAGGATGCGGAATACGTGCGTAGGGCATGCCGAACACGTAGTCCATTTCTTCAGTGGTCATGGGAATCGGTGGCGGGTTGAACCAGACGTCGACTTCGCCGTGCTTCTGAACCAGCGCACGGGCATTACCCGGGTTGGTTTCCAGGTGCAGTACGCGGTTGGCGTGGGCGTAAAGAACCGCGTCACCACGAACCTTTTCTACCGATGGCAAACGGATGACCGTTTTGTCACGGGTCATGCGCGGGCTGGCCAGGATCTGTACGACCTTGGCTTCGTTCGGATCTTCAACCGGACCTTTTTCCTGCTCGATGGCGCAGGCTTGAGTGTCCTGGGTGTTCACATACGGGTTGATGATCTTGTCGATTTTGCCCGGACGGTCGATACGGGTGGAGTCCACTTCGTACCAGTCTTTAGGCGTGTCACGACGAATGAACGCAGTGCCGCGCACATCGGTAATGTCTTCGATCTTGTGGCCGTAGGACAGACGCTGCGCCACTTCGACGATTGCCCGCTCGGCGTTGCCATACAGGAGAATGTCGGCGGCGGCGTCGATGAGGATCGAGTTGCGGACCTTGTCCTGCCAGTAATCGTAATGGGCGATGCGGCGCAGCGAGGCTTCGATGCCACCTAGCACGATAGGCACGTGCTTGTAGGCTTCCTTGCAACGCTGGCTGTACACAAGGCTGGCGCGATCCGGACGTTTGCCCGCCATGCCACCTGGCGTGTAGGCATCGTCGGAACGGATTTTCTTGTCCGCGGTGTAGCGGTTGATCATCGAGTCCATGTTGCCTGCAGCGACACCGAAGAACAGGTTCGGCTCGCCGAGCTTCATGAAATCGTCTTTGGACTGCCAGTTCGGCTGGGCAATGATCCCGACGCGGAAGCCCTGAGACTCCAACAGCCGACCGATGATTGCCATGCCAAAAGACGGGTGATCGACGTACGCATCACCGGTCACAATGATGATGTCGCAGGAATCCCAGCCAAGCTGATCCATTTCTTCCCGGCTCATGGGCAGGAAAGGCGCAGGCCCGAAACATTCGGCCCAGTACTTCGGATAGTCAAATAACGGCTTGGCTGCTTGCATGTCGGAACCTACGTTTGCACGTTGGAAAAATCGCGGGCGCGGAATATAGCACAAATTTTGATCAAGTCCGACGGCAATGGTCGGATTAATCTTCAACTGGTACAGATGCGCAACACATCGCAACAACGCCGATAACTATCTACCGACGGACCTGCATGCGCATGCAGTTAGTTTGCCTTTTAGCGCCCGGAACCCTCTCCGAAGCGCACCAGACAAAGGCAATGCCACCATGACACACGCTATAGACACGGCCCTGATGACCAGCGAAACCTGGTCCGACTATCAGGCTCTGGAGCTGATCGAGACTCAACTGGGCGCCTCCCTTGCCCGCTTGACCAACGATCAACGCCAACGCTATCTGAAACTCTGTCGGATAGAACCTCTGGCAAGGCAGGATCTGGCCGAGGCAATCCAGAGCTTCAAGAGCAGCTTTGAAAACGATGCTTATTTCGCACTGGTCCAACTGTTCAGGGCAAGAACCGGCCAAAACCTGGACCTGCACAATACCTGGTTACACACCCGCGTACTTGAAATCCCGCAGCGCAAGGATGCCAAGGACCCTATTGAGTTGCTGAGCACTATGTTCAGCTCACGCACCAAGCGCGCCCTGGCCGACAACGCCCCCCGTGAACACATCATGTCCACAACGTTGTGGCAGGCAGCGAAAGATAATTTCGCCTTTCATCTTTCCAGTCGCCTGCACTCAGGCCTGGACTTCCAGCGCGCCAGTGTCATCAACACGGCCGCCTACGGTTCAGACGCTCATACCGTCGAGAATCTGGGTGTAGCCCAATGTATCGACATCATTCGCGAGTTCGACCTGGCTTCACGCTTGCGCATAGCTCTGGCCAGCCATTTGGCCACCACCCTCAACCCCCTCATCTTTTCTCATCGAAAAGCAGGTTTCGAACTGGATCTGCTGGAAGCAATACGCAGCAACGGAGTCGCCGCCGAAGGCCTGGTGCAGAGCACCCGGTTGATGGAAGCGCTGACAAAAGAAAACGCACTGAAATGGCAGTTTTTCCATGTTTACTTCGGCTGGCAGTTATTACCAACGCCCACCACAGTGCCTTTGCCTTTCTGTGTGTTCTCGCTGCAAGACGGCTCGGGCGTGTTCAGTCATTTCCCGAACCGTCCGCAAGGCGCGTTGAGATATCACCGCAGTGGGACGGATGCCATTACGTCGTTGCGGGAACAGATTTCCGCAGACGCCAAGGCCAACCGAATCGACTGGCTACTGCGCTCCCTGTCGCTCGCCGATCAGGCCACTTTGCTCAGCGAACTCAAAACCACCGCAGTCGATGAAAGCCAACTGAACTGGATGGCGAAACTGCTTTACACGGCGTTCAGCAGTCGCAGCCCTGCCACTGAACGCCTCTATATCCGCGCAGAAATCGGCCAGCCGGAATCCTCCTCGCACTCGCTGCTGACCGTCATGGAAATGCGCCAGAGCCTGACCCTCTTCAACGATATTCATAGCATCGCAACCTCCACAACCAGCAAGGATTGGGAGCAGGTCAAAAAGACCTTGCTGCACATTGGCAGCGAAATCCTTGAAATGCTCACGCTGCCCGCCCCGGGCGGTGTTACCGGGCTCAACCGCCTGATGATGATCGCCAGTCTGGGAACACTGACCTACAACGCAGTCAGTGCCAGCGAAGCACTCGCTCGCGGTCAATCGGCAGACTTTGTCCAGGCGCTCGGCGATATTGCGGAGCTGGTTATCAGCAGTCGCATCCAGATGGTCGGGGCAAAGCTTTCCGCACAACGCACTCAACATTTGATCACCTCCATAGGCAAGCCACGCGCGGTAGAAATGCCCAATGGCAAGCGTCGCCTGTGGTTACCTGACCTGCACGCCTATACAGAACACGCTCCCCGACTGTTGAATGGCTTGAGCGCAAATACCGCGGGCATCTTTGAGACGCAAGGCAAGACTTATGCGCGGATTCAGGTTGATGAGCAGCTCAGGATCGGCGAGCTGGTTTATGACACAGACTTCAAGCAATACCGGCTCAAGCACCCTGACCCGCAGCACTATCAGCCGCTCTTGCGCTATGACCAACGGCGTGGTCATTGGCCGTTAGCCCCTGTAGACATCAGCAACCTGACCAGTACCGAACTGTTGCAAACCATGATGCGCCCGGACATGCCGTCGCTCAGCCGCGAGGATGTGCAGTATTTGCAAACGCTGACACAGGTCGAGCGGCCACAGCTGGAAGCCGCCTGGAACGGTGACGCGCCAATACCCTGGATACTGGAATTCGCCACCCGCGACCTGCAACAACTGCGCGCAGAGGGTCGGCGCGACGCGATAGAGCAGGACACCGCTTCAAAAACACTGGCGTTGCGCCTGCGCTTCAAGCACCTGCCAGAAGCCGCAGCGCGAGAGCTGGTGCGCCAGTACCCGACGCTGAAAAACATCAACCACCATGCAGCGTTGGACGCAGAGCAACGGACCGCCATAGACAAGGCCCAACTGCAAAGCCGCTTGATCCGTGCACTCAATACCCTCAACGACCCCAAAGGTCGAAGCATGGGGGCCGATGCAGAGGCGATTGCCTGCAATCTGCTCAGCGTCCAGCCCGGCTGGCCGACTGATCTGTGCATACAGGTCTACCAAGGTGCCCAGGACTTCAATGGCATGATCGCCAAAACCCATAAACTGCTAGGCACCTACGGCAATGAGTCCGCAGGCAACACCATTATTCTTGCCCGGCTCGACGATCGTTATGCGGGATATGATCAGACTAACGCGCAAATGCTGCAGCCTGGCAGCACTGACTTCCCATTGATATCGACACTGCTGCGCACACTGACTGACGCCCAGCGCGACGATCTGAAGCACCAGTTGAATGACGGCCCCAAACTGACAACGGCCATTCTGAGCCAGGCGCTACTCAACGCGGACATTCTCAGCGACCTGCTACCGGTGCCGACTACTTTCGACCTGAGCACCGATCGCCTCGCGGCGTTTCAGCTTGTGCAGGATTACAGCAGCACCAAAGCCGACAGCGACGGCATCTATTCCGATGAAGGCAAGCTGTACGTGTGCATCGACGGTGATTTCTTCCAGGTAATGCATGATCGTGACGCATCCAGCCCGGGCCGCAAAGTCATGCGCGTTGTCAGGCCTGGCGACCCGGTCGCCAGCGATACTGACAACCGTTACGTATCAAGCCGCGAGGGTCGCAGCGAACCCGTTACCCGCGATGAACAGGGGCTGTGGGTCGGCGCAGTGATCGGGCTGAGTGGCGGCGGCCCAAAAGTCGATCGCCTGAAAGCCATGAGAGAAAAGACCCTGGCAGAGCGACAGCAATACATTGAGAACGAACTTGCCTTGCAACATGTCCTGTCCGAGTTCCACGCGCACTTCAACCAGCCTGCCTCTACCACCTACTTCCTGCTAGCAGGTGACGAATATTTTCAGCTCAAACAAATGACCCACGAAAACCTCCTTGTCCAGGTCTCCCGTCATCGCAAGGCCGCAACGACCGACTTTGAGGATCTGCCGCCCAGCATCCCTTTGAAGCGTGAGGCGCTGATTCACTCAATCATCGAACTTGAAAATGTCGATCAAAGCTACAGCCGTATTTCCGATCTTTATCAGGGCATAAGCACGCTGGAACTGGAAACCATGAAGACCAACAGTGCGGGCGCTGATCTGGATATCGCGATCTATTTCCTGAAGTACAAACCCATGCAGGATGCCAATGCGAACGTTATCTCGTTGATTGATCGTTTCAAGGCACTGGTTCACGACGAAATCGACCGATTACTGATCAAGCTCGATGAGTTTCCGGTCGCACCGGAACCGCAGACCCGGCGCCCACCAAGCCCCGGCAAAGCACGCGCCCCTTCAAAGGCCAAACCCAGCGTCACACCGCCGCCAAGCATGCCGAAAAACCGCATAGAGATAGTCACCCAGAGCAACGCTGTCCTCAGTGGCAAGCCGCGTGGCGACAATCCCAACATCGTAGATATTCTCGACAGTCGCGGACAGCGCAAAGCCACTTACTTGCGCTCCAGTGACGGTCAGTACTGGGTAGAACACCACACAAATCGAGCGTCTTCGCCCTCAGCTACAACAGTTGCCGCTCCAGCCTGGGAATCCTATGGCACTGCAGCGCAGAAACTGATGAGCGAAGCGCAACACGCCGAATCAGTGGCCGACTATCTGGGCCGCAAAAAGAATTCAGCCCCCTCTGCGCCTGAAGGCCTGCTGGAGTACCACGCAAACCGTCTGGAAGAGTTCGCCAAGGAAACTCTGGAAATAGCCCCACAACTGATCAGCGCAGAGGATCGCCAGCAAGCACTGGACAGGACCAAAGCCTTACGCGACAAAGCGCTGTATCTCAGGCAAAAAGGTCGAACCCTGCGCGTTGATTTGATCATCAGCAACAATGCACCGGTCGCCAATGACCTTCAGTATCTGGCGGACTGCAACAACCTGAGCGTGCGTAAAACCCGCAAAGAGCGCCTCCCGCTGGAGCGTGCAGGCTCAAGCAAACAGCATGCACCGCGCGACTACATCGACGAATTCGAGCTGAAGATCAAGGACCGCAATCAGGTCTGGGCTTACGCGCACCTGCATTACGCCGAATTTGCCAGCGATACTGAGGCTTTTAACGCCGCGCACCTGAAACGGCCAGAGCAGCGGTTTCAGGGCGCGCAATTGCAGATTCAGGAAGCTCAGGCAGGCCGCCGTTATGAAATCCATCGGGGGGCGCTGGAGAAGGCTCAGGTGCAGAACATTCTTCTGTCAGAGCGATTCGCTTGAGCTAAGGCTTACTCGTCTTCGAAGTTATAACTACCCGGTGCGAGGTTTTCAAAGCGCGTGTACTTGCCAATGAACGCAAGCCGGGTGGTACCAATAGGCCCGTTCCGCTGCTTGCCGATGATGATTTCAGCGATGCCTTTATGCTCGGTTTCCGGGTGATACACCTCGTCCCGGTAAACAAACATGATCACGTCAGCATCCTGCTCGATCGCTCCGGATTCCCGCAAGTCGGAGTTGATCGGGCGCTTGTTCGGACGTTGCTCCAAAGATCGGTTGAGCTGCGACAGGGCAACCACCGGGCAGTTGAATTCCTTGGCGAGGGCTTTCAACGAGCGAGAAATCTCGGAAATCTCGTTGGTCCGGTTATCACCGCCTGAACCGGGGATCTGCATCAACTGCAGGTAGTCGATCATGATCAGGGCAATGTCGCCGTGTTCACGTACCAGACGCCGTGTCCGGGCGCGCATCTCCGACGGACTGATACCGGCCGTATCGTCGATGAACAGCTTGCGCTCGTTGAGCAGATTGACCGCAGAAGTCAGGCGTGGCCAATCATCGTCTTCCAGGCGACCGGCACGGACTTTGGTCTGGTCGATTCGGCCCAACGAAGACAGCATACGCATGATCAGCGATTCACCTGGCATCTCAAGCGAGTAAACCAGCACCGCCTTGTCGCTGCGTAAAACGGCGTTTTCCACCAGGTTCATGGCGAAAGTGGTTTTACCCATGGACGGACGACCGGCGACGATGATCAAGTCGGACGGTTGCAGGCCGCTGGTCTTCTCATCCAGGTCGGTATAACCGGTAGACAGGCCGGTAATCGCGTTGTCAGTGTTGAACAGGGTATCGATACGGTCGATGGCCTTGGTCAACAGGTCGGTCACGCTAACCGGGCCACCGGTCTTTGGACGCGCTTCGGCAATCTGGAAAATCTGCCGCTCGGCTTCGTCGAGGATTTCAGCAGCATTGCGCCCTTCCGGGTTAAACGCGCTGTCGGCGATTTCCGTGCTGATGCCGATCAATTGACGCAGCGTCGCCCGCTCACGGACGATTTGCGCGTAGGCCTTGATGTTGGCAACGGACGGAATGTTTTTCGCCAGTTCGCTGAGATAGCCCAGGCCGCCAACCTGCGAGGTCTGGCCTTCTTTTTCCAGCTGCTCGGCCAGCGTAACCACGTCGATGGGCTGGTTCTGGTCAGCCAGACGGGCGATGGCGCGAAAAATCAAACGGTGGTCATGTCGATAGAAATCGCCATCCGACACCTGATCGAGCACGCGCTCCCAGGCGTTGTTGTCCAGCATCAGACCACCGAGCACGGCCTGTTCAGCCTCGATGGAATGCGGCGGCACCTTCAGCGCGGCGGTTTGCAGATCATATTGCTCAGGGGCGGAGATATCGTTCATGACCACTCAGAATCAGGGGTTGTGAAAAATCAGGGTTTGTAAAAACCAAGGGTACAGAAAGACAAAGGGCACGACCTGTAAACAGGATCGTGCCCGATGTTAATCCTCTAGCGAGCAAGTCGCCAGACGATTACGTACTGCTTAAGCAGCCACCACAACAACGCGAACGGTTGCTTCTACGTCGCTGTGCAGGTGCACGGCTACGTCGAATTCGCCAACGTTACGGATGGTGCCGTTCGGCAGACGAACTTCGCTTTTTGCAACTTCAACGCCAGAGGCGGTCAGTGCATCAGCGATGTCGTGGGTGCCGATCGAACCGAACAGCTTGCCTTCGTCACCAGCAGTGGCAGTGATAGTCACTTCCAGCTCAGCCAGTTGGGCAGCGCGAGTTTCGGCAGAAGCTTTTTTGTCTGCAGCCAGTTTTTCCAGCTCGGCACGACGCTCTTCGAACGCAGCAATGTTAGCAGCGGTCGCAGCGGTAGCTTTGCCGTAAGGCAGCAGGTAGTTACGACCGTAACCGGCCTTAACATTTACTTTGTCGCCCAGGTTGCCCAGGTTCGCGACTTTTTCCAGAAGGATCAGTTGCATGTGAAAATCCTCTTAACTTTTAACCTTCACCGTTCGCGCTATCGGAGTCTTTCGATCCCAGACGACCGCGAAAATCAATCAGGCTGTCGACAATGGCAATAACCACGAGCAACGGACCTATCAGGTGCATGAATGGCACCAGCGTGACGTACATCCCCACCAGCCAGAAACTGGCCAGTTTTTTCTGCGCCACCAGCCCGTGAATCAGGGCTAGCCCGGCGAAGGCCAACGGTATGCTCAACAACGGCAACAAGATCAACATATGTACGCCAAGCATCGGCCCTACAAACATCGCTGCCAGCAACGATAACGCCAGTCCTTTCGGGATTCTGATCTGACGAAATTCGCGACCAAAACCACCAGGGTTGTACAACAACGCCTGCCAATAGCGCCCAAGAATCAGGCACAACACACTGAAAACCTGAAGCGTAACCGCCATCGAACCGATGATCAGGGGTGGAATCAGTGAAGCGAAGGTAACTCGCTGGTCAGCCGAGAGTTTCTCGTAGACCTCACCGAAAGCCTGAGGCATGAGTTTCTCGAACTCCTGACTCAAACTGTCAACCATGGGACTGAACACCGTTCCAAGGCTCACTGCACACAACAACCCGACTACCACGCTGACCAGCAGCACGCGATTCCAGGTGTGGCCTGCGCGTAAAACCAGCGACAGACCACAAGCCCCAAGCAACACTAAAAGTGCGCCGGGATCTTTCTGGAAGTACCAGCAAACCAACGCTGAAAGCACTCCCACACCAATGACGCCGATGGCGTCCGAACCGCGCCGCAGTAGCACAAGGCTAGCTGCGGCGGCACTCACACAGTACAACAACGGCAATGCCGCAAATCCGGCCACAACCAGCATGGCCTGCAAGCGTCCCCGCATGATGAATTCAGCCAAGGCGCGCATGCATTAGATCCTTACTACTTTGTCGACTGCCCGGTCTCAGCGGCCGTGGCTGTCGGTGTAGGCCAGCAGGGCCAGGAAGCGGGCACGCTTGATAGCGGTGGCCAGCTGACGCTGATAACGTGCTTTGGTACCAGTGATACGGCTTGGAACGATTTTGCCGGTCTCGGATACGTATGCTTTCAGAGTGTTGAGATCTTTGTAATCGATCTCTTTCACGTCTTCAGCGGTGAAGCGGCAGAATTTACGACGACGGAAGAAACGTGCCATGTGATTGGCTCCTTAAAAGGTCCGTGGATTACTCGTCAGCGTTATCGCTGTTGTCGCTGTCATCACCATCAACGCCATCGGCGCTGTCGGAGTGCTCAGGACGGTCGCGACGCTCACGGCGCTCACTGCGGTTTTCTTCAGCCTTGAGCATCTCGGACTGGCCAGTTACGGCTTCGTCACGACGGATGACCAGGTTACGGATCACTGCATCGTTGTAGCGGAAGTTGTCTTCCAGCTCGGCCAGAGCCTTGCCAGTGCACTCAACGTTCAGCATCACGTAGTGAGCCTTGTGAACATTGTTGATTGCGTAAGCCAGTTGACGACGGCCCCAATCTTCCAGACGGTGGATTTTGCCGCCGTCTTCTTCGATCAGCTTGGTGTAACGCTCTACCATGCCGCCGACTTGCTCGCTTTGATCCGGGTGGACCAAAAAGATGATTTCGTAATGACGCATGAATGCTCCTTACGGGTTGTAGCCTGCCGCCAATAAGCGGTCAGACAAGGAGTGAATGACACTGTTAGTCTTGCTCAGGGACAGGCACATGAGCGCCTGCCGTGACAGCAAGGGGCGCAATTGTAGAGAAGGGGATGAAGAGGCGCAAGGCAATTGGTGAATATTTGAGCAGCGAAGATTCGTAGGACCGGCTTTAGCCGGGAGGGCGCTATTCCTGACGAGGAATATGCATTGACTGCACCGCCCCTCTCCCGGCTAAAGCCGGTCCTACGAATAAATCATTTTGCCTCAGGCTTTCTTGGTGCCAGCCGCTTTCACGTTGCGCTGACGCAACGCTTCAAACAGGCAAACGCCGGTTGCAACCGAGACGTTCAGGCTGCTGACGCTACCTGCCATCGGCAGGCGCACCAGGTAATCGCAGTGCTCACGGGTCAGACGGCGCATGCCTTTGCCCTCAGCACCCATGATCAGGATGGTCGGGCCCGTGAGGTCTTGCTGATACAACTCCTGCTCCGCCTCCCCTGCCGTGCCGACAACCCAAAGGCCGCGCTGCTGGAGTTTCTCCAGGGTGCGCGCGAGGTTAGTCACAGCAACCAGCGGAATCACTTCAGCCGCGCCACAAGCCACTTTACGCACTGCTGGCGTCAGGGTTGCAGACTTGTCCTTGGGCACGACCACCGCCAGCGCTCCGGCAGCATCGGCAGTGCGCAGGCATGCACCGAGGTTGTGCGGATCGGTTACACCGTCGAGCACCAGAATCAACGGAGCGCCTTCGGTACGATCCAGCAACTCATCGAGCATTGCCTCGCCCCAGACCTGACTAGGACTGACTTCCGCAACAACGCCCTGATGCACCCCATCAACCCATGCGTCCATCTCACGCCGCTCGGCCTGACCGATCGACACGCGATTTTCACCGGCCAACGCAACCAGCACCTGTACACGAGGATCATTACGACCCTCGGCCAGCCAGATTTGCTTGACCCGCTTGGGGTGGTGACGCAGTAGCGCTTCTACGGCATGCACGCCGTAGATTTTTTCCAACGAACTCATGACTTGGCCTTAGGCTTGCGCGCCCCGCCGCTTTTCGCGGCTGGAGCAGAACCCGCTTTCGGCGGGCCTTTACGGTGTTTGCTAGGTTTAGCAGGTCTGTCCGATGATGGCGCAGAACCGGCTTTACCGGACTTTCCCGACGATGCCTTGCTACCACCCTTCGCTTCAGCCAACAGAGCCTGTTTCAGTTCGCGACTTTTGCGCACTTCAGCGTTTTTCGCGGCTGCATCACTAGGCCGGTAGGCCTCTGGCTCAGCGCTGGCCTTGGCTTTAGCCTTGGCCGGACGCTTGCTCGGTGCGCGCTCTGAAGCAGCGGCTTTTTCAACTGGCTGCGGCTCTGCACCGCGACGCTTGCGGCCAATTGGGGCGCTGATGGTTTTCTCGGCCATCTCGAAGTCGATCTTGCGCTCATCCAGATCAACGCGCATGACGCGCACTTCAACGGTATCGCCCAAGCGGAAGCTACGACCGGTACGCTCGCCCGCCAGGCGGTGATGCAGCGGATCGAAGTGATAATAATCGCCCGGCAAAGCAGTGACGTGCACCAGACCTTCGACATAGATATCAGTCAGTTCTACAAATAGACCAAAACCAGTCACAGCGGTGATCACACCAGGGAAAGATTCGCCTACGCGGTCTTTCATGAACTCACACTTGAGCCAATTGACCACGTCACGCGTAGCTTCATCGGCGCGGCGCTCGTTCATCGAACACTGTTCGCCCAACTGTTCGAGAATGGCATCGTCATACGGATAGATACGAGCTTTCGGGATTACCGCGGCGCCCGCTCGGCGCACGTGCGGGGTGTCCTGCTTCGAGCGGATCACACTGCGGATTGCGCGGTGAGTCAGCAGGTCCGGATAACGACGAATCGGCGAGGTGAAGTGGGTATACGCCTCGTAATTCAGGCCGAAGTGGCCGTTATTGTCAGAACTGTACACCGCCTGACTCAACGAACGCAGCATGACGGTCTGAATCAGGTGATAGTCCGGACGATCACGTACGGTTTCCAGCAGCGCCTGATAATCCTTCGGAGTTGGACCGTCCTTGCCTTTGTGCAGAGACAGACCCAGCTCGCCCAGGAACGCACGGAGTTTTTCCAGACGCTCAGGTGGCGGACCATCGTGCACGCGGTAAAGCGCAGGAATTTCGTGCTTCTTGAGGAATTCGGCAGTGGCCACGTTAGCAGCCAGCATGCACTCCTCGATCAGCTTGTGAGCATCGTTACGAGTAGTCGGGCGGATTTCAGCGATTTTGCGCTCGGTCCCGAAAATGATGCGGGTTTCCTGCGTTTCAAAATCAATCGCGCCACGCACATGACGAGCACCGAGCAGCACTTTGTACAACGCATAAAGCTGCTTCAGGTGCGGCAACACGTCCGGGTATTCGCCACGCAACTGGCGAGCGTCGCTACTTTTCGGCTGCTCCAGCATGGTACTGACCTTGTTGTAGGTCAGACGGGCATGGGAGTGGATGACCGCTTCATAGAACACGTAATCAGTCATCTCGCCGGTTTTGGAGATGGTCATCTCACAAACCATGGCCAGACGATCAACGTGCGGATTCAGCGAGCACAAGCCGTTGGAAAGCTGCTCAGGCAGCATTGGCACGACCCGCTCGGGGAAGTAAACCGAGGTGCCACGCACCTGCGACTCGGCGTCCAGAGCAGAACCGATCTTCACGTAGCTCGACACGTCAGCGATAGCGACGTAGAGCTTCCAGCCGCCCGAGAACAGACGCAGCTTGCCGGGCTTGGCTTCGCAATAAACAGCGTCATCGAAGTCGCGAGCATCTTCACCGTCGATGGTGACGAACGGCAGATGGCGCAGGTCGACGCGATTTTCTTTGTCTTTTTCTTCCACTTCCGGCTTGAGTTTGGCGGCTTCTTTAAGCACGGCCTCTGGCCAGACGTGAGGAATATCGTAGGTACGCAGCGCGACATCGATTTCCATGCCGGGCGCCATGTAGTTGCCTACGACCTCGACAATATCGCCCTGAGGCTGGAAGCGCGGCGTTGGCCAGTGGGTGATTTTCACCTCGACGAACTGACCGATCTTCGCGTTGTTATTGCGACCGGGAGTAACCAGCACTTCCTGCTGAATTTTTGGATTGTCAGGAATGACAAAACCAATGCCGCTCTCTTCGAAGTATCGGCCGACCACGGACTCGTGGGCGCGGGAAATAACTTCGACGATCACGCCTTCGCGGCGACCGCGGCGGTCCAGACCGGAAACGCGCGCTAAAGCACGGTCACCGTCGAACACCAGACGCATCTGGGCCGGACTCATGAACAGGTCATCGCTGCCATCGTCAGGGACCAGGAAGCCGAAACCATCACGATGCCCGGAGATTCGCCCCAGGATCAGGTCCAGCTTGTCCACCGGGGCATAGGTGCCACGACGGGTGTAGATCAACTGAGCGTCGCGCTCCATTGCTCGCAAACGGCGGCGCAGGGCTTCGAACTGATCTTCAGTTGTCAGGCCAAATTCTTCCACCAGCTGCTCACGGCTCGCAGGCGAACCGCGATCGGAGAGGTGAGCCAGAATCAATTCACGGCTGGGGATAGGGTTTTCATATTTTTCCGCTTCACGAGCGGCCTCGGGATCGAGGGACTGCCAATCGGCCATTAGATAGTTTTCACCTTGTCTATATGGGGGCTAGTTTGGCATACACCTATTGAAACGGGAAATTTCACACTCGAACATCGCCTGAAAAACCCGTGACCGGATGCAAAAAAGCCTTTAAATACACCGCCTGCGAATTTTTTCAAATATTTTAACCACTGGGGGTTTACAGTGCAAAAGGCGCTCCGTATAGTGCGCGCCATCGACAGGTAGACGCTTGTCGATATTGCCCAGATGGTGAAATTGGTAGACACGCCAGCTTCAGGTGCTGGTGACCGCAAGGTCGTGGAAGTTCGAGTCTTCTTCTGGGCACCAATTCAGAGCAGCAGATTAAATCTGATGACTCTCCCAAAAACCCGCGAAAGCGGGTTTTTGCATTTCAGGGTTTAGGTTTTGTGCTTTTGATTATTGCGTCTGTTGCCGATTTTGTTTGCCTCAGCGGAAAAACCATTTATTAAAACCAAAACAGGGGTTTACAGATCAAAACCCGCTCCGTATAGTGCGCTCCATCAACGGCGTGCAACGCTGCTGATGCTGCCCAGATGGTGAAATTGGTAGACACGCCAGCTTCAGGTGCTGGTGACCGCAAGGTCGTGGAAGTTCGAGTCTTCTTCTGGGCACCAATTCAAACAAAACCGAGCCATGTGCTCGGTTTTGTGCTTTCTGGGGCTTGAAAAATAGCAGCTCACCCGTGAGAGCAAAGCTTGGTCTGCTCCTATCAAACAAAATATAACTATCTGATTTGGAATGCTTTTTACTGTAGGAGTGAGCTTGCTCGCGATAGCTCCAGTACAGGCAATATATTCATCGACTGACAGGCCGAATCGCGAGCAAGCTCACTCCTACAGGGTCCGTGTTTGCTGCGCGACAGCGTGGTGTCAGGGACACCGGGGCGACTCCCACAAGGTTACCCACCAAGCAATCCCGGCAATCAAGCCCTGAATTGCCCCAGACTCGCCTTCAACTGCGCCGCCAGGCCATCCAGCACTTTGCCGCTCGCCGTAGTCTCTTCAACGACCTGCGCCGCACGCTGGGCCTGGGCGTGAATCACTTCTACACGTCCTCTCACCGCGTGCGCGCCTTCTGCCTGGTGCACTGCCGCCTTGGTTGCCAGACCAATCGCCGTATGGACCTGCTCAACAGACTCCTGCACGGATTGCTGCAACTTGACGCTGTTTCGCAGTACCGCCAACCCCTCATTGGCCTGCCGTCCCGCCAGACCAATCGCCGCAACGGCCTCTTTCGCACCTGACTGCAACGCACCGATGTGCGCCTGAATATCCCCCGTGGAGCTTTGGGTCTTGCTCGCCAAAGCACGAACCTCATCGGCCACCACAGCAAAACCGCGCCCTGTTTCCCCAGCCCGCGCAGCCTCAATGGCTGCGTTCAGCGCCAACAGGTTAGTCTGTTCGGCAATCCCGTGAATGACCTCCAGCACCACTTCGATCTGCTCGCTCTGCTGCGCCAGCCGCTCGATGACTTTAGAACCGGTTTCAACCTGCCCCGCCAGTGCCTCAATCAAGCCGCCCACTTGATTCGATGTGCGCGTGTTTTCATCAGTCGCCTGACGAATATCCACCACCTGCCTCAAAGCAGCCTGCATGGCATGGCTCTCGGACTGAGCCTCGTCGGCCATGTGCTCAAGCGCTTGCAGACTGGCAGCCACTTCATCGCGCTGCATCGCGGCCGCAGCACCTGCACCCGCATTGCGCTGACTCATCGCATTGATCTCAACACCGGTGCGCTGCGCAACATCTCCGGCCTCGCGAACAATGGGCTGTAGCTTGGCAACAAAACGATTGACTGCTGCCGCCATGTCCCCGATCTCGTCATTACTGTCGATTTTGACGCGCTTGGTCAGATCGCCCTCGCCCGCCGCCAGATCATCCAGCGCCGCGATCAACAGCAGCAGCTTGTTGACTACCCTGCGCCCCAGCACTACCGCCAATACCAAAAGGACGCCCAACCCAATCAGGGCCAGGCCCATGCCTATCCGCCAGCGCAGTGTTTCAGACGCCTCCTTTACCGCTGATGTCGTGTTGGTAGCCATGGCAGAAGCCGCGCCTTGTGCCGAATCAAGCCGTGAACGCAAAGCTGCCGAGCTCTCCTTGGAGGCGCCGCTCAGGCTTTCCGAAACCAGCTGCCCGCCACTGGTAATCAGCGTCGCAAAACGCTTGTCGAGAGCGACAAGGTTTTCTTCAACGGTGGCTGTGGAAACCCCCATGCGTACCTTGCCGATTTCAACACCGTTAGGGCTGATGGATGCCTCGACGTAGTAAACCGAACTGTCGGTCCTGGCAGCGTTCAGCACTTTATCCATTGCCCGCTCGCCCTCGCCCTTGGCAAGCAACGCCTGGATCAGCGGGTTTTCGCGGTTCAGATAACGGGTCAAGTGCTCGCCCGCCGCATCGTCATAAATCACGAACAACACATTGGGGTTGCGTTGCGCGCGACGAGCGAATTCGGACAACGTCGGCGTGTCGTTATCCCACATGGCGCGAGGTGCCACAGCGGCCAGCAATTCGGCCATATCGGTGGCTGAGTCTCTGAGGTCTTTTTCCAGCGTGGCGCGCAGCTGTGCCTGCTCATCCTTCAGACGGGCGGCAAGGCCCGTACTCAAGCGCTGACTGGTACTGGTAGCAAGATTATCGAGACTGGAGGTTACTTCTCGACTTGCCTGTTCCAGTTCAGCGGACAAGTGTTGCGAATCTACACCCAGGCGATTAGCCAAATCAGCTTCAAGCGCAGTGACCGTGCTCCGGGTGAGAGCAACGGCGACCAGCACCTGCACCAAAAGAGCGATGCCAAGTGCAATAAACACGGGCCGCAGCAAGCGGCTCCGCAAAAGAGAGAGGACAGCTGACACGGGGAATCCCTCCACCACCGGCGCCATTAAAATGCTGGCACCTTTTCTGACGCTTTTTACAGCAATCGCCGTGCCGTTCCTGCGGCCACGGTCAAACCAGAAAAAACAAAGGGCCGCATCTGCGACCCTTTGTTTTTACATCAACAACTTATCATCCAAACGGATGACGCAACACGATGGTTTCGTTGCGATCTGGACCCGTCGAAATAATGTCGATAGGTGCGCCCACCAACTCTTCCAGACGCTTGATATAAGCGCGAGCGTTAGCTGGCAGCTCTTCCAGAGTCTTGGCACCCAGCGTCGATTCAGTCCAGCCCGGCACTTGCTCGTACACAGGCTTGAGGCCCAGGTAGCTGTCAGCGTCGGTCGGTGCTTCGATCACTGCTCCGTGCTCGTTCTCGTAACCGATGCAGATGTTGATGGTTTCGAGGCCATCCAGCACGTCGAGCTTGGTCAGGCAGATGCCGGAGATGCTGTTGATTTCGATAGCGCGACGCAGGATCACGGCATCGAACCAGCCGCAGCGACGAGCACGGCCAGTGGTTGCACCGAATTCGTGCCCACGCTTGGCCAGGAATGCACCAACATCGTCGAACAGCTCAGTCGGGAATGGACCCGAGCCTACACGCGTGGTGTAAGCCTTGGTGATACCCAGGATGTAATCCAGGTACATCGGACCAAAACCCGAACCTGTGGCAATACCGCCCGCGGTGGTGTTGGAGCTGGTGACGTACGGATAAGTACCGTGGTCGATGTCCAGCAGCGAACCTTGAGCGCCTTCGAACATGATGTCTTTGCCGTCGCGACGCATTTCATGCAGCGCAGCAGTAACGTCGAGCATCAGCGGCTTGAGCAGTTCGGCGTATTCCATGCACTCGTCGAGAGTTTTCTGGAAATCGATGGCGGGCTCTTTGTAGTAATTGACCAGCACAAAGTTGTGATAGTCGAGCAGCTCGCCCAGCTTCGCGGCGAAACGCTCGCGGTGGAACAGGTCACCGATACGCAGACCGCGACGTGCAACCTTGTCTTCATAAGCCGGGCCGATGCCACGACCGGTAGTACCGATCTTGAACTCGCCACGGGCCTTTTCACGCGCCTGATCCAGCGCAACGTGATAGGACAGGATCAGCGGGCAGGACGGGCTGATGCGCAGACGCTCGCGTACTGGAATGCCTTTCTCTTCCAGCTTGATGATTTCGCGCATCAGCGCATCCGGCGCAACGACCACACCGTTACCGATGAGGCACTGCACGCCTTCGCGCAGTACACCGGACGGAATCAGGTGCAATACGGTTTTTTCGCCGTCGATCACCAAAGTGTGACCCGCGTTGTGGCCACCCTGGTAACGCACTACAGCGGTAGCATGTTCGGTCAGCAGATCAACGATCTTGCCTTTGCCCTCATCACCCCATTGGGTGCCCAGGACTACGACATTCTTACCCATAACACTTGTCCTCATTCACGCAAACTTGGTGTCGGCGGCCGCCGACAGGAAAACTCAAGAAGCCAGCGGCACGACTTGCCAACGCTCGCCATGCTGAATCAATTGCCGATCGCAATCGGCCTCACGCGCTGCGGCCACCCGTTGCCCAGGCAATGCCTGCACAACACGCTGACCTTCACTGCGCAACTGACAAACCTGCTGCCAGAGTGCTGCATCCGTACTGTCCGGCATCCAGATACCGCCGGAAGGCAATTCGATTTCCGCACGACCCAATGTCACCAAAGTCTTCAGGTCCGTGGAAAAACCGGTGGCCGGGCGAGCCCGACCGAAATCTGCACCGATGTCATCATAGCGACCGCCCTGAGCAATGGATTGACCCACGCCCGGAACGAAAACAGCAAAGACAACACCCGTGTGATAGTGATAAC
This sequence comes from Pseudomonas sp. ICMP 561, assembly GCF_002699985.1. Classification (GTDB taxonomy): domain Bacteria; phylum Pseudomonadota; class Gammaproteobacteria; order Pseudomonadales; family Pseudomonadaceae; genus Aquipseudomonas; species Aquipseudomonas quasicaspiana. The sequence goes on along the minus strand of NZ_LKBT01000003.1, from coordinate 101,028 downwards.
CGCGCAACTCACCCAGATCGAAGTACAACGGCAGCTCAGGGAAACGGGTCGCAAGGCGCTCAGCTACGGTCAACAGGTCATCAAGCGCAGCCAGCACTGGCGCTGGCGCGCTGGCCAGGCGATCACGCGCAGCCGCCAATACTTCACGACCACCGCACAGATCGACCAATGCACGCAGCATCGACGCCAGATCGGCAGGCAGATTGGCTGTCAGCTCGATCACTTCGTCGATGGCCTTGCGTTGCAGGGCATCAAACAGCAGTTGTTCAACCTCGCCAGACAAACCAGCTGCGCGGGCCAGGCCGCGGTAGATACCGACATGCCCCAGATCCATGTGCACATCTGGAACATCAGCCAGTTGCAGCATGGCCAGCATCAGGCTGATGACCTCAACGTCACTGCTTGGGCTTGCATCGCCATACAACTCGGCGCCCAACTGAATAGGGCTGCGCGAAGAAGACAAGGCACGCGGCTGTGCATGCAGCACGCTACCGGCGTAGCACAGACGGCTCGGCCCTTCCCGACGCAGGGTATGCGCATCAATGCGCGCCACTTGCGGCGTGATGTCGGCACGAAAGCCCATTTGCCGACCCGACTGCGGGTCGATCACTTTGAAGGTGCGCAGATCCAGGTCCGAGCCCGCGCCAGTGAGCAAGGATTCAAGGTATTCGATATGAGGGGTGACTACGAATTCATAGCCCCAGCTCTGGAACAGATCCAACACCTGACGGCGCGCTACTTCTATGCGCGCCGCTTCAGGCGGCAGTACTTCTTCGATGCCATCTGGTAGCAGCCAGCGGTCAACCGTTGCCATTACGCCTTTCCCCTATGATCCGGGCGACCCGCGCCGAGGCGGGCCTTGAGTAAAGCAGAGAGTGGTCAGGTGCTGCGCCCATTCCTGCGGGCACGGCGAGCGCCCGAGAATGGCTGTTTCAGACCACTGTCCTCGAAAATCATGCCACTGCTGTGGCCAATCAATCGTGCAGACGCAAAAAAGCCGGGAATTTCCCGGCTGCCGCATCATACACACGTTTTACCGCATGATCACCCCGCCAGACGGTTTTGCCGCCCGGCGGGTAGATTACGGCGTTCAGATCACGGCTTGGATTTTTCCAGATAGCGGAAGAAATCGCTGCTCGGATCCAGAACCATCACGTCACTCTTGTTCGCGAAGCTTTCACGGTAGGCGCGCAGGCTACGGTAGAACGCGTAGAACTCCTGATCCTGGCCGTATGCCTTTGAGTAGATCGCGGAAGCCTGGGCATCACCATCACCGCGGGCCTCTTCAGACTCACGATAGGCTTCAGCCAGCAGTACGCGACGCTGACGATCGGCGTCGGCACGGATGCCTTCAGCCAGCTCGTTACCCTTGGCGCGATGCTCACGCGCTTCACGTTCACGTTCGGTACTCATCCGTTCGAAAACGCTGCGGTTCACTTCTTTCGGCAGGTCGATAGCCTTGACCCGAACATCGATAACTTCGATGCCCAGTTCCTTGTTTGCCATCGCGTTCAGCGAAGCGGTGATGTCAGCCATCAACGCATCACGCTCGCCCGACACAGCTTCGTGCAGGGTGCGCTTACCGAACTGGTCACGCAGACCGGATTCGAGACGACGCGACAGACGTTCGTCAGCGATTTGCTTGAGGCCCGACGTTGCTGTGTAGAACACTTCCGCGTCCTTCACACGCCATTTGGCGTAAGCATCCACCATGACCGCTTTCTTTTCCAGCGTCAGGAAGCGTTGGGTCGGAGCATCCAGCGTCAACAGGCGACCGTCGAACTTGCGCACCTGGTTGACGTAAGGAATCTTCACATGCAGACCCGGCTGAATATTAGGTTCAACCACGCGACCAAATTGCAGCATTACGGCACGTTCTGTCTGGGACACGATAAACAGGCTGTTCCAGGCAACCACCGCCAGCACTACAGCAACAATCAGGGCGATCAGCGATTTATTGCTCATCAGCGAGTCTCCCTTGTACGCGGCTGCTGAATCTCTGCGGCGCGAGCACCGACATCAGCTCCTGCAGTGTTAGCACCGGTAGTCGGGGCATTGCTGTTACCGCTACGGCCGTTTTCGATCATCTTGTCCAGCGGCAGATAAAGCAGGTTGTTCCCGCCTTTATCGCCAGTTACGAGAACCTTGCTGGTATTGGTGAACAGCTCTTGCATAGTGTCCAGGTACAGACGTTCACGCGTGACTTCTGGGGCCTTGCGATACTCCGCAACCAGCTTGGTAAAGCGATCAGCTTCACCCTTGGCGCGTGAGATCACTTCGTCGCGATAACCGTTGGCATCTTCGATGATTCGCTGAGCCTGACCACGTGCTTCCGGAATCACACCGTTGGCGTAGGTTTCAGCCTGGTTACGGGAACGTTGCTCGTCTTCCCGTGCACGAATCACGTCATCGAATGCTTCCTGAACCTCACGAGGTGCAGCAGCGCTCTGTACGTTGACCTGGGTCACCGTGATACCGGTGCGATAAGTGTCGAGGAAACGTTGCAGACGCTCCTTGATCTCACTCGCCATCAGTTCACGACCTTCAGTCAGCACCTGATCCATGGCCGTGGAACCCACGACATGACGCAGCGCACTTTCAGTAGCGTGTTGCAGACTGACTTCCGGTTGATCAACGTTCAGCACGAAATCACGCAGGTTGGAGATTTTGTACTGCACGGTCAGCGGCACTTCGACGATGTTTTCGTCTTCAGTCAGCATCTGGCCCTGTTTGCTGTAGGCACGTTCGCGAGTCACGTTTTCCATGTACTTGCGATCGAACGGCGGGAAATAGATGTTCAGACCCGAACCTACGGTTTCGTGGTACTGACCGAAGCGCAGCACAACGGCCTGCTCCTGCTCGTCCACGACGTAAATGGCGCTGTACAGCCAGATCGCAACCAGCACGACCAGGCCAATGCCCAGCAAGCCGAAACCGCCACCCTTGCCAGGGTTGCCGTTACCACCACCGTCACCACCACTGCGTTTCTTGCCACCACCGAACAAACCATTAAGGCTTTCCTGCAGCTTTCGGAAGGCCTCGTCGAGATCCGGTGGCCCCTTGCGGTCGCCGCCCTTGCGCTTACCACCCCAAGGATCCTGATTATTCGAGTTGCCACCCGGCTCATTCCAAGCCATAGCGCTCTCCATCTGATAAAGCAAAGACGCGCCCGCGGCGCGCCGACCAATGCTACAGAATGCCTGAGAGAGCCGTACAACGGCTTTCTCACGCTTTTATTGCAAAGTGTGTTGCTCGATGAATTCCAGCGGCTGCAGTCCTTCGCGACTCACCAGACGATTGAACTCAACGCGCGGTAAACGTACTGCCAACAAGCTGCTGCCCTGCTCGTCATACTCTTCGCTCTGCACCGCACCCAATTCGAAAAACTGGGCGCGCAACCGGGCGAAATCCTGAGACAGGTGCAAAGTACCGACAAACAGATCGTCGCCGAGCAATTCGGCAACCGCCTGTTTGAGCAGGTCCAGCCCTCGACCATCACGGGCGGAGACCCAGACACGTTGCGGTTTGCCATCGGCATCGCGCTGTATCTGCGGCTCTACCCCTTCGAGCAGGTCGAGTTTGTTATAGACCTCAAGTATCGGCAAGCCCTCGGCACCGATCTCGCCAAGTACCGCCATGACCTGTTCGATCTGCTCCATGCGATCAGGCTCGTGAGAGTCGATGACGTGGAGCAGCAGATCGGAGTTGCTGGACTCTTCGAGCGTGGCGCGAAAGGCTTCGACCAGTTTGTGCGGCAGGTGGCGAATAAAGCCCACAGTGTCAGCCAGCACGATAGGCCCCAGGTCGTCGAGTTGCAGACGGCGCAGGGTCGGGTCGAGCGTGGCGAAGAGCTGATCCGCAGCGAACACGTCGGAATCAGTCACAGCATTGAACAACGTCGATTTGCCGGCGTTGGTATAGCCCACCAGAGAAACCGAAGGGATGTCGGCGCGCTTGCGCCCGCGACGAGCCTGCTCACGCTGGCTGCGAACCTTTTCAAGACGGCCCTTGATCTGCCGCAGACGAACCCGCAACAGACGCCGGTCAGTTTCCAGCTGGGTTTCACCGGGACCACGCAGGCCAATACCACCGCCCTGGCGTTCAAGGTGAGTCCAGCCGCGAACCAGCCGCGTGCTCATGTGCTCGAGCTGTGCCAGCTCGACCTGCAATTTGCCTTCATGAGTACGCGCGCGCTGCGCGAAGATGTCGAGGATCAACCCCGTGCGATCAAGTACGCGACACTCGAACACGCGTTCGAGGTTACGTTCCTGACTGGGTGTCAGCACGTGATTGAAGATGACGATATCGATTTTTTCGGCTTTGACCTGGTCGCGAAGTTCCTCGACCTTGCCACTGCCAATCAGATATTTGGCCGATGGCCGATGACGCGGCACGTTGACGAACGCGACGGTATCGGCGCCAGCTGATATGGCCAGTTCCCGAAACTCCTGCGGATCTTCACGCGCCTCAGGGTCCTGACCATCCAGGTGAACGAGTATTGCGCGTTCACCACCACTGTGGCGCTCAAAGAACAAAGCAGACTCCTATCAGGCGTTACCTGGCTCAGCGTCGCCCTGCTCACCTTCGGCTGCGCTAGGCAGACGAATCGGGCGAACCGGAACAACGGTAGAGATTGCGTGCTTGTAGACCATTTGGCTGACAGTGTTCTTCAGCAAAATAACAAACTGGTCAAAAGACTCGATCGTGCCTTGCAGCTTGATGCCGTTGACGAGATAGATCGAAACCCCAACCTTCTCTTTACGCAGGGTGTTCAGGTAAGGGTCTTGTAGCGAATGCCCTTTTGACATGTGCCGCACTCCTTTAAGGATCAATAATAATTCGAATTCAGTTGGCTTGAACCGCCACCCCCCAAGGATAGACGGCTATTGCAAGGACTCAGCTCAATATGGAGACCGACCCCAGGTATTTCAAGGCGCGTGGCAAATTGTCGCTGGCCAGACTGTCCAACCAGTGTAAATCGTCCCAGCTGCGTAGCCAGGTAAACTGTCGCTTGGCCAGTTGGCGCGTGGCAATGATCCCACGCTCCTGCATCTCAGCCCATGTCAGCTTTCCATCCAGATGATCCCAGACCTGACGATAACCGACGGCTCTTATTGATGGCAGACCCGCATGCAGGTCACCTCTTGAGCGTAACGCCAGAACTTCGTCCAGGAATCCCTGGTCCAGCATTGTTGAAAATCTTGATGCTATACGGCCATGCAACACCTTGCGATCTGCCGGAGCAATGGCCAGGCTGGCGACAGTATAGGGCAATTGCGGTCTACCAGAAGCCGCAGCATCAGTAGTTTGCGCACTTTGTTGTTCTCTATGTGCCGTCATGCTCAAGCCACTGACCCGGTAAACCTCCAGCGCACGTATCAATCGCTGCGGGTCATTGGGGTGGATTCGCGCCGCAGACACCGGATCCACTGCCGCCAACTGGTCATGCAACGCCTGCCAGCCATGGGCTGCAGCCTGTGCTTCCAGTTCTGCACGAACACCTGAGTCAGCAGCCGGCATGTCTGCCAACCCGTCCAATAGAGCCTTGAAATACAACATAGTGCCGCCAACCAGCAGCGGAATTTTTCCGCGGGCGGTTATTTCTGCCATGGCAGACAGCGCATCGGCACGAAAATCAGCCGCCGAGTAGCTTTCGGCAGGATCGAGAATATCCACCAGACGGTGGGGAAACTCGGCCAACTGCGCCCTGGAAGGCTTGGCAGTACCAATATCCATGCCGCGATAAACCAGTGCAGAATCGACACTGATCAGCTCGCAAGGCAGGACTTTGCAGAGTTCCATGGCCAGATCGGTTTTACCTGAAGCCGTCGGCCCCATCAGAAAGATGGCCGGAGGTAGAGCGCTCATTCAGCGACCGCGCAGGAAGAGTTTGTCCAGATCATCCAGCCCCATTTGGGTCCAGGTAGGTCGGCCATGGTTGCATTGACCGCTGCGCTCGGTGTTTTCCATGTCGCGCAGCAGACCGTTCATTTCCGGGATGGCCAGACGGCGATTGGCCCGGATTGCCCCATGGCACGCCATGGTGCCCAACAATTCGTTCATGTGAGCCTGAACCCGATCACTGGTGCCGTATTCCATCAGATCGGCCAGCACGTCGCTGACCAGACGATTGGCCTCGGCCTGTTTCAACAAGGCCGGAATCTGCCGGATCGCCAGACTTTCAGGACCGAGACGTTGCAACTCGAAGCCCAGACGCTGGAATGTCTCGATGTGCTCTTCAGCGCAATCGGCTTCGCGCTGACTGACTGCAATGGACTCAGGCACCAGCAACGGCTGACCGCTCAGGCCTTCGCTTGCCATCGCAATCTTCAGACGCTCGTACATGATCCGCTCGTGGGCGGCATGCATGTCTACCAGCACCAGACCGTGAGCGTTCTCCGCCAGAATATAAATACCCTTGAGTTGCGCCAAGGCGTAGCCCAGCGGAGGAATGTCGCCCTGAGTCTCCGGCAACGACACGGCAGGCGTACCGGGCAACGGTGCATAAAACTCGCGATAAGCGCTCTGCGCTTCGGCGGCAGGCAACGTCGCTGTAGGGCGCGGCGTGTACTGATATTGATAACCAGCGCCTGCACCTGAACCGGCTGGCGGCGCATAGGGCTGAGCCTGGGGTTGCTCCAGCAGATTGTTGGCCAGGCGCATTTCACCCTGCGGGCCGAACTCACCGGCTTGCGGGCCGGTGGGTCGCTCGATGGCAGTCACTGGCGCAGCGCCTGCCAGTTGATCTTCGGGACGCACATCGCCCAGCGCGCGGTGCAAGGTGCCATAAAGGAAGTCGTGCACCATGCGCCCGTCGCGGAAGCGGACTTCGTGCTTGGTCGGGTGCACGTTAACGTCAACGACGGCGGGATCAACCTCGAAAAACAGCACGAAGGTCGGATGACGGCCATTGAACAGCACGTCGCGATAAGCCTGGCGCACCGCGTGAGCCACGAGCTTGTCGCGCACTGCCCGGCCATTCACAAAGAAATACTGCAAGTCCGCCTGGCTACGGGAAAAGGTCGGCAACCCGACCCAGCCCCACAGATGCAAGCCATTGCGCTCGATCTCGATGGGCAGCGCCTGCTCCAGAAAACCGGGGCCGCAAATGGCAGATACGCGTCTGGCGCGAGCCGTGTCGTCGTTGGCCTCATGCAGACTGAGAATCGTCTTGCCGTTGTGCCGCAAGTGGAACGCCACGTCGAAGCGCGCCAGTGCCATGCGCTTTATCACTTCCTGCAAGTGATCGAATTCGGTTTTTTCCGCCTTGAGAAACTTGCGCCGCGCCGGGGTATTGAAGAACAGGTCGCGGACTTCAACGGATGTCCCCACCGGATGCGCCGCAGGCTGAACCCGGGAAGCCATGTCGCGGCCTTCGGTTTCCACTTGCCAGGCCTGGTCAGCGTCACGTGTTCGGGAGGTCAGGGTCAATCGCGCCACAGAGCTGATCGACGCCAGCGCCTCGCCGCGAAAGCCGAGGCTCATGACCCGTTCAAGGTCTTCCAGCTCGCGGATTTTGCTGGTGGCGTGCCGGGCCAAGGCCAACGGCAAGTCATCGGAAGAAATACCGCTGCCGTCATCACGGACCCGCAGCAGTTTGATGCCTGCCTGTTCAACATCGACATCAATGCGCTTGGCACCTGAGTCCAGACTGTTTTCCAGTAACTCCTTGATGACCGATGCTGGCCGCTCGACCACCTCACCCGCTGCGATCTGGTTGGCCAGCCGTGGGCTGAGCAGTTCGATCCGGGCAGCATTTAGAGCTGCAGCGCCGGCAGAAGCCTGTACTTCAGGCTCGATACTGTCGAGAAGAAGATCGGTCATGGTTGAGCCGCCACCTCGGAGCTAGGGATTTTCAGGTCCTGCCCAATGCGCAGTTCATCCGTTTTCAGGTTATTGGCGCTACGCAGAGCCGCAGCGCTCATGTCGTAGCGAGCCGCCAGCATGGCCAGTGTTTCACCCGAGCGAACCACGTGATTACGCGGCCCCTGGGCGAGCTTGCCGTTATCGCGGAGCCAGGCGATGTAAGTACCTTGCGGTGGATTCTGCTGGAAGAATTGCTTCACGCCAGAGTTGATCGAACGCGCCAATGCCTGTTGGTGCGAAGCAGCGCTGAGCTTGGCCGCTTCGGCATTGTTGGAGATGAAGCCCGTTTCGACCAGAATCGACGGGATATCAGGCGACTTGAGCACCATAAAGCCTGCTTGCTCAACCCGGGATTTGTGCAGCGACGTCACTCGACCAATGTTGGTGAGGACTTTCTGCCCGACATTGAGGCTTGAAGACAGCGAAGCGGTCATGGACAAGTCCAGCAATACGCCCGCCAGCATCCGGTCCTTGTCATCCAGGCTCACGGCGCCAGCACCACCGATCAAGTCGGAACGGTTTTCACTGTCGGCCAGCCAACGCGCCGTTTCAGACGTAGCACCGCGCTCAGACAGGGCAAATACCGAAGCGCCAAACGCCGCGCGTGAAGGTGCAGCATCGGCATGAATCGACACAAACAGGTCCGCGCCTTTGGCTCGGGCGATTTCCGTACGCTTGCGCAGCGGGATGAAGTAGTCGCCGGTTCGGGTCAGCTCGGCGCGGTAGCCTTTTTCAGCATTGATCTGACGTTGCAACTCTTTGGCGATGGCCAGTACCAGATTCTTTTCTTTCTGGCCGCTACTGCCGGAGGCTCCCGGATCCTCACCGCCGTGACCGGCGTCAATCACGATCACAATGTCGCGCTTGCCGTTGGGCACAGGTGTGAGTTTGATATCGGGCTTGGCCGGACTGACCGGCACGGCAGGCGCAGTGTTCGCGGCCGTGTCGGGAATGGTCGGGCTCGGATTGGCATCGCCCGGCTCGTCGAACAGGTCGACAACCAGACGATTCCCGTATTGCTGGTTCGGGGCCAGGGTGAAGCTCTTGGGCGTCACGGCCTTTTTCAGGTCGATGACCACGCGCAAATCCGTCGCGGTGCGCTGGGCAGAACGCATGCTGGTGATAGGCGTGTTGGCCATGGGTACATTCAGCGGACCACCAAGAGTCGCACCGTTGATGTCGATAACCAGTCGATCAGGAGAAGTCAGGGTGAACACGCTGTGCTGGACGGGTCCGGAGAGGTCAAAAACCAGTCGTGTGTTATCCGGTGCGCGCCATAGGCGGACACTTTTTACCTGTGTTGCAGCCAGCGCATCAACAGCCAGGGCTGTCAAAAGCAGACCCACTACAGTAACCAGCGCGCGAATGCGCATACCTAACCCCATTTCTATTTGAATTCCAACGCCAAAGCGGCACACCAGGTTTCGCCACGCGAGCCAATTGGACTCAAAGTCAGTGCTCGACCTTGCGCATGCGGCCTAATGGTAATGGTCAGGTCAGGCTTTGGCAAAAAGCCTGCACCGAGCTGGGGCCACTCGATCAAACAAAGTGCATCGCCCTCCAGGTAATCGCGGATCCCCAGGTACTCCAGCTCCTCGGGGTCAACCAATCGATACAGGTCAAAGTGGAATACACGAACCGCGCCTATTTCATAGGGTTCAACAAGGGTGAAGGTCGGGCTCTTGACCGCACCTTCGTGCCCAAGACCACGGATGATGCCCCGCGAAAGCGTGGTTTTACCTGCCCCCAGATCACCTTCCAGAAAAATCACGCCTACCCCTTTCGTGACCTCGGCAATGCGCTCACCAAAGTGGGTCATGGCCTCTTCACCGACCAAATGCAGCGTTAACTCAGACACGGTTGCTGCTCCTCCAATAACTGACGAATGGCTGGAATCAGATCACTGGCCGCCAGCCCACGGCCCGCTTCGCCCAAGCGCTGCCCGGCGCTGGCATGCAGCCAGACTGCCAGACACGCCGCATCGAACGGCTTCATTTTTTGCGCCATCAATGCGCCGATCAGCCCGGCGAGCACGTCGCCCAAACCAGCGGTCGCCATGGCCGGATGGCCGCGATCACAGAGCATCAACTGACCGTCGACGTCAGCGATCAGGCTACCGCTGCCCTTCAATACACAAACCGCCTGGTACTTATCGGCCAGCGCTCGCGCAGCAGCAGGGCGGTCAGCCTGGATTTGTTTAGTCGTCATCCCCAGCAAGCGCCCAGCTTCGCCGGGATGCGGGGTAATGACGCTGCCCTCGGGAAGCGAGACAAAACCCTGTGCCAACTGGTTAAGAGCATCGGCGTCCCACACCTGTGGACGCTTGGCGTTAGCGGCGGCTGACAGCAAGCTGCGCCCCCAGGAGCCTTGCCCCAGCCCGGGTCCTACCACCAGAACACTGGCGGGCTCAATCAACGCCATCAGTTGGTTGGCCGAACGGATCGCCGCGCTCATCACTTCGGGCATGCGAGCCAGCGCAGCAGGAATGTGTTCAGGACGGGTCGCCAACGTGACCATGCCTGCGCCACTGCGCAAGGCACTTTCAGCGCTCAGCAGACAGGCTCCGCCGAAACCATGATCGCCACCAATGACCAGCACTCGGCCATACAGGCCTTTATGAGCAGTGCGCGGGCGTGAAGCCAGACGCGGCAGATTAAATGTATCAAGACGAGTCGCGCTGCGAATGGCCTTGGCGACAGCGGACGGATCAGCCTGCAAGTCGTCAAACACCAACTCACCGACCAGGTCTGCCGCATCACCGGTCAGGAGGCCGAGCTTCAAGCCTATATAAGTCACCGTCAGATCGGCTCGCACCGCGACGCCAAGGATACGTCCGGTATCGGCGCTTAATCCGGAGGGAATATCCACCGCCACAACTGGCAAGCCACTGGCATTAATCGACTCGATTGCCGCCGCGTAGGGCTGGCGAACGTCACCGTTCAAGCCAGTTCCCAGCAGCGCATCCAGCACGATGCCGCGCAAAGGTTGATCGGCCCACGGTTGAACATCGAGACCCGCAGTGATTGCAGCGCCATAAGCGTCAGCAGCATCGCCAGCCAGTGTCGCGGGATCGGCCACGCTGAACACATGAACATTCCACCCGGCCTTTTGCGCCAGCGTCGCAATCAGATACCCGTCGCCAGCGTTGTTGCCACGCCCGGCCAGTACGCTCAATTCCCGCGCTTCGGGCCAGCGTCGACGCAGCGCGCGCCACGTTGCATGGGCGGCCCGTTGCATCAATTCACTGCCGCACGTTCCCGCAGCAATGAGCTGTGCGTCCAGTTCGCGGACCTGCGCGGCGCTGTACAGTGCGTCGGGTAATTGGGGATTCGTGTCGACCATGCGTTTCTTGGCTCCGATGTCTGGCAGAATTATACGCACCTCCACCCGGTTTCTCCTTGCGCATGCCCGTTATTACTGTTGATTCGCCCAATACTGTTGACCTCGTCTCCCTTGCTCAATCGATCAAGGAGTGGGGCCGCGAGCTGGGTTTTCAGCAAGTCGGGATTGCCGGGCTGGATCTCGCCGAGCACGAGCAACACCTTGAGCGCTGGCTTGAGGCGGGCTATCACGGCGAGATGGACTATATGGCAGCGCATGGCAGCAAACGTTCGCACCCTGAGGAACTGGTGCCGGGCACCTTGCGGGTGGTCTCGTTGCGCATGGATTACCTGCCCGGCGACACCGAGATGACTCAGCGTCTGACCGAGCCGGAAAAAGCCTACGTGTCCCGCTACGCGTTGGGCCGCGACTATCACAAGCTGATCCGCAAACGCGTGCAGCAACTGGCCGAACGCATCCAGCAGGCCATTGGTCCATTCGGCTATCGCGCCTTCGTCGACAGCGCTCCGGTGCTGGAAAAAGCCATTGCCGAACAGGCCGGACTGGGCTGGATCGGCAAGAACACGCTGGTGCTCAATCGCAAGGCGGGGAGTTTCTTTTTCCTCAGCGAGCTGTTTGTTGACCTGCCATTGCCCGAGGATCCACCTCACGCCACCGAACACTGCGGTCGCTGCACCGCGTGTCTGGACATCTGCCCTACCGCTGCATTCGTCGGGCCTTATGTGCTGGATGCGAGGCGCTGCATTTCTTATCTGACCATTGAACTGAAAACCGCCATCCCGGAGGAGTTACGTCCGCTGATTGGCAACCGGGTGTTCGGTTGCGATGACTGCCAGATCGTTTGCCCGTGGAATCGCTTTGCCCGCCCCACCGACCAAAGTGATTTCCAGCCACGCCACAATCTGGATAACGCCGGTTTGGCCGAGCTATTCATGTGGGACGAGGATAAATTCCTCAGCAACACGGAAGGCTCTCCCCTGCGCCGGGCCGGTTACGAACGCTGGCTGCGTAACCTGGCCGTGGGGCTGGGCAATGCGCCATCGACGATCCCTGTGCTGGAGGCGCTAGAGGCAAGACGGGAGTATCCGTCGGAGTTGGTGAGGGAACATGTGGAGTGGGCGTTGCGTCAGCACCAACACCGCTGATCCGGGGCGAACGGTAGGACCGGCTTCAGCCGGGAGAGCAATATTACTGACGACAAATTGCGTCAGATGTACCGGCCTCCTCCCGGCTAAAGCCGGTCCTACGGTTTCCAGCAGCTCAATGCTCATCGCCCTTGTAGACAAACTTCGGCATGTTCCAGTTAAAGCGGATAGCCATTAGCCGCAGCAATAGACCGCCGAACAGGGTGATTAGGATGCTCTGCTCTTCTGGCAATTGCAGGTGCTGACACAGCAGAAAGCACCAGGCCGCGAGGAATGACACGCTGGCATATAGCTCACGACGGAATACCAAGGGGATGTCGTTGCAGAAGATATCCCGCAGGATGCCGCCAAATACGCCGGTGATCACCCCGCAGACAGAGGCCACCAGCAAGCCGGTCCCGACCTCAAGCGCGGTCATCGTGCCGATCAGGGTAAAGGCCACCAGACCCAAGGCGTCGAGCACCAGAAACAGTGAGCGCAGATGACGCATCAACGGCGCAATGAAAATGGTCAGCAGGGCCGCAACGCTGGTCAGGATCAGATATTCGGGGTGTTTGACCCACGTCAGCGGGTAGTGACCGAGCAACACATCGCGCACTGACCCGCCGCCAAGGGCTGTGACGCAGGCGATCAGTACCACGCCAAACCAGTCCATGCCCCGCCGTCCAGCAGACAGCGCGCCAGTCATGGCTTCAGCGGTAATAGCGATCAGATAAAGCATCAACAACATGGCGGCGGTCCCTGCGACGAAGCCGCGCAGTGTAGGGCAAGCACCAAAAGAGGGCAAAGAGCGAAACTACCGATCACAACCAATTTCTGTAGGAGCTGCCGAAGGCTGCGAAACCGTCGCATCTGACACGCCGCAATCGCAGCCTTCGGCAGCTCCTACAGGAATGATGTAAGCATCAGCCTTTAATGAAATGCTCGCGATAGAAGCGCAGCTCGGCGATCGACTCGCGGATGTCGTCCAGCGCCAGGTGGGTGCTGCCCTTCTGGAACTTCAAGTCAGGCGACCAACGGGCAGCCAGCTCTTTAAGCGTAGAAACATCCAGATTGCGGTAGTGAAAGTAGTGCTCCAGGGTCGGCATGTGCCGATAAAGGAAGCGACGATCCTGGCAAATACTGTTGCCACAGATCGGTGAACTGCGTTCCGGCACCCATTGCTTGATGAACTCCAGCGTCTGGGCTTCCGCTTCAGCCATGCTGATGACACTCTCGCGAACCCGCTGGGTCAGGCCCGAACCGCCGTGCTGACGGGTGTTCCACTCGTCCATTCTGGCCAGGGTTTCATCACTCTGGTGCACAGCGATGACCGGGCCTTCAGCCAGGGTGTTGAGTTCGCTGTCAGTGATGATCGTCGCCATTTCGATAATGACGTCGGTGTCCGGGTCCAGGCCGGTCATTTCCAGATCGATCCAGATCAGGTTCTGCTTGTTCTGCATATTGGGCTCCTCAGCGTAGGCACGCAGTTTAGCTCACCCCGCCGTGCTAGACTCCCCCGCGTTTACTTATCAGCTGCTTTATCACTCGGAACACCCATGGCCAAACGCCAACTCAATCGTCGTCAAAACTGGCGCATCGAAAAAATCCAAGGCGAGCGCGCTGCCCGTGCCGCCAAACGCGAATCACAAACCCTGGAAACACTTGAGGGCGGCGATCTTGGCCCCGAGCAGACCGGGTTGGTGATCGCTCACTTCGGCGTACAAGTCGAAGTGGAAGCAAAGGAAGGCGATCAGGCGGGTCAGGTTTTCCGCTGCCACTTGCGCGCCAACCTGCCTGCACTGGTGACCGGCGATCGCGTCGTCTGGCGCGCTGGCAATCAGGGTATCGGCGTTATCGTCGCGCAACTGCCGCGCACCACTGAGCTGTGCCGTCCCGACAGTCGTGGGCAACTCAAGCCGGTTGCCGCCAACGTCGATCTGATTGTCATTGTGTTTGCGCCGATGCCTGAGCCCCATGCCAATCTGATCGACCGTTATCTGGTGGCCGCCGAGCACGCAGGCATTCGTCCGCTGCTGCTGTTGAACAAGTTCGACCTGATCAACGAGCAGAACGCCCCGGCGCTCAACGCATTGCTGGAGGTTTACCGGACGCTGGGTTATCCGGTACTGGAAGTCTCTGCGCACCACGGCGACGGCATGCAACAACTGCAAGCTCAGCTTGACGGGCATATCAGCGTGTTCGTCGGTCAGTCTGGCGTCGGCAAGTCATCCCTGGTCAACAGTCTGCTGCCTGAAGTCGAAACCCGCGTCGGGCCGCTGTCCGAACTGTCCGGGCAAGGCACGCACACCACGACCACCGCCCGCCTGTTCCACTTCCCCCGTGGCGGTGACTTGATCGACTCCCCGGGTATTCGTGAATTCGGTCTGGGTCATGTAAGCCGTGCGGATGTCGAAGCGGGCTTCATCGAGTTCAACGACCTGATCGGCACCTGCCGATTCCGCGATTGCAAACACGACCGTGAACCGGGCTGTGCATTGTTGATTGCTCTGGAAGAAGGCCGCGTGCAACAACAGCGCATGAACAGCTATCGCTCGATCATCGCCAGTTTGCCGGAAAGCAGCTACTAGCTGCGTCTTGTAGGAGCTGCAGCAGGCTGCGAAACGCGTACTGTCTGGAAGAATGCCTTCGCAGCCTTCGGCAGCTCCTACAGATTTGCGGCCGACAAAAAAGCCCGGACTCTCACGAGTCCGGGCTTTTTACTTGCAGCTTTAGGCTTGTAGCTTGATGCTAGAACGCTAGTTCTTCGTCTCATCCAGCTTCAACGTGCCGTCTTCAAACAAGTTCAGCTTTTGCCGAATCTCGTGAGGCTGGGCGTAGGCCTGTGGATCATCCGGCGGCTGGATTCTAGGATTGACTGGCGCAGCCGGTGCAGGCTCAGTGCCCGTGGCTTTGCCCTGGCCGCCCCTGTAAACCTGACTGCCTTCAATACGCTGCATGGCCTTCTTGGTCAGGACCATGATATCGATGCGCCGGTTGACCGGGCTTTGCGGATGCTCGCCGTCATACAGCATCGACGATGCATAGCCGACTACCCGCGCCACCTGGTTTTCCGGGTAGGTGCCGGCAACCAGAGCGCGACGTGCCGAGTTGGCCCGATTAGCCGACAGCTCCCAGTTACCGAACTCGCCGTTACCCACATAAGGCTTGCCATCTGTGTGCCCGCTGATGCTGATTTTGTTGGGCACCGCTTTGATGGTGTCGGCCATGGCCAGCAGAATGTCTTCGAAATAGGGCTTAAGGCGCGCACTGCCCAAGTCGAACATCGGCCGGTTATCAGCGTCTGTAATCTGGATCCGCAAACCATCCTGAGTAATCTCGAAATGGATCTGGTCCTTGAATTTCTGCAGTTCAGGATTCTCTTCGATCTTGTTCTGCAGCTCCTGAAGCAGCAGTTCCAGACGCTCTTGCTCGACCTCTTCCGCCTTGGCCTCCGCGGTCTCGGCTTCGATGGGCACAGTGTCCGGTGTCGGCGTGTTTTTGATTTCCGGGTTCAAGGTCTGATCAGGAGACATTTCCGGCGAGCCGCCCAGGTCAATCACATAGGGCGAACCACTGTCCGAGAACCCGACCGGATCTTTAAAATAACCGGCGATAGCGACTAACTGCTCCGGGGTTGCCGCAGACAGCAGCCACAGCACCAGAAAGAACGCCATCATGGCGGTTGCAAAGTCCGCGAAGGCGATTTTCCATGCACCACCGTGGTGACCGGCTTCATAGCGCTTGACGCGCTTGATGATTATCGGCTGATTATTTTCCATGACTCAGCGACCGCGAACCGCTTGTTCCAGCTCACTGAAGCTGGGCCGGTGCGCCGGATAGAGAACCTTGCGGCCAAACTCGACAGCCAGCGAAGGAGGCATGCCGGAGGCCGATGCCACCAGCGACGCCTTGATCGCCTCATAGACGTTGAGCTCTTCTTTGGCATCGTGGGCAAGGCAGCTCGCCAGAGGACCGAAGAAACCGTAGGCGGCAATGATACCCAGGAAGGTACCCACCAGCGCTGCACCCACGTGGTTACCAATGGCAGCCTTGTCGCCGTCACCCAGGGAAGCCATGGTGATCACGATGCCGAGTACTGCCGCCACAATACCGAAACCGGGCAGGCCGTCGGCGATACCGGTCACGGCGTGGGATGGATGACCCAGCTCTTCCTTGATGCTCTGCAACTCCATGTCAAACAGGCCTTCCAGCTCGTGAGGAGCCATGTTGCCGGATGACATGATGCGCAGGTAATCACAGATGTAAGCGGTCATGCGCTCATCTTTCAGCACGCCGGGATACTTGGCGAAAATCGGGCTCGCCGACGCGTCTTCGATGTCCCCTTCGATCGCCATCATGCCTTCACGACGGCTCTTGTTGAGGATCTCGTACACCAGACCCAGCACTTCAAGATAGAAGGCGTGCGTGAAGCGCGTACCGAACATCTTCAGCGACTTCTTCATGACGTGCATGGTCATGTAGCCTGGGTTGGCCTGCAGAAATGCGCCAAGACAGGCACCACCGATGATCAACACCTCGAAAGGCTGGATCAGCGCGCCAATCTTACCGTGAGAAAGTACGTAGCCTGCGAGAACACTCGCGAAGACGACGATGATGCCGATAATTTTAGCCATAGGTAGAAAGTACTTACTGAGTCGGGTTCAGGGACATGCGCGGAAGTTCATGAAACTCTTGTTCTACTTATCGGCATATGTGGGCCAGACTGTAGCCAGAAAAATCGAAAAGCCAGTTGACCGGTGAACGGGGGCCCGTAAATTAGGGTCTTACCCATTGATTTCGCAGTGTCCACTGCCTACATTTTCAGTCGCACGGGCCATGATGCATGCCTCCAGAAACGTCGCCACAGCTTCCCGTCCCGAACACGCTCGATGCGTGGCTCAAGCAATTGGACAGCATTGCATTGCCCGTCCCTCTGCCCAGCCACAATAAGGTCCGTAGCGCACTGAATGATAGCCGCCGCTCCCTGCGCGACATCGCCGACATGATGCAGGACAGCCCGGCACTGGTCCTGAGCGTGATGCGCGAAGCCAACCATCAAAGCACCGGTCTGACCGAACCTGCCGAAAGCCTCGAAGTGGCGATCACTCGTCTAGGCCTGGGGCGCACCGAAGTGCTGCTCAATCGCCTGCCCGCGCTGGAAAACGAGAAGATTCCGGCCACGTTCCGCCAGTTGCTACTGATCAGCCAGCACGCTACGCAGCAGGCCAACGGACTGTTCGCGGCTCGCCTTGCGCGGCTATGGCAGGATATCCATCTGGGAAGTCTGTTGTTTCTGGCACCACTGTGGCCAATGGCACTGGCGCACCCGAAATTGCTGGAAGAATGGGAACTGCGGGTTATCCACAAAGGTGAATCTTCCCGCTCAGTGGAGAAAGCGCTGTTTGGCGTCAGTCTGCTGGAGCTCTGTATGGAACTGGCGACCTTGTGGCGCCTGCCTTTATGGGTGACTCAAGGCTACAAGCTACTGATCAGCGAGCGACGCCAATTGGTCAAGGCTCTGCATGTGGCTCGGGCTAATGACGATCCATTGCAACAGCAACAGTTGATGGACGCAGATCCGAACCTGCGTCGCTGGTTCAATCAACCCGCCAATACCGTATTGCTAGGCAACGGCCTGGCGCTGGCCGCTCAACAGGCATGGGACAGCCCGCACTGCCTGCGCTGGGAGTTGCTGAGCAGCCTGTACTTGCAGCAATCCATGGACAGCGTGCAACAGCAGGCTCACCAGAATGCAGTCAGCAGTGCTCGCAACCACAATGACCCGAGTCTTTGGCACCCTGCCGAAGCGCTGATCTGGCCGTGGGCAACCCGCCGGATTCATAGCAAGCTGCAAGCAGCACCGCCGCCGTCGCCCGATGCCTTGCAGAGCTGGCGCAAGCTGTGCGCCGAATTGCTGGCCAACCCGAGCCCCTTCAGTAACGCCATGCACCTGACCACCACGGCGCGGGACGCTCTGGTGTCCTGCGGCATGGAGCGTGTGATGTTACTGATGGCAGACAAGACCGGCACCCAGCTGCGCGTCCATCAGATTGCAGGGCTGAGAGCTGAAGCGACGTCGCTGGCGCTCTCTATAAAGGAAAGCACCGTGCTGCAGCGTTTGCTGGCACAGCCGACCCAACTGCGCATGACACCCGCCAACATCGATCAATTCTCGGCACTGCTGCCGGGTAATCTTCGGGCTTTGTTCCCGGGCAAACACTGGCTGATCCGGTCGCTGAGCAGCAACAACAAGGTGTTGATGCTGGTGGTGGCAGATCAGGGCGGCGGGCAGTTTTCGGAAACCTCGGTGCAGGCTTTCGGTAAAACCTGCCAATGCATCGAGCGGGCGCTGACGAGCTTTAGTAGTCGCAAAGCCTGACAGCTGGGCTACAATTCGCCTCTTTTTTTGAATTGGAGGCTGCACATGTCCGTCTTCTCTGGCTTGCCGCTGGTTATCGAGCCAAGCGACCTGAAGGATCGCCTGGATGCTCCGGAACTGATCCTGGTGGATCTGACCAGCAGCGCCCGGTACGACGCCGGACACATACCCGGCGCGCGTTTCGTTGACCCGAAACGCACTCAGTTGGGCCAGCCTCCAGCACCAGGTTTGCTACCTGCCCATGCAGACCTGCAAGCGCTGTTCGGTGAACTGGGCCACAACGCCGATGCGGTGTATGTGGTCTACGACGACGAAGGCGGCGGCTGGGCCGGACGCTTTATTTGGTTACTGGATGTAATCGGCCACAGCCAATATCACTATGTCGACGGCGGCCTGCTGGCCTGGCAGGCCGATGGCTTGCCCTTGTCCACAGCGGTTCCACCTTCGGCAGGCGGACCGGTTGACCTGCAGTTGCATGACGAACCCACCGCCACACGCGAGTATCTGCTAAGTCGCCTGGGCGCTGCCGATCTAGCAATCTGGGACGCTCGTGGACCGCTTGAATATTCCGGCGAAAAAGTCGTCGCGGCCAAAGGTGGACACATTCCCGGCGCGATCAACTTCGAGTGGACCGCAGGCATGGATAAGGCGCGTGATCTGCGCATCCGAGAAGACATCGCGGAGATCCTCGACAGCCTGGGCATCACTGCGGACAAAGAAATCATTACTCACTGCCAGACACACCATCGGTCGGGCTTCACGTATCTGGTGGCCAAGGCGCTGGGTTACCCTCGGGTCAAAGGCTACGCCGGCTCCTGGGGCGAATGGGGCAACCACCCCGATACGCCAGTCGAACGCTGAAACCCTGTCCACTTCAAGTATTACATTCAGGAATTTTGATGAAAGAGCGTCTGTTTATCCTCAGCCAGTACCTGCTGCCGCATCACTTGCTGTCACGCCTGGCTGGCTGTGTTGCCGAGTGCCGCGTGCGCTGGTTCAAGAATGCCTTCACCGCATGGTTCGCCCGCCGCTATCAGGTCAACATGTCCGAAGCGCAAGTCGAGGACTTGAGCGCCTATGAGCACTTCAACGCCTTCTTCACCCGTGCTCTGAAACCCGGCGCACGTCCGCTCGATGAAACGCCCGGTGCAATCCTCAGCCCGGCAGATGGCGCGATCAGCCAACTGGGCCGCATCGAACAGGGCCGTATCTTCCAGGCCAAGGGCCACAGCTTCAGCGTGCTGGAATTGCTGGGCGGTGACCCGGCGTTGTCGGCGCCATTCATGGGTGGCGAATTCGCAACTGTTTACCTGTCGCCCAAGGACTACCATCGCGTGCACATGCCGCTGGCCGGTACCTTGCGTGAAATGGTGTATGTGCCTGGCCGGATTTTCTCGGTTAACCAGACCACCGCTGAAAACGTGCCTGAGCTGTTTGCCCGTAACGAGCGCGTCGTTTGCATCTTCGACACCGAGCGCGGACCGATGGCCTTGGTGCTGGTTGGCGCGATGATCGTCGCGTCCGTCGAAACGGTCTGGGCCGGATTGGTGACACCGCCAAAACGCGAACTGAGGACTTTCCGCTACGACGAAGCAGCACGTGCGCCGATCCATCTGGAGAAAGGTGCAGAAATGGGTCGCTTCAAGCTGGGCTCCACCGCCATCGTCCTGTTCGGCCCTGAGCAAGTGAAATGGGCCGAGCAGCTCACTGCGACTTCCCCCGTGCGCATGGGTCAGGCCCTGGCATTGCCCGCACAGGTTTGAAACAGTAAATAGTGGCACTATGTGCCACTATTTATCATCAGGTGGTTGTACCATGGCTGTTTTCGCTTGAGCCTGAGCCGATAGATTCGTCTGCGGTTGCTGCGACTATTGGCCGATGCTGCTAGAGTCCCAACACCGGCCCTGTCGGAAACCTGCATTTTTATTGATGTAGATTTCGGCACCCGTCGGGAACTGTTATCGCTGCATCGATTCAAAGCAGCCGCTTGGTCCCGAGCGGGCAGTTGGAGTTAGCCTTTCACATGAGTAATTTGAGCCTACCTGTGTTGTTGCGTGTTCCCGCGCCAACGCAGTCGAGCCTGACATTCTGTGAAGCGACGCCCAAGGATCTCAAGCGTTGGATCTCGACGCTGCCTAAAGCAAACCTGGGTGAAACAGCTCGTCAGCTCTATCAGGGCCTGACTGAACTCAATCTACTGCTGACGCCCAGTGAAAATCGCCTGCAACTGCTTGAACTGCTGCGTCCCGAAGTGCATTTCGTCTGCAAACATCTGGAACGCCACTTTCTCAATCAGGCCGTGGTGCTTGACGAACGTCCGCGCAAAGTCGCCAATCTTTGCCAGGCGCTTCAAAACCATCTGGCGGTCGGCTACAAACTGATTATCGAGCGAGTCAGCTCAAGACTCAGCAGAGACCGCATCCCGCTACTGACCACTGCACTGCAACGGGCGCTCCAGTGCCTGAACGGACCGCTGATTCGCGCCAATCAATTGTACTGTCCTGTGCAGGAAGGCCTGTGGCTCGAGCTGCACAAGATCTATCAGATTGCCTGCGAACATCAATTGCAGAATCTACCGGTGGCCGA
Organism: Pseudomonas sp. ICMP 561; assembly: GCF_002699985.1. Classification (GTDB taxonomy): domain Bacteria; phylum Pseudomonadota; class Gammaproteobacteria; order Pseudomonadales; family Pseudomonadaceae; genus Aquipseudomonas; species Aquipseudomonas quasicaspiana. The sequence continues at coordinate 79,728 of NZ_LKBT01000003.1, read as the reverse complement.
TGAACAGGCGATCCACTCCCGCTCGCTGACGGTAGAGCAGACTTACACCATTGCGCTGCTGATGGGCTGCTCGCGCTGCAACCAGATGCGTCAGCTCAACATCGGTCGGCTTGCTGATGTGCTGGATGCATGGAGCCCGTTTGTGCGGCTGCAGTCACCCACAGACGAAACCAGCCTGTATGCGCTTTCAGCAAGACAGGACAAACCGCCGCTCTACAAATCACTGTTTCCCGAAGACCAGCACCCTACCCTGCTGGGTCTTAACACCCAGACTTTAGCAGCGATGATCACCCGCTATCTGGAAACCCCTGTAGATCAACGGGCACAGTCACCGCTGTTGGTTCCACAAGGCTTTCCCCCTGACCTGCTGGAACATCTGGCTACTGCATGGGGCGATGTCGCAGAACGGACCTTTCAACGCACGCCCGGCCAGGGCACTCTGAGCCTGTGCATAGGCATGAGCGCACTGCATTTCTATCTGGGCGGCAAACGCTCTTTCAGTGACATGCTGCAAGTCCCGGCTACCAAAGCCGCCGAGTTCAGCCTGCAAGTCGTGGACGACAAAGCTGACGACCCTTGGGCCAGCGCTTTTGACACCCAGCGCGGCAACACCTCGGCGCTGATGCTGCCTTACGAAGAAATCCAGTATGAACAGCCTGACGCCGATGGCGTAGACGCGGCGTCCAACGCCCAGCAGACGTTCCCGACCTTTGACCTGAACATCGTCAACCACAGCCCAGGCGGCTACTGCCTTGCGTGGCCAAAAGAGGTGCCTCAGCAGTTGCAGGCCGGAGAGTTGGTCGGGATTCAGGATGATGCCGGTCAGGGCTGGAGTGTTGCTGTCGTGCGTTGGGTGCGCCAGGTGCGCAGCGGCGGCACACAAATGGGTATCGAGTTGATCGCGCCATTTGCCCAGCCTTGCGGCTTGCAGGTCGTCCGGCCTGAACTGAACAGCCCTTACATGCGCTCTTTGCTGCTGCCGGAAATTCGCGCGATTGAACAACCGGCCACGATACTGGCACCGCGCTTGCCCTTTAAAGAAGGCAATAACGTGATGATCAATATTGCCGGAGAAGAACACAGCGGCCTGCTGGGTCATCAACGCACCAGCAGCGGCAGCTACAACCAGTTCGAGTACGAGACCTTCGAACTGCCCGGCCAATCGGGCGGCGACACGCCAAAAGCGGAGCAGGAATTCGATTCGTTGTGGTCTTCGCTGTAACACTACGACGCTCTTCCGGCTAAAGCCGGTCCTATGGGACTGCGTCGGTTCTGTGGGAGTGAGGCTTGCCCGCGATACAAGCACCGCGGTCTATCTGATAAACCGCGGCGCCCTTATCGCGGGCAAGCCTCGCTCCCACAGGTTCCGCTGTGATCCCGCGATTTGCGCAGTGTCGTGGGAGCGAATTCATTCGCGAAGAGGCCGGTACATCCCATACATCTGCATGGTTTGAAATGCAGCCTTCGCGAATAATTCGCACAGGCTCAAGTAACCCCGTAGGACCGGCTTTAGCCGGGAGGACGTCGGTACATGCGCCGCATTTATTCGTTAGAAATACCGCCCTCCCGGCTAAAGCCGGTCCTACGGGATTGCAGGCCAACATAGAATCTCCTGCAGGTCCAAGTCCACGGTTTAGCCGCGCCCTTCTCGCTCCCTTACCCCCAACAGATAAAGCACGCCATCCAGACCCAGGGTCGAAATCGCCTGCTTGGCTGACTGCTTGACCAGCGGTTTGGCGCGAAACGCGACGCCCAGACCTGCGATGGCCAGCATTGGCAAGTCGTTGGCACCGTCACCCACTGCGATGGTCTGGTCAAGACTCAAACCTTCCTTCGCCGCCAGCTCACGCAACAAATCGGCCTTGCGCTGGGCATTGACGATAGGCTCGATGGCCACGCCTGTGCACTTGCCATCCACGACTTCCAGCTCGTTGGCAAAGACGTAGTCGATACCAAGTCTGGCCTGCAATTGCTTGGCAAAGTAAGTGAAGCCGCCGGACAGAATCGCCGTTTTGTAGCCCAGACGCTTGAGCTCGGCAAAAAGAACCTCGGTCCCTTCGGTCAAGCGCAGCGAAGCACCAATCTCATCCAGCACGCTGACGTCCAGACCTTTAAGCAAAGCCAGACGCTCTTTGAAGCTGGCACTGAAATCCAGTTCGCCACGCATGGCGCGCTCGGTGATTTCCGAAACCCGATCACCTACACCATGAGCCTTGGCCAGCTCATCGATAACCTCTGCTTCAATCAGGGTCGAGTCCATATCGAACACCGCCAGACGACGATTGCGGCGGTACAGCGAGTCCTGCTGGAAAGCGATGTCCACGTTCAGCTCTTGAGCAACCTGCAGGAACTCGGCCTGCAAGGCCTTGGTGTCAGCGGGCTCGCCACGCACGGAAAATTCGACGCATCCTTTGCCTTGATCAGTAGAAGCGTCCAGCGGCATGCGTTTGGACAAACGATCAATCTTGTCAATGTTCAGGCCGTGTTGCGCGGTGATGGCGCTGACACGTTGCAATTGCCCGGCAGTGATCTTACGGGTCAGCAGCGTCACGATGTGTCGCGGGCTGCCCTGGTCATCTACCCACTTCTGATAGTCCGCCTCGGACACAGGTGTAATGCGCACCTGTTGATCCAGCTTATGCGCCGCAGCCTGAATGTCCGCGAGGACCGAAGCCCCCTGCTCAGTACCAGGGATTTCGACAAGAATGCCGAACGACATGACGTCGTGAATCACCGCCTGGCCAATATCAAGGATGCTCACGCCACCGTTGGCAAGCACGCCGGTGATGGTCGCAGTGAGACCGGGACGGTCTTCACCGGTGATGTTAATCAGGACGATTTCGCGCAAGGGACACCCCAGCAGTGGAAAAAAACCGCATTCTAACCACTTTCAGTGACCATCGGGCGAAGGCAGCGCTTTGCCGCCACTGGGTCGGTCGTTATACTGCGCGGCAACTTCTTCGAAAGAGCCGTGCTCTGTGAACCGGCCTAAGCCTGTTAAAACCGATAATTTCTTCCTGCTGATCTTCCGTGCACTGCGTCATCGCCGTGTACCGATCGCATTGCGCATCGCTAGCCATAACGTGATTCTCGTCTCCCTGGCGCTGATGATCTACGCCGGTGTGATGGGCTTGCAGTTCAAGCAGGCCATGCATGAGCAGGCCGATGCGCTGGGGCAGGCACTCACCACGCAAACTGCGACCTCCGCCACGGAGCTGCTGGTGTCCAACGACATCCTCAGCCTTAACGTGCTGTTGGGTAATCTGGTGAAGAACCCGCTGGTGGCGCATGCCGCGATCTATAGCGTGGATAATCGTATTCTTGCGGAAGCCGGTCAGCGCCCGAAAAACGGTCTGCTGGGTGAGGCCGAAGGGCTTTACGAAATCAAGATTACCTTCCAGGACACAATGGCCGGGCATCTGCGCATCAGCCTGGACATGTCCCAATTCCAGCAGCCGATGACCATCAGCCTGCAAAGCATGGGCATCCTGGCAGGTATCCTGCTGGCGCTCGCCCTGGCGCTGAGCCTGCGTCTGGGCCGACACATTTCCACTCCGCTGCTGCAATTGCGAATCTGGCTGCGTGATATCGATCCGTACACCCCGGCCATCGAGCGTCAGGACGAAATCGGTGATCTGGCCCGCCAGTTGCGCACGTCCTTTGCACCGCCGATGCCGGAACCGGAGCCCGAACCAGAGCCGGAATACGCCGAGGACGAGTCGGATGACCACTATGCTGAAGATGAAGCCGTAGAGCCCGCCGCCAAAAGCCGCTCTGCCCGCGAGCCAGGTTTTGACGAGGCGCCCAAGCCACGCCTGCCTGCGCCGCCCGTACAGCACCGTCTGGTTGCCGAAGAAGATGAAGAAGACGAGGACGACCCGTTTGCCGACCTGCGCGACAGTTCCGACGCCGCGCCTCAGGTCAGTAGAGCTGTGGCTCCGAGTACGCCGCAACCCAGCGCCGTGCTGGCCGTACAGCTCGGTTCCCAGGATCAACTACGTCGTTTGCCCCGGGCTCGCCTGACGGAGCTGCTGCAACGCTATCGCGATTGTCTGGATCAGGCTTCTTCGCTGTACGAAGGCGAACTGCATACCCTGAACGATGGCAGCACACTGATGCTGTTCCACAGCCAGGAAAGCGGTGAGGATTACCTCACCAATGCTATCTGCTGCGGCGAGCTGTTGCGTGCGCTGAGCCATGCATTGCAAATCGAGGTCGCAGACAGCGGCATCACCCTGCAATTGCAATTGGGTCTGACGCTGGGCGAAGGCCTGGCAGGTCTGAGTCAGATCGACTTGCTGCTGACGGAAACCGCACAGGATGCCCTGGCCCTGTCGCAACACAGTCGCAACCTGTTGCTGGTAGAGCGCAAGATCAATGACGACGCACTGATCCGTCAGCGCGCCCGAATCCGCCCGATTGCGAGCCCTGAAGGCGCTTGCTGTGTAGAGCGCCTGATGGAGCCTTACCCATCGATGCTAGAGCGCCAGTTGGCGCGTATGCATGAGACGGCACGCAAGGTGTGATCTGAACCTTGCTAGCTCTGCCATAACGGTAGGAGCGAACTTGTTCGCGAGGGGCCATTCAGGAAAAGCATCATTGAATGACCCTCCTCCTCGCCAACAAGTTGGCTCCTACACAAACTGTGTGAAAACTACTGCGCTCGGCAATACTGCGTTAAAAACAGGCGAAAAATGCTCATTTAGAACACTAGAGTCGGACGCGACCCCGGCCGTTTTTCGCCTGTTTTTGCCTTGTCTTGCCGTCGCTCGCTACGTTTTCACACAGTCTGTACAGGAGCACAACCCTGATCACCACCCACAAAAAAGCCCGCATCGCTGCGGGCTTTTTGTTTGCGCCAATCCTAGAAGCGGAACACTTCAAGATCAGTACGTATTGGTGAAGCCATTGGAATCTTTGGTTTCTCAGGCTCTTTGGCGCGAGCTACCGGGGCTTTCTTGGGTTCTTCCAGAGGCTGCCAGGAAATCGGCTTGACCGCAGAACTCACCTGATCCGCCAGACGCTGAAGCAGCAGGCCTTGGGCACGCACCTGATCGGCAGACGTCCCGGCATGCAGTTCTTCCAGATGCACGATCCGGCTGTCACGAACATTGCCTTTGCGGTCCACCAGACGCCATTGGGCATCGAGAATCGCAGGCTGCTTCGCGCCCGAGTCCAGACGGCTGATGGACAATACCACTTGCACATCAGGCGTGAAGTTTGCCGCAGCAGGTGCCAGCACTACGCGCTGGCTGTCCAGCTTCCACGCCAATTGGCGCAGCAGCAGTTGGTCAATATCCGAAGACAGGCTACCTGCCCAACGACCGTCGGTCGAAGCGGTCAGGCTACCGTCAGGCTGACGCTGCAGCAGTGTTTCGCGCTGCAGGTAATCCGCCACTGAGACTGGCCCAAGTAAAACTGCCAGGCCCTTATTGTGCGTAGGTTGCCCCGGTGTGCCGCTGTCGAGCTGATAAAGCGAGGTCGGTTGGTTCACACTGCAACCAGCCAGACCCAAAACACCGGTCATCAACAAAACAAAGGGAAGGCGTAGAAGATTCATCGTCCCATCCAGGTGGCCGCCGTCAAGCAAGCCACAGTGTATAACTCAACAAAAGTCGTGCAGGCACTCAGCCACGCTTGCGCCTCAAGACGTCATATCATCCGTGAATATGCGTCATGACTCCAGCGATTATGCGTCGATCTTCATGGCAAAACGAAGACCGATAGCTCTAAACGAGGATTAAGAGGCGTTTTCCACCAAAAGCGCATCAACCCTCTGGAAGCCTCGCGGCAGCTTATTACCCCGACGTCCACGTTCCCCCTTGTAATGTTCCAGATCATCAGGCTTGAGTGACAGGTTACGTTTGCCTGCCTGCAAGACCAGTGTCGAACCTTGCGGTATGACGGCGACATCAGTCACATATTCTTCACGACTGGCCACTCGATCACCCGGAATCCCGATGATCTTGTTGCCCTTGCCTTTGCTCAATTGCGGAAGGTCACTGATCTTGAAGATCAGCAGACGTCCTTCAGTGGTCACAGCGGCGAGCCAGTTTTGCTCGCGATCAGCCACTGGACGCGGCTGCATCACCTTGGCCCCTTTCGGCAGGCTCAACAGCGCTTTACCTGCCTTGTTCTTGGCCTGCAGATCCTCGCCTTTGACCACGAAGCCGTAGCCTGCGTCCGACGCGATGACATAAAGCGCGTCATCTTCAGGCAGCAACACACATTCAAATGTCGCGCCCGGCGGTGGCTGAAGCTTGCCGGTCAACGGCTCGCCCTGTCCCCGCGCCGATGGCAAGGTGTGCGCCGCCAGCGAATAGCTGCGCCCGGTAGAGTCGATAAATACCGCGTATTGGTTGGAGCGGCCCATTGCAGCGGTCTGGAACCCGTCACCCGCCTTGTAGGAAAGCCCGGTCGCGTCGATATCGTGGCCTTTGGCAGAGCGTACCCAGCCTTTTTCCGACAGTACGACGGTCACTTTCTCATTCGGCAGCAGGTCATGCTCGGTCATGGCCTTGGCTTCGGCACGCTCCACGATAGGCGAGCGGCGGTCGTCGCCATAAGTTTCGGCATCTTTAAGCAGCTCGGTGCGGACCAGCTTCTTCAGCTTGGCTTCGCTGCCCAGCAGCGCCAATAATTTGGTTCGCTCTTTGTTCAGCTCATCCTGTTCATTGCGTAGCTTCATTTCTTCGAGACGCGCCAGCTGTCGCAGGCGGGTGTCCAGAATGTAGTCTGCCTGGATTTCGCTCAGCTCGAAGCGTTCGATCAGCTTCGCCTTCGGATGCTCCTCAGTACGGATGATATGGATCACTTCATCCAGATTGAGGTAAGCGATCAACAAACCGTCCAACAGGTGCAGGCGACGCTCCACCTTGTCCAGGCGGAATTGCAGGCGGCGACGCACCGTGCGGACACGGAACTCCAACCACTCCACCAGCAATGCACGCAGGTTTTTAAGTTGCGGTTTGCCATCCAGACCAATGATGTTGATGTTGACCCTGTAGCTGGACTCCAGATCGGTGCTGGCAAACAGGTGCTGCATCAGCGCTTCGTGATCGACCCGGCTGTTCACCGGAATGATCACGATGCGGCAAGGGTTTTCGTGGTCCGACTCATCACGCAGGTCCGCGACCTGCGGTGCTTTGGAAGGTTTGGCCTGCATCAGCCCGGCAATCTGCTCCAGCACCTTGGCGCCGGAAACCTGATGCGGCAGCGCCGTAACGATGATGTCGCCATCTTCCACGTGGTACACGGCGCGCATGCGCACCGAGCCCTTGCCGGTTTCGTACATTTTCAGCAGGTCGGCACGCGGCGTGATGATCTCTGCTTCAGTCGGGTAATCCGGGCCCTGAATGTGTTCAACCAGCTGTTCAACGGTGGCTTTCGGCTCATCAAGCAAACGAACACAGGCCGTCGCGACCTCACGCAGGTTATGCGGCGGCACGTCAGTGGCCATGCCCACGGCGATTCCGGTGGTGCCGTTAAGGAGAATGTTCGGCAAACGTGCCGGCAAAACCGCTGGTTCATCGAGAGTACCGTCGAAGTTCGGCACCCAGTCCGCAGTGCCCTGACCCAGTTCGCTGAGCAGTACTTCGGAGTAACGCGACAAGCGCGCTTCGGTGTAACGCATGGCAGCGAAGGATTTCGGATCATCCGGGGCACCCCAGTTGCCCTGCCCGTCTACCAGCGTATAGCGGTAGCTGAACGGCTGGGCCATGAGCACCATGGCTTCATAACAGGCCGAGTCGCCGTGGGGGTGAAACTTGCCGAGCACGTCGCCGACGGTACGCGCCGACTTCTTGTGCTTGGAATCAGCGTCCAGGCCTAGCTCGCTCATGGCGTAGACGATGCGCCGCTGCACGGGCTTGAGGCCGTCGCCGATATGCGGCAAGGCACGGTCCATGATCACGTACATGGAGTAGTTGAGGTAGGCCTGTTCGGTGAAGTCAGCCAGTGACCGGCGTTCTACACCATCCAGGCTGAGGTCAAGGGAGTCGCTCATGCGTGCCTCATTATTTCGTGGTCTGACGCAGCAGCATGGTGCCGCCGCGCTGAGTGAATTCGAGTTGTTTCATTGCGCTCATACCCAGCAGCACTTGTTCGCCGTCCAGACCGGGCACCACCAGGGCGCGTACGTTGTGCAGGACGATATCGCCCAGTTGCAGGCGCTCGATGGAAGTCCGAAAGCCTTCGCTGCGGCCATTGGCCGTGTTGACCCAGACCGGCGCACCGCGCTGCAACCGCAAGGTGTCGGCCACCTCGCCCGGAACCGCCACATCAGTGGCGCCGGTATCCAGCAAAAACTGCACGAGATGATCGTTGATCTTCCCGGTGCTGACAAAGTGCCCCTGGCGATTGCCCACCAATTGCACTTCGACGTAACCATCACCGTGCTGGGAGGTGACCACGGCGTTGGGATTTTCCTGTTTGTCTTCCCACTCACCAAAAAAGCGTGTCGCGAGAAACAGCCCCGCCGCCCAGGCAACGATCATCAGGACCTTTCCCGCCCGCTTGCCGGGAGGCTGCTGACTCACGGTTTAGCACTCCAGCCACCCGCAGGAGCCGCGAAACGCCACACAATCGGGCGTTCCTCGCCATCAGCGCGCTTGCCAAAATTGTTGTCGACACCAATCCAGGCACCCGTCTCGTCGACGACCAGTGCTTCAGTCAGGCCAAACGCCTGATCATAAAGTCGATTCGGCATCAGGGCTTCTTTGGCGAACGACCAGCACTGCTCGGTCTTGCCGGTTTCCAGATCGCGCCGACAGATGCGATAAGCCGAACGCTCCAAGGTAAACAGCTTGCCGTTGAACAGTGACAGATCCGCGAAATCACGGGATACCGATTTGCCACCCACTTGAGGCGGCAACACTTCTTTGCCGGGTTCAGTCCGCAAGACGCAACTGCCTTTGCAGCGCCAGGCATCCGACTCGCGGCTGACTACCAGTAAACCGCGCTGCTCGCGTTCGGCAGCCAGCCACAAGCGATCACCCTGGGGGCTGACAGCCAAGCCTTCGAAAATGGCGTTGAAGTGTTGCAACATGCCCTTGGCACGCGCCTGTGCGACCAACTCGCTCGGCAATTTCAACCAGCCCGGGTTTCCTTCCACGGGCACCTTGAGGACCTCGGCATGCGCTTCGCTGACGACATATTTATTGCCCGCCGCGTCGCAACTGATGCCTTCGAAATCCAGACTGCCACCGCGGACGAAGGACGACAGTTTGGCCAATGAACGCAGGTTGGCGGGTAAATCGCTCTCCGGCGCAGGCGGTACATCAATCTTTTCCGACTGGGCCTGCCAGACGGTTTTCGTCATATCCATGCGGTAGAGCAAGTCGTCATCGCGGTCCGAAATTGCCCATAACTGGCCGTTGCACATTGCCAGGCCTGACAGGTTACCCCCGACCATGCTGTCTACGGGATGCTCGGAGACGAGCGTCAGCTCTGGTAGAGGGGCTGCGAATGCCGGCGCGGCCAGCAGAGCTGCAAGCAGCCCGCCCCACACATATCTCCTGTCGGAGCGCGCTTGCCCGCGATCCGGCCGATCAGTCGCGACATGCATCGACTGACACACCTCCATCGCGGGCAAGCGCGCTCCTACAGCGGTCGTGCGTACTACGCAGTTTTGTATCAAACGCGCAATCCTGTAGGAGCGCGCTTGCCCGCGATCCGGTCGATCAGTCACAACATGCGTCGACTGACACACCTCCATCGCGGGCAAGCGCGCTCCTACAGAGGTCGTGCGTACTACGCAGTTTTGTATCAAACGCGCGATTCTGTAGGAGTGAGCTTGCTCGCGATTCGGTCGATCAGGCGCAACATCCATCGACTGGCACACCCCCATCGCGGGCAAGCGCACTTCTGCAGGTTTGGCGCTATCGCGCGGTGTCAGGGACACCGGGGCGATTTGCATCAGGTCAGAACCTCGGCAAGGTTGCCTTTGGACTCCAGCCAGTTTTTGCGATCGCCGGCGCGCTTTTTGGCCAGCAACATGTCCATCATTTCCGAAGCCACCTCGAAATCATCCAGCGTCAGTTGCACCAGACGGCGAGTGTTCGGGTCCATGGTGGTTTCACGCAGCTGTGGCGGGTTCATTTCACCCAGACCTTTGAATCGAGTGACCTGCGGCTTGCCGCGTTTCTTCTCGGCCACCAGACGGTCCAGAATCCCGTCGCGCTCGGCTTCGTCCAGCGCGTAGTAAATCTCTTTACCCAAGTCGATGCGGTACAGCGGCGGCATGGCGACATACACGTGCCCTGCATCCACAAGCGGGCGGAAATGCTGGACGAACAACGCGCACAACAAGGTCGCAATGTGCAAACCATCGGAGTCGGCGTCGGCAAGGATGCAGATCTTGCCGTAGCGCAGCTGGCTCATGTCCGCGGCGCCCGGATCGACACCTATGGCGACGGCAATGTTGTGGACTTCCTGGCTGGCAAGCACTTCGCCGCCATCGACTTCCCACGTGTTGAGGATCTTGCCGCGCAACGGCAGGATCGCCTGAAACTCCTTGTCCCGCGCCTGCTTGGCCGAACCGCCAGCGGAGTCACCTTCCACCAGGAACAGCTCGGAACGCATCGGGTCTTGCCCGGCGCAATCAGCCAGCTTGCCAGGCAACGCCGGACCTTGAGTAATGCGCTTGCGCTCGACCTTCTTGCTGGCCTTGAGTCGGCGACCGGCGTTGTTGATCGCCAATTCGGCCAGTTGCATGCCCAGATCGGAGTTGGCATTGAGCCACAGGCTGAAAGCATCTTTGACGACACCTGACACAAACGCCGCCGCTTCACGAGAAGACAAGCGCTCTTTGGTCTGGCCAGAGAACTGCGGTTCCTGCATTTTCATCGAGAGAACGAAAGCAATGCGCTCCCAGACATCTTCCGGCGCGAGCTTCACGCCACGCGGCAGCAGATTGCGGTATTCGCAGAACTCGCGCATCGCATCAAGCAAGCCCTGACGCAGACCGTTGACATGAGTGCCGCCTTGCGCCGTCGGGATCAGGTTGACGTAGCTTTCCTGAACGCTGTCGCCGCCTTCCGGCAACCAGAGCAGCGCCCAGTCGACCGCTTCTTTATTACCGGCAAAACTACCGCAGAACGGTTCGTCCGGCAGGCGCAGGAAGTCGCTGACCGAGTCCTGCAAGTAGGAACGCAGGCCGTCTTCGTAATGCCATTCGACTTTCTCGCCGGTGGCTTTGTCCTCAAAGCTGACCAGCAGCCCCGGACACAGTACGGCCTTGGCCTTGAGCACATGCTTGAGACGGCTGACCGAAAACTTCGGGGTATCGAAATACTTGGGGTCCGGCGAGAAATAAACGCTCGTCCCGGTGTTGCGTTTACCGACCGTCCCGACAACTTCCAGCTCCGACGCCTTGTAGCCGTCGGTGAAGGACATTTCGTATTCGTTGCCATCGCGCTTGACCCGAACCTTGACCAGGGTCGACAGCGCGTTGACCACGGAAATACCCACACCGTGAAGACCGCCGGAGAACTGGTAGTTCTTGTTGGAGAACTTGCCGCCCGCGTGAAGCTTGGTGAGGATCAGCTCGACACCCGAAACGCCTTCCTCCGGGTGAATATCCACCGGCATGCCGCGACCATCGTCGGACACTTCCAGCGAGTTATCGGCATGCAGGATGACCTGCACCGATTTGGCATGCCCGGCCAGCGCTTCGTCGACGCTGTTGTCGATGACTTCCTGGGCAAGGTGGTTCGGTCGCGAAGTGTCGGTGTACATGCCCGGACGCTTTCGAACCGGGTCGAGGCCCGAGAGGACTTCGATGGCGTCTGCGTTATAAGAGCTAGCGCTGGGATTGGCCATGGGGTCTCGTCATCAGTTGTTCGTGGGGTTACAGAGTTGAAAACCTGTAGGAGCTGCCGAAGGCTGCGATCCGCCTACGCCAGGCTTTCGAACCAATCGCAGCCTTCGGCAGCTCCTACATTTAATCCGGCTATACATTCAAAGCATCGAAACATCCAGCGCCTGTAACAACTCAGGGGCGAATCCGGCAAAGCTCAACAATGCGGGCAATTGCCCGGCAAAGCCTTGGTAACTGTGGTCGCCGCCGGCCTGAATACGCAAGGCGCATGCACGATAAAACGATTCGGCGCGGCGATAATCAAGGGTCTCATCCCCGGTTTGCAGCCAGACCTGAATACGCGTGGGGTCCTGAGGTGCTGGTACTTCCAGTTCGGCCAGAGCCTTGACGTGGTCGTGGGTCAGCTCCCAGGTTTCGCCGGTATAAAGGTTTTGCTGCGTACCGACAAATCCGTCGAACAGCTGGTGCGGGTTGACTGCCGGGTTGATCAGCACGGCTTTGAGGCCGTGACGCTGCGCCAGGTGTGTCGCATAGTAGCCGCCGAGCGAGCTGCCGACCAGCAATGGCCGCCCCAGCTCTTCGATAGCGGATTCGAGCTGAACCATGGCGTGACGCGGATGGTGATGCAATTCAGGGACACGCACCTGCTCACTCAACCCCAGCGAGCGCATCAGCGCGATCAGTTGAGTGGCTTTTTTCGACAGCGCCGAACTGTTCAGGCCGTGGATATAAAGCAGTGTGGGGTTTTCACTGGTCACGCCGTCCGCTCCTGAATCACTGAGTGGTGCAAAGCCGCGCAGTTTACAGGGACTAACGCTGAAAGACTCGCACAGGTGTGTATCACGCCAAAAAGATCAGTAGCCCTTGCCGCCGTAATCCACTTCGAAATCCAGGCCAACCACCCGGGATACGCCGGTTTCCAGCGTCCCATCGTTGTAAAGACGCAGCCAGCGGTAGCCCGGAGCGGTGGTATCAACTTTGAAATCAACGCTACCGGGCGCGAACTGAATGCAGGTTGAAGGCGACGCCAGCAGCCGGACGGTATCGCGCATCTGGTCATATTCCTGATGAACATGCCCCCAGAGCACTGCTCGCACCTGTGGAAAACGCTCCAGGACCGCAAACAGCGCGTCGGGATTACGCAGGCCGATGGGGTTCATCCACTCGCAGCCAATCTGCACCGGATTGTGATGCAGACACACCAGATGATGTCGCTCGGGCGCTTCACTCAATGACTGGACCAGCAACTGCAGTTGCTGATCAGACAAATACCCGGGTACGGAACCCGGTACCGAGGAATCCAGCAATGTCACTCGCCAATTGCCAATATCGATGACCGGGTCGAGCAAGTCGCTTTGTTGCGCTGCCTGGCGCATTTCCACGGATTCATCATGATTGCCGGGGAACCAGCGCTTAGGCGCATCGATCTCCCCACTCAACCGACGGAACGCCTCATAAGACTCAACACTGCCGTCCTGGGAAACATCGCCACTGGCAACCACCAGATCGACCTGCGGCTGTTCGGCCAACACCAACTCAATGACTTTTTGCAGACTGTCGCGGGTACACATCCCCAGCAGCGTACCGTCCGCATTGGCGAACAAATGGCTGTCGGACAGCTGGACCAACAGGACTGAGTCGTTAACGGGGACGTTGGGCAAAAGCCATCTCCTTGGGCAGAGTCTGGCGATTATGGTGGGAAGCGATCAGGTCGGCAAATACGGGAATGAGTGGCAGGTCTCAGTTACGAAGGCTTATAGAGAAGATTTCTCTCTTGTACGCATCCACATGAATCGGCCTCGGTATCCCGACACGACACTATCTCGCTGCAAACATTGGACCTGTAGGAGTGAGCTTGCTCGCGATAGCGGTCTATCACTTAGAGGATATTTGAATTACAGGCCGCTATCGCGAGCAAGCTCACTCCTACAGATAAGCATTTCAATTCTAAGGTTTGCATTTTTTAATGGAAACCACGTTTGCTGCGAGACGAATACAACGCTTACCGCACCGCCTCAAACTCATGCCCACAAGCGAGACAATGGCTCAGCCACTCGCCGAGAAACAGATTCAACTGGGCTTTTTCATCCGGCTGATGCATCTCCGCATTGGGATACGGATAGATCCCCCGAAAGCGCCGCGCATGTTCAGCGCCGATGACTTCGGCCATGCGCGCGTCGTGGTAGACCTGGACTTCCAGGCTGGGCACCGGCAGCCACGGCAGGCTGTGTTCCTGACGCACTTGCAGGGTCGTGGTGTATGGACAATCGAGGAGTACTTCAACCGCCAGCACGCCGAGCATTTGATCGCCCTGGGTTACCGCCACCCGACGTGAGCGTTGTTCGTTGCGCATGTCCGGCAACAATCGCATCAAGCGCGCATAGTTGGCCTCGCAGGCGGCTTGCAGCCCGGCGAGGTCAACACGATAGCGCTCGCGCAATGGATTCACGACCATAACCCCCTGACTTCAGCACGATTCAACGCCAGCCATTGCAGCGCAATAATCGTCGAAGCATTGATAATTCGCCCGTCACGTACGGCTTGCAGTGCGTCATCGAACGACCAGACGGTGACGCGGATATCTTCGCCCTCAGACTCCAGTCCGTGCAATCCCCCTGCACCCTCGCTTTCACAACGCCCTAAGTACAGATGAACGAACTCATCGCTGCCACCCGGCGACGGAAAGTATTTAGTGATAGGCCACAAAGCGCTGAAGACGATATCAGCTTCCTCTTCTGCCTCACGGTGGGCAACCTCTTCAGGCTGCTCATCTTTGTCGATCAAACCGGCGACCAGCTCAATCAGCCAAGGGTTGGCAGTCTTGTTCAGCGCACCAACGCGAAACTGCTCGATCAAGACCACTTCGTCACGTTTGGCGTCATAAGGCAGGACACACACCGCGTCGTGGCGCACGAACAGCTCGCGACTGATCTCCTTGCCCAGGCCACCGGCAAACAGCTCGTGACGCAGGATCACTTTGTCCAGTCTATAAAAGCCCTGAAAGCAGTTTTCCCGTTTGGTGATTTCAAACGCTGTCGGGGTCGATCGGGTCGGGTCGGTCATTGGGCTCTCGCTTCGGGTAAATCGTGACGTGACGCCATCCTAACGCGCATCGCCAACCAGATGCAGCCCCCTCTTGAACATGCAGGGTAGACGGGTGATGGCGAAACGAACTCTAATCCGCCCAGCGGCGAACCGATGCCACCGTTTGCAGTCCAAGCAGCCTGAACTCGAACAACGTAACCGTCTTCATTGCCACCGCAAAGGATCAACATGTCGTTATTGAGGATCGCTTCACTGGCCTGCCTGGCACTTATGCTGGGCGCGTGTCAGAGCCTGCTCCAACCCAATTACCGTGCGCCCCTGCAAGTGCAGCGCGATGCGTCCGAGCTGATCAAGCCGGGCTGTACCGCCGCCGATTGCCCGCTGGTGAATATCGACACCGTGCACTTCCCCGATGAGCCCAAGCTGGACGCCATCGTGCAGAAGACCCTGCTGCAACTGACTCGCACAGATTCCAGCGGACCGCTGCCGGTCTCGCTCAAAGCGTATCAAGAGCAATACCTGCGTGATTCCCAAGGCCGCAACGCCAGCTATTTGCAAGCCAAGGTACGCGAGCAACATGACGGTATCGTAGTCGTCGAACTGTCCAGCTATCTGGAGACCGGCGGCGCACACGGCGCTCCAGGTCGCGCGTTCATCAACTATTCACGTCCGCAAGAGAAAGTGCTGACCCTGGCCGACATGATTGTGCCGGGCAAGGAAGGCGAGTTCTGGCAGAAGGCCGAACTGGCGCATCAGGGCTGGTTGTTGTCGACCAAAATGAACGAAGACCCTGAGTTCATGAAAACCTGGCCGTTCAAACGTACTCCGCACATCGCCCTGACGTACGGCGCGTTCATCCTCAAGTATCAGGTGGACACTATCGCGCCTTACTCCATGGGCCACATCGAGCTGAAGATTCCTTATCCACAGCTCAATGGCATCCTCAAACCGGAGCTGTTCCCCGGTCGCGGTTGAGGTTCTTACCCGGCAACTTTTTTACCCAGCAACAACTGCAGCACGCCAGCGACGATGAGCGCTGGCAGTGTTGCGCCGATATCCGGATAAAGATTGGCCAGCAAGTGATAGGTGCTGACTCCGCCTAGCCAGGCCAACAAGGTCATCCAGTGAAACTCGACATTAGCCGCCCGGCTTTTGCGTCCTCGCAGCACAAAGTGATCCACCAGCACCACGCCAAACAACGGCGCGAATACCGAGCCGATGAGCAGCAGGAAGTTCTGATACTGCGCCAAGGGTGCAAAGCAGGCAATCAGCGTGCAGATCACGCCAATCGCTAGCGCCAGATGCTCGACTTTCAGCCCTGAAAGCATCCCGCTGGACACTGCCGCCGAGTGAATATCGGCAAAAGCGTTTTCCGACTCGTCGAGCAGGATCAGCAGTAATGGAATCCCCAATCCCGCCCCTGCCAGCGCCAGCAACAGCGCATTGACTTCCCCACTCGGCGCGAATGCCAGGGTGTAAGCGACGCCCAGGCTCATCAGCCAGAAATTACCGATGAAGAACCCCAGCGCGGTGCCGCCGAAGACGTTTTTTGCGCGCTTGCCGAAGCGTGAGTAATCGGCAATCAGTGGCAGCCATGACAGCGGCATGGCGATAGCAATGTCAAAGCCCACCGCAAAGGGCAAAGATCCGTCACCGGCCTGCGCCCAAAGCGCGGCCAGATCAGCCTTGGCGAACAGATTCCAGGTCAGCCACAGGCAAGCCGCCAGCAACAGCCAGATGCCCCACTTACGCAGAATCTGTCGAACAAACGTCAGCGGGCCACTGACCGCCAGCAATGTCGCCAGTCCACCGAAGAACAAGGTCCAGAGCAGCGGACTGGTCCACGGGCTGCCTTCGCCAAAAGCGCGGGTGCCCAGCAGACTGGCGGCATCGCGCATGACGATGATTTCGAACGAACCCCAACCGATCAACTGCAACAGGTTGAGCAGCGCGGGCAGTGAGGCGCCTTTGCTACCCAGGCTGACTTTCAGCGCGGCCATGGACGACAAACCGGTGTCGCTGCCGATCACGCCGACCGCGGCCAGCAGCAATACGCCCACCAGCGTGCCAAGGAAGATCGCCATCAACGAACCCGACAGGCCCAGCCCTGGCGCCAACAGCGCGCCGGTTTGCAGGACCATAAGACCAATGCCGAGGGAAAACCACAGAGAAAACAGATCACGCCCGCCGAAGACGCGCTTTTCTGCGGGAACAGGGGAATCGGGTGAGTAGGTGCTGGGGGTGGTCATGGCTTTAGTCCAGAAGGAACACATGTAAAGGCGATGAATCCCGGTAGGAGCGAACTTGTTCGCGAGGCGATTTAATGTGAAACCCTTAAGCCGCCTCGCGAACAAGTTCGCTCCTACCAAGACCTCTGCCAGCTTCAAATCACACTTTTTTGTAAAGCTGGCTGCCTTCCTGCTTGAAGCGCTCGGCCTGTTCCGCCAGCCCTTGGGCGACGTCCAGGTCAATGGCTTCAATCTTCTGGTTAGCCGCGTACTCACGCACTTCCTGAGTGATTTTCATCGAGCAGAATTTCGGCCCGCACATGGAGCAGAAATGCGCGACCTTGGCGGAGTCTTTTGGCAAGGTTTCGTCGTGATACGAACGTGCGGTGTCCGGGTCCAGACCAAGGTTGAACTGGTCTTCCCAGCGGAATTCAAAACGCGCCTTGCTCAGTGCGTTATCGCGGATCTGCGCGCCCGGATGGCCCTTGGCAAGGTCAGCCGCATGCGCCGCGATCTTGTAGGTGATGATCCCGGTCTTCACGTCATCCTTGTTCGGCAACCCCAAATGCTCTTTGGGCGTGACGTAACAAAGCATCGCGCAACCGAACCAGCCGATCATCGCCGCACCAATACCCGAGGTGATGTGGTCGTAACCCGGCGCAATATCCGTGGTCAGCGGGCCGAGGGTGTAGAACGGCGCTTCGTCACAGCACTCCAGCTGCTTGTCCATGTTCTCTTTGATCAACTGCATCGGCACATGGCCCGGGCCTTCGATCATGGTCTGCACGTCGTGCTTCCAGGCGATTTTGGTCAGTTCACCCAGAGTTTCCAGCTCACCGAATTGCGCGGCGTCGTTGGCATCGGCAATTGATCCCGGACGCAAGCCATCGCCCAGCGAGAAGCTGACGTCGTAGGCCTTCATGATTTCGCAGATGTCTTCAAAGTGCGTGTAGAGGAAGTTCTCTTTGTGGTGCGCCAGGCACCACTTGGCCATGATCGAACCGCCACGGCTGACGATACCGGTGACGCGTTTGGCCGTCAGTGGCACGTAGCGCAGCAATACGCCGGCGTGAATCGTGAAGTAATCGACGCCCTGCTCCGCCTGCTCGATCAGCGTGTCGCGGAACAGCTCCCACGTCAGGTCTTCGGCGGCGCCGCCAACTTTTTCCAGCGCCTGATAGATCGGCACCGTACCGATCGGCACCGGCGAGTTACGGATGATCCACTCGCGGGTTTCGTGAATGTGTTTGCCCGTGGACAAGTCCATGACCGTGTCCGAGCCCCAGCGGATACCCCAGGTCAGTTTGGCGACTTCTTCTTCAATGGACGAACCCAGCGCGCTGTTGCCGATGTTGCCGTTGATCTTCACCAGGAAGTTGCGGCCAATGATCATCGGCTCCAGCTCGGTGTGGTTGATGTTGGCCGGGATGATTGCGCGACCGCGAGCGATTTCTTCGCGCACGAACTCAGCGGTGATTTCTTTGGGGATGTTCGCGCCGAAGCTATGCCCGGCGTGTTGCTGAGTGAGCAGACCGGCAGCACGGGCTTCTTGCAGCTTCATATTTTCGCGGATGGCGACGTATTCCATCTCCGCCGTGATGATGCCCTGACGCGCGTAATGCATCTGGCTCACGTTGGCCCCGGCCTTGGCTCGACGAGGGTTGCGTACGTGGGCGAAACGCAGACGGGTCAGCTCGGCATCGGCCAGTCGCTGCTGGCCGAAGTTCGACGTCAGGCCGTCGAGACGCTCGGTGTCGTTGCGCGCGTCGATCCACGGCGAACGTACGTCAGCCAGGCCTTTGCGCACATCAATGATGACGTTCGGGTCAGTGTAAGGACCCGACGTGTCATACACCGTCACCGGCGCGTTGATTTCGCCGCCAAAATCGGTCGGCGTCACATCCAGGGTAATTTCGCGCATGGGCACGCGGATGTCGGGGCGAGAGCCCTGAACATAGATTTTTTGCGAGCGGGTAAACGGCTGCACCGATCCAGAGTCGACTTGTGCGGACTCACTCAGGTTGGCGGCATTTTTTGGATTTGTACTCATCACGGGCTCTCCAGACATCATCCAGCGGCGGATTAATTGTCGGAGCGAACCTGAAGACGGAAAGACGCACCAAGACTGGTGCTGAGTATCGAGCGGAGAGTGTTGATTCATTTCAAGGCTTTCAGAAATGAACCATCGACCCCGGACGACACTCAAGAGGACTCGCCGGGAGACGAGAAATCTTGTTCCCTACGCAGGCGCTAACCTGATCAGGTTCAACGGGATCCGGTTTAACCGATCTCAGCCTCAAAGCAAGGCACCCCGACAAGAACGTCGCCAGTCTAGTCGCGACGAGCCCGGAACGCCAAGCGCGTTTTCAAACGCTGGATAAATGGCCTGCCTGATTGTTGCCACGGCCCCCAGCCTCTACACTCGCAAGCCAGCTTCTTCGAATCGGACTGGCACCATAATCATGAACAGGGAACGCCCCATGCTGCACAAACTTTCATTGGCCATTGCCGTGTCATGTGCCTGCAGTTCGATTGCCTGGGCAGCCGACATGCCGCTGCCGACCAAAACCGGGCTGGTCAGTGTTTACCAGGAAGCTGTCGACAACAACGCCGATCTTGCAGCAGCACGCGCCGATTATGCCGCTCGCAAGGAAGTTGTACCGCAGGCCCGCGCCGGCTTGCTGCCGAACCTGTCTGCCGGTGCCGACGTCAACAATACCCGCACCAGCATCGACCAACCCAACGCCATTGCCACCCGCAGCGGCACGGTGTATCAGGCGACGCTGAGCCAACCGATTTTCCGTGCAGACCGCTGGTTCCAGTTGCAGGCTGCCGAAGCAGTCGATGAACAGGCAGCGCTCGAACTCTCAGCCACCGAGCAGAACCTGATTCTGCAGAGCGCGCAAAGTTACTTCACCGTGCTGCGCGCCCAGGACAACCTGGCCTCGACCAAAGCAGAAGAAGCAGCCTTCAAACGTCAGCTGGATCAAGCCAATGAGCGCTTCGACGTTGGGCTTTCCGACAAGACCGACGTGTTGCAGGCTCAGGCGAGCTATGACACTGCCCGGGCCAGCCGGATCGTTGCCAAACGTCAGGTGGATGATGCTTTTCAGGCCTTGGTGACGTTGACCAATCGTGAGTACAACTCCATTGAAGGGATCGTCCACACGTTGCCGATTCTGGCGCCAATGCCCAACGACGCGAAAGCCTGGGTTGATACGGCCGCGCAGCAGAACCTCAACCTGCTGGCCAGCAATTACGCAGTTAACGCCGCAGAAGAAACCTTGCGTCAGCGCAAGGCCGGGCACGCTCCGACCCTTGATGCGGTGGCTCAATACAAGCGCGGCGATAACGATGCGCTGGGCTTCAGCAATCCGAACTACACGGGGCAGAATTACCGTGGCGACGTGGAGCAGCGCAGCATTGGTGTGCAGCTGAATATCCCGATCTACAGCGGTGGCCTGACCAGCTCGCAAGTTCGAGAAGCGTATTCAAGACTGAGCCAGAGTGAGCAACGTCGCGAAGGTTTGCGTCGCCAGGTGGTGGAGAACACCCGCAACCTGCACCGCGCAGTAAACACCGATGTGGAGCAGGTTCAGGCTCGCAAGCAGTCAATCATCTCTAACCAGAGCGCATTGGAAGCCACGGAAATCGGCTATCAGGTGGGAACTCGCAACATCGTCGACGTTCTGGATGCCCAGCGCCAGTTGTACGCCTCGGTGCGCGATTACAACAACACCCGCTATGACTACATCCTCGACAACCTGCGCTTGAAGCAAGCGGCGGGAACGTTGAATCCTGGCGACTTGCAGGATTTGTCACGCTACCTGAAAGCCGACTACAACCCGGACAAAGACTTCTTGCCGCCGGATCTTGCCGCGGCCGCGAAGAAAAATTTCGAAAGACCGCCGCAGCGGTAGATATCACTGTCGAGCAGCAAACGGAAATCTGTAGGAGCGCACGAGCACCTACAGAAAAGCACGAGGCAACACCTTAAGCCAGCCCCACCGCACCGCTGCGGTAGGAGCGAACTTGTTCGCGAGACGGTGCACCTGAATCACCGCGTCACCCCCTAATCGCCAACAAGTTGCCTCCTACCTTTGAACGCGGCGTGCCTGAATCACCGAGTCGGCATTTCGCCAAGCCTGCCTCGCCACGCAACTGCGGTAGGAGCGAACTTGTTCGCGAGACGGTGCACCTGAATCACCGCGTCACCCCCTAATCGCCAACAAGTTGCCTCCTACCTTTGAACGCGGCGTGCCTGAATCACCGAGTCGGCATTTCGCCAAGCCTGCCTCGCCACGCAACTGCGGTAGGAGCGAACTTGTTCGCGAGACGGTGCACCTGAATCACCGCGTCACCCCCTAATCGCCAACAAGTTGCCTCCTACCTTTGAACGCGGCGTGCCTGAATCACCGAGTCGGCATTTCGCCAAGCCTGCCTCGCCACGCAACTGCGGTAGGAGCGAACTTGTTCGCGAGACGGTGCGCCTGAATCAACGCGTCAGCCCCTCTCGCCAACAAGTTGCCTCCTACCCTGGAAGGCGGCCAAGCCCATCCAGCAATCGCTTTAATGCGCCTTGATTAGCCTTCATAACCGCCAACCCTGCTTGTGCCATATCGCGCGCCTTTTGCGGCTGGTCGAACAGTTGCTGCACAGCGGCCGAAAGACTCGCTGCATCGCGGCATTCGATCAACGCCTCGGCATTGCGCAACATCGCGGCGATCTCGAGGAAATTGAACAGGTGCGGGCCGCTCAAAACAGGCTTGGCCAACGCGGCAGGTTCCAGCAGGTTGTGGCCGCCGTTAGACACCAGACTGCCACCAACAAAAGCAATGTCGGCCAAGGCATAGAGAAACAGAAGTTCTCCCATGGTGTCGCCCACCAGCACCGAGGTCTGCGCTGTCACTGGCTGACCGGATGAACGACGCACCGTCGCAAAACCTTGCTGCACGACAAGATCATGCACGCTGTTAAAACGCTCCGGATGGCGCGGCACCAAAACCAGCAGTGCATCGGGATGGCTGCTCAGCAATTGCCGATGAGCCGCCAGAACAATTTCATCCTCACCCGCATGGGTGCTGGCCGCGATCCAGAGAGGGCGCTCAGTCGCCTGCCATTCTTCGCGTAACTGCGCGGCATGGGTCAGCAATTGTGGATCAATCGTCAGGTCAAACTTGATCGAACCGGTGACGGCCACGCATTCAGGACGTGCACCCAAATCCCGAAAACGCTGCGCTTCAGTCTCGGTCTGCACCGCGAACCAGTTCATCTCTTCCAGCATCGGCCGGGTCAATTTGGCAAACCGTGCATAACCCCGCGCCGAGCGCTCGGACAGCCGCGCATTGGCCAAAGCAACCGGGATGCCGCGCTTGGCACACTGATGAATATGGTTAGGCCATAGCTCGGTCTCCATGATCACGCCAAGCACTGGTCGCACATGATCAAGAAAGCGACCCGCTGCCCATGGCAAGTCATAAGGCAGGTAGCAATGCTGAATGCGCGGCTCGTTGGCAAACATGGCCTTGATCCGCTCCGAACCGGTGGGCGTCATGCAGGTGATCGTGATCGGCAGCTGTGGATAAGCGGCGAGCAGCGCACGAATCATCGGCGCAGCAGCAATGCTTTCGCCCACCGACACCGCATGCACCCAGATGCCGCCCGGCTGCATGGCTGGCAAGCCCAGAGCGAAACGCTCACCGATTCGCTGGCGATAGGCCGGTGCCTTGCGTGCTCGCAGCCACAGTCGAACGGCCACCAATGGCAGGCCGATATGAAACAGCAAGGTATATAAGGTTCTATTCATGGGCGCGGAGTTTATCAGCCAATGGCCCGCAAATGCCGGGCAAAACTTTCTGACAGCCACTGCGCAGCCGGGCCCAGGGGCTCGTCACGTCGCCAGACCATTTCCACCACCAAGGGTGGCGGCGTCCACTCACTGAGCAGTTCGATCATCTGATGTTGATAGGTTGGATACTGCACCACATGTCGGGGTAGCCAGGCCCAACCCAGGCCGCGCATCAACAGCTCGGCCATCACATAAAAACTGTCGGCCCGCCAGACCTGCGGGCTCAACTGCTCACCACCGGGATAACCGCTTTGTTGCGGAGCAATCAATAATTGCCGATGCCGCGCCAGTTGTTGCCGGGTGACGCGCCCCTCCCGAGCCAGTGGATGATCCACCGCGCACACGGTAACCATTTCCACCCCGCCCAGCCCTCTGCGCTCCAACTCGGTGGGCATCTGCTCGTGATGAAACAGCAACCCCAGATCAGCCCGCCGCTCCAGCAATTTGCGTGCGACGTCGCCCTGAGCGCCGCTGGCCAGCTGAACTTCAAGGGTCGGAAAGCGCTCAGACAGCGCCTCCAGACTGTCGAGCACAGGCTGATAAGGCATGGCCTCATCATGGGCAACGCGTAATTGCGCCTCCTGCCCGCGCATCAGCGCCAGCGCGCGTCCGTCGATACGCTCGCATTGGCGCAGCAACTCACGGGCCTCTTCAAGTAATGCGGCACCCGCCTCGGTCAAACGGGGCTGACGACCACTGCTGCGCTCGAACAGGCTCACACCCAAGTCAGACTCCAGCATGGCGATTGCACTGCTGACGGCCGA
Organism: Pseudomonas sp. ICMP 561; assembly: GCF_002699985.1. Classification (GTDB taxonomy): domain Bacteria; phylum Pseudomonadota; class Gammaproteobacteria; order Pseudomonadales; family Pseudomonadaceae; genus Aquipseudomonas; species Aquipseudomonas quasicaspiana. The sequence continues at coordinate 56,025 of NZ_LKBT01000003.1, read as the reverse complement.
CTGAGCTCTGCGCATATCCCGCGCGACCGCAGAAAACGAACGCTGCTCAGCCACACTGACGAACAGGCGCATTTGCTCAAGATTCCACTGCATGGTTTGGCGACCTATCTCTAATACCGATAGGTAATGACTTTACCCCATCTCACCGGTGGCGAAGAATGTCCGACATATGAAGAGGAGTTACCGTTATGCCTGCCTACTACCTGCTGGCCATCGCCATATGCGCTGAAGTCATCGGCACCATTTCCATGAAAGCCGTCAAAGGCTTGAGCACGCCAATCCCGTTACTGCTGGTGATCTGCGGCTACGCCATCGCCTTCTGGATGCTGATTCTGGTGGTCCGCACGATTCCGGTGGGAGTAGCCTATGCCGTCTGGGCGGGCATGGGGATTGTCATGGTCAGTGTCGCTGCGTACTTCATCTACGGGCAGAAACTCGACATTCCCGCCATGCTTGGCATGGGCATGATCGTTCTGGGCGTCGTCGTGATTCAGTTGTTTTCGAAAACCGCCGGGCATTGAAAACGCGTTCCTCTATAATGGCCGCATTCTTTCGGCCACAGAGGTGTTCATGCCTTCCGTAATTTCCACTGACGTCCTGATCGTCGGTGCCGGCGTTGCTGGCCTCTGGCTCAATGCCCGACTGCGCGGCCAGGGGTACTCGACTGTCCTGATCGAAAATGCCAGCCTCGGCGGGGGGCAAAGCCTCAAATCCCAGGGGATCATCCACGGCGGTGCCAAATACGCCCTGCATGGCGCGCTGTCAGGTGCATCGGAAGCAATCGCTGACATGCCGCGCCGCTGGCGTGAAGCGTTGGCCGGTACCGGCGAGCTGGACCTCAGCGGCGTACGTGTACTCTCCCAGGCCCATTACCTCTGGTCGCCCGGCACCCTGGCGGGCAACCTCACCAGCTTCTTTGCCAGCAAGGCCGTGCGCGGCCGTGTCGATCAAGTCAAAGGCACGGATCTTCCGCCCGCCCTGCAAAACCCGAAATTCAAGGGCAAGGTTTATCGTCTGGCTGAACTGGTCATTGATGTGCCAAGCCTGATAGAGCGACTGGCTGAACTGGCCGACGGTAGCCTGCTGGCCGGTCAGGCGCTGGAACCGTTGTTTGAAGGTCAGGAGCTGGTGGGCATGCGCGTCGACGGGCGGGATATTTTCGCTCAGCGCGTAGTGCTATGCGCCGGTGCAGGCAACGCTGACCTGCTGAAAAAGCTTGGCGTGGCGCAACCCGCCATGCAACGTCGCCCCTTGCACATGGTGTTCGCCAAGGGCGCGAGCCTGAAGCCCCTTTACGCTCACTGTCTGGGCGGCGGACCCAAGCCGCGGTTGACTGTGACGACTCATCCAGCCGCCAACGGTCAATGGGTATGGTACGTGGGGGGTGATGTGGCCGAGGCCGATGGCGTGGCCCGTGATCCTGCACAGCAAATCGCTGCGGTGAAAAAAGAACTGGGCACTTTGCTGCCCTGGATTGATCTCAGTGAAGTCGAGTGGGCGACGTTGCGGGTTGATCGAGCAGAACCGGCACAATCCGGACTGGTCCGTCCTGATAACGCATTCCTCAGTGTGCAGAATCGCCTGATGGTGGGCTGGCCGACAAAGCTGGCTCTGGCCCCGGACTTTTCTGATCGAGTGATGGCAGCACTGTCCCTCGACGAAATCCACCCGACGCCGCAGCCATCGCTAAGCGATCTGCCCAAACCACCGTTGGCCATACCTGTCTGGGATCAACTGCTGCCATGAGCGTAAAGACCCTTCACGAACTGCATCGCCCGCTGGGCAGCACCGGTATCAGCGTATCGCCGCTGGGTCTTGGCACGGTCAAACTGGGCCGTGATCAAGGCGTCAAATACCCCAATGGTTTCACCATCCCTGACGATCAACAAGCGCAAATGCTGCTCAAGATGGCCCGGGACATGGGCATCAACCTGATCGACACCGCCCCCGCCTACGGCACCAGTGAAGAACGCCTCGGCCCGTTGTTGCGCGGTCAGCGGCAGGACTGGGTAATTGTCAGCAAGGTCGGTGAGGAGTTCGAAAGCGGTGAATCGAGCCACGACTTCAGCGCCGGGCACACTCGGACCTCAATAGAGCGCAGCCTGAAACGTCTGGAAACCGATTTTATCGATCTGGTACTCGTGCATTCCGACGGCAACGACCTGGCGATTCTTAACGACACGGAGGTCTACCAAACCCTGGCTGACCTCAAGCGCGAAGGCAAGATTCGCGGCTTCGGCTTTTCCGGCAAAACCGTCGAAGGGGGCCTGCTGGCATTGCGCGACGGCGACTGCGCGATGGTCACTTACAACCTCTCCGAGCAGGGCGAAAAGCCAGTGCTCGACTACGCTGCTGCCCACGGCAAGGCCATTCTGGTCAAAAAAGCGCTCGCGAGTGGTCATGTCTGCCTGAGACCTGGCGTTGATGCCGTGCAAGCCAGTTTCGAATTGCTGTTTGCCCATCCGGGTGTTGCCAGTGCTATTGTCGGGACAATAAACCCGATGCATCTGGTCCATAACGTAGCGACAGCCGCTGCCGTGATTCGCCGTCCAGCCTGATGTAGGCGGCCGACCCCAACGCAAGAAGGAGCCGATATGCCGCGAACTTTGATTCGGAAGAATCCAAGCAACTTCAAAACCCTGCCGTTATTTGTCGAAGCCACCCCAGAAGGCCTGAGTTACCAAAGCATCGGGATGCCGCTCAATTTCACCCAGACCTTGCAGCGACGCCGCAAAATAGAAGTCGTCGACACTGAGCGGTTCTCCACGGAGCTGGCCAATCTCGGTGTTTCGGTGCGCCTGACATTGAACTGGCAAAACCGCGATTACTGGGTGCTGGTTCGCCAGCGCCGCCAGGATCGTGGCGATGTGGTGTTGAAGCTGATCTCGGGTTACGTCCCGGCTCATGAGCTGAATCTGCCGCTGCACACCGCCATTCAGGAAGTGGCCGAAGAGTGCCTGATTGAAACGCCCCAAGGCTGGCTGAGCGGGCGCTTCAACGATATCTGGCTACCCGCACCCTACGCCGCGGCGCTGCATTACCGCGAAGCCATGCCGTTTCGTCTCAGCCCGCTATCCGGTGCCGCACGGCCTGTACGTTGCGGGAGCATGACGCTGATCGAGCGGCCTAGAGCTTACGTACACTTGCCCACCGCATCGCTGCAGCTCATTTATGACATGCGTCTGGAAGTCCCCAAGGAAGCGCGGCCCCTGAGCCTTTTCCATGTGGACGAGTGCCTGGAAAAAGACCAACTGGTCGCTCGCCTCAATCGCAGCAAGCCTGATCTGTACCTGATGCCACTGGAAAATGGCGTGCCGCTGCCAGAGCTTTACACGTTGAAGCGCGACAAGCTGACACCGGCCGGAACCCGCGGTCTTTATCTAGCTGAAAGTTTTGCTGCGCAGGAAGGCTGGGTAGTACGTGAAGAGCGGATTCGCTGGAAGGACTGGCTACGCCAGCAAGGGATGACGCCGCCTCCGAAGAAGACCGGACTCAAACGCCTGACGGGCAAGGCACGGCAGTTGTTGAAGCTGGTGACGTTTAAAAGCTGAAGCGGTCCTATTAGGCATGAGAATGCCCCGTAGGACCGGCTTTAGCCGGGAGGACGTCGATACATGCGCAGCATTTGCCTGGACAGAATCACAGCTCTCCCGGCTAAAGCCGGTCCTACAAGATCAAGCCTGCAGGTATAACCAGAATATTCCAAAGGCCGTACTTACAGTTTCAAACCGATTACTGCCCGCGGATTTTCTCGACAATCGCAGTGGTCGAGCTGTTCTCAACCAGCCCCAGAACCCGAACTTCACCGCCATAAGCCTGGACGATGTCAGCGCCGACGACCTGATCGATGCCGTAATCGCCGCCTTTGACCAGCACATCAGGCTTGACGTGGGCGAGCAGGTTTTCCGGAGTACCTTCAGAAAAGCTGATCACCCAATCCACTGCGCCAAGTCCGGCAAGCACTGCCATACGCCGGTCGACACTGTTGATCGGACGACCCGGCCCCTTCAGACGACTCACCGACGCGTCATCGTTGACCGCCACAATCAGGCGATCACCTTGAGCGCGCGCTTGTTCCAGATACGTCACATGACCGGCATGCAGGATATCGAAGCAACCATTGGTGAAAACGATCTTCTCGTTGTGTGCCCGGGCGTCGTCGATGGCCAACAGCAGTTGCTCAAGGCCCAGTACGCCGCGCTCGGAGCCTTCCTCGCGCTGAATCGCACGGCGCAGCTCAGGCGCGCTGATGGCCGCGGTCCCCAGCTTGCCAACCACAATGCCAGCAGCCAGATTCGCCAGCGCCACTGCGTGGGGCAAATCTTCGCCCGCAGCAATCGCGGCCGCGAGCGTTGAAATAACAGTATCGCCAGCACCGGTCACATCAAACACTTCACGGGCACGCGCCGGTAAATGCAGAGCAGGATGATCGGGACGCAACAAGGTCATGCCGTGTTCGCCACGGGTAACCAGCAGCGCACCCAGATCGAGCTCACTCATCAATTGCGCGCCCTTTGCGACCAGCTCGGCTTCATCCAGACAATGGCCGACAATAGCTTCAAATTCGCTGAGGTTCGGCGTAATCAGACTCGCGCCACGATAAATCGCGAAGTCCTTGCCCTTGGGATCAGCCAACACCGGAATATTACGGTCACGGGCCACTTTGATCAGCGCCTGATGATTCTTCAGCGCGCCTTTACCGTAATCGGACAGGACCAGCACTTTGATGCCGTCGAGCAAGCCTTCTACTTCAGCACTCAACGCTTCGGCATCGGTGGCAAACGGCTCTTCGAAATCGATCCGCAGCAGTTGCTGATGACGACTCATGACCCGCAGCTTGACGATGGTCGGCTGATGGGAAATGCGCTGGAAGCGTGCGAGAACACCCGCAGCCTTCAAGCTGTTGGAAAGGCTTTCAGCAGCTTCGTCTTCACCGGTAACACCGACCAGCGAAGCTGGAGCTCCCAGCGCGGCAATGTTCAACGCGACGTTCGCGGCCCCGCCTGGGCGGTCCTCGATTTGCTCAACCTTGACCACAGGCACGGGCGCCTCTGGCGAAATCCTTGAGGTACCGCCATGCCAATAGCGGTCGAGCATGACATCGCCCACTACCAAGACTGGTGCTTGATCGAAACGCGGCATGGACAACTTCATCGAACAACCCGTAACTAGAATGAACAGGGGCGGAATCTTAGCACAGGGTTTGCGAAGGCTTGGGATTGCGCAACATTGAGAATTGCGAACGCGGCGATCTGTCCAGGCTGTGTGGGAACGAATTCATTCACGAAAGCGGTGGATCAGTGCCAATACCTCTGAGGCACCGACCTCTTCGCGAATGAATTCGCTCCCGCAATTCGCCACCACACCATCCTGTCTGGTCAGATCGCGCCAACCGGCGCAGGCTCGTCGAGCCCCAGCGCATGCAGACGCGAGTAGTAGCCATTTTGCGCCAGCAACTGCGCGTGCGTGCCACGCTCGACGATGCGCCCACCGTCCATCACCAGAATCTGATCAGCTTTTTCAATGGTCGACAACCGGTGCGCAATCACGAGGGTCGTGCGCCCTTGCATGGCGTGATCCAGCGCAGCCTGGATATGCCGCTCGGACTCGGTGTCCAGTGCCGAGGTAGCCTCATCGAGGATCAGAACAGGAGCATTTTTGAGCAGCGCCCGGGCAATTGCCAGACGCTGACGCTGACCACCAGAAAGCAGAACGCCATTTTCCCCGACCTGAGTATCCAGACCTTGCGGTAACTGATCGATGAATTCCTTGGCGTAGGCATCAGCTGCCGCTTTCTCGATGTCCGAACGAGGCGCACCCGCCAGATCACCATAGGCAATGTTATTGGCGACAGTATCGTTGAACAGCGTAACGCTCTGCGTCACCTGAGAGATATGGCGACGAAGGTTACGCAGCTGATAATCGCTGATTTCAACGTCATCAAGCAGGATCTGCCCAATACTATGTTGGTAGAAACGCGGCAACAGACTGGCAAGCGTCGACTTGCCACTGCCCGAACGACCAACAAGCGCAACCATCTGCCCTGGCGCAACAGAGAAACTGATGTCATCCAGCACCCTACGCTCTGTACCCGGGTAGGTGAAGCTGAGGTTCCTGACCTCCAGACGCCCGCTGACCCGATCACGCTCAATGGTCCCGGTGTCAAATTCCGGCTCGACATCAAGCTGCTCGAAAATGCTTTCTGCGCCTGCGATACCTTTCTGAACCGTTGAGCTGACCTCGGACAACTGGCGAATAGGCTTGGGCAGCAAGCCAGCTGCCGTGATGTAAGCAACCAGGTCACCGGCAGTCGAATCGCCACGCAGATAAAGCACCAGAAACATCAGCACAGCCATGGCCGAATAAATGACCAGCTGCAGCATCGGCGTGTAGATCGCGCCGGTTTTCGTCATGCGCAGTTGCTTCTTGGTGTTGTCGGCGCTGGCACCCGCAAACCGGGCCTCTTCGTACCGTTCCCCGCCGAAGCTACGCACGACGCGATAGCCTTGAATAGTCTCGGAGGCCACGTGGGTCACATCGCCCATGGCTACCTGAATTTTCTTGCTTTGCTTACGGAATTTCTTGCTGGCGCTGCTGACCATCACCGCGATCACCGGCAGGATCGCCAACATGACCAGCGTCAGTTGCCAGTTCATCCACAGCAGATAGATAAACAGGAATACAACCGTAAGCCCTTCGCGAATAACCACCTTGATCGCATCAGTGGCCGCGCCCGTCACCATCGTTACGTTAAACGTGATCCGCGAAATCAGATGTCCCGAGTTGTGGGTATCGAAATAACGGTTAGGCAACACCAACAGTTTGTTGAAAAGCTCTACTCGCAGGTCATGAACCAATCCCAGAGAGACTCTCGCCAGAAAGTAGTTACCCAGATAGGAGCCCAGACCTTGCCAGGCGGCAATCAGCACAATGATCAGTGGCACAGCCTGAAGCAATTGCAGGTCGCGCAGATACGGTACATGGGGAAACAGCACCGCCTCAGGATTGCTGAGACCATCAACGAAGTACTTGAGGATGCCGGCCAGCATAGGCTGGGTCGAGGCAAACATGACAAAGCCGATGATACTGAGCAGGAATATCCCTATGTACGGACGCACATAGGACAACAAGCGCAAGTATATTTTCAGGCTTGACTGGCTGGACGATTCGGAGGATGTCATGAGAATCCGTCATGCATAAAAAGAGGCGGAATTGTATCACAAGCGCATTTTGCCAAGGCTTGCTGCGGTAAGATAGGCGGCTGTCCAAGCCCTAGGGCAAAGAAACCGGAGTATCGATGCAAGCGCTTGATCATGCACATTACCTTGCCTTGGCCGAGGGAGCTGAAGTCCTCGAGGCCGATCATTCGGGTAATAAAGTCCTGCGATTGACCGATGGATCAATGTTGAAGCTGTTTCGTCGCAAGCGACTGGTCAGCTCGGCGGCCTGGTACCCTTACGCGCGACGCTTTGCAGACAACTGCGTGATCCTCGCCGAGCGTGACATCCCCTGCCCGAAGGTACTAAGCGTATTCAGAATTGCAAAGATCCAGCGCGATGCAGTGCATTACGCCCCTCTGGAAGGGCAAACGTTACGCCAGATCATGCGGGCACCCGACAGTGGTGACGGGCTTCGCGCAGAATTGGGGCGCTTCATTGCCGAACTGCATGAAAAAGGCATCTACTTCCGGTCAGCTCATCTGGGCAACGTGATACTGACCCCGCGACGCACGCTGGGCCTGATCGACATAGCAGATATGAAAACCTTTCGCGGCCCCCTCCGTAAAAGCCTGCGTCTGCGTAACTTCAAGCACATGCTGCGTTACAGCGAAGACCGCAAGTGGTTGCTCGGTCAGAACAATCAGGCCTTCTTCAACGGCTATCTGGCCGCCCAAAGTCTTTGCACGGCAAAAGAGCTGACTCAGGCAATGAGCTGACCGCGGCATTGCAATAGACCAGACATTAAAAAATGGCCCCCAAGGGCCATTTTTTGTATTCGTTACAGCGGTTTCAGCCTGCGTTCCCGCACGATCCGGGCATAGACCATGACGGCGGGAAACAGCACCAACACCCAGAGTTCATCGGGGTTGCCTATCAGCTTGCTGCCATCAAAGTTGAGCATGACCAGTGCACTCGCCAGAAAGACGCCCCACGCGCTACGCATGCGCCACGCGTACCAGAGCGTCAGCGCCATTACAGCGACGAACAACAGCAGCGATAAGGCCCCAGTGTACAAACCCATCGCAACGAAGATGTTGTGAGGGTGCTGGATCGGCATGCCACCGGTGAGCGTTTGCGTGGTGTGGAAATCAATCCCGCAGCCCTTCAGCCAACCGCAATTAGCCCATTCGCCGAGCATGATCTGCAGCAGTTCGGTTCGATGGGAATCGCCCCTTTCCAACAGCAACTTCGCCCAGGCCTCGTCCTTCACCAGCCACATGAACAACGAAGCCAGCAGCGCCAGACCGATCACCGCGAGGAGGCCCTGCTTCTGATGATGGCGCATCGCATGCAAAGCCCACAGACCGCCCAGAAACGCTGCGCCGACCAGGGCAGTGCGGGTCTGCACAACAAAAGACACAATGAACAACGACAGAACGACTGCAGCCGCCGCTTCCACCCAGCGCCTTTGTTTCTGCAAGACCGGCAATACCAGCCCCAGTGCACAGAACAGCCAGATGCTGGCGTAGATAACGTTGTCCATACGTGCAGGAAGTATGTCTACACGATGGCCAATCTGGAACTTACCTGTCATCCAGCCGTAGATTCCCGACAGCAGGATGTACAGCAAAACGACCCAGAACTGGCTACGCGCAAACAAGCCACTGTTGAAAAAGTCGACATTGACCAACCCTGCCAGTACAAAAACAAACAAGGCGACGTAGGCGATGTGCTTGTAAAACTGGAAGTCCCCTGCATAAACAGCAGGTACCAGAAAGCAAAGAATGAATGCCAGCCAGAGCCAGCCAAGGCGATCAGCAAACAGGCCAGCACCACGATTGATAATCAGAAAAACCAGACCTGGAAGAGCAATCAGCGCATAGAACAGGTTGTTGGTGAACTTGGCTGAGTCCCAAAAAATGAAGCTCAGTAGAAAGAGGACCAGCGTACCGCTGAAATAAGCCGCGACTTTAGGGTTTATCCCGAATTGTTCAGACAACATTACTGATTACCCAACCTATGAGCAGACCCAAAACAAGTGTTGCCACCAACTTTATGCGATCACGGCGCTTACGCCGCTTTTTGTCCACACGCTCTTGAGGTACTTCGACGTGATTTCCGAAACCGGTATGCAGCACGGCATCATTTTCCAGAATCAACGCGTAACGGTTTTCCGCCGCATAAAGTCCTGACAGCTTTTTCTCGCCACCATGAGAGGCGTAAGGGGCATGCACTTTATAATCGGCCAGACGACGCAGCCCAGGGTTGAAAGAGAACCCCTGCCACTCAGGCTTGTGCGAGCCCAACTTGTAGAACGGGATACCCTGAACGACTTCACGCTCGTTGAGGTACACGTAGGGGCTGTGAACCTGCAAGTCATGATTGAAACTGCGGAGCCAGACCTGCAGCGCCTGCGGGTCGTTTTCAAGCAAGGTCATTGATTCTTCGATGAAGCAAGGACGATAGAAATCCCAGTCATCCTCGCAATGGAACACCCAGGATGTCTCGATCAGCTCATAGGCTGCATCCACCGAGCGCATCTGGCCAAGCTTGGGATTGTTGATAATAAAACGGGTGAAGGGGCGCCAGTGCTCGGGGATACAGCGTTCAACCTGGGCATCGCCCGAGTCTTCGGTAATCAGAACATGACGTATTGGCGCAGTATTGAAGCGATCAAATGTCTCAAGCGTCTGCTTCAACAAATCAAACCGGCCACAACTGGTCACCACCAGTGTGATATCACTGCTTTCGCTGAACACCATCATTTTTACTCAATCATTGAAATTTTCAAAAGGCGATCACACCCCCACTCTGGACCTCAACCGGTCCCACCAGCTCATGGCTGGCATAGAACGCAATGGCGGACGCATTTCTTCAACAATGGCCTTCCCTAGCGCGTGGAATGTAAAGCGTTGTTCAACCAATGTCTGCCCATTGCGCGAAATTTCATCCGCAAGCGCGGGGTTGCCCCTTAGTTGTCGCAGTTTTTCCTGAAGTTGTGGGATGTCGCTGTAAAACACAATGTTGTGCATGTCGACGAAGCCCAGCGCGCGATTCTCTTCAGCGCCTTGATCGTAGGCGAGCAACACACAACCGCAGGCCATGGCCTCGAAGTTCTTGATCATGTATTCGCCCATACCCACATCGGCACTGACGAAAAAGCGAATCCGGTTAAGGGTTTCGCAATACTCTTCGCCTGACTTGGTACGGGTCACTACCAGCTTTTCCACACGCCCCAGTTCGTCCAGCAACGCCTTGCGGCCACTGTAAGCCACACTGTTGGTGCTGCCGACAAAGGCCAGTTCGATATCGCGCTCGCGATCACGCCACTGGAGCAGGGTCTGGTCATAACCTTTGGGGACAAACACCGCATCAAAACCTTCATCGCGCAGGCGTTGAGCAACCTTGAAACCAGAGCTCATGACCCTGACCCAAGGCAACTTCCGATAGTGAGCGCTGAACTTGCCTGTGTACTTGCAGGCGATGTAATTCTGATAAGCGTCGTGCTCGAGGATCACCAGATTAGGGATCGTGCGAATAAAGCCGACCTGGCGGATCTCATGTTTGAAACGCAGAAAGAACACAATACGATCGTATTGAGTGACGTCCACTTCGCGACGAAAATAACTGCGCAGATTGCGTTGTTCCCCGGAAGTCAGCCAGCGAATATCGCATTCGCAATGGGCGGCGATTCCTTCATACAGACGATCCAGAATGGCTCGTTGCTCTTTCTGAACCAGAAGTAAAACTTTCATTTTTGTCCTTGCAGTGCCGCAGGCTACTGATCAGAGGTCTCTGCGCCAGAACAGCTCATGTCGGCGAACGGCTTTTCTAAAGAATTCGTTTTCGCCCTCGGCCGGCCAGCGTCTTCCTGCCAACACGCTTTGCAACCAGCGACGCACACGCCTTTTGAGCGGCATCGGAGGTTGCAGGTCGTGCATCATGCCCAGCGCCATGGCTTTGTCACGTTGCTGATCAACCGACAGTTCAAGGCTGTAGGGGAGCATTCGCAAGTCGGCATCGAAGACGGGCGGCAAACTGACACCATTATAAGCATTGCCCATCGGCCAGCGATCGTTGTCATGCAGATGATTGGCATACCCCAGAATCACTTCGGGCTGCCACTCAAGACCTTCAAGCGCTTCAAGAACTGCGGCCTGGGCGCAGATATGATCCGGATGAGGATCAATGGCCGGGTGAGGCATCACCAGCACCTGCGGCCGAGCCTGCAAAAGCAGCGCGCGCATATCGGCCAGCAGGTTGTTCCAGGTTGGCGCGCCATCGGCATCGCCGGGCAACTTCATGGCGTTGAACTGACGAAATATCCGTGTATCAGCGAGCTCGGCTTCACGGGAAGCAATGGGCTGATCCGGCGCAGCCTGCATCGCAGGCAACTGCAAACAGAAATAACCGAGCTGCACACACTGACTCTCGGGGACCCCGCCCCACCGAGGGACAGCAATACTGTCCCAGGCCCGAAGTCGCCCCTTGATGCGCGAGGCCTCGGCCTTGCCCATTCCCATTTGCTGGTAGTGTTCGGCTTCGATTTCGCCCGCCGTCAGCGTAACAATCCAGGTGTCGGCCGCTTGGCTGTACAAACCAAACGCCGCCAGCTCGGCGTCGTCAGCATGAGGTGCAATGACCATGACCCGCTGCTGACGAGCATCTGGCTGACGGAACACCCACAGACGCGGCTGCCCTCTTACAGTGGCGAACCGACCTCTCATGCGCAATGAGCCATCGACCAGCGCTTTGCCAAGTCCGGTCAGATTGAGGTAGCGCAGACCGCTAACGCCTCGCTCGAAAGCCTGACTGTCAGCCACACCTGCCCCGACCAGTTCAATAAGGGGATCAAAAAAACGCCCCAGCCAGGAGCTTCTGACATCAAGAGCCAGAATGAGCGTTTCATCACCGCTCAGATCCAAAGGCGCTTGCAAGATCAGCCTGCCGCCCTGAAGCGTGATACCCATTACCTCCGCCTCAGGCGGAAAGTTGTACAGGTAATCTTCTTTCGGGGAGTAAAACAGATGATCGGCAAACCAGGCTTCGTGGGCGATCCAGCCTATAACAGCCAGGAGCAGTGGCAACCACCAGGCAACCAGAACACCCACGACAATCAATAAAAGCAGCCCGATCAGCAGCGCCATACGCTTGTTACGGCGATGGCGCTTGAGCAAGGCCTGCTTGCGGCTCAAATCTGGAACACCGGCACGGGGTTGCACCAACGATCCTTATACTCGCGGTCTGCACGCCCGAATGAAAAGCGTAAAGGCTTGCCCAAATGACGGGCGTCTTCCCAGGCACTTTGCGTGTTGAGAAAGCTCAGTACGCTGCCAGGACTGAAATCACGGGTCTCGGGGTCGACGCCACCGTTGATGTACTCAACGCTGATCCACTCTGGCGCCTCCACGCGATACACCAGTTGAATGGCAATCGGCGCGTCGTTGAGAAATACCACGGAGCCGATCAACAGCTCGCGCAGCAACTCGATTACCTCGGCCATGCGCTCGGCACCGGTAGCAGGAAAGCCCCAACGGCGCTGGAACAGGTCGCAATACATGCGCGCCAGTTCAGCGCTGGTGAAGTCCGTCACGGGGCGCACGATACCGCCAGCCTCTTCAAGCAGACGCAGTTCACGACGCTGGTTGTAGCGAAACTTCTTCGAAAGCTCCTCTGGCGTGCGGGCCATGGCCAGAGATTCGGCCTGAGGCTTGAGGGTACTGATGCGCCCTTCATTGAGCGCTGAAAAATAGCGTCCACGATGACGAACAGGCACCTGAACGTCTGCGGCAATGGGCAATATCAATTCAGCGTTGCCCAGGTCAAACAGCCCTTTCTTGCCATGGCTTTTCAGCACGTCCTTGGACAAGGCCAGCGAACGACCCCACGCAGGGATTGCAGCCTTGATCTCCCCGTCCTGCTCCCAGCCAAGATAACGCACCGGAATTTGCGCGAGACCGGCAAGGCGCTCGACCACCAGTGGATGAGTGGCCACGCTACCGCCATAACGACCCCATGCACGCTGGTAGTCAGCGGCATCTATCGAGGTCCAGCCACGCTCGCGCCAGCCTTGAAATCTATTGAGCATCAAGACTCCGCAACCAGACTGGTGACCTGGGGCAGACGCCAGAAAACGTCCCGTACGGCCTGATCAGAAAAGCGCTCGCGTAAACGCAACAACATCAGTTCTGCACATTCGCGACGCTGCCCGACATCAAGGCCGGCCAAATGAATCAGCCCGTGAGCAAGACGTTCGGTGTCGCCCAGGGGGAACAGCACGCCCACACCTTCAACCACTTCCTTCGCTCCGCCGCAGGAAGTCGCCAACAAAGGCACACCTGCGACCATGGCTTCGAGCAGCACCATGCCGAACGGCTCGTGATCAGAACTCAGAGCAAAAACATCGAACGCTTTGTAGTAGAGACTGGCCTGTGGCACCTGACCCAGAAACAGAACCTGTGAGCCGATACCTAACTCGAGCGCCAGCGCCTTGAGTTTGTGCTCAAGCGACCCCTTACCCAGAATCACCAGTTGGCTATTCTGCGGCAAGCCTGGCAAAGCTTTGGCAAAACCACGCAGTAAACTCGCTTGATCCTTGTCCGGATGCAGCCGCCCGACATTGCCGACGATCCATGCCGATGCAGACAAACCCAGCTCGGCACGCGCCTGATCGGGGGAAAACTGGCTGGCTTGCAGGTGATCGATATCGACGCGGTTGTAAAGGGTTTGAATACGGCCCGTCGGCCACTTGGGCAGACTCTTGCGTATGTCATCACGGACCGCATCAGACACACCCAGCAGGCTCAAGCGCCTGCGAAACAGGTGAGCGAAGAGTTTGCGACCGCGACGTCGATAGTCAGCAAATGCGTGGTGCACGCCAATGACCGGCAATCGCGTCGCCAACATTGCGATGTACACCGGCTTGAAGCGGTGCGCGATACAGAAGCTGAAATTGCGCGAAGCAACGATTTTGCGCAGATCACGGATGGCCCCCAGCTTCAGGCCGCGAATGGCCGACGAGGTGTACTCCATGAACAACACTTCATCGGATGCACAACCGGCAGCAACCTCGGAATCAGCTGCACCGGTCAGGAATACCGTAGTAACGCGATATCCCTTGCCTACGAACAGACTTGCATATTGCCGCGCACAGTCCAGAAACGGACCGTCATAACCGTGACAAAACTGCAGCACATGGCGCTCAGCCGAGCGTGTCATAGGTTTCCACGCCGTCTTTGACCACCAGAATGTCTTCCATGATCAGGTATTCAAGATCCGAGCCGAAGAACATGTTCAAGGCATCGGTAGGCGAGCAGATCATCGGTTCACCGCGACGGTTAAGCGAGGTGTTCAGCGACACGCCATTACCGGTGAGGTTTTCCAGCGCCTTCATCATGTCGTAGTAACGCGGGTTGTATTCGCGCTTCAGGACCTGGGCACGTGAAGTCCCGTCTTCGTGGACGACTTCCGGCACGCGGGTCTTCCACTCTTCAGCCACTTCAAAAGTGAAGGTCATGAACGGCGCCGGGTGATCGATCTTGATCATCTGTGGCGCAACGGTGTCGAGCATCGACGGGCAGAAAGGCCTCCAGCGCTCACGGAACTTGATCTGATGGTTGATGCGATCGGCAACGCCAGCAACGCTCGGGCAGCCGATGATCGAACGCCCACCCAATGCGCGCGGGCCAAACTCCATACGCCCCTGGAACCAGGCCACTGGGTTGCCCGCGACCATGATCTGCGCGATGCGCTCTGGAGTGTTTTCGATCTGACGCCAGACCGGCTTGCTCGGGTGGCGAGCGCAGGCCGCGATCACATCTTCGTTGGTGTAAGACGGACCGAGGTAGACGTGTTCCATCTTCTCGACCGGCACACCACGGGCGTGGGAAACATAAGCCGCCGCACCCACCGCAGTGCCCGCATCACCCGAAGCTGGCTGCACGAACAGCTCTTTGACTTCCGGGCGGGCAATGATTTTCTGGTTCAGCTTGACGTTCAGCGCACAGCCGCCTGCAAACGCGATCTTGCCGGTTTCCTTGAGGATGTCACCCAGATAGTGATCCATCATCTGCAACGCCAGCTTCTCGAACAGCGCCTGCATGCTCGCGGCGTAGTGGATGTAAGGCTCGTCAGCAATGTCGCCTTCGCGCTTCGGCCCCAGCCACTCGATCAGCTTCGGCGAGAAGTAGAAACCCTTGCCCTTCTCTTTATAACGACGCAGGCCAATGACGTTGGCCAGCTCGGTGTTGATCACCAGTTCGCCGTTTTCGAAAGTCGCCAGACGCGAGAAATCGTATTTGCTGGCATCGCCATACGGCGCCATGCCCATCACCTTGAATTCGCCGTCGAGCATCTCGAAGCCGAGGAATTCAGTGATCGCGCCATACAGGCCGCCCAGGGAGTCCGGGTCGAAGAACTCCTTGATCTTGTGGATCTTGCCGTTCTCGCCATAGCCAAAGAACGTGGTGGCGTACTCACCCTTGCCATCAATACCGAGGATCGCGGTTTTCTCTTTGAAACCGGAGCAATGATAAGCGCTGGAGGCGTGAGCCAGGTGGTGCTCAACCGGCTCGATCTTGATCTTCTTCGGATCGAAGCCCAATTGCTCAAGGCACCAGACGATCTTGTTGCGATAGCGCTTGTAGCGACGGTTGCCCATCAGCAATGCGTCAAGCGCACGGTCCGGGGCATACCAGTAGCGTTTGGCGTAGTGCCAGCGTGCTTTACCGAACAAGCTGATCGGCGCAAACGGAATCGCCACCACATCGACATCAGATGGCTTGATGCCCGCCTGCTCAAGGCAGAACTTCGCCGACTCGTAGGGCATGCGGTTCTTTGCATGTTTATCGCGAACGAAGCGCTCTTCTTCAGCCGCTGCCACCAGCTTGCCGTCGATGTACAGCGCCGCGGAAGGATCATGGCTAAGGGCGCCGGACAGGCCAAGAATCGTCAATGCCACTGGGGTCTAGCCTCTTTAGTCTGCATGCAGGCGGCACGCGCCTGAGAAAAATATGTGCCCTCGCAGCGGGGCGAGGAACAGCTAAAGGGCGGGATTATAGCGTAATGACAAAGGGATTTGCTTGCCCCGAGTAAAACCGGGGCAAGCCACGGCCTGGTTAGCAGAAGTATGAATCTACGACACTTCACGTAGGGCCTTTCCCAAAGTGCTTTGTGTGCATTGAGCGCCCGCCGCTCATCAGCCACTCTCCCGCCCTCGCTCAGGGTCGGGCTTGAGATTACACGCTCCGCCATCTGGATCCTGGCCTCTACTCGCCAGCCCAAGGCAAGGAGCCTGCATGACAAACCCTCTCATTACACCGCGCGGCCACATGGCAAATCTGGTCGCCAGGGCCAACCCCGCCGAGGCACCCGATGCTGGCGGGTTTTGTCCGCTGATGAGTCAGACCTTACAACTGTTGCCGGTGCGTTATGGCCTCGTGGAAGACCTCGACCCGTCCATCGAGATCGCCATGCCTTACAAGTTGCAGGCTTTGCCTTTGGGGTTTCGTCTGTTGCGGGACGGCTATCTGTACATCATCGACAGCGCCACTGGCCTGTTACATGAGTATCAGATAACGAATGGCTCCGTGACTGCGCTGTTGTTCAAGGGCGATCACGTCATCAAGGATCTTCGCGCTGACGTGATC
Organism: Pseudomonas sp. ICMP 561; assembly: GCF_002699985.1. Classification (GTDB taxonomy): domain Bacteria; phylum Pseudomonadota; class Gammaproteobacteria; order Pseudomonadales; family Pseudomonadaceae; genus Aquipseudomonas; species Aquipseudomonas quasicaspiana. Next base: position 39,218 of record NZ_LKBT01000003.1, on the reverse strand, counting down.
GAAGCTGATCCAGCGCTGACGTTTTCTCGCAGCAGCGTTCTGCACGTGACCTTTTCCGAGGTCCAGTGGACAGCGTTCAAATGCGCACAAGTGATGAAGGTTTCCACCGAGCGCGAGTACTTCATGCAGCGCGTCAGTTTCGAAAATATTCAGCGCGGCGATGCCCGGGACCTGTTCGACGACCGAAAAATGGCCGTGTGGCTGGCGGAAAGCAGCGGCAGTTGGGCGGACAGACCGGACGACACTTCGACGAAGATTCCCTACGCCTGGGAACACACCCCGCTGTATCGCCAGACCATTCTTGAAGAGTTCACCAGCCAGATCACCACGGCCCACAAACGCGATTTCCTGTTTCTGGCCGTTCGGGATGACGTCGGCGTGATGCGTGATTTGGCGCAGTATCAGGATCAGGTGGTCGGCCAGATAGATGCCTGGGCGAAAAGCGGAACCGAGGAAGGTCAGGTTGAGCGGGACTATTTACTGGGCTGCTACATCGAATCGCTCACTCAGATCAGCGCCGCAGGTCTCAGCGAGCGGGCCGAAGCTGATCCGGCGCTCCAGGCGCTTTTGGATGATCTCGAATTACTGGCAGAACCCGAGCGCAGTGATACGCGTAAAACCCTGCTGGAAGTGATGACTGAGGACAACAGCAAGCATCCCGCGCCACGCGTGGAAGACCCGGGGTTACCCGCAGCCCTGAAAGCCAGACTCGAACTGATACCGCCCAGCACTGATCCGGCGAACATGTATGCCGGGCATGGAACCCGGCTGCAAGCCCTTCAGCAGTATTACCTTGAGCAACGCTTCACTGACACCAGTTCCGCATTTATTGCCCGACATCGCCAGCCTCTCTGGCGACTCTATCGCCAGCTGGACAAGCGCACGAAGGAACTGCTCCATGGCGCAAAATTCGGTCAACGCGGCATCAACGACCTTATCGATCGTCCACGCATGGATGCCTTCCTCAAGAAGCAACGCGAAGTCCTGCAGCCACTCAACGAGCTACTGGAAAAGATCACCCAGGATCGCATTAATCTGCTGCTAAAAAACCGCCTGCATCGAGCGATCTGGTATTACGACATCGAAGACAGCGAGCAGGTTGATCACGCCCTGCTCACCGAATACGCCTGCCTGAAAGACATCTGCCGCAGCGACTACGCTCTCGACAAGGTACTCGTCTGGCTCAACCTCAACCCGGCCATGTCCCGCCCACTGTTCTATGCCGCGCCCCTGAGCGCGCAAACAGAACTGGGCGTGCAGTTTGCCTACTTCGTCAACGCTGGGTGGATGCTGATTAAGGAAGCCCCCAACTCGCTGGAGCGACTCCAGCAATGGGGTGCCGGGATTTTACTAAACACCCGCCGATTGTCGGCGAGCAGCCAAGTCAACATCGCTGCCGCCTGGGGCACACTCGCCCCGGCGCTGCACATGGGCATCCAGCAAGCCTTGCAGGTATTTTTGCAACAGATGGACAAAGGCCAGTTGCCCGACATGGAAGCCCTGTTTCGCAGCCTGCCCAAGGCTACGGGCGTCACCATCCTCGACGCAGCACGACGAGAGAACGTCGCCTTCCAGATCGCCAGCGCCGAAGATCTGAAGGCATTGGGCGAGACCGTTAAAGCGGTACAAAAAGAGCGCAAATACCTGCGCTATCTGAACAACGAAGCACAACAATCCCGAGCCAGACATGCTCTCTGGCACACCAGCACCGCTGCCGAGAACCTCAAGCTCTCCCGACAAGCCACACAGCAAAGGTTAAGCGGACTGGAAGAACAACTGGCAAAGGCCATGAGTCCGCTGGCCGACCTGCCTTCGGACACGACACATCTTCAACCGGCCTCATCGGGCAAGCCAGGGTTGGCGCTGGTGTTTCCGGCGCAGCAGCATCAAGAGATTAAAACCGTGCTGGATAACTATCGGCGCGGGGTGACGGTTGCGCCGAAGGCCGGGTTGCTGGGGGATGGGGCCGGGTTGTTGGTGTTTGTGGCGCAGGTGGTGAATTTTGTTCAGGTGAAAAAAGAAGTCGACCTGCAGTCAGATGGAGCTAAAAACTGGGCTAGCCTCTGGAGCTCGGCAACTGCGACTTCAGCAGCAGGGTTTGGCGCAGCACAGGGCATAGCGGACACAGCCCTCAGCGCACACGCCGCGGAGCTTGCAAAAAACCTGAAGAAAGCGGAACTGATGGGCGTGCATGTGCAGATGGGCAAACTTCATGTCTGGCTCGGAGGAGTCGGATATGCCGCTGGAGCAATTGCGGCTGCCATGAGCTTGAACAGCTCTCACAAGAACTGGACGGATGCTGTACGCAATGGCAACGGCGATGCACAGACCGGAGCTGCGATCAGTATGTTCGGCAACAGTGGTTTTATCGCCACTAATAGCTACGGCGTTGTCCAATCCACTCAAGCCCTCAGGCATGTGCTCGCCGCTGAGGCGGGTTCCGCAGCGCGAACTACGGCATGGGCTCTGGCAGGCACACGCCTCTCCACCGTATTTTTCCGCTTCAACGTAGCCGGAATCTTACTTACCGCGCTGGAGCTGTCTGGCAACTGGTTCTATAACCGCAACAACCTAAGCGGCCATGATCGCTGGTTGCTTAGCACGCCTTGGAGCCAGGACGCTGAACGACGTCGTTCGCTATCTCTAAGCAACTACCAAAAAGAACTGCATGGCCATATTCAGGCCCCGCGCATGGAGATTGTTCCGTCGAATGACGACCCGAGCAACCCTAAACCCAGGCTCTTTCTGCTGCATTTTCCAAAGCTTTCTGCCGATAATCTAGCGCTACCCATCGACAGCCACGCCAGCGTAGCCTTGCTCAAAATTGGCGGTTATCAGATTGTTCGGGCCCAGCATGGCCGAGACTACAACCCAGAAAAATGGACCCCTTTAAACAAGGGGCTTGAGGAAAGCTTTCAGCTTTACCAAGAGACACCTTTGATTCTGCGACTGACAAATATTAGTGGACTGCTAACTTCACCTACGCCAGGACGCTGCGACTTAATGCTGTCAATACTGCTGGGCTATCGGACACAGGAAGGCCAGTACGAAGGCCATTCATATGACGTGCGTTTTCAACTTACCGGTGAGAGCGGTGATTTTCCCGCTGTCGATATTGAGCATCAGGGGGATCAGTGTCCTCACTTCAGTATCTACCCCGCGACCATGCCGTCGGGGAAGAACTGAGATGGCAGTAATAGTCCCTGAAGTGCCTGCCCCGATCCATCACTCCCCCCACGCGGGCATGATCGAAACCTTCCCAAGTGGTCAGGTGATCTACTTGGCACCACTACCACTGCCCACTGACCTTCCCGCTCAGGATTTCGGACACGCAGTAGGAGAAGTGAACGACACCTGCATGGACTTTGGCGTCGGGCTACCCTCTGTTTTTGCATGGCAGATGGGATTAGGAGCACCGTTTTGGGCCGTATGGTGGTTTAGCTTAGTGATCCCCGGTTTTACTTGGCTGCTCACCATCGTGGACGGGGGAGGTCCAGAACGAGCTGCGACATACATCGCTGAGCTTATTCCTCAAGGTCTGGAGATCGGAGGATGGGCCGCGGCGTTTAGCTTTGGTCTTTACCTCATCATCACCTTCCACCACCTCAACAAATACCACGAAGTCATACCCACCCGCTTCAACCGTCAACGCCGCGAAGTTTGCTTCGTCCCCAACGGCCAAACAAAGCCCATCTTCGTCCCTTGGGAATCGCTATCCGCCTGGGTCGTGCAGGCCCGGAGCGTGACGCAATACGGCATGGACATCCGCTACGCCATGGGCGTCGGGTTTTATCATCCGCCTCACGATGAGCATTACAGCCTGGAGTTTTTCTGCGCCGGGTTTGATCTGGCGGTGTGCAACTGGGAAGCGATTCGGGCGTACATGGAATACGAGGTTCACACCCTCAAGGAAATCCAGGACCCGCTGGAACTGCAAAACCCCGGCGACCCGCCCCACGAAGGTCTCCACACGTTTTACAACGCACGGGAGCGGATGCGGCGTCGGCGCAAGAATCGCGAGGTTGGGTTCTTCTATCCGTTCTGGTGGTACACGTACCACGTGCTGACCCTGTGGACCTTGCCCAACTACCTCACCGAATGGGAAATCCGCCACATCAAAAGCATCGGCCGCGCTGCCATACCTGAAGCGATGCAAAACTGGTCAGAGCCGCTGCCAGAGGAGCAATGGGCCAAGCCCAGTGAGGAATTGCTAAGCCTGAGCCAGGCGGTGAAAGCCCAGCGCGAGAAACGGCCTGGTCAGAACCTTGCGTCCAGATTTGCCGAGGTCCAGCAGGCGGATCGAAATGTGGCCAAACGAGCCTAGATGAATGACGAATCTAGGCGCCACTGGTTGGCGATACATCAGATCCGCGCCATAAGAAAGACCGCCTCGCGAACAAGTTCGCTCCTATCAAACAAAATATAAATCACTGAATAAACAAGGATTTCCGTAGGACCGGCTTTAGCCGGGAGGGGGCTGGTACATTCGCACAGTATTCTTCGTCAGAAACAAAGCCCTCCCGGCTGAAGCCGGTCCTACGGCTTCTCTGTTTGTTTCGCGACAGCGTGGTGTCTGGGACACCAGGGCGGCTCTCATCAAACAACAGGCAAACCACGGGATTGAAATGCATTTTCTGTAGGAGCTGCCGAAGGCTGCGAAGCATTTCTCCTGATACACCGTGATCGCAGCCTTCGGCAGCTCCTACATGTCCTACGTTGCCGCGAGACAGCGCGGCGCCATCGACACCGGGTTGAAGCTCCTACAGGCCAACCGCCAGCCGGAATACAAACACCCTCTTTTCTATATGGCCCAAACCCTGATTTAGCGAACCAAGGACTATGACCTCTGAAACTCTAGAAGGCCCGCCGCCGATCCATCATGCACCTCATGCCGGTATGCGAGAAGCCTTCCCAACAGGCCAAGTCGTATACCTCGCGCCTTTACCACTCCCGACTGAACTACCTGCTCAGGATTACGGACACGCGGTCGGTGAAGTGAACGATACGTATCTGGACTTCGGCGTTGGGCTACCCGCAGTGTTCGCCTGGCAGGTGGGTGTAGGACTTCCCTTTTGGGCTATTTGGTGTCTTGGCTTGGCTCTGCCAGCGCTAGTTTGGTTGCTGACAGTACTGGACGGAGAAGAGGTGGAGCTCGCAACAGAGTTCGCAATACAGGTGATGTCTTATGGTTTTAAAGTCGGGAGCTTGGCCGCTGCTGGCGCCCTCACCCTCTACCTCGTCATCACCTTCAACCACCTCAACAAATACCACGAAGTCGTCCCCACCCGCTTCAACCGTCAACGCCGAGAAGTCTGCTTCGTCCCCCGTGGCCATACCGAACCTATTTTCGTGCCATGGGAATCGCTATCAGCATGGGTCGTTCAAGCGCAGTCGGTCACGCAATACGGCATGGACATCCGCTACGCCATGGGCGTCGGGTTTTATCATCCGCCTCACGATGAGCATTACAGCCTGGAGTTTTTCTGCGCCGGGTTTGATCTCGCGGTGTGCAACTGGGAGGCGATTCGGGCGTACATGGAATATGAAGTTCACAGCCTGAAGGAGATTCAGGACCCGCTTGAACTGCAAAACCCCGGCGATCCTCCCCATGAAGGACTGCATACGTTTTACTACGCACGGGAGCGGATGCGGCGTCGGCGCAAAAATCGCGAGGTTGGGTTCCTCTATCCGTTCTGGTGGTACACGTACCACGTGCTAACCCTGTGGACGTTGCCCAACTACCTCACGGAATGGGAAATCCGCCACATCAAAAGTATCGGCCGCGCAGCTATACCTGAAGCGATGCAAAGCTGGTCAGAGCCGCTGCCAGAGGAGCAATGGGCCAAGCCCAGTGAACAGTTAAAGCGCATGACCCAGGCGGTCAAAACCCTGCACGGGCAAAAGCCCAATCAAAACATTGCGGCGCGGTTTACCGAGGTACATCAGACAGCGCCCCTGTAACTCACGAGCAACGCGAGACAGCGATGGCGGTCTGTATGCCCCCCATCGCTAACCTCACAACCTCGGTGCCCCACCCCCTACAAGTTTCCCGCTCCAGCAATCTCTGCCGCCATCGTCGCAGCGCGATCAACACGCTCCAGCGTGCTCAGCTTCGAACGCACGGTCAGCAACTCAGCAATGTCCGGGTGCTGCTCCAGCACGTCATCCCCCAGAAAACCGAAAACGTTGGCGTACAACCAGATTTCCTGCTCGGTCTCAAAACCTCTTTTGATGGCAGAGTGAGCAAGTTGATGGATGTGTTTCAGGCGCTGTTCAGAGGTCAGTTCTGCCCGGTAATCGGGGAAAAAGCGCTGCATGTGCTGATAAAGCTCGCCCATGGATTTGTCAAAAGCCACGCCTTTCAGAGCAGCCCATTGCGCGTCACTTGCCATAAAGGGTTTGTCGTACTGCGGGATGTACTTGTCGCCGGGACGTTTGAGTTGTGTCCATCCATCACGGGCGGCGTTGCTGACGATAATCTCCTGGCAGGGGCCAAAAAGATCCGGTCCCGGATTACGCTCTGCTGCAAATAACGCATGCGCCACTGCGGGGTCAGAGATGCGTAAATACATGTCTTCGCCTTGGGGCGGCTTGAAACAGGTCAGCCAGCGCACATGAGCCAACAGCTCATCCCACGAACCATCACTGACCAGCAGATACCCCCACAACTCCTGAGTGTGAGCCATAAACTGCAAAAGAACCGGATCATCAGCATCATGCAAGCGCACCAGACACGGTGAAAGCCGACTGATTTCAGCCCACCGGGTCTCGTGATAAAGCACGCTCACTCTCGGTTCCGGATTCCATTGATACAGGCGCTGAAGAAGGTTTTTGACCTGAATGGCATCAAGCAGAAGCCCGACCGTCTGGCCCCAGGGGAAATCGTCAGGCAGGGAAGATTGCACAGAGTGCTCGCCGTTCATGACAATTCCTTCCTGGCGTCAGCACACACTTGGCAAAACGAGACACCTCGTTCGATAGCATTGAGTTGTACATCTGGAATCAAGGATGGATTCGCGGGCAACGCCACTTGGGGTATCAACGCCGCAGGCAAACCAGGAACCGCGGGCATTCCCGACACTGGAACACCGCCAAGTTGAATAGGCACACTGCTGAAAATCCCCGCCGGACTGATACTTATCCAGTGCCCACCTGCCTTGATCGTTGCGTTGAGCCCCGCATTGATCACTACATCTACTTTTGAGTGCAGATGCACTTGTGTGGCCGCACTGACCAGATGACTCGCGGCGCTGATGTGCTGATTACCGACCACCGTCAACGAGTCATCGGCCAGCACCTGGGTTTTGCGTGCCCCATGGGTGAGGTGGTGTTCTTCGCCATGCAGCTCGTGACTGGAAAGCCCGGTGACCTTGACCTGGCGCTGATTATCCACCTGGATCGACTGATCGTTCAGCACATGCTCAGACCAGTTGCGTTGAGCGCGAATGGAAATGGACTCGGCACCTTTGCGGTCTTCAATGCGCAGTTCGTTGAAGCCTGCGCCGCCTGGGCTGCTCTGGGTCTTGAGCACGGTCTGGGTGTTCTGCACAGGCAGGTTCAGCGGTGTTCGCGTACCGGCATTGGGCAGACAGGCCTGCACGTAGGGCTGGTCCGGATCGGCGTCGAAGTAACCCACGATCACTTCCATGCCGACTCGAGGAATCATCACCGCTCCATATTGCTCATGCGCCCAACCGGTAGCGACCCGCAGCCAGCAGCTGGAATGCTCGTTACGTTTGCCTTCACGATCCCAGAAAAACTTGACCTTCACCCGACCGTACTCGTCGCAGTAAATCTCTTCGCCCTGCGGACCAGTCACCACGGCGTGCTGGCTGCCTAAGACCCTTGGTTTACGGTGTCTAAGCGGTGGACGAAACGGCACCTTCCCGGGGATGGCTTCAAAACGGTTGCGATAGCCTTGAGTAAACGCTCCCGATGCCCGAGGCATGGATTCCTCCAGCACCTGCGGCTGTTTGCCTTCATGGAACACCGAGGTTAATAACCACTGCTGGCTCCACGCCGGATTGGGATGTGTCAGCTCAAACAGATGCCCGCTAAGCAAAGCGCTCTGATCGCTGTTACCACTGGCCAGTTGAACGTCGCTGCGGTTTCGCTCAAGTGCCTTTTGCGCCTGACGCGTACCGACGCTGAAATCCGTGAAAGACGCCGGATACTGATAATCCTCCAACTCCTTACGACCATCGCCGCCCGCACTGCTGAGCAGATCCACCTGAGGCAACTGAAAGTGATAGGTCTGATGGCTGGCCTTGCCCGAGCGCGTGGCGAGTCGCACGTTGAATCTGTTGATAACCGAAGTTTCCGCAACCTGACCGCTGCTCTGTACATACGCAACCGCAGGCTTGAGTACCGGCAACTGAATAGGGTCGTCTGCAAACACCAGCAAATGCTCGTCAGGGCTGTGCTGAAAGTGAAAGTGGATGCCCTCTTCTTCACACAGCCTGCGCACAAAATGCAGGTCGGTTTCCTGATACTGGGTGCAGTAATCGCGGGGTTTGCAGGGCTCTCGCAACCTGAACGCAAACCCATTGCTGAAAATGGCGTGATCCTTGAGGACCAGCGCAATGATTTCCGGAACCGTCTTGCCCTGAAAGATCCGATGATTACTGCGGTATTCCAGACGCTTGAGGCTGGGCACCAGATGAATGAAATAGTGGGTAAAGCGCTTGCCGGAATCACCCTGAGCGATTTCGCCGATCTGCCCGTGAAGGCCATTACCGTCGGCGTCGAACCTCAGAAATGCCAGGCGGTGCAGCAGGTCTTCCAGCTTGAGATCGGCGCGTTCGCTGACCAGCTCAATCCGCACACTGAACGGACGGCTGATGGATTCCTTTGCGGTAAAGGCCAGCACTCGAAAGTCATGCTCAAGCCCGGCAATTTCCAGCGTGAACGAGGCGCGATTGGCGGGGTTGAACATGGGCAAGTCCTTGGCCTGAGTAAAAGGCGGGACTTTGCTCCTAAGCGATAAAAGTGTCAGTCAGGCTTAAGTCGTTTGATCTGTGGGACGTTTCTGCAAATGCAATCCCAACGCCCTGCACCTCGACGACCGAGCCTGCCACTAACTATCTAACACCCCCACCCACCCCACTCCTGATTGATTGAGCTCAAAGCGGTACCTCCTCCGGGCCGCTCTTTTACACCACTCAGTCATTCAGGATTATTGACCCTTATGCAACAACTCACTCCGCTCCCCCCTATACCAGCAGAGACCCTGCCACTGGCAGCTGGCGCTTTATATCGACTCAGCGCCCTGGACATAACGTTCGCCGAGGAGCTCAAGTCCTTGCCCAAAGCCAGCGCAGCAATCATTGAAACGCTTGGCGGGCAGGACGACTCGGCCAAAGAAACCAAGGCGGCTGCGCTGCTCGAACAGCTCGACGATTTCTGGCAAGCCCCCAGCGCCAAAGGTCCCGTTCGTAAAGTTCTGTTCATTGAGGGAATGGAGCAGGCACTGCGCAACGAGGTGATCGTCAAAAACCACGAGCGCCATCTGGACCCGCAATATGCTGCCTGCTTACCCCTGCCAACGGTCAGTAAACAGATCGGCCGTTCTCTGGAGACGTTCACGCTGCATGTGCAACTCAATGACAAGACAACCATTGAGATCGCTGGCGCGCTGGTGTTCATTTCAATCACAGGCCTGACCTTGCTGGTATTGCCCGGCCTGGGGACGGAAGGTTTCCCAAGCCGCACCGTCTTTGGCACAACGCTTGTTCAGTGGCTCAACAATGATGTGTTGCGTCATGCGCTGTTCAACAATGCCCAGCAGCGCGACCAGCAATTACTGGAGACGATCACCCAGGATCCAGGCCTCTATCTGGAGCCCTTCACCGCCGCCGACCTGCAACTGCAACCTGTTACCGGCAGCCCCTTTGCCTATGCGTTCGAGCGCCAACTCCACAAGCAACGCAACGATGTGCGTCATGCCTGTCTTGATACAAAAGCAACCGACAATCAAACCGTCTCTGCAAGAATCGCGGCGGCCATGGACATGCAGGGGCTGCTTGGCCCTGGAGCCATGCTTGCACAACGCGAAATGGCTTACTGGGAACGCCAGCAGCGCAGGAATCTGCCCCACTGGATCAAGGTCGCCAGCCAGGGCGACCTCGATCAATATCAGCAACGTCTGAACCATTACGAACAGAGCCGTACGGCATTGCTCAGCGCCCTGGGTGGCGCAACTTCCCATGAGTCCTTCGCCAGAATAAGGCTGCGCGCTCGCATCGCTGCCGACCTTGGCTACGATCTGGAACCCGAGCAGATCATGATCACGACGCAACGCCGACTGGCAATCACCGGCGAACTTTATACGACCCGGCGCTCGCTGCTGGAAATGGCACTGTACGGGCTGCACCCCGGAGATACGGACGCCAGTTCGGCATTCCAGACGCTGAGCACCTTCCGTCTGAACGGCACGCTGATGCAAACGAGCCATCCACTGCTGACCCACACTTACGTAGCGAAGCTGGTCGACGACCTGAATCTGGGCACTGTATTTCGCGAGTACCAACGTACGGCCTACGCCACTGAGCACAATCAGCAACTGATGCGCGACATCACACGCAAGCAGGTAACCGCCCTGGCCTACGCGGCAAAGATGCAGGCGCATATCCTGGCAGACGATTTCGCGATCATTGAGCAGATCGAGGCTGACGCAACGGGGCAGACCACACCCAACCTGCAAGTCCAGCAGATCAAGCTTGATGACGGCGACATTCTGGGCGGCATGCTGATTTTTCGTAAAAACGACGCCCAGGGACGCCTTGAGCGGCTGATCATGTTCGCTGCCGATGCGCCGAGGGCACAACGCTTTCAAGCCTTCGACAACCAGACTCAACTCACCCACGAACTGGTCAGTTGGACCACATCGCCTGAAATGAGCCGTTATTTGCTTAAACAGGTGCCAGCGTCCAGCCGGGAAAATCTAGAGAAGCGCTTCGCCGCCCTACGTCTCAAGCCCTCCCCACCCGCCAACTACGTTCAGCTCATCACTCGCAGCCACTACAATCAGGCCCTTGGGCAGTTCGTGCGCCAGCATGTGCGAGTGGCGGCCGCCGATCAGGCGCAACGAACGCCGGACTGGTACATGCGCGCCAGTCCATCTGAACGACAAGAGCTACTGGCTCTGGAAGACGCGATAGCAGGCGCTACCGAAAACTTCCACGCAAAGCCACCCACCAAGGCGCAGGATTTCGAAGACTACGTTCATCAGCGCGCCAGCAAGAAAATCAGCGAATTGCTGGGTTTGGCTGAAGGCAGCGTCGATCCGGACCAGATCATCATCACCTCCCAACGCGAAGTACTGAGCTACACCCAGATGTTGCGCAACGGTTATGACGACACCTTAGGCCTTATCAAAAGCAGCGCCGACGCCGAAGCAACGTTCAGTGGCCCATCGCATATCGACCTGACGCCACTGACGCCGCAAAAAGTCGCACGCTCGGTGCATGGCAAATGGCTCAGCGACGATTACATCAAGCTGGTCAGGGACACCCTGCTCGATCCTGCTTCTCCCGGTTACGACCATCGCCGACGCAGCAGCCTGCAGATTACTGTGCTGCAAATGAAAGCAGCTGCGTTACGTGGCTACCTCAAAGGTCAGCTCGACTTACGGCAGTATCAGTGGCTCCGGCTATCCATGAACCATCTGCACCAGACCGACAGCCAGGCGCGCCGCCTCTATCCGCTGCACACCTTACAACTGCGCCTGGAAAACCCGCTGATAGGCACCGATATCGCCAAGGTGGGCGAAGTCGTGAACGATCTCTATAACGCTGTTTCACCTGGAAGGGTCGAGCTGATTCAGGTTGAAACCGTCCAGGGCTGTTATCTGTTGTCATCCGCCGACGCGACGCAAGCGGCAATGCTCTACACACCGGAGGCACCGGATGGTCTGGAGTTCCGCCTGTTGAGCGACTTTAAAAGCTCGCTCTCCAGCCCCGGCATGATCGATTACTACAAAGACCGCTGCCGGATCGATGCACGCCGCAAACTGTCGCTCTTCCTGCGCGACATGAAAGAGGGCGGTGAGAGTAAACCGCCGGTCATACCGCGGGATGCGGTGAACGACTTCCAGGATCTCTGCTTCAATCGCCCCCTCGAGCGCCAACTGCGCGATGTCGAAGACACGACCACTGGCCGCAGCGATATGCTGGCGAAACTGGCCTGGATAACATTCGAGCTGGTCGCCACAGTGGTAACACTGCCCTTCCCGCCGGCCAGCTTTGCGGTCGGCGCACTGCTTTCCCTGCGCGACAGCATGAAAGCCCTGCAAGCCTTCGCCAATGGCGACCGGGAAACCGCCAGCGCCTACATTCTCAGCTCACTGTTCAACAGCCTGGGCGCGGCCGGGGATTTGTCAGCCGGCATGAAAGGCTTCGGTGCATTGCGCCAACTCGGGCACAACGGCAAACACGCGTCGGTACTTCCGGCCGCGAAAAACGTCACGCGCGCCCCCAGCCAGGCTGACCTGCATCCCGTGCACCTCGAGGGGGAGACCTTCTGGCGCAGCAAGCCAAACGCAAATGGCCATGCGTCGGTGTACCACTTGAACAGCGATCTGTCCAAAGCCCCACAACCGACCGGAGAGTTCGCCCGGCGCGACCTGGACGGTGCATGGCGCCCCCTGGGCCAGCCTGTCGGCCAGTCGACCGTCCTGAACGCAGATGGCATAAAACAGGGGGTCGCCGTGAACATTTCACTGAAAGATACGATCCCGTTGTCGTCCGGACACGCCAATGGCGTCAGCCTGATCAATAACAAGTATTACATCGAACTCGGCACCCAGGTCTTCGAGGTCCACTTCGATGCGGGAGCGCGCTGCTGGAACATCATCGACCCGCAAAACCCGTTCGCCTTTTTCGGCAGGCGTCCGGTACAACTGGATGCGCAGGGCAAATGGCAACTCCTGCAACGACACAATCTGCGTGGCGGGATGGACGATACATTCAGGCCGCTGGTGAGTGAAACCGCGACAACCGCGGATCCGATTACCAGTGCGGTCGTGCCCTATGAACTGCCACTGCAATTACGCCCACATTTCAGCATTCTCAGTAGTACCAGTAACACGGTGGACACGCTGGGGCTGGATCTTGAAGACTATTTCAACGCTGTTTTCAGGGAGGTACGCTCCAAATTCTCTGCCCAACGAGAAAAACTCTACCTTGATGCGCAGACATTTTTTACGTCGGCCGTTCCGGCACCACGCCCGGTGTTACCACTCCTGGACGTGAACGCCGAACCCACCGGGCTGATCAGGAAAATCTTCGAAAACAGCAACGCGATGGTTATCAGCGAGGCCCCAAGGTCCCTCGCCAGCAAGCGTCTGCTCATTGAGAACATGGCTGCGCTGGCGGAACAGGACGTGAAGGTTTTGTACATCCCGCATCTGTTTACCGACCTGCATATGTACAAACTGGAGAAATACCGAAAACTGGGGGCCAGAAGCAAGTCAGGCTCAAGTGACCTGAAATTCTGGCTGGAAGAACTCAACAGCGGCGCACTGAGAAACCGCAGCAAGGAATATGACTACTATCACTTGATAAAGACCGCGCACCGCCACGGTCTGGAAGTTCGACCGATCAGCTCTTCGGTCAGCTACCCACTGCTCAATAATCCGGTGGCAATCGCAGCGGGCGACCTTGCGACTGAACAAAAAATGAGCAACTTCTTCGCACATACAGTTATTAGCGCCGACGTTACCTCTCATCCATCACGCCGCTGGGTGGCGTTACTCGACCAGAAGTTTGCCAATACGTATCAACAAGTCCCTGGCATCGCCGAGCTGCAAGGCGCGATCAGCGTACGCGTACGCGAAGTGCCCCTCGGTCGACCGACCGTTATCAGCCGGGAGATTGAAGAAACCGGCAATGCGTTTGGCAAGTCCGATTTCCGGATCGAAATGGCCAACCCGCTGATTCAGGATCAAGGCGCATCAAGCCTCGCAACAGCCCTGCCGCACCTGCCGCCCAGCCGTCTGGATGACGCGCTTTATCAGCAGATGCACGGAAAATTCAGAGTCGAACTCGATAACCCTTACACGGGCAAGCCAGGTTTTCAATGGAATGATGCCAACGGCTGGCAACCTGTCGACGTGCAACATTGGCCCGCCGAAACGCCGCCTACGGCCCTGCAACTGTCCTTGCGAGACCCCGCGTATTCATTGCCCGCAGAAGCACGTGACACCCTGCATGAATTGATCAATTTCGAGAGCCGCGGCCTGGACTCGCGTTATTTCAGCGTCAATAAACAACACGCGGTGGTCAGTGATCAATTCTTCAATCTGCGCCACGCATTGCAGAAGGACGCCCGGACCATCATCGTCAAGGAGTTGCCAGCTCGTCCAACCATGCCAGCCGTTGCGCCGGGCATAAGCCATGGCGATTTTCTCGAAGACCTTTATCAATATGCCGATGGAGTGGTCATTGGAGAGGCTCATTCCTCCATTGCCAGCAAGAAGTTGATCATTGACAACTTGCCGTTACTGTCCAGACAAGAGGTAAAAACACTCTACATCGAGCACCTGCTCAGCGACGTCCATCAGGCAGACCTGGATCGTTTCGTCGACACCGGCTACATGAGCAAAAGCTTGCTCCATGACTTGAAAAGGATGGACCGAGGTCATCACACCGATGTCGACGGCGTTTACACCTTTGAAAAGCTGATCACCAGAGCGCGTGGTCAGGGCCTGGAAATCAGGGCTCTGGACTGCACCGCCAGCTACTACCTCAAAGACCTGGAAAACCTGGCGCCGACCACTCGTCAACAGATGTTCAGCCACTTCGCTTCACGCACTGTGCGCAAACATCAAGAAGTCATGGGCACCCACAAGTGGATTGCACTGGTCGGTAACAGCCATGCCAATACCTTCGAAAAAATCGTCCCGGGACTCGCCGAACTGGAAGGCGGCATCGGCGTACGAGTAATCGATGTAAAGCCCGCTCAGGCTCGAGGCATCTCAATAGACCCTGGAGAGAAGGTGACCGATACCTTGAGCAGTCAACAGAGCTTCATCAAAAGTGATTTTCGGGTAGAGATGGAAACCTTCAAACCCGCAGTTGCCGTCCGACCTGCGCAATCGTTACCTGTCGAGGAAAGACTGATCAGGCCCGGGATGTTTTTCGTCGAAGAGAGTGAAAACAGCCTGCCCGTCATCGTCCATCGCGCACGGGACAATACTATTCATCGCACGCCGGTGAAGGTCAACGCCCAGGGACAGGTTTATGTGGAGCGAGCCACCTGGACCTCGGTCAATCTGAAACCTTACGCAGACATGGATGCGCTGATAGTAGGTCTGGAGGAAATCAACCTGACGCGAGTTGCGTAAGACGCGATTACCTTGTGGGAGCGGGGCTTGCCCGCGATGAACGATGATGCGGTGTGTCTGACAAACCGCAGCACCTGAATCGCGAGCAAGCACCGCACGTATAAACCCGGGTTATTCCCGTTGGAGCGAGGCTTGCCCGCGAATCAGTCGCCACGGTGTATCAGTAACACCGCGCTTTAGCTCTTCGCGGGCAAGCCTCGCTCCAACGCAGCGCCCTGCACCCAAAATAACTAAACCTTCGGCAACCGCTGCTCCAGCAATTGGTGCAGCGCGCTGTCGGCGGGCCAGTTGCGCATGAAGCGGGCGCGGTCACGGGCGAAGGCGGTCGCGAACGAGGCCTGCGAGGTGTGCTGGCACATGGCGTCCAGATCGATCAACGCCCAGCGATCCTGATGCCAGAACACGTTATGGCCTTTCAGATCACCATGGCTGATGCGCTCGCGCACCAACTGCCCGAAGAGCTGATCCAGCGCTATCAGTTCGCTTTCCGGCGCATCCCCCGACGTTACGTAAGGCGCAAAGCGCTCGATGATATCCGGCCCCGGCAAAAACTCGGTAACCAGATACGCCTTGTTCCGCAGACCGAAAAAGCGTGTTTCCAGCAACGCCAGCGGCTTGGGCGTGGCGATGCCGAGGAACATCAGCCGATTGCCTTCACGCCAGGAATGCCAGGCACGGCTCGGGCGCCAGAAGCGCTTGAACCAGTGGGCAAGGTCCTTGATGTTGTAGCGCTTGATCACCAGTGCACGACCATCGACTTCGACCCGGGCGACACTGGCTGCACCGCCAGTCTTGTACATGTGGCCCTGATCCAGCAGCGCATCAGCGTTAGCCAGCACGGGCAACATTGCAGGCTCTTCTTCCCGGCGAATCGCGCGCAGTTGCGACGGCTCGTCGATCACACTGAACAGGCTGCAATCGCGACCGGCCTTGTCCAGGTAATCCTTCAAGCGCCAGGCACGCACCTTGTCGATCTGCTTCTGCAACGCTTCCATGGGCAGACCATGTTCGCCATTGCTCAACAGGTAATGCACCAGCAACTCTTCGGTGAAGGGTTCCAGAGACTTGGGCAACTGAGCGAAAAACACGCCGAGGTTTTCCAGCACTTTTTGCCGGGACAGCGGTTTGCCCGCTTCTTCAACACGAATCCCCGCGCCATCGATCAAGTACAACTTGCCGTTGCAGCGCAAAAGGTTGTCCAGATGCAGGTCTTCCTGCCACAGCCCTTTGAGGTGCAACTGAGCGATGGCCGACAACGCCTCGCCCAACACGTCCTGCTGCGCGTCGCTAAACGGCGTCTGATCTTCCACCTCAAGCCACGCATCGCCCAGGCTGCGGGCCTGTTCGAGAAACTCGAAAAGCAGCCAGCCGCCCTCGCCGTCCTGCAAGCCGTCAGCCAGCAACAACGGCGTGGTCATGCCTTGCGCAGCCAGTGAACGCACGCCTTCCAGCTCGCGCTGAAAATGCCGTGGGGCTTTTGGGCCAACCAGTAATTTGGCCAACACTGGCCGGCCACGCCATACGCCCGCACCGACATAACGCTGACCGGGCAGAACCCGCAGCAACGTCAATAATTGCAATTCAGCAGGACCGGCCGCATCCGCCAATGACAGATTGATCGGCAAGACGGGCGTACGTCCGGCCTCTTTGAGTTCAGACAAACGCATTAACGGATCTCTTCGTGTTCGCTGCGCCGTGCAGCGCGCTTGTGAGTGCCGCGCTCACCGAGCCGCACATACAAATCCTCGACCTGCGGGCTCTCGAGCCCCGCTTGCAGATAAGCCGCCAGCAGCTCCCGCACCTGCGCACTGCTCCACATCGGCGCCCGACGCAACAGTGGCTCAAGGTCCTTGATCCGGTCACGCATACCAAGCAGCAAAGGCCGGGTCTTCTCCAGATCAATCAACTGCGCGCGATAAAAGCCCGCCTTGGCCCGCATGAAAATATGCTTGGGATAGAAGCAACCGTGTATCTGTCGGGCCGCGTGCAGCGTGCGCGCCAAATCACCGCAGGATTGCAGAATCGCAGACTGTTGCTGGCTCTCCATCTCGGGCCAATGCTGCAGCAGCGTATCCAGATCAGTCCAGCCATCCAGCGCCCGCGTCATGAGGATTGCACGGCGCTCGCCATTGACGCGCTGCTCGCCGTAAAACACCGCCTGCAACGCCGGAATACCCAACTTCTGGTAGCGGCTGATGTTACGAAACTCGCGGGAAAACGACGGCTCGCCAAGCGGATGGTGCAAGGTGCGAGTCAGGTAGTTGCTCTGGCGCTTGAGGTAGAAGCCCGTGCCTTCAAGCTCCATGCGGAACACGCTGCTCCAGCCGCCGCGACCGGTATTGGGCTCATCGACAGCATCGAGCTGGACCTCCCAAAGCGAGTCGAAATCAGCCAGGCCATGGCGTTCAAGCAACGGGCGCTCGCTGGGTGCAATAAAATCAGTCATTCGCGCCCCTCAAAGAAACTGACAACATGGCGGATACGTTTCTTGTCGGACGCGTTCAGCCGCGTGCGCTGTCGATACTGCAAATAGAAGCGCAGACGCTGTGTGTTGGACAGATGGTATTTGCCCAGCTTATCCAGACACGCCAGATCCTTGGTAATTCGATACCGCAACATGAAGCTTGTCCAGAATGCTCCATTGGGACAATCGATCAAGAATACCGTGGCTTGATCGTCGACCAACAGGTTGCGCCACTTCAGGTCGTTGTGGGTAAAGTTCTGGTCATGCATGGCACGCGTATAGCGGGCCACCTGACGGCTGACTGTATCCACCCACGACCTGTCAGACAGGCGTGGGTCCTCACGCTTTGCCACGGCAGACAAGTCTTCGGTACTGGGCAATTCGCGGGTAATCAAAGCCCCGCGATCGTAAGCAGTGCCGCGACGCTCAAGCCCCCAGGCGACCACCTCGGCAGTAGGAATGCCCCATTTGGCAAAACGCTTGAGGTTCTGCCACTCGGATTTGACCCGCGGCTTACCCAGATAGCGACGCAAGCCTTTACCGGCGCCCACATAGCGTTTGACGTAATAGTTAACGCCATCGCGCTGAACCTTGATCACTTCCGACAACGGGTCCCGGGTCAGTCGTTCGCCTTCCAACGCAAACACCGCGTCAAGGCTGCCAAAGTCGTCACTCAAGGACGCGTAGGCCGGCTCCAGATTCCAACCCGCCATCAGAGCGCGTCCCCGTAGCGGACTTTACGCTCATAAAGCTTGTCGGCTTTGACCTCAAGCCAGCGCAGCAGCCTCGCTTCTTGCGCCAGAATCTGGCGCAACGGTTGCTGGAAGTAGCCTTTGAGAAAGCGCAACTTGTCGCGACGCGTCAGGCCGATATCCAGTGCCGAAAAATACAGTGCGGCCAGATCCTTGTTGCGCCAGCGCGGGGTAATCGCCCGGCGGGTCTGGGCGCGATGCAGGTCGATCACCGAGAGGCGGAAATCATCGGCCGTGACCGGCTTGTCGGTGTGCAACAGGAAGTGGCAGATGTAACAGTCACGATGGTTGACACCCGCGCGATGCATCATGCCCACCAACCGCGCCACTTCGGCAATGAAAGCGCGCTTGAGGCGTGGCTCTGGCGGCTCGTTTCGCCAGTTGATGCTGACATCCTCCAGGCTTTCGGTGGGTGCCAGCTCTTCGGTGACTATAAATGAATGCTGCGCCGCCGGGTTGTTGCCCCGCTCGCCGTAAGCCACGGCGGTCATGGTCGGTACGCCCACTTCTTTCAGGCGGGCAATGGCTTTCCACTCCATGCCTGCACCCAGCACGGGCAGTTTGGCGGTGAGCAGGTTCTTGCCGATTTCGCCCCAGCCAATGCCGCGGTGAATCTTGACGAAGTAACCGCGACCATCGACTTCGGTGCGCAAGGTGCGCCGACCTTCGAGTTCGCGATAGACCTGACCGTCCAGACGCTCGACTTCGGCGAAGGCGTCGCGGCCTTCCCAAAGGGTCTTGAACGGTTCAGCGAGGAACAACTTCATGCGTAGTGCTCCGCCAGAATCACATCGGCCGCGTGCTGCGGCATGCTGTAAAGATCGGCTGTATCAGCGAAGGCCAGACCATTGCGGCTCCAGTTGGCGCGCGCAGTGTCGTCGGCCAGCATGTTCGCCAGGTATTCGTTGAGCTGTGTCTGTTCGAACGGCTCATCCAGCACCAGACCGCTGTCGGCTTCGGCGATGTAATGAGCATAGCCACACACCGCGCTGACCAATACAGGCAGCCCCGCCACCAGTGCTTCAAGCAGCACGGTGCCGGTGTTTTCGTTGTACGCCGGATGAATCAGGATATCGGCCCCCATCAGGAAACGCGGGATATCGCTGCGCCCCTTCATGAAGGTGACGTGATCGCCCAAGCCCAGCGTCGCGCTTTGCAGCTGGAATACTTTGGGGTCGTCCTGGCCGATTACAAACAGTCGGGTGCGTTTTTTAAGTTCGGGTGGCAGCGCGGCGAGCGCTTTCAGGCTGCGGTCCACGCCCTTGGTCTTGAAACCGGAGCCGATCTGCACCAGCAACAAGTCGTCGTCAGCCAACCCGAATTCCTTGCGAAAATCAGCACGAATCTGCGGCGCATCTGCAGGTGCGCGACGATCCTGAGCAATGCCCGGCGGCAACAGATGAAAGCGCGACAAGGGCGTGTCGTAATATTTGATGAACAGCGGCTGCTGGACTTCGGAAATCATCAGCACCTGAGTCTTCGCGTCTTTGGCGAACACCGCTCGCTCGTACTCGGCGAAATGGCGATAGCGGCCCCATTGGCGATACAGCGAGTGACGCAACGTCTGCGCTTTGTCTTCAAAGCAGCCGTCGGCGGCGTAATACACGTCCAGGCCTGGCATTTTGTTGAAGCCGATCAGACGGTCTACCGGGCGCTTAGCCAAGTCCGCTTCCATCCAGGCGCTGAGCTTTTCATTGCGGCGATGGTTGAAGAACGCTTTGACCGGCGCCACCAGCACTTCGAAGCCCGGCGGCACTTCGCCTTCCCAGATCAGGGTGTAAACCCGGATCTGATGCCCACGCTGCTGGCACTCCAGAGCGATGCGCATGAAGTCGCGTTGCAGCCCGCCAAACGGGAAGTATTTATACAGTACAAAAGCCAGTTGCATCAGCCGGGCTCCTTTGCCAGCAACAGCGAACCCAATTGGCTCGCTACCCGCTCGGGATTCAAACGAGTGAAGCACATCGGCCACTCGCGTTTTGTATCGAACTGACGGCGGTCTTCATCGGTCGGTTGATACGTACATTTCTTTTGCAGGCACGGCGCACACGCCGGGTAGTCGCCCGCCAGATGAACCTGCGACTTGCCGTAAGCACCGGTCAGCCCAGGATTGGTTGGGCCAAACAGGGAAACCGTCGGCACATCCAGCGCTGCGGCCAAATGACCAATACCCGTGTCCACCGCGACACAGGCTTGCGCACTGGCCAGCACCTGAGCGACACCTGCCAGATTCAGCTTCGGTAGCACGGCTGCATGTTCCAGACCTTCGGCGATGCGCTCGGCGCGGGCTTTTTCGCTCGGGTTACCCCACGGCAAGCGCACTTGCAGGCCCTGCGCGCCCATGCGTTCGGCCAACTGCCGCCAGTACAGCTCGGGCCAGTGCTTAGTGTCCCAAGTGGTGCCATGCAGAAATAGAACGAATGGCGGCGTATTGTCGTCTGCACCCAGCAGACGACCACGGTCGAGACCGTAATCACCCAGCCCGGCAGGCACCGCGTAACCCAACGCTTGCCCGAACAGTTGCCGCAGACGCTCAACCGCATGTTGCCCACGCGCGACTGGATACGCCTGATCGTAGAAACGGCTGGCGAGGGGCTCGCGGGCCGAGTCCTTGTCCAGTCCGGCCACGGGTGCGCTGACATAGCGGGTCAGCCAGGCACTTTTCAGCAAACCCTGAGCGTCAATCACCAGGTCGTAATGGGTATCGCGCAAACGTTGTTTGAAGCGCCGCCACTCGCCGGTCTTGAACGTCTGCCAGAGATTCTTGCGCCAGCGCCGGATCGCGACCGGAATCACATTGCCAACGGCCGGGTGCCAGGTCGGGATCTCGGCGAAGCCTTCCTCCACCACCCAGTCAAACTGGATACCCGGCACAGCCCGAGCAGCATCAGTCAGTGCTGGCAACGCGTGAATCACATCGCCCAGCGACGAAGTTTTGATCAGCAAGACCCGCAATCAGGCGACCTCCACCGGTGTGGCACCCAGATTACCCAGCGCCTGCACCACGGAATCCGGCTCCAGCAGGCGCATGCAATTGTAGTGGCCAAACCGGCAGGTACGATCAAAGCAAGGGCTGCATTCCAGCCCCAGACGCACAACTTCCACCTGATCGGCCAGCGGCGGCGTGAAGCCCGGCGATGTCGAACCGTAAACCGCCACCAGCGGGCGATTCAGCGCTGCCGCGACGTGCATCAGGCCCGAGTCGTTGGACACCACGGCATCAGCGCACGACAACAGATCAATCGCCTCAGCCAGCGAAGTATCGCCGCTGAGGTTGACCGACTCTTCGCGCAGGCCAGGAATCAGCCGTTCACGAATGCTTTCGCCCACCGGATGATCTTTCTTCGAACCGAACAGCCAGACTTGCCAGCCTTCGCGAATCTTCGTTTCAGCCACTTTCGCGTAATGCTCGGCAGGCCAGCGCTTGGACTCGCCGAACTCGGCTCCCGGACATAACGCCAGCACCGGCCGATCCAGGCTCAGGCCAAACTTGGCCAACGCTGCATCGCGGGTGGTGAGGTCAATGCGCAGGTCTGGTTTTGGGTACGGACGCGGCAGCTCGGCACCGGGTTCATACGCCAGCGCCATGAAACGCTCGATCATCAGCGGATACCGCTCTTTGTCGAGCGTGCGCACGTCGTTGAGCAGGCCGTAACGAAACTCACCACGCCAGCCAGTCCGCTTGGGGATGCCAGCAAAAAACGGCACCAATGCGGACTTCAGAGAATTGGGCAGCAGAATCGCCTGATCGTATTGCCCCGCCAGGGACTTGCCAATCCTGCGACGCGTGGCCAGTTCCAGCGCACCGTGACCCAGCGGAAAGCTAAGGGCCGCGCGCACTTCAGGCATACGCTCCAGAATCGGTCGGCTCCATTCCGGGGCCAGGACATCGATGTCGCATTCAGGGTGGCGCTGTTTAAGGCACTGGAACAGCGTTTGCGCCATTACCATGTCGCCTACCCAGCTGGGCCCAACGATCAGAATTCTCATGTTTCATCCAAAACGACAGAAACGATCAGGGAGGCCGATCGGCTTGCGTGACGTTCCCACACAACCCGACGCCTCCCTGTCATAGCTTTATATAGTGCCTTTACCGTAAGAGCAGTTGAGGCACTGTGGGAGCGAATTCATTCGCGAAAGCGGCGCATCGAACGCCAAATCTCTATCGGATGTACCGCCCTCTTCGCGAATGAATTCGCTCCCACAGGATCACCGCCAACTCAAGATGAACGCTAACCCGTGGGGCCTCAGATCAACTCAACCCCATCTCCCCCCAGACCCGCATCACTTCGCGCCGCTGAGTTTCAAACTGATCCCCCGGCACGACACCGGCCTGGTTCTGCAAGGCCTGACGGTGAGCGGCCGAGCGGTAGATCTTGTAGACCTCGCGTAGCAGGCTGGCGTCGCTGGCCGGTATCAACCCGGCCTCTTCCAGCCCTTCAAGAATACGAATGTTATCGGTGTAACGCAGCAGTGCCGGATGTTCCCGGGACCACGCCAAGGCCGCGTATTGCACCATAAATTCGATATCGACGATACCACCGGCATCCTGCTTGAGGTCGAAGGGCACCGTCGCCAGAAAGGCATTCGCCGCCGTACCAGCCGCTGTAGCCTTGGTGCCGAGGCTGCCACGCATCTTGGCGCGCATCTCGCTGACCTCCTGCTGCAGCTTCGACAAATCCCGTTCGCGCCCCAGCACCGACGCGCGCACGCCTTCAAATGCCTGCCCCACTTCACGGCTGCCCACCAGCACCCGTGCGCGGACCAGAGCCTGATGCTCCCACGTCCATGCTTCATTTTCTTGATAGCGGGCAAAAGCCCCGAGCGAACTGACCAACAGCCCCGATGCGCCAGACGGGCGCAGGCGCATGTCTACTTCATAAAGCTGACCGGAGTTGGTTTGCGCGGTCAGCAAGTGAATAATCCGCTGCCCCAGACGCGTAAAGAACTGCGCGCTATCAATCGGTTTCGCGCCATCGGTTTCAGCCTGCAAGTCGCCATCATGGATGAACACCAGATCAAGGTCCGAACCATGACCCAGCTCGATGCCACCGACCTTGCCGTAGCCGACGATCACAAAGCCCGGATCACACAAGCTGCCATCCGGCCGCGACGGAGTTCCGTGGCGCGCAACCGTATGCCGCCACGCCAGCGCCAGCACCTGTTCAAGAATCGCTTCTGCCAGCCAGGTCAGGTAATCGCTGACTTTCATTAAAGGCAGACTGCCGGTGATTTCCGATGCTGCCACGCGCAAACGGTGCGCCAGCTTGAAGTGACGCAAGGCCTCCATCTGCTGTTCAAGATCATCTTCGGGGATTCGGGTCAGACGCTCACGCAACTCCGCAGCCAGCTCCAGAGCCTGGGGCGGGTTGAACAGTCTGCCCTCGTTGAGCAACTCATCAAGCAGCAACGGGAAGCGCGCAATTTGCTCGGCAATCCAAGGGCTGGCGGCGCACAGCGTCAATAACTGGCGCAGTGCATCAGGGTTTTCAGTGAGCAGCACCAGATACGCAGAACGCCGGGCGACGGCTTCAACCAACGGCAGTACACGCTCAAGCACCAGATCCGGATTGTCGTGCTCGACCGCCTGCGCCAGTAAACGCGGAATAAACGCATCCAGTCGCTCACGACCAAGACGCTGCATGGAGCGCAACTGGGAGCTGTTGCGCAAATCGTTGAGGTTTTTCAGCGCTTTATCTGCATCAACGAACCCGCCTGACAGCAACTGGCGGCAGGCGGCGTCTTCGTCCTGGGACTCTTCCCACAACGGCAGCCATTCCACACCGACCACGACCTCGGCTTCTTCCTGCTGTTCGTCGTCCGGATCAGAATCCGGGTCCGCGATGACCTGACGGAAATGCCACGAAACCCGCCCGCGCCAGTGCATCAACCGCTCGTGGAAGCTCTTCCAATCGGCAAAACCCAGCATAAAGGCGATTCGGGCCTGATCCTTTTCGTCCTCAGGCAGCATTTGCGTCTGTCGGTCGGCAATGGCCTGGATGGCGTGCTCGGTATAACGCAGGAATTCATAGCCCTGGCGCAATTCGTCGATGACCGCAGTAGGCAAGTAGCCCTGCCCTTCCAGCGTGCGCAGCACTTTAAGCAGCGGGCGCTGTTGCAGGCTCAGGTCTCGTCCACCATGAATCAACTGGAACGCCTGGGCGATGAACTCGACTTCGCGAATGCCGCCTGCGCCGAGCTTGATGTTTTCCGCCATGCCTTTACGGCGCACCTCCTGCTGAATCAGCTGCTTCATGGTGCGCAGCGCTTCAATGGCCGAAAAATCCAGATAGCGGCGATAGACGAACGGCCGCAGCATGTCCAGTAACTGCTCGCCCGCCGCCTGATCGCCGCCCACGACACGGGCCTTGATCATCGCGTAGCGTTCCCAGTCGCGGCCCTGATCCTGGTAATACTGCTCCAGCGCATTGAAGCTCAGCACCAAGGCCCCGGATGAACCGTAAGGCCGCAGGCGCATGTCAACGCGGAACACGAAGCCGTCGACGGTTATCGGGTCCAGCGCCTTGATCAAACGCTGCCCCAGGCGGATGAAAAACTCCTGGTTATCCAGTGGGCGCTTGACCCCCACCGTCTCGCCGCCGTCCGGATAAGCGAAGATCAGGTCGATGTCCGACGAAAGGTTCAGTTCCACCGCGCCCAGCTTGCCCATGCCCAGAATGACCATCTGCTGCGCTTCGCCGCTGCGCCGACCGGTGGGCGTGCCGAACTGCTGGCAATGGCGCTCGTACAACCATTGGTAAGCCAGGTCGATGCAGCCATCAGCCATGTCGGACAGATCGCGACAGGTTTCCACCAGATCGGCCTGCCGGGTCAGGTCGCGCCAGATAATCCGCACTTGCTGCCGCGCACGCTGGCGACGTAGATTACGCCCCAGTTCGTCCTCGCTGACGGCTTCGGCCACCGCTGCCGCAAGCTGCCCGCGCAGCTCACCGGGAGCGAAACTGCGCTCCAGCTCGCCGGATTCCGCGAGGTCCAGCAGCAGATGAGGGTCACGACAGACCTGCTCGGTGACGAAGTCACTGGCCGCGCAAACCCGATCGAACGCTGCGCGACGAGATTCAGGCCAGGCGTCGAAAGATGTCGAAGCACCGTCCGACGAAGCAGCAAGGGATGTGCGAAACGTCTGTTGCGCACGAGAGACTAAAGGCAGCAGGATGGCCGGAATATCGGCCAGCGAAGGTAGGCTCATGGTCTATCCTAGATCGGCGTGCGAAGCGCTGTGTAGCGCGCAAAAAACCTGCGAGCGACTGACAGGACTGTCGAACAAAAGTCATAAATTGCTGGGATAGTTAATTTTGTAGCAGCCAGCATCTGATTTGATTCGCTTATGTTTGTTTTCAACCAACAGGAACGTTTTATCCCACAACACATGACGAACCTTTTATACGCTTCCCTGTAGCTTTACTACTGCCCCTACAGTTCGAAAGGCTGAAATAGCCGACGATTTGTAGTAAAACTACACGCCGCCGGAACAACCGCCGGTCATCCAAGAATTTATGTCGTCTGCCCACAAGGCCAGTCGCAAACACTCAGGCAACCGATTCTGGAAGCCTTTCCGCCCTGGAGCAAGCCATGCAAGACCTCGATCCCGTCGAAACCCAGGAATGGCTGGACGCCCTGGAATCGGTTCTCGACAAAGAAGGCGAAGACCGTGCTCACTACCTGATGACCCGTATGGGCGAGCTGGCCACCCGTAGTGGTTCGCAGCTGCCGTACGCCATCACCACGCCTTATCGCAACACGATTCCGGTCACTCACGAAGCACGCATGCCTGGCGACCTGTTCATGGAACGCCGCATTCGCTCGCTGATCCGCTGGAACGCGTTGGCCATGGTTGTTAAAACCAACCTGAATGACCCAGACCTGGGCGGTCACATCTCCAGCTTCGCATCCAGCGCCACGCTGTATGACATTGGCTTCAACTACTTCTTCCAGGCCCCGACCGACGAACACGGCGGCGACCTGATCTACTTCCAGGGTCACGCATCGCCAGGCGTTTACGCCCGTGCGTTCATGGAAGGCCGGATCACCGAAGAACAAATGAACAACTTCCGTCAGGAAGTCGATGGCAAAGGCCTGTCGTCTTATCCACACCCGTGGCTGATGAAAGATTTCTGGCAGTTCCCGACCGTATCCATGGGGCTGGGTCCAATCCAGGCGATCTACCAGGCACGCTTCATGAAGTACCTGGAGCATCGCGGCTATATCCCTGAAGGCAAGCAGAAAGTCTGGTGCTTCCTGGGCGACGGCGAGACTGACGAGCCGGAATCCCTGGGCGCCATCGCACTGGCCGGTCGCGAAAAACTCGACAACCTGATCTTCGTCGTCAACTGCAACCTGCAGCGCCTCGATGGCCCGGTTCGCGGTAACGGCAAGATCATTCAGGAACTCGAAGGCGTATTCCGCGGTGCTCAGTGGAACGTGACCAAAGTGGTCTGGGGCCGCTTCTGGGACCCGCTGCTGGCCAAAGACGTCGACGGCATCCTGCAACGTCGTATGGACGAAGTCATCGACGGCGAGTACCAGAACTACAAAGCCAAAGACGGCGCGTTCGTCCGTGAACACTTCTTCAACACGCCAGAACTCAAGGCGATGGTTGCTGACCTGTCCGACGACGAAATCTGGAAACTCAACCGTGGCGGCCACGACCCGTACAAAATGTACGCAGCGTACCACCAGGCTGTTAACCACAAAGGTCAACCGACCGTGGTTCTGGCCAAGACCATCAAAGGTTACGGTACCGGTGCTGGCGAAGCGAAAAACACTGCGCACAACACCAAGAAAGTCGATGTCGATAGCCTGCGTCACTTCCGTGACCGCTTCGACATCCCGGTCAAAGACGACCAACTGGAAGCCCTGCCATTCTTCAAACCAGAAGAAGGCAGCGCCGAAGCCCGTTACCTGAGCGAGCGTCGTGCTGCGCTGGGCGGCTTCGTACCACAGCGTCGCGCTGAAAGCTTCAGCCTGCCGACTCCGCCACTGGAAACCCTCAAGGCGATCCTGGACGGTTCCGGCGACCGCGAAATTTCCACCACCATGGCCTTCGTGCGGATCCTCTCGCAACTGGTCAAGGACAAGGAAGTGGGCCCGCGCATCGTGCCGATCATCCCGGACGAAGCCCGTACCTTCGGTATGGAAGGCATGTTCCGCCAACTGGGCATCTACTCTTCCGTCGGCCAGCTCTACGAGCCAGTCGATAAAGAACAAGTGATGTTCTATCGCGAAGACAAGAAAGGCCAGATCCTCGAAGAAGGCATCAACGAAGCAGGCGCGATGTCCTCCTTCATCGCTGCCGGTACTTCGTACTCCAGCCACAACCAGCCGATGATTCCGTTCTACATCTTCTACTCGATGTTCGGTTTCCAGCGTATCGGTGACCTGGCCTGGGCCGCTGGCGACAGCCGCACCCGTGGCTTCCTGATCGGCGGCACCGCCGGCCGTACCACCCTGAACGGCGAAGGTCTGCAGCACGAAGACGGTCACAGCCACATCCTGGCATCGACCATCCCGAACTGCCGCACCTTCGACCCGACTTACGGTTACGAGCTGGCTGTGATCATCCAGGACGGCATGCGCCGGATGTTCGAAGAACAGCAGGACGTTTTCTACTACCTGACCGTGATGAATGAATCCTACGCCCAGCCAGCCATGCCGGCCGGTGTCGAGGAAGGTATCGTCAAGGGCATGTACCTGCTCGAAGAAGACACCAAGGAAGCGGCGCACCACGTCCAGTTGCTGGGCTCGGGCACCATCCTGCGTGAAGTTCGCGAAGCGGCGAAAATCCTGCGTGACGAATTCAACATCGGGGCTGATGTCTGGAGCGTCACCAGCTTCAACGAACTGCGTCGCGACGGCCTGGCCGTAGAGCGCAGCAACCGTCTGCACCCTGGCCAGAAGCCTGCGGTCAGCTACGTTGAAGAGTGCCTCGCAGGCCGTAAAGGTCCAGTGATTGCATCGACCGACTACATGAAACTGTTCGCTGACCAGATCCGTCAGTGGGTTCCGACCAAGGAATACAAAGTCTTGGGCACTGACGGTTTCGGCCGCAGCGACAGCCGCAAGAAACTGCGTAACTTCTTCGAAGTCGACCGTCACTTCGTTGTGCTGGCCGCTCTGGAAGCCTTGGCTGATCGTGGTGATATCGAACCTAAGGTTGTGGCTGAAGCCATCGTCAAGTTCGGTATCGATCCTGAGAAACGCAACCCACTGGATTGTTAAGAGTCTGCTTCGAGATCGTATAACGCGCTGAACGAGGAGCGACAAGGCAGCTGAAGATGCGGAATTTACCGTTTTTGATGAACGTTAAATGAGCATCCGAAAGCTGTTTTGTCGCAACTGACTAACCCGGCGCAATCGAGAGTGAACAGGTTCTCCGAAGGAGAGACATTGTGAGTGAGCTAATTCGCGTACCCGACATCGGCAACGGTGAAGGTGAAGTTATTGAGTTGATGGTCAAGGTCGGTGATCGCATCGAAGCAGACCAGAGCGTTCTGACGCTCGAGTCGGACAAGGCGAGCATGGAAATTCCTGCTCCCAAGGCTGGCGTCATCAAGACCATGAAGGTCAAGCTGGGCGACCGCCTGAAAGAAGGCGACGAGCTGTTTGAGCTAGAAGTTGAAGGCGAAGCTGCCGCTGCGCCTGCTGAAGCTGCTGCTCCGGCCGCTGCTGCACCTGCTGCGGCTGAGAAGCCTGCGGAAGCTGCTCCAGCGCCTGCTGCTGAGCCAGCTGCTGCCGCGACTGAAACCGTGCAGGACATCCACGTACCGGACATCGGTTCGTCGGGTAAAGCCAAGATCATCGAACTGATGGTCAAGGTCGGCGACACCATCACGGCTGATCAATCGCTGATCACCCTGGAATCCGATAAAGCCAGCATGGAGATCCCATCTCCAGCCGCAGGCGTTGTCGAAGCCATCCTCGTCAAGCTCGAAGACGAAGTTGGCACCGGCGACCTGATCCTGAAATTGAAAGTAGCTGGCGCTGCGCCTGCTGCCCCTGCTCAAGCCGCCGCTGCTGCCGCACCGGCCAAGGCTGAAGCTGCACCATCTGCCGCGTCTGCGCCAAAAGCAGAAGCTCCAGCTGCTGCGCCGGCTCAAACAGCTGCAGCCCCCGCCAAAGACGGCGCCAAGGTTCACGCAGGCCCGGCGGTTCGCCAACTGGCCCGTGAATTCGGCGTTGAACTGAGCGCAGTCAGCGCTACCGGCCCACACGGCCGCGTGCTGAAAGAGGACGTGCAGGTTTACGTCAAGGCCATGATGCAAAAGGCCAAGGAAGCTCCAGCGGGCGGCGCAAGCGGCGGCGCGGGCATCCAGCCAATCCCTGAAGTCGACTTCAGCCGTTTCGGCGAAATCGAAGAAGTACCGATGACCCGCCTGATGCAACTGGGCGCCACCGGTCTGCATCGCAGCTGGCTGAACATTCCGCACGTTACACAATTCGACCAGGCCGACATCACCGACCTGGAAGCTTTCCGCGTTGCGCAGAAAGCCGTTGCCGAGAAAGCGGGCGTCAAGCTGACCATCCTGCCTCTGCTGCTCAAGTCTTGCGCCTTCCTGCTCAAGGAACTGCCGGACTTCAACGCTTCGCTGGCACCAAGCGGCAAAGCGGTGATCCGCAAGAAATACGTCAACATCGGTTTTGCTGTTGATACCCCTGAAGGCCTGCTGGTACCGGTCATCAAGGACGTCGACAAGAAAAGCCTGCTGCAACTGGCTGCCGAAGCAGCAGTGCTGGCTGAAAAAGCCCGCACCAAGAAGCTCTCGGCGAACGAAATGCAGGGCGCTTGCTTCACTATCTCCAGCCTCGGTCACATTGGCGGCACCGGCTTCACGCCGATCGTCAACGCGCCTGAAGTGGCGATTCTGGGTGTTTCCAAGGCAACCATGCAGCCGGTTTGGGATGGCAAAGCCTTCCAGCCTAAGCTGATGCTGCCATTGTCGCTGTCCTACGATCACCGCGTAATCAACGGCGCAGCCGCCGCGCGCTTCACCAAGCGCCTGAGCGATCTGCTGGCTGATATCCGCACGATCCTGTTGTAAGCCTGGCTGGGTGCTCGCTCTCTTTTGTGGGAGCGAATTCATTCGCGAAAGCGGTGTATCAGGCAATGATTTGCTGGATGTGCCGCCCTCTTCGCGGATGAATCCGCTCCCACAGGGGCGGCGCCAGAGCCACCTGTTTCACCGAGCCAAACCGCTCGACCTCAACCCCGCCTACATGGCGGGGCTTTTTTTGCCCGGGATTCAATCATCTGCACGGAACGCATAGCCCGGTAGGAGCGAACTTGTTCGCGAGGTGTAAACCTGACACACCCGGTCGCCTGTCTCGCGAACAAGTTCGCTCCTACCGATACGGCAATTCTCACTCCACCAAACCGCTCGACCTCAACCTCGCCCACATGGCGGGGCTTTTTTTGCCCGGGATTCAATCATCTGCACGGAACGCATAACCCGGTAGGAGCGAACTTGTTCGCGAGGTGTGCACCTGACACACCCGGTCGCCTGTCTCGCGAACAAGTTCGCTCCTACCTGAATCGGTGGCGGGCCTTTTGAGCGTTCCAAGACACAAATCGCCTACCTGTCTGCGACCCCCCATCATCTGACGGAACGCATAGCCCGGTAGGAGCGAACTTGTTCGCGAGGTGTATACCTGACACACCCGGTCGTCTGTCTCGCGAACAAGTTCGCTCCTACCGATACGGCAATTCTCACTCCACCAAACCGCTGGACCTCAACCCCGCCTACATGGCGGGGCTTTTTTTTTGTGCGCGATTTGGCAAAGTGCGGCGAAATGCCGCTAATCCGGAATATTCCCCCACCGCCAGCAAAGCCTTGATCTAGAGCGCTTAATTCATAAACTGCATACAACCAGCCTATTATGGCCAAACATTTATAGCACTAAGCCACCGCGCTCCCTTGTCAGCCAGTGCTGCATGATGCAACCTTGCCACACGCGAAATCAGAAAGGGCCCCGCCCGCACGCGTTCAGTATTCCGAAAGCGAGTTCCTTCATGAAGAGCCAACCCGATGCTGCCGGTAGAACGGCGGCCGAGGTAGTGACGCAATTGCCGGTGCCTTCGCGCCTCGGCATGCTGCGTTTCGAGCGGCTTAATGAAGCCAATTGGGCGCTGCTCTACCTCGATCCAAACTGTGAAAAACAGTTCGGCCTGGCTGCCGTGGAACTCTGCGCCTTATTGGGCTCGCCTTACGCAAGCCTGATGGAACCTGAAGCCCGCTATCAAGTACACGACTCCATTCAGTTGCAACTGGCTGAAACCCCGCATTACACCGTGCGCTATACCCTGCACACCGCCCGCGGCCCACTCAGCGTTGTCGAAGTGGGCGAAGGCTATAAGCAACACAATCGGCACCTGTTGCGCGGTTACCTGATGGTCGTTGATGGCCTGCAGATCGATACCGACCTGTACGCCAATCCCGATCTGGAGACCCAGAACTCACGGCTGCAAATCGCTCTTGAGCTCAATCAACAAGCCCAGCGCGAACAGTTCGAACACCTGGAGCGTGTCCGCGCCCAGCAAAATCTGATCCTGCACCTCGCCCGCCAGCGCTACAGCACCAATAACGCGCTGCAGGAAGCGGCTGAACTGATCACTAAAAGTGCCTGCGAGATCTACAACATCTCCTGCGCCAGCATGTGGTACCTCAGTGGCCACATTCTTGAACCTATTTCGGCCTATCGCCGCGAAGACAAAAAAAGCCACCTGCCGGCCCCCATCGACGCGAGCCCGTTTCCGAGCTACCTCGAAGCGCTGCATAACAGCCGCGCCATCGATGCACACGACGTCCAGCAAGACCCGCGCACCAAAGAGATGGCCGCCAGCTTCAAACCACGCGACATCAGCGCCATTCTCGACGCCAGTATTCGTATCGACGGCCAGGTGATGGGTGTGCTGTGCCTGGAGCAAACCGGTGAACCGCGCGCCTGGCAGTCCGATGAGATCGCCTTTGCCGGTGAGCTGGCGGATCAATTCGCCCAGGCCATCAACAACCACACCCGCCGCACCGCCACCAGCGCCCTGCACCTATTCCAGCGCGCCGTCGAGCAAAGCGCCAATGCCTTCCTGCTGGTCAATTGCGACGGTGTGGTCGAGTACGTGAACCCGAGCTTTACCGCCATCACCCAGTACACGGCCGATGAGGTCCACGGGTACAAGCTGTCCGAGCTGCCCGCACTGGAAAACCTCAGCGAAGTGCTCAAGGATGCCAATTCCAGCCTTGCCAGCAGCAACAGCTGGCAAGGTGAATTCAAGAGCCGTCGTAAAAACCTCGAACCCTACTGGGGGCAACTGTCGATTTCCAAGGTGTATGGCGACAACCGCGAGTTGACCCATTACATCGGCATTTACGAAGACATCACTCAGAGCAAACTGGCGCAGCAGCGCATCGAGCGCCTGGCCTACACCGACAACCTGACCAACCTGGGCAACCGGCCGGCATTCATCCGCACCCTGGACGAGCGCTTTACCCGGGATAGCGACACGCCCATGAGCCTGTTGCTGGTAGACATCGACAACTTCAAACGCATCAACGACAGCCTGGGCCACCAAACCGGCGACAAACTGCTGATCAGCCTTGCCCGTCGCCTGCGTAACACGCTGAGCCCCAGCGACGTGTTGGCGCGTTTTGCCAGTAATGAATTCGCCGTGCTGCTCGACCAGACCGGACCCGATGCCGGGCAAAGCATTGCCACCCAGGTGCTGGCAACACTGGACAAGCCGATCTTCGTCGATAACCAGTTGATCAGCGTCACCGGCTCTGTGGGCCTGGCCTGCGCACCGCTGCATGGTCGTGATCCGCAGACGCTGATGAAAAACGCCGGGCTTGCGCTGCACAAGGCCAAAGCCAACGGCAAGCATCAGGTTCAGCTGTTTACCGAGGCCCTGAATGCCGAGGCCAGCTACAAACTGTTCGTTGAAAACAACCTGCGCCGCGCCCTGACGCAAAATGAGCTGGAGGTCTTCTACCAGCCCAAGCTGTGCCTGCTCAGCGGGCGTCTGATCGGCATGGAAGCGCTATTGCGCTGGAACCACCCGGAGAAGGGCATGATTCGCCCTGACCAGTTCATCAGCGTCGCTGAAGAGACGGGTCTGATCATCCCGATCGGCAAATGGGTAGCCCGCCAGTCCTGCCGCATGAGCAAGCAACTGACCGCAGCCGGTTTCGGCAATCTGCAAGTGGCGATCAACGTGTCCCCCAAGCAGTTCTCCGACCCCGAGCTGGTGAGTGCAATCGCCGCGATCCTCAAAGAGGAACAGCTCGATGCTTCCCTGCTGGAGCTGGAGCTGACCGAAGGCTTGCTGCTGGAGGCCACTGAAGACACCCGTCAGCAACTGGACGCCCTGAAGAAAATGGGCTTGTCGCTGGCCATGGATGACTTCGGCACTGGCTATTCATCGTTCAGCTACCTGAAAAAATTCCCCATCGACGTGATCAAGATCGACCGCAGCTTCATCCGTGATATTCCGGATGATGAGGACGACATGGAAATCACCTCGGCAGTCATCGCCATGGCCCACAACCTCAAGCTCAAAGTGGTCGCCGAAGGCATCGAAACCGCCGCTCAACTGACGTTCCTGCGCCGCCATCGCTGCGACGTCGGTCAAGGCTACCTGTTCGACAAACCCATCCCCGGTCGGGACCTGATCGACAAGCTGCGCCGCTACCCACGCGGACCATTGGCCTGACAGACTTCCCCCTGCCCGCTTGTTTGGGGCACACTTGCTGCTAACTGACATAACGCCGCCCTCGGTAGGAGGCAACTTGTTGGCGAGGCGGCGAAACTGACATCGCCTCGCGAACAAGTTCGCTCCTACCGGGAGCCGCGCCCTGATTACCTTCGCGGCCCGCCCGCATCCCACCATGAGGAAAAGGTTCATGGCTCTACGCTCGGAAATTCTTGTGAACAAAAACGTACTCCCAACTGCCGAACAAGCCCTGCCGGGTCGCGAAACACCGATGGCACTGCCGGAAACCCACTTCGTCAACGGCAACCCGCTACTGGGCCCGTTCACCAGCAACGTGGAATTCGCCATTTTCGGTCTGGGTTGCTTCTGGGGTGCCGAACGCCGCTTCTGGCAACGGGACGGCGTCGTAAGCACCGTTGTCGGCTATGCCGGTGGCTTCACGCCTAACCCGACCTACGAAGAAGTCTGCTCCGGTCTGACTGGCCACACAGAAGTCGTGCTGGTGGTCTACGAGCCGGAAAAAGTCAGCTACGACCAACTGCTGACCCAGTTCTGGGAACTGCACAACCCGACTCAAGGCATGCGCCAGGGCAACGACATCGGCACGCAATACCGCTCGGTGATCTACTGCACTACCCCGGAACAGCTCGCTGGCGCAAAAGCCAGCGCAGCTGTTTACCAGGCAGAACTGACCAAAGCCGGGCTGGGTGAAATCACCACCGAAATCGAAGAAGCGCCGACTGTGTTCTTTGCCGAGGCGTACCACCAGCAATACCTGGCAAAAAATCCGCAGGGTTATTGCGGGATTGGTGGCACCGGTGTGTGCATGCCGCCGAGTCTGGCGGGGAATTGATGGGGTAAAAAACAGTTTGTTAGTGAGGCGCCTGCTTTGCGTAATCAGCAACATCGCCTCGCGAACAAGTTCGCTCCTATCTAACACGTAACGATCTGAATTCACGAAGAACATGTGGGACCGAATTCATTCGGGAAAGCGCTATTCCTGACGACGAAGACGCTGCGGATGCATCGGCCCCTCGCGAATGAATTCGCTCCTATCAAACAAAATATAACTATCTGATTTGGAATGCTTTTTACTGTAGGAGTGACCGGGGTGGCGATCCACATTGCTCGCGATAGCTCCAGCACAGGCAATATATTCATCGACTGACAGGCCAAATCGCGAGCAAGCTCACTCCTACAGGGTCCGTGTTTGCTGCGCGACAGCGTGGTGTCAGGGACACCGGGGCGACTCCCACGGGGTTGGCGCCAGACTCAAGCCCACCGCGATCCTGTGGGACCGAATTCACCGAGAAATACATCGTTGTTGATCCTGTGCAATCAGGAGGCTGTCACTGTAATTAACCAAGGCTCAGACACTGCACTGTTGTTGTTTGATCGCGCAGTAAAGCTATGATCTCCGACCGTTAATCCTCGCAGTTGCGCGTCCCAACCACCTTCAAATGGAAAGGCTCTGGCCATCAGAAGATTGTTATCCAGAATATCCAGGACGTCGGGCCTGGTCTCATCAACCACCGTTCCAGAAAGAGTCAACAGAGTATCGGGAGTAGAGCCGCCGTTCGGCACAGGAACACCCTGGGAATCTACAACACCCAAGATACGTGGCTCATTCCAGCTTGCGTTAATCATCCAGGGCTCAGACTCTGCACCGTTATCGATTGATCGAGCAATGAAGCTGTGGCTTCCCGCTGTTATCAAATTCACTTGCGCTGACCACGTATCGTCTTCCGGCCAGACCATGAGCCTGCGGGTGCCGTTATCCAGAATCTCCAGGACCTGAGTATCAACTGCAGCGCCCGATAATGTGAGTTCAGGATCTCTGGTGAAGCCACCGTCCGATACAGGGACGCCTTGAGAGTCAACGACACCTTCGATAACCGGCTCATTCCAGCTTGCGTTAATCATCCAGGGCTCAGACTCTGCACCGTTATCGATTGATCGAGCAATGAAGCTGTGGCTTCCCGCTGTTATCAAATTCACTTGCGCTGACCACGTATCGTCTTCCGGCCAGACCATGAGCCTGCGGGTGCCGTTATCCAGAATCTCCAGGACCTGAGTATCAACAGCAGCGCCCGATAACGTGAGTTCAGGATCTCGAGTAAACCCGCCGTCCGATACTGGAGCGCCTTGGGAATCAACGACGTTATCGATTGAGGGCGAAGCCATTTCTTGAGTAGATTGAGGACGGGTTGGCATGACACCACCTGCATGAGTGGACGAAAGTTTACAGAGCGCTGCAATTCGCAGCCGTTACGATGTTCCGCCCTTAGTATTGTTCAACGATGAATGAAAGATAACTGTTAGAAATGACAGCACTCAGACTCTTTGGCGATAAAGAGGGAACCGTTGACGCTAAACAAGAATCGTTATATTTGCAAACATCCGGCTGCCTGCACTGAATATACCCCCCTCAAAAACAATGAAATCGACATAAGGCCGACAACTTAAAAGTGAGTAAGACAATGGCGATAAACAAGAAAGCCATTATTGCGAATTACTCTTACGCCCCTTCCCTGTTTCCATTTATCAAACACAATCATCTGCCACACTGAAATCACGTGCCGATCATCGGAGCGCTAGCGTCATCCATCATGATTCGCATGGGGAGCTTTCATCATGTTCAAGGCATTCCTTCTGGCGTTCGGCTTTATATTGAGCAGTTGTACTTACGCACCCAACGATAACCCTCCCCCACAACAAACGCGCCAGGACAATACGGGTGACGTTGTGCAGCGACAACTTACCGAACGTTATAATGACACGCGTGCGAATTGTGGCCTGCCTTCGCATCCTGCTTTTCTGTGCAGCGGTGTAATCATTAGAGCGACCGCTTATTCTCCCAACTACCACGTCTGGGACAACTCCATAAACTCCCATCAAAAAGGCTCTGTTTCCTTCTCCTATCTACGGCGTGACTCCCAATTCCGCAGCACATCGGGAGCGAACGGCAACGGCTATATTTTTCTGCCTCCGTTCTACGCCAATGGAAAGTTAACGCCTGAACTTCTTTGTTCGTTCCCTCTTAATGGGGCCACCGACTACCGTGATGACAGAGGCTGTGGCGTTTCACCGGATGCCCCGCTAAGTGCACCCTGCCAATCATTGGGCATTACCACCGCAAGAGGATGGTATGAAAACTTTATGATAATCAGTGCAAACATTTGCGGTTTTGCCACACGAAATGTATTAGGTGCAGGGGCTACTACTGCTTTTATCGCTACGCTGGAAGCACGTCAGCTCGTTTTATCTTCCATGCCTTATTACTTTGGGCAAAATAATGAAGTAGTGCTAGCCATATGGCCCAATGGACAGGGTAATAATCTACCGCTGCAGGCCTTTTTTTACGAAGCAGGTCAGTCAGGCACCGGCCGAATGGACGCTCAAAATAATCAGCTTGATTTTAAAAACACCACTGGACTCAGCGTACCTGTTATCGCCATCACCATGCCGGAGTCAAACGAAGACAATGTAGCTTTTAACTATCTCCCTGCTGATCAGGTAGTTGCTTTGCCTTAGGCACTGGCGATTGGATAGTTCAGTCACGAGCAGCGGACGCTTCCGAAATATGCGCTAGTGCCGCTGACGCCCTCCCGGCTGAAGCCGGTCCTACGGGTTGTGATGTAAGCGGTCTTGCGGATGCGCGGTGTTCGCCGCCTCTCGTCGTAGGAGCGGCTTTAGCCGCGAGCAGCGTTCAAACTCAAGATACTCATTGTTGCAAATGTCATTTTTTCTGCCGATGCCAGCCCCTCCGGATGTCGCAGAGCTTGGAAATCTTTCGATAAGCATCAAAGAAGAAACGCGTGATTAAACGCATCTATTGTTAACCCTCAGATCAAAAAAGGGAGCAATAGCATGTCGTACCGCGAACACGGACGTTCACTTCGTATCGGTCGAGTTTCACAACCGGGAACAGCTATCTCGTAACCTGCGTCGTGAAGGACCGCCTGCCTATATTCGACGACTTTAATACAGGCCGCATGATGGTCCGTGAACTAAAGCGGCTGCACGACAGCGGAGTTGCATATTCGCTAGCCTGGGTGGTAATGCCAGACCACGTGCACTGGCTGTTCGAGCTCAAATCAGGATCACTGGCAACCCTTATGCAATTGCTAAAAGGTCGAAGCTCTTTCGAGATTAATAAGGCATACGGCCTTAAAACATTCGCGTGGCAAAAGGGCTATTATGATAAAGCAATAAGGACTGACAAGGATCTCCTAGAGATCGCCCGATATGTAATTGCCAACCCTATACGAGCAGGCTTGGTTGAATGCGAAGGGGATTACCCGCTATGGGATTCAGACTGGACTTAATACCCAGACTCTCGTCGTAGGAGCGGCTTTAGCCGCGAGCAGCGTTCAGGTCTGAGAGGGTGGTGTTGCAACGGACGCCCTCCCGGCTGAAGCCGGTCCTACGGGTTGTGATGTAAGCGGTCTTGCGGATGCCTGGTGTTCGCCGCCTCTCGTCGTAGGAGCGGCTTTAGCCGCGAGCAGCGTTCAGGTCTGAGATGGTGGTGTTGCAACGGACGCCCTCCCGGCTGAAGCCGGTCCTACGGATTTGTGATGTAAGCGGTCTTGCGGATGCGCGGTGTTCGCCGCCTCTCGTCGTAGAAGCGGCTTTAGCCGCGAGCAGCGTTCAGGTCTGAGATGGTGGCGTTGCAACGGACGCCCTCCCGGCTGAAGCCGGTCCTACGGGTTGTGATGTAAGCGGTCTTGCGGATGCCTGGTGTTCGCCGCCTCTCGTCGTAGGAGCGGCTTTAGCCGCGAGCAGCGTTCAGGTCTGAGAGGGTGGTGTTGCAACGGACGCCCTCCCGGCTGAAGCCGGTCCTACGGGTTGTAATGTAAGCGGTCTTGCGGATGCCTGGTGTTCGCCGCCTCTCGTCGTAGGAGCGGCTTTAGCCGCGAGCAGCGTTCAGGTCTGAGA
>NZ_LKBT01000002.1 GCF_002699985.1 Pseudomonas sp. ICMP 561 | reverse complement strand
GAACAGGTCGAGGCATTTTTTTGGTTATGCGGTGAGGCTTGGGTTTTCACACAGTCTGGGTAGGAGCGAACTTGTTCGCGAGACGTCATCACTGCCAACGCATTCGTTGCCTGACACTCCGCTTCACAGCCTTCGGCAGCTCCTACAATGCCGCGGCAACAAATCAGGTCGGCTGTCAGGCCGCCGCGCTTTTGATTTTGATCTGAGGCGCCCCATTAAATCACGCTGGCCGAACGCAGATTCTGAAGCGTGGGCAACCCGGCAGGACGCCGGGTTAGCCGCACCGGGCCATGGATGGCCCATTGCGGCGGCCCACGGTTCAGGATCTGCGGGCGGGTACACCGAGCACCAGCGAGGTGCCAAGTGATGGGGCAAGAGCCTTTTGCTTACTTTTGGGCTCTCAAAAGTGAGGCGCCGTAAGGGCGCAACCAATGCCAGCCCTTACCGCCATAACGGATATGTACACAAAACTCCCGCACGACACCCTATATAAGGAAGCAACAATCCCCCACCTGCGACGGTCTGCTAGAATCGCCGTTTTCCGTAT
Source organism: Pseudomonas sp. ICMP 561 (assembly GCF_002699985.1). Taxonomy (GTDB): domain Bacteria; phylum Pseudomonadota; class Gammaproteobacteria; order Pseudomonadales; family Pseudomonadaceae; genus Aquipseudomonas; species Aquipseudomonas quasicaspiana. Next base: position 255,778 of record NZ_LKBT01000002.1, on the reverse strand, counting down.
TAGCCGCGCCCCCTGTGCGCCGAGAGAGTTCGTATGACCGTCACCATCAAAACCCCCGAAGACATCGAAAAAATGCGCATTGCCGGTCGTCTGGCTGCCGATGTCCTGGAAATGATCGGTGCTTACGTCAAGCCTGGCGTCACCACTGAAGAGCTGGACCGCATCTGCCACGATTACATCGTCAACGAGCAGAAAGCTATACCGGCTCCGCTGAATTACAAAGGCTTCCCCAAGTCGATCTGCACCTCGATCAACCACGTTGTGTGCCATGGCATCCCGAATGAAAAGCCATTGAAAAATGGCGACGTTCTGAACATCGACGTCACCGTTATCAAAGACGGCTACCACGGCGATACCAGCAAGATGTTTCACGTAGGCAAAGTCCCCGAGTGGGCCGAGCGCCTGTCGAAAATCACTCAGGAATGCCTGTATAAAGGCATCGAAGTTGTCCGCCCTGGCGCAACATTGGGTGATATCGGCGAAGTCATCCAGAAACACGCTGAAAAGAGCGGCTTCTCCGTAGTTCGCGAATATTGCGGCCACGGCATTGGCAAGGTGTTCCATGAAGAGCCGCAAGTCGTGCATTACGGCAAGGCTGGCGAAGGCATGGCATTGGTAGAAGGCATGACCTTCACCATCGAGCCAATGATCAATCAGGGCCGTGCCGAAACCCGCCTGCTGGGTGACGGCTGGACTGCGATCACCAAGGACCGCAAGCTGTCAGCACAGTGGGAGCACACCATTCTGGTGACCGCTGAGGGCTATGAAATTTTTACCCTGCGCAGCGACGACACCATCGCCCGCACATCAGCCTGATCACAACGCTCGCTTGATCTAGATAAAAGGAAAGCAGTTCCATGCCGCAGGTGGATCCCGATTTGTTCGACCGTGGTCAGTTCCAGGCCGAACTGGCGTTGAAGGCAAGTCCGATTGCCGCGTTCAAGAAAGCCATCCGCAACGCGCGGGAGGTGCTCGATGCGCGCTTCAAGGCTGGTCGCGATATCCGACGCCTGATCGAAGACCGTGCCTGGTTTGTGGACAACATCCTGCAACAGGCATGGGACCATTTCGACTGGAGCGAAGAAGCCGATATCGCCTTGCTGGCCGTTGGCGGTTATGGCCGTGGCGAACTGCATCCTTATTCGGACATCGACCTGCTGATCCTGCTGGACAGTGCTGACCACGAAGTTTTCCGCGAGCCCATCGAGCGCTTTCTCACGCTGCTTTGGGACATCGGCCTTGAAGTAGGCCAAAGCGTGCGCTCGGTGGATGAATGCGCAGTCGAGGGTCGTGCCGACCTGACGGTGATCACTAACCTGATGGAAAGCCGCACTATCGCCGGACCTGAACGCCTGCGTCAGCGCATGCTGGAAGTCACCAGCCCGAAACAGATGTGGCCCAGCAAAGAGTTTTTCCTGGCCAAGCGTGCCGAGCAGAAAACCCGGCATCACAAGTACAACGACACCGAATACAACCTTGAGCCTAACGTTAAAGGCTCGCCCGGTGGCCTGCGCGATATCCAGCCCATTCTCTGGGTCGCCCGCCGCCAGTACGGCACTTTGAATCTCCACGCACTGGCGGGCGAAGGCTTTTTGCTGGAGAGCGAAAACAACCTGCTCGCCTCCTCCCAGGACTTCCTCTGGAAAGTGCGTTACGCGCTGCACATGCTGGCTGGCCGCTCTGAAGATCGCCTGCTGTTCGACCATCAGAGCAGCATCGCCAATCTGCTGGGCTACCAGGACAATGACGCCAAGCTGGCCATCGAACGCTTCATGCAGAAGTACTACCGGGTGGTGATGAGCATCGCGCAACTCAGTGATCTGATCATCCAGCATTTCGAAGAGGTCATCCTGACCGACGACGAAGGCGCGATCACTCAACCGCTCAACTCACGCTTTCAGGTACACGACGGTTATATCGAGGCGACCCACGCAAACGTCTTCAAACGCACGCCGTTTGCCATGATCGAGATTTTTGTGCTGATGGCCCAGCACCCGGAAATCAAAGGTGTGCGCGCCGACACCATTCGGCTGCTGCGCGAACACCGGCACTTGATCAACGACGATTTCCGTAACGATATTCGCAACACCAGCCTGTTCATCGAGCTGTTCAAGTGTGAGCTAGGCATTCATCGCAACCTGCGCCGAATGAACCGTTACGGGATTCTCGGGCTTTATTTGCCGGAGTTTGGCCATATCGTCGGGCAGATGCAGCATGACCTGTTCCACATCTATACGGTTGATGCGCACACGCTGAATCTGATCAAACACCTGCGCAAGCTTCAATACACGCAGGTGTCGGAGAAATTCCCGCTGGCCAGCAAGGTCATGGGCAGGTTGCCGAAGCCGGAGTTGATCTACCTCGCCGGTCTTTATCACGATATCGGCAAGGGCCGCGGTGGCGACCACTCGGAACTCGGTGCCGTTGATGCTGAGGCCTTTGGCATTCGTCATCAGTTGCCGACATGGGATACGCGCCTCATCGTCTGGCTGGTCAGCCACCACTTGGTGATGTCCACGACGGCCCAGCGCAAGGACTTGTCCGATCCGCAGGTGATCCACGATTTCGCCCAGTTCGTGGGGGATGAAATCCACCTGGACTATCTCTACGTGCTGACCGTTGCCGACATTAATGCCACGAACCCGACGCTGTGGAACTCATGGCGGGCAAGCCTGTTGCGCCAGCTGTACACCGAAACCAAGCGCGCCCTCAAGCGCGGCCTGGAAAACCCGGTGGACCGCGAAGAACAGATACGCCGCACACAAACTGCGGCGCTGGACATCCTGGTTCGCAACGGCACCGATCCGGACGATGTCGAGCAGCTCTGGTCACAACTGGGCGACGATTACTTCCTGCGCCACACCGCTGGCGATGTGGCCTGGCACAGCGATGCGATATTGCAGCAGCCTTCAGATGGCGGCTCACTGGTACTGATCAAGGAAACCACCCAGCGCGAGTTTGAAGGCGGTACCCAAATATTCATTTATGCCCCGGACCAGCATGACTTCTTCGCAGTGACCGTGGCGGCGATGGACCAGTTGAACCTGAACATTCATGACGCCCGAGTCATCACCTCAAGTAGCAAGTTCACCCTCGACACCTACATCGTGCTGGACAACGACGGCGGCTCGATCGGCAATAACCCTGAACGCATCAAGCAGATTCGCGAAGGCCTGACCGAAGCATTGCGTAACCCTGACGACTACCCGACGATCATCAAACGTCGCGTACCGCGCCAGCTCAAGCATTTCGCCTTTGCGCCTCAGGTAACGATCCACAACGATGCCCAGCGTCCGGTGACCATTCTGGAGCTGTCAGCACCGGATCGCCCCGGCCTGCTGGCGCGGATCGGCAAGATATTTCTGGAGTTCGACCTGTCGCTGCAAAACGCCAAGATCGCCACGCTGGGCGAGCGAGTGGAAGACGTGTTCTTCATCACCGATGCCAACAACCAGCCGTTGTCCGATCCGCAGCTATGCAGTCAGCTGCAGGACGCCATCGTCGAGCAACTGAACGTCAATCACGAGCCCGGCGAATTGCGCATCAGCATCTGAGTCAACCTGACGCTGTTCAATGAATCGACTTATGGCGCTCAGCCACTTGAGCGCCCTGCTTCTGGAAGCCAGCCCCATGAATAACGCGATGCAACTGCTCCAGCCCTACCCTTTCGAAAAGCTTCGTGCCCTGCTCGGCAGCGTGACGCCAAACCCCGACAAGCGCCCGGTTGCGCTGTCCATCGGCGAACCCAAGCATCGCTCGCCGGACTTCGTCGCCAAAGCCATGACCGACAACCTGGACCAGATGGCCGTCTATCCAACAACACTGGGCATACCGGCGTTGCGCGAAGCCATTACCGGCTGGTGCGAGCGGCGCTTTGGCGTGCCGAGTGGCTGGCTGGACCCGGCGCGTAACGTGTTGCCAGTCAATGGCACCCGCGAAGCACTGTTTGCCTTCACCCAGACCGTGGTCAACCGTGGCGACGACGCGCTGGTTATCAGCCCGAACCCGTTCTATCAGATCTACGAAGGCGCAGCGTTTCTGGCAGGTGCAAAGCCGCACTACTTGCCGTGCCTGGCTGAGAACGGCTTCAACCCTGACTTTGACGCAGTGTCGGCCGATACCTGGAAGCGCTGTCAGATTCTGTTCCTGTGCTCTCCGGGCAACCCGACCGGCGCGCTGATCCCGGTAGAAACCCTGAAGAAGCTGATCGCACTGGCAGACGAACACGACTTCGTGATCGCCGCCGACGAGTGCTACAGCGAGCTGTACTTCGACGAACAAACCCCGCCTGCCGGCCTGCTCAGCGCCTGCGTGGAACTGGGTCGCCAGGATTTTAAACGTTGCGTGGTTTTCCACAGCCTGTCCAAGCGTTCCAACCTGCCGGGCCTGCGTTCCGGTTTCGTGGCAGGCGACGCAGATATCCTCAAAGCGTTCCTGCTCTATCGCACCTACCACGGCTGCGCGATGCCGGTACAAACCCAGTTGGCCAGCATTGCGGCCTGGAATGATGAAGAACACGTGCGCGCCAACCGTGATCTATATCGCGAGAAATTTGATGCAGTGCTGGAGATTCTTGCACCAGTGATGGATGTGCAGCGTCCCGACGGTGGCTTCTACCTGTGGCCAAGCGTTGGCGGCGACGACGCAGAATTCTGCCGCGATCTGTTCGTTGATCAACATGTGACCGTGGTGCCGGGCTCCTATCTGTCCCGCGAAGTGGACGGTTTCAACCCGGGTGCTGGACGCGTGCGCCTGGCACTGGTTGCGCCGCTGGCCGAATGCATTGAAGCGGCAGAACGAATTCGCGACTTTATCAACAAGTGATGCGTATTCCCCACGGCATGCAACGTGCCGTGGGGTGTTGATCAATGCTAGAGAGCACAGCCCCTTCTCCTTGTAGGAGTGAGCTTGCTCGCGATAGCTATTTACCAATCGAAGCACTTCGTCTGATTAAACGCCATCGCGAGCAAGCTCACTCCTACAGCTCCACTGTTTTCTGGACGACAGTGTGATGCCAGCAACAAGTGGGCTCCTGTCAAAATTTTCTCCAAGAGCTGCCGAAGGCTGCGATAACAATCTTCCTGGCATACCGCCATCGCAGCCTTCGGCAGCTCCTACAAAAATCCTGCACCGGCGCTGCCTGAGATATTGAACAATTCCCTATTCAGGTATTTGTTTCAAAGCCGATACAACCTGAAACTCACGTCATGGATGAACATATGAGCCTTGTATCGACGCTCTCCAACAGTGGCACTGCCGCCTATAACGGTGTCAATGCAGCGACCAGCCCAACCAGGGCTGCTACCGCATCAACGACTGCCCTCCAAGAGGAAGCACCGAGCGTCGACAAGGCGACCTTTTCCAGCGCAGCGCTCGAACTCAGTCAGAAAACCTCCTCCGCCTCTAAACTGTATCCAACTCGTCCCGGCATGAGTGCCAATGCTTTGTTGATGGCAGTTGCCAACCCTGGTCTTGAATCAAGCTCCAAAGGCCTGGCTTTCGCTGATGTCGCCACTGACGCCCGCGCTCGCATGGACGACAAGTACGCACAGATGAAAGCCAGCGGCACCCCCTATAACCGTTACGACAAGGAAGCTGCTGACACCAACTCGTTGCTGGGCGATCTTGACCGCAGGTCTCTGTACGCGGTGAGCAAGAATGAAGGCGGCCTGTTTACCAAAGCGGAGCAGGAGGAAGCATCTGATGCGATGAACCGTCAGTTTGGCCTGGCGATGGGCCTGTACAGTGGCTTGACGTCGCTGGAAAACGACTTTGTCGATCCATACCAAGGTGACGATCTCACGCGCTTCAAGGTGGGCCTGAAGTTTCTGAACCAAGTGAGCAGCGAAGAAAAAAGCTCTGCAACCTGGATGCGCATGCACCAGGGGCTGGAGGAGAGCATTGCCAGCCTGGAAAACCCGGAGAAGCCCAAGGTCCAGAAAACCCTGTTCGACATCATTGCCGAAATGAACTCGGAAAAAGTCGAGGAAGACGAGGAAGACCCATTCACGGGCAAAAAATCCAGCTCGACGGGCGGGACGCCTCAGCCGGCTATCACTTTAAATGTACCTGACGCCACAAGTACCCAGGGCACGGCGGCGAGCGCTGAGAAGACGGCTAGCCAAGGTTAATCTGCTTTGCCACGCGCGGTTTGGCCTCATTGAGACCCGACTGCGCCATTCCGTCGTGGTACCCATCGAAGTGCCATATTGGCGGCTTAAACTATCGCGTCACCTTCAGCCAACGGCAGGACACAGGCAAAAAAGTCATGCCTGGGTACATAAACACGTCGGCAGGACACGCCCAGCCCGCCTGTCCGTGGCATAATCCGTGACCGTTTTTCAACCGTCTCAAAGGGGGCAAGCTCGTGGCTGATGAAATCAACAAGTTGCACCTGTATGGGATCAAAGCGTGCGACACGATGAAAAAGGCCCGCACGTGGCTCGATGAAAAGCCGGTGAGCTACGACTTTCACGACTATAAAACCCAAGGTATTGACCGCGAACACCTGACCCGGTGGTGCAATGAGCACGGCTGGCAGACAGTGTTGAACCGCGCAGGCACCACCTTTCGCAAGCTGGACGAGGCGCAGAAAGCCGACCTCGATCAGGATAAAGCGATTGAACTGATGCTCGCTCAACCGTCGATGATCAAACGCCCGGTGCTCGATCTCGGCGACAGAACCCTGATTGGCTTTAAACCAGACCTGTATGCAGCGGCTATCGCCTGACTGAGATAGCCCTTTAAATTAGTAAGAGGTATTTGCATGTCCACTTCCCTGTTCAGCCTGGCCTTCGGTGTCGGCACTCAAAACCGTCAAGGCGCATGGCTGGAAGTTTTCTACGCTCAGCCGATGATCAACCCGTCCGCTGAATTGATCGCAGCTGTAACGCCAGTACTGGGTTATACCGGTGGCAACCAGGCCATTACCTTCAACACCGATCAGGCGTCGAAGCTGGCTGAAGCGCTCAAGTCCGTTGACGCTGGTCAGGCTGCATTGCTGACCCGTCTGGCAGAGAGCCACAAACCACTGGTCGCGACCCTGCTCGCTGAAGATGCTGCGCTGACGTCCACCCCTGAGGCTTACCTCAAGCTGCATCTGCTGTCCCATCGTCTGGTCAAGCCACATGGCCTGAGCCTGGCCGGGATTTTCCCGTTGCTGCCAAACGTCGCCTGGACCAGCCAGGGTGCGATCGACCTGAACGAACTGGCCCCGCGCCAGCTGGAAGCACGCCTCAAAGGCGAGCTGCTGGAAGTGTTCTCCGTCGACAAATTCCCGAAAATGACCGATTACGTCGTACCGACCGGCGTGCGTATCGCTGATAGCGCACGTATTCGTCTGGGCGCTTACATCGGCGAAGGCACTACCGTGATGCATGAAGGTTTCGTCAACTTCAACGCTGGCACCGAAGGCCCGGGCATGATCGAAGGTCGTGTTTCGGCTGGCGTCTTCGTTGGCAAAGGCTCTGACCTGGGCGGCGGTTGCTCCACCATGGGCACCTTGTCCGGTGGCGGCAACATTGTCATTAAAGTCGGCGAAGGCTGCCTGATCGGTGCCAACGCAGGTATCGGTATCCCATTGGGCGACCGCAATACCGTGGAGTCGGGTCTGTACGTGACCGCTGGCACCAAGGTTGCGCTGCTCGATGACCAGAACAAGCTGGTCAAAATCGTTAAAGCCCGTGATCTGGCTGGTCAACCTGACCTGCTGTTCCGTCGCAACTCCGAAACCGGCGCTGTGGAATGCAAAACCCACAAGTCGGCCATCGAGCTGAACGAAGCGCTGCACGCTCACAACTGATCGATGCTGCATCAGGCCCGATCTCATGATCGGGCCTGACTCACCGAGTCAAAGCAAATGCCCCTCTTTTCCCCTTGGCGCGCTGACTTTCCAGCCATCGACGCCCTGCAACGGCAAGGCCAGACCTATCTGGACAACGCCGCGACCACCCAGAAACCTCAAGCCCTGCTCGACGCCCTGAATCATTACTACGCCAATGGCGCAGCCAATGTGCATCGCGCCCAACATTTGCCGGGAGCTCATGCGACTCAGGCGTTTGAGGACAGCCGCAACAAGGTTTCTCATTGGCTCAATGCCGGTGAGACAGGTCAGATTATTTTTACCCATGGTGCTACGTCTGCGCTCAATCTACTGGCCTACGGCCTGGAGCATGAGTTCGTCGCCGGTGATGAAATCGTAATCAGCGCACTGGAACATCACGCCAACCTGTTGCCCTGGCAGCAACTGGCTCAACGCCGCGATCTGAAGCTAGTCATTCTGCCGCTCAATGAGCAAGGGCTGATCGACCTGAGCGCCGCTGCGCAAATGATCGGTGACCGCACCCGCCTGCTTGCTGTGAGCCAACTGTCCAACGTGCTGGGCGCCTGGCAGCCACTGCCGGAATTACTCGCACTGGCCAAGGCCCACGGCGCACTAACGGTCGTGGATGGCGCTCAAGGTGTCGTCCATGGTCGACATGACGTGCAAGCACTGGGCTGCGACTTCTACGTGTTTTCCAGCCACAAGCTATACGGCCCGGAAGGCGTCGGCATTCTGTATGGCCGCAATGACGTGCTGCCGCGCCTGCAACACTGGCAGTTCGGCGGCGAGATGGTCCTGACCACTGATTACGACCATGCGAAATTCCGCCCGGCACCGCTGGGTTTCGAAGCCGGGACGCCACCGATTGCCGGTGTGATCGGCCTTGGCGCAACGCTGGATTATTTGCAGAGCCTTGATCACCGCGCAGTGCTGGAGCATGAAGCAGCGCTGCACGCGATGCTGCTTGAAGGCTTGCGTCAGCGGGATGGTGTGCGGGTGCTGGGCGAGCCGCAACTGGCGTTGGTCAGCTTTACAGTGGAAGGCGTGCACAACGCCGACCTCGCGCATCTGCTGACAGAACAGGGCATCGCCGTGCGTGCGGGTCATCACTGCGCTATGCCGCTGCTGAAAAGCCTTGGCCTGTCGGGGGCAATTCGGGTTTCCCTGGCGCTCTACAACGACTCAAGCGACTTGCAACACTTCTTCAACGCGCTGGATCAAGCGCTGGAGTTATTACGATGAACCTGCCCCTCGACGCACAAACCGCACTGGACACCTTCGCTAAACCTCAAGGCTGGGAGCAACGTGCGCGATTGCTCATGCAATGGGGCGAGCGATTGCCTGTACTGAACGAAGATGAAAAGTCAGACGAAAATCTGGTCCACGGATGCGAAAGCAAAGTCTGGCTATTGGGTGAGATGACGAACAGCCAATGGCAGTTTCGCGCCGCCAGCGATGCGCGGATGATTCGTGGTCTGGTGGCGCTGTTGCTGGCTCGGGTCAATGGTCTGTCGGCAACAGAGCTCCAGCACGTGGATTTGCCTGACTGGTTCAACCAGCTAGGCCTGAGCCGTCAACTCTCCCCTTCACGCAGCAACGGCCTGAATGCCGTGCTGCAGAGGATGCGTCAGCTGACGGAAGCGGCGGGCTGAGACGGCGGTACCGACACCGGCTTGGCGCGCTCCGATGGGCGACGTACACCAGCAACAATTTTGTCTACCGCCTTGGTGGCCGCGACCATGCCGAAGGTCGCTGTCACCATCATCACCGCGCCAAAACCACCGGCGCAATCCAGCTTGACCCCATCCCCGACAAAACTCTTCTGCAGGCAAATGCTGCCATCCGGCTTCGGATAGCGCAGTTGTTCAGTGGAGAACACGCACGGCACACTGTAATGGCGGTTCATGGTGCGGGAGAAGCCGTAATCACGGCGAAGGGTCGAGCGTACCTTTGAAGCCAGTGGATCGTTGAAGGTACGGTTCAAATCGCAGACCTGAATCAGCGTCGGATCAATCTGCCCACCTGCACCGCCGGTGGTGATGATCTGAATCTTGCGCCGCTTGCACCAGGCAATCAGTGCGGCCTTGGCGTTAACCGCGTCAATGCAGTCCAGCACGCAATCCAGATCCGGCGTTATGTACTCGGCCATGGTGTCGCGGGTCACGAAATCAGCCACCGCGTGCACAACGCAATCCGGATTGATCGCCCGCAGACGCTCAGCCATAACCTCGACTTTGGGACGACCCACGGTGCTGTCCAGCGCATGCAACTGACGATTGCTGTTGCTGACGCAGACGTCATCCAGATCAAACAGGGAAATCTCACCCACCCCAGAACGCGCCATGGCTTCAGCCGCCCAGGAACCGACACCGCCGATACCGACCACAGCAACATGGGCGGCACGCAGCCGCTCCAGACCTTCGATGCCGTACAAACGGGCGATACCTGCAAAACGCGGATCTTCTGAACTCATGACCAATACCCCAAAAACCGGCGCGCATTATAGGGCTTTGGCTGGGTTAGGGCATCCTGAAGGTGGGTGATTGGTCAGAAAATGTACTGAGGTGGGGCTGACGCGGTTATTCACGCATACCGCCTCGCGAACAAGTTCGCTCCTACCAGGGCGACGCGGAGGCCCGGACTGGTCGCCTTTAAAGGTAGGAGGCAACTTGTTGGCGAGAGGGGCTGACGCGGTTATTCACGCATGCCGCCTCGCGAACAAGTTCGCTCCTGCCACGGCGACGCGGAGGCCCGGACTGTTCAGTTTTAAAGGTAGGAGCCAACTTGTTGGCGAAAGGGGCTTACGCGATTTGAAGCACGCTCACGATACCGGCCCGATGCCACCCCTTTCACTGGAGAAAATAAGCGCCCTTATCCATAAACGCCGGCTCCCCCTTCCCGTTTTGCTTTAAGATAAGCGCCTTTTTCGCGCCCTTATATGATCCGTGCGTCACCGGACCATCCGCGCTATCAACCGGAGTTTTGTACATGACGGCCCCAGCCGACCTTTCGCCTACGCTGCAACTTGCCTGCGACCTGATCCGTCGTCCTTCGGTTACGCCCATTGATGCCGATTGTCAGACAGTGATGATGGGGCGCCTTGGGAACGCAGGCTTCAAGCTGGAGCCGATGCGAATCGAGGACGTGGATAATTTCTGGGCCAGCCATGGCAAAAACGAAGGGCCGGTATTGTGCTTTGCCGGTCATACCGACGTGGTCCCGACCGGCCCTGTTCAAGCCTGGCAAAACGATCCGTTCGATGCGCTGATCGATGCAGAGGGCATGCTGTGCGGACGTGGCGCAGCCGACATGAAAGGCAGTCTGGCCGCAATGGTCGTGGCCGCCGAGCGTTTCGTCGCTGATCACCCTGACCACAAAGGCAAAGTCACTTTCCTGATTACCAGTGACGAAGAGGGTCCGGCGCATCATGGCACCAAGGCCGTGGTTGAGCGGTTGCGTGAGCGCAACGAGCGGCTGGACTGGTGCATCGTTGGCGAACCGTCGAGCACCACGCTGGTGGGCGATGTGGTCAAGAATGGCCGTCGCGGCTCCCTTGGCGCGACGCTGACCGTTCGCGGTAAACAAGGCCATGTGGCGTATCCGCATCTGGCGCGCAACCCGATTCATCTGGCGGCTCCGGCTCTGGCAGAACTCGCCGCCGAACATTGGGACGAAGGCAATGATTTCTTCCCGCCGACCAGCTTCCAGATCTCCAATCTGAACTCCGGCACTGGCGCGACCAACGTGATTCCGGGTGATCTGGTAGCGGTGTTCAACTTCCGCTTCTCTACCGAATCCACCGTCGAAGGCCTGCAGCAGCGGGTGTCGACCATCCTCGACAAGCATGGTCTGGACTGGCATGTGGACTGGGCGCTGTCCGGTCTGCCGTTCCTCACCGAGCCAGGTAATTTGCTAGATGCGGTCTCGGCCAGCATCAAGGCCGTCACTGGCCGCGAGACCAAGGCGTCCACCAGCGGCGGCACCTCTGACGGGCGTTTCATCGCCACCTTGGGTACGCAGGTTGTAGAGCTGGGTCCGGTCAACGCGACGATTCATCAGGTCAACGAGCGCATTCTGGCCAGCGACCTCGATGTGCTGACCGAGATCTACTACCAGACCCTGGTCAAGTTGCTCGCCTGATGCTGACCTGCCCGATCTGCTCTGCACCGCTGACCGCGGTGGATAATGGGGTGGTCTGCCCGGCCAACCACCGCTTCGACCGCGCCCGTCAGGGTTATCTGAACCTGTTGCCGGTGCAGCACAAGAACAGCCGCGATCCTGGTGACAATCAGGCCATGGTCGAGGCGCGCCGGGACTTCCTCAATGCCGGCCATTACGCGCCGGTGGCCAGGCGCCTGGCTGAACTGGCTGCTGAACGTGCTCCCGAGCACTGGCTGGACATCGGTTGTGGCGAGGGTTATTACACCGCGCAAATCGCCGAAGCCCTGCCGGACGCTGATGGTTATGCGCTGGACATCTCCCGAGAAGCGGTCAAACGCGCCTGCCGTCGCAATCCGAAACTGACCTGGTTGATTGCCAGCATGGCTCGCGTGCCACTGCCGGACGCCAGCTGCCAGTTTCTGGCTAGCGTGTTCAGCCCGCTGGACTGGAACGAAGCCAAGCGCCTGCTGACGCCGGGCGGCGGTTTGATGCGGGTCGGCCCGACCAGCGAGCATTTGATGGAACTGCGCGAGCGACTCTATGACGCAGTGCGGGACTATGCCGATGACAAACATCTGGCTCTGGTGCCGGAAGGCATGTCGCTGGCTCATAGCGAAACCCTGCGTTTCAAGCTGAGCCTCGTTGACGGTCAGGCCCGCGCCAATCTGCTGGCCATGACGCCCCACGGCTGGCGAGCCAGCGCGGAACGTCGTGCAGATGTGATTGAGCAGGCCGCACCTTTCGAGGTCACCGTTTCCATGCGCTACGATTATTTCGTATTGCAATAACAACCAACGAAGATGCTCGGTACCGGGCATCCGATTGAATCCGCGAATGGATTTTTTCACTTTCTCACGAGGCATCCATGCGCCAACCCGATATCGAGATTTACCTGAAGGATACTGACGTCGATCACAAGGCCATCGCCGAGTGGCTCAGTGTTGCGGTCGGCCCTTGCACCGACTGGGTACAGAAAGGCCAGACCTGGAAATGCAAGGCAGGCAACGTACCTGTGACCTGGCTGCCAAAAGCAGTAGGCAAGTGGAACAGCCTGCATCTGGACAGTGACAACACGCCATGGGAAGACGACATCGCCTGCGCCCGCGCTGCGTTCGCTACCCTGAACGTAGAAGTACGCTGCGCCCCCGGCACCTGGGTCGAAGAAGAAAGCGACGAAACCGCCGACCGCTGGATACGTATCAGCGCCGATGGCGAGGAAGAGATCACCTGGAAGACGGCGTAACCCGCGCCGACTCTTGGGCAAGCCCCCTAAACAAATCGTGCCTTATGTTGGAGCCGAGCTTGCTCGCGAAGAACGATGGCGAGGTGTGTCGGACGAACCGCATCGTCTGATTCGCGGGCAAGCCTCGCTCCAACGGGTTCAGTGATCCCGGGTGCGGTGCTTGCCAGCGATAAGGTCATCGTTCAAGTACACCCCTTCCAGCCCATATCGCAGGCAAGACCGGCTCACATAGCGATATCAACAGCCTTTTTGCCGATACATCCCAGATACGGCACACTAGCGTCCTCGCGGGCACCGCCCCCTTTTCGCAGATGCCGTATGACCCGATCACCGTTCCGCCGCCTTGTATTCGGCACCTTGCGCCGTCTGCTCTATCTCTGGGTTCGTTCCGAGACCATTAATCAGTCGTCGTTCACGCTCAACCTGGATCGCAGTCGCCCGGTGTTTTACGCCTTGCAGTCGCCGTCCATGAGCGACCTGGCGGTGATCGACACCGAATGCCGCAAGGCCGGCTTGCCGCGTCCTATCCTGCCGGTGTCGGTGGGCGAGCTGGTTGAACCGGCTGCGTACTTCTACCTGACGCCTTCGCCAGACTGGCTGGGCCGTCAGGACAAACGAGGCGCGCCGCCGACGCTTGAGCGACTGGTCAGCGCAGTCAGTCAGAACGCGACCGAGGACGCGCAAATCATCCCGGTCAGTGTGTTCTGGGGACAGTCACCGGATCGTGAATCCAGCGCCTGGAAGCTTTTGTTTGCTGACAGCTGGGCCGTTACCGGTCGTCTGCGGCGTTTCGTCAGCATCCTGATTCTGGGCCGCAAGACGCGGGTGCAATTCTCTGCGCCGATCCACATGCGCGATCTGGTCAACGAAAACAAAGGTCATGAGCTCACCCTGCGTATGGCCCAGCGTCTGCTGCGTACGCACTTCCGCAATCTGAAGACCGCCGTTATCGGCCCCGACGTGTCGCACCGGCGCAATCTGGTCAACGGCCTGCTCGACGAACCCTTGGTCAAACAGGCCATTCTCGAAGAAGCCGAAAGGGAAAAGATTCCTGAAGCCAAAGCCCGGGAACAGGCGCTGCGTTATGCCAACGAGATCGCTTCGGACTACACCTATTCAGCAATCCGCTTTCTGGAAGTGATCCTGAGCTGGTTCTGGAACAAGATTTACGACGGCATCAAAGTCAGCCATATCGAAGGCGTGAAAGACGTTGCTCAGGGTCACGAAGTCATTTACGTACCGTGCCATCGCAGCCACATCGATTATCTGCTGCTGTCCTATCTGCTGTTCCGCAACGGCCTGACCCCTCCGCATATCGCGGCGGGCATCAACCTGAACATGCCGGTGATTGGCGGTCTGTTGCGTCGTGGCGGCGCATTTTTCATGCGCCGCACGTTCAAGGGCAATCCGCTGTACACCTCGGTTTTCAACGAATATTTGCACACGCTGTTCACCAAGGGTTTCCCGGTGGAGTACTTCGTCGAGGGCGGACGCTCGCGGACCGGACGCATGCTGCAACCCAAGACCGGCATGCTGGCAATTACACTGCGCAGCTTTCTGCGTAACTCGCGGATGCCGATCGTGTTTGTGCCGGTGTACATCGGTTACGAGCGCGTACTGGAAGGTCGCACTTACCTGGGCGAGCTGCGCGGCGCGACGAAAAAGAAAGAGTCGATCTTCGATATTTTCAAGGTCATCGGTGCCTTGAAGCAGCGCTTCGGTCAGGTCTCGGTGAACTTCGGTGAGCCGATCAAACTGGCTGAGTTTCTCGACAATGAACAACCGGACTGGCGGGAGCAACAGTTGGGCCCGCAGTTCAAACCGGACTGGCTGAACGAAACCACCAATCGCCTGGGTGAACGCGTGGCTCAGCACTTGAACGAAGCCGCGGCGATCAATCCGGTCAATCTTGTAGCGCTGGCCCTGCTGTCCACACAGAAACTGGCGCTGGACGATCAGGCCATGGAGCGGGTACTGGATCTGTACCTGACGCTGTTGCGCAACGTGCCTTACTCGCCCCACACCACCCTGCCGGAAGGCGATGGGCGAGCCTTGATTGAACATGTGAAAGGCATGAACCTGCTGTCGGAACAGAAGGATGCCTTAGGCAAAATTCTGTATCTGGACGAGCAGAACGCGGTGTTGATGACCTATTACCGCAACAACATCCTGCACATCTTCGCTCTGCCCTCGTTGCTGGCGAGTTTCTTCCAGAGCTCGTCGCGCATGAGCCGCGAGCAGATCCTGCGCTACACCCGGGCGCTGTACCCGTATCTGCAATCGGAGTTGTTCATTCGCTGGCCGGTGAACGAGCTGGACGAGGTGGTGGATCAATGGCTGCAAGCCTTCGTCGAACAAGGCCTGCTGCGCTTTGAAAACAACGTCTACATGAGGCCAGCGCCAAGCTCTCGCGAGTTTGTGCTGCTGACCCTGTTGTCACGAGCCATTGCTCAGACCCTGCAGCGCTTCTACATGGCCATCGCCTTGCTGCTCAACAGCGGGCAGAAGACCCTCAGCGCCGAAGAGCTGGAAGACCTGTGTACGGTAATGGCCCAGCGGTTATCAATTCTCCACGGCCTGAACGCGCCGGAGTTTTTCGACAAGAGCCTGTTCCGTCATTTCATTCAGACGCTGCTGGACCTGGGCGTGCTGCGCAAGGATCCGGCCGGCAAGCTTAGCTATCACCCGCTGTTGGGCGAACTGGCGGAGGGGGCAGCGAAGCGTGTGTTGCCTGCAGAAATCCGGCTATCGATTCGTCAAGTGGCGCTGCATCAGACAGAGGAGCCTGGCGAACCCGAGCCCGCTGAGGAAAGTCGCTGACCGTTGGAATTGCGTGCAGCCAGCCAGACCGAGTTCCTGATAGGCTCTGTGCATTACCGCGTCGAGGTTCAGCTCGGCGCGGTCTCCGAATCAAGTCAAAGAAAAGGATGCCCCCATGTTCCGTCTCCCCTTTACGTTTGCCAGCGTGTGCGCGGGCCTGATGCTGTCGAGCAGCGTATTTGCCTTGTCACTGAACGATCTATCGCAATCGGACGCCACCGGCGGTTTGAAGGATGCGTTGACCCAGGGTGCACAGATCGCCGTCAAGCAACTGGGTAAACCCGGTGGCTTCAGCAACAACCAGGAAGTGCGCATCGAGCTGCCGGGCAAACTGGGCAAGGTCGCAAAGAAAATGAAGCAGTTCGGCATGGGCGACCAGGTTGATCAACTGGAAACCAGCATGAACCAGGCCGCTGAAGCTGCCGTTCCGCAGGCCCAGGCGTTACTGGTAGATGCTGTGAAAAAGATGAGTGTGGCGGATGCCAAAGGCATTCTCAGCGGTGGCAAGGATTCAGCCACTCAGTACCTGAACAGCAGCAGCCGCGAGCAGATCCGCGCCAAATTCCTGCCTATCGTCAAGCAGGCTACCGACAAGGTTGGCCTGGCGCAGAAGTACAACGCTTTCGCGGGTCAGGCGGCCACATTGGGTGTGCTTGATGCCAAGAGCTCGAATATCGAAAGTTACGTGACTGAGCAGGCGCTCAATGGCCTTTTCGAAATGATCGCCAAGCAGGAAGAAAGCATCCGCGCCAACCCGGCTGCGGCTGCGACGAGCCTGGCGAAGAAGGTGTTTGGGGCGTTGTAAGCAGCCACCACCGGGTACTGCGGTTGAAATGCCATCCCTGTGGGACCGAATTCATTCGGGAAGGCGGTTTTTCAGACGGTGGAGATGTATCGCCTGTACCTGCCCCTTCGCGAATGAATTCGCTCCCACGAACATGCACCCCGTTTTAATCCACCTTCTTCACTCTGAACCACGCCGCATACAGCGCTGGCAGAAAAAGCAGCGTCAGCGCTGTAGCGACGATCAGCCCGCCCATGATCGCCACGGCCATCGGGCCGAAGAAGACGCTGCGTGACAGCGGAATCATCGCCAGCACCGCCGCCAGCGCGGTCAGGACGATGGGCCGGAAGCGGCGCACGGTCGCTTCGATAATCGCCGACCACTGATCAAGCCCTCCCGCAATATCCTGCTCGATCTGGTCCACCAGAATCACCGAGTTGCGCATGATCATCCCCGACAAAGCAATGGTGCCCAGCATGGCGACGAACCCGAATGGCTGGTTGAACACCAGCAGGAATAACGTCACGCCGATCAATCCCAACGGTGCGGTCAGGAACACCATCAACATCCGGGAGAAGCTGCGCAGTTGCAGCATCAGCAAGGTCAGCACTACCACGATAAACAGCGGCACACCCGCCTTCACAGAGTCCTGTCCGCGAGCGGCGTCCTCCACCGTTCCGCCGACTTCCAGCAAATACCCATCCGGCAATTCATTGCGCACGTCCGACAGCGTGGGGAGGATTTGCTGCACCAGCGTTGCGGGCTGTTCCTTGCCGTAAATATCGGCACGGACCGTCACGTTGGGCAGTCGATTACGGTGCCAGATCACGCCCTCTTCGAAACCGTATTCAAGCGTCGCCACCTGCGACAGCGCCACACTGGTGCCGTTTTCAGTCGGCACCGCCAGACTCGCCAGCGCCCCCAGTTGCTGGCGCTCATCAGGTGTGCCCCGCAGAAGGATTTCGATCAGTTCATCGTCTTCGCGGTATTGGCTGACGCTGGAGCCGGTCAACGAACGCTGGAGGAATCTCGACAGTTCGGCCGTGGTCACGCCCAAGGCGCGCGCCCGGTCCTGATCCAGATTGAGGAACACCACCTTGCTCGGTTCTTCCCAGTCCAGATGGACGTTGGCAACGTGAGGATTCTCCCGCACCTTGGCCGCGACCTTGCGAGCTAACTCGCGGACTTCGTCGATGTGCTCGCCGCTGACCCGGAACTGCACCGGGTAACCTACCGGCGGGCCGTTTTCCAGCCGCGTTACCCTTGAGCGCAAGGTCGGGAATTGTTCATTGAGACTGCTAATCAGCCAGGTCCGCAAGGCTTCGCGGTCTTCAATACTTTTGGCCAGGACCACGAACTGCGCAAAGCTGGTTGCAGGCAGTTGTTGATCAAGGGGCAGGTAGAAACGTGGCGAACCGGTCCCGACATACGACACATAATTGTCGATACCCGGATGATCCTTGAGCATCTGCTCAAGACGCTTGACCTGCTCGGCCGTGCTGTTCAGCGAAGCGCCTTCAGTCAGCTTCAAGTCCACCATCAGCTCCAGGCGACCGGACGCCGGGAAGAACTGCTGCGGGACAAACTTGAACATCACCACCGACAGCACGAACAAAGCAACCGTGGCGACGATCACCGTTTTGCGCCAGCGCACGCACCAGCCCACCATCGCCCGCACCCGCTGGTAGAACGGCGTACCGTGAGGGTCCACTGCGTCAGGTCCAGTGCCATGTTTTTTGGCGTGAATCTTCGCCAGATCGGGCAGCAGCCGCTCGCCCAGATATGGCACGAACACCACGGCAGCGACCCAGGACGCCAGCAGCGCGATGGTCACCACCTGAAAGATCGAACGGGTATATTCGCCCGTGCTCGACTGCGCGGTGGCAATCGGCAAGAAGCCAGCAGCGGTGATCAGCGTGCCGGTCAGCATCGGGAAAGCGGTGCTGGTCCAGGCGAAACTCGCAGCACGCAGCCGGTCGTAGCCCTGCTCCATTTTGATCGCCATCATTTCCACGGCAATGATCGCGTCGTCCACCAGCAGGCCCAGCGCCAGCACCAACGCACCGAGGGAAATCTTGTGCAAGCCGATGCCCAGGTAGTACATGCAGGCAAACGTCATGGCCAATACCAGCGGTATCGCCAATGCGACCACCATGCCGGTACGCATGCCCAGTGAGAAGAAACTCACCAGCAACACAATCGCCAGTGCTTCGGCCAGTACCTGAACGAACTCACCGACGCCGGTTTTCACCGCAGCAGGTTGATCGGAAACTTTGCGCAGTTCCATTCCGGCAGGCAGGTTTTTCTGCAGGCGGGCAAACTCGCCCTCAAGCGCCTTGCCCAGCACCAGAATGTCGCCGCCCGGCTTCATCGCCACCGCCAGCCCGATCGCCTCTTCGCCCATGAAACGCATGCGCGGCGCAGGTGGGTCATTGAAGCCGCGATGTACTTCGGCCAGATCACGGATACGCAGCGTGCGATCACCCACGCGGATCGGAAATTCACGAATCTCATCAACCGTCTGGAAACGACCGCTGACGCGCAGTTGGATACGCTCGCTGGGTGTTTCAAAGAAGCTGGTAGCCGAGACGGCATTCTGCGCCTCAAGCGCCTGCTGCACGGCTTGCAAAGGCAGCCCCAGGGTGGCGAGCTTGACGTTGGACAGCTCGATCCAGATCTTCTCGTCCTGCAAGCCGATCAGCTCGACCTTACCCACATCGTTGATGCGCTGCAGTTGAAGCTGAATGCGGTCGGCGTAATCCTTGAGCACGGCATAGTCGAAGCCCTTGCCGGACAGCGCGTAAATATTGCCGAAGGTAGTGCCGAATTCATCGTTGAAGAACGGGCCCTGTACACCCGGAGGCAGGTTCTGACGGATATCCCCGACCTTTTTGCGGATCTGATAAAACAGCTCCGGCAGGTACGAAGAGAAGATCGAGTCACGGGCAATAAAAGTGACTTGAGATTCACCGGGACGCGAGAACGATACGATGCGGTCGTACTCGCCGGTTTCCATGAGTTTCTTTTCGATGCGATCCGTGACTTGCCGCGCCACCTCTTCAGCGCTGGCGCCGGGCCACAGCGTGCGGATCACCATGGCCTTGAAGGTGAATGGAGGGTCTTCGCTTTGGCCCAGCTTGGTGTAGGACAACGCACCCACTACCGCCAGAACAATCATCAGGTACAGGACGATTTGCCGATTGCGCAACGCCCATTCGGAGAGATTGAATCGCATCCGTGCTTACTCCTTCGCAGCCAGTTTGACCGCACGGTTTTCACGGTCCACAGGGCGCACCTGTTCACCTTCGTGCAACACATGCACACCCGCAGCGACGATCCAGTCACTGGCGGTCAGCCCTTCGAGCACTGGCACCGACTCCTGACCATAAGGTCCGAGTCGGACACTGACGCGTTTGAGGGTGCTGTCGGCCGCGACTCGCCAGACGTAATTGATGCCGTTCTCCGATGTCACGGCAGAGAGCGGTACCGACAGCGGCACGGCTTGCTCGGTCGCAATAAATACCCGCGCACTCTGGCCCAATTCCGCTGGCACTTTGCCGCTGGCGAAAGCAACACGCGCGGCGAAGGTCCGCGAACGCGGGTCAGCCGCAGGCGACAATTCGCGAATGCGCCCGGGGAAGCGTTGTTCGCGCTGAGTCCATAACTCGACGGTGACGGGCTGCCCTGTCTTGAAGCGGGCGAAGTTCTGTTCCGGCAGGCTGATCAAGACTTCCCGCTCACCATCAGCAGCAAGGGTAAAGACCGTTTGCCCGGCAGCGACAACCTGACCGACTTCCACCAGCCTTTTTGCCACCACGCCGTCCTGTGGCGCGCGCAGCACGGCATAACTGGTCTGGTTGTCAGCAACGGTCAGCTCGGCCTTGATCTGCTTGAGACGGGCCTCACCGGAGCGATAGAGATTCTCGGCGTTGTCGTACTGCGAACGGCTGACCATCTGCCGATCCATAAGGGTCTTGTAGCGATCCCGCTCGGAGCGCACCAGCTGCAGGTTGGCCTCGGCGGCGGCGACTTGAGCCCGCGTGGCATCCAGTTGCAGACGAACGTCCTGGGCATCCAGTTCGGCCAAGGGCTGATTGGCCTTGACCCGTTGCCCCTCTTCCACCAGACGCTTGCTGACCTTGCCGCCGATCCGGAACGCCAGATCCGGCTCAAAGCGGGCGCGGACTTCACCGGGATAACTGTCCACGGACTGCGTGGATGGCGATGGCTGAATAACCATGACGGGACGAATTGTGGTCGGTGCAGTTGCTTCCTGGCCACAGCCAGACAGCAGTGACATCAGACCCAGAGGCAGGACGAGGCACAGGAACTTGCGCAACATGGTGGAGGCCTTCGCAAAAGATACTTGGAATAATTGTACTGACGAGTATATTAAAAATTACCAAACTCACCAGTACATTATTAAACGAACATGCCTGACCATTCTCAAAGCAGCGCTCAAGGCAATCCGGGGCCCGGTCGGCCAAAAGATCAGGCCAAGCGCGGGGCCATTCTTGATGCGGCAAAAGAGTTATTTGTGCGCAATGGCTACGCCGGCACCAGCATGGATGCGGTTGCAGCAGAGGCCGGGGTTTCGAAGCTCACGGTCTACAGCCACTTCAATGACAAGGAGACCCTGTTTACCGCAGCCGTGGTGGCACGTTGCGAAGAGCAGTTGCCGGAATTATTCATTGAGCTGAACCGCGACTTACCGGCAAAGACCTTGTTGCTGAGTGTTGCGCGGGGTTTCCAGATACTCATAAACAGTCCTGAATCCGTTGAGTTGCACCGCCTGATGGTGACGCTGGGCACTCAGGATCCGAAGCTGTCGCAGATATTTTTCGCCGCAGGACCACAGCGGGTTCTTCAGGAAACCGAGCGTTTGCTGAGGCGTCTGGAGCAGCGCGGGCAACTGAAGTTTGAATCCGCCGGAACCGCCGCCGAGCACTTTCTCAGCCTGATCAAAGGCGTCTGCAACTTCCGCCTTCTGGTGGGCTGCGGCGAACGGCCGGATGAAGCCAGCGCAGAAGCTCATGTGCAGGACGTAGTGGCGTTGTTTATGCGGGCTTATGGGGTTTAGGTCCTGTTGGAGCGAGGCTTGCCCGCGAACTGGACACCTCGATTTATCTGAAAAACCTGATCATCGTTCTTCGCGGGCAAGCCTCGCTCCAACAGGCTTCACGGCTATTTCAACGCCTTCTTCGGATAGATGTCATACCGGCTGGATTTTCCATCCAGCGCATAGCTCGGCTTGGGGCCTTCGATGCACGGGGCTTTGCGTGGGCGTTTGACCACTACGCGGTGGGTGGCCAATGCCAATGCAGCTTCCAGCAGCGCAGGCGCGTCCATGTCGTCGCCTACCAAGGGGCGGAACAGGCGCATTTCCTTCTTCACCAGCGCAGTTTTTTCCCGATGCGGGAACATCGGGTCCAGATAGATCACTTGCGGCGGCTCGCTTTCCCAGCCCCGAATCAACTCGATGGAATTGCCGGTCAGCAAGCGCATCTGGCTAATGATCGAACCCACTTCCCGATCCTGCCGTCCACGGTTCAGGCCGTCTTCCAGCAATGCCGCGATGATCGGTTGGCGCTCGATCAGGCTCATCTGACAGCCAAGGCTGGCCAACACGAACGCATCCTTGCCCAGGCCCGCCGTTGCATCCAGCACCGAAGGCCGAACGCCAGGCTGAATGCCCACCGCTTTGGCGATCATCTGCCCGCTGCCGCCACCGAACAGACGCCGATGAGCCACCGCCCCCTCAACGAAATCCACCCGCACCGGGCCTGGCACGTCATCACCCAACTGCTGCAATTGCAGGCCATCGTCAGTCACTTGCAGGGCAAAGTCCGCGTCATCGTCCTCTAACGGCAGGTCCAGACGCTGTGCCCAATGCTCGGCCTGTTCCTGACTTTGGCTACCTGAGGGGCTACCAAGGGCTTCGACCCGGATGCGACTGCCCGCTTGTTGCTCACTCATTGTGTCCACACGCTCAAAAAGTGTTAATGATCGGCAAAATCTGCCGATAAAGAAGTATCAGGCATTCTGCCAGACCTACGACGTGTAACGATCGATATGTCAGACATTCAGCAATCATCCATAGGTTATCTAACGCACGCAGGTGATTTTACCCTGCGTAACAGCCGGGCTCTGGGCGGTGTTACCCAGATCTGGTCGGATGCGTTTGCCCGTGTGATGGCTGAACAAGTACGCGATACAACGGCTGAACCCATTGATCCAGCCAGCGTTGCGACTGATGTTGCAACAGGCGAGCCTGTTGCCGGTGCGCGTACACTGGGCAAGATCGTCGAGCAGCGCGCCTGCCCGGTTGAAGACATGCCACGTGTTCCTGCCGAGCCGCTGTTTCTGCCGATCGCTGAATTCGAACTCGACCTGCTGCCACCTCCGAACGAACCGTTCAGCATCAGCGAAATGATTGCTCAGCAACGCGATCTGGAGTTCGACAGCGAGTGGGTTCGTCCGAACGTACTCAATCCTTACGACGACAGCGTGATTCCAGGCCCGGGCCCTCAGCCTCGTCCGCTGCACTTGCCAATCGCCGAATTCGAATGGGACCTGGCTGACAAGCCCGCCCTGCCACTGGATGACGCCACCATGGTCGCCCAGCAACGCGCACTGAATTTCGACATGGGCTGGGCACGCCCGATCATTCTGCAAAACCTGCGCATGGCTGCTTGATTCCGTTGATTCGGTGACATCTCCAGGAGCTGCCGAAGGCTGCGAATGGATTCCCATGACATGCCGCCTTCGCAGCCTTCGGCAGCGCCTACATAAACATCTACCTCAGCGACACACCCGCCAACCGCCCATATCCAGATGAAAATGGTTTTGATGCGCCGCGTTGTAATCAGGCCCTAACACCGTATTGAAGTTCTTACAGGCTCCGTCGCGAACCTCACGCAAGAACCGGCCCTTGTCGCCCTCGTTCTTCCAGTCCCGCAACAGGTTGATCCGCTGCCCATCGGCCAGGCGGAAGCCGGCGATGTCCAGCGCGTTTGCGGTTGCGTGCTGGCTCAATCGTCCGCTACTCCTACCGTAGACGTTGCGACAGGCAAAACTGCCCAGATGGTCGATACGCGTCACTCGCTGACCAAATACCGCCTGGGCTGCGGGCTGCAAGGTGTGAACTTCAAACAGCGCGTAGGCCACCGCCAACGGACAACTGGCGAGGAAGCTGCTGCTCAGCGCCACCTCTCCGCCCTGTATGCGCAGCACGCCGGTGAGCGGGCAATCAGCGGATGCGGGGCTGTCGGCTTGACGACTGAAACGCAGGCTTGATGAACTCAGCACCTGATCGCACAACTGCGGATCATTCTTGACGCGTGACAGCTTCCAGGAGGTCAGGAAGTTGGGCTCAGCCTGAATATCCAATGGCGCCCAGGGATTCCATTGCGCTGGCACCTCGATCCAGCCCCGCCATACCGCAGCGATGGCGCCCGCACAGAGCAGCAGGAAAACCAGAAACAGCGTCGAGCCCCGCACCCTCAGTCCTTGAACAAAGCATTGAGTTGGGCAAACGGCAGCGCTTGCTCAGCGTAGGTAAACGTCCCCTGGGTACGGATTTCTTCTGCAGCGCGGTACAAGCCGCCGAACGCCGCGCGCACAAGGGATGAGCCGACGCTGATACGCTTCACGCCGCACTCACTGAGCTCAGCGACCGTCAGCGTGACACCGCCCAGCCCCATCAACACGTTGACTGGCTTGGGGGCAACGGCACGGACCACCGCAATAACCTCTTCGCGAGTGCGCAGGCCGGGCGCGTATAGCACGTCAGCACCGGCATCGGCGTAGGCCTTCAGCCTGTTCAAGGTGTCCGCAAAATCCATCCGGTCGTTGAGCAGATTTTCCGCTCGTGCAGTCAACATGAACGGGAACGGCAAGCTGCGTGCAGCCAGCGCCGCCGCCCTGACCCGCGCTACGGACAATTCGAAATCATAAATCGGCTGATCGGTCTTGCCGGTGGCGTCTTCGATAGAAGCACCAACGATGCCGGTCCGCGCCGCCGCCAGCAGATTGGCTGCACAGTCTTCAGGGCTATCGGCGAAACAGTTTTCAAGATCGGCGGCGACCGGCAAGTCTGTTGAGGTAACGATTGCCCGGATGTTTTCCAACGATTCGGCGAAGCTCAGCGCACCTTCGGCATCCGCCCGACCCAAGGTGAAAGCCAGACCCGCGCTGGTGGTGGCCAACGCTTCGAAGCCCATGGAGGCCAACAGTTTGGCCGACCCTGCGTCCCACGGATTGGGGATCACAAAAGCATGATCACGCTCGTGCAGTGCCTTGAAAGTTTGTGCGCGAAGAAGCTGTTGCGAATCCATTGCTGACTCCTGTAATCGTTAATACGGCTATTGAAGCCATAGTTATCGACCTCAGAGCAAGCCCAGTTGCTGCACCGGTGGTGCGCGCTCCAGTTCTACCAATGGCGGCAAACCTGGCAAGCGTTCCATCAACTGACTGTGGAAACGTCGGGCCAGAAGCGGCGCTTCGAGGTTGTCCGGGGTGTGCAGGAACACATAAGGCGTACGCCCTTCTTCAATCCAGGCTGCGACTTTAGCCACCCACTGGAGCAGAAACGGGTCATTGGCCTCCAGCACGGGATGACCAATGAAGCGCACCTGCGGAAATTGAGTCAGCGCTGCCGGACGGGCGGGGACCTTGGGTTTCTTCGACTGTGCATGCAGTACCGCCGGATCGCTGGAAACACAGCTGAACAACGCGCGTGAGTCCAGACAGATGCGCTCAACGCCACGTTCCAGCAAAAGGCGATTGAGCATGCGCTCTTCATCACCCTTTTCGAAAAACGCCATATTGCGCACCTCGACGGCCAACGGGCAGTTCAGCTCGTCAATAAACGTGACGAGTTCGGCCAGCCGCTGCGGCGTGAAGCTGGCAGGCAACTGAAGCCAGAAAGGTGCAACGCGTTCGCCCAAGGGTGCAAGCAACTGGATGAATGTTTCCGCGGCCTGCAATTGGAGGCGCAAATCACCGCCATGGCTGATGTCGCCGGGAAATTTGGCCGTAAAGCGAAAATCATCGGGCAGCACTTCAGCCCAGCGCTGCACAGTGGAGGGCGCAGGCCGCGCGTAAAAAGTGGTGTTGCCTTCAACGGCGTTGAAGACCTGTGAGTACAAGCCCAGGAATTCATTGCTGCGAGCGTCTTCTGGATAGAGTGATTCGCGCCAGGCGTTTTCACTCCATGACGGACATCCTAGAAAGTAAGGCAGGCGGGAATCATTCAAACGTGGAGATCAAGCCCTGAAACTTCCAAATCCCAGTCAACGAAGCTGGCGGTGGTCAGGTAACTGGCCAGCGCGGTTGCAACGCGAGTGCTCATGGAACGCGGGAAGATGATGTCTTGCGGACGTGCAGGAACGTTGGCAGTCGAATTGGCCTGTGCATTACCACCGGAGCGAGCACTTTGCGCTGGCTGCTGGGCAACTTCGGCGTCGTTTTCGACTTCTTCGAAGGTGCCATCAACGATCGCAGGCTGATTACGCGGCTTGCGTTTGATGGGGTATGAACGTTGTGAAGGGCCGTCTATGCGCATTAGTGCGTACTCTGCATCTTATAGTGGCAATCTAACTTCACGGGCAGAGTGTTGCAATTACCCGAACGATAACTAGACCACACAATTTGAAAAAGTTTCGCAACAAGCGGGAAGTTGGGGATTTTAGGCGATGAAAGGTCGTGTTTTGGCAGGTTAGCGCTGATCTCGTAGGACCGGCTTTAGCCGGGAGGGCGGCATTCCTGACAACACAACCAGAGAATGTGTCGTACTCCTCCCGGCTAAAGCCGGTCCTACAGGACAGCGCACCTGACGGGGATCATCGGGCTTTGGGCGTGGCCACTTTATCCCGCAAATAAACCGGCTGGGCATCGTCTGCAACGATGGCCTCACCGCGCTGCCAGGCGAAGGTCGCCAGGGTCAGTAAATCCTGAGCGTGGGGCAGCATACTGGCGTCGTGGCCTATGACGCTGACCGGTAGACGTTCGACATAGTCCCAGCCTGTGCCGGACCCAAACCATTCACCACTCGCATCAACGGGCAAAGCAACCTGCTCTGGCGGCAGTACCGCTTCGGCGCCAAGGAGACGCATCTCCCCCGCCACCTCGCGATAGCAACCCCAATAAACCTCATCCATGCGCGCATCGATGGCCGACGCAACCTGATGGGCTCCGTGCTCGCGCATGGCTCGCTGGGCCAGCACTGCCAGATTGGAAACGGGGAGCACCGGACGCTCCAGACCAAAGGCCAACCCCTGCACCACGCCAATGGCGATCCGCACGCCCGTAAAGGCGCCCGGGCCACGGCCAAAAGCGATGGCATCCAGCGCTGAAAGGCCAATACCCGCCTCTGCCATGATCGCTTTGATCATGGGCAGCAGGCGCTGGGCGTGCAGGCGCGGAATCACCTCGTAGTGGCTCAGCACCTTGCCGTCGTGCAGCAAAGCAACCGAGCAGGCTTCAGTGGCGGTGTCCAGGGCCAGCAAGGTGGTCATCAGGGTTATCCATCGAGATCAAAAAAGGGGCGCATTATAAATGACAAAACGGCCCGCAAGCGGACCGTTTGTTGACTCAACCAGCGCTGTCAGTTCAGGGCTTCAAGCACTTTTCTGGTGATATCTTCAACAGAACCGACGCCTGCAATATGGCTGCACTTTGGCTTGCCATTTTTCGCTTCGAGTTTACTGTAGAACTCAACCAACGGTTTGGTCTGTTCGTGATACACGGCCAGACGAAGGCGGACGGTTTCTTCAACGTCGTCCTTGCGCTGCTTCAGTGGCTCGCCGGTCACATCGTCAATGCCTTCAACCTTGGGCGGATTGAAAATGGTGTGATAAATACGGCCAGAGCCCTCGTGTACACGGCGACCGGACATGCGCTTGACGATTTCCTCGTCATCTACAGCGATTTCCAGCACGTGGTCGATTTCCAGACCCGCCGCCAGAAGCGCTTCCGCCTGTGGAATGGTGCGGGGAAAACCGTCAAACAGCACGCCGCCGGCGCAATCAGGCTCGGACAGACGATCCTTGATCAAACCGATGATCAGGTCATCGGAAACCAGACCGCCGTTGTCCATGACGCTCTTGGCTTTAAGGCCCAGTTCAGTGCCAGCCTTGACGGCAGCGCGCAGCATATCGCCTGTGGAAATTTGCGGGATGCCGAATTTTTCGGTGATGAATTTTGCCTGAGTACCTTTACCGGCCCCGGGAGCTCCCAGCAGAATCACGCGCATCGATGTGCTCCTCAAATTTTTTATATGTAAACGTCGGATTCGCCACTACTGGACCAATCTCAAATGTGGTTCGAGCCGAAGAATGGCCAAAGGCTGATCAAGATACACAGCCGACACAAGTGGCACAAGCCGCCAAAAGTCGCAGTATCCACTACCCGGTCAGAGGTAGCAGAGTGCGAAATTGGTTCAGGTGGCTTGAGGCAGCCAAAAGCGCGCAAGTCATTGATGCCAATGGCGCACTGGCAATTGACGGCGCGCCATTAACGGAAGCGCTGACTAACCGGTGTTACGCAATCCGGCGGCAATACCCGCCACAGACACCAGCAGTGCCTGCTCCAGAGGACTGTCCAGACTTGCCTCACGGTTGCGTGAACGGGCAAGCAACTCTGCCTGAAGCAGATGCAGTGGATCCAGATACGTGTTGCGCAGGCTGATGAATTCAAGCGTCGCAGGGCTATGAGCCAGTAGTTGCGATTGCCCGGTCAGCCCCAGCACTACGGAGCATGCCTGCGACAATAGGTCGCGTAAATGCGTACCCAAATGTTGCAGTCTCGGCTCCACAAGACGCTGATCGTATAACTGGGCAATATCGTGGTCGGCTTTGGCCAGCACCATCTCCAGCATGTCGATCCGGGTGCGGAAGAACGGCCAGTGTTCACGCATTTGCCCCAGCAGTTCACCTTCGCCACGTTCGAGGGCCTTGTTGAGCGCCGCTTCCCAACCGAGCCAGGCGGGCAACATCAATCGTGTCTGGGTCCAGGCGAAAATCCACGGGATGGCCCGCAGGCTCTCGACGCCCCCTTCCCTGCGCTTGGCCGGACGACTCCCCAAAGGCAATCTACCCAGTTCCTGCTCTGGCGTGGCCTGACGGAAGTATTCGACGAACTCCGGATGCTCACGCACCACCGCGCGATAAGCGCTGACGCCATCGGCCGCCAGGTTATCCATCATCTCTCGCCATGCAGGCTCCGGCGGTGGTGGCGGTTGCAAGGTGGCTTCCAGCACGGCGGCCAGATATAGATTGAGGTTCTGCTCGGCGATGTCTGGCAGGCCGAACTTGAAGCGGATCATTTCACCCTGTTCGGTGGTACGGAAACGCCCGGCTACCGAACCCGGCGGCTGCGACAGAATCGCCGCGTGAGCAGGACCACCACCACGTCCGACGGTGCCTCCGCGACCGTGAAACAACAGCAGTTCGACTTGCTGGGCGCGGCAGATATCAACGAGTTTTTCCTGCGCCCGATACTGCGCCCAGGCCGAGGCAGTGGTGCCCGCATCCTTGGCGGAATCGGAATAGCCAATCATGACTTCCTGCGGGCCGTTCAGACGTGACCGGTAACCCGGCAGGTTCAACAACTGTCCCATGGCTGGCCCGGCGTTATCCAGGTCCGCGAGGGTTTCGAACAGCGGCACGACGCGCATAGGACGCTGCAAACCGGCCTCTTTGAGCAGTAACTGCACCGCCAACACGTCCGAAGCAGCACCGGCCATGGAAATCACATAGGAACCCAACGAGGCGGCAGGCGCAGCAGCGACCTCGCGACAGGTTGCCAGCACTTCTGCGGTGTCAGCGGCCGGCTTGAAGTGCGCAGGCAGCAACGGGCGTCGGCTGTTCAATTCCCGCAACAGGAAATCAACGCGTGCCTGCTCGTCCCACTCCTCATAGCGGCCAAGCCCGAGGTAGTCGGTAATTTCGGTCATAGCCGATTCGTGCCGGGTGGAATCCTGACGGACATCCAGACGCACCAGGAACAGACCGAACGTCACTGCACGACGCAGACAGTCAAGCAGCGGACCATCCGCGATCACGCCCATGCCGCACTCATGCAGCGACTGAAAGCAGAACATCAACGGCTCAAGCAACTCGCGATTATCATGCAGCACGGTATCCGGAGCGGGCTGCGTCACTGCCAATGAAGCCTGAGCCCAGTTACGGGTTGCGCGCAAACGCTCGCGGAGTTGCTTCAGAACAGCACGGTAGGGTTCAGCGCTGTCGCCTGCACTGGCGCGTAACGCATCACTGGCTTGCTGCATTGATAGCTCGGCCGCCAGTTGATCGACGTCACGCACATATAGATCCGCCGCCATCCAGCGGGCCAGCAACAGCACCTCCCTCGTAACCGCCGCCGTGACGTTGGGATTACCGTCACGGTCGCCGCCCATCCATGAGGCAAAACGAATCGGCGCAGACTCCAGTGGCAGATGAAAACCGGTGGCTGCATGCAACGCGTGATCGGCCTTGCGCAGGTAATTGGGTACTGCATGCCATAACGAATGCTCGATAACGGCGAAGCCCCATTTCGCTTCATCGACCGGGGTCGGTCGGGTGCGGCGAATCTCTTCAGTGTGCCAGGCTTCGGCAATCAGACGCTGCAGGCGCTCGGTGATCTGTTCACGTTCGGCGCTGCTCAGATCACGATGATCGAGGGCCGCAAGTTGTGCGGCGATGGCGTCGTATTTCTGAATAAGGGTACGCCGGGCCACTTCAGTGGGGTGCGCAGTAAGGACCAGCTCGATTTCCAGCTTGCTCAACTGCCGCGCCAAGGTCTCGGGTTTATGTCCTGCACTTTTGAGGCGGTCGAGCAGCTCAGGCAGCACTCGAGATTCAAACGGTTGCGGCTGTGAATCGTCACGCCGCCGGATCAGTTGATATTGCTCGGCGATATTGGCCAGGTTGAGAAACTGATTAAAGGCCCGCGCAACCGGCAGCAATTCGTCTTCGGCCAGGCCATCAACACTGGAAGTCAGCTGCTCGGCGCCTTCAGCCGAACCCCGTCGACCGGCCTTGGCGCCTTTGCGAATACGTTCGATCTTGTCGAGAAACTCACTTCCTCGCTGCTCGCGAATAGTATTGCCCAACAGCTCACCCAACAGATGCACATCCTCGCGTAACCGCGCGTCGATATCAGCCATCGTTCCTCTCCCCCTGATTTTTGTATGGGCGCCACCCGCCTCAAAGCGTTAGCGACTAAACAGGCGTGCAGAAATCTGATCTATCCCTTTTCTACCATCAGTGCAGCAAAATCAACAGCCACACCAACACCCGCTGAGTAAACCTTTTGAAATAACCGGCTAATCTCATCGGTGAGCCATGGCTGAGCACTAATGAATCAGCACTCCAGCAGACCTGCCATCGGTGGGCAAACGAAGAGGTCCCTATGAAAATCCGTGAACTCGCCAACCATTGGGAAGAGAACGCCAAAGGACGGCTGACCCAGACTGAATATGCGATCCACCTGGACATGGAATCCGCTGCGCGCCTGAGCGCGCTGACCGAGATGTACCCCAAACATCATCCTGAAGAGTTACTGGGCGAGCTGATCGGTGCAGCCCTGGAGGAACTCGAAGCGAGCTTCCCTTACGTCAAAGGCCAGCATGTCGTGACCACTGATGAAGAAGGTGACCCGGTCTACGAAGAAAGCGAGCACGCAATAGGAAAAACTCAAGGTCTCTTGAAAGCCGCGTAGAACATGGGTTTGCGATCATTTCAGCGAACCATGAGTGATAAAGACAGTCACAGATTTACGAACACATGTAGCCAAGCCGGAGATACCACATGGACACCTTCAAGAACATGCTCAACAACTGGGAATCCAAGTCGCAGGAAGCCAGTGAGAGGGTTGAATACACCCTCACTATGGACAAGCATGATCTAGTCAAAATCAAAGCTTTTGCAGAAGCATATGGACTGGACGAAGCCATGATCACCGAAGGTCTGATCCACTCGGCTCTTAAGGAAGCAGAGCAGGCCATGCCATACATGCAGGGTTCACAGGTCATCAGGGTTGAGGAAGGCGAAAAGATTTATGCAGATGTGGGTAAGACACCTGCATTTGTGGAAGCGGAAAATAGAATTTTTAAATCTATGAACACACCGAATCAGAAGTAATAAACCTCATTATTCTATTTTTGGGGCTGCTGCGGCTTCAGCAGCTTCCTTCTCTTCAATCTGAATTCTTTTCAAATCTCTGAGATACATAGGCTCGTAAGACATAAACTTACCCATTCGCAACTTATTCAAAGTAGTCGTTTCCGAAAGTTCCTTCAAAGCTTCAAATGTTTTAATGAATATATCTCTGTATATCAAAGCGTCATCTTGATTCGAGAAAGAAGTATTGCCGAGCTTGAGTAACAATCGAGCGTGAAAATTGAAAGCCTGATCATTCAAGCTTGAAAAATAATTATAGAACTCATTTCCGTCTTTGCTAGCAAGCCCCTTGATAACCTCATAGGTATTATTGGAATTTTCAAATGCAGCCTGCATGAACTCAGAAAAGCTACCTTTGAACACCAAGCCATCAAAAAAGGATTCTAAAGACCGCCTTACATAAGGATTAGAAGGCCATTGAATTATATCGTCTCTATCAGTAACGCCATGACTTGGATAAATCTCAGAAAAGAATTTATCAATCACCACCTGTATTTCAGCATCCCGACCAAGGCCACAATATAGATAAGCAACCGAATCGAGATCTTCTAAAGAGAACTTACCCAGACCAACCTTAATGGCATTTTCAAATGCTAATAAAACCTCAGACTCATTATCCTGAAATGATGAATTATAAATTTTCCAAGCATCACGAAGCAGAGTCACGTCCTTATTGTGTTGAATTTCCTGCTCAATTCCCTCTACAACCTTCTTTATCAAATCTTCGTCAGCGTAGCCTTTTTTCACAAGGTTTATGATAGCCAAATCAAATTCACTGCATCTTATGAAACCATACTCTTGAAGGAACGTAGTTTTTTCAGCTTCTGTTCTTGCAGCCTCGTCATCTTCATTTGTAGAATCAGAATCGGGTAAAGGGGTACGCCGGAACTGACCATGAGAAATGATAAAGTCTAGATCGACCTTTGAAGCGTCACCACCATATTTAGCTAAAATAGCCAGTGGCAGAACAAGTAATGCCTGCTCAATTATATACTCGTTGCACCCCTGCAACGCTTTCTCAATCAACCCTACAAAAAAGTCAGTTTTCTTCAGCAGCCTTATATTGTTGATTTCGAGCTTTGTAACATTTTTAGCCAGAGTGCTGTGAAAGAAACTTCCAGAGCCAAAAACAAGTTTAACCGACTCATCTATTGAAGGATTGAAGGTCACTTCATAGTCAAATACTTTCTCATGATAAGAGAAGAAGTCATCACCAGATTTTAAGGTACCGTCATTGAGCAGCATCACGACACGGCAGTTTTTGCTTTCCACCAGAAGCGAGATTAAACCAAGCACCTCCCTATCATGCAGCCCTGACCCTTTCCGCTCAAAATCGTCTAGACAGATAAGCGTGTCAGTAACACGTATAAATTGAAGGCTTTCAACCATAGGCCCAATACCTTTAACGCCCAATGCTGATACATCATTGAACAACGATGAGCCTTTACGCATCCATCCAGCAAATCGACCTGAAATATCTTTAAGGTTTTCTTCAAACGAGCTTTCATCAGAAGCGATATGGGCACGTTCCCGGTAAACTTTGTTTTCGTAAATTGATTTCTTCAAGTCCTTAAGGCTGTTCAGACCAAAGAGAGAAACGTAAGCATAATTACGTTTATGAAACGAGTCACGGCTTTGAAGCACGACCTGTTTCCAGAGATGTGTCTTCCCTGTACCCCAATCTCCTTTGAGCACGATAGCTCTATCTTTTTCGCCTTTAACGAAATCGACCAGAGCCGCCCTAACTTTACTTACTGACATCAGTTACCCCCGACCTTGTCATCATCCTTAATGAATAAAGGATACTTTTTTGGCTGTTGAATAAGAATGTATTTAACAAGTTTCTGGCTAAGAGCTTCGTCCAACGCATTTTGAAAATTAGAAATGGAATGAAGGGGCGATTCATCAACGAGCAAAGATCGCCAATGTATATTATTTTCGGCATCAGACTTTTTTAGCTTCAACAAAGTTTCTATTGCTCTATGTGCGACATTCCCAACCTCGGAACGCACAGTAAAACTTTGCATAATAGTTTCATCGTCAACCTCAGTATTCTCATCTAGCTCGCAAGTATTTAATATTGAAAGAGTCCTAGGTGAGAACGTGTAATTTTTGTCACCATTGTAATCCTGCAAATAAATATCTTCTATCCTAGTTTTCCAAGTCTCTGTATCGCCATCGCTTTCATGAATTTCATCTTTTCTGAATTTCAGGTGCAGCCCCACGCCGTCGCCTAGTTGGTAATGCATGTCACCCGCTAGCAAACTCATTAAGCTATTCGACAAAGCTGAAAAGAAGTTGACTCGGTAGTTTTTATTAAATCTCTCAAATAGAGAAATATCGAAAAGTGTCCAAACGCTGTGATGCTTCCACGCAAACAATATTGGTATACCCAGCAACTCACCATACTTTATTAGTTTTTCCCTATCTCTCGCCCTGAGAGTTAGGTTATTGTCCTGCTTAGTTTTTACTTCAATCAAAACTTTGTATTGATTATTATCCGTGTTGAAAACCGCCAACAAATCGGGAACCTGATAGGTTTCTCGGGAAGATTTTGGAATTTGCTGTTGATCCAATTTATGGACAAGCGAACACTTCCCAAGCCAGCTACATATGACGGCGAATTCATCCTCAGCCGGTAGCCCTAGGTCGAGACGCTTCACACGCTGAATGACTTCTTCGGGATTCTCCCACCCACTCTGCTCAAGTGCTTCATGAAGAACGCGACTCCGATCCATTAGCATAAGCTCATCCATGTATAACGTCCTCATCATCGCAAAGCAGGGGGATTTCATCAGTAGCAATAGAAATTACAGAATCACTAGAATGATTTGCCCTGCCAACACACCACAAAGATTGCCAGTCTT
This sequence comes from Pseudomonas sp. ICMP 561, assembly GCF_002699985.1. Taxonomy (GTDB): domain Bacteria; phylum Pseudomonadota; class Gammaproteobacteria; order Pseudomonadales; family Pseudomonadaceae; genus Aquipseudomonas; species Aquipseudomonas quasicaspiana. The sequence continues at coordinate 220,899 of NZ_LKBT01000002.1, read as the reverse complement.
CTTTCCTAATGCTTGAAAGAAAAACAACATCAAAACATGTTACTTTTTTCGACATTCTAGGTAACTGGATAAAATTACCAAAAAAATCTATTGCGGGAGACTTTGCAATAAGAACTTCATTGCGTTCTCTTGAGCACAAAGCCTTAACAGCCTTGCTATCTTCATCATCAATACGAGCACTAAAAATGCTCTCCCCATAATCGAGCCTTCGAATCACATCACCTTTGAAAAGCTGGGCGTATAGTTCAATGTATCGTTCATCTTCTAGTGTCAAGTCTAGGGATTTCAATCTTAATAAATTTGAAGTTTTCGAGGCGATTACTTTCGAGCACTCAACAATCTCTACTATTTTTTTCAATCGAGCAAAAATTTCAGTGTAGTCACCATACGTCCCATCCCAAAGACGCATAGGTTCACCGTTAAAAATTATTTCAACTGAAATCCTAGACCTTGGATATTTTACAACAAAGTCATAGGCTCTTTTGATACGGTGATAATGCCTTAAATTATTGAAAGGCTGCCCTAACCAACCAGCAACGTCGAACGTATAGGTTGCATCTACCTTGTAGCGGTCATGAATGAAATACCGATAAGTCAAGAATCCGTCTAAAGCAGAACCTTCAATATCAAACTGTTTTGAACCTTTCCCCATGAATGATTCAGTAGCAGCAAGCTCGAATTCCGCATCATCACTTACAAAATAGATACACGTTTCTAGTCTTCGTTTATTGGGAGTGAGCGTCAGCGTTCCCCCAACCATCACTTCATTAAGGTGTTCAAATAGTTTAGATCCTACGAATTTGAAATCCTTTGTAGGTATGTGAATAGCCCCCCCCACTTCAGTCATGACGTGCCATGCCTGATCAGCAGAAGCATTGGCCTCATCATCATTAAAAACTATCTGAATTGCTGGTGCAGGGTCAGCGACCGGAATCAACTGATGCACGACAGAACCGCTTGTGGCAGTGACGACAACCTTAAAGTTTGGATCGATACTATTTATTGATTCTTCATAGCCTTCTACGACTGCCGAGACATCGAAATTTGCTGGACTACCTGCCTTCGTAATCAGGAAGTGGGTTGCTTCAAGAATCCCCGCACGAATCTCAGATTTGGCTTCAAATGGTGCCATAGGCACTACACCGACCAGCCTAGACACGTAGACCTGATGACGGGCCTTCATTTCCTTCAAATGAGCTACTGTGTGAAATGTCTCTTCGTTGTCGATCAGTTTGGAGCACGAATAGCAGAGCCAGATACCGTTATCGAAATGTTTTCTCTGGGCTTTCGTTTGGGTTGCGTCATACCGCTTAGCACCCGGCCCACTCGCAGCCGCACAGATGTGTGCAGCGACACCAATGCTATTTTTCCTGTCACCAGCATCTGTTGAGCCAACGGTGAAGACATGGCAACGCGAACAGAGGTTCGCCGCTCTCACAAGCAGCTCGATCTTAGTCACATCAGAAAAGTCGTCGCGGGTGCTTACGCTGATTCCTTCTTCAACAACCTTTGGTGCTCTGTTCTTCCGTGGTGCCATCGTTCATAACTCGCTATCGTATGAGCGGAATCCTGTACAGGCGTTTTAACATCGAACGCTCAAGCACACCAAGCAATGGTGCTGGGATTGCCACCCGGATCGACCACTACCCTCAACTGATTTGGACTGAGCTAGGCTGTGAAGGACAACCTCGGCCACGAAATTTTCCTTCGTATAACCTATATCCGAAGACGTAGGCCCTACCCCACGTTTTCTGGCGCTTTCACGGCGGTATCTGCATGAGTTGTCCGAAAAAAAGGACACTGAGTAATAACCCGCTTACGCGTCGCGCGGGCCCCAAGACGGCCTGGCAGTGACACGCCAGGATCGTTTTTTCACACGGTTTGTTCCCCGACCCCACTGACTATTGACGTCAAAAAAAACCTGAACTATTCAAAAAGCTCATGTGTCCGAGCCCATAGCCATTACAGAAAAGCCTACGGATAGCCAACGGCGCAGCCATACGCTACCTCGCACGCTTCAGGCCAACGACTGTCATGGAACACTCAAGATTTTCAGGAGTTAAATAATGGAGTCGATCACGATGAACACGCTTACTGCCAACACCAAATTCAAAGGCCTGCGCGGTCTGAAACTGACTGCTCTGGCACTGGGTGCCAGCTTCGTACTCGCTGGTTGTGCAGGTAATCCTCCGACCGAGCAGTACGCTGTGAGCCAATCGGCCGTCAACAGCGCCGTCAGCGCCGGTGGTACCGAGTTCTCCGCAGTGGAAATGAAATCGGCGCAAGACAAACTCAAGCAAGCCGAGCTCGCCATGCAAGAGCAGAAATACGACGAAGCACGCCGCCTGGCTGAACAAGCTGAATGGGACGCTCGCGTAGCCGAACGTAAATCCCAGGCTGCCAAGGCAGAGCGAGCTGTGCAGGATGCCCGTCAAGGCGTCAACGAACTACGTGAAGAAGGTCTGCGTCAGGTGCAACCGGCACCGGCCCAGTAACCAACGTTGCAGCCAACGTTTTTCATGCATTTCGAATTCGATTGAAAGGACGAAACTATTATGCGCAAACAAGTGATGATCCCTGCCCTGCTGGCCATGAGTGTTGCACTGGCCGCTTGCTCGACGCCGCCTAACCAGAATCTGGAACAGGCTCGCACCAACTTCTCCGCTCTGCAGACCAACCCGCAGGCTACCAAAGTAGCGGCGCTGGAAACCAAAGACGCCAGCGACTGGCTGGACAAGGCTGACGCAGCCTATCGCAACAGCGAAGACGAGAAGAAAGTCGACCAACTGGCTTATCTGACCAACCAGCGTGTTGAAGTTGCGAAGCAGACTATTGCCCTGCGCACCGCTGAAGAGGAACTGAAAGGTGCCTCCGCTCAGCGCGCTCAAGCCCGTCTGGATGCCCGTGACGCTCAGATCAAGGCACTGCAAAGCAGCCTGAACGCCAAGCAAACCGAGCGCGGTACGCTGGTGACTTTCGGCGACGTGCTGTTTGACCTGAACAAGGCGGAGCTGAAATCCAGCGGTCTGGTTAACGTCAACCAACTGGCGACCTACCTGCGTGATAACCCGGATCGCAAAGTGATCGTGGAAGGTTATACCGACAGTTCGGGTTCCGATTCCTACAACCTGTCTCTGTCCGAGCGTCGCGCCAACTCTGTGCGCATGGCACTGGTGAAGATGGGGGTTGATCCAGCCCGTGTAGTTTCCCAAGGTTATGGCAAGGAATACCCGGTTGCCGACAACACCAGCGCTTCGGGCCGTGCCCAGAACCGCCGTGTGGAAGTGACCGTTTCCAACGACAACCAGCCGGTAGCGCCGCGTTCGTCGATGAAGTAAATCGCTGACGCTGCAAACCAGAAGCCCGGCCTGTGAAAACAGGCCGGGCTTTTTTGTTGCTTACACAATCCTGTAGGAGTGAGCTTGCTCGCGATAGCGTCGTGTCAGTCAACCTGTCCATCGATTGACACAACGCTATCGCGAGCAAGCTCACTCCTACAAAATGCGGCGACGATTTAAGGCTGAAGCTGCTGCGGCGTCTCCTGCCCTGCACAGCGCACTGCCTGCTTCCTGTTATTGATCAGAACTCCTGACAGTCCCTTCTGCGACGTGTCAAACAACACCAGCACACCATCAATGCACTGCGCGACTTCGGCGGCAGGTGTGGCGGCGATTTTGTAGTCTTCGCCCGGCACAGTTTTGAGCATCGTGAATTCGTTGAGCAACAGAGCATCTTCAGGCTTGGCAAAATGCAGATAGCCGTAATACCAAAGCGTGCCGACAGTGACGAAGATCGTACAAATACCCGTGATGATCAGGGGAATGGCATTGCGCTCTTCACTCATTTGCGGTTCTCAGATGTTTCTTTTTCAGAGGGATCCGGGTAATTCGGCACTTCACCGAGACGACGCAGACCATTGAAGTGCTGCGGATCTTCCAGGTAGCGAATCATCACCTGACGCCAGGTGGGGTCAGAGAATGTCTGCACATGACCGCCACGGGTCAGTTGCAGCACCCGTGGCAGCGGCGCGGCCTGATAGAGGCTGATGCCGTTGTCGAGCGGCACGAGGGTGTCGTCCATGCTCTGGAATATCAGCATCGGCGTCCCCTTCAATTTCGGCAGGCCATTGATGGCGCTGTCGGCGTCGGGTATCAACCAGGAAAGCGGTGTTTTGAACGGCCAGGTCAGCCATGAAGTACTCAGCGTATAACGAGCGACTTTACGGTAACTGGCAGGCGCTCCATCGAGAATCAGCGCCTTGAGCCGCGAACGTTGCTGCGGATGCTCAGACAGGTAATGAACTCCCAAGGCCCCGCCGATGCTTTGACCGAGCACGACCAGCGGCTTGCCCTGCACTTCAGGGGCTTTGTTCAGCCAGTCGAATGCTGCATCCACGTCCTGATAAATCGCAGGCAGGCTGGGCGCCCCCTGGGATAAACCATAGCCGCGATAGTCAAGGATCAGAACCTGATAACCCTGCTCCGGCAACCACCAACTACCGCCCAGGTGCCAGGCCAGATTGCCGCCATTGCCATGCAAGTGCAGCACCGTGCCTTTGACTTCAACGCCTTCTTTGGCAGGCAGCCACCAGGCATGCAACTGTGTGCCGTCGGCTGCGGTAAGGGTGACGTCGCGGTATTGCAGATGGGCCTTTTCCGGAGTGAACGGCAGACCGGGTTCCGGGTAGAACAGCATCGAGCTGCAGCCGCTCAGGGACAAGAGCAGCGTGAGGGTGATGAGGAATTTCAAGCGGGATTCCTTTTGTTTTTTGATGCGGCTCGGATCAATAAAATACATTTTCTGTAGGAACTGCCGAAGGCTGCGATCGGATTCTAATGACACACCGCCTTCGCAGCCTTCGGCAGCTCCTACAAGAGATCTGAGGCGCTACAAAATATTCGAATAGTCCGCCTCGATCCGGTCCAGGCTCAGGTGGTTCAGGAAGTTCGAGAAGCACATCCACGCCGACAGCGCGTTCATGTCCCGGAACTGCTCGGGCAGGTATTTGGGCGGCACGACCAGGCCTTCATCCACCAACTGACGCAATGTACGCATGTCCTCAAGGGTGGTTTTGCCACAGAACAGCAGTGGCACTTGTTCCAGCTTGCCCTTGCGCACGGCGAGCTGAATATAGTTGTAAACCATGATGAAACCCTTGAGATAGGACAGGTCCTTGGTGAACGGCAGGCCATTGGGCACCGAGCCGCGGAAAACCCGGCTGGCATTACCGTAGCTTTCAGACATGCCAAAACCTTGCTCACGGTAGAACTCGAACACCTGAAGGAAATCTGCGCCCTCCTCTGCCATGTGGATGGCGCGAGTCCGGTTGGTCAGCTTGCGCAAACGACTTGGGTAGGAGGCAAAGGCGATGACCTCCATGAGGATCGCCAGGCCTTCCTGCGTCACCGTCGAGGACGGCGGTCCTTTTGACAGGAAGGTACAGATAGGCTGATTCTGGCCATTCAGCGTGGTACCCACATGCACCAGGCCCTCATGAACTTCCAGCGCACGGACGTCGCGCTCGTTGAACATCGCGTCGGAGCGAATCTTGATGTAGTCGGCGCCTGCCGCGGCATCGGCGACGATGCCGTCGGATTCGAAGACGCGAATGGTCTCTTCGGCCTCACCAAAAACCTTGTTCAGACGACTTTGCAACAAAGACACCGCGTCTTTGGCCGTCAGGATTTTCGGTTCATCCTTGAGGTCACCGCGACCGGCGATGTTATTGAGGTAGTCAGAAAGCATCAAACCCAGATCAGCCAGGGTTGGATCACCGGCATGAAAAGCGTCAGACGCCGCGCCGTACAACTCCTGGGAGATCAACCCGAAATCCGCAGTGCCTCGGGCCTCCAGCATGCGGACTACCATGCGGTACTCCTTGCACATGCGGCGCATGATCTGGCCCACAGGGTTGAACTGGCCCAACTGACGGGTGATGTCGCGCTCGATATTCTGGAACTCGAGCTTCAGTTCAGAAGAGTCAAAACCCAGAGGCCGATTTTCGTAGTAGGCGCGATCCACCGCAGGTAAGGCCTTGCCTTTGGCCGCAAGAAAATCCTTGCGCACCGTGTCGTCCCACTTCACCGCATCCAGAACCCGAATCGGCGTCTGGGCTGCGACGATCCGATCCGACAACGTTCGTATAGTCTGCTGGTACTCGTCCACCCCGTGCTCCTTGGTTATTGCGCCTTGGTCGGCCCTTGGTTGGTCGGGCGTGTGCCCTGCTCGGGCAGCCGCTGGTAACGCGCTACCTCGAGAAAAACATCAGAATTGGCCGGATCGTTCAGGTAACCAAATACTTGATCCAGAGGGCTGGTGATCAACAATCCGTCGTCTTTCCCGAATGGCATTTTTTCGCCACTGAGCACTTTTTGCTCAACCCATTGGTTGAAGCGATCCATGTCCAGGTTGTAGACCACCAACTCGCCGGTTTGCGCCAGTTCAAAGCCAGCCATTACGAAATGGCCGCCATATTTTTCCGGCAGACCGGCGCTCAGATACCAGCGACTGCCATGCCGGGACACGGTAAAAGCGTATGTATCGCGGCGCTTGCGATCCCCCTTACGGTAGCTGACCGCCTTGTACTCGTTGCTGCCGGTCCGGCTGATTTCCAGCTCAAGCGGCTCGCCCCAGGCATTCTTGCTGGTCCAGTTGCCCAGCAGTTGCGCTGGCGCTGCTTCGCGCGCAGGAATCGAATCCTTGAACGTCACCAGGCAGCCACTCAACAGCAGGAACGACAAGGCGACAAGCAGACGCCAGGCTTTCATTGGCTACTCCCGAGAGGGGGGCTTGTCACTCGTCGAGCGGCTTTGTCGTGCCTAATACCAGATGCATCTGACGGGTGAGAATACCGAGGTTTTCTTTGTCCGCGTCGGGCTGCGGGCCATGTAGCAGACCTTGATACTCCATCCGACACATGACCCCCGTCAACACTTGAGCGTCCTGAAGCGGCTGAACCGAACCCATGACCTGCAAAAGGCGGTAGGCACCCTGGAGCAGAATATCCCGATGCGCATCCACCAGTCGGGCCAGCCGCGGGTTAATCAACGCCTCACAATGGAAGGCATGTTCAGCAATCAGGTAATCGCGACGGGTCGACAGTTGCCGACGAATATATTCCATGGCCATGATCGCGATTTCATCGGCCAGACGCGCACGACCAGCAGTAGTGCCGTCAGTACGTCCCACCATTTCGCGCAAGGTGACTTCGGTACTTTCCCAGAGCTTGGCCATGTACGCGGCACTGCGTTCGACGTACTGAGAAAAAGCGTCGGTGAGCAGATCATCGATGTCCTTGAAGTAGTACGTGGTGGCCGACAGCGGTACACCCGCTTCCGCAGCCACTGCGCGGTGACGCACCGCACGCACGCCGTCACGGACCACGATGCGCATGGCGGCATCGAGAATGTCCTGCCTGCGCTGTTCACTGCCCTGTCGACTCGCCTTGCGACCTTGATACTCGACACTTTGCACCACGGCGCTGGCAGCACCAGCGGCTCCATTTTGAGCAATCGAACGGGTCACGACGGTTCTTTCCTTTTGCTTGAAAACGATCTGTCTGGGATTGCAACGGCAAGAGCCTGTTTGTCGACGCGGCGGTGGTCATGTAAGCGCCTCGCGAACAAAGTTCGCTCCTACCAGCCCGGAGCAATCACACCAGGCCAAGATGCCAGTTGCGCTGAAAATGTAAACCAACATGTCTGAACTGAAGCTTTCAGAGGCCAAATCGTCACGCAAAAAAAAGCCGCCCATCACAGGCGGCTCGTTTTTCACGTCACTTACGCTTGTGGGCGCATGTGCGGGAAGAGGATCACGTCGCGGATCGACGGAGCGTTGGTCAGCAGCATGACCAGACGGTCGATGCCGATGCCTTCACCGGCAGTCGGCGGCATGCCGTACTCCAGCGCACGGACGAAGTCAGCATCGTAGTGCATGGCTTCGTCATCGCCCGCGTCCTTGTCGGCAACCTGAGCCTGGAAGCGCTCGGCCTGATCTTCCGCGTCGTTCAACTCGGAGTAAGCGTTGGCGATTTCACGGCCGCCGATGAACAGTTCAAAACGGTCGGTAACGTTCGGGTTGTCATCGTTGCGGCGTGCCAGCGGTGACACTTCGAACGGGTACTGGGTGATGAAGTGCGGCTGCTCCAGCTTGTGCTCGACCAGCTCTTCGAAAATCATCACCTGCAGCTTGCCCAGACCTTCGAAGCCCAGCACTTTGGCGCCAGCTTTCTTGGCGATGGCACGAGCCTTGTCGATGTCTTGCAGGTCAGCAGCGGTCAGATCCGGGTTGTACTTGAGGATCGAGTCGAACACCGACAGACGCACGAATGGTTCGCCGAAGTGGAATACCTTGTCGCCGTAAGGCACATCAGTAGTACCCAGAACCAGTTGAGCCAGTTCGCGGAACAGCTCCTCGGTGAGGTCCATGTTGTCTTCGTAGTCCGCATACGCCTGATAGAACTCAAGCATGGTGAACTCAGGATTGTGACGGGTCGAGACGCCTTCGTTACGGAAGTTGCGGTTGATCTCGAACACTTTCTCGAAGCCGCCAACCACCAGACGTTTCAGGTACAACTCAGGCGCGATACGCAGGAACATTTCCATGTCCAGCGCATTGTGGTGAGTTTCAAACGGCTTGGCTGCCGCACCGCCAGGGATGGTCTGCAGCATTGGCGTTTCGACTTCCAGGAAGTCACGCTTCATCAGGAAGCTGCGGATGTGAGCGATGACTTGAGAACGCACACGGAAGGTATCACGCACTTCTTCGTTGACGATGAGATCAACGTAGCGCTGGCGGTAACGTTGCTCGGTGTCGGTCAGGCCGTGGTGTTTGTCGGGCAGCGGACGCAGCGACTTGGTCAGCAGACGCACAGTGGTCATTTCGACGTACAGGTCGCCTTTGCCCGAACGCGCCAGCGTGCCTTCAGCAGCAATGATGTCGCCCAGGTCCCAGGTTTTCACTGCGGCCAGGGTTTCTTCCGACAAAGTCTTGCGGTTGACGTAGACCTGGATGCGACCGGTCATGTCCTGAATCACCATGAACGAGCCACGGTTGAGCATGATGCGACCGGCAACCTTGACCGGGATCGCCGCTTCAGCCAGCTCTTCCTTGGTCTTGTCCACGTACTTTTTCTGCAGGTCATTGCAGTAGCTGTCGCGGCGGAAGTCATTAGGAAAGGCCTGACCCTTGGCGCGCTCGGCAGCAAGCTTTTCCTTGCGCAGGGCGATCAGGGTGTTTTCTTCCTGTTGCAGGGCTTGCGGGTCGAGTTGTTGGTCGCTCATGTCTTTAAATATTCCATCACAGGTTCGTTGCCCCCGCGTTTGCACGGGGGTCTTGAAGATCAAGGCTGACGGGTTACAGCCCTTGTTTCAGGCTCGCAATCAGGTACTCGTCGAGATCGCCGTCCAGCACCTTGTCGCAGTCACTGCGTTCGATGTTGGTCCGCAGATCCTTGATCCGCGAGGCGTCCAGCACGTATGAACGGATCTGGTGACCCCAGCCGATATCGGACTTGGTGTCTTCCAGTGCCTGGGAAGCGGCGTTGCGTTTCTGCACTTCCTGCTCATACAAGCGCGCCCGCAACATTTTCATCGCGGTGTCTTTGTTCGCGTGCTGGGAACGTTCGTTCTGACAGCTCACCACGGTGTTGGTCGGTACGTGAGTAATCCGCACGGCCGAGTCAGTGGTGTTTACGTGCTGACCACCGGCACCGGACGAACGATAGGTATCGATACGCAGGTCCGACGGATTGATGTCGATTTCGATGTTGTCGTCGATTTCCGGAGAAACGAAGACCGCCGAGAACGAGGTGTGACGACGATTACCGGAGTCGAACGGGCTCTTGCGCACCAGACGGTGCACGCCGATTTCGGTACGCAGCCAGCCAAAGGCGTATTCGCCCTTGATATGCACGGTAGCGCCCTTGATACCGGCGACTTCACCGGCGGACAGTTCCATGATCGTAGCGTCGAAACCGCGCTTGTCAGCCCAGCGCAGGTACATGCGCAGCAGGATGTTGGCCCAGTCCTGTGCTTCGGTACCGCCGGAGCCGGCCTGGATATCCAGGTAGGCGTTGTTAGGGTCCATCTCGCCGCTGAACATGCGACGGAATTCAAGCTTCTCAAGCGACGCACGCAGGCGCTCGACTTCGGCAGCCACGTCATCGACGGCAGCCTGGTCTTCTTCTTCGGCGGACATCAGCAGCAGGTCTTTGGCATCGGCCAGACCGGAGGACATTTCGTCCAGGGTGTCTACAATCTGCGCCAGCAGGGAGCGCTCGCGGCCTAGTTCCTGGGCGTAGCTTGGGTTGTTCCAGACATTTGGATCTTCGAGCTCACGGTTAACTTCGGTCAGACGATCATGTTTGTGATCGTAGTCAAAGATACCCCCGAATGGTTTCGGAGCGCTCGGACAGGTCCTTGATGCTGTTTAGGATCGGGTTGATTTCCATGGTGGGCAGCACTCGCAGGCGAAATTTTCAAAGCCGGTGAGTATACCCGAGTGAGGGCGATGAAGGCAGCCCGTTGGGCAGTGATGAGCAGCATTCACGCAAGCCCGCTGCAGGACTGGGCATCCTCTTCGAAATATCGGTTCATCGCGGCATCCTGCTATCAATGCCCCACGAGAAAAAGGCTGAGGTCGGCTTGAACAGTGGGAAGCAGAGCAGATCAACATGGATAACTAATCACGGGTACTTTCAACCACCGATAATAGTTACCTCTCAACGACACATATAAAATTTAGCGATTAATACCATAGCGACATGGTCTTTCACTTATCCATCCTTCTGCCAGACTTTCATTACGGTTGGACCCCCTCCTTCCCAGAACTCTCTTTATAAGAAAATCAGGAAGACCGCAATGACCTCTCAAACGAATGCACGTTCATCCATCTTGCCGTCGCCCGTTGTGCTGGAGGCGCAAAACGGTACGATTCAATTAAGCACTCTTGGCGATAGTGCGACGGTGAGTGTCACTTACCCAGGCATGGCTGTTGGCCAATCAGTCGGTGTACGCTGGAGTGGCAAGGTGATCTATAACACGCCCATCCAGACAGTAGCAGACGTTAAGCCACTGCAATTCCTCATTCCCAAAGGTAATATCGAAGCGGATTTAAACGCCAGTGCCACGGTTACTTACTCGGTCGGGGCAGGTAACGATCCGATCAGCATCTCTGCACCGCTTTCGGTCAAAGTCATCGCTTAGTAAGCCACTACTTGATAACTCATACCGTAAAAGTTTAAAACGGGCGGTGAATCATGCGCCGCCCCACTTTGATAAATGACCCGATATTTAGTCACACCTACCAGATGGCTCCGAGAAGCAATATACCGTTCGCTCATCGCTATACAGATAACGAGGGGGACACCCTCTGGTATCTACGGCAACACTAGGAAAAGGCGAGGCGTTATCATGCGTTTGACAACACACTGCACTGCCCTTGCCTTCATGTTGTCCTGCGTATTGAGCGCCTGTAGTTTAACTACAGCCCAGGACGACAACCGCGTGCATGGCTCAACCTCAAGCGTAGACACGTCGGTTGTTCAGAACTCCGAAACGCGCGCATTGGTATTGCCTGATCCCACGGTGGCAGAAGCACCGAACAAGACTATTGATCTGAACACGCTGGGTACTCATGCCACTGTGAAAGTCACCTATCCGGCTGTTGCTACAGGTCATACTGTCTCGGTATGGTGGACAGGTAAGAACACCTACAAATCGCCGGTGCAGACAGTTGGCGTAGCGGGACCGCTGACGTTTACTGTGCCTAAGGCCAACATAGCGGCCGATGTAGGCAGCAGCGGCGTATTGACTTACAGCGTGGGCGTCGATAACAACCCTATCGAAGTATCCAATCGTATATCGATCAATGTAATAGGGAACGCAGTTCCCGCCACTTTTCCGAAACCGGTTGCGCCACAAGCACCAGCAGGGAAGCTGAACCTTTCAACACTGGGTGCCAACGTGACAGTCAATGTCACCTACCCCACCATTACCAGTGGGCACAATGTAGGACTGAGATGGAAAGGTAAATCTCAATACGACGCAACCGTTCAACTCGTCGGTACGACTCGTCCGGTGGTGTTCACCGTACCCACATCTGCAGTGGCCGGTGATGTGGGGGGCAGCGGAATATTCACCTACAGTGTGGGGATTGGGTTAGAGCCACTAAAAATATCCGAAGCGTTACCCCTTGAAATTATTAATTCTATTTCAGGCGAATCCATAGCGGCGGCCATGAACATCCGGTATTCGGACACCCGTGCAGCATGCCCAAATAATAAACCTGCCTATTACTGCTCAGGCATTACTATCCGCTCGACAACAGATGAAAACTACGACCCTTGGGACCCTTCCCCTCTGGCAATCCAGCTAGGAGGCATATCATTTTCGTACATGAGAAAGGACAGTAAGGTTATCAATCTTTATCACAACAGCGGCTTTACATTTTTAAGCCAGACGGAAGCGATTGCTGCCAATAAAGCTCAGACTTACTTGTGTATTTATCCGCATGACGCATGGACGGCTAATGTCACGCGCCCCAACCACGGATGTGGTCTGAAAGCTAAAAATGATGCGCTCGCGGATTTGAGTTCATGCGCCAGCAAAAACGTTATCACGTTAGCGCAGTGGACAGCATACGCGCCCACAGTGCCCCACCCCAGCAATCAATGCTCATTAAGTACTGAAGATGCAGCGCAGTTCTATGTCAGCTTGCAGGCTCGATCTGTTGCCGCCCCCCTCATTTATAGGACCTGGAATGAAATAATGATGACCACGTGGGCACTCGGTATTGGTACGAGGCTACCCCTTGAGTCATTTTTTTATAAAGCCAATATTCCAGCGTCGTTGGCTGAGGCAAAAAACTACCAGACAAAATACAAAGCTCGGACAGCACTATGGGTGCCGATCATAAAACTTGATCTGACCCAACTGAATGGTAATCCTTTTAGTTACACCGCGGGAGACCAGGCTATCCAGCCATGAATGGCATAGCACTGTGCGGGATACCCTGAACTTCAAGCCGCCACGCGGGTAAGTGATGACGCTACGGAGCTACAAAAATATAAACGTCATGAAAAAATTGAGACATTTAAGCTTTCATTGCTTAGGGGCCAGCACTTCTTTATAGACGTTACATGGAGTTTACATGCACATCTCAAAAATAATGGTGACTGCCTGCCTGTTCATCTTAAGTCTTGCCAGCTGTACCTCAACCCCCGAGCATCCCGGTGTATCAAGCTCGCCTGCGTACACGAGTACTTCGGTCCCCGAGGCTTTGGCCCTCGACCTGCCGGAGCCCTCCATCACGCAAGCACCAAATAAAGTCATCAACCTGACCACACTCGGCGCGACTGCAACGGCCACTGTGACTTATCCTGCCATCCAGAACGCACATACCGTCGGCCTGCGCTGGAAAGGTAAATCCCAGTACGACGCCCCCGTTCAAGCAGCTGGAGCAAACCGGCCTGTAACGTTTTACATCCCCAAATCAGAAATTCAAAAAGATGCGAATGCTACTGCGGTCGTGACTTACAGCGTCGGAGTGGGGACAAACCCTCTCGAGATATCCCGCCCACTGACTATTTCAGTATCCGCTGGCGTCACTCCACCGTCAGGAGATGTAGTCGTCGACGCCATGAATGCAAGGTACTCAGACATCCGCCCGGTATGTCCCAATAATAAACCTGCCTACTACTGCAATGGCGTGGTCATACGCTCCACGATAAATGACGCTTACGACCCGTGGAATCCCAGCCCAAAGGCGGTATTACTGGGGGGCGTATCATTCTCTTACATGCGAAAAGACGCGGATGTTAAAAATCTCTATCACAACAGCGGCTTCACTTTTCTGAGTCAGAATGACGCCATCGCAGCTAACAGGGCTCAAGAATATTTGTGCATCTACGCCAATGATGCGGGAACGCTGGTAGGCGTACGCCCGGCCAAGGGATGCGGCCTTAAAACAGAGCGGAATTTAGCGGGTGACTTGAGCACCTGTTCTGGAGTCGGCGTGCGCACATTGGCGCAGTGGAACGCATACACAAACCCGCTCCCCAAACCTGCCTATCAATGCTCGCTCAGCACTCAGGACCCTGCTCAATTTCAAATCAGCATCGACGCAAGAAAAAACACTGCACCCAACGTCTGGCGCAGATGGAACGAGATCATGATCGCAACGTGGGCTCAGGACATAGGTCATAGACTGCCCATAGAGTCATTCTTCTATAAAGTCGGCATTACCGGTGCGCTGGAAGAAGCAAAGGCCTACCAGACTAAATATAAAGCCAAAACAGGGATCTGGATCCCTGTAGTGAGACTCAATCTGGATCGCCTGGCGGGTAACCCTTTCAGGTACAACGTGGCGGATCAGGCTTTGCAACCCTGAAGCCAACAGCTTAGGCCGGACATCAATCTGGCCCTACGCCACCGAAACCTGATTACGCCCATTATGCTTGGCCGCATAAAGCCCTTTGTCCGCCTCCTGAATCAACTGACGGCTATTGGTGCCAGGCTGCGGGACGATGGTCGATACGCCAATGCTGACCGTCAACGAAGCGCCCGGTGTCGGCGCGATGTGCGGGATGTTCATGCCCGCGACGGTCATGCGCAGTTTCTCGGCCAGCAGACGTGCGCCACCGGGTGAGGTATTGGGCAGGACCAGCGCGAACTCTTCGCCGCCATAACGCGCAGGCAGGTCTGATGGGCGAGCCGAACTGGCGCGAATGGCCTTGGCCACCTGACGCAGCGCTTCGTCGCCTTCCAGATGGCCAAAGTTGTCGTTGTACGCTTTGAAGAAATCGACATCGATCATCATCAACGACAACTGGGTCTGATCACGGCTCGCACGACGCCACTCCAGCTCCAGGTACTCGTCGAAATGACGACGGTTGGACAGGCCCGTCAAACCATCAGAGTTCATCAGGCGCTGCAGCACGAGGTTGGTATCCAGCAACTGCTGCTGACTCACGCGCAATGCCCGGTAAGCTTCGTCACGTTGCAACAGAGTCATGTACGAACGTGAGTGGTAACGAATCCGCGCGACCAGCTCGATCGTGTCCGGCAGCTTGACCAGATAATCGTTGGCGCCGGCAGAGAACGCCGCGCTCTTGATCATCGGGTCTTCCTTGGTCGAAAGTACGATGATCGGAATGTCTTTGGTCAGCGGATTATTGCGGTACTCGCGCACCAGCGTCAGGCCGTCCAGGCCTGGCATGACCAGATCCTGCAGGATAACCGTGGGCTTGATCTGGATCGCCTGCGCAATGGCCTGATGCGGATCAGCGCAGAAGTGAAAGTCGATACGCTCCTCGTTGGCCAGACTACGCCTGACCGCTTCGCCGATCATCGCCTGATCATCGACCAAGAGCACCATGGCCGAGTTTTCGTCATCTGGCTGGAGGGAGTCCAGCAGCAAGTCATTCATTCCCGAACTCCTGTCCAACGCCTGATGGTGATTTCGCCTGAATACTCATTGGGCGAACACCTCTTTCAAACGCATCGAAATAGTCTCCAGCGGTCTGATCTCAACCGCCGCATCAATGGCAGCCGCCGCTTTGGGCATGCCGTACACCGCACAGGACTGTTGATCCTGAGCGATGGTCAAATAACCTTGCTGGCGCATGAGTTTGAGGCCTTGAGCCCCGTCGCGTCCCATGCCCGTCAGCAAAACACCTACTGCTTCTCCGGTCCAGTAACGCGCCACGCTTTCAAAAAAAACGTCGATCGACGGCCGATAGATTTCATTGACCGGCTCTGCCGTATAGGACAGCGTGCCGTTCTTCAATAAACGAATATGGTGATTGGTACCCGCGAGCAAAACTGTGCCTGGCCGAGGCGGTTCGCCTTCCTGAGCCAGCCGCACCGGCAACCCCGAGGAGCTGCTGAGCCATTCAGCCATGCCAGCGGCAAAAACCTGATCCACGTGCTGCACCAACACGATGGCCGCCGGGAAATTGACCGGCAAGCCTTTCAGCAATATCTCCAGCGCTGCGGGTCCGCCTGCCGACGAACCGATGGCCACCAATTGCTGACGCTGACTGCTGGAGCGCAACGGTGCTGAAACAATCGGTTCAGAACGTTGCTCCGGGCGCATTAACCAGCCGATATTGAGGATCTTGCGCAACAGCGGTGCGGCGGCGTCCCTGGGGTTGCCTGCGCCGATGGCGGGCGTATCCACGACATCCAGCGCACCATGCCCCATCGCTTCGAACACCCGATTCATATTTTGCTGGCGGTCGACGGTGACAATCACAATGGCGCAAGGCGTCGCCGCCATGATCTGCCGGGTGGCTTCAACGCCGTCCATGACCGGCATGATCAGGTCCATCAGAATGACGTCCGGAAGCAGCTCGGCGCATTTACGCACCGCCTCTGCCCCGTTGCCCGCCACCCACACCACTTCGTGCGAAGGCTCAAGGGCCACCGCCCGACGCAAGGCCTCGACTGCCATAGGCATGTCATTGACGATCGCGATCTTCATGCCTGAGCATCCCCAATCAATTCAGCAACGGCATCGAGTAACGCGTCGTCATGGAAACTGGCCTTGGCCAGATAGTAATCAGCCCCTGCATCCAGACCACGACGGCGATCTTCTTCGCGATCTTTATAGGAAACGACCATCACTGGCAGGGACTGCAATCGAGTATCCCGGCGTACCAGCGTGACCAGTTCGATACCGTCCATGCGGGGCATGTCGATATCGGTGATGAGCAAATCGAAATCTTCTGCGCGCAATGCATTCCAGCCATCCATACCGTCCACGGCAACGGCCACTTCGTAGCCGCGATTGACCAGTAACTTGCGCTGCAACTCACGTACCGTCAACGAATCGTCGACCACCAGCACACGTTTGCGCGATACAGCGTCAATCTGCAGATTGCGCCGGTCGATGCGCTCCAGACGTCCGGTGTTGAGCAACTTCTCTACCGAACGCAGCATATCCTCGACATCGATGATCAGCACTGCCGAGCCATCGTCGAGCAAGGCACCCGCGGAGATGTCCTGGACCTTGCCCAGCCGGGGATCCAAAGGCAATACCACGAGGGTGCGCTCGCCGATAAAACGCTCGACAGCAACGCCATAGACCGCATCCCGCTCGCGGATCACCACGACTTTGAGCACACCTTCAGAGCTCTGGCTTGGTGGCCGGTGCAGTAACTGGCTAGCGGCGACCAGGCCGACGTGTCGCCCTTCATGCCAGAAATGCTGGCGCCCTTCGAGCTGGACAATATCGTCGCTGTGCACATCGCTCATGCGCTCAATGTGCGCCAACGGGAACGCATAGGCTTCGCCGCCGACCTCTACTACCAGGCTGCGCACTACCGACAGGGTTAACGGCACTTCCATCACAAACCGGGTGCCATGGTTTGCCTGCTGTTCAGCGAAGACCACGCCGCGCAGTTGGCGAACCATGTCATGGACAGCGTCAAGGCCGACGCCACGTCCGGAAATTTCGGTGACTTTGTCTTTCAAACTGAAACCGGGCAGAAACAGGAACGTCAGCAGTTCTTCTTCGCTCAATTGCGACGCCGTTTCAGCAGGCGATAATTGACGCTTGATGATATTGCTGCGCAACCGCTCAAGGTCAACACCGCCGCCGTCATCGCTGAGCTCGACCTGCAACTGGCCCGCTTGATGGGACGCTTTGAGACGAATCAGTCCTTCTGCCGGTTTACCCGCAGCCAGCCGCGTTTCAGGTAGCTCGATGCCGTGGTCCACAGCGTTGCGCAGCAAATGGGTCAGCGGCGCTTCGAGCTTTTCCAGCACGTCACGATCGACCTGGGTTTTTTCGCCTTCGATTTCCAGCCGGACCTGCTTGCCCAGCTCCCGTCCGAGATCACGCACCATGCGAGCCTGACCGGCAAGAACATCGGCAAACGGTCGCATCCGGCAAGCCAGTGCAGTGTCATAAAGCTCCTGCGCTCGCTGCCCCGCCACCCAGCCGAATTCGTCCAGCTCTGCGGTCTGATTGACGAGCATTTGCTGCGCTTCGGCGAGTAGACGGCGCGCTTCGTCCAGGGCTTTTTGCGCATCCGGACCAAGACCTGCCTCACCGAAACTGGCCTCAAGATCGTCCAGCGCGCGACTGCTGCCGGTCTGGATACGCTTGAGCCGTTGCATATTGGCCAGATAAGGCTTGATGCGTTGTGTCTCGACCAGTGATTTGCTCGACAGATCCAGCAAGCTGTTCAGTCGCTCGGCCGTCACCCGCAGCACGCGCTCGCCGCCCTCGGATGCCCGACGGTTACGCCGCATGGCGGGCGCAGCAGCAGGCTCAACCGGGCCTTCGTCGACAGACGACATCGGCGCTGGCTCTGGCTCTGGCATTGCCACTGGAGCAGCGGCAATACCGGGCCCTGGGGTTTCGTCAGGAAGGTTGAGTGCGAGCAACGGATCAGGACCGGAAGGCGTCGATTGCGTCAACCCCATCGCGGCCGCCAACAAGGCATCGTCAGCGGAGGGGGTTGATAACGTCGCACCGCGCAGCATACCGCTGCCCTGGCTCATCAGGGTGTTCATGCGTTCTACGTAAGCGTCGATATCGGCCTGCGCGACGTTGCTCACGCCAGGCGTCGCAATACGCATCAACAGATCAGTCCCTTGCAGCAAGGCGTCGATATGTTCGGGCTGCAGATAAAGACGACCTTCCTGAGCGCTGACCAGACAATCTTCCATGACATGGGCAACGCTGACACCGAAATGGACACCGACGATACGTGCCGCGCCTTTGAGTGAGTGGGCGGCACGCATGCAGGCTTCCAGGTGATCGGCCTGGGTCGGGTCACGCTCAAGGGCAAGCAAACCACCGCTCAGTACTTGAGTCTGGGCTTCGGCCTCAAGGGTGAACAGCTCGAACAGCGAGGCATCGCGCATTTCATCTGGCGTCATGAAAGGCTCCGATTGATCGCCGACAACAGTTGTTCTTCATCGAGCAGACGCAGGCTGTAATCCTTCCATTGCAAGACACCTCGGGTAAAGCGCGCGTTGGCATGCGTTCCGGAAGTCGAAGCCGAGTCCAGCAGATCTTCTTCGATGGCATGGATACCGTGAATTTCATCCACCGGCACCACCACCGGACCGCCGTCAGCGGCCACGATCAGCATGCGCGGCATAATCCGGCTCGATTGCGCAGGCACAACCGTCGTATCGAGCCCCAACAATTCCACCAGTGAAAGGCAGGCAACCAGCGCACCACGCACATTGGCCACACCGAGCAGTGCCCGGGAACGCTGATGCGGCAGCGAATGAATAGTTTGTGATGGTGCAATCTCGACCATACAGCGAGTGGGGAACCCCAGCCACTCTTCGCCCAGACGGAAAACCAGAATCGAGCGCGTCCTGGTCTTGACCTTGAAATCGGCCCCTTGCACATGATCGTCATCGCCTCGGGTCAGCGCGTAGCGATCCAGCAAACTGGTAGCCGCTGCGGCATAGACCGGGCAGTTACGGCAGTGGATATGCTCGACCAGCAGCGGGCACGACCGGTCACCATGAATGCCGATGCGATTCCAGCAGTCATCGATTGCCTGCGCATCCTCGTGGATGAAGCTCGAATAGCTGAAGATTCTGCTCATCGCGGGCTACCACCTTGCTTGTTCATACTGCGGGCCGCACGTTCATTCAGCCTGCGTGCCCCGGCGCTATCACCCTGGGCCGCCAGCAACGCTGCAAGTTGCGCCAATGCCTCCGGGTGTTGCGGCTGCAAATACAGTGCCTTGCGATAAAAGCCCTGAGCCTGGGCATTGCTGCCTTCGACCTCGCTGAGCAACCCCAACCAGTAAAACACCTGCGCCACGGGTTCATGGCTTTTCAGAAAGCGCTCACACGCAGCGCGTGCATCAGCGCTTTTGCCTTCGTTGGCAAGGCTGGCGATGGTGGCGAGCAATGTCGCAACGTCGTCTCTACCCGTTGCCGTAACAGGGCTCCCCGTTGCAACGGAAGGTGACCGTTGCGTAGGCGCAAGCGACACGGTGGTCGGTCGCGGAGTACGCGAAACGCTTCGCGGGTTGAAACCCGGCGGGACAATTGCACTGCGCGGAGAGGGCTCAGCAGGCAGCGGTACGGGCTCTTGCGGAGCGCTGTAATGACTGAACGCAAAAGTCTGGGGAATACCAATCGAGCGCATGCCCATGCGCGTCAACAGGCTGCCTTCGGCAGGTCCGATAAACAGGATGCCGTCATCGCGGGTCAGGCGCTTGAGCACCTCAAACACATGTTTCTGCGTGGGCTGATCGAAATAGATCAGCAAATTACGACAGAACACGAAGTCATAGGCCGTCTGGTTTGTCAGTGCCGGATCGAGCAAATTGCCGGCACGGAAGCTGATCCGTTCACGCACCCGATCCTGTAACTCGAAACCGTCGTCGGAGGCGTTGAAATAACGATCACGATAAGAAATGTCATCGCCGCGAAACGAGTTTTTACCGTACACGCCACGCTCTGCGCGTTGAATGGATATCGGGCTGATATCCATTGCATCGATGGTGAACTGCGCTGCCAGCGCACCCGCATCCAGCAAAGCCATGGCGATGGAATAAGGTTCTTCACCCGTGGAACACGGCAGGCTGAGGATACGGATCGGCCGTACGCCGTTCAGCTCGGCAATGCGTGCCTTGGCGAGGTTGCCTAATGAAACAAAGGATTCCGGATAGCGAAAAAACCAGGTTTCAGAAACGATGACAGCCTCGATCAACGCCTGTTGCTCTTCAGCCGACGACTGCAGAAGCTGCCAGTAACCGTCGCTGTCGATAGCCTTGGTGGCCAGGTAACGCTGACGAATCGCACGCTCGACGATCGCCTCACCTATGGAAGCGACATCAAGGCCGATGCGGTCCTTGAGAAAACCGAAGAAGCGCGCCTCCTGGCTCATGGTGCCTCTCCAATCAATTCAGCTTCCGGGGGCTGCGCCGGATAGAGCAACTCACGCACCTGATCACTGAGCAAGTCCTGGACGTGGATCCACTGCACAAGCCCTGACGCGTCTTCGCGTACCGGCCCCAGATAGGACGCCTCAGGATTGTCCAGGCCGTAGTCCTTGAACTCGTCCGGCGCGCATCGCAGCATGTCGGTGGCCTGCTCGATAATCAGCCCCAGCAAGCGCTTGGGCTGTCCGGCATCAACCTGGTAATGCACCAACACCAATCGCGTACTGGTTCGCGACTTGGCGATCTGCCCGAACGCCAACGCTGCAAGATCAATCACGGGGATCATATCGCCGCGATGGGACAACACACCTGCGACCCATCGTGGAGCCTGGGCAATGGCCTTGAGCGGTAGACGCGGCAGCACTTCGGCGACTTGCAGCGCCTCCAGTGCGTAGCGTTCATCGCCGATACGAAATAGCAGGAACAGCTTATTTTTCGGCACTATCGAGGAACTGCCGCGACTGACCGGTTGATCGCTCATGGTCAGTACTCAGACTTTGAAACGCGAAACGCCGCTACGCAAACCGACCGCCACCTGACTCAACTCATCAATGGCAAAACTGGCCTGACGCAAGGACTCCACAGTCTGGCTACTGGCATCGCCCAACTGCACGAGCGCCTGATTGATCTGCTCGGCGCCGGTGGCCTGAGCCTGCATGCCTTCGTTGACCATCAACACCCGAGGCGCCAACGCCTGCACCTGATGAATAATCTGCGTCAACTGTTCGCCGACCTGGGTGACTTCGAACATGCCGCGGCGCACTTCCTCGGAGAACTTGTCCATGCCCATCACACCGGCAGACACCGCCGACTGGATCTCACGGACCATCTGCTCGATGTCATAAGTCGCCACCGCAGTCTGGTCAGCCAGACGGCGTACTTCTGTCGCAACCACCGCAAAACCACGGCCATACTCACCGGCTTTCTCAGCTTCGATGGCAGCATTGAGCGACAGCAGGTTGGTCTGGTCAGCAACCTTGACGATAGTCACTACCACCTGATTGATGTTGCCGGCCTTCTCATTGAGGATCGCCAGTTTGGCGTTGACCAGATCCGCTGCGCCCATTACCTGATGCATGGTGTCTTCCATCCGGGCCAAGCCCTGCTGGCCGGAGCCGGCGAGGATCGAAGCCTGATCAGCAGCACTGGTCACTTCGGTCATGGTGCGAACCAGATCACGGGATGTGGCAGCAATTTCCCGGGAAGTCGCGCCGATCTCGGTGGTCGTCGCTGCGGTCTCGGTCGCCGTGGCTTGCTGCTGCCGGGAGGTTGCAGCGATCTCGGTGACGGAGGTTGTGACCTGTACCGAAGAGCGTTGAGCCTGGGAAACCAGCCCGGTCAACTCGGTCATCATGTCGTTGAAGCCGGTTTCCACTGCACCGAATTCGTCTTTGCGATCCAGATTGAGTCGTTTACTCAAATCGCCCGTGCGCATGGTTTCCAGGATGCTGACGATGCGCTGCATCGGCGACATGATCGAGCGCATCAGCAAAAAACCGCAAGAGGTGGCGGCAATGATCGCGATGAGCAGAGAAAGCCCCATGCTGATTTTTGCGCCGGTAACAGCCACGACAATTCGGTCGGTAGCGTCATCAGCTACTTTTTTGTTGATGACGATGATGTCGTTAAGTTGCTTACGACCCGCCGACCATACTGGCCTGGTCTGATCATAAAACTCGGTCTTGGCTTTTATATAGTCGCCGCGCTGGAAACTGGTGTGCACGTCATTGAGCAGGCGCGTGTACGTCTCGCGCTGGCGCTCGAAGTCAGTGAAATTGGCGCGGTCGTTATCATCAAAAATGGTTTGTTTATAGTTGTCGACCTGCTGCTGAAGACGCGCCTCGAAATCCTTGAACTGGTCTTTTTCCGGGCCGGTCAACTCACGTCCTTCCCCTTCACCGATCAGCTCGAGAGTGCGAATGTAGCTTTCACCCCAGGCGCTGCGCAGCAGGGTGCTGTAATACACACCTGGAAGTGCATCAAGGCGAACTTCTTCTTCACTGGACTGAATAGACAGGAGGCGGGAAAAAGATACGATAACCATCATGAGCATGATGGCGATAATTACGGCGAAACTCGCCAAGATCCGTTGGCGTAAGGTCCAGTTCTTCACGGTCATCCCTCAAGAGTTCAACACCGGACTTCACGCCGGGTTCAAGAAGCGGACCGACTAACGGCCCAACGCGGCCTGAGTATAGCCCAGGCTCTGACGAACTAAGGGGGTTGTTTCAGAGATAAATTAGGCATATTCCCACAAGACCCCTAGAATTTTCTTACAGGCCTTGGGTATTCGAATGAATGCAGGTGTTCGATGGGGTGTTGCAGATGGGTGGTTGGGCCAGCTTGACGCAGGAACTGTGGGAGATTCTATGCCTCCTCACAAACCCGAAGATTGATCGCAACCCGTAGGACCTGTGGGAGCGAGGCTTGCCCGCGATACATGAGACGCAGCTGAAAGGCATACCGCGTTGTCATTTGCTGCGAGCAAGCACAACCGACTGGCTGTTAAACCTGAGCCTGACGCACCTGTATCTCCAGTTCAGCCTTCAACGCAGGTGCCAGCTTGAGCTGACGGGCCAGTTCGTCCAGATAAACACGCTCCATGAATTGCTCTTCATCCACCAGCATCACACTGGCGATATACATTTCTGCAGCCATCTCCGGCGTCTTCGCGGCGCGGGCGACTTCAACCGGGTCCAGAGGCTTGTTCAGTTCAGCGTGCAGCCATTGCTGCAATTCCTGATCACCCGTCAGCTTGGTAAATTCACCTTCGATCAACTCACGCTCGCGCTCATCCACGTGACCGTCAGATTTTGCCGCAGCAACCAGCGCGCGAAGGATCGCCTGACTGTGCTCCTCAACTTGCTCCGGTGGCAGACGATCAATGGTCTGTGGCTCACCTTGAGCAGCGAGACCCTGCTTGGCCTGCCAGTTGCCATATGCCTTGTAGGCAATAACGCCCAAGGCAGCCAGGCCACCATATGTCAGCACTTTGCCGCCGACTTTGCGCGCGCCCTTGCTGCCCATCAGCAAACCCATGGCACCGGAAGCCAGGGCACCACCGCCCGCCCCAGACAACAGACTGCTCAGACCACCGCCGCCAGCACCGCCCAGCAAACCACCCAGGCCACCCGCGGCAGAGGATTTCTTGCCGCCTTGTTGATGCCCGGCACCACCGGCCTTGTTCTGCAGCATCTCCTGGCCGGATTTAAGAAGTTGGTCGAGTAAGCCACGCGTGTTCATGGAAAGCCTCCACAGACTTTTTCATTCGATTGGGTACACGGCAGAGTAAAACGAAGTGTGTCGAGGCTGGAGAGCCGGTGTGCTTCCAGATGTTGCAAAACCCCACGCATGTCAGGCGTGCCATGAATCCGTAGGACCGGCTTTAGCCGGGAGGACGTCAGGATTCTCCCTCAATCTCTTTCGGCAGAAATACCGCCCTCCCGGCTGAAGCCGGTCCTACGAGGTCAAGGGTGGAGTCAGACACTAATCCCGCAAATCAGACTCATGAATCGGCTGATCGCGATGGGTCGCCCGTTGATACTGCGCAGGCCAGGTTGCCTTGCGGCCGCCGAGGTCATCGTCGGCATGCAGCGGCCAGTAGGGATCACGCAACAGTTCGCGGGCGAGCAGGATGATATCGGCCTGCCCAGTGCGCAGGATATGTTCGGCCTGAGCCGGTTCAGTGATCATGCCTACGGTGCCCGTCGCCATGTCCGACTCCTTGCGAACCCGTTCGGCGAAGCGCGTCTGATACCCCGGCCCCACCGGAATTTCAGCATTGGCTGAAGTGCCGCCCGACGACACGTCAATCAGGTCAACACCCAAACCCTTCAAGCGGCGCGCCAGTTCAACGGTTTCATCGGGGTTCCAGCCATCTTCCACCCAATCAGTGGCGGAGACCCGCACAAACAAAGGCAACTCTTCAGGCCACACGGCACGGACCGCTTGAGTCACCTCCAGCGTCAGGCGAATACGGTTTTCAAATGAGCCGCCGTATTTATCCTGACGCTGATTGCTGAGCGGCGACAGGAACTGGTGCAACAGATAGCCGTGGGCGGCATGCACTTCAACCACCTTGAAACCGGCCGTCAGCGCCCGCTTTGCAGAGGCCACGAATGCCTGAATGACGTCCTGAATCTGCGCCTCGCTCAATTGCACCGGAGCGGTATGCTTGGGATCGAAAGCAATCGGCGATGGCCCCCAAGGCGTCCAGCCGCCCTCTTCGGCTTTGATGCTGCCCGACTTGCCCAACCACGGCCGCCAGGTGCTGGCCTTGCGCCCGGCGTGAGCAAGCTGAATGCCTGCAACAACACCTTGAGCGTTGATGAAGCGGGTGATTCGCTGCAAGCCTTCGATCTGCTCATCGTTCCACAGGCCAAGGTCTTCAGGCGTGATTCTGCCATCTTTGGTGACCGCAACGGCCTCGGTAAAGACAAGGCCGGCACCGCCCACTGCTCGGCTGCCAAGGTGAACCAGATGCCAGTCGTTTGTCAGGCCATCGACCGCTGAGTACTGACACATCGGGGATACCGCGATGCGGTTGCGCAGGGTTAGCTGGCGTAAGGTGTAGGGTTCTAACAACAAGCTCATGGGAACCTCTCAGGCTGTAATAGGCAGCAGGGCACGTGATAAAAAACGTGCCTGAAGCCTAGTCGACAACCCAATAGCTTTGAGGGTTCCTGCTATGTGCGCTAGCGTGGCGCGATGTGCGCGACCATGAGCTGGACGGTTTCATTGCCGCGAAACTCGTTGAGGTCCAGTTTGTAGGCCAGCTCGACCCAACGGATATTGGGGTTCGGCCAGACATCACGATCAACGCCAAACGCGATGGCATCGAGTTTCACGCTGCCGCACTCACTCTTGAGCACCATCTTCAGATGACGCTCACCTACCACCCGCTGCTCTACCAATTGGAAGACACCGTGAAACAACGGTTCGGGGAAGTGCTGACCCCACGGACCTGCGTTGCGCAGTGCGCGCGCCAGCTCCAGGTGAAACTCTTCAACCGCCAACGCGCCGTCAGACAACAGACGGCCGGTCAGGTCCTCTTCATTCAACTGGCGCCGCACTTCTACATCGAAAGCTTCGGCGAACGCCGGGAAGTTCTCCTCCGGCAATGACAATCCCGCCGCCATTGCGTGGCCGCCAAACTTGCTGATCAGTTCGGGATGCTGTGCAGCCACGGCGTCCAAAGCGTCACGAATGTGGAAACCGGGTACTGAGCGAGCCGACCCCTTGAGCATACCCTCACCAGCACTGGCGAAGGCGATGGTCGGACGGTGGTAACGCTCTTTCATGCGCGACGCGAGGATGCCAATCACGCCTTGATGCCAGTCCGGTTCGAACAGGCAAAGACCGAACGGCATCGACTCCAGCGGCAAGTCCTTGAGCTGGGCCAGCGCCTCACGCTGCATGCCTTGCTCAATGGATTTTCGGTCCTGATTCAGCTCATCCAGTTGCACGGCCATTTCACGGGCCAGGGTTTCGTCTTCGCAAAGCAGGCATTCGATACCCAGACTCATGTCGTCCAGACGCCCCGCCGCGTTCAGTCGCGGCCCGAGAATAAACCCCAGATCGGTAGAGGTAATGCGTTTGTGGTCGCGACGTGCAACTTCGAGAATCGCTTTGAGGCCTGGGCGCGCTCGGCCTGCGCGTATACGCAGCAAGCCCTGATGCACCAGAATGCGATTATTGGTATCCAGCGGCACCACGTCGGCGACGCTGCCCAAAGCGACCAGATCCAGCAATTCGCCCAGGTTGGGTTGTGCGCGCTGATTAGCCTCGAACCAGCCACTGTCTCGCAGCCGCGCACGCAACGCCATCAACACATAGAAAATAACCCCGACGCCAGCCAGGGCCTTGCTTGGGAACGTGCAGCCTGGCTGATTGGGATTGACGATAGCGTCGGCCGCAGGCAGTTCGTGGCCTGGCAAGTGGTGATCGGTGACCAGCACCTGCAGGCCTGCCGCTTTCGCCGCGGCGACACCTTCAACGCTGGAGATGCCGTTATCGACAGTCATCAGCAGTTGAGGCTCGCGCTCCAGCGCCACTGCGACAATTTCCGGGGTCAGGCCGTAACCGTACTCGAAGCGATTGGGCACCAGATAATCAACATGCGCGGCACCCAGCAGCCTCAGCCCCAACACGCCTACTGTGCTTGCTGTAGCGCCATCAGCATCAAAATCGCCAACGATAAGGATGCGCTGCCGCTCGTTCAGCGCCGTGACCAACAAGTCTACCGCCGCATCGATCCCCTTGAGTTGCTGATAAGGAATCAACCGCGCCAGGCTCTTGTCGAGTTCGGCTTCTGACAGCACGCCCCGCGCGGCATACAGCCGGGTCAGCAGCGGCGGCAGATCGCCGAGAAAAGGCAGGGTTTGCGGCAGGAGACGAGGTTCGATGCGCATGCGGTTTTTTTGATTCCGACCAGACGTTAAATAACTGACTAACTGAATTTAAATGCTTTTCTGCAGGAACTCACGAACACCGCGAGGCAGCGATGGCGGTCTGTCTGATAAACCGCTATCGCGGCCTCGCGGTGCTCGTGCGCTCCTACAGGAGGCGTCGAGACCTGGAGGACCTCAGCCGCGCTCGCCGGTAAGCCATTGCAGCTGGACTTCATGCTGACCACGATCATCCGTGACGAATATGGTCCCTTCGCTGATCATCACATCCCACTTGATGACCCGCGGCATGTCCTTGGCCAGCACCTCGAGCACTTCTTGCGGAACAGCGGCGACGTTGACGTTTTTCAGGTTCTTGATAGCCGGAATAACCTTCCCTTCCCACACGCGCAGGCTGCCATAGGCCAGCAGACTGGTACGTTCGGTACGGCGCGAACACCATGTCAGGCGATCAGAGTCAGGCTGGCCAACTTCGATCCAGTGCAGGACGCGGTCATCAAGACTTTTTTCCCACAGCGCAGGCTCATCCACATCCGAAAGGCCACGACCAAAAGACAGCTGCTCGTTGTACCAGAAGGCATAAGCCAGCAGGCGCACGGTCATACGCTCCTCGGTTTCCGAAGGGTGACGGGCAATGGTCTGTTTGACGGTTTCGTAAACCCCACGATCAAGATCGGTAAGGTTGAGTTCGAATTTGTATGTCGTGGACGGCTGGGCCATGAACGGGCTTCTAGATACGGGGAAAGGCGGCAAGTCTACCCGAAGCAGCCCCATTGAACGACCTGCTCCAGCCGATTGGCTGTGATGTCTGCAGTGGTTGATGATCCGGAGCGGTTTGCACAGTGACAAATACCCTTAAGGGGGGTCAGGCAAAGCCCGATATTCCTGGCGACGGGTTATGAGTGATACTGCGCGGCACGCTCGACCTGGAGCGTCTATTCTCCTGCGCGTCATCTGACGCCTATACTCCAGCCATTTCCCGGGGACGACATCCGCGATGCCTTATCGCAACTCGCATCCCGCCAGACCGACACTGGTCATCTGCCTCGCCCTGCTGAGTCTCATGGCTCTGCCACGCTTCAGCCATGCAAAGGACACGCTGATATGGCTGCTAAGGGACTTGCCTCCTTCGACGATTTTTTCCGGCCCTGATGAAGGAAAAGGCGCTGTCGACAGACTGATGCCTTTACTCATCGCCCGGATGCCTGAATATGACCATCTGCTGATGCGCGTGAACCGTGCACGCGGGATGCAAATGCTCAAGGAGGGCGTGTTTGCGTGCGACCCCACCTTACTGTGGACGCAGGAACGGGCCAAAAGCATTGTATTTTCGATCCCGACTTTTGCGGCATTCAGCAACGGTTTGATTGTGCGCCAGCAGGACATGGCCCAGTTCACTCCGTATGTGGATCGCGGCGTGGTCGATCTGGATGCCGTGCTGAAAAGCAAGATCGTGAAGATAGGCGTGGTTGCCGAGCGCAGCTATGGACTGGTCATTGATCAGATTCTGAGCAAGGTTGCGGACGACGAATTGAGCATGCATTACGGCGGCGATGCCGTTGGCAGTTTATTGCAAATGGAGCGACTGGGACGCTTGCAAGGTCTGATCAGCTATTGGCCGGAAGCGCTGTATCAAGCACGCCAGCAAGGAATACCCGAACAGGATCTGGTCTTCTTGCCGGTCAAAGGCGCTCCCAAATACCAGTTCACGCATATAGGCTGCTCGAACACAGTGCAGGGTCGGCAAGCCATGGAGATCATCAATCGCGAGATGCGGATACTGCGCGAGACGAAGCTGGTGGGATTCTATGCGCAGTGGCTACCGCCCTCAAAACGCGAGGAATATCTGGAAGACGCCAAAACGTTTTTCGAGAAGCCGGGCATGTAAAACGGAATTGCGCAGGCTTGAAAAAAAGAAACCCCGAGCAGCGGGGAGACTACTCGGGGTAAACCGTGGTCCATTCGGGACCAGTACGAACAGGTTGAGCCACCGGAGCACAGTGTCTGAACCTGCCGTAAAGAGTCAGAGCACTAATGGACCGTAAGGTTCCAGATCACTTCAAACAAAGCCCGGCGCCGGGATGAACGGACGACCCAAGGCTGCGTTGCGCATTGCCGCAATCACGCAAGGCTCGATGCGCCCTTCGGCCACCATCAAATCACGACGCAAACCATCAACTACATCCGTCAGCTGGCGTTTGTCACACAGATGCGCTGCGGTGAATGTGCGCTCGATTACTACTGCACCGGCTGCATCCTTGATAGACACCAGGCGCTCACCCAATGGTCCAACAGGCCCAAGGTCGGCCTGGTAAGGTGCCAGCGCTTCACTTAGCAGTAAGCTGATATTTTCCATCCGGATCACCACTCAACAATTTGAATGCAAAGGTGCTTATCAATGACCATCGGCATCGCTGGAAAGTTTCGATGGTTTAACGATGTCACCGTTCGAGCATGCCTGCCGAACATGACAGAGAAAAAACCATCGACCGGTACTGAGCACGATATCGAGTGATTGCGCATCACGCCGCCTCGTCGCTAACGTCGATCATGTCGAGAACCGACCGGGCTGAAACAAGAGCCACTTCCACCGAGCTGGACGGCGTCTGCCCCTTATGCAGAGCCTCCTCTAGCTCCAACTCCAAAAAGCCGACAATCACTTCCAGATTTCTGCGCATCTCATGACCGACATCCTTCATGAAAAGTTTTTTGGCATCATTGACTGCGCCCGCTTGTTCCTTGGCTTCATACAGTTGCGTTTCCAGTCGTTTGCGTTCGCTGATGTCGATCCAGCCACCCAGCAATCCCTGAACCTCGCCATCAGCGCGATAGAAAGGCACCGTCCAGTGCAAGGCATCAATCTGTTTATCCCCCAGTTGCATACTGCGGTCAGCGAAAATGGGCTGGCGCGTTTCCAGCAGTTTGATGTAATCCCCGTGCAATTGCTCCGCTGTCTCTTTAGGTATCAGCTCCACGTCAATCAAGCGCCGACCATTCATCTGCTCGAAGCTGATGCCCAGATTCTCTTCATAACTTCGATTACAGGAAATCAATCGCCCTTTCAGGTCCCTGACATAGACCGGGTTGGGTATTCCATCAAACAGCGCGTGCTTGAAGACCAATTGGTCATTGAGTGCCTCTTCGGCCTTGAGACGCTGATGGATCTGAGCCTTGAGACGGCTATTCCAGATCAGCGAAACCAGCCCCAGCGATAGGGCGATACTGAGTCCCCAATAGACCCAGCCGGGAATCCAACTTAACAGACTGGTTTGCTGCACAGCAGACGCCATCCACTTTGTGCGGATGGCGCGCATTTCGCTGACCGGAAA
The DNA here is from genome assembly GCF_002699985.1 of Pseudomonas sp. ICMP 561. Classification (GTDB taxonomy): domain Bacteria; phylum Pseudomonadota; class Gammaproteobacteria; order Pseudomonadales; family Pseudomonadaceae; genus Aquipseudomonas; species Aquipseudomonas quasicaspiana. The sequence continues at coordinate 190,237 of NZ_LKBT01000002.1, read as the reverse complement.
CTCTTCCAGCGCCTTATTGAGAATACTGAGCAGCTCTGGCTGAGACTTGATGACAGACATTCGGTCAGGCGACCACCATCCCTCCACACTGCGACCAACTTTCAGCACGCCTCGCGGATCCAGATAAGCTCCTGCCTCGTTCTGAATAGTCGCCACAGCCCCCCCGGAAGCGACCAGTTGGCGAGCTTCTTCATAGTTGGCCGTAAGGATTAAATCTATACGCGGATGCTCGCGCCTTATGATGCCTTCCAGAGCATGTCTGGCAGGCAACGCCAGAGTGCGCCCGGCCAGGTCTCGCAGTGAATGCAGAGAAGCCTCTCCCGCGCGCAATACAAATACCCAGCTGTTACCGCCAAATGAATAGCTGAAATCGAGCATCTCCCGACGCTCTGCATTCTCTGCAAGCGTCGTGTTCATCTGGGCCTGACCGCTACGCAGGAGGTTGAAAGTCTGCTCAATATTCGAGGCTTCTTCATGCCTGAACCGCAGACCGGTGATGCGCGATATTCGATTCAATATATCGACATTAAGTCCGACCCACTGCCCATTCTTGTCCCGGTAGACGTACGGTGGATGCTGCTGAGAAGCAACTGTGACCACCGGGTGCCTGCCGATCCAGCGTCTTTCTGCACGACTTAGCGCGATTCGCTGACTGCTGGCGTTAGCGCCCAGCCCCAGAGTCCAGCGTCCCAGTATCTCCCGGGTAATCGAAGACCCCAGACTAGCCAGCGCAGTGTCGATCAGGGACAGTAACTGCGACTGGTCCGAGTGCACGGCAAATGAAAAGCTGTCCTGAGGTAACAGGCTGTTGAAGTGAACCTGCAATCCCATATACGGCCGCAATGCCATATAGGAGCGGACAATAACGTCGCTTCCTATGAAGGCGTCGGCTTCTCCATGACTCACAGCTTCCATGGCGCTGAACAGACTCGGGGCAATGATGATTTCACTTTGAGGGTAAGCGGCTCTTACGGCCAGCAGATCCTGATAGCCGTCCAGAACCACCACTTTGGCACCTTTGAGCTCCTCGGTCAGTTCTCGCCCGACGTTACGACCGACCACGACAGAGCGATCAGCCATATAGCCAGCAGATAAACGCAAGTCGTTATAACCGCGCTCAAAGTTATTGGCAGTGGCAATAATGTCGATGGTTCCCTCTCGCAGGGCATTGATTGCCCCTTCCGGCCTCGGGAAGCCGCGCACCTGCATTCGCACATTCAGCTTGCTGCCGACCAGACTCAGATAATCGGCACTGATGCCTTGATACCGGTTGCGATCGCTGGTGATATCCACAGGCTCATAATCGACCGTAACAACCCCGACGCGTAACGCGGGTCGGTCATCAAGCCATTCACGATCCGAGGCAGATAATTCCAGAGGCTCCAGAGCTATGAACGGCGCGACAAGGCTGAACGAAAGACTCCGTTCAGCATGGCTTGGCTGAATGAAAAACACAGCCAGTAATAGTGACAGCACACCCAGTGTGCTTTTTATGGGAGCGAGGTTCTTGCCCTCGAAGACGCCCGCTTTGCTTGCAATTTTCACAGCGACTAACTCATCCGTAAGTGTCTAAAACTCCCGAAGTGTGGCATGCAGAAATGAGAAGGCCCGCTGGGGGGCGGGCCTTAAGTTGTTACACGGATATACCGTTAGAGCGGTTTACCCCGGTTGCCATGCTGGCTAACGAAGGCCTGTATGGCTTTCAGGTCATTAGGCAAAACCGTGCAGCGTTCGTCCCGCTCGAACAAATCAGACAAATGTGCAGGTAGCTCTAGCGCTTTTCCTACACCCGCTTTCTCCACTGCTTCCGGGAATTTGACCGGATGTGCCGTGCCAAGGATCACCATCGGCGTATCCAGGCTGCGACGGCAGGCCCGAGCGGCCTTCACACCGATCGCGGTATGTGGGTCCAGCACCTCGCCGGTCTTCGCAAAAACATCCGCAATGGTCTCGCAGGTTTCAGCGTCGCTGACAGCCAGGGAGTCAAACAGCTTGCGGGTTTCGGTCCAGCGTTCTTCGTCGACGCTGAAACCACCGCCTTGTTTGAAGCTGTCCATCAGACCGGCGAGCGTGGCACCGTTACGACCATGCATATCGAACAGCAGACGCTCGAAGTTCGACGAGACCATGATGTCCATCGATGGCGACAGGGTCGCGTACAAGGTCTCTTTTACATACTGATTGCCGCTCATGAAGCGGTGCAGAATGTCGTTGCGGTTGGTGGCGACGATCAACTGATTGATCGGCAGCCCCATGTTGCGAGCAAGGTAACCGGCGAAAATATCACCGAAGTTGCCGGTAGGTACCGAGAACGATACCGAACGCGCCGGGCCGCCAAGCTGCAGCGAAGCGTGAAAGTAGTAGACGATCTGAGCCATGATCCGCGCCCAGTTGATCGAGTTGACCGCGACCAGACGTGTGCCCTTGAGGAAACTCTGATCAGCAAAGCTGTTCTTGACCATTTCCTGGCAATCGTCGAAGTTGCCTTCCACAGCGATGTTGTGAATGTTGTCACCAAAGATCGTCGTCATCTGCCGACGCTGAACATCCGATACCCGGTTGTGCGGATGCAGGATGAAGATATCGACGTTATCGCACTTGCGGCAGCCTTCAATGGCTGCAGAACCGGTGTCGCCGGAGGTTGCACCGATGATCACTACACGCTCGCCACGCTTGGCCAGCACGTAATCCAGCAGACGACCCAGCAATTGCAATGCGAAGTCCTTGAAGGCCAGGGTCGGCCCGTGGAACAGTTCCAGAACCCACTCATTGCCATTCAACTGACGCAATGGCGCAACCGAGCTGTGGGCAAATACGGCGTAGGTTTCTTCAAGGATTTTTTTGAAATCCGCATCCGGAATGCTGCCGGCCACAAACGGGCGCATCACCCGGAAGGCCAGTTCGTGATAAGGCAGCCCAGCCCAGGAAGCGATTTCCTCCTGGGTAAAGCGAGGCAGGTTTTCCGGCACGTACAAGCCGCCGTCGCTGGCCAGACCAGTCAGCAACACGTCTTCGAAATTCAGGGCCGGCGCCTGGCCGCGAGTACTGATGTAGCGCATAAGATTTCAAACCTTCGGTTTGAGCTTCAAGTTTCAAGCTGCAAGCTGCAAATCAAAAGCAGTCCGCTTTCACTTGCCGCTTGTAGCTTGTACCTTGCCGCTGTGTTTAATTGAGATGTTCGACGCGGATCCGGACTACCGGGCCAACCACGTCCTGCAAGGCTTCCAGGGCCTCAATGGCGTCATTCATGCGCTGTTCCACCACACGATGGGTCAACAGAATCATCGGCACCAGGCCGTCATGTTCTTCGACTTCCTTCTGCATGATCGACTCAATGTTAATCCCGCGCTCCGACAGAATGCTTGCCACCTGAGCCAGCACGCCCGGATGATCCTTGGCCTGAATGCGCAGGTAGTACGCGCTTTCGCAGGCTTCAATCGGCAGAATCGGATGAGCAGACAGCGAGTCGGGCTGGAACGCCAGATGCGGCACGCGATTTTCCGGATCGGACGTCATCGCACGCACCACGTCGACCAGATCGGCAACCACCGACGAAGCGGTAGGCTCCATACCAGCACCCGCGCCGTAGAACAGCGTCGAGCCCGCAGCGTCGCCATTGACCATGACCGCGTTCATCACGCCGTTAACGTTGGCGATCAGTCGATCAGCAGGAATCAACGTCGGGTGTACCCGCAGTTCGATACCGGCAGCTGTACTGCGCGCGACGCCCAGATGCTTGATGCGATAACCCAGCGCTTCGGCGTAATTCACGTCAGCAGTGGTCAGTTTGGTAATGCCTTCGGTGTAGGCCTTGTCGAACTGCAGCGGGATACCAAAGGCAATGGACGCCAGAATGGTCAGCTTGTGTGCAGCATCAATACCTTCGACATCGAACGTCGGGTCGGCTTCGGCATAACCCAGCGCCTGAGCTTCAGCCAGAACGTCAGGGAAGGTACGGCCTTTTTCGCGCATTTCGGTCAGGATGAAGTTACCTGTGCCGTTGATGATCCCGGCAACCCAGTTGATGCGGTTGGCCGACAGACCTTCACGAATTGCCTTGATGACCGGGATACCGCCGGCAACCGCAGCTTCAAACGCTACGATCACGCCCTTCTCACGCGCCTTGGCGAAAATTTCGTTACCGTGCACGGCAATCAGCGCTTTGTTGGCAGTGACTACGTGCTTGCCGTTTTCAATGGCCTTGAGAACCAGATCGCGGGCTACGGTATAGCCGCCGATCAGCTCAATGACGATATCGATTTCAGGGTTGGTTGCCACCGCGAAGACGTCGCTGGTGGTCGGTGTACCGGTAATCTGGCAGTTGGGGTTTGGCGTACGCAGGGCAATTTGTGCCACTTCGATTCCACGACCCGCACGGCGGGCAATTTCCTCGGCGTTACGCTTAAGTACGTTGAAGGTACCGCCACCGACGGTACCTAGCCCACAGATGCCTACTTTGACCGGATTCACTATGAACTCCCCGTAAAAACGGCCGGCTCGGAACCGACCGTGGAAAACAGCCGTGCATCACACACGGCTCTCTATTTACTCAACGGTCATGGGACGCGCTGACTTATTTGGCGCCGAGCGCCAGTTTGGCCACTTGTGCAGCGGGTTGGTAACCCGGAATCAACTGGCCGTCAGCCAAAACGATGGCCGGTGTGCCGTTCACACCGATCGATTGGCCCACTTCAAATTGTTTGGTGACAGGGTTGGCGCACTTGGGCGCCTCGATGTTCTTGCCATCGACCATGCGATCCATGGCAGCCTTGCGATCCTTGGAACACCAGACAGCCTGCAGTTGTTCGTCGCCCGGCGAGCCCAGCCCCTGGCGTGGGAAAGCGACGTAACGAACTTCGATGCCCATTTTGTTCAACTGCGGCACTTCGGCGTGCAGCTTGTGGCAATACGGGCAAGTGGTGTCGGTGAAAACAGTGATGTGCGATTTGGTTTCGCCAATGGCCGGGTACACCACCATCTCGGCGGTCGGAATACCATTGATGGTCTTGGCGATAGCAAGGCGCTCGGTTTTCTCGGTCAGGTTAACCGGCTTGCCGTCCTGGATCTGAAACAGATAACCCTGCATCACGAACTGGCCATCAGCGCTGGCATACAGCACGCGGCCGCCCTTGAGTTTGACTTCGTACAGACCGCTTAGCGGGCTGGCGCCGATGCTTTCTACCGGCAGCTCGAGTTTAAGCGAATCAAGGGTCTTGCGAATGGCTTGATCGGCGGGAGCATCCGCCTGGGCAAACATACTGAACGTACTGGCCAACGCAACGGCTGCGGCGGCGATAATCGTGGTCACGCGCATGAAAACTCCTCGGGCGGTGGGCAGACTGGCTTGGGCAAAAAAAGCGCCCGTCAGCTTCAATCTGCGAAACCGGCAAAGACTACCACATAAGGGCCGTAAACCTTACCCGGACCGACACAGACGGCCTGCAAAAGATACCGCCCTGACCTTTCAGCCGCGCGGGTGATGTTTGGCGTGCATGTCCTGTAATCGGGCGCGGGCAACATGGGTATATATTTGTGTCGTGGACAGATCACTGTGCCCCAACAACATCTGCACCACGCGCAAGTCAGCGCCATGGTTGAGCAAGTGGGTTGCGAAAGCATGCCGCAATGTATGAGGCGACAGCGACTTGCTGATACCTGCAACCATGGCCTGATGTTTGATCCGGTGCCAAAAGGTCTGGCGGGTCATCTGCTCGCCCCGCTGACTGGGAAACAACACATCACTGGGACGCCCCGCCAGCAATTCATCGCGCGCCCCGCGCATGTAGCGTTCGATCCAGACAATAGCCTCTTCGCCCATGGGGACCAGACGCTCCTTGCTGCCCTTGCCCATCACCCTCAATACACCCTGACGGAGATTGACCTGTTCCAGGGTCAGACTGATCAGCTCGGTAACTCGCAAGCCGCAGGCATAGAGCACCTCGAGCATGGCTTTGTCCCGCTGGCCGATAGCTTCGCTCAGGTCAGGTGCAGCCAGTAACGCATCAACGTCTGCTTCCGACAATGACTTGGGCAATGGCCTGCCAAGCTGAGGCATGTCCACCTGCAGCGTGGGATCGACCTGTATCAGTTTTTCTCTCAGCAGGTAACGGTAGAAGCCACGGGCACCTGAAAGAAACCGTGCCGTGGAGCGAGGCTTGTAGGCCTTATCCACTCGCCAGGCCAGATGATCAAGAATCGCCGAGCGTCCAACATTGATCAATTCCAGGCCTTGCTCCTGCAACCAGCCGTTGAACAAGGCAAGATCACTGCGATAGGCATCACGCGTATTGTCCGAGAGCCCCTTCTCCAGCCAAAGGGCATCAAGAAACCGGTCGATCAGAGGGTCATCGATAGCAGACATGGGTATTCGCGCTTGAGCAGTGCTACATAAGTTACAGACTGAGGACAATAAAACCCCAGACGCAAAAAAGCAGCCCTTAGGCTGCTTTTTTCTTGCATCGAAAAACTGTACTCAGGACAGTTTTTCCTTGATGCGAGCTGCTTTACCGGACAGGTCACGCAGGTAGTACAGTTTGGCTTTGCGAACGTCACCGCGACGCTTCACAGCCAGGCTGTCGATTTGCGGGCTGTAGGTCTGGAAAGTACGCTCAACGCCAACACCGTTGGAGATTTTACGAACAGTGAAAGCACTGTTCACGCCACGGTTACGCTTGGCAATTACTACGCCTTCGAACGCCTGCAGACGAGCGCGGTCGCCTTCCTTCACTTTCACCTGAACGACAACAGTGTCGCCCGGGGCAAAGGTAGGGATCTCTTTGGTCATCTGCTCTGCTTCGAGTGCAAGGATGATTTTGTTAGTCATGCTGTGCTCCTAAGGTAAATCGTCCGATCTACCATCGATACGTTAACTATCGTCCCGTTCGCGGATGTATTCCGCGAGCAGCTTCTTCTCTTCTCCAGAAAGCGAGCGGCTTTCCAGAAGATCGGCGCGTCGTTCATAGGTCCGCCCGAGGGACTGCTGTAAACGCCAACGCCGGATGTGCGCGTGATTGCCACTTAGCAACACGTCGGGAACACGCTGATCCGCATACACCTCCGGTCGGGTGTAATGCGGGCAATCCAGCAGACCATCAGTGAAGGAATCTTCCTCCGCAGAGTCCGCATGCCCTAAAGCTCCAGGCAGCAGCCGCGTAACCGCATCGATCAGCACCATTGCCGGCAGCTCGCCGCCAGACAGTACATAGTCACCAATCGACCACTCTTCATCGACATGAGCATCAATAAAACGCTCGTCAATGCCTTCATAACGACCGGCGATGAGGATAATCGCTTCCCCCTGCGCCAGTTCGCGTACCGCAGACTGATTCAGTTGGCGGCCTTGTGGCGACAGGTAAATCACCTTCGCCGCATCCCCTGCCGCTTGCCTGGCCTGAACCAGAGCATCTTCAAGGGGCTTGATCTTCATCACCATGCCCGGACCACCGCCAAATGGGCGATCGTCAACAGTGTGATGTCGATCCGTGGTGTAGTCCCGCGGATTCCAACAAGTCAGCTGTAACAGCCCTTGTTTCACCGCACGGCTGGTAATGCCGTATTCGCTGATGGCGGAAAACATCTCGGGAAACAGACTGATCACTTCTATGCGCAGGCTAGCCATTGCTTAGAAGTCCGAATCCCATTCCACCTTCATCTCGCCAGCTTCCAGATCAACTGCCAACACGCATTGCTCCGTATAGGGCAACAAACGTTCGCGATCATCCAGGCTGCCAGCGCAGGGCTTGACCACCATTACATCGTTCGAGCCTGTCTCCAGCAGATGATCGATCTTCCCGAGCAATTGCCCTTGATGGTCGATAACCTTGAGACCCTCCAGCTGGTACCAGTAGTACTCGCCATCGGTGAGATCAGGGAACAGGTTGCGCGGCACACAGATTTCAAAACCGGCCAGAAGACGAGCTTCTTCACGGTCATCGAGACCTTTGAGCTTTGCGACCAGGAACTTGTTTTGCAAGCGTCCGCTGACCAGCTCTACCTGTTTAACGCTGCCTTCGCGCCGAAGCGTCCAGGTTTTGTAATCCAACAGGTTTCCAATCGGATCAGTAAAGGAAAAGACCTTCACTTCGCCGCGAACGCCATGTACCGAATAAATCTTGCCAATGACGATCAAGTCGTCGGCAATCGTAGGCGCCGCGCTCATATTGCTCAGGCCGCGACCTTGGTCTTGGCGTGTTCTTTCAGCAACTGGGCAACGCGCTCGGATGTTTGTGCACCCACGCTCAGCCAGTAGTTAACGCGCTCTTCGTTCACGGACAAACGAACTTCCTGACCACGGGCAACCGGGTTGAAGAAGCCAATTTGTTCCTTGTGCGAACCGTCGCGCGCATTGCGGCTATCGGTAACAGTCAGGTGGTAAAACGGGCGCTTTTTGGAGCCGCCCAGAGCAAGACGAATGGTTAGCATTGAACATCGTTCCTGTAGTCGGTGCTGCAAATCTAAGATGCACAGCGGGCATAGGTGCCCGAAAGGCCGCATATTCTAAGGAATATCCGGACTTTTGCAAATGTCTTTTTCTGACACATGCTCTTGTGTCATCCAGATTTGCCAGGGAGCCGTCGCTTCCGACGGCTGGTGTAGACCCGCAAAGCGGGAATTTACGTAGGGGCGAGCCCCCATGTGGAATGCGCGCAGAGCTTCCTGCGCGCGATACATCACATTTTTGGCATGCCGCCGCCGGGCAACATTCCGCCCATGCCGCGCATCATTTTGGCCATTCCGCCTTTGGCGGAGAACTTCTTCATCATCTTCTGCATCTGCTTGTGCTGCTTGATCAGACGCCCGATGTCCTGCACCTGGGTGCCCGACCCCATAGCGATGCGGCGCTTGCGCGAACCACTGATCAGCTCGGGATCGCGACGCTCTGCAGGGGTCATCGAGTTGATGATGGCTTCCATCTGCTTGAACTGCTTCTCTGCCACGCCCTGGGCATTGCCCATTTGCGACAGATTGACGCCGCCGATACTCGGCAGCTTGTCCATGAGCCCGCCAAGGCCGCCCATGTTTTTCATCTGTTGTAGCTGATCGCGGAAGTCTTCGAGATCGAAGCCCTTACCTTTCTTCAGCTTTTTGGCCAGTTTGTCGGCCTTGTCCTTGTCGAGGGTCTGTTCGGCCTGCTCGATCAGGCTGAGCACGTCGCCCATGCCCAGGATTCGCGACGCAATACGGTCCGGGTGGAACGGCTCGAGCGCATCGCTCTTCTCGCCCATACCGATGAACTTGATCGGCTTGCCGGTGATAGCACGCACGGACAATGCCGCACCGCCTCGGGCATCACCGTCGACTTTGGTCAGGATCACGCCAGTCAACGGCAGAGCATCACCGAACGCCTTGGCAGTGTTCGCAGCATCCTGACCGGTCATGGCGTCTACGACGAATAGCGTCTCGGCAGGTTTGACCGCTGCGTGCAGCGCCTGGATCTCGCCCATCATTTCCGCGTCGATGTGCAGGCGACCCGCGGTATCGAGAATGACGACGTCAATGAACTTGAGCTTCGCTTCCTTTATTGCCGCTTCAGCGATGTCTACCGGCTTCTGGCTGATGTCGGACGGGAAGAAAGTAACGCCGATGTCGGCCGCCAGCGTTTCAAGCTGCTTGATGGCTGCAGGACGATATACGTCGGCAGACACAACCATGACGGTCTTCTTCTTGCGCTCTTTAAGGAATTTGGCCAGCTTGCCTGCAGTAGTGGTCTTACCCGCACCCTGCAGACCTGCCATCAGAATCACGGCAGGCGGCGTGACATTAAGGGTCAGCTCTTCGTTGGCCGCCCCCATCATGTCTTCCAGCTCGGCCTGAACGATCTTCACAAAAGCCTGGCCCGGCGTCAGGCTGCGGGACACTTCGGTGCCGACAGCGCGCTCCTTGACCTTGTTGACGAAGTCTTTGACGACCGGCAAGGCAACGTCGGCCTCAAGCAAAGCCATACGCACTTCGCGCAAGGTGTCTTTGATGTTGTCCTCGGTCAGCTTGGCCTTGCCAGTTACATGGCGCAGCGTCTGCGAGAGACGGTCTGTCAGATTTTCAAACATGCGCGATCCTTTCAGGCTCTTGGCGAACCCCGGTTGATGCGGCCCGGCCCGTTATAAAATGGCGCTCGGCGAGCCTGCGGCTTGAGCAGGTCGCGGATTATAGCGAAGACTCTGCGGCACGGACACCATGGAGTCTGCATCTGTGGTCTTTCGTGAAATGGCGGTTGTATGCCAAACTCAGCGCCTTTAGAGGCCCGTCCATCAGGATTTATGTTCCCTTTGCCACCCAGCCTGCTACCCAGCCTCGCCGCCGCCTGCCTTTATGCCGCTGCGACAATCTATCAAGGCATCCGCCTCAGCCAGGCGAAACGCGCCGACAAACGGCTGCTTTGCCTGCTCGGTACGCTGGCCGTTGTTGCTCATGCCTTCGGACTTTTTTCCCAGTTGATCCGCCCCATCGGACTTGGCCTGGACTTTTTCAGCGCCGCCAGCCTGATTGCCGTGGCGGTGATTGCCCTCACGCTGCTGGCGACCGTGCGCATTCCGGTTGAAAACCTGCTCGTGCTTTTATTCCCGCTGGGGATGGTTACCGTGTTGCTCGCGCAGTTCGCGCCAGTCGGCACCGTGCAACCCATCGTTGAAGAACCGGGCATCCTCAGCCACATCCTGCTGTCGATCCTCGCTTACGGCATGTTCACCATTGCTGTGGTGCAGGCGTTACTGCTGCTGGTGCAGGATCATCAACTCAAACACAAGCACCCTTCCGGGTTGATCAAGAATTTCCCGCCACTGCAAACCATGGAAAGCCTGCTGTTTGGTTTCCTCTGGGCCGGCTGGTCGCTGCTTTCGCTGTCTCTGATTTCCGGCTGGCTGTTCGTCGAGAACCTGTTCGCGCAGCATCTGGTGCACAAAACCCTGCTGGCGTGCCTGGCCTGGGTCGTGTTCAGCGTACTGCTGTGGGGTCGTAACCGTCTCGGCTGGCGTGGACACAAGGCTATCCGCTGGACCCTGGGCGGCTTCTGCCTGCTGATGCTGGCCTATTTCGGCAGCAAGCTGGTCCGCGAATTCATTCTGCACATCTGACGGTTCGCTGATTATGGATAATTTGCCAATCGCGCCGATGCTCGGTGTCGTGGTCCTGTTGATTCTCTGGGCAGCCCTTTTCACGGCCATTGAAACTGCCCACCATCACCTCAAAGTGCTGCGCAACGGCGACCGCCTGCCCACGTCCAGTTGGCCAGAGCTTAAATTCGAGCTGGGGAGCCTGATCCTCGCCAACACGCTTATCAAAGTGTTGATCACCGTAATCGTCACCTTACTGTCGGTGAACTACTGGTTTTACAACGGCCCGACACTGGCCTGGATCATTGTCACCAGCATCACGCTGATCTTCGCCGAACTCATCCCGCGCAGGTTGGCGGCGCGTCATCCGCAAGCCATCGTGCACATGGCCAACAGCTTGCTGCGTATTCCGATGATCATCCTCTGGCCGCTGGCCTGGCTGTTCAACTCCATAGCCAGGACGCTGCTGCGTCCCTTCGGCACGCGCAATAAGCAGGCCATTGCAGGCGATGAGGATGGCGAGCGCCCGCACGCGCATCATGACGGCGTAAATGAGCACCATCCCGGCCGCTCGCCCGTGCTGTCAGGCATTCATGCACTGGACAGCATCACGGTCAATGACATTCTGGTACCGCGCAGTGAAGTGGATGGCGTCAATCTCGACGACAGCATCGAACAGATCGTCGAGCGCCTGATCATTTCGCGCCACACCCGGCTGCCGGTCTACCACAACGACATCAATCAGGTTCAGGGCGTACTCAATACCCGGCAGATCAGTCATCTGCTGCCCAAGGGCGATTTGACCAAAGAACAGATCGTCGCCGCATGCTATGAGCCGTACTTCGTTCCGGAGAGCACTCCGCTGCAATTGCAACTGCTGAATTTCCACAAGCAACAGCGCCGCATGGGCGTCGTGGTCGATGAATACGGCGAAGTGCTGGGCATCGTCAGCCTCGAAGATATTCTTGAAGAAATCGTCGGCGAATTCGAAAACGAGCAAACCCTGAACAACCCGCACATTCATCCACAGGCCGACGGTCGTCTGGTGGTGGACGGTGCTGCGTCAATTCGCGATTTGAACAAGAGCCTGGGCTGGCATCTACCGTCCGACGGACCCAAGACCCTCAATGGTCTGGTCACCGAAGCGCTGGAAACCATTCCAGAAAGCGCGGTTTGCCTGAAGATCGGGCCGTATCGTCTGGAAATTCTCGAAACCGAAGACAACCGTGTCGCACGGGTCATGATGTGGCAGAAACCCGCCGCTCGATAACGTAACAGGCGTTTTTGCCAGACGTCCTTGCCAGAAGCCTCTTGTTATACCGGCGGCTCGATTCCTATAATCGGGCCGCTTACCCAGCCCGCCGATCCGTGTGCTACCCGCACCCCATGTGATCCGGCCAGTCATTCAGCCTGAACGTCTCGCGCATCTCCCTGGCCGTGCCCTACCCCCGGCATGACCAACGCCTCTTGCCCTTATCCGGGCTAACCTGATCAGCGCTGTACCCACAATAATTAATGTGTGCCGCCGTGGATCGTCGTTTCTGGCGATCACCGACAGGCACTATGACTGTCAGGAAGACCCGCATGACTACGACTTCTGCCACCCATGAAAATGAGAGCGCACCGGCTCGCCCGGTCAACTCTGCCACACGCGTCGCCACCGCCAGCTTCATTGGCACCGCTATCGAGTTCTACGATTTCTACGTGTACGCCACCGCCGCTGCGCTGGTGATCGGCCCGGTGTTTTTCCCGCAAACGTCCGGCACCGCACAAATGCTGTCCGCGTTTCTGACGTTTGGCATCGCCTTCCTCGCCCGCCCGCTAGGCTCCGCGCTGTTTGGACACTTCGGTGATCGCATCGGACGCAAGTCGACGCTGGTCGCCTCGTTGCTGCTGATGGGCGTATGCACCACGCTGATCGGCGTACTGCCGGGTTACGCGACGATAGGTGCCTGGGCACCGATTCTGTTGTGCGTGTTGCGTTTCGGCCAGGGATTGGGACTGGGTGGTGAATGGGGCGGCGCAGCCTTGCTTGCCACGGAGAACGCCCCAAAAGGTAAACGCGCCTGGTTCGGCATGTTCCCGCAACTCGGCCCGTCGATTGGCTTCCTCGCCGCGAACGGGCTATTCCTGACACTGGCCATGACGCTGGATGACGAGCAGTTTCGCTCCTGGGGCTGGAGAATCCCGTTCCTGCTGAGTGCGGCATTGGTGATGGTTGGGCTCTACGTGCGACTGAAGCTGGAAGAAACCCCGGTCTTCACCAACGCCATCGCCCGCCACGAGCGGGTGAAGATGCCAATAGTGGAGCTGTTCAGCCAATACTGGGCGCCGGTATTGCTGGGTGCCGCATCGATGGTGGTCTGTTATGCGCTGTTCTACATCTCAACGGTGTTTTCCCTGAGCTACGGCGTATCAACCCTCGGCTATAGCCGTGAGACCTTCCTCGCCCTGCTGTGCTTCGCAGTACTGTTCATGGCAGCAGCGACTCCGCTGGCGGCATGGGCCAGTGACCGCTTCGGACGTCGCCCGGTGCTGATCATTGGTGGCGTGCTAGCGATCCTGTCCGGTTTCACCATGGAGCCGTTGCTGACCCACGGCACGACATGGGCGGTGGCGCTGTTTCTGTGTATCGAACTATTCCTGATGGGCGTGACCTTCGCACCCATGGGCGCAATGTTACCCGAGTTGTTTCCGACCCGTGTACGCTACACCGGCGCGTCAGCAGCCTACAACCTGGGAGGCATCGTCGGCGCATCGGTAGCGCCCTTCTTCGCCCAGAAACTGGTGGCGATGGGCGGACTGAGCTGGGTGGGCGGGTATGTGTCGGCAGCAGCGTTGATCAGCGTGATTGCCGTGCTGTGCCTGAAAGAAACGCGTGAGGCGGATCTGGATAAAATCGTTTAGCTCAAATCTGATCCTGTAGGAGCTGCCAAAGGCTGCGAAGCATTCATCCTGACAAACCGCCATCGCAGCCTTCGGCAGCTCCTACAGGTCCAATGCTTGCTTCGAGATAGCGCGGTGTCAGTGACACCGCGCTATTTCCTGCTGGGCTGCGTTACAGCTGGACTTTCACAGCCCGCGAAGAACGAGTCGCCTTGGCGCGCGCCGCTTCGATGGACTCGTCTCGAGCCAGAGCAACGCCCATCCGGCGCTGGCCGTTGACCTCAGGCTTGCCGAACAGACGCAGTGCTGTATCCGGCTCGCTCAATGCCTCATTGAGGTTGGCGAAAGTGGTGTTTGTGGACTGGCCCTCCACAAGAATCACCGCCGAAGCCGATGGCCCGAACTGGCGAATTTGCGGGATTGGTAAACCCAGAATCGCGCGGGCGTGCAAGGCAAACTGCGACAGGTCCTGAGAAATCAGGGTTACCAGACCTGTGTCATGAGGGCGCGGCGATACTTCGCTGAACCAGACCTGATCACCTTTGATGAACAGCTCAACACCAAACAGACCGCGACCACCCAAAGCTTCGGTGACTGCCTTGGCAACGCGCTCGGACTCAGCCAACGCAATCGGGCTCATTGCCTGTGGCTGCCAGGATTCCTGATAGTCGCCCTTTTCCTGGCGATGACCCACTGGCGCGCAGAACGTAGTACCGCCAGCGTGGCGCACGGTCAGCAGAGTGATTTCGTATTCGAAGTCGATGAATCCTTCAATGATCACCCGACCTTTACCGGCACGACCGCCTTCCTGAGCGTAATCCCAGGCTTTCTGCACGTCATCAGCAGTGCGTAACAGACTCTGGCCTTTGCCCGACGAGCTCATCACCGGCTTGACCACGCACGGGAAGCCCAGGTCCTGGACTGCCTTGCTGTAGTCTTCAAAGGTGTCGGCGAAGTGATACGGCGAAGTCGGCAGGTCCAGCTCTTCAGCAGCCAGACGACGGATGCCTTCGCGGTTCATGGTCAATTGCGTGGCGCGGGCCGTCGGGATAACCGTGAAACCTTCAGCTTCCAGCTCAACCAGAGTAGCGGTAGCAATAGCCTCGATTTCCGGCACGATGTAGTGCGGTTTTTCGGCTTCGATCACTGCACGCAGCGCAGCACCGTCAAGCATGTTGATCACATGGCTGCGATGGGCAACCTGCATGGCAGGCGCATTGGCATAACGATCAACAGCGATCACTTCAACGCCCAGGCGCTGCAGTTCGATCACGACTTCCTTGCCCAGCTCACCGCAACCGCAGAGCAATACGCGGGTCGCGACAGGCGACAGTGGAGTTCCGATTTGAGTCATCTCAGGTCCTCGTGGAGCAGATATCGAGGGCAGCCCGCGTCAGGTGCGAGCGACCGCTGTGGAGAAAGGCGCGCAATTTACCACGAAGGCCCGTAATTCTCAGCCCGCACTCGCATTCTTGCGTGCACGCCAGGTCATGATCAGCCAGACGGCCGTGACGCCGACGAATTTGGAAACCAGCGCCGTGATAATCACGGGCGGAGTCAGCGCATCGATCATGCCGAAAAAGATAAAGGTATCCACCGGAATACTCAGCGCAGAGCTGAGCCACAAACGATCACGCAGTGGGCGCTTGGTTACAGTAAATACCAGCCAGTCGATGCACTCTGAGACCGCAAACGCCGTGGCACTAGCCAGCGCGATAGTCGGGTCGGACGTCACATACGACAGCACCAAAGCCGCCAGCATGGCGAGGATCGCCCCATGCCCAAAACGGGTTTGCACCATGTCCCGCAACACGAACACCAACCCACCCCAGGCGGACCAGATAACGTCCAGATGCGGCGCGGCAGAGAAAGCAAAGTTGATCAGCACGACACTGCTGATATAGGCGATCAGGAAGAGCATGAGGTGAGGCTTATGTGGCGGGGAGGATGGGTAATAGTATCAGCCTTACCGCCACCTGTTGGAGCGAGGCTTGCCCGCGAAGAACGATAACGCGAGTTTAGCCAGACTAATCGAGTTATCGTTCTTCGCGGGCAAGCCTCGCTCCAACAGATTCCAGTCGATCAGGACAACTTCCACACCAGCCCACTCGCCTCGGCCCGCTCATGGCAGAGCCTGAGCACGGCGCGGCGCTGGTCATTGTTCATGGCGTGCCAGTCAGTGATTTCTTTCACAGTGCGCTGGCATCCCAGGCAGACGTCGTCGTCATCCAGCGCACAGATGCTGACGCACGGAGAGGCTACGCGGCGTTCGGTTTCCATCAGTCTTCCTGCGACATCAGGTCGCGAGCGTAGCGCTGGGCGTTGTGGACGTAATGGGCGGCGCTGGCTTCGAGCATTTTCTTCTGCACATCAGTGAGTTCGCGCACCACTTTACCCGGTGAACCCATGACCAGCGAGCCATCAGGGATAACCTTGCCTTCGCCGATCAGTGAATTAGCGCCAATGATGCAGTATTTGCCGATCTTCGCGCCGTTAAGAATGACGGCGTTGATGCCAATCAGGCTGTAGTCGTCGACGCTGCAGCCATGCAGCATTGCGTTGTGACCAATCGTCACGCCTTTACCGATCTCCAGCGGCGAGCCCATATCGGTGTGCATGACCGTGCCGTCCTGCACATTACTGTTCTCTCCAATATGGATCAGCTCGTTATCACCACGCAGCACCGCGTTGAACCAGACATTGGCCCCCGCCTCCAGCTTGACCTTGCCAATCAGCACAGCATTAGGCGCAACCCAGCTTTGTGGATGGGTTTCGACGCGAAAATCGCCCAGACGGTATTTCATGCACAAGTATCCTCAAGGCTCTGCGGCCCGTGTAATCGATGCTTAGATCACGGAATGTTCTGGCGGGTGACGCAGGCTGATCTTGCTGTCATAAAGCACATTGATCAACTCGACAATCATGATCGCGGTCAGCCCCCAGATTTTGAACTCGCCGTAACGATAGCTGGGCACGTACCAACTTTGACCTTGATAGTCGATGCGGTGGGTATGCTCCCGGGTGTCCTGACGAAAGAACTCCAGCGGCACGCTGAACACGGCAGCGATTTCGGCATCGTTGGGGCGGTACTCCACGAAGTCGGGAATCAACCCCACGTAAGGCGTGACCTTGATACCGTGCTTGGAGATCACCGGACTGAGCGGCCCGATCACTTCAACCAGCCCCGGCGGCAGACCAATCTCTTCCTCGGCTTCGCGAAGTGCGGTGAAAATCAGGTCACGGTCTTCCGGATCACGCCGCCCACCGGGAAAAGCCACTTCACCGCCGTGAGTCGACAGGCCGCTGGCACGCAGTGTCAGAATCAGCTCAGGTTCGTCGCTGCGGGTAATCGGCAGCAACACCGCAGCTTCGGCAAAAAGTCGATCCGTCTCAAAGGTGCTCGGCGTATGACTGCTTACGCGGCGAAGTAGCTCATCCAGCATGGGAAATCTCGATCTGTTGCCTACCCGGCATCATGCACCAAAGTGGCGAACTGCCCAAGTCCTCGCAGGACAATGTGAACGAGACAAAAGCGCAGCTTGCCGATCACCCTTGGCACACGCCAAGATAGCGACTGAATTCAGCAATTGAACGCCTCCATGAAATTCTGCAGCCAATGCGGCAAACCGGTCATCCAGCGCATACCCGAAGGCGACAGCCGCCTGCGCTTTGTCTGCGAGCACTGTCAGACCATTCATTATCAAAACCCCAATATCGTTGCGGGCTGTCTGGCCGTCTGGGATAACAAGGTCTTGTTATGTCGTCGCGCCATCGAACCGCGCCTGGGTTTCTGGACATTGCCAGCCGGATTCATGGAAAACGGTGAAACCATGGAACAGGCGGCGCGCCGGGAAACGTATGAGGAAGCCTGTGCAACACCAAGCGAACTGAACCTGTACATGCTGGTGGATGTGGCGCATATCAATCAGGTTCATGTGTTCTTCCGGGGCGAACTGGCCACACCGGAATTCGCCGCGGGAATTGAAAGCCTGGAAGTCCAGTTGTTCGATGAAGCGGATATACCCTGGTCGGACCTGGCTTTCATGACCGTCCGGCGTACCCTAGAATGCTTCTTCGCTGATCGTCGCGAGCAGGCTTACCCTGTGCGTAACGAAGCCCTGCCGCCGTCGCGGCCCATTCAAGACACTTAATCAGGCCAGCCCCTTACAGGCGCCGCTTCAGGGATACCGTTTCGATGCGTTGGTTGCTCGCTGCTCTGTGCTTGTCTTTCATGCCGTTGTCCCAGGCCTCGTTTACCCAGACCATTGTTCCCAAAGGCAGCGAGCAAAAGATCGTCGGCGAAAAAGTAGTCAACGTTGAGAACATTGCCGACAAGAAAATCGACAAGGTGCTGGTGCTCAAGTCAGCTCGCCAATTGCAACTGATCAGCGGCGGCGAGCCTCTGAAGACTTACCGTATTTCGCTGGGCAAACAACCCAAAGGCACCAAACTCAAGGAAGGCGACCAGCGCACACCGGAAGGCTTCTATTGGCTTGACTGGCGCAAAACCAGCACCAACTACAACCTGTCGATGCACATTTCCTACCCGAACGCGACGGATACCGAGCGTTCGAAACGCGAAGGCGTGAAGCCCGGCAGCATGATCATGATTCATGGCACGCCAGTGGATGAGGAATATCCGGAGTGGTACTTCCACACGCTGGACTGGACCAACGGCTGCATCGCGCTGAAGAACAACGACATGCGGGAAGTGTGGGGCCTGGTGAAGGACGGCACGATGATTGAGATCAGGCCTTAATCCAGGCATCGGGATGACGCATATCTAACTGCCTGCGCGATCCCTATGGGAGATTCTATGTTTGCCAGCAAGCCTGATCTTGATCTTGTAGGACCGGCTTTAGCCGGGAGGACGGTATTTCAGGCAAAGGAAGTTCAGCGGATGTCCCGACGCCCTCCCGGCTAAAGCGGTCCTACCGGAAGCGCGATCCCTGTGGCAGCGAATTCATTCGCGAAGAGGCACGTACAGTCGATAAAGATTTATCGTCTGTGCCGCCTTATTCGCGAATGAATTCGCTCCCACAAGTCCCCATATGCCGCATCATTAGCGCTGGGGAGATCAAAAAACCTCCAGCCGCCAAACCTCATAGGCCGGCGTTTCGTAGGGGTGGCTCTGCTTGAGAGCCGCCACTACTGGCTGAATCAACTCATCCGCAACGACAAGCTCGACTTTCCATTCCTGTACCTGCTCGACCACACCGCTCCGCCCAATAAATGGCTGGCTGCCATCCAGCGGGCGGAACTGGCCTTGACCCAGCACCTGCCATGAACACTGATCATAAGCCCCGATTCGCCCTGCACCAGCGGCGAATACGGCACTTTTGACCTGTTCCACATGGCTCGGCGGTACAAAGAACGCGAGCTTGTACATTGTTTCTTAGTTCACCCACGCACGGGCGTTGCGGAACATGCGCATCCACGCACCGTCTTCGTTCCAGTCTTCCGGACGCCACGAGTTCTGTACCGCACGGAATACACGCTCAGGGTGCGGCATCATGATGGTGACGCGACCGTCGCGGGTGGTGAGGCCACCGATACCGCGCGGCGAACCGTTCGGGTTGGCCGGGTAGGCTTCGGTGATCTTGCCGTGGGTATCGACGTAGCGCAGCGCCACAGTGCCGGAAACATCGGCAGCGACCAGCGCTTCATCGTTGGCGAACTCCGCGTGACCTTCACCGTGAGCAATGGCGATCGGCATACGCGAACCGGCCATGCCTTGCAGGAAGATCGACGGCGATTCCTGGATCTGCACCATGGCAACACGCGCTTCGAACTGCTCGGAGCGGTTGCGCACGAAGTGTGGCCACAGCTCGCTGCCCGGAATCAACTCGTGCAGGTTGGACAGCATCTGACAACCGTTGCATACACCAAGGGTGAAGCTGTCCTGACGCTCGAAGAAGCCCTGGAACGCATCACGCGCGCGGCTGTTGAAGAGCGCCGACTTGGCCCAGCCTTCGCCAGCACCCAGTACGTCACCGTAAGAGAAACCACCGCAAGCAACCATGCCCTTGAAGTCGTTCAGATCGACACGGCCCGCCAGGATATCGCTCATGTGTACGTCAATCGCATTGAAACCGGCGCGGTCGAAGGCAGCTGCCATTTCGACCTGACCGTTGACGCCCTGCTCACGCAGCACAGCCACTTGCGGACGCACACCAGTCTTGATGTAAGGCGCAGCAATGTCTTCGTTGACGTCGAAGCCCAGCTTGACGGTCAGGCCTGGATTATCTTCTTCCAGCAGCGCGTCGAACTCTTGATCAGCACACTCTGCGTTATCACGCAGACGCTGGATCTGGTAGCTGGTTTCAGCCCATTGACGCTGCAGCAGACGACGCTGGCCACTGAACACTGGCTCGCCATTGAAGCTGATGGCGACTTCATCGTTGTTGACCGGCTGACCGATCACCGCGACGCAATCTTCCAGACCGGCCGCACTGAACTGAGCCAGCACGTCTGGCGTGGCGTCCTGACGAACCTGGATCACTGCACCCAACTCTTCGTTGAACAGGATCGCAGCCAATTCAGCCGACGTTTCAGCAAGGCCGTCCATGTGCAGGTCCAGACCACAATGCCCGGCAAATGCCATTTCCAGCGTGGTGGTCAACAGACCGCCATCGGAACGGTCGTGGTAAGCCAGCAGGTGGCCGTCAGCATTCAAACCTTGAATAACAGCGAAGAAGGCCTTGAGGTCTTCCGCGTCATCGACGTCCGGCGCAACGCGACCAAGCTTGCCGTAAACCTGAGCCAGGATCGAAGCACCCATACGGTTCTGGCCACGACCCAGGTCGATCAGGATCAAGTCGGTAACGCCCTTGTCCATGCGCAGTTCCGGGGTGAGGGTCTTGCGGATGTCGGTCACCGGGGCAAAACCGGTCACGATCAGCGACAGCGGCGACGTTACGCTCTTCTCGACGCCGTCATCGCTCCAGCGGGTTTTCATGGACATCGAGTCCTTACCCACCGGAATGGTGATACCCAGCGCTGGGCAAAGCTCCATACCGACCGCTTTCACAGTGTCATATAGACGAGCGTCTTCACCTGGGTGACCGGCAGCGGACATCCAGTTGGCGGACATTTTGATATCGGAAAGCTTTTCGATGCGCGATGCAGCGATGTTGGTCAGCGTTTCGCCGATGGCCATACGGCCCGAAGCAGGAGCGTCCAGCAGTGCCAGCGGAGTACGCTCGCCCATCGCCATCGCTTCACCGGTGTTGACGTCAAAGCTGGTCGCAGTCACGGCGACGTCAGCGACTGGCACCTGCCAAGGCCCTACCATTTGATCGCGAGCGACCAGACCGGTAATGCTGCGGTCACCAATGGTGATCAGGAAGCTTTTGCTGGCAACGGCCGGGTGGTGCAGAACGCGTTGTACGCTTTCTTCGATATCCAGCACGCTTGGGTCGAAATCATCGCCCAACTCGTTTTCGCGATCAGCACTGCGGTGCATGCGTGGAGCCTTGCCCAACAGCACTTCCAGCGGCATATCAACTGGATTGTTACCGAAGTGGCTGTCGGTCACTGTCAGTTGAGGCTCGGCAGTCGCCTCGCCTACTACCGCGAACGGGCAGCGCTCACGTTCGCAGATCGCCTTGAAACGCTCGAAGTCTTCGGCGCCAACAGCCATCACGTAACGTTCCTGGGATTCGTTGCTCCAGATTTCCAGAGGGGCCATGCCCGGCTCGTCGTTCGGTACGTTACGCAATTCGAAACGACCGCCGCGGCCGCCATCATTGACCAGCTCCGGGAAGGCGTTGGACAAACCGCCCGCGCCGACGTCATGAATGAAGCTGATCGGGTTCTTGTCACCCAATTGCCAGCAACGGTCGATAACTTCCTGGCAACGACGCTCCATTTCAGGGTTTTCACGCTGAACCGACGCAAAATCCAGATCCGCAGAGCTGGTACCGGTGGCCATGGAAGAAGCCGCACCGCCGCCCAGACCGATCAACATCGCCGGGCCGCCAAGCACGATCAGCTTGGAGCCAACGGTGATTTCGCCTTTCTGCACGTGTTCGGCACGGATGTTACCCATACCGCCAGCCAGCATGATCGGCTTGTGGTATCCGCGAACTTCATCGCCGTGCGGCGTACTGATGGACTGTTCGAACGTACGGAAATAACCGGTCAGGGCCGGACGGCCGAATTCGTTGTTGAACGCTGCGCCACCCAGCGGGCCTTCAAGCATGATGTCCAGCGCGGTGACGATGCGCTCCGGCTTGCCGTAGTTCACTTCCCACGGTTGTTCGAAGCCTGGAATCTGCAGGTTGGAAACGGTGAAACCGGTCAGGCCAGCCTTGGGCTTGGCACCGCGACCCGTTGCGCCTTCGTCGCGAATCTCGCCGCCTGAACCGGTCGACGCGCCCGGGAACGGGGCAATCGCAGTCGGGTGGTTGTGAGTCTCGACCTTCATAAGAATGTGCACAGGCTCCTGCACCGCACCGTACTGGCGGGTTTCAGGGTCCGGAAAGAAACGACCCGCCACGCTGCCGACGATCACCGAGGCGTTGTCCTTATAAGCAGACAGGACGCCTTCGCTGTGCATCTGATAGGTGTTCTTGATCATGCCGAACAGGCTTTTTTCCTGACTCTCGCCATCGATATCCCAACTGGCGTTGAAGATCTTGTGACGGCAGTGTTCGGAGTTTGCCTGGGCAAACATCATCAGCTCGATGTCATGAGGGTTGCGCCCCAGACCATTGAAACTGGTGACCAGATAATCGATTTCGTCTTCAGCCAGTGCGAGGCCGAGCTCGACGTTGGCTTTTTCCAGCGCGGCACGACCGCCGCCCAGCACATCAATCGCCGTCAGCGGCTTGGGCTCGGCGTGAGTGAACAGGCCTTCGGCTTCCTGTACGGAACCCAGCACCATCTGCGTCATGCGGTCATGCAGGCAACCGGCGATGATTTGCGCTTCAGCTTCGCTGAACTGTCCTTCTACATAGAAGGTAATACCGCGCTCGATACGCTGGACCTTCGCCAGGCCGCAATTACGGGCGATATCGCTGGCTTTGCTGGACCACGGCGAGATAGTGCCGAAACGTGGCATCACCAGGAACAACCGGCCGCTCGGTTCTTGAACCGGCACGCTCGGGCCGTATTTCAAGATGCGAACGAGAACTTCCTGTTCCTCGCCAGTCAGATCGCCAGTAACTTCGGCAAAGTGGGCAAATTCGGCATACAAGCCGCTGACAGCTGAAACTTTCTGTTTCAGTTGTTCCAGCAATTTGCTGTGGCGAAAGGCAGAAAGGGCAGGAGCACCGCGCAGGATCAACATCTTCGGGACAGCCTCGGGAAGGGGGTGTGCTTTGAGGCCGTGCATTCTAGCCTAAAGCGACTGCTTGAGCACCCAAAACGGCCAGATTGACGGTGTCCGCATATCGGCGGCTCGGGTCACGGCTCATGTTGCCGTTCACGCAGCCCTCAGCTTGCCCATCAGAAAGGCGGTGCTCTAGCAGACCCGAGCTTCGCTGTCGAGATATGGCGACGGGTGCGCTTTGCGTATACTGCTCCGATGTTTTCCCAATCAGACTTCCGCCCTCGTTGTGCCAGATGGCTCATCGCAACCGGACTCTTCCTGATGCTCGGCGCCTGTGTTGATAAACCCAACACACTGGAGCGAGTAAAGGAGGACGGCGTGCTGCGCGTGGTCACTCGCAACAGCCCCGCGACCTACTTCCAGGATCGCAACGGGGAGACGGGTTTCGAGTACGAATTGGTCAAGCGTTTCGCCGAAGATCTCGGCGTAGAGCTGAAGATCGAAACAGCCGACAACCTTGATGAGTTGTTCGATCAGATCCAGAAACCAGGCGGTCCGGTGCTGGCAGCCGCTGGATTGATCGATACGGAGCAGCGTAAAAAGCAGGCGCGCTTCTCTCACTCCTACCTTGATGTCACCCCGCAAGTCATTTATCGCAACGGCCAGTCACGCCCTACCGACCCTTCAGATCTGGTCGGCAAGCGCATTATGGTCCTTAAAGGCAGCAGTCATGCCGAACAGATGGCCGCTCTGAAAGCACAAAATCCTGCAATCGAGTACGAAGAATCCGACGCTGTTGAGGTTGTTGACCTGCTGCGAATGGTAGATGAGGGCCAAACTGACATCACGCTGGTGGATTCCAACGAACTGGCGATGAATCAGGTTTACTTTCCCAACGTGCGCGTGGCCTTCGATCTGGGCGAAGGTAAAGGGCAGCGCTGGGCAGTTGCACTTGGAGAAGACAACAGCCTGCTAAACGAAATCAACGCCTACCTCGACAAGGTCAACAAAAACGGCACCTTGCAGCGGTTGAAAGATCGCTATTACGGGCACGTTGACGTTCTGGGCTACGTGGGCGCTTACACCTTCGCCCAGCATTTGCAGGAACGCCTGCCTAAATACGAGAAGCACTTCCAGGCGTCTGCCAAGAAAGAACAAGTGGACTGGCGTCTGCTGGCAGCCATCGGCTATCAGGAATCACTGTGGCAGCCCGGCGTTACTTCCAAGACTGGCGTGCGCGGCCTGATGATGCTGACCCAAAACACCGCCCAGGCCATGGGTGTGTCCAACCGACTGGATGCCAGACAGAGCATTCAGGGTGGTGCAAAGTATTTTGCCTACGTGAAGGAACAGCTGGACGACACGATTTTAGAGCCGGATCGTACGTGGTTTGCTCTCGCTTCCTACAACATTGGTAGCGGACATTTGGAAGATGCGCGGAAATTGGCACAAAACGAAGGCCTGAATCCAAATAAATGGCTCGACGTTAAAAAAATGTTGCCCCGCCTTTCGCAGAAAAAGTGGTACAGCAAGACTCGCTATGGATACGCCCGAGGCGGCGAGCCGGTGCATTTCGTGGCCAACATCCGCCGCTACTACGACATTCTCACCTGGGCCACTCAGCCTCAGCTTGAAGGCAGCCAGGTTGCAGAAAGCAATATGCATGTGCCGGGTGTTAACAAGACCAAGCCTGCAGAAGAAAATCCTCCGCTTTAAAAGACTTCTCTGTCTACCTCTCTACAATCTCGAACTGAAACGCGATCTCCTGCGGAAGACTCTCTGTCGCCTGAAATTCCGTAGGACCGGCTTTAGCCGGGAGAGCAGTATCTTTGGCGCTGATAACGTTGGGTTAATGTCCCATCGCCCTCCCGGCTAAAGCCGGTCCTACGTGATGAACCCGGCCTCTGTGGGAGCGCATTTCAAATCAAGCAGCTCGTGTTAGCCCTTCGCCCGTCTCATCCTGAAAAACTCGCTCAGCATCGTGCCGCACTCCTCCCCCAGTACCCCGCCCTCAAACAACACACGATGGTTGAGAAAGCCCTGAGTGAAAAACTGCCCCTGGCTCTGGACAATGCCGGCCTTGGGTTCAAGTGCGCCGTACACCACGCGAGTAACACGCGAGTGAACGATCAGCCCCGCGCACATGCTGCACGGCTCAAGGGTGACGTACAGCGTACTGCCGGGCAGCCGATAATTGCTGACCGCTTGCGCCGCGGCTCGTATTGCGACCATCTCTGCATGCGCGCTGGGGTCATTGCCGCTGATAGGGCAATTGAAGCCGCGGCCAATGATCTCGCCGTCCTGCACCAGCACCGCGCCCACCGGCACCTCGCCCAGCGCAGCACCTTGAGCGGCCAACGCCAACGCTTCGCGCATGAAGTCCTGATCGCGGCTGCGATCAATAATTTGCGGCTGCCGCATCAGGAAACCTCTATTGCTGCCATAAGTCCGGTTTCCATGTGATCGATCACATGGCAGTGGAACATCCACACGCCGGGATTATCCGCCACCAGCGCCACACGTGCGCGCTCGTTTCTGCCCAGCAGGAAGGTGTCGGTGAAATACGGAATGATCTTTCTCCGGTCCGAGGCCAGCACCTTGAAGCTCATCCCATGCAGGTGAATCGGGTGTTGGTATTGGGTCATGTTCTTGAGCTCGAAGATGTAGCTCTTGCCCAGCACCAGTTTTGCTATCGGGCGATCAGCGCAGGTCTTGTCAGTGATGTCCCAGGCTTCGCCATTGATCTGCCACAGACTCGGCGGCTTGCCATTGTCGACATTGACTGACACCGAGCCCACCCATTCAAAGTTGAAATTGAGTTTCTCGGCGTTTTCCAGATCCGGCTCGGCGATCGGATTAGCCGGCAGTTCCGGCGGCCATTCACCCGGCGCGTCGTCATTGGCGACCGAACGAAAAGTCCCCAGGCGCACCGGGCCATTTCGAAACGACAACTCCTCACCCGCTGGCGGCGCCTTGATCGCCAGACACAGGCGCATGCCCGGGCCCAACCAATAATCCTTGCCCAATGGCCGAGGCTTGACCGGATTGCCGTCCAGGGCGTAAATCTGCGCCTCGGCGTCCGGCAGATTCAGGCGATAGGTCACGGTGTTATCAAGATTCAGAATGCGCACGCGAGTGATCTGCCCGGCAGGCAATTCAATCACGCCCTGGGGAATGCCATTAATAGTAGAAAGCCGCCCCGCCGTCCCCTCACGTGCAGCCTCACGAATCACGCTGAACTCGGTAAACGCGCCCACCTCATCCACATGCCAGCTTTTCAGACTGACCGTGCGCTCATGCTTGAAACCCGTGGGCTCGCGCTCCTCGATGATCAGCGGGCCGACCAGCCCACGTCCCAGTTCTTCACTGCTGCTGACATGGGGGTGATACCAGTAGCTGCCTGCATCCGGCACCAGAAACTTGTAATCGAAATACTCGCCCGGCTTGACCGGCAGTTGCGACACATAAGGCACACCATCCATCTCTAGCGGAAGACGGATGCCGTGCCAGTGAATGGTGGTTTCAACCGGCAGGTGATTGATAAAGCGCAAGCGCAGCCACTCGCCCTGACGCACCCGCAACTCGGTCCCCGGCGCAGATCCGCCGAAGGCCCACGCCGGAGTCTGATGCCCGGGCACCAGCTCCACATCGAGCGGCGCGGCGATCAGCTCGAAATCATGCCCCTCCCCCGGCCCACGACGACCCAGCCAGTAACGCGAAGCTCCTCCCGCCCCAAGCCCAACCACGGCAAGACCGACAAGGCCACCGAGTATTTGTCGACGGGTAAAAGACATAAACGTGAACACCTCAAAAAACCAGACACGGGTCGCAGTCGAGAGTCGATGCGAGGGGCGAATACGATACACCTGCATCTGGCAAAACTTAAGTGCGGTGGTGTCGCGCGACAGAGATTAGCCCTCAGGAGCTCAACGGATCCGGCGCAACAGGCTTGATTGAAATGGATGAGTTGATCTTTTCATAAATGAACCGTACTGTACGGTTTAGAAAAAACACCACCCATTGAGGTTTATGCCCATGCGTCTTAAATTCGCTTTAGCCACCATCGCAGCGCTGTCGGTCCCCATGGCATCGGCAATGGCCGACTCGTTCTGGCGCAACGTACTAACGTCGGGGGCTACCACCGGCTCCAGCTACCTGACTTCCAAGGACAACAAGCAGATCGTCGCCACCCAGGACGATGCCAGCAGCTTTATCGCCAGTGGCGGGAGCATCCGGGGCCCGTACCTGGAAGCGGCTATCGCCAGTGCACGCGCTGAAAACCCTGAGCTGAAGGCCTCGGATATGGAGTTGGCGACTGCAATTCTCTACCAGAACTTACCGACTGACCGCTGATACTTGTTCACTGTCTGCAGATAACGCCGGGGGAATATATCTCCCGGTTTTTTTGTATGTCTGGATAAATAAATAACTAGCCGCGTCACGCTCATATCAAACAAACCTATCCATTAAAAAGCACTGCATTATCTGTAGGAGCGCGCTTGCCCGCGATAGCGTTAGAGCAGCCGACATATTTATCGACTGACACACTGAATCGCGGGCAAGCGCGCTCCTACAGATAAGAAGCACTTCAATCAGAGAGTTACTATTGTTTAGTGAGCGCGCGACTCTATTTTTCAGCCAACGTATCAACCAGACTGTCCGCCCCTCTTTCAATACCCGATTTCGCGGCAGATAAGCGGCCATACGTCGAACTGATGTCATACACCTTCGGATATTGCCGGGAGACATAGGACTCAAGGAGACGCATTGTTGATGCGTTGTAGATCTCGACCACGTAACTGACTGAGCCGGTAAACGTCCCCTTGCGATCACGTGCAGCCTGAACGAGATTATAAGAACCCATGCCGATGTCGAACCTCGAGAACGTTGCCAGCACCGGCGTCGTTGTCTCCACCCCGGTCAAGGTCAGCCGAATCCTCAGCGTATCGGGTCCAGGCGTGGACACGAATCGAAAGCGCTTGCCCAAGGCCTCGGAGAACTCGACGGTCATGTAGTTGGCCAGATCACGCTTATCCTCCGACGTAATCCCGGAAAACTGCTCATCTGCGCCGGAATAGAGTGTCACTGGCTCCAGCATGACATTCTTGTACCGACTCCAGTCCACGCGAGTTTTATACGCATACGGAACGCGATCAGACTCATCCGCCTTATTGGGTCGCATCTCTCGAGCAGACTCTATGCCTGCGTACGGAAAAGGCTCTTGAGACGCGCACCCGGCCAATGCCAGTGCCAACAGTAAAAACACACCCGCTTTGGGTTCTTTATCTGCGCACATATCTGTTTCTCCGAAGGTTAAACACGGTAAAGCGTTCAGGGGCCAGTGCTCGATTTACATATCGCAGGCGCAAAGTGTCAGCAGATATATGCTTCTGCAAATAACCAATAAGGCCTGTGCCGTTCAATACTTCTTTTGAAAGTAGTTGTGATCAGGCTGCGCTAATAACACCAGGAGGCCGCGCCAAACTTCGGCCTGATCAAAAGCAACCTTGATCAAGTCAGTTTGTATTGACCCGCTCACTCCGCCTATAAAGACCTACGCCAATACCCCGCTTGGTACTGAAATCAACACCCTATCCGTCACGTCGCCCAAAACCGTACTAGCCTGTATACTTTTAGCCGCTTACCCGGTCACCGTCAACACTAAAATGTACACCAGTGTACTCTTATGGAGAAATAATGAAGGTTCGTACCGAGAGTCGACGTACCGCCATCGTAGAAACGGCTGCCAGCGTATTCCTTGAACTCGGGTACGAAGGCGCCTCCATGAAGGAGGTTTCGACGCGACTCGGAGGTTCCAAGGCCACTCTTTATGGCTACTTCGCATCCAAGGATGCACTCTTCGTCGCCGTCGTCCAGATGTACGCCACCTCGCACTTGTACAATGCCGTGGCGGACCTGACGGCAAAATCGGATACAGGCATTACGCTCGAACAGAAACTCCTGGAATTCGGGCGTCAGATGCTGATGATCGTCACGAACGACTCGACCGCCATCAAGGTGTACCGGATGGTGCTCGCAGAATCGGGTCGCTCGGACATCGGCAAGCTGTTTTACGAATCAGGTCCCAGCCAGGGCATCGACGCGCTCGCTTCGCTCATGTCTGCTGCTATCGAAAGCGGTGAAATAAGACCGGGCAATCCAAGGGTCAGGGCAAAACAGTTTCTTTCGCTGATTACATCCGAGCCCGAAGAGCGGCTTTTCCAACAGAACCCGGCCCCCATGACCCACGCTGAAATAGAAGAAATGGTGACAACAGCCGTAGACATGTTTCTCAAAGGTGCCGCACCTCGCTAATGCACCGCGAGCTTGAAGAGCCCGCATCGAACGCGTTACTCGAACGGCTCTTCACCCTCCAGTTTTGTGCGATGCATCATGCGTGAGCAGCCCGGATCGTAAGCTTCCGCGCGATGCATGGTGCCGGTGTTGTCCCAGATCACCAGATCCCCCACCTGCCATTCATGGCTATAACTGAAAGGCTCCGCAGTCGCCCACTCCCGAAGGCAAACCAGAATTTGCGCGCTTTGCGCAACACTCAAGCCGGTGACCTGCAGCGCCGTGCAGCCGAGAATCAACGACTTGCGCCCAGAGCGATGCTTCCATACCAGCGGTAGTTCTTTCTCACCAATGGCCTGCATCGCCTGCAGCTTCTTCAGACTGGGTTCCGGCTCGTAATACAGCAACGACGCCCAGGGCGCGTGAATGACCCGCATCTCCTCGTAGCGTTGCTTGTCAGATTCGGACAGCGCTTCGTAAGCAGCGTAGGTATTACAGAAACCCGTATTGCCACCCCACGTCGCCGTCACCTTACAAGACAGCAACGAAGCCAGAATCGGCGACTCGTTGCGCGTGCCGTCGATGTGCCAATACAGTGACCCTTTGAGAAACTCGGCACCGGCCGGGTTTTCCTTCGCATCCAGAGTGATCTTGGTGACGCCTTGACCATCGCTGATCTCAGGCGAGAAAACCCCAAGCGTTTGTGTGAACGCTATCTGCTCGGCATCAGTGAAGCTGACCTGCGGAAAAACCAGCACGCCACGCTCGGCCAATAGATCGCGTATTTCACTGGCCAGTCCGCCAGACAGCAAATCATCCTTGCCATTGAGAACACGACTGCCGATTAACGGTTTGATCGGCGCGTGAGCCAGAGAAGCGCTTCTATTGGGTGTCATGACGGCTTCCTCTCTATAAGTGAACACGACTGTACGCTTATAGAAATGGGAACTCAATAGGCTTGTCGGGGGAGACTGCGCAGCTCGTCGGTATCGGATGAAATTTCGCGGTCTCAAAAAATGCAGAAAGCCCCAATGGACCGGGCCAAGTCCGCACTCACACCCACGGCAAGGGCAAGGGCAAGGGCAAGGGCAAGGGCACCGCGATTGACTACCAGTACGACAACGCCAACCGCCCACCGTCAGCACCTCAACCCGTTGTATTACGGCAGCGGCCACCAGCTGCAACTGAACACAGCTCCATGCATAGTTACAACGACGTCGGGGCTATACTAGATCGCCACTAGACGCAAAAATCATCCGAAAGAAAGACTTATCTTGGGAGGATGCAGTTAATGACAAACGAACACGTAAAATATATAACTCTTAATGATTGTAGAGTGATAGCGAGTGGCGAGCTCGATTTTGGAGGGAAGCTCATAAGACTCTGTGAGTTTGATTTCTCAGAATTCTCAACAGTGCAACGCAAAGTGATTTTTGGCTGGGCTCGAGGCCGAGAAAATGTCAAGTACAGTGAAACATTTAAGTCAACACTCGTTTCAAAGAAAAAAGTCACGTTCACTTTGGACGCTGACTCTCAAGGCGCTTCTATTAACTTGGAAGGTAGGCGCATAAACCTCGACCTGGAAGCCATGCCTGCTGGAAACTACACCCTAGAGTTGAAGGTTTTTCTGGATAGACCTCTAGAAACACTGGGTGAAGTCCCCGACCATATAAAGCCGCTACTGCACTACAGTGAAATATTAAATGTAACGGCGATCGTTGACAAACAGCTTGACTCCACACCCTCACCCATACTTCATGCGGGACCGGTATATGATGGAGCTAGTCGCTTGGGCTTTTTCCTGGCCGATCTAGATAAAATGGATGCGATCATCACGGAGGCGTCCAGCACTGCAATTATCGATTTACAAAAAGAATTTTGCGAGACTGAAATCGCGAACGATTTATTCGAAGCGGGGGTTCTTATCCTGGTTTGGGGCATGACACCTTGGCAATATTATATATATGGCCTTTCATCTGGGTCAGATGTCAACCTGATCCCTTGTGCTAAAAAACCTCAGCTTCGCGGACTATATAAAATTCGAAATGACATCAGAAAGCTAAGCGTTGTACCCGGAGAGCAGTTACTTAATTGGCCTTTATGCCGAGAAAATAACTGGCCAAAAATAGATCTTTTGGGTGAAGGCGAATCTGTTGAATTAAATGTGCATCTCCGAGCATTTGATCCGATAGATGGTGAGTTTGGCCCCATGCTTGCAGTAGTTACAGTCCACAGAGTCAATGAGGCACCGTTGATTGATCCTCTGCTCGTGGTAGATATTGAAAGTGTAGATATTGATCCCGGATATTGAAACCAGTTCTTTAAAAACAAAACTGACGGTAAAGATCTACCCATCTGACATGCAACCGCACTACAATACGCTTCGGTATTATGATCCGGTGCGCTTCCCAATGACCCAGAAAAAAATCGCCTAGCAAAAAAATATAATGATGCGGCCGTCATTCAGACACAGAGAAACGCCAACAGACTTGCCAATAACCTAGACAAGAAGTTTAAAGCCTCTAAAGGGCGAGGAAAAATATAAAATGAAAAAATTCTTCTATAACGAAAATATTGATGCATTTGAAATATCGGAACGTTTCTTTTTAGAGGGTTTAAAGCAGGCACAAAAAAAAGACCATAGAAATATCAGAATCATGAGAGATAACTCTGTCGCCAGTTCAACCGCACTGGACTTGAGTCCACTCGCGTCTAGTGAATCAGTAGAAACCCTCAATATCTCGCAAGACATCAACCTTAAAAAGGTTGATTTCTCACCACTTTATACATGCTCCTCTTTAAAAGCGTTAACAGTTTCTTATCTAAAAGATGCGTTAGACTTTTCAAAGCTTACTTCGCTGAAAACGCTATACATTATGAAAGTCCACGATAAAATAGAAAGCTTACATATTAGCAATGTCAGTGACTTATTACTCGCGGGTATAAAAAATCAAGACCTGACCTTTCTTTTCGCGCCCGAACTCGAAACGTTAAGGGTCAGTGGAGGCAATCTAGAGTCATTCGAAGGTTTACAAGCAAGTAAAACTCTTGGCAATGTTGAGATAAGTCACTGTGCCAAACTTGCTGACATCAGCCAATTAAACGACCTGATACAACTGAAAAAACTCTCCGTAGAAAAATGCAAGAACATAAGGGATTATTCGTTTCTCTCAGGCAATAATTCGCTAGAAACATTTTTTGCGTCAGAACTAGACTCACTCAATTTCATCCCAAACCTTAAGAAAATTCAGTCCGTAAAATTCTGGGCAGTCAAAGATGGTGACTTACAGCCGTTGCTAGATTCGAAGACGCTAAAACGTTTCGATTTCTTCCCACAAAAGAAAAATTATACGCATACCAAAGAAGAAATTAACAATTTACTTCAACGCTAGACCCAAACGTGCGTACTACTATTTCGTTAGGGATGCGGGCTTGCCGATGCGGCGTTGAACAGCTCAGCCGTGAATTCGTCATGTGTTCGACTTTTAATCTGATGCCAGCCTGTTGGCTTGGCGGTGCCAGGTGCGTCGTAACGTCCTGGGAGCGCCTGGAACTCGAACGTTACGAAACGTCGAAATCTAAAAGCTTAAGATCAAAAGCTTTATTTTTGATAATTTTCTTGTTGGATTTCAGTTTTTCCTTCATGCCAGATTTTAATATCGACGGATCACAGGCAACCGCGCAATGAATAAATGCCGCAGGATAGGAATAGTCTCTCGGCGAATATAAGACATCGTCAATAGTACGTTCTTTCGGAAATACACAGCCGACAACCAAAGGGATATAGTACTCCTCCAGCCTGTTACGGATGTACTTACACACGTCACTCGCCTGCTCAGGGCGAGGAACAGCTATATCGCCGTCAATGTTGGGACTAAATTTTTTATCTTGTTTTGCTGAGGAAATAAACGAGAAACACGCCTCACTGCCCAGGTTACTTTTGTAAGGCACCTCTATTTTGGACATACCATCAAAAATGGGCCCTCCAAAGACACGCCCAAGCAGAATAAATGAGTGTGAGCTCATCAGATACTGAAAATAAAACTCCGCAACAAGCTTCTTTTCAAAGCGAAATTTCAAACCTCTTTTAACTGCCTTAACTACCAAGTCCTTGCACTCGATAAGTTTGAGCTCCTTTTGCAATTCGGCTTCAAAAAAAATACGATTTTCCTTACCCATGAATCACTCCTGCATCAAGCACATGTTTTAAACATCTTTACCAACGAACGTCTTGAGCTAAACCTCCACGACAGATCGTTCCATTTCCGGATCATAATACGAAATCCTGGCTTGGTGCAGCATCAATGCTTCTGCGATTTCAGACCTCGCTTAACGGATTCAACATGGGCGTCTACGTGGGGGCCAAGACCCGCGCTTAGCTTCACTTAAGATAATTTCTCAAACCCCTTCGAATAAATCGTATGCTTTTTCCTGAAGAGTTATTCCGATAGCTTCATATCGCTTGATCTCATCCTCGCTATAGAACCCTTCGGCAACGCTGAATCCAGCATATATATCTACAAAAGCAAGCGCCAGGTTCTTGGGAACCGCGTCCTGCTCTCTGTAATGCCTGATTAGAAAATCGATCGCCAAGAACAGCTCATTAACCTCTTCTTCAGTTACACGATCTCTTGTACGAATCTTCACCGGAATTGAGTGTTCTCCAAGCAGGCTTGCGCAAACCAATTCAACGGCGATCTTCGCGTCCATCTATCACACCTCCTCTAAAAATTCTGGTGACGCCCCTACGCACTGCAGAATCAACCTGTAAAATTCACTAAAACCAGAAGCAATGAAAAACAGGTTTCCGCAGGCCGCTACCTCAGGGATATCAAAATGGTTGTTCGTGTTGGAATCATGCAGATGACTGCGATCCCAGTAGTAAATACCGGCACGAGCGCCCTCGCCCTCATCGACCATCACGTAAGGATTCCCTCCGCCGTCCTCACCAATAACCACTGCGTTTTTTAGAAAATCAACCTCGCCGACGAATTCGTTATTGAACTGTATTAGATCATTACATTCATCGAGCGGCAGCAAGCCGAAAAACCTGTCAAAACTTACTGCACCTTCATCAACAGCGGTCAAAGGTATCTGCGCGTAGTCAGGCGCTGACAGATAACAGCCGTTCATTCTGGTCAAAAAAACCTTATAATCGGCCGACAAGGATCTGTTAAGTTCTGACTCTATAAAATCCAGGTCAATTTTTTGCAAGCCTTTTTTATAAACTATAGGCATATCTATATTAACCCTTTGTCGATTTTAGGCTTCTCACTTAGGCTTATCAAAAAACTGCTCTAGATAACTGTTAACCAGTTCATACCCAGCCACCCCCAAGACATTGAAGTCTTTGTATCTGGGAAACTCTAACATCTCCAGAAATTCGTCGTCGAAATATAATGCGCCCGCATCTCTAAAATATTTCAGCTTCGTTTTCTCGGTGCTAAGCGGGATATTCCCCACGATTCTCCACTTTCCTTTTTTAAGATATTCAACAGAAGTAAATATAAGGTTTTCGGCGCCCCTGGAACTCTTGAAGTAGAGAAACTCGTTGTCCAGTAGATCAACCTTGCTGTCATCATCAGTCACGCTCAAAACCCCAAAAGAGAACACTCTTTTGAAGCGGTCCCGGAACGCGCATATTATTTGACAAACAGCGAACCCTCCAGAGGTGACTGGAATCAGAAAGACATCCCCTGAGTTATATTTCACCACTACCGCTCTCCATTTTTAGTCACCAAATCAGTAAAATCCAGAACCTAAGGTAACTTCGGTCTTTTCTTTATCTTCTCTGGCATCCAGGCCAGTAAAGCCCCTGACGCCCCACAAGACTTATTCACCTCCAGCAGAGCGCTCTCCGGCACTGTCCAGCGTATTTTTTTGGAGATACTCATCAACGTACCCCGCTCCGGATTCATAGCGATCCATTCAGGTAGAGGAGTATTATCGACCCATATCGACATATGGTTTTTATTTAAATAATTTACCGGATAAACCATTCTAAGCTTTGTTTTTTCATAAGTGCGTTCACCTTCATACAACCCAGGCGTATCGTGAGAAAAAGCGACTGGACTCTCAAAAGGAAATAACGTCTTCATGTTGTCGCCGCGAGCGTACCACACGGCGTCCGAGACTTTCTCTACGTTATAAATAATCGCGTACGTGAAATTCACCTGCTGTGCTATCTCATCTACAAAGCAGGTGAATTTATCTTGAGCAGCTTCAAAGCACTCTTCCGACTGCGCGTCTATGCAGAAAAAATTACCGAAGCTTTCGGTTGTATAACCGAAGGAGCTGAACCAAGGGTCACTATCCCCTGCTTCACTGTATATTCTGAAATCGTTTGCTTCCCCGACAGTCAGCGCTGTTCTGAGCTCATCAGGTTCCACCTCTACGAAGTCTAGAATCTCTCCATCTGCTGTTGGGGCGATTCTTTTATGAAATGCCGCTGCCGTGACAGGATAGTTCAGCTTCTCAAAAAACCGCTGGGCCACTTCAAACACTGCAACCGGGCTGACATCATCCACCCCGTAAATAGCCAATCCTATACTCATATATTTGCCTACAGCGTTGATGTGGGCGTCCAGAATATGTTCTTCAGCACACTCATAGTTTTAGAAATCATCCCATGGCGCGTACTGATAGTGCTCGTCTATCATTTTAAAGCTCAAGCCTGAAATGCTTTTTCTGATGCATTCATCACGAAACTCAGTCGAGCATGCTACCTCGGCTATTTCATTAAAGTAGAAAAGGTGTGATTCCACATCATCTGACACTTCCAATTTGTCTATACGCTCGTAGACAGGGCTGATTGATTTGCTACCATCGATCTTGGGGTTTTCATCAAGGGTGAACACCGATTTTTCCGGGTTCATTGCATTTATTCTTTCAGAAGGAACAAAGAAAAAGTACGCTTCACCACAAGCCGCTCCTTGAAGATCAATATCAACAGCGCGACTTATATACGAACAGACAAACTGTTCGCAAATTCCCAAAAAGCGTTTAGATGCCAAAAAATGATCCGGCAACCAATCGGCAGTTATTCTTGGAGTATCAGCCGTTACGTGATAGCGCGTACTGAGGGTGCTTTCTACGGGACTCTCACTTGGGAAGTGAAATGCTGGAAGGTCAGGAGCCCATTTACTATCAAAAAAATAGGGTGCACCCTCACCGTCAGGTTTATAGCTGACTATGTATAAATCTTTCATGCCAACATCCTCATAGCAAAGGGCCCATCACGCCAGCTCAAAATAGAATTCCAGGAAATCGTTAAAATTTTTCCATTGAGGCTTGAGCCGCCCTTCTCTAAAATCCAAAAGCTCATTTCCCAAAGAAATACGAAGCACCTCTCCAGTGCTTCTATTATAAAAATAGCCGCTTTCACCTTCGAAGCTATCCAGTGGTACATACACCTGTGGAAGCCCTAAGGTTTCATGCGCGCTCTTCAACGCAAGATCAAAATCGGTATTTTTGGAAAACCAACATACCTGATATATTTCCTTTCCATGCTGCATGAACGTCGGACCGTACTCAACATGCAGATAGAACCGAGCGAAGTCTGATGACGGATCAACACCCAGCTTTTCCAGCTCTACCTTATAATCTGCGCTGGCATCGTCATACCACCAACCTTGACTCTTGAAAAAGCTTATCAACTTGTCAGATATCATTGTCTTTACCTACCGCTGCCCGAAAGCTTGAGACTCCCAAATCCTTTATTAGTTTCTATTGGAACGCGCTTTTCAGGCCGGACTCGTCACCATCATCGAATACACACCCAACAACAGGGTGGATCGGATGTTTATAGAATACATGAGCACCTTGGGCGTCAGGCTCTGGAGAACCGATCTATAAACTGTAAACCACGAACCTTGTTAAGCTCGCACACTTTTCGTACTCGATCAGACACCAACACCGTCGTAAAGCTTTCCTCGGATCTGAAAACATCCACGACCAAGTCAACATCATCTCTCAGCACAATCTCAGTGTACGTTTGAGGCCCCTCTGGCAGATAGCTTAAAAGTGGCCTGCTTTTAGATTTTTCCTTATCGAATACGCTATGCATTGAAGTAACATTGAAAACTTTATAACCTTCATATTTCTTGCCCGCTATAAACACGTTTGCGTCAAGAAACTGAACGCCCGAGACATTTTCCTTCAATAGTAGCTGATGAAATCTGGGGCTAATGAAATCAGGTCCATCGCTAAAGAAAAAATCATATTTAAGAATTCTATCAATGCTGACCTTTGAGGTTAACGCAAACTCAATCACCAACTTCTCTGTTATCTCATTCCCGGTTTTCAAAGAGATCGGATCCTGACCTGTCAAAATCTTGCTTTTAAACCAATAACTTTCAGGGTATGAGTCAGATATTTTCAGAATGGAAATCTTAGCCATACACGCCACCCTCCAAATAGAATAATACCTAATATAAACTAAATACAAAACTTGACCAAGCTAGAAAACAGCATCAAAAATCTCAGCCATGCCTTAAGTGAATCTTTCAACTAAAGCGCTTAAG
The DNA here is from genome assembly GCF_002699985.1 of Pseudomonas sp. ICMP 561. Taxonomy (GTDB): domain Bacteria; phylum Pseudomonadota; class Gammaproteobacteria; order Pseudomonadales; family Pseudomonadaceae; genus Aquipseudomonas; species Aquipseudomonas quasicaspiana. The sequence goes on along the minus strand of NZ_LKBT01000002.1, from coordinate 152,213 downwards.
ATAATCACCAAACCAAAACTCTACCGCCTCCTCATTAACCCCATATATGCCTTTCCAAAAATCCACAGGATAACTCCAATCTGTTGAATGAGACTTCCTCGGTGCAAGCCCCAGATATGTCCATTTGTGAATCAAACCTTTATGATCTGGGCTTTCCAAAACTCCAATATGACCTAACAAATCCAGCAACCCTCTGCAGAGTTCCTTATTCAACATGGACCCAGGTATATTTCTGATTTTTTTCTCCAGTGTCACTGGCTTTTCTTCAGGGTCCGACTGCCTGATAACCGTTAACATTTTTTGTAAGAACTCAATGGATTCAACTTTTTCTGAAGGAGCTTTGTTATGCTCTCGTAACGAAAAATACAACTGCTCAGGGTTTCCGTTAATAGTCGCCCCTAAACTGTGTCGACCCAGATTCCAAAGAGTAAAGTTTCTTGTTTTTTTCTTGATTAAACCGCAGATTTTACACTGAAAATGTTCAGTCGACTGGAAGGTATGCATTGGAAAGTTAAACGCAACAGCGTAGGCCGAAATCGCAGCTCTTTTTTCTGGCTGGCCTTTCCCAAGCCCCACGAGAAAAGACTCGACGACGCTTTCTTTCGTTGCTTTTTGCTTTTCCTGGAAAAGTCTTTCTATCAATTCGTCATGTTCGATTTCTTCTGCTGGAAAAATCATATTATTTTCAAGCAGGACATCCATTGAATCAGGATACCTAAAGGCTCCTGAAGAAGAGCTGCGATAGTAGTCCTTTACAGCTTTTTCCAGCTTTTTATTCATAATATCCTCCGGCAGGTTGCAGAGCCGATAGTGGTGCGCCTTTAAATAGTTGGCAATGATCTTCACTCACCCCTTTTCTCCAATGCAGGCTTTGTCCGTAAAGTATTATTGCAAGCGCCGCGCAGCACAAGCCAATGAGCCCCTCGCCGTCAAACGTGTTGCGTGCTTGTCGCATTTGCCGATCCAAAAAGCCAGAAGCCCGCAACTACACGGGCTTCAGGGCTTTTTTTCCTAGACCTGGCGTCGAGGTCAGTCAGGCGGCAAGGTCAGGAATGATCACCTCTTCTCAAGGCCCCGTACGCACACCTTTCTCCTGTGCTTCCTTTACAAGCCGCTCACGGTCTTCAGGAAGCAGCATCCGCGCTTCAACCAGCGAGTCAGCTGCTTTACTCACCGCAGACACATAAGCCTCCTTGGTGGGGTAGCGCTCCTCCAGGGAAAGGCGAGGATCTCCGGCCGCGATTCGCTCTTCCTTCGTCGCGGCAAATGGGAGGAAGCTGCCTTGGAAGTTGCAAAAGCCACGATCAAAAAACTCGGGCCGGAAGGTGTTCCAGCCCGTGTAAGTCCCGATGGGGGCACCCAGATACACATCCCGAACGCCAGCCACATCAATTCCGTCTGAATCTACTTGCGGCACCAGGATGCCGTAACTGCCAACACCCGGTTGCGGCGGCTCGCTGGTGAGAATGCCAGAGCTATCTTCTGGACGATAATCCGGACCAAAATCAAGCACCTGCAGGCTGTTGACAGCACCGGTGTAGCGGAGCGCCGGACGCGGAACGCCACCATAATTGGTCGCGGGGATGAGCGGGAAACTGACTCTGTCCGCCGGCACGAGGGTGCCGCTTGCCACAGAAGGTTTTATCGAAGCGGGTGGCGTCGTCTCATCATGAACCCAACCAACGAGGTTGATGAACGCTGCGCGCATTGTCCAGATGTGTGGATTTGGATTTGATTGAAGCTGGCAAAGTCCAAAGGGTGGGTTAACCGGGAGTGGCAAGGACGGCGGTGCATGCTGCGTACTTGCCATGATAAAAGTGCGGACGTTTTCCGGCTCATGGGCATCGCGCAAGCCGAGTGGATCGGTAAGGCCAAGCGACTGGCGCCCCTCCCAGAGCTCAAGGGCCGTTGCCATGTGGAATATCCGAGGGCAAGTATTGTTATCGGTGCAGCGATCCAGCAAACCTTGCGAGCGCCCGGTAATTGGATCGGTTTCCCGCCCATAGGTAAACGGAAAGTCGTAAGCAGGATAGTCGTGATCCACCTGCTGGCCCCAAGCCCGACCTGGCTGAGCAAACCGGATGTTGAGCGGCATGAGCCCGCCGCCAATATGCGGCATCGCACCATCATAGACCTGATGACCTTCCTCGCTGCGGTTGAAACCCAGCGCGATCATGCTGCGGATGAATCGCCCAGCTTGTGATGAGCCAGTGATGATCGACTTGACCTTCTGCCCATGCACTACAGGGTTGGGCACACCTGCATCGTCATGCTCAGCCTGCTGGAAAAACGCCCCGACATCCCGCGCGATAGCAAAACCAATACCCATTACCGCAGGTTCCTTGGCCCGGTAAATCAACTCGTAAAGCTTGCCAGGCTGAAAACCAGCGGATAGGCATATCCGGGTTTCGTTCGGCGTTTTGCAATCGCCAAAACTCCAGTCACTCGCGGGAATCTCCTGCCTGGGCGCATTTGCCCGCGAACGCACCGTCAACGTCGGGCGAAAGCCATTCGCGAGCACTTTGGTGTTGTCGGCTTCAACAGTTTTGTAGCTTGTATGAGGAGGCGTGGAGGTAAACCAACCTGCGGACAGGTTAAGGCTGACGGTCGGTGAGAGCGTGGTCAATTCACTGCGCACCACACCTGTTACGGGCGACCCATCAGTATTTATGGCCGTCGGCAATTGCACCATCATACGGTTGTCACCTGGGGCAACGTCGCCCTGCCAGGCAAACGAGATCACCGTCGTACCCAGCCGTTGTAAAAAACCGTCCCCAGCGACTTCGATGTTGTTGACCGCTGCTGGGTTACCCCGCATATCAGCATTGAACAATAACATCGCCCGCTTGGAGCCTCGATTTGGCACATCAAACAGAAGAGTGTCATTCGATTTAGCCACGTCAGCGGGACGCAGAATTGCAACATCAGTCGTATATTCAACCATTCCACGGCTGTTGCGTGGTGCAAGTTCGATGTCCTGAATAATCTTGTTTCCCGAAGCTCCCGGGTCTAACTCACCATAAGCGCGCGCAAAGACGCGCTCGTAAGCCCCGGCTTTCCCAAAGCTTTCGCCTCCGAAAGCGGGTTCGGTCCGCAGGATCTCCAGTTTTGTAATACGGGCTTGGGCTGGTGCTGCAACGATCATCATGGCGGTTGCGAAGGCTGCTGCATGAGATAGGCGATTCATCTGTACCCCCAAATTTTTATTTTTTTATATCAACGTGGCAGTCATGGATCCATGCCCTTCCCTGCTAAGTCGACATGGTATCGACCGTCGAAAGTAGCGATTAGCACAGTCAATGTAGACACCATGAAATATAACACTCCAATCATGACTGATGCTTGCTCGCCTACCATCAGATACGCCTTTCAACTGGCAAGCCTCATGACTACCTCTCAACGTTCGACCAACCTAAACACAGGTCGGGTTGGTAATTCGTGCTGAAATTCAGCTAGTATTCTGACCTAAATTTTATGCAGTGATTAATTTTTTTGAGTGCAACATTATGTCATACTTCATAGTAACTGCTTTTTCCATAAACATGAGACTAGAGTTATGGCATACGGATTAATAACTGACTTCATTTATGATTTGGGAGAAGGTGTCGGAGAGTTCCTGACAGATGATGAGAAGGCGCAGTTTACGCCTTTGGGCCTAGACCAAATAGTTAAGAGCTACATCGATGAACGCAATCTGCTTAATGTATTTTTCCTAAAAGCACAAATAAAGAAATATATTAAAAATCACACAACCCCGGAAGGTCTGGAATATGTAGACCCTCCGTTCGGGCAAGAAACATCTTTCATTGAAGATTATTTCGAGGGGGATCTGTATGTGTTCCTAACGAATGTTTTAAACTTGCTTAATAAAGAATACAAAGTTCGCTCACAAAACTTTTTGTCAAAATTTACAAGGCAGGATTGAAAGAGTATTGCACAGTGGCATTCAGTTCTTAACCACATTTGCAGAATTAATACTCTCGACACCATGCTGGCATCACTAGTGCCAAACATGGTATCGGGGCACTTCACTGCTGATACCTACCATCCACACCATGAAAAACGCCATTGATGAAACAGTAAAATCGCTATCCAATCTTATTTTTCATAAAAAATCAGATAGTTACTAAAAAACTTACTCCCACTCTATTATCAATAGGCCCGCTCAGATCATTAATTTATTACTACCCGTGCGTATGCAACGCCAATTTCATCATCTGTGAGTACTTTCATTCTGGCCTTCCGTGCTTGATGATATCCAGCTACCGACAGAGCGCTGCTACGAACACAATACGGCTCTTTCAATAGCGACAGTAAGCCATTATCGCGAGCAAAAAAAACCGGCAAAAGCCGGTTTTTTCATGCAGCGCTGTAGGGGTCACTCCCACTCAATCGTCGCCGGTGGCTTGCTCGACACATCGTAGGTCACACGAGAAATGCCTTCGATCTCGTTGATGATCCGGCCGCTGACGGTTTCAAGCAGCTCGTAAGGCAGGTGCGCCCAGCGTGCAGTCATGAAGTCGATGGTTTCTACGGCGCGCAGTGCAACGACCCACGCGTAACGACGGCCATCGCCTACAACGCCAACCGATTTGACTGGCTGGAATACCACGAACGCTTGGCTGACTTTGTGGTACCAGTCGGCTTTGCGCAGTTCTTCGATGAAGATGTGGTCAGCGCGACGCAGCAGGTCGGCGTATTCCTTTTTCACTTCACCGAGGATCCGCACGCCGAGGCCCGGGCCCGGGAATGGGTGACGGTAAACCATGTCGTATGGCAGACCCAGTTCGAGGCCGAGGCGACGCACTTCGTCCTTGAACAGTTCACGCAGTGGCTCGACCAGCTTGAGGTTCATTTCTTCCGGCAGGCCGCCCACGTTGTGGTGCGACTTGATCACGTGAGCCTTGCCGCTCTTGGCGCCAGCCGACTCGATCACGTCCGGGTAGATGGTGCCTTGGGCAAGGTACTTGATGTTGTCCAGCTTGCAGGATTCGGCATCGAACACGTCGATGAAGGTACGGCCGATGATCTTGCGCTTCTTCTCCGGGTCGCTTTCGCCAGCCAGATTGTTCAGGAACTGATCTTCAGCGTTGGCGCGGATAACCTTGACGCCCATGTTCTCGGCGAACATGGCCATGACCTGCTCGCCTTCATGCAGACGCAGCAAGCCGTTGTCGACGAATACGCAGGTCAACTGGTCGCCGATAGCCTTGTGCAGCAACGCAGCCACAACAGAGGAGTCAACGCCGCCGGACAGGCCCAGCAACACGTTGTCAGTACCAACCTGAGCGCGAACCTGAGCGATAGCGTCTTCAGCAATCTTCGAAGGGGTCCACAGTGCTTCACAGCCGCAGATGTCGAGGATGAAGCGCGACAGGATGCGACCGCCTTGCTTGGTGTGGGTCACTTCCGGGTGGAACTGCACGCCGTAGTAACCACGAGCGTCGTCAGCCATACCGGCAATCGGGCAGCTCGGGGTGCTGGCCAGAATGTGGAAGTCTTCAGGCAGCTTGGTGACCTTGTCACCGTGACTCATCCATACGTCGAGGCCAAACAGGCCATCGGCGTCGATATGGTCTTCGATGCCATCGAGCAGACGGCTTTTGCCGACGACGTCAACGCGGGCATAGCCGAACTCGCGCAGCTCAGAACCTGCAACCTTGCCGCCCAACTGCTCGGCCATGGTCTGCATGCCGTAGCAGATACCGAAAACCGGCACGCCGAGGTCAAATACCGCTTGCGGGCAGCGCGGGCTGTCGGCCTCGTGTACGGACTCGGGGCCGCCGGCGAGGATCACGCCTTTTGGAGCGAATTCGCGAATCGCTTCGTCGTCCATGTCGAACGGGTGCAGTTCGCAGTAAACGCCGATTTCACGCACGCGACGGGCGATCAACTGGGTGTACTGGGAACCGAAGTCGAGGATCAGGATACGGTGGGCGTGAATGTCGAGGGACATGGAAAAGGCTCTGAAGAGCAGCTGCGAGCTTCAAGCCGCAAGCTGCAAGCTAATCGGGATGTATGCGATGGCTGTGTCACCACAGCCATCGCTTGCAGCTAGAAGCTTGGAGCTTATAGCTGGTCGGCTTTAGCCGACCCTATAGTTCGGCGCTTCCTTGGTGATCTGCACGTCATGGACGTGGGATTCAGCCATACCGGCACCGGTGATACGCACGAATTCAGGCTTGGTACGCATCTCTTCGATGTCAGCGCTGCCGGTGTAACCCATGGAAGAACGCAGGCCGCCCATCAATTGATGGATGATTGCAGCGAGCGAGCCCTTGTAGGCAACACGGCCTTCAATACCTTCCGGCACCAGCTTCTCGGCACCTTCGGACGAATCCTGGAAGTAACGGTCGGACGAGCCCTGAGCCTGAGACATGGCGCCCAGCGAACCCATACCGCGGTAAGCCTTGTAGGAGCGACCCTGGAACAGTTCGATTTCGCCTGGCGCTTCTTCAGTACCGGCAAACATCGAGCCCATCATCACGCAGGAAGCACCGGCCACGATGGCCTTGGACAGGTCACCGGAGAAACGGATACCGCCGTCGGCGATCAATGGAACGCCAGTGCCCTCAAGGGCAGCACATACGTTGGCGATGGCGCTGATTTGCGGCACGCCGACACCGGCAACGATACGCGTGGTGCAGATCGAGCCCGGGCCGATACCGACCTTGACTGCGTCAGCGCCAGCGGCAACCAGTGCCTTGGCAGCAGCGCCAGTGGCGATGTTGCCGCCGATGACCTGCACTTCCGGGAAGTTCTCTTTGACCCAGCGAACGCGATCGATCACACCTTTGGAGTGACCGTGAGCGGTGTCGACAACCACTACGTCAACGCCCGCTGCAACCAATGCAGTCACACGCTCGCCGGTGTCTTTGCCGGTGCCGACCGCCGCGCCAACGCGCAGACGACCCTGGTCGTCCTTGCTGGCCAGCGGATAAGCCTTGGCTTTTTCGATGTCCTTGACGGTCATCATGCCCTTGAGCGCGAAATTGGCGTCGACGATCAGGACTTTTTCCAGACGGTGCTTGTGCAGCAGTTCGCGCACTTCGTTCTTGTCAGCGCCTTCGCGAACAGTGACCAGACGCTCTTTAGGCGTCATCACTTCACGAACAGGAACGTCCAGACGATTTTCAAAGCGTACGTCGCGGGAGGTCACGATGCCGACCAGGTCGCCATTGTGCAGGACAGGTACGCCTGAGATGTTGTGCAGACGGGTCAGTTCGAACAGGTCACGAACCGTGGCGTCAGCCTGGATGGTGATCGGGTCTTTCACGACACCGGCTTCGAACTTCTTGACCTTGCGGACTTCGGCAGCTTGCTGCTCGATGGTCATGTTCTTGTGGATAACACCGATACCGCCTTCCTGAGCCATGGCAATTGCCAGACGGGCTTCAGTCACGGTATCCATGGCAGCGGAGACCAGCGGAATGTTCAATTCGATGCCACGGGTCAAACGGGTTTTCAGACTGACTTCGTTAGGAAGTACCTCGGAATATCCGGGCACAAGGAGAATGTCGTCGAAAGTAAGTGCTTCTTGGCTGATACGCAGCATCGCGGGGGCTCCCGAGCGGGAAATTGGAAGCGCGCCATTATACCCAGACAGCCCCGTCGGCTCAATGTAAACCTTAGGCAATTATCACAGAGCGTTATAGACGCACTTTGACGAAAGAAACGGGACGATCCAGACGTTCGGCGAAGTCGTCCAGAAAGCTCTGTTTGAAGGGCGCGTCGAGCCAGTCATTAAAGATGAAGCCCAGGTTAGAAAACCCGCACGGCTGCAGAAAAAGAAAGCCATTAATGTCGTCTTCATGACGGCATTCCGGGCAAATGAAGTTATCGGTGTGGCCTGGCATCCAGTCCTCAAGACTGTCGAACAGCGCTTCACCGATTTCCTTGCGGCACTCCGGGCAGCCGGCCTCTTCAGCGAAATCCTTGAGCGGGGTATAGATGCAGCGCTTGGTGACGATTTCCAGACCATTGACCGGCTGACCGAATGGCAGAGCATCAGGGTTTTCGACGACTGCACGGGCGCCGGGCGCAATGGCGTAGGCCATTTTGTTATAGGTGCGCCCGCAAGTGGTCAGCTCCGGCTCGACGACATTGAGCTTGACCAGCCAGCGCAGAATCAGACGCGCCCGGGCTTCACGGCCGGGAAAACCGGAAATCTGCGGGACAATAATGCTTTGGCTGTTCATGGCGATCTTTGGCTGATGTGTTTGAGGGTTGGCAGCTTAATACCCCAGTGGCTCAGGTCAAGTCGGTGTCATGGACCTGTAGGCGCTGCCCAGATGTTCCAGGCTCCACGCTGTCTCGTGGCAAACAGAGGACATGTGGAACGGCCGGGGTGGCGCTCCACTTTATCCGGGTAGGAGGCATTCCTGACGACAAAAATGCGGCGAATGTAATGGCCTCTTCCCGAATAAATTCGGTCCCACCGGTTCTGTATGAATTCAGATAATTATATGTTCTTTGATGAAGTGAGCTTGCTCGCGAATTCGGTTCCTGGTCCACGAATCTATCGCCTGAACTGACGCCATCGCGGCCTCGCGGTGCTCGTGCGCTCCTACAGAACGGGGGGCGCACGAGCTCCGCAAGGCCGCGATGGCGGCGTATCAGGCAGACATGTATTTCCCGTCGTGCGCTTGCTGCGCATTGCCTTTATCATGCCCACCATGATCAAAGACCCCTTCGCTAGACTCGGCCTCGACCGGGAAGTCCTTACTGTCAGCCAGCTCAACGGCCGTGCCCGGGTGTTGCTGGAGGATGTGTTCAGCAATATCTGGGTTGAAGGGGAAATCTCCAACCTTTCGCGCCCGGCATCCGGTCACGTGTACTTCACCTTGAAGGACTCCGGGGCTCAGGTGCGTTGTGCACTGTTCCGGCAAAGCGCCGCACGGGTTCGTCAGGCGCTGAAGGACGGCTTGCAGGTCAAGGTACGCGGCAAGGTTTCACTGTTTGAAGGTCGCGGCGACTATCAGTTGATTCTCGATACCGTAGAGCCTGCGGGTGACGGCGCATTGCGGCTGGCTTTCGACGCTTTGAAAGAAAAACTCAGCGCCGAAGGACTGTTCAGCGCCGAGCGCAAAGTCGCCCTGCCCCTTCATCCGCAGCGCATCGGCATTATCAGTTCACCGACCGGCGCGGTGATCCGCGACATCATCAGCGTCTTCCGGCGTCGTGCGCCTCAGGTGGAGCTGACCCTGATCCCCACCGCAGTCCAGGGCCGCGAAGCCATCAACCAGATTGTCCGTGCTTTAAAGCTGGCGGATTCACGCGGTTTCGATGCGCTGATCCTCGCCCGCGGCGGCGGTTCTCTGGAGGACCTGTGGTGCTTTAACGAAGAAGCAGTAGCACGCGCCATCGACGCCTGTGTAACGCCCATCGTCAGCGCCGTCGGCCACGAAACCGATGTGTCCATCAGTGACTTTGTAGCGGACGTTCGCGCACCCACGCCTTCCGCTGCCGCTGAACTGCTGGCCCCCGACTCCAGCGACCTGCATCGCCGGGTCGACAACCTGCATCGTCGACTGGTCAGCCGCATAAAAGACAAGCTCATGCGTGAGCGACTGCGTCTGGAAGGCGTCTCCCGTCGTTTGCGGCATCCCGGCGAACGTCTGCGTCAGCAAGCACAACGTCTGGATGATCTGGACATGCGCATGCGCCGGGCCTTCGAGCAGCAAACGCACAAGCGGCAAGTCAGGCTCGCTCATCTGGAAAGCCGTCTCGCGGCGCAGCATCCCGGCCGAACACTGGCATTTCTGCGCCAGCGGCTGGACGTGCTGGCTGAGCGCCTGCCGAAAGCCATGCGTGACACGCTGAAAACCCGCCGTCTGCAATTGCAAACCCAGGTACAAACCCTGCAAGTGGTCAGCCCGCTGGCGACGCTAGGTCGGGGTTACAGCATTTTGCTCGACGAGCGCGGTCATGCGATTCGCAACGCGGCACAAACCCGCACCGGCCAGCGTCTGACCGCCCGACTTGGCGAAGGCGAGCTGCAAGTGCGGGTCGAAGACAATCACCTGACGCCTGTCACCCTTTCTCTTCTGGATTGATTATTGATGCTGCGTTTTCTCGCTCCCTTGTTCGCTCTTTGCCTGTGCCTGCCCGCCCACGCTGACAGTTACATCACCCGACTGCTGAACAAGCCGGTGCCCGGAGGCGTGGCAGTGGTTGATCTGGGCAATGCCGCGCAGGCACCAACCGCCACGTACGACGGCAAACCGGTGCTGGTGGTCAAGGAACAAGGCGTTCGCTGGCTGGCGATTGTTGGCGTGCCTCTGACGGTTAAACCAGGCGCGCAGAAACTGATAGCAAAAGATGCCAGCGGCAATCGCACCCTGAACTTTGTCGTCGGCAACAAGAAGTACCCGGAGCAACGCATCACCTTGAAAAATCAGCGTCAGGTCAATCCCAACCCGGATGACCTGAAACGCATTGATGGCGAACTGGCTGAGCAGCTCAAGGCCTATCGCAGCTTCAGCCCCGGTACGCCGAGCAATCTGGCGCTGGACAAACCCGTGGCAGGCCCTCTTTCCAGCAAGTTCGGTGTGCGCCGCTTCTTTAATGGCGAAGAGCGCAATCCTCATTCAGGGCTGGACTTCGCTGTTCCGGCGGGGACTCCGATCAAAGCTCCGGCGGCAGGCAAAGTGATCCTGACCGGTAATTACTTCTTCAACGGCAATACGGTATTCGTCGACCACGGTCAGGGCTTTATCAGCATGTTCTGCCACATGTCGAAGATCGACGTGAAAGTCGGCGATGCCGTGCCACGTGGCGGCGTGGTAGGTCGCGTTGGCTCCACCGGTCGGGCCACAGGTCCGCACATGCACTGGAACGTCAGCCTGAATGATGCGCGGGTCGATCCGGCGATATTCATCGGTGCGTTTCAGCCGTAAAAAGTTTTTTGTAGGAGCTGCCGCAGGCTGCGAAGCGATTTTGCCTGCGCCATCGCTTCGCAGCCTGCGGCAGCTCCTGCAAGGAAACGAACTCGCGCAATAAATAATTTATTCACTAAAGATTCAAGCCATAAATAACCACTAAAAACCAATTCCAGAGAACTTCTCTCAATTTTTTTCAACTGCTTGCCAACTTTCACCCCAATGGGTACGGTTGGCCTTATGAAAACCTCTCAAACCCTCATTTTGTTGCGGCAACATCGCTGTCTCAGCCTGGTCAGTGCGCGACTGCCAGGCTAGATCGATGTGCCTCACCCCGCCTTTCGCTTTATCGGTTGGCCGCCTTCTCCCGGCCCATACAAAATAAGTACCCCAAAGGATTCGCTCCAATGCCAATGCTCAAAGATCCCTCGAAGAAGTACCGTGCTTTCCCGACCATTGATTTGCCTGACCGCACCTGGCCTTCCAAGACCATCACCGCGGCGCCGATCTGGTGCAGCTCGGACCTTCGTGACGGCAACCAGTCGTTGATCGAGCCAATGGATGCAGTCAAAAAGCTGCGTTTCTGGAAGACTCTGGTCAACGTCGGCGTCAAGGAAATCGAAGCGTCGTTCCCTGCAGCTTCGCAAACAGACTTTGACTTCGTGCGCACCCTGATCGAAGACGGCCATATCCCGGACGACACCACTATTCAGGTGCTGACCCAAGGTCGTGAAGACCTGATTGCCCGCACATTCGAATCCCTGCGCGGCGCGAAGAAGGCCATTGTTCACCTGTATAACGCTACCAGCCCGTCGTTCCGCCGCATTGTCTTCAATCAGGACAAGGCTGGCGTGAAAGAAATCGCAGTCAGCGCTGCCAAGCTCTTCGTTAAATATGCAGCTGAACAGCCGGAAACCCAGTGGACCTTCGAGTACTCTCCGGAAACCTTCAGCGCCACCGAGCTGGAGTTCGCCAAGGAAGTCTGCGACGCGGTCATCGAAGTCTGGAACGCGACGCCTGAGAACAAGGTCATCCTCAACCTGCCTGCCACGGTTGAAGTCGCTACCCCGAACATCTATGCCGATCAGATCGAGTGGTTCTGCCGCAACATCACTCGTCGCGACAGCGTGATCATCAGCCTGCACACCCACAATGACCGTGGTACTGGCATTGCCGCTACCGAACTGGGCCTGATGGCGGGCGCAGATCGCGTTGAAGGCTGCCTGTTCGGTAACGGCGAGCGCACCGGCAACGTGGACCTGGTGACCGTGGCATTGAACATGTACACCCAGGGTCTGGACCCGCAACTGGACTTCTCCGATATCGACGGGGTTCGTAAAGTCGTCGAGGAGTGCAATCAGATTCCGGTTCACCCGCGTGCACCGTACGTAGGCGATCTGGTGCACACCGCATTCTCCGGCTCCCACCAGGACGCAATCCGCAAAGGCTTCGCCCAGCAGAAAGACGATGCGCTGTGGGAAGTGCCTTATTTGCCGATCGACCCGGCTGATATCGGCCGCAGCTATGAGGCGGTGATCCGCGTCAACAGCCAGTCCGGCAAAGGCGGTATCACTTATTTGCTGGAACAGGAATACGGCATCTCCCTGCCCCGCCGCATGCAGATCGAATTCAGCCAGGTGGTTCAGGGCGAAACCGATCGTCTGGGCCTGGAAATGAGTGCCCAACAGATCTACGCGTTGTTCAAACGTGAATACCTGCAGGCCAACAAGCCTTACGCGCTGATCAGCCATCGCTTGCAGGAAGAGAACAACACCAGCGCCGTGGACGCCGAAGTCAGCGTCAACGACGAAACCCAGCGCTGGAAAGGCAAAGGCAACGGTGCGCTGGAAGCCCTCGTCTCGAGCCTGCCAATTGGTGTGGAAATCATGGATTACAACGAGCACGCCATCGGCGCAGGCACCACGGCCAAAGCCGCTGCCTACATCGAGCTGCGCGTGAACGGCGATCGTGCGGTCCACGGCGTGGGTGTTGACGAGAACATCACCACGGCGAGCTTCAAGGCGCTTTTCAGTGCACTGAACCGTTCGCTGAGCCAGGCAGAAGCCAAGGCTGCATAAGCGCTACACCTTTTGGCGGCAACCGCCGCCAAGAGGTTAAGTACAACTTCTGGTTGAGAGATATCTCTGTAGGACTGGCTTTAGCCGGGAGGGCATCATGCCTGGCGATGTATTTGCATCGACTGTACTAGCGCGCTCCCGGCTAAAGCCAGTCCTACAAGGCCCCGCCTACATCCCGACGAAACAAAAAAGGCCCTGAAGTGAAAGCTTCAGGGCCTTTTTATTTAGGCGCAATTATCAGGCGGTGGCTTTAACATTGCCTTTCATCAAATCGAGCAGAGCGGCCTGCATGGTCGCCAACTGCGCAGTAGTACCTGAAATCTGCTGCTGGATGGCCATGATTCGCGAAGCCTTCTCGGTCTCGGAACCCTTACTGTTTTGCGCCGCTGCCAATTGCTGCTGTTCGCGCAATAGCTGCTTCTGAACTTCTTTTATCTGCTTCTGCAAATTCTCTATCGCCGCCTGGGCCGGGCTCGATGGACCTGCCGCACCTGCTTTTGCATCGTCAGTCTGATAGACGTTGCCGCGCAAGTCGACGTTGATTTTGCTCGGGACCGAATCGCCAGACTGGGTTTCACTGGCCTTGTCTACATTGCTTTTGATGGTGGCAGTCAGCGTTGCAGGGTAGAGACCCAATGAACTGGTATTGATTGTAGTCATGGTCGACTCCTAGGCGGTTATGCGCGTTATCGGCCGCCCAAGGCAGAACTGAAGCTACTGCAAAGGATTTTGTGACACGCAGCACAAACCGCCCGGAAGCAGCGAAGCTTCAAGGCGTTTCAACGTGGCGAAAGCCACTCTATAAGTGCGGTGCAGCTGTTATCAGGCCGTCGTGTCGATACCGCCAGATGTGGTCAGTTGCACCAATGCAGCTTCTTGGGAGGCAAGGGTCGCATTGGTACTTGAGATCTGGGCCTGAATCGCCATGGCCTTCTGAGCTTTTTCCTCAGGCGTGGCGTTACCGTTTTGCGCAGCAGCCAGTTGCTGTTGTTGCTCTTTCAACAGCTTCTCGGTTTTCTCGATCTGCTCTTGCAGCTTCTCGATACTTTCCTGAGTGCTGTCGGACGTCGAACTCCCCGCCGCGCCCCCACCCGCTGGCGCACCACCAGCAGCCACTTTGGTGCTGTCAGTGCTGGCTTCATCGCCCGTCGCAGTCGTGGCGTCCGAATTGACCGCAGCCGTCGCCGTGTCATCTTTCTTGATCGTGACACTGAAGGAGCTTGCGTAGGTGTTGAGGGACGATGTGTTGATGGTGGTCATGTCGATCTCCAGATAGAAACATTGAGTCATCTCTGTCTGTTATATCGACATGCGCCACCCGCGCTGAAAGGATTTAGTGTATCTCGAATGTATCGGCATCGAGATGAGCTGGAAACTTTGTCCGGTAAGCCGCCAGATCCGCGGCATTCAGCGTCACCTCGAAAACGCCATCGGCCTCCCCGGCGTTGAACAGGCTCTCACCCTGAAAATCGAGCACCTGACTGTCACCGGTATAAGCAAAGCCTTTGCCGTCGGTTCCGGTCCGGTTCACGGCGGCTACGTAACAAAGGTTCTCGATTGCCCGGGCGGGCAACAGGCGATTCCAGTGCAAGCGTCGGGCACCCGGCCAGTTCGCGGTGTAAAGCAGTAAATCTGTGTGCTGGGCGTCACGACTCCAGACCGGAAAACGCAGGTCATAGCAGATCAGCGGACGCACACGCCATCCCTTGAGTTCAAATTGCACCTGACGCTCGCCGGGGCTGTAATGCTCATGCTCACCTGCCATGCGAAACAGGTGACGCTTGTCGTAGTGCAGCAACTCACCATCCGGACGCGCCCACAACAGCCGGTTACGGTGACTGCCATCCGCAGCTTTGATAATAACGCTACCGGTGACGACCGCATCCAGCAGCCTGGCCTGCTCCAGCATCCATCTGGATGTCGGACCGGCTTCCGGTTCGGCCAGGGTTTCAGAGTCCATGGAAAAACCCGTTGTGAACATTTCCGGCAGGATCACCAGATCAGCCCCCTTGACGGGAGCCAGGAGCATGGCGAAGTGCTCAAGGTTGGCCTTGCGGTCATGCCAGACCAGAGAGGTCTGCACCAGCGCCACGTTCAGGTTCGGCAGCTCACTCAGATCGCGCATAGTTTTTCCGCTGCCTGACGCAGCGTCTCCTCACGTTTGGCGAAGCACAACCGAATCAAGCGCTGCCCCTCAGGTGGGTTTTGGTAGAAGACCGAAACAGGAATACTCGCTACACCATGTTCGCGAGTCATCCACAGCGACATCTCTACATCGTTGAGGTCGGGGCGGATCTGCGCGTAGTTCACGAGCTGAAAGTAGGTGCCGCCAACACGATCAAACGTAAAGCGCGAACCCTGCAATTGATCGCAGAAGAAATCACGTTTGGCCTGATAAAACCCGGGCAGCTCTTCGACGTGCTCAGGATGCTCAGCCATGAAGTCAGCCAGTGCCCATTGCAGCGGTGTGACACCACAGAAACTGACGTACTGATGGACCTTGCGCAGCTCGGCGCTCAGTGCGGGCGGCGCCACTACGTAGCCGGTTTTCCAACCGGTGACGTGATAGGTCTTGCCGAATGAACTGACGACAAAGGAGCGCTGATACAGCTCTTCGTGGCTCAGGATGCTGACATGCTGAACGCCATCGAATACCAGATGCTCATAGACCTCATCACTGACAAGGTAGATATCCCGGTTGGCGATCAGTGCAGCCAGTTGATCCAGTTCAGCCCGGCTGATCAACGCACCGCTTGGGTTATGCGGGCTGTTGATGATGATCATCCGGGTGCGGGGGCTCAGCGCATCGTGCAGCTTCTGCCAGTCGATGGAGAAGTCGTTTGCGTCCAGCTGGACGTGCACGCAGCGTCCGCCGGCCAGTTCAACCGAGGGCTCGTAGCTGTCATAACAAGGATCGAAAACGATCACTTCGTCACCGGAACGAATCACGGCCTGGATCGCGCAGAAAATCGCCTGGGTAGCGCCCGGTGTAATGGTGATTTCGGTGTCCGGATTCACCTGACGGCCATAGCAGCGCGATACCTTGGCCGCGACTTGCTGACGCAGCGCAGGCAAACCGGTCATGGGTGCGTATTGGTTATGACCTTCAGCGACGTGACGACTCAATGCATCGCGCAGCGCCTGGGGACCATCGAAATCGGGAAAGCCTTGGGACAGGTTGATCGCGCCCGTCTCAGCGGCGAGCTGGGACATGACGGTAAAAATAGTGGTGCCGACATTGGGCAACTTGCTGTCAATCATGGGGCCTTTTTCCTGCTGTACGCCCGGCTCCACGGTGGCACGGGTCAGGCAGGATAGCCCATAGCGCGCGCATAAAAAAAGGCGCTATTAGCGCCTTTTATTGAGAAAGCTTTTTACCGAATGACGGATAGCTAACTCATGAAGATATGTTGGAGCGAGGCTTGCCCGCGAAGAACGATGACGCCACCGAATCTGACACACCGCAGCGTCTGGTTCGCGGGCAAGCCCGGCTCCAACAGAGTTGGATCAGCGTTTGTCTCTACGCTTCTTGTCGGCTTTCTTGTGGTGCGACATCATTCGACGCTTCTTGTTGACCTGGCGGTCTGTCAGCGTGTTCTTGTTGCCTTCGTACGGGTTCTCGCCGCCTTTGAACTCGATACGGATCGGCGTACCGACCAGTTTCAGCACACGACGGTAGGTGTTTTCCAGGTACCGGACGTAAGACTTCGGTACTTTCTCGACCTGGTTACCGTGGATCACGATGAGCGGCGGGTTAGCACCACCCAAGTGAGCGTAACGCAGCTTGATGCGACGGCTGCCCACCATCGGTGGCGCATGCTCGCTGACCGCATCTTCGAGAATCTGCGTCAGACGGCTGGTTGGCCAACGGGTCACAGCAGACTTGAAGGAGTTCTGCACCGATTGGTACAGGTTGCCCACGCCAGTGCCGTGCAGTGCCGAGATAAAGTGAATGTCCGCGAAGTCGACGAAGAACAAGCGACGTTCAAGCTCGGTCTTCACATAGTCGCGCTCGCTCGGGACCATGCCGTCCCATTTGTTCAACGCGATAACCAGTGCGCGACCTGCTTCCAGGGCAAAGCCCAGCAGGTTCAAGTCGTGATCGACCACGCCTTCACGAGCGTCCATGACAAAGATCACCACGTTGGCGTCTTTGATGGCTTGAAGGGTTTTCACCACCGAGAACTTTTCAACTTCCTCGTGGATCTTGCCGCGCTTACGCACACCGGCCGTATCAATCAGCGTGTACTTTTCGTCGTTACGCTCAAACGGGATGTAGATACTGTCGCGGGTAGTGCCCGGCTCGTCATAAACGATAACCCGGTCTTCACCCAGCATACGGTTGACCAGTGTCGACTTGCCGACATTAGGACGACCAATAATGGCGATCTTGATACCGTCCTTTTCGCTAGGGCCGGGAATGCGCTTGGCTTCCTGGCCTTCAGCAACGACCTCGGCTTCGCCTTCCTCATCCTCTTCCCCTTCATCTTTCGGGAATTGGCTGAGGGCGATTTCCAGCATCTGGCTGATGCCGCGACCGTGAGCACCGGCAACCGGGATGGCATCACCCATACCCAGCGGCGCGAACTCGGCGCGGGCCATTTCAGGGTCGATGTTGTCGACCTTGTTGGCAACCACATAGGAGCGCTTGCCACGTTTGCGCAAGTGCTCACCGATCATCTGGTCAGCGGCAGTAAAGCCAGCCTTCGCATCAACGAGGAACAGAACAACGTCAGCTTCTTCAATGGCCAGCAGCGACTGCTCGGCCATCTTTTCGTCCATGCCGTGTTCGTCACCGGAGATACCGCCGGTGTCGATCAGAATGTAGGAGCGCCCTTGCCACTTGGCCTCACCGTATTGGCGATCACGGGTCAGACCGGACAGATCGCCAACAATGGCGTCGCGAGTCCTGGTCAGGCGGTTGAACAAGGTGGACTTGCCGACGTTCGGTCGACCCACCAGGGCGATTACGGGAACCATGCGGCTCTCCACTTCGTTATTTCAGAAAATACAAAAGCCGCTGCAGGGCAGCGGCCGGAGTTCGGAGCAGCACCGCAAGGTGCTGCAAACCCCGCCGAAACGGGGTCGCTAGAGGCTCAGGCCTCAAGTCATTACTTGATCGTCAGGGCTTCCAGCTTGCCGCTGTTGCCGTAGACGTAAATCATGTCTCCCACTACCAACGGACGAGCACGCAGGCCGTCGCTGTCAATGCGCTCGCGGCCCACGAAACGACCATCCACCTGGCTCAACAGGTGCAGATAGCCTTCCATGTCGCCAACGGCTACATAGCTGGAAAACACTTCTGGCGAGCCCAATTGGCGACGGGCCAGTGCTTCGTTGCTCCACAGTGCGGAGGACGAACGCTCGTCGATACCTTCGACAGTACCGGAAGCCAGGCTGGCATAAACGCTACCGAAACCTTGTGCTACACCGGAGTAGCTCGAGGCGTCGCGCTGCCAGATGACACGGCCGCTTTCCAGCTCCAAACCGGCAACCCGGCCCTGATAGGTAGCGACATACAACGTACCACCGGACAACAGCAGACCACCGTCGATATCAACGACGCGATCCAGCTCGGAGCGACCTTGTGGGACAGCGACACGCTGCTCCCAGACCGGCACGCCGTTGGAGGTGTCCAGTGCGACCACTTTACCGGTCGACAGACCCGCCACCGCGAGGTGGTTGGTCACGATCGGAGCGCCAGTACCGCGCAGGGTCAGTACCGCTGGCGTGCTTTCGTAAATCCAGCGCTGGTTGCCGGTAGCAGCATCAAAGCCGACTACGCGATCATCCTGAGTCTGGACCACGACCACATCACCATTGGTGGACGGCGGGGCCAATACTTCACTGGTCACGCGAGCGCGCCATTTTTCTTCACCGGTGCTGGAATCCAGCACAACGACTTCGCCCTTCAGGGTGCCGAACATCAGCATGCCGTAACCAACGCCAACGGCGCCGGAAACAGGCAACTCAAGGTCCTTTTCCCAAATGACATTACCGTTCATGCGGTCCATCGAGACGATGTAACCTTCTACATCGCTGGCAAAGATACGGTCGCCATCGATAGCCGGAACCAACATGTTGTAGGTCTCGCCCTGCCCCTCACCAATGGAGCGGCTCCACTGCTTCTGCAGCACGACTTCTTCTTTGAAGTCGGTCAGCTCGGCCGGTGGCAATTCCTTTTTGCTGTTGCTGCTGCAACCCGCGGCCAAAATGGCCAGGGCCAGCAATGCTGCATGTTTCCAACGGATCACGTCACGCATCCCCTTTGGCCAGGTCGTCGAGCTTCATTTGTAAGCCACCTACGGCCGCTTCTTCAGACAGCGCGGATTTGGCTTTTTGGTATGCAGCATGGGCCTCGTCGGTGCGGCCCAGCTGTACCAGCAGGTCACCTTTGAGTTCTTCACGGCTGGCCAGGAATGCCTTTTCAGCATCGCCATCGAGCAGCTTCAGAGCGTCGTCAGCCTTGTTCTGTGCAGCCAGTACGCGAGCCAGACGCTGACGAGCGATTTCGCCCAGCGTATCGCTGGCCGGCTTGTCAGTCACCAGTTTCAACTCGGCTACTGCGTCATCAAGCTTGCCATTGTCGACAGCCACCTTGGCTACGAACAGGCTGCCATACTGGGCGTAGGCAGAACCACCGAACTCGCTTTTCAGTTTGTTGGCGATATCAGCCACACGAGCCGTGTCAGCCTGACCACTTGGCGTAAGGGCTGTTTCCAGCAATTGCTGGTAAAGCGCCGAAGCACCTTGCGACTGATTGCTTTCGTATCTGGTCCAGGCCTGCCAGCCAAGCACCACTACCAACGCCAGCAAGCCACCTGTTACCAGGGGTTTACCATTGCGCTGCCACCAGTCCTTCATTGCCGCCAGTTCATCATCTTCAGTACCTGACACCCCAATACTCCTATTCGCTAAATCGGCTGTAAATCAGCTTCAACCCTGCACAACGCAGGAGGCCAGGTGCTCGGACAGAGCATCCCAGGCAATATTTTGTTGTTCACCCTGACCACGCAGGGGTTTGACGCCGATGATCTGCTGCGCCAGCTCCTCTTCCCCGAGGATCAACGCAAACAATGCACCACTCTTGTCGGCTTTCTTGAACTGGCTTTTGAAACTGCCAGCTCCGGCATTCACCTGTAAACGCAAGTTCGGCAGCTCGTCACGAACACGCTCGGTCAGCGCCAGCGCAGCCAGTTCAGCCGCTTCGCCGAAGGCACACAGATACACGTCGACCTGACGGGAAATTTCTTCCGGAACCTGCTCAAGTGTTTCAAGCAGCAGGACCAGACGTTCGATACCCATGGCAAATCCAACGCCACTGGTAGGCTTGCCGCCCATTTGCTCGACCAGACCGTCGTAACGGCCGCCCGCGCAGACTGTACCTTGAGCGCCCAGTTGATCGGTCACCCACTCGAAAACGGTTTTGCTGTAGTAATCGAGACCCCGAACCAGCTTGGGATTGATGACATACGGAATGCCCGCTGCATCCAGACGCGCCTTCAGACCTTCGAAGTGAATTCGCGATTCGTCATCCAGATAATCCGCCAGCTTCGGCGCATCAACCAGCAGCGCCTGAGTGTCGGCGTTCTTGGTATCCAGTACCCGCAGCGGGTTGGTTTTCAGGCGACGCTGACTGTCTTCGTCCAGTTCGCTGAGACGTGCCGACAGGAACTCGACCAGCGCATCGCGATACCGCGCACGCGCCTCGCTGGTGCCCAGGCTATTCAGTTCGAGCTTCACTGCGTTGCGAATGCCCAACAGGCCCCACAGGCGCCAGGTCAGTACGATCAGCTCTGCGTCGATGTCCGGACCGTCCAGGTTGAAAACCTCGACGCCGATCTGGTGAAACTGACGATAGCGACCTTTCTGCGGGCGCTCGTGGCGGAACATCGGGCCGATGTACCACAATTTCTGAACCTGACCGCCACCGGTAATGCCGTGCTCAAGCACTGCGCGCACGCAGGCAGCAGTGCCTTCAGGGCGCAGGGTCAGGGAGTCACCGTTGCGATCGGCAAAGGTATACATCTCTTTTTCAACGATATCGGTCACTTCACCGATGGAGCGTTTGAACAGATCGGTGAATTCCACGATCGGCATGCGAATCTGGCGGTAACCGTAGTTATCCAGCAGATGCGAGACCGTGCCTTCGAAGTGACGCCACAGCGGGGTCTGATCGGGCAGGATGTCGTTCATGCCACGAATGGCTTGTAGAGACTTACTCACAAAAAATCCTTAGCAATTCTGGTTAGCCGCGCGCGATAAGGGCTGCGTCAGCTTCGACCTTTTCGGCCGCTTTCCGGCGAATCAAGCGTTCCAGCTCATCCACCAGATTGTCATTGGTCAGCTTCTGGGCCGGCTTGCCGTCGATGTAGATCAGATTCGGCGTGCCGCCTGTCAGGCCTACATGCGCCTCTTTGGCTTCACCCGGGCCGTTGACCACGCACCCGATGACCGCAACATCCAGCGGCACCAGCAAATCCTCAAGCCGCCCTTCCAGTTCATTCATGGTCTTGACCACATCGAAGTTCTGCCGCGAGCAACTCGGGCAGGCGATGAAGTTGATCCCGCGAGAACGAAGGCGCAGCGATTTAAGGATGTCGTAGCCGACTTTCACCTCTTCGACCGGATCAGCCGCCAGCGAGATGCGGATAGTATCCCCAATTCCCTCGGCGAGCAGCATACCTAGGCCAACGGCCGATTTCACCGTGCCTGAACGCAATCCGCCCGCTTCAGTGATACCCAAGTGCAATGGCTGGACAATTTCCTTGGCCAGCAAGCGATAGGCTTCGACGGCCATGAACACATCGGAAGCTTTTACACTGACCTTGAAGTCCTTGAAATTCAGGCGTTCGAGGTGCTCGACGTGGCGCAGCGCTGACTCTACAAGCGCCGCTGGCGTTGGCTCGCCGTACTTCTTCTGCAGGTCTTTTTCCAGCGAACCGGCGTTGACGCCAATGCGAATCGGAATACCACGATCACGGGCGGCGTCGACCACAGCCTTCACCCGGTCTTCGCGACCGATGTTGCCCGGGTTGATACGCAGGCAATCGACACCCAGCTCAGCAACGCGCAGGGCAATCCGGTAATCAAAGTGGATGTCGGCAACCAACGGCACTTTCACCAATTGCTTGATACGGCCAAAGGCTTCCGCTGCGTCCATGTCGGGGACCGAAACCCGCACGATATCTACACCGGCCGCTTCAAGGCGATTGATTTGCGCGACGGTAGCAGCGACGTCATTGGTATCGCTGTTGGTCATGCTCTGCACCGCGATGGGGGCATCGCCGCCTACCGGGACCGAGCCCACCCAGATCTTCCGGGATTCGCGACGCTTGATCGGAGATTCACCGTGCATGAGTTATTGCCCCAGTTTCAGGCGTGCGGTAGCGCCGCTGGTGAAAGGAGCCACATCGACAGGCATGCCGTTGTAGCTGACCTGAGCACCGGCCGCAGCCCCCAGACGTACATTGAGTGGCGGCTTGCCACTCACATCCAGAGTATCGCCTTTGTGTTTGATGCCCATGTACAAAACTTTACCGGTGCTGTCAGTCACCTGAGTCCAGCAATCGGCTGTAAACGAGATACTTACCTGACCCGCACCGGCAACAGGTGCCTCAGGCGCAGCGGCGGGTGCAGATTGCGCAGGCGCAACAGCGGGAGCTGACGGAGCAGTTGCAGGCGCGGTGTTGGTCGGCGCTGCCGCCGTTGAGCTGGCAGGCGGAGTGGTCGTCGACGGAGCAGTCGCGGTCTGAGCAGGCGCCTGTGCGGCAGGGGTTGCCGGATTCGCTGGGTTGGCTGGATTCAGCGCCAGCGGAGCCGAATCGGAGGTTTGCGCTTCGGCGACAGCCTGATCTTCAGGTTCGTCCAGCGGATGAATCTGGGTGGTGCCGTCGGCACTCTCGACTTCAACGTGCTCAAGGCTCAAGCCTGAGTCCTTGCCTCGCAAGGACGTCTGATCCTGCCACCAGAAGAAACCACCGCCGACCAGAACAACCAGCAACAGCAGACTGACGATTCGCAGAATATTGTGCGACAGGCGTACCGGTTCTTCGATACGACCCAACGCATGCACCGAACTGCCCGCGCTGTCTGTGCCTGTGTACTGGTCAAATTGAGTCACCAGTGCAGTCTGGTCGAGATCCAGGACTTTGGCGTACGCACGAACATAGCCGCGGGCGAAAGTATGACCCGGCAGCTTGTCAAAGTGGCCAGCCTCGAGGTTACTCAACGAAGTGACCGTGAGATTGAGCCTCTGGGCGACGTCTGGCAGCGACCAGTTTTTATTCTCGCGAGCCTGACGCAAGGTTTCGCCAGGATTGACGCGAGTGGCTGCTACGACTTCGGGTTGCACCGCTTTCATCATTGCTCCGACAGGTATTGCTGATATTCCGGCGTACCGGGATAGAGTCTTTTGAGTTGCAGGCCAAAACTGGCTGCCTTGTTGCGATCATCGTAGATTTTTGCCAATCGCGTACCAAGCAATAGACTACGTGCATTTTGCTCGCTGAGTTGGCTAAAACGGTCGTAATAATCACGCGCGGGCACATAATGCCTGTCTTCGTAAGACAACTCAGCCATTTCCAGCAATGCGCGTGGCAACATACGGTCCATGCGCAGGGCTTTGGTGAAATGCGCCGTCGCCGCTTCGCGATCACCGAGCATCACGGCAGTCATGCCAAGATTCTCAAAAACCCGCGAGCGCTCAGGATAAAGGTTATCAGCAGCGGCCTGTTCGAAACGCTCATAGGCTTCCTTATAGCGTTTTTGCTCGTAAAGGAAACTGCCGTAATTATTAAGGATGCGCGCATCTCCTCGACGAGAAGACAGGGCCTTTTGAAAGTGCTGGTCAGCAAGCTCGGGTTCCATCTCGACCTGAAACACCAGCGCCAGGGCAGCGTTGGCATCCGCGTCGGAACCGTCCAGTTCAAGCGCTTTCTTCAGGGGTACCTTGGCCCGTTCGGTCTGCCCCTGCTGCAAGTAGCCAATACCCAACTGGACATAGGCCTCGCGTGCGGCATCACGACCCTGGCTGGTGCTCATCGGATCAACTTTGCCTGAGGTCACACACCCAGCCAGCGCGATCATGAAGCAGAGCAGCAGGGTGGCGCGCACGGACATTGAGATTCTCTCGGCCAGGTTAGCGATCAGGTTCGAGTCGCGGCGTTTTGAGCCACACTCGCCTCGCTACTCAGCTCACGTACGGCAATGTAACGCTCGCTGCGGCGAGTGCGGTCCATGACCTGCCCGACCAACTGACCACAAGCTGCATCGATATCTTCCCCACGGGTAGTACGCACCGTGACGTTATACCCAGCCTGATGCAGTTGATCCTGAAAGCGACGAATCGCGTTGTTACTCGGACGCTCGTAACCGGAATGCGGGAACGGGTTGAACGGAATCAGGTTGATCTTGCAAGGCGTGTCCTTGAGCAGCTCGATCATTTCAACAGCATGTTCGACCTGATCATTCACGTCTTTGAGCAAGGTGTACTCAATGGTCAACACGCGCTTCTCACCCAGCGTCGCCATGTAGCGACGGCAGGATTCAAGCAGCATTTTCAGCGGGTATTTCTTGTTGATCGGCACCAGTTGATTGCGCAGCGCATCGTTTGGCGCGTGCAGTGACAACGCCAGCGATACATCGATGTGCTCAGCCAGCACGTCGATCATCGGTACCACGCCGGAGGTGGACAAAGTCACCCGACGCTTGGAAATGCCATACCCCAGGTCATCCATCATCAGATGCATGGCGGCAACGACATTATCGAAGTTCAGCAGCGGCTCACCCATGCCCATCATCACCACGTTGGTGATGGCACGGTCGACGGTAGCCGGGACGCTGCCAAAGGATTTGTTGGCAATCCACACCTGACCGATCACTTCGGCGGCGGTGAGGTTGCTGTTGAAGCCTTGTTTGCCGGTAGAGCAGAAACTGCAATCCAGCGCACAGCCCGCCTGGGACGAAACACACAAGGTGCCGCGTTTGCCCTGGGGGATATAAACGGTTTCGACGCAGCTGCCGGACGCCACACGCACCACCCACTTACGGGTGCCATCGGTGGAGATGTCCTCGCTGACGACTTCAGGACCACGAACCTCAGCACAAGCCTTGAGTTTTTCACGCAAGGCCTTGCTGACATTCGTCATGGCGTCGAAATTATCGACGCCAAAGTGGTGAATCCACTTCATGACCTGACCGGCACGGAAGCGCTTCTCCCCGATGGAATCGAAGAATTTTTCCATTTCCAGCTGGGTCAGACCCAACAGGTTTGTTTTGCCAGTCGTTGCAATCATGAATTCACCCTTCGCTCGTTAGTCCAGGACTTAGCGAGCGGTTACCTCTGTAGCTGCGAAGAAGTACGAGATTTCGCGAGCAGCGGCTGCTTCGGAATCGGAGCCGTGAACAGCGTTGGCGTCGATGGAATCAGCGAAGTCAGCACGGATAGTGCCGGCAGCAGCCTCTTTAGGGTTGGTAGCGCCCATCAGCTCACGGTTCAGAGCGATAGCGTTTTCGCCTTCCAGAACCTGAACAACAACAGGACCGGAGATCATGAACGCAACCAGGTCGCCGAAGAAGCCACGAGCGCTGTGCTCAGCGTAGAAACCTTCAGCTTCAGCCTTGGACAGCTGCTTCAGTTTCGAAGCAACGACGCGCAGACCGGCTTTTTCAAAACGAGTGGTGATCTCGCCGATTACGTTTTTAGCAACGGCGTCAGGCTTGATGATGGAGAAAGTACGTTGAACAGCCATGGTGTAACTCCAGAAACGATGATTAAAGCGAAAAATTAAACCCGCGAATTATACGCGGGTTTGAGGTTATTGCCTAACGTGCAAATTGGATCAGCCGATTTCGTCGGCCCAAAGCGTCTGAACCGCTTCGAGCACTTTCTCGCCGACGCGGCCAGAGGTGTCGTCGAAGTCCGGCAACTGCTTGATCATCAGTTGCAGCTTGGTAAACCCCACCGAGTAAGGATCGACGCCGGGATGATTCTCGGCCAGTTCCTCAGCGATTCGTTGTACGTCATTCCAACCGTAACTCATGACAGCTTCTCGATCAGTGCGGCGCTTCGGCCGCATGGTTAAGCGAATACTTGGGAATTTCAACCGTCAGGTCTTCATTTCCGACGATCGCCTGACAAGACAGGCGAGACTGAGGTTCCAGCCCCCATGCCTTGTCCAGCATGTCTTCTTCCAGCTCATCCGCTTCATTCAACGAGGCAAAACCCTCGCGAATGACGCAGTGGCATGTGGTGCAGGCACAAACACCACCACAGGCACTTTCAATCTCGATGTGATGCTCGTGAGCAATTTCGAGAATAGACGTGCCGGGCTCGACCTCAACAACCAGCCCATCCGGACACAGCACGGCATGGGGCAGAAAAATCAGCTGCGGCATCAGTTATTCCTCAATGTCATTCAGATTGCGCCCCGCCAGAGCGGCTTTTACCGTCATATTCATGCGGCGGGCTGCAAATGCATCGGTCACCTGCGAGAGAAGCTTGGTCTGCTGCTCGATGGCGGGGCCATCGGTGCCTTGCATCAATTCACGTAATTCCTGCAACTGCAGGTCGATGACCATGCGCTCTTCGGCATCCAGCAAGCGCTCGCCGTCGACTTCCAGTGCTGCTTCCACTGCCTCGACGAGGCGCTGGGCATCAACCTGCTGCTCGCGCAATACGCGGGCAACTTTGTCGTCACTGGCGTTGGCGAAGGAATCCGTGAGCATCCGGGCAATTTCGCCATCGGTCAGCCCATAGGACGGCTTGACCTGGATGCTCGACTCAACACCCGAACCCAGCTCGCGGGCCGAGACACTGAGCAGACCGTCCGCATCCACCTGGAACGTCACACGGATTTTTGCCGCACCCGCCACCATGGCCGGAATGCCGCGCAATTCGAAACGAGCCAGGGAGCGACAGTCGCTGATCAACTCACGCTCGCCTTGCAGCACGTGAATCATCATTGCCGACTGGCCGTCTTTGTAAGTGGTGAACTCCTGAGCGCGCGCGACCGGGATCGTGGTGTTACGCGGAATCACCTTCTCCATCAGGCCGCCCATGGTTTCCAGTCCCAACGAGAGCGGAATCACGTCGAGCAGCAACAACTCACCACCGTCACGCTTGTTGCCAGCGAGGGTATCTGCCTGGATCGCCGCACCAATGGCGACCACTTGATCCGGGTCGATATCCGTCAACGGCTGGCGACCGAACAATTCAGCTACAGCGCCCCGCACACGCGGGACGCGAGTAGAACCGCCGACCATGACCACCGCTTCGACTTCATCCAGCTCGATACCAGCATCACGCACAGCACGACGGCAAGACTTGAGACTGCGGGCAACCATTGGCTCGATCAGCGCTTCGAAAGCGGGCCGCGTCAGCGTGCCATTCCAGGTGCCGTATTCGACGTCGACTGAAGCCTCGCTGGTCAGCGCTTCTTTAGCCGAACAAGCCGCTTGCAACAAACTTCGCTGAGCAGACGGGTCGATATCGGCAGACAAGCCTGCCTCACTGACAATCCAGCCCGCAATCGCATGATCGAAGTCGTCGCCGCCCAGCGCAGTATCACCACCGGTTGCCAGAACCTCAAACACGCCGCCAGTGAGACGCAGAATAGAGATGTCGAACGTACCGCCGCCCAAGTCATAAATCGCAACAACGCCCTGGGCGCTCTGATCCAGACCATAAGCCACGGCTGCAGCGGTCGGCTCATTGAGCAGGCGCAGCACGTTAAGACCCGCTAATTTGGCGGCGTCCTTGGTGGCCTGGCGCTGAGCGTCGTCGAAATAAGCCGGAACAGTGATGACCGCCCCGACCAGATCACCACCCAACGCCTGCTCAGCACGCTGACGCAGAACCTTGAGGATATCGGCAGAGACTTCCACCGGGCTTTTCGGCCCCTGAACGGTCTCGATGAACGGCATGTGCGACTCACCGCCTACAAAGCGATAAGGCAACTGCTCGCCCAATTGCTTGACGTCGGACAGACCACGACCCATCAAGCGCTTGACCGACAATACAGTGTTGAACGGATCCGTCGAAGCGGCGCCTTTGGCAGCCTGCCCCACTTCAACGCGATCAGCGTGATACCGCACAGCAGACGGCAGAATGACTTGCCCTTCTGCGTCGGCCAGCGGTTCGGAAAGGCCACTGCGCAGTGCAGCAACCAGCGAATTGGTAGTCCCCAGGTCAATACCCACCGCCAGACGACGCTGATGAGGTTGGGGGCTTTGACCGGGTTCGGCGATCTGCAGTAGAGCCATGCTTTATCAGAATTTCACAGGCGTGCGGCCAGAAGCAGCACGGAGTTAATCGTCGAGGCGCTCTTCAAGCTGGCGCACTTCGTAAGAGAGCTTGTCGAGGAACTGCATGCGCCGCATAAGGCGCTCGGCCTGTTCGCGTTGCGCAGCATCATCCCAACAGGCCGCAAAGCTTTCGTTCAGTTCGTCCTGAGCAGTCTTGAGGCGACGCTTGAAAACCGCGACACCCGCCAGATCAGCCTCGTCCTGCAGATCCTCAAGCTCTTCGCGCCATTGCATCTGCTGCAGAAGAAACTCGGGATCGTGCACGGTGACTTCAAGAGGCACTTCGCCGCGCATCGCTAATAGATAGCGCGCCCGTTTCGGAGCGCTCTTGAGCGTCTGGTAGGCGTCGTTAAGACTGGCGGAGCGCTCAAGCGCCAACCGCTGCTCACGCTCGGAGGCGTCCGCAAAACGGTCGGGATGAACCTCGCGAGCAAGCTCACGGTAGCGCGTCGCCAACTGATCAAGGTCGAGGCGAAAGCCCGGCTGAAGCTCGAATAGAGCGAAATGACAAGGAGTACCCACAATAAGCCTCAGACGTTGAAGCTTTCGCCGCAGCCACATTCACCGCGCGAGTTGGGATTGTTGAACTTGAAGCCTTCGTTCAACCCTTCCTTGACGAAATCAAGCTCGGTGCCATCGAGATAGACCAGGCTTTTCGGGTCAATGATCACCTTGACGCCGTGAAGTTCGAACACGGTGTCTTCGCTTTGCGCCTCATCGACGAACTCAAGCACATAGGCAAGACCTGAACAGCCTGTGGTGCGAACACCCAGACGAACGCCGTCACCTTTGCCGCGCCCATCAAGGGAGCGTCTTACGTGATTTGCGGCAGCTTCTGTCATGCTGATAGCCATCGGAACTCCTTATTACTTCACACCAGCTTCTTTAGAAAACGCTGCTATTACAGCAGGCCTTTCTTCTGCTTGTAGTCACGAACTGCCGCCTTGATAGCGTCTTCCGCGAGTACCGAGCAGTGAATTTTCACCGGAGGCAAAGCCAGTTCTTCGGCTAACTGAGTGTTCTTGATGGTCTCTGCTTCATCCAGAGTCTTGCCCTTCATCCACTCGGTTGCCAGAGAGCTGGAAGCGATAGCCGAACCGCAACCATAAGTCTTGAACTTGGCGTCTTCGATGACGCCCTGCTCGTTGACCTTGATTTGCAGACGCATAACGTCGCCGCAAGCAGGAGCGCCGACCATGCCGGTGCCAACATCTGGATCTTCCGCGTTCATCTTGCCGACGTTGCGCGGATTTTCGTAGTGGTCAATGACCTTTTCGCTGTAAGCCATGATGCTATTCCTCTATCAGGGAGCCGCTCTGCAAGCCATGCAGCAACTGGTTGAAACATGGCCTGTCTGTAAGGCGGCTTTTAATTAGTGCGCCGCCCACTCGATCTTGGAAATGTCGACACCGTCTTTGTACATGTCCCATAGCGGCGAAAGTGCACGCAGCTTGGTGACCGCTTCGCAGACTTTCTGCGCGGCGTAGTCCATTTCTTCTTCAGTACTGAAACGACCAAAGGTGAAGCGTATCGAGCTATGCGCCAGTTCGTCATTACGACCAAGGGCGCGCAGCACATAGGAAGGCTCAAGCGACGCGGAAGTACAGGCAGAGCCGGACGAAACGGCCAGATCCTTGAGCGCCATGATCAGCGACTCGCCTTCGACGTAGTTGAAGCTCAGGTTAAGGTTGTGCGGCACACGAGCAGTCATGCTGCCGTTGACGTACAACTCTTCGAGATGCTCGACCTGCTTGTAGAAGCGATCGCTCAAGGCTTTGACTCGCACGTTTTCTGCGGCCATTTCTTCCTTGGCAATACGGAAGGCTTCACCCATACCGACGATCTGATGCGTCGCCAGAGTCCCGGAACGCATGCCACGTTCGTGACCACCGCCGTGCATGGCCGCTTCAAGGCGAACACGCGGCTTGCGGCTGACGTACAGCGCGCCGATACCTTTAGGGCCATAGGTCTTGTGGGCAGAGAACGACATCAGGTCAACCTTGAGGCTGGCCAGATCGATTTCAACCTTACCGGTGGACTGCGCAGCATCAACGTGGAACAGCACACCACGGGAGCGGGTCAGCTCACCAATGGCAGCGATGTCGTTGATGGTGCCGATTTCGTTGTTAACGTGCATGATCGAAACCAGAATGGTGTCGTCGCGCAGAGCGGCTTCAACCATCGAAGGCGTGATCAGACCGTCTTCACCAGGCTCGATGTAAGTGACTTCAAAACCTTCACGCTCAAGCTGACGCGTGGTGTCGAGCACAGCTTTGTGCTCGATCTTGTTGGTGATGATGTGCTTGCCTTTGCTGGCGTAGAAATGCGCAACGCCCTTGATGGCGAGGTTGTCGGACTCGGTAGCACCGGAGGTCCAGACGATTTCACGCGGATCGGCATTGACCAGATCGGCGACCTGACGGCGAGCGTTCTCGACCGACTCTTCAGCTTTCCAGCCGAATACGTGGGAGCGCGATGCCGGGTTACCGAAGTTTCCGTCAGCGGTCAGGCACTCAATCATTTTCTGAGCGACACGCGGATCGACCGGGGTCGTCGCGGAGTAATCAAGGTAAATCGGCAACTTCATTGAATCTCTCCTATCAGGCAGGCGCACCGCTGATTCATCTACGCTCATTCAACGGCGGACGTTTCAATCTTATCCAGGTACTGGGTCTTGGCGCTGGTACGGCGCATATCCTGGCGCTGGGCAACTTCTTGTACCTCACGGCGAGTGACAAGGTCGGCCAGACTGATACCGCTTAGAAATTCGTGAATCTGCTCGCTGAGGTCACACCACAAATGGTGAGTCAGGCAAGTGTCACCAGCGTGGCAATCACCCAACCCCTGGCAACGCGTGGCATCTACAGATTCGTTGACGGCATCGACCACCTGGGCAACCTTGATGCCGTGCATGTCGCGGGACAACTGATAACCACCACCGGGACCACGCACACTGGAGACCAGATTGCCACGGCGCAGCTTGGCGAACAGTTGCTCAAGGTAGGACAGGGAAATGCCCTGACGCTCGGAAATGTCGGCCAGAGACACTGGCCCGTTCTGCGCATGTAACGCCAGATCAAGCATGGCAGTTACAGCGTATCGGCCTTTAGTAGTCAGTCGCATGGCGTATACCGCAGAGGTTCGGAATGAGAGCGAGTATGCTATTCCCGAGTATTTAAGTCAACTATAAGACCTAGCAAAACAGTCGGGATTGGACGCAAAACAGCGGCCGCATCATAGCAAACACTGGGGTGCATGGCACGCCCCGGATGCAGCCCCGTCAACCAACCTTGCTTTCGCCCTTGTCTTTCACGCAATCAAACACTTCGTCACGCAGCTCTGGCAGCTCCTTGGCGCAGTAATCGCTGCCAAGGCCTTTTAGGGCCTCGCACATGCCTTCGAGACGACCATCCACCGCTTGCAAGTGATCAAGCAACTGACCAATCGCACGCGCCACCGGGTCTGGCATATCTTCACTAACCCCGTAGGCATCAAAACCCAGCTTCTCGGCAATCGCCTTGCGCTTGGCCTCTACATCATCACTGGATTTGATAATGATCCGCCCAGGGATCCCTACCGCCGTAGCACCTGCCGGAACAGCCTTGGTGACAACCGCATTGGACCCGATCTTGGCGCCAGCACCGACGGTAAACGGCCCAAGTACCTTGGCGCCCGCCCCCACCACAACGCCGTCTTCCAGCGTCGGATGGCGCTTGCCTGCGTTCCAGCTGGTGCCTCCCAGGGTAACGCCCTGATAGAGCGTTACGTCATTGCCGATTTCAGCCGTTTCGCCAATCACAATACCCATGCCGTGATCGATGAAAAAACGCCGCCCGACCTTGGCGCCGGGATGGATTTCGATACCAGTCATCCAGCGACCGAAATTCGAAACCACCCGCGCCGGCCATTTCCAGCCGTTGGTCCACAGAATGTGTGCCAGCCGATGCAGCCAGATGGCGTGCATGCCGGGGTAGCAGGTCAGCACTTCAAAGGAGTTGCGCGCAGCAGGATCGCGATGAAACACACTCTGAATATCTTCTCGCAGACGCTCGAACATCATTGTTCCTTCCGTTTGTACGGTTCACCACGTGCAGCCTTCTGGGTCTCGGTAAGGATGCCGCGCAAAATACTGATCTCGGAACGATTCACCTCACTGCGGCCGTACAGGCGACGCAGTCGGGCCATCAAGTGGCGAGGTTTTTCCGGATCGAGAAAGCCGATAGCCACCAGCGTTGATTCGAGATGGCCATAGAAGCCTTCCATCTCATCCATGGTCGCCAGGTCAGCGCTGCGCACCGAGGTCACTTCAACTTTTTCGACCTTGGTGGGCTGGCCCTGCGTAGCCAGCCACGACATGCGCACCTCGTAGCTGAGGACCTGCACCGCCGCAGCGAGATTCAGCGAGCTGAACTCTGGATCAGACGGGATATGCACGTGGTAATGACATCGCTGCAGTTCCTCGTTGGTCAGGCCGGCGTATTCACGACCAAACACCAGAGCGACTTCTGCGCCCTGCCCTGCCTGCTCGGCAGCCATCACGCCCGATTCACGCGGGTCGAGCAACGGCCACGGAATACGACGGTCCCGGGCACTGGTACCCATGACCAGATTGCATCCCACCAGAGCATCTTCAAGGGTCGCGACGACCTGGGCTTTCTCCAGAATATCGCCAGCGCCCGAAGCGCGGGCATCCGCTTCATGGTGAGGAAAGAACTGCGGATCAACGAGCACCAGGCGCGAAAGCCCCATGTTTTTCATGGCACGAGCAGCCCCACCGATGTTACCGGGGTGACTGGTACCGACCAGGACAACACGAATGTTTTGCAGCAAGGCGAGTGCTCACAGATAAGTAGAGGGGGTGAAATCTTACAGAACAGCCGAGGTGAACGCTATGAACGGTTGCGGCTTGCTACGCACGGGCGCGAAGCGGGACCGGTATTAGCCGGGAAGGCGGCATTTCTGACGATACAAATACGTCGTCTGTAGCGACCTCTCCCCGGCCAAAGCAGACCCCAAGACTTCACACCAATATCCAGGATTACGCAGATCCTTTGGGAGATCACCCGGTGTCCCTGACACAGCGCTGTCGCAAAGCAAACAGTGGACCTGTAGGAGTGAGCTTGCTCGCGATTCGATCTCTTGGCCGACTAATTTGTCGCCTGGGCTGACGCTATCGCGAGCAAGCTCACTCCTACAGTGAAAGCATTCCAAATCAGGTAGTTGCATTTTGTTTGATAGGAGCAGAGCTTGCTCGCGATAAGGCTGGACGCAGTTCACTCCAGATCGCATCCAGCCTTATCGCGAGCAAGCTCTGCTCCCACAGGAACCAGTGTCTGACGATACAAATGCGTCGTCTGTAGCGGCCTCCTCCCAGCTAAAGCCGTTCCCACGACATTGGCTAGATACTCAACACATCCAGTTAACCACTGGAAAAGTTCCGCCACAGCCAATACAATGTTCGGCTTTCTTTAACGACCTAGGTGAAACGTCCATGCAGCCCATGCTGAATATCGCGCTGCGCGCCGCCCGCAGCGCCAGCGAATTGATCTTCCGCTCCATCGAGCGCCTGGATACCATCAAGGTCGATGAAAAAGGTGCGAAGGATTACGTCAGCGAAATCGACCGCGCTGCCGAGCAACTGATCATCACCGCCCTGCGCAAGGCCTACCCGACTCACGGCATCCTTGGCGAAGAAACCGGCATGCATGAGGGCAGCGGCGAAGGCGCTGACTACCTGTGGATCATCGACCCACTGGACGGCACCACCAACTTCGTTCGCGGTATCCCGCACTTCGCCGTCAGCATTGCCTGCAAACATAAAGGCCGCCTGGCTCACGCAGTGGTTCTGGATCCGGTTCGCCAGGAAGAATTCACCGCCAGCGCAGGTAACGGCGCACAGCTTAACGGTCGCCGCATGCGCGTCAGCCCGCGCACCAGCCTTGATGGCGCCCTGCTCGGCACCGGCTTCCCGTTCCGCGACGACCAGATGGACAACCTGGAAAACTACCTGGGCATGTTCCGCAGCCTGGTAGGTCAGACCGCAGGCATCCGCCGCGCAGGCGCCGCGAGCCTGGACCTGGCCTACGTAGCTGCCGGTCGCTTCGACGCATTCTGGGAATCGGGCCTGTCCGAGTGGGACATGGCTGCAGGCGCACTGCTGATTCAGGAAGCAGGCGGTCTGGTCAGCGACTTCACGGGCGGTCACGACTTCCTGGAGAAAGGCCACATCGTTGCTGGTAACACCAAGTGCTTCAAAGCTGTTCTGACCTCCATCGCACCGCACCTGCCGGCCACGATGAAGCGTTAAGATTCAGCCCCATAAAAAACCGGCCAAGTGCCGGTTTTTTTGTGCCTGCCACTTTCCGCCAGACCAAAAAAGAAAAAGCACCCGAAGGTGCTTTTTCTGATCAACACAGACTCAAAACTTATTGCTGGTTTTGACCCAGAATCAGCTGGCCTTCCTTGTTGACTGGAATCTGACCGCCTGGATCACGATCCATGCGCACCTGACCCACCTTGTCGTTCAGCTTGTACTTCACGTCATAACCCACGACCTTGTCGCTGATGTCATTGACCGTGTTGCAGCGAGTTTCGGTGGTGGTGTAAGTGTCGCGGTTCTGCATGCCTTCCTGAACCTTGTTACCGGCATAGCCGCCGCCAACAGCGCCCGCTACGGTGGCGATCTTCTTGCCGTTACCGCCGCCTACCTGGTTACCCAGCAAGCCGCCTGCAACAGCGCCGATCACACTGCCCACAATCTGGTGCTCATCCTTGACCGGAGCACGCTTGGTTACGGTTACATCTTTGCAAACTTCACGCGGCGTTTTTATTTGCTGTTTAACCGGCTCGACTGCCAGTACATCCGCATATTCCGGGCCGCTTTTAACGAGGCTGTAGGTGGCAACAGCACCGCCAGCCGTAACAACGGCAGCGCCCAGCACAGCACCAACAAGCAACGATTTGTTCACGTGAACCTCCTGACCATCTCAAACGTAGTTTCCTACGCAGTGCTTGGGGTCGTTACCGTTCCAGCGTGAGCCTCGGCAATCCACGAACCCAAGCCTTGGAGCATAAAAAAGGGCATGAGTTCAATACTCATGCCCTTTTGGCATCACACTCGGAGAGAACTGCGATCAGGGTAGATCGTCAGCCTTATCGACGACCACAGGAGGAATAAGATCCTCAGTGGTCAGGTTCAGCCAGATCAGCACCACGTTCGCGATGTAGATGGAGGAGTAAGTACCCGCCACAACACCCACGAACAGCGCGATGGAGAAACCCTCGAGGTTGTCACCACCAAATACCCACAACGCAGCAATCGCCAGCAAGGTCGAAACCGACGTTGCGACAGTACGCAGCAGCGTCTGAGTGGTAGAGATGTTGATGTTCTCGATCAACGACGCCTTGCGCAGTAAACGGAAGTTTTCCCGCACGCGGTCGAATACGACGATGGTGTCGTTCAGCGAGTAACCGATGATCGCCAGCACCGCCGCCAACACCGTCAGGTCGAAGGTGATCTGGAAGAACGACAGGATACCCATGGTCACCACAACGTCGTGGATCAGGGAGATGATCGCACCCACCGCGAACTTCCACTGGAAGCGGAAAGCCAGGTATATCAGAACACCGCCCAGAGCCAGCAACATGCCCAGACCACCCTGGTCGCGCAGCTCTTCACCCACTTGCGGGCCTACGAACTCGACACGCTTCACGGTAGCCGGGTTGTCGCCACCTGCTTTACGCAGCGCATCGGCAACCTGAGAACCCAACTGCGGATCTTCACCGGGCATACGCACCAGCAGATCGGTAGTAGCGCCAAAGCTCTGCACCACAGCATCGTGATAACCGGAGCTGACCAGTTCTTCACGAACCTTGCCCAGGTCGGCAGGACGCTCGTAAGTCAGCTCGATCAGCGTACCGCCGGTAAAGTCCAGACCATAGTTGAGGCCCTTATGGAACCAGCTGAACAACGCCAGAGCAGTAAGTAGCATCGTAACGGCGAACGCAATATTGCGAACGCCCATGAAGTTAATGGTACGTAACATGGCAGCCCCTTAAATCCACAACTTCTTGAAGTCACGCCCGCCATAGATCAGGTTGACCATTGCGCGGGTCACCATGATGGCCGTGAACATCGAGGTAAAGATCCCGAGCGACATGGTCACCGCAAAACCCTTCACCGGGCCGGTGCCCATTGCGAAGAGAATGCCGCCGACCAGCAGCGTCGTCAGGTTGGCGTCGAGGATCGCGGTATAGGCGCGGTCGAAACCTTCATGAATCGCACGCTGGACGGTCATGCCATTGGCGATTTCCTCGCGTATCCGCGAGAAGATCAGCACGTTGGCGTCCACCGCCATACCCATCGTCAAGACGATACCGGCAATACCCGGCAGCGTCAGCGTCGCACTCAGCAGCGACATCAATGCCAGCAGCATGACCATGTTCAGCGCCAGAGCGACTGTTGCGATCAAACCGAAGAAGCGATAGATCGCCATGATGAACAACGACACGAACAGCATGCCCCACAGGGAAGCATCGATACCCTTGGTGATGTTGTCAGCACCCAGGCTCGGGCCGATGGTGCGCTCTTCAGCGAAGTACATCGGCGCAGCCAGACCACCGGCACGCAGCAACAGCGCCAGCTCGGAAGACTCACCCTGACCGTTCAGACCGGTAATCCGGAACTGAGCACCCAGCGGCGACTGAATGGTCGCCAGGCTGATGATTTTCTTCTCTTCCTTGAAGGTCTGAACCGGCACGTCTTTCTCGACGCCGTCGACCATCTGCTTGGTGTAAGTAGTGGTTGGCTTCTGCTCGATGAAAATCACCGCCATGCTGCGGCCCACATTGCTGCGGGTGGCACGGCTCATCAAATCGCCACCGTGACCGTCCAGCGTGATGTTCACCTGTGGACGACCATGTTCGTCAAAGCTGGCCTTGGCGTCAGTCACCTGATCACCGGTGATGATCAGACCACGCTCCACAGGAGCTGCCGGACGACCGCCTTCGCGGAACTCGAACATCTCGGTAGTGGCTTTGGAGTCATCCGGACCTGCGCCCAGACGGAATTCCAGGTTGGCCGTCTTGCCCAGAATACGCTTGGCTTCAGCGGTGTCCTGCACGCCCGGCAACTCAACCACGATGCGGTTGGCACCCTGACGCTGAACCAGAGGCTCGGCAACACCCAGCTCGTTGACCCGGTTACGCACCGTGGTCAGGTTCTGCTTGATGGAGTAATCGCGGATTTCGTTGATTTTCGCCGGAGTCATCGCCAGGCGCAGAACAGGAATCCCGTTCAGTTCAGCCGGAGTGATCTCGAAATCGGTGTAATTCTTGCGAACCAGTACGCGGGCTTCTTCACGGGCAGCGTCATCGCTGAACCCCAGTTGAATAGCGCCACCCACTTGCGGCAGGCTGCGATAACGCACCTTTTCCTTGCGCAACAGGCTTTTGACTTCGCCTTCATAAACTTTCAGACGCGCATCCAGCGCCTTGTCCATGTCAACTTCCAACAGGAAGTGCACACCACCGGACAAGTCCAAACCCATCTTCATCGGGGTTGCGCCAAGATTACGCAACCATGTCGGAGTGGTACGTGCCAGGTTAAGTGCGACGACATAGTCATCACCCAACACCTTGCGCACAACATCCTTGGCCGGCAGTTGGTCTTCCTGCTTGGTCAGACGCAACAAACCGCCTTTGCCATTCTCGGCCAGGGAAGAGGCCTTGACCGCGATTCCGGAATCAACAAGCGCTTTGCTCGCACGCTCCAGATCAGCCTGACCCACCTGCAACGCAGTGCTTGCGCCGCTGATCTGGATCGCTGGATCGTCAGGGTAGAGATTGGGTGCGGAATAAATAAAACCGATCACCAGCACCGCCAGGATCAGTACGTATTTCCACAGAGGGTATTTGTTCAGCATCACGCCGCCCGCTTATAACGCGGGGCGCCTTGCGCGCCCCGTCGATTGGTAAAAGTCTGAATCTTAAATCGCTTTCAGGGTGCCCTTTGGCAGCGTGGCAGCAATAGCGCCCTTCTGCATTTTCAGCTCAACAGTGTCGGAAACTTCGATAACCACGTAGCCGTCACTCACTTTAGTGATCTTGCCAGCGATACCGCCGGTAGTAACCACTTCGTCGCCCTTCTGCAAGTTGCCCAGCAGATTCTTCTGCTCTTTGGCGCGCTTGGCCTGTGGACGCCAGATCATCAGATAGAAGATGACCAGAAAGCCGACCAGGAAGATCCATTCAAAACCGCCACCCATAGGGCCGGCAGCAGGTGCAGCAGCATCCGCGAAAGCGGGAGAGATGAAAAAGCTCATTTAGCACTCCAGTTGCATAATTAAGTAGAAAGCAGAAAAACTTGTTTTGACTCAGTCCATCGGCGGCGTTGGAATCCCGCGCTTGGCATAGAAGGCATCGACAAAGGCGGCCAATGTACCTTGTTGAATAGCCTCGCGCAAACCAGCCATAAGGCGCTGGTAATGCCGCAAATTGTGGATCGTATTAAGCATGCTTCCCAGCATTTCGCCGCACTTGTCCAGGTGGTGCAGATAAGCGCGCGAGAAGTTCTGACAGGTGTAGCAATCGCAGGTCGGATCCAGCGGCGAATCATCATGACGATGGAACGCGTTACGGATCTTCAATACACCTGTATCAATGAACAAATGACCGTTGCGGGCATTGCGGGTCGGCATCACGCAATCGAACATGTCGATTCCGCGGCGCACACCCTCAACCAGATCTTCAGGCTTGCCTACCCCCATAAGGTAACGAGGTTTTTCAGGGGGCATCAGGCCGGGCAGGTAATCCAGCACCTTGATCATTTCATGCTTGGGTTCACCCACCGACAGACCGCCAATGGCCAGGCCATCAAAACCGATCTGATCCAGGCCTTCCAGCGAGCGCTTGCGCAGGCTTTCGTGCATGCCGCCCTGAACGATACCGAACAGCGCAGCCGTGCTTTCACCGTGCGCGACTTTCGAACGCTTGGCCCAGCGCAGCGACAGCTCCATGGACACACGGGCGACATCTTCGTCAGCCGGGTAAGGCGTGCATTCGTCGAAGATCATCACGATGTCCGAGCCCAGATCACGCTGAACCTGCATCGACTCTTCCGGGCCCATGAACACCTTGGCGCCATCAACAGGCGAGGCGAAGGTCACACCCTCCTCCTTGATCTTGCGCATCGCGCCCAGGCTGAACACCTGAAAACCACCAGAGTCGGTCAGGATCGGACCTTTCCACTGCATGAAATCGTGCAGGTCGCCGTGGGTCTTGATGACCTCGGTGCCCGGACGCAGCCACAAGTGAAAGGTGTTGCCCAGAATGATCTGCGCGCCGGTGGCCTCGATATCGCGCGGCAGCATGCCCTTGACCGTACCGTAAGTGCCCACCGGCATGAACGCGGGGGTTTCCACCACGCCACGCGGGAAGGTCAATCGACCACGACGCGCCTTGCCGTCAGTGGCCAACAACTCGAAAGACATACGACTGGTGCGGCTCATGCGTGATCCTCTGGGCCCGATGCCTTGGGAGCGGTCGGCGCGGGATTGCGGGTGATGAACATCGCATCACCGTAACTAAAGAAGCGGTAGCCGTTTTCCACTGCCGCCGCGTAGGCAGCCATGGTCTCGGGATAACCGGCGAATGCCGAAACCAGCATCAACAGCGTGGATTCCGGCAAATGAAAGTTGGTCACCAGGGCATCGACCACATGGAAGGGACGCCCCGGAAAAATAAAGATATCGGTGTCGCCGCTGAACGGCTTCAACACACCGTCGCGTGCAGCACTTTCCAGCGAACGCACGCTGGTTGTACCGACTGCAATCACCCGACCGCCGCGCTCACGACACGCTGCCACGGCATCAACCACATCCTGGCCGACTTCCAGCCATTCGCTGTGCATGTGGTGGTCTTCAAGCTTCTCGACCCGCACCGGCTGGAACGTGCCCGCGCCAACGTGCAGGGTGACAAACGCCATCTCCACGCCTTTGGCCTTCATGGCATCCAGCAGCGGCTGGTCGAAATGCAGACCCGCGGTCGGCGCAGCAACCGCACCGGCACGCTGGGCATAG
This sequence comes from Pseudomonas sp. ICMP 561, assembly GCF_002699985.1. Taxonomy (GTDB): domain Bacteria; phylum Pseudomonadota; class Gammaproteobacteria; order Pseudomonadales; family Pseudomonadaceae; genus Aquipseudomonas; species Aquipseudomonas quasicaspiana. The sequence continues at coordinate 111,872 of NZ_LKBT01000002.1, read as the reverse complement.
ACGGTCTGATAACGCTCGCGGTCGGCGCTGTCATCGGGCCTGTCTATATAAGGAGGCAACGGCATATGTCCGACGCGTTCCAGCAACGGCAAGACCGGCTCGGTAAAGCGCAGCTCGAACAATGTGTCGTGACGCACGACCATCTCGGCTTCGCCGCCGCCATCGATAACAATCATCGACCCCGGCTTGGGCGACTTGCTCGACCGCACGTGGGCCAGCACGCTGTGCGTGTCCAGAACCCGCTCCACCAGAATTTCCAGCTTGCCGCCGGACGCCTTCTGGCCGAACAAGCGCGCCGGAATCACTCGGGTGTTGTTGAACACCATCAAGTCACCGGGGCGTACATGCTCCAGCAAATCGGAAAAATGCTCGTGCCCCAGCGCGCCAGTCACCCCGTCCAGGGTCAACAAACGACTGCTGCGGCGCTCGGCCAAAGGGTGGCGAGCGATCAGGGAATCAGGGAGTTCGAAAGTAAAGTCAGCAACGCGCATGATCGAGTTCGTCTAGCAGGGCCGCGAAGTTTAGCGGAAAGAGACAAAATTGACCATGAAAGGTGATTGACCAACGGTAATACCGTCTGTAGACTTCGCCGCCATTGAGCCCTGATGGCGGAATTGGTAGACGCGGCGGATTCAAAATCCGTTTTCGAAAGAAGTGGGAGTTCGATTCTCCCTCGGGGCACCACGACACACTTCAAGCTGCTGCTCAATGCAGCTTGAATACAAAGAAACCGGCCATTGCGCCGGTTTTTTTGTGGGTGGGATTTGGGTTTTCCGATGATAAAGGACGGTGACCTGCCTGGGCTTGCTGGCCTCCTGAGATCCGAAGGCACCGGGTTGAAGATAGCGCCGTAAGGTCTGACACGCATGACTGTCACGTACACTACACGCGAAAAAACTTCCCGGTGCAGATCTAAAGCGCGTAGGAAGTGTCAGTAAGAACTCGTTGATCGCATCTCCAACCCACACTCATGGATGGGCCAATCGTTTGCCTACCTCATCATCAATCGACGCGGGTTATCCCTCATGTCACCGCTAGTGTGCGTCGTGACATTCCAGTTCGTGGCTGGAATGATAGGCTTCTGCGTCGTATTCCCTAACCCGACTCCTTCACCAGCCTCCAGAAATATCGACCATCCCTCCCGAGCGTGGCGAATCTTCTTCCGGATCATGGCTGTCTTTATGTGCTACCTGTTCTCGTCGCTGGTGACGATTGTCGTAGTGGCCAGTGTATTCGAGAATTACCACCTGCAAGATTTGCCGGAAATTAAACGCGCGATGCTGATAGCGACGCAGCCCATACCGTTGCTTATCGTTTTTTATTGGTTGATTACCAAGGGGCTGCGCAAGCTGGAGCGGAACAGGGTCAAAGCTGGCCAGTGATTGGGTTCGCTGCATTAGCGCTTGAACATTGGCAGGCAGAGATCGCTGCAGCCGGTCAGGAACTACATGATTATTCGGGCTTCACACGGAGCGAATACCAAGTAGGGGCACCGTTCCATCCGCTTTGAATTCCATCTGGCGGATACGCATACAGAATGGTTGCATCCGTTTCCACTTTGAATTGCCAGCTCATTAATGGAACTCATACTGACGCATTTTTGGTCACGTAAGTCCACGTGGCAAGCGCTCTAGATCGTCGCTCCCGAGCGATTTTCAGCAGACCTGCTGCCGGGTTTTCCTGGCATCCCAAGGCAAGATCAGCGATAAGAAAAGCGCATTGTTTACCCATACGGATATGAAATACATGACTGGCCGCCTCACTGTTATCTCCCTCGCCGCCCTTGCCTTAATCAACCTCGCCGCCTGCACGCACTACCGCTATGTCAAACCCGAAACCGAGCAGGGCCAGCGCTGCGTTACCGAGTTGGATGCAAGAGTTCAGGCCTGTGAGAAACGGGCAGAGCAAAGCGTTCAGGGCCAGCGGATAATTTACGAGGGGCGAATGGTAGGCTACCGAGCCTGCATGCAGCAGACCCCAGAGACCCCGCAAATTTCAAACCCCTGCGGCTCGGAGCCGGTCGACCCTGGGGCGGCGCAAAGCAAGATCTGTCGGCAGAATTACGAGGAGTCGTTTATTGACTGCGGCGGTCGCCTGGAAGAGGTCAAGGATAACCAGGCCGCTCATCCCGCAAACCGCTAGAGGAGCAACACCATGGCTTCACAACCGAGCTACCTGTTCGCAGCACTAAAGCAGCCGGATGATTCAGGCGTCGCAGCGCTGGTGGCGTTCGGTCTGGTGACCACGGAGGATGAGGTTTTTTATCTGGTTATTCGCTATAACGATTACCCAAACATCGTTGACGGCGACCATCTCTATCATTCACTTGAAGAAGTGCTTGAAGCTGCGAGCGCGGAGTACGGGATATCTCCACGGGATTGGCGAGACCTTTCGGCGGATGAAATCAGCAAAGTTGGTGCGCAGATTCGCTGACGCTTGAGTCTCGCTGTGATTGGGAGCGCCAAAGCAAAACCGTGCAAGTCGTAACACCAAGCGTCACGACTCACACGGTTACTTGAACCACCGATCAAGGCAGCGGTTTCAGGCTATTGACAATCCCGTCCCAGAATTTCAACGCGTCTTCATCGGATTTAAAATCGCTGCCTTTCTCGTGCGTACCGAGTTCAAGCGCAATATAAGGCCGTGTGTTGGACTCTACTGTGCCTTTGTACTCTAGCTGGAAAGCATAAAACTGTTTGCCATCTACGCGGGCGCTAACCGCAACTTCCTCAGCCTGAATTCCGTTTACCAGGCGAGGCCTTTTCCTGAGGGTCTTGATACTGCCGGAATTAGCAAGCTCTCCTATCGACACGTCGTACTGACGTTTTTCAAATCGCTCTATCAAGCTGTCTTCCTGAGTAAAAATTGCCTTTGTGAGAAAGCTGATATAGGTACCTGGATGTCCCGCAATTTGCGCGCCCATGTAAACAGACTCCAAGAACTTTTCGCTACCAAGCGTCGTGTAGCCCGCCTCTATTGCAAAACCACCCTGCGGAGGAGCCTGGTGTGGCGGTCGGGAGTAAATGGAATTACTTAACAGGCGCATTTTCTCGATGCCACCCTCCAGGCCCTGTTCAGATATGTTTGCTGCCATCATGTGGTAAAGCGTATTTTTGGCAGTGAGCAGGTATACGTTAAAGGTATAAAACTTGTTAAGTCGCGAAACGAGCAATACGCTTCCATTGTCAAGAGGGACCGTTTTCTCGTAAACACTGAAAGTGCCGACCGCTATGCCTTTTTTCAAGTCTTCTACTTTCTGGTCCACAGCTTGATTTATACGGGAGTCTCCCTCGTTGCTGACCCACTCTATTTTTTCGTCAAAGTTTTTATAGTCTGCAGAGATTTCCGACCCGCGAGGCAGTGCGATTTCAAATCTGCCAAAGTAGTGAGTATTCAAGAGGCTTTCGCTTTTGCTGTCTTCATAGGAGCTAGCCAGCACGCTGGTTGCATTAAAGCCTGCTGACACGAGCATGCATAATAAGAATCTGGTCACTGCGTGCAATGTTTCACCCTCATGTCACTTTCTGATATTGGCGGATGGCTTGGCGGTATCGGTGGGAGTCTACCCTTTCGACGGCCAGACAAGCTTGTACATCCCTCCATGAGTAGCCATGCAAGTTTGATCGGTTTCCATCACACAGAGGCTCGCGCTTGCTTTCGCGAACCCTATGAACCCAAGCGCGAGAGCACGAGACAGTTCCTCCAGCAGTTCGAAACCGATCAAAGCAGCCGTCTCGCGGCATTAATGCCCCATCAGCGTATCAATCCCATCTGGCTTGTCGTGCACACCGAAGCGATCCACCAACGTAGCCGTCGCCCGAGTCATGCCGATCACATCAACCACGGCACCAGTCTTGCGCAGTTTCAGCACGACCTTGTCCAGAGCGGCCACTGCTGTGATGTCCCAGAAATGCGCGTCACGCAAGTCGATGGTCAACGTTTCAAGTTCTTCCTTGGGGTCGAAGGCGTTGGTGAAGCGATCTGCAGAGCCGAAGAACACTTGCCCGGTCACGTAATACGTGCGGTGACTATGGTCCGGATCACGCTGGGAAGTGACGTCCAGAAAGCGGGCAATCTTGTTGGCAAAGAACATTGCGGCCAGGAGCGTCCCGGCAATGACGCCGTAAGCCAGGTTGTGAGTGGCGACGACCACAACGACGGTGACGACCATCACGATGTTGGTCGAAAGCGGATATTGCTTGAGGTTGCGGATGGACGCCCAACTGAAGGTGCTGATCGATACCATGATCATCACGGCAACCAGAGCGGCCATGGGAATACGAGCCAGCCAGTCGCCCAGAAACAGCATCATGATCAGCAGTAACACGCCAGCACTCAGTGTAGACAAACGCGTCCGGCCGCCCGATTTCACGTTGATCATGGATTGTCCAATCATCGCGCAGCCTGCCATGCCGCCGATAAGTCCCGTCGCGACGTTGGCAATGCCCTGCCCTTTGCACTCGCGGTTCTTGTCGCTGGTGGTGTCGGTCAGGTCGTCGACGATGGTCGCCGTCATCATGGATTCCAGCAGTCCGACAACGGCAAGTGCGGCTGAGTAAGGCAGGATGATCAGCAACGTATCGAAGTTCAGCGGCACCTCAGGCCACATGAAGATGGGCAGGCTGTCAGGCAGAGACCCCATATCCCCAACGGTGCGCACGTTCAGACCGAGATAGACCGCCATCGCAGTCAACACGATGATGCACACCAGTGGCGACGGTAACAGCCGCCCAACCAAAGGTATGCGCGGAAAAAGATAGATGATCGCCAGACCACCAGCGGTCATCGCGTACACCGGCCAGGTGACGTCGGTGAGCTCAGGCAACTGAGCCATGAAAATCAGAATCGCAAGCGCGTTGACAAAACCGGTGACCACCGAGCGCGATACAAAGCGCATCAGCTCTCCCAACTTAAGATAACCCGCAAGGATCTGGATGACGCCGCATAGCAATGTAGCGGCCAGCAAGTATTGAAGACCGTGATCCTTGACGAGGTTCACCATGAGCAAAGCCATGGCGCCTGTCGCAGCAGAAATCATGGCGGGACGACCGCCCACGAAGGCGATCACCGTACAGATACAGAACGAAGCGTAGAGACCCACCTTGGGGTCGACGCCGGAAATGATGGAAAAAGCGATGGCCTCAGGAATGAGCGCCAATGCGACAACGAGACCCGCGAGCACATCTGCCCGCACGTTACATAGCCAGGCGGCGTTGATTTTTTCAAACATAGATTTACCCATGGCAAACGCAGCACTACGCAAAGCGCGGACGGCGCTGTGCAAGGCAGGTGCGTCTCTTTCAGTAGAGTTATGGTGTTGCCACGGCCAATAACGAGGCGCAGCAGAAGGCGACCGCAGCTAGAAGGCGGTCAGGGTATTGCGATGGGGGCGAAGCGCTAAGGCGGCGTAGGCAGCCAGTTCGAGCGAAGCACTGTATTTTCCATTGGTGGTCGGATTGCGACGCCACGATGATAGCGAACCAAGGGAGGGGTTTTCAATTTGAGGGCTGGTCCATCCGACGGACGCGAGGCATAAGGCCCGTTGGCTTTATAAGCGCGAGCGCTGAAGACCAGGAGGTTATTCAGGAATAATGGAGGGACCTTTTTCCAGATGAAGTCCACGAGATGGGGCACCTATTCATTTGCACTTGAGTCCAGCCCGACTTGAGACATGCAGTATCACGAATGCGCCACTCCCTGCCTGCCACGGCGAAACATCACAAGCCATTAACAGATTAATCCGACAGCAACCCTCCCTGACTTTCATTAGCATTTCCTCACCCAAAGTAGCGCTAAAAGCTACTGACTCAAGCCGCTGGAATTGATAATGGTTGAAGAAGACTGGCTTGCCGCGTGTCGTGATTGGTGTCGAAGGGCGAAATACCTCTCTGACGAAATCGAATGGCAGGCGAAGCCAACACATTCAGGATGGCTTCAAGCTACGAGCATGCTGCTGGATGAGCGCCGAGTCTCAATTCCTCATCTGTATTTCAAAGGCGAGTACCAGCCTGGTCACATAGGTGAGCGTATGAGCTATGGCCTGATGTTTCGCAATGGTAAGGAGAAGCGCCGGGTTTTCATGCTGGAGATTTTTCCCACACACGAGCGCTCTCACAAGGAACACGGCAAAGTGTTTTTTGGCCCACATATCCATCTTGGCGATGAAAGACTCTGTCAGGTCACCAGGACGGTTATCTCGCAGCTCAGATCAGCTACGATGTCTCGGTGGGTTGAGCGGTTCAGGCGCCATGCGAGAGTTCTTGATAATAAAGACCGCACGCTATCCCCTCCCTTCAAAGACGATCTTTTCGGGAGTGACGATGGATAACATAAGTTGCAACGACTTCTTTGAGAGATCCGGATGGCACTGCCAGACCATCGAGACCGGTAGCAGGATCGCTACCTACATAAGTACGCCCTTCACGTTACGGGGCGGGAAGTCACTGGACTTTTATCTGTTCGCAGAAGCTGGAAATCTGGAATTCACAGACGACGGCATCACTTTGTTTGCACTGCGTTCTCTTGGCTATCCACTGGGGGATAAACGCAACTGGCGGAGCCTTGAAAACATTGCAATCAGGCATGGCTTTTCACTGTCGGACGCAGGCGCTTTCGAAACTGTTTTTATTGAGTCTGAATTGAGTATCTGGGGTGCGAAAATACTGCGCCTCTTCTCCTCTATCGCCACCTGGGAGGAGGATCGCTTTTCGGAGGGCGACACAGACTTCTCGCTAACCCAAGAAGTTGAACTGATGTTGCGGGCGAAAGATCCGACAAGACACCTGGATCGAAACGTACTTATTAACGTGGGCGGAACTGGAACTCACTTTGACTTTCTATGGGGGTCTACCTATGTCGATTCAGTCACGCCTACGGCCAACGCCATCAATGCAAGGTTGAGGAAAGCGCTACTGGTCAACAAAGCTGAAGACCCTGTCGATATGCTTTTCATAGTGGATGACCGGGACAAGCCAACAAAGGCAGATGAGGAGATTGCGGTCCTTGGTGATCTGGCACCAACCATACGCATCACCGACTTCGAGCAGTTTTTCAGCCCCGGTACTCATTAGAAGTCATGCTCAACGCTACCTGTTCACCGTACAGCCCTAACGTCTGCTCACCTGCCTCGCCATCTGATCCGTATTTTTCTCCGCCATCTGAATCTGTATTGAAAATACCCTTCCCCCGATAATCAAGGCCTCAGCAGCCGGGAACCGGCCACTGATAGCGCAGTTTTCAGCGTGCATCTGGACTCGCTACCTCACCCAATATCGGGAGGCCTTATGGGCAAGCTAACGATCTACATGGCGATTTTTTTATTGGTAGCAATCGGCGTGGGTGTGCTGGGTACTATTCCTCCGGGTTGAGGGGATGGCTGATCTGGTGGCACGCTGGAAGCCGGAGAGTCAGGTTGATCCTGAGGATTGATGTGTGCCTGGCCTGAATGGTCAACTCAGCTCTGATTACAAGCCGGTAGTAGATATTGCTGACCACAGACTGGGTGGAGAGCCTTATCGTGCGCACCTGGAGTGTCGCGGCGATCTACCTGACATCACGATTCGCACCGCAACTGTGTCCCTTTAGGAGACTTGCCCACGATGCAGACGCTGCGGTGTATCAGTTGGACCGCGTTGCATTCATCGCGAGCAAGCTCAGCTCCCACAGAGTTCCGAATCGACCAAACAACAGTGGGGTGTCAGGCGCAGCAGTCTTAGGAGTTATCAGCCCCAAACACTTTCTGTGGGAGGTTCTATGTTGGCCTGCAAACGTTGATCCCGGTAGGAGCGAATTCATTCGCGAAGAGGCCGGTGCATCCGCAGCCTTTGTATCGACTAAAATACTGCCTTCCCGAATGAAGTGGAGCTCCCCCCGGTCGGTCCTACCATGACGGAATGAGCTTGAGATGCAGTTTCGGTTTCTGAGGAAGGAGCAGGACCTGGTGCAGTCGGAACTTGCAGCGATGCTGCGCATTGATGTGCAGACGGTCGCCAATTGGGAGAAAAAAGGGGTCGATGCGGTGCCTGGCCCGGCGGATTTTGCAATGCGGGCGTTTTATGCCGCTTTCCGCCATATCCAGAACGGGCCTTTTGAAATCGCCCCCAATGCGGCACCGGATGAAGGTGCCGTATTCATGCTGAGCAACAGCAAATGGGCCGAGGCCAAGGCGGCGTGAAGCCAATAAACCAAGCCCGGTTTAACCCGGGCCTGGCTGATCGATCAACCCGAAACCTGATTCGCAAACTGCCCCACTGCGTTCACAACCTGTTGGGCGCCATCCTGAATTTCGACGATGACTTTGCCGGCCTGACCTGACAGTTCCAGGCCTTGTTCAGCCTGTTTTTTGCCGTGTTCGATCACACCGACCGCTTGCTCGGCGAGTGCCTGGTTTTTCTGCACTACGTCGACGATTTCGGCGGTGGCTTTGCTGGTGCGGGAGGCGAGTTGGCGGACTTCGTCGGCGACGACGGCGAAGCCTCGGCCTTGTTCACCGGCGCGGGCGGCTTCGATGGCGGCGTTGAGGGCCAGCAGGTTGGTTTGATCGGCAATACTGCTGATCGCGGTGATGATCGAACCGATGATTTGCGATTGCTTGTCGAGTGCGCCGATGCCCTCTACAGCCAGCTCCATTTGAGAAGCCAGGGCGCGCATGACGTCGACGGTTTCCTTGACCACGACGCTGCCTTTACGCGCAGTTTCGTCGGTGTGTTTCGAAATCGTGAAGGCAATTCTTGCGGCTTCGGAAACGGCCTCTTCGCGCTCGACTTGCTCGGTGATGACCGTGGCGAATTTCACAACTTTGTAGAGACGACGGTGAGCATCTGTCACCGGATTGTAGGACGCCTCCAGCCAGACAGAATGGCCACGGCTGTCGATACGCTTGAAGCGATCGACCACGAATTCGCCACGGCGCAGCTTGTCCCAAAATACCTGGTACTGCGGGGAGTTGGCTTCCTGCGCTTCGCAGAAAATACTGTGATGCTTGCCGACTACTTGCGACAGCGAATAGCCCATGGAATCCAGAAAGCGTTGGTTGGCTGTGAGCACGGTACCGCTCAGATCGAACTCAATAACGGCCGTGGAACGCTGCAACGCTTCGATCAGGTTTTCGTGCTCACGGGAGGCCTCGATGGTGCGCGTCAGGTCACTGGCGTACACGGAGAACTGCGTAACCTTGCCACTGCTGTTGGTCACCGGCTGAACAATCACCCGCAACCAGGCTTCTCTCTGATCACCACGGAAAATCTGCAGCGCCCCAGCCCAGTGCTTGCCCTGCTGAATCGCTTTGCTCATGCGCGAAAAGTGATCAGTGCTCTGGGCGTATTTGGGCACCATTTCCAGCAGCGAGCGGCCGACCAACTCGCTGCTGGTGTAGCCCATTTCCTGTTCGAATTTGCGGTTGACTGACTCGATCTTGCCGCGCTCATCAAGGTTGATGGACAGCATTTCGATTTCGAGACTGTCGCGTACCTGCTCCATGGACGAAAGCTTTTCGCTTATCGTTAACAACTCCTGCTTCAATCGTTTATTGAAAATCATAAAGCAGTAACTCCGCACACGTTTTTTATCAGAGGCAGGCAAGCAGCAATCGGTATTGATTACGCGTAAATGTATACGACTGATAGCGGCTGAAACGGCGAAGACTTGAGGCTCTGGAACGAGGTTTCCAGCGAAAAAACGTTGTTTTCGGATAACGGGCTGTATATGCCTGAATAAATTATAAAAAAAAGAAAACCGGATCCAGTGTCTGGTTTTTTTTCGCGCACCGAAAATAGCTAATCACGATTACGGGGGCGGGTTTTAATCAAGCGCTTGAACTACGGCTGGTCACTGGCGGGTCATGTCCAGCGCCTTGCGCCACCACGGCTTTTCCCATGCCTGGGGTGCGGGCAACACGTCCGGCATGTCGCGCAATTTGATCCACTGTTCGTTTTGCCACTGCAGCAAACAAAGACTTTTGCCGGGCCACTGCATCACGCTAAGGCTGGGTTGCCGGGTTTGCGGCGCCTCACGCAGGACGGGCATGACTTCGTTGGTCAGCCAGCGGCGCAATGCGCGGTTTTCCGGGACGTAGTGGTGAACCAGCATGGCGTAGGCGCCGGACTCGCTGATCAGTATCTGTTTGCTCCATTGAGCGCTGGCCAGCAGCCACGCAGTACGGTACTGGTCCGGGTCGAGTTTGTAGATGGAACGTTGATCCAGTGCTTTGCCCATCAGGCGTGCCAGATCCTGCAGGCAGAACCAGCCCTGCCCTTCGAGCATCAGGGCGCGCAGCATGCGTTGGTGGCGGACGAACAGCAGGGGTTCGAAACAATCGGCTGGACGAGTTGGCTGGGGTTGAAGCGCTTGCATCCGTTTAACTCCGTTCGGTCATGGCTTGCCATCCTTAACCCGGCTAACGGAATAAGGGTGGCAGTTGTGCGAGGGTTAGCGAACCGGCCTCAACAAAACATAAACGCACCGGCAGACCCGAAGGTCTCCGACGCACAACCGCCATAACGTATGTTTCAAGCGTAGATGAACACCTGAAAAATTCCGCAGGAGATATGTTTTATTGAGGTTCGGATCGCTAAATCCGGTCGCTTGTTTTGAGCAACGGAGCGGAGACTAGTCGCATGTTTTTCATGTCGCAAGTGCTTATAAGGTAAGAATTTAAAAGAAAAATATAGCAATAAGACAGTACTTCAAAAGGTGTAAGAATTTTCCGCAATACAACTAATTAACATATAGGCGGCACTGTAGGCTTTGGGGAATAAACGGGTTTCCGTAGGACCGGCTTCAGCCGGGAGGGGGCCATTACATCCACAAGGCAATCCTCGCCCAATTAACGTCCTCCCGGCTAAAGCCGGTCCTACGGGTATCTGTTTGTGTCTTCGTGACAGCGCGGTGTCAGGTAATCAGGACAGCTTCTGTATGGCCAATAGCTACCGATCAAAAGCCACCCACCCAAAACAGTGCATTTATACGACGATAAACACTCAGTCGACTCTATCAACTTGCAAGTTCTAAAATTTTAATACCGCCGGTCAACTTTCCGGAACGGTACTTCTTTTCAATTGCTCTCTTTCCTGTGGCCACAAAGATGACCACACAGCCGTTTTAGCCAAAAATAAAGTTGAGGAATAACTCCATGTTTTTACATAACCGACGTTTGCAATACACCGTGCGCGTGGCAAGACCAAACCCGGGTTTGGCGAATCTTCTGCTTGAGCAATTTGGTGGAGCTCAAGGTGAACTGGCGGCAGCAGCGCGCTACTTCACTCAAGCCCTGGCCGAAGAAGATCCAGGCCGTAAAGACTTGCTGATGGACATCGCCACTGAAGAGCTGAGCCACCTGGAAATCATTGGCTCGATCATCTGCATGCTTAACCGTGGCGGCAAAGGCCAACTGGCTGAAGGCGTACAGGAAGAAGGCGAACTGTATCGCGCTATCAACGGTGCCGGTAACGATTCGCACATCACCAGCCTGTTGTATGGCGGCGGCGCGCCACTGACTAACTCGGCCGGCGTGCCATGGACTGCCGCTTATGTCGACACCATCGGCGAACCAACGGCGGACTTCCGTTCCAACATTGCCGCCGAAGCACGGGCCAAGATTGTCTATGAGCGCCTGATGAATGTGACTGATGATCCAGGTGTGAAAGAAGCGCTGGGCTTCCTGATGACTCGGGAAATTGCTCACCAGAAGTCGTTCGAAAAAGCACTGCACTCCATCCAGCCTAACTTCCCGCAAGGCAAGTTGCCCGGCATGCCTGAGTTCACCAACGTGTACTTCAACCTGTCCACTGGCGGCCCGGATGTGCGCGGCCCATGGAACGAGGGTGAAGAGTGGGAATACGTCGAATCGCCAGAGCCTGCGGTGGATGGTGGCGACGGCAGTGCGTCTGTCGTGTTGTCAGATGAAGATGAAGACGTACTGCTGAATATGAAAACCCGAACCATGTCCGATCCGGAGGCCAACCCGATCACTGCGGCTGATCTGGGCTCAGGTTTTGTGCAAGGCAAAGACGCTTGATGGTTTGAACGAAAGCTGACCCAAACCCTAAATTGAACAGGAGGTAACCATGGCTTTAACTGGACATTCGCCCCGACAGGATCTGGAGACACTTGAGGCTGCACCCGCCGTATTTGACTCAACGTTAAAACGTTTTGATCAGCAGGCCGTTATTCTCAAACGTGGCTTTCAGGTGAACCAGACCTTGAAGAGTCTGCGGACTCTAGGGCAACTGACTCGAGAACTTCAGTCGCATTCAACCCGTGGTTATGCGGCAATCAGCTATCGGTCGGATAAATAGCCAGCGCAACAACCTAGAGTAAGAACCAGTGAAACACCGCAAAAAAAAAGAGCAGGCCCTCTCACCAGGGCTTGCTCTTGTTTTTTCTGCCCTGCTGAAAGGCAATCAGGCGGTGTAACGGTGCGGCCGATGGTTCACGGCGATGATCAGGTTCAGCACGATTGCACCGGCGATGGATGCCAACAGTATCGGCAGGCTGACGAGGTACAGAGAGCCCAGCACCACGAGTACGTCTACGACCATCTGCAACTTGCCTGCGCGCAGACCGATGCGGTCTTGCAGGTACAGCGCAAGAATATTGATACCGCCCAGGCTTGCCTTGTGCCGGAACAAAACGATGAACCCCAGGCCCATCATGATATTGCCGAACAGCGCTGCGTAGATCGGCTGCAACTGGTCGATATGGATGAACCGCGCGTGCAGTTCGGAGAATATCGACACCAGCGCCACCGAGCAGAAGGTCTTGATAGTAAACGCCCAACCCATTCGGCGGATGGCCAGGTAATAGAACGGCAGGTTGATCAGAAAGAATGCCACGCCGAATGACAAATGGGTCGCATAGCTGATCAGGAACGCGATCCCGGCGCTGCTACCGGTCACACCGCCCACCTGACGCAGCATCATCACCCCAAAGGACACCATCAACGTACCAATGACGATCGCAAATATGTCTTCGAACATGGAGTGCTTGACGGTCTGAGTGGCGGCGATCTGGGTCATGACGAACTCTTGAAAAGTGTAAGGAGGAATAGCTGGCCAGCAGAAAACCACCAACCAAAGCGCGCACAGATTACCCAATAAAAGATCGATGTGCGCGCTAAATAGATAGATATGCGTATATCACGCGCCAATAGGCAGAAAATGCACTGTTTATGCACCGGATCGCACTGCCGTGGTGCGCCGCGAAACATAAAACTGGAACCATCGCGTCAAATCCTATCGGCAACAAGTTACCTCCTACCCAACACCACGCCACATGGTAGGAGCGAACTTGTTCGCGAGAGGCGTCAGAGCAGGACCGCCGCGTTTAACCCTCTCGGCAACAAGTTACCTCCTACCCGGCACCGCGAACGATGGAATCGCTGAACATTGTCAGGCAGGATTACGCCGCCTCATTACTTAACTTTTCGAGTTCTGCCCTCCATGAATAATAAGAAACTTTGCATCACCGCTACCCTGCTGCTGGGACTCTCCGGCACCGCCCTGGCTGACGATTCAGGCTCGCATCTGGACAAGGTTCTGCAGTCCGGCGAGCTGGCTGTCTGCACCACGGGGGATTACAAGCCCTACACCTTCCTGCGCGAGGATGGCGAATATGAAGGCATCGATATCGAAATGGCCCGCTCGCTGGCGCAGAGCCTTGGCGTGAAGGTGCAGTGGGTGCCGACGACCTGGAAAACCCTGATGCCGGACATGCTGGCCGGTAAATGCGACGTGACCATGGGCGGCGTCTCGGTAACGCTGGAACGCCAGAAGAAGGCGTTCTTCAGCAACACGCTGGACGTTGACGGCAAGATCCCGTTGACCCGCTGTGAAGACCAGGCGCTGTATCAAACCATCGAGCAGATCAACAAGCCCTCGGTACGCTTGATCGAGCCAGCCGGAGGCACCAACGAAGCGTTTGTACGCGCCCACCTGCCTGCGGCGCAACTGGCCTTCCACGACAACAAGACGATTTTCCAGCAACTGCTGGATAAGAAAGCCGATGTGATGATTACCGATTCGTCCGAGGCGCTGTATCAGCAGAAGCGCATGCCCGGGCTGTGTGCGATCAACCCGACGCGCTACATGCAATACGGCGAGAAGGCCTATCTGCTGCCACGGGACGACACCACCTGGAAGGCCTATGTCGATCAATGGCTGCACCTGAGCAAGGCAACCGGGACGTATCAGACCGTGGTCAGTCATTGGCTGGCGGTGCCGGGGCAGTAAGAAGAACGTTCACCTGTAGGAGCTGCCGAAGGCTGCGATCGCGGTATGTCAGGATGAATGCTTCGCAGCCTTCGGCAGCTCCTACAGGGTTTGAGTGGTTGCGCACTTGCGCGACATGGCTCCGTTCTTGCTTTGTCCGCAGCATCACTCCAACCCTCGAGCTTCTCCTCTTATGAAAAACATGAAACACAGCGCTACCGCCGCCCTGCTTTTCGGGCTGTCGGGTTTTGCCCAGGCACAGGAACTGCCGTCGCATCTGGACAAGGTGTTGCAAGAGGGACAACTCGCGGTGTGCACCACCGGTGATTACAAGCCGTATTCTTTCCTGCGCGAAGACGGTGAGTACGAAGGCATTGATATCGAACTGGCCCGCTCTCTGGCGCAAAGCCTTGGGGTGAAGGTGCAATGGGTGCCGAGCACTTGGAAAACGCTGGTCCCGGACATGGTCGCCGAGAAATGCGACATCGCCGTGGGTGGGATTTCCGTGACACTGGAGCGCCAGAAGAAGGTGTTCTTCAGCAGCACGCTGGACGTCGATGGCAAGATTCCACTGGCCCGTTGTGAAGATGTGGCGCTGTATCAAACCCTCGAGCAGATCAACAAGCCGTCCGTACGCGTGATCGAACCGGCCGGTGGCACCAACGAGGCCTTCGCCCGCGCCTTCTTGCCCAACGCGCAGCTGGCGTTCCATGACAACAAAACCATTTTCCAGGAACTGCTGGATAAAAAAGCTGACGTGATGATCACCGAAGCCTCCGAAGCGCTCTACCAGCAGAAGCGCATGCCGGGTTTGTGCGCGATCAATCCGACCCAGTCTTTGCAATACGGTGAGAAAGCCTATCTGCTGCCGCGTGGCGATGTGGCCTGGAAAAGCTATGTCGATCAGTGGCTGCACTTGAGCAAAGCCACCGGTGCTTATCAGAAAGCAGTGGGTAACTGGCTGGCAGTGCCGGGACAGTAAAACCCAAAAACCGGTAGGAGCGAACTTGTTCGCGAGAGGCTTGACGCGGTGTATCAGACACGCTGCCTCGCCAACAGGTTGGCTCCTACCGGTTTGGTGTCTATTGCAGGACACAGTTATGTCAAAGACACTACGACGTGCTTCTGACCTGTCGGACCTGCCAGATGAAAACCAACAAAACCATCACCCGTGCGTTCTGTGTCGAGCTCCAGGAGGAGTTGTCGATCAGTGCTGCGCGCCGGGAATACTTTTCTCAGGAAGAGCCTCGGCAGCGTTTTGAGTTTCTCTGTTCGAGCGAACCCTGTCGCAGGCTCGGGGCGAAGATTACGGGCGTGCGTTACGACGTGAAGCCGCAGGACAATCCGACGTTTGTGTCTGCTCACTTTCGCGCTAACCCGCACTCCGATCATCATCCCGATTGTGAGTGGATCGATGAGCAGGCAGAAGAAAACCAGCTGCCCGCTGGCAGCGAAGAAACCGAACCACAGACGCGCATCCGCAAGGCCAAGCGCAAGCTGGATGACTACATTGATGTCTTTGATCCAGCCATCAAGACGCCCGGTGCAGGAAAAACCAAAGAAGCCAAACCGGCTGCTGTCGCCGCAGAGATAGCGGACGAACCCACTCCCGTTAAGGCTCCAGCGGCAAAGCAACCTCGCGACAGCGAAACCCGCACCAACAACCTTGAACGTCTCGTCGACAGCTATCGTCAAGCCAAAGCGCAATTATCCGCCGATGACTTCAAGCTGCTGACCCTGAAGATTCCTGGCCAGGGCGAGCTGACGCTGCGCTCCTACTTCCGGCATATCAAATACGCGAAGCTGGGCGATAACGGTCGGGTGCTATACGGCGGCGGTCTGGTGGAGCGCTACGGGCTGGGGTTCAAGTTCAAGTTCTTCGACCGGCTTGAGGGCAAGCTGGTGACGCTGTATGTGTCGCCTGCGCAGATGAAAGCCTACCGCTCCAGCCGATACATCAGCGAACTGCTGAGCCATGCCGAAGAGGTGAAGTTCTTTACGGTGTATGCGCTGGGTGAAGTGAGCGAAAGCCCGTCGGGAAAGAGCATCAGTTTGAGCGTGGAAGACTTGCGGCACCTGGTGATTGTGCTGGGGCCGGCGAAGGAGACAGATTCCACGAAATAACGGAGATCTGTAGGAGCTGCCGAAGGCTGCGAAAGCGGTCTGTCTGACACAGCCTCGTTCGCAGCCTTCGGCAGCTCCTACAGGTTTACATCAAACCTTGACGATCCAGCCTGCTGGCGCTTCAACGTCACCGGACTGTACGCCGGTCAGTTCTGCGTAGAGCTTGCGGGTCACCGGGCCGACCTCGGTTTCGCTGTGGAACACGTGCAGCTTGTCGTTGTACGAAATCCCGCCAATTGGCGTAATAACCGCAGCAGTGCCGCAAGCGCCGGCTTCTTTGAAGTCAGAGATCTTGTCGATAAACACATCACCTTCCACGACCTTCAGGCCCAGACGGCTCTGCGCCAGCTCGATCAATGACAGGCGAGTGATGCCCGGCAGAACCGATGGGGATTTCGGCGTGACGAACACATCGTCGTGAGTGATCGCAAAAAAGTTGGCCGAGCCGACTTCTTCGATCTTGGTGTGGGTTTGCGGATCCAGATAAATGGCATCCGCGAAGCTCAGTTTCTTGGCTTCCGAACCTGGCATCAGGCTGGCGGCGTAGTTACCGCCGACCTTGGCTGCGCCTGTGCCTTGTGGCGCTGCGCGGTCGTAGCCGGAGATCACGAAGTTGTTCGGCTTCAGGCCACCTTTGAAGTAGGCGCCTACTGGAATGCAGAAGATCGAGAAAATGAACTCGGGCGCAGTACGCACGCCGATGTTGTCACCCACGCCAATGACGAAGGGACGCAGGTACAGCGCGCCGCCAGAACCGTAAGGCGGGATGAAACGCTCGTTGGCAGCAACGACTTTCTTGCAGGCTTCGATGAATACGTCAGTCGGCACTTGCGGCATCAACAGGCGACCACAGCTGCGCTGCATGCGCAGGGCGTTCTGGTCAGGGCGGAACAGGTTGATCGAGCCGTCCTTGCAGCGATAGGCCTTCAGGCCTTCGAAGCACTGCTGGCCGTAGTGCAGCGCGGTGGAGCCTTCGCTGATGTGCAGTACGTTGTCTTCAGTCAGCGAGCCTTCGTCCCATGCGCCATCGCGCCAGTGAGAGAGGTAGCGCATATCAGTTTTGATGTAGTCGAAACCCAGAGTGTCCCAGTTAATGCTGTCGTGACTCATAACGCCCTCTTTCATTTAGCGGCTGCCTGGACGAATCAGGCAATGGCCGTATTCTGCCAGATCATCCGCGGCTTGCGGCCTCAAATACGCATAAACCTTGATACACCTTCAATCTGACGAATTCTCTCCACCGGCGTCAGGTGTCAGGCAATCGGTGAACAGCTTGTGCAGCGGCAGATCGCGCTGGCTACGGCGCATCATCAACACCACTTCGCGATGAAAGGTCAGGTCGCCCAGGCTGATGACCCGCACCCTGGCTTCGCGCTCCAGCCAGAGTCCGGCCCGAGGTATCAGGGAAATGCCCAGCCCGCTTTCGACGAACTTGACGATGGCGTCCAGCTCGTCGAGTTCCAGCGCGACGTGCACCTCGATCTGCTGCTCACGCAAAAACCGGGTGACCTGACGCCCACCGAACGAAGCGCGGTCGTAGCGCACGTGCGGCTGCCCGGCCAACAGCTTGAGTGGATCGGTCTCCTCGACATCCAGCGGCACAATCAGCACAAAGGGCTCAGTTTCCAGCACCTGCACATGGAGTTCTTTGGGCAACTCGAAGGGCGGCTTGATCAGGATCGCCACGTCCAGCTCACCCGCGTCCAGCTGACTCAGCAGGTTGAGCGACACGCCAGGCACCAGCTTGGCCTCCACCGCCGGTGCGCGACGCCTCAGCCTTAACAACGCTTGAGGCAGGAACCCGGTTTGCGCGCTGGCAATCGCGCCAATCTTCATTTCGCCGCGGTACTCATCCGGGTCCACCGGCGTCGACATGCGATTGAACAGCTCGAACATTTCTTGCGCCAGGGGCAGCGCGCGAACGCCAGCGGCATTGAGAATCGCCTGACGCCCGGTGCGATCAAACAAACGCACGCCGAGCGCCTGTTCAAGGTTCTTGATCTGCGAACTGACAGCTGACTGGGTCAAACCAATGTGCATGCCCGCCGCGGCGAAGGTGCCATAGCGGGCCACGGCGATGAAGGTCTTCAATTCACGCAACATAAGCCGTCCAATTGATCGATTTTATTTGAGCTGAGCAGTAAATATATCCGCTTTGCATAAATTTATTCTTATCTAGAATCAATCCATCTTCCATAGCCTTTGCCTCATAAAAAAAGGATGACTACCGTGAGCCTCGCCCCTTTCCATTTAGCTATCCCCGTCCACGACCTGGCCGCCGCCCGCCATTTCTACACGAATATTTTCGGCTTCACCGAAGGCCGGTCCAGCGATCATTGGGTTGATTACGATTTCTACGGCCACCAACTGGTGATCCACGAGCACCCGAAAACCGCCTCGCAAGAATCGGCAGGCACTAACGTGGTGGACGGCCATGACGTGCCCGTTCCGCATTTTGGTGTGGTGTTGAGCTGGGAAGACTGGGAAATCCTGGCCGAGCGCCTGCGTTCGCAGAGCATCAAGTTTGTGATCGAACCTTACGTGCGCTTCAAAGGCGAAGTCGGTGAGCAAGCCACCATGTTTTTCTTCGACCCATGCGGCAACGCGCTGGAGTTCAAGGCGTTCAAGGACATCGGTCAGTTGTTCGCCAAGTAATCAGGTTCAGGGCGGAGGCTGTCAGTCGCACTCGTGACAGCAGCCTTCACGCCTGAAGTGGTTATTTTGACGCGTGATAAACACCCCACCAAACAGGACGCGATTGAGGCCATTAATTTGACATCAAGTGGTGCTGCGTTAGGCTGACCCTGTTTCAGACAAACAGGACTCCTTCGCCTTCTTTGATGAGCAGATAGCCATGGATACGGGCATCAACGCAGCAACTTGCTCTATCGCAACCACTCCTGATCGCCGCCTGATGCTGTTGCTGTTGCTGTTCTGCCTGCCAGTCACTCTGCTGTTGCTGAGCATACTGGTCATCAACGGCGGCACGTTGATGTATACCCTCGATGATCCATATATCCATATCGATCTGGCCAGGCGCATCTTCAGCGGTCATTACGGCATCAATCCCGGCGAATATTCGGCACCGTCGTCGAGCATCCTCTGGCCCTTTCTACTGGCGCCTTTTACCCCTCTCAGCGGCTTGATGCTGTGGGTGCCGCTGCTCCTGAACATCGGTTTCTCCTTTCTGACCTTCTCGCTTTTCAACCGACTGCTGTCGGGTATCAGCTCTGCCCATCGGTTCTTCATTCTGGGCGGCTGGTTCCTCGCGACCAACTTCTACGGGCTGATCTTCAACGGCATGGAACATTGCCTGCAGATTTATCTGGTGGCGGTAATTGCAGTGGGCGTGCTGCGCAAAGAGTTTTACGGCAAACAGATCACGAGCAACGGCGTCTACCTGGCCATCCTGCTATTGCCACTGGTGCGTTACGAAGGGCTGGCGGTGTCTCTTCCGGTGTTGCTCTATTTGCTGTGCAAGAGTGAGCGTCTGAAGCCGCTGGTCTGCGGAGTCGCACTGGTCGGTATCGTGGCGCTGTTCTCTCTGTTTCTGGCCAGGCTGGGCGTTGGCTACCTGCCCTCCTCTGTTATCGCCAAATCGGACACGACCGGGCTATCGTCCATCGTCATGAATGCCATTGGCCAGTTCGAAAAGTATGGCTGGATCATTCTCGCGATGCTGGTCATGTGTGCCTTCATGCCGAACCGAAAACTGCTGGTCATGCTGCTGATTACGGTCACCGCGCTGCATACCCTGTTTGGCAAGAATGGATGGTTCGGGCGCTATGAAATCTATTGGCTGACATTTCTTGGGGTGTTTTTCCTGCACCTGTGCCTGACCCATCTCAAGGCGCGCACCACAGCAATCATCTTCGGCCTGCTACCACTGGCGTTCGCGCAACTGGTGTACACCACCCTGAGCACACCGCTAGCGTCAGCAGCGGTCTATAACCAGCAGTACCCGATGTCACAGATCGCCCAGCGGCTCAACGCCCCGGTGGCAGTCAACGATCTTGGACTGGTGGCGCTGAACTCCAGACAATACGTGCTGGACCTCTGGGGCCTGGGCAACCTTGAAGCGCTGAAACTGCGCAAGTCCGAAAGCGGCCCGCAATGGATCAAGGATTTGATGGATCGCAAGAACGTCCACTATGCCTTCGTTTACGAAGAGTGGTTCCCCGAACGCCCGGACAACTGGATCAAGGTCGGCGAACTGCAGATGCACATCCCTAAAATCGCTACGGCGTTCAACCACGTTGCTTTTTACGCGACCGACGAGCAATCAGCGCAGACACTCAGGGAGGTGATGCAGGCTTATGCGCTGGAGCAGCCGACGGGGAAGTATGAGTTTTGGTTTGAGAATTGAGTGAGAGGTGAAACGCCAGAAATAAAAAACCCCGCTGCTCAAACGAGCAACGGGGCTTTCTGTTTTCAGACTAACTGTGGATCAGAAGGCGTAAGTCACCAGCAGATCTTTGGTTACCTGAAAGTCCACCGACATCATGAAGCTCAAAGCGCTGATGGTGAAGATGGAGAACACGAACAGCTTGCGGGCCCAGACGGTGTCATCCACCGCCTTGTAGCCTTTCCAGGCCATATACAGCCAGTACATACCCATGCCCGCAGCAACCGCCAGATAGTTGAGCCCGGCGTAACCGCCGAAGGTCAACATCAAGGTGGTGACCAGGAACGCCAGGATGTAGAGCAGGATATGCCGCTTGGCGACCTTGATACCGCGCTCAACCGGTAGAACCGGAATCTTTGCAGCCAGGTAGTCATTGAAACGGAAAATCGCGATGGCATAGGAATGCGGCATCTGCCAGAGGCTGAACATCACCAGCAGGGTCAATGCCGCAAAGTCGAAGCTGTTGCTCACTGCGCAGTAACCGATTACCGGAGGCATAGCCCCCGACAAGCTACCGATCAATGTGCCGTGTACCGACTTGCGTTTGAAATACAGGCTGTAGAAGCCGACGTAAATCACGAAGCCGATCACGGCGAGCATCGCTGCGAGCGGGTTGGTTTTGGTGTAAAGCAACCCCACCCCGCCAACACCGAGAATCGTCGCGTAGAGCAAGGCCAGTCTCAGTGAGACCAGGCCTTGTACCAGCACACGGTTCTTGGTGCGCTCCATCTTCTGGTCAATGTCACGATCGATGCAGTTGTTGAATACACAACCGGATGCCACGACCAATGAGGTGCCTATGACTGCGGCCAGGAACATGCCGAAGTCAATTTGCCCTTTGGAGGCCAGAAAAAAGCCACCTGCCACCGAAAGCACGTTACCGAAAATGATCCCCGGCTTGGTGATTTGGATAAAGTGCTTAAGGGACATCAGGGTTACCTCATTTAGCCATCATGACGGTGTGGATGCTGAACATGATCCACAACGAGAGGCCGACCAGCAG
Organism: Pseudomonas sp. ICMP 561; assembly: GCF_002699985.1. Classification (GTDB taxonomy): domain Bacteria; phylum Pseudomonadota; class Gammaproteobacteria; order Pseudomonadales; family Pseudomonadaceae; genus Aquipseudomonas; species Aquipseudomonas quasicaspiana. The sequence continues at coordinate 90,136 of NZ_LKBT01000002.1, read as the reverse complement.
CACGATGACCATCGCAGTGAACGCAAAAGCGAACACGTTATTGCGCTGGGCAACCGAACGATCAAGGTGCAGGAAGTAGCGCAGGTGAACCAGAACCTGCACCACAGCGAACAACAGGATAGTGATCAGCGTCGCTGACTTGGACATGACCGGGTACATCACAACGCCGAACGGGATAGCAGTGAGGATCACGGACAGGACGAAGCCGATCACATAGTCCTTTACGCCATTGCTATGGTCGTCAGCAGAGGTATGCGCGTGTGCGTTAGCCATTTACAAAGTCCCCATCAGATAAACAACGGTGAAGACGCAAATCCACACCACGTCCAGGAAGTGCCAGAACAGGCTCAGGCAGCTCAGACGGGTAGCGTTGGTCGACGTCAGGCCGCGAGTCTTGACCTGATACATCATGATGCCCATCCAGATCAGGCCGCTGGTCACGTGCAGACCGTGCAGGCCTACCAGTGCGAAGAAGCCAGACAGGAAGCCGCTACGGCTAGGGCCATAACCTTCAACGATCAGGTGATGGAACTCGTAGATTTCCATCGCGATGAAGCCGGCACCGAACAGGAAGGTGAGGGCCAACCAGCCCAGCACTTGACTCTTCTTGCCCTTGTGAACGGCCAGCATCGCAAAGCCGTAAGTGATACTACTGAACAACAGGAAAGCAGTTTCGACGGCCACGAATGGCAGTTCGAAAATGTCGTGTCCCGAAGGACCGCCTGCAACGTTGTTTACCAACACCGCGTAGATCGCGAAGAAGGATGCGAACAACACGCAGTCGGTCATCAGGTAGAGCCAGAAACCGTAAACGGTCATCGGCCCCGCATCGTGGTGATCGTGCCCGTGATCACTGTGATCGTGGGCATCTCCTGGATTCAATACTAAGTTCGACATGTTTAAACCTGTTCCAGTGTGGATTTGCCAGGCGTGTATGCACCCTGAGCCACGAGGACCTTGTGCTGCTCACCTTCGATACGCGCCACTTCTTCAGCGGGCACCATATAGCCTTGATCGTCACGTGCGGCGTGGATGACGAACGAAACAACGGTCGCCGCCAGGCTGGCGATAGCCAACCACCAGATGTGCCAGATCATGGCAAAACCGAACACTGTCAACAGCAGACCCATTACCAGGCCAGTCGCAGTGTTGTTCGGCATATGGATCGCCGAGTAGTGAGCCGGTACGTTGTAAGCAACGCCATCACGCTTGGCCGCGGTGAATGCATCCAGCTCGTCGGCTTTAGGCAGTTCAGCGAAGTTGTAGAACGGTGGCGGCGAAGACGTCGACCATTCCAGCGTGTGGCCATTCCATGGGTCGCCAGTCAGATCAAGATTCTCTGGCTTGTTGCGGTCACGGATACTCACGAAGATCTGGATCAGTTGGCATGCGATACCAACGGCGATCAGCATTGCACCGAACCAGGCGATGTCCAGGTACAGGTTCCAGGCCGGGTTGTCGGTAGTGTTCAGACGACGAGTCATACCCAGGAAGCCCAGGAAGTACAGCGGCATGAACGCGACGAAGAAACCGAAGAACCAGCAGTAGAACGAAGCCTTGCCCCACTTCTCGTTCAACTTGAAGCCGAACGCTTTAGGGAACCAGAACGCGAAACCAGCGATGTAACCGAATACCGCACCGCCGATGATGACGTTGTGGAAGTGAGCGATTACGAACAGGCTGTTGTGCAGCACGAAGTCAGCACCCGGGATCGCCAACAGAACGCCGGTCATACCGCCGATCGAGAAGGTGATCATGAAGCCCAGGGTCCAGAGCACTGGCGCGGTGAAGCGCAGACGGCCCTGGTAAATGGTGAACAGCCAGTTGAACAACTTCACACCCGTCGGCAGCGCAATCAGCATCGTTGCCAAACCGAAGAAGGCGTTGACGCTGGCGCCAGAACCCATGGTGAAGAAGTGGTGCAGCCAGACCATGAAGCCGAGGACGGTGATACCGCCGCTGGCGTAGATCATCGACTTGTGGCCGAACAGACGCTTGCCGGTAAAGGTAGAGATGACTTCGGAGAACACACCGAACGCCGGCAGTACCAGAATGTAAACCTCAGGGTGACCCCACGCCCAGAACAGGTTCACGTACATCATTGGGTTACCGCCCAACTCGTTCGTGAAAATGTGGAAGTCCAGGTAACGGTCCAGAGTCAGGGCTGCCAGGGTGGCAGTCAGGATCGGGAACGAAGCAACGATCAGGATGTTAGCGAAGGTGCAGGTCCAGGTGAAGATCGGCATCTCCATCAGCTTCATGCCAGGCGTGCGCATTTTCAGCACTGTGACGAGGAAGTTGACACCCGTTAACGTCGTCCCGAGTCCGGATAGCTGTAGCGCCCAGATGTAGTAATCGACCCCCACTCCAGGACTGTAAGCAAGCCCGGACAATGGCGGGTAAGCAACCCAACCGGTTTTAGCGAACTCGCCGACACCCAGGGAGATGTTGACCAACAGTACGCCGGACACCAGGAGCCAGAAGCTCAGGGAGTTCAGGAACGGGAAGGCAACGTCACGGGCACCAATCTGCAGCGGCACGACGATGTTCATCAGACCGGTGAAGAATGGCATCGCCATGAAGATGATCATGATCACACCGTGAGCGGTGAAGATCTGGTCATAGTGCTCAGGCGGCAGATAGCCTTCGGCACCATTCTGGGCCAAAGCCAGCTGGGTACGCATCATCACGGCGTCGGCGAAACCGCGCAACAGCATGACCATGGCAACCACGATGTACATCACACCGATTTTCTTGTGGTCGACTGACGTCAGCCATTCAGTCCACAAGTAGGTCCACTTCTTGAAGTAGGTGAGTGCCGCAACCAGAGCGATACCACCCAAGGCGATCATCGCCAGGGTGATCATGACTATCGGCTCGTGATACGGGATCGCGTCCAGACTTAATTTACCAAACATCGTTTACTCCTCTGCCCCAGCAGCTGAATGCTTACCCTTGCCCATGTCCATCACTTTCTCACCCACGTTGGCGTCCGACTCGCGTGCAGTACCTTCCTGCTCGTGAGGGTTCACCTTGCCTGGCTTCATGCCTTCGTACTTGTCGATGACGGCATTGAACAGGTTCGGAGTGACTGCGGAGAACAGCTCGACCGGGTTACGCTCGCTCGGTTTGAGCAGAGCAGCGTATTCCGAAGCTTCAAGCTTTTTAGGTGAACTCTTGACTTCGGCGACCCAGGCGTCGAAATCCGCCTTGGACGTTGCAATTGCCTTGAACTTCATGCCGGTGAAACCCGCGCCACTGTAGTTGGCGGAGATACCGTCGTATTCGTGATTTTCGTTAGATATCAAGTGTAGCTTGGTCAGCATGCCAGCCATGGCATAAACCTGGCCGCCCAGACCCGGAATGAAGAACGAGTTCATCACCGAATCAGAGGTAATCTTGAAATTCACCGGCGTATTGGCTGGGAAAACGATCTTGTTGACCGTCGCGATGCCTTGTTCCGGGTAGATGAAGACCCACTTCCAGTCCAGCGAAACCACCTCGATGGTAATCGGCGGCACATCGGATTCGATTGGACGATACGGGTCCAGAGCGTGAGTAGACTTGTAAGTGATGTAGCCAAGAAACACCAACAGGACCAGAGGAATGCCCCAGACTGCGGCCTCGATCTTGGTGGAGTGCGACCATTCAGGCGTGTAAGTGGCGTCCTTGTTGGTGGCACGATATTTCCAGGCGAAGATGATGGTCAGGAAAATGACCGGAATCACCACGATCAACATCAACAGCGTTGCGGTGATAATCAGGTTGCGCTGGTCAAGCCCTATTTGCCCTTTAGGATCGAGCAGAGGCACGCCCTCGCAACCACTGAGCAAAAGCATGCTGAAAAGGGCCAAGAAGCCAAAAAACCTGGGGTACCTTTTTTTACTCATCTCACGACCTCTAAAAGCAAAAGCAGCTTGCGGGTGCAATTGGTTTTCGACCGCCAACACCGAAACCTGCCGTGTTGGCATATTTTTTGGATTGAACAAAGCCTGTCACGACGCATGCAAAGCGTAACGACAAATCCATATTTATCTTTAATTTCTTGTTCGAATGCGTGGCATCACGCCCGGAATACGGGCCAACTCCCTTTGGTGCATGCATTCATGGTACTTCAGAGTCCGACTGGCACTACGGCACAGCCTGCGCAAAAGGCGCTTTTTGACCTCGAAAATGCTCATCACTGGGTAAGCCAGCGGGGCAAGTGCGGGGATTGTAGATATCTAGAAATTTAATGACTATGTTTTTTTTAGCAACAGTTTGTATCAGGATCTGTAAAAATCGACAAACAGCTCACGAATTTTTCACAAAAAATACCCCTTTCCGTAGGGGCATTTTTTCCTTACAGGCCCTGTAGCCCGCGGTATTTCCGACGGTTACGAATGATGCCGATCGGCACCAGTACGACGGTCAAAACGAACGCGACCAGAGCCCACTGCGCGAGTGACAATCCGAGGACTGGCGGATAAGGGGTCGTGCAGAACCCACTGACCTGGAACCCGATCGGGAACATCGAGGCCAGAGGCAGGCCGTCGACAATCGGTTGCAGCACATCGATGCCACAGCTCTCGGTAGGATGCGAAAGGATGTAGACATGGCGGCCTGCGGCAACAATCCCGCCTATTGCGCTGAGCACTACCAGTGTTTCCAGCGCAGTGATGCTGCGGCGGCCCGGCATGGCCGCGCCGATGAAGGCGAAGATGGCGATGAACAGCAGCGCATATCGTTGCAGGATGCACAGCGGGCAAGGCGCCTCGCCCAATACGATCTGCATGTACAGCGCCCCGCCGATCAGCGCCAGGCAGATAACGCCCAGCAGGACCAGAAAGCGCTTCTCGCGTTTTAGGTACAACATGTTGTCGCTCATTCACTTACCTTTCGAAAGGGTGTCCATTGGGACCGTTCGATCAATGCCGGGGGACTTGATGCCAGCACCCCGAGGGCAGACACCGGATTGTAAAGGCTCAACGCCCTGATCGCTCGCGATAATCATGGTCCGTGACAGACAACTCAAGCCTGTACCCGCCATATGGGCATATTTGGCCGCCCGGTGGTGTTGGTTGCGCCAGTTCAGTGCATGAGCAACTGCATTGCGCAGGACGAACAGCATCCTTCTATATATAGAAGGATGCGGCTATTTGTCGCAGCCGGTAGCATCGGTCCACCCCTGTAGGAGCTGCCGAAGGCTGCGATAGCGGAGTGTCAGGCAGTACGCTATCGCAGCCTTCGGCAGCTCCTACAGAAAACGCATCTCCATTCAAAGACCAAATCGGGACAAACCGCATCCTTCTATATATAGAGGGATGCGACTATTTGTCGCAGCGCATAGCATCGGGCCACCCCTATAGGAGCTGCCGGAGGCTGCGATAGCGGTGTGTCAGGCAGCACGCTATCGCAGCCTCCGCCAGCTCCTACAGAAAGCAAACGGAACATATTTTGCTTATCGGCGGCAGCCATGCTTGAGGAAAACGCATTCCTCGGGAGCCCCTCTTCTATATATAGAAGAGCGCGACTATTTGTCGCACCTCACTCCAACGCACAAGCCGGACCAAAAAACTCGAAGCGACTTTGCTTTTCCGGCACTCCGGCGATTTTGAGCTGACGTTTGATGACCTTCATGAAAGCCTTGGGGCCGAGGAAGTACGCATCCAGATCTCGCTCCTCGGGCAACCACTGCTCCAGGCGCGATTGATCAAGCAGGCCAAGTGCATCTGCCGCCGGGCTGACACCGTCATCTTCGGCGTAGCAGTAAAAGCGTTTGAGTTGCGGATGCCTGACCGCCAGCCCGTCAACCCAGTCGCGAAAGGCATGCACGCCACCGTTGCGGGCGCAGTGGATGAAATGCACCGGACGCGGTGTTGTGAGTGCAGCTTCGAGCATCGCCAGGGTTGGGGTGATGCCCACTCCCCCGCTGATCAACACCAGCGGCTTGTCGCTGGCTGTCAGGGTGAACTCGCCCGAGGGTGGAAACAGGTGCAGGCTGTCGCCCACTTGCAACTGATCATGCAGATAGTTGGAAACCTTACCGCGAGGCTCGCGTTTAACGCTGATCCGGTACTGGTTATCACCCGCCACCGCTGACAGCGAATAGTTACGGCGCACCTCCTCATCGGCGATCTGCAATTGCACGCCGATGTACTGGCCCGGCGCGAAATCCAGTATCTGTCCACCGTCTGCGGGCCGCAGGTAGAACGAGGTGATCTCCGAGCTTTCAGCGACTTTGGCTGCCAGCGTGAATTCACGCGTACCACGCCAGCCGCCAGGGGCCTGCGCCTTTTCTTCATAGATTGCGTGCTCGGCGCCAATCAGCACATCCGCGAGTTGTTGATAGGCACGACCCCAGGCCTGCAGCACCTCTTCAGTGGCGACCACATCACCCAGCACCTCGCGGATAGCACTCAGCAAGCAACGACCGACAATCGGGTAGTGCTCCGGCAGGATTTGCAGGGCGACGTGCTTGTTGATTATTTTTGTCAGCAAGCCACCCAACTGTTCCAGTTCATCAATGTGCCGGGCATACATCAGCAAACCATTGGCCAGAGCTCTGGGCTGATCGCCACTGGCCTGATGCGCTGGATTGAACAGCGGCCTGACTTGTGGATACTCATCGAGCATCTTCTTGTAGAAGTGAGTTGTTAATGTTTCGCCCCCGCTTTCCAGCAGTGGGACGGTGGCTTTGACAATGGCGCGATCCGAGGCGGTCAACATGATGTACTCCTTGCAGAAAGGCGTTGAAAAAAGTACTCATGCCGTATCAGAAACCATGCCAAAATTTCAGACCTTTAAAATCAATGAGTTAGCGGTTATTAGTCAAATAGACTCCAAAAGAAAAGCGGTCATTATGACTACACGAGGTCTTAATGACTCATCGCTGTGAGCTTCATCCAGTCCGCTGTCGACATGTCGACTGGATCAGGCAAATCCGGTTAGCGCACAAAAAACCCTCAAGCGTGCCTGTACCGGGTCGATAACCTGTCCAGAGAAGGCTATTTGCTGCTTACTGCGGCAAAACTTTTATTGCCAGAAGGTTTTATATGTCCACCAAGAACGTCCGAGCAGATTCCCTTTCGCTGCTGCTGTTCACATTACGCAGCGGCAAGTTGATGGCGATCAACCTGCTGAAAGTCAGCGAAATCATCCCCTGCCCTGCCCTGACACGACTTCCCGAATCGCACCCGCACGTCAAAGGCGTCGCCACGCTGCGAGGAGCTTCGCTGTCGGTGATCGACTTGAGCCGGGCCATTGGTGAAAGACCTTTGGTCGACCCGGATGGCGGCTGCCTGATCGTTACTGACGTCAGTCGTTCGAAACAGGGGCTGCATGTTCAGGCCGTCAGCAAGATCGTGCATTGCCTGACGACTGATATCCGCCCACCGCCCTTTGGTGCCAACGGCAGATCGTTCATCACCGGTGTCACTCAGGTCGATGGCACGCTGGTGCAGGTACTGGATATCGAAAAAGTCATCCACGGTATCGCCCCGGCGCAGATCGTTGCACAGCCGGATGCGCTGACCATGGAAGAAGCTGAACTGCTGGCTGCCACCCGCATTCTGGTAGTCGATGACAGCCAGGTGGCGCTGCAGCAATCGCTGCTCACACTGCGCAATCTGGGTATCGATTGCCACACGGCCCGCAGCGCCAAGGAGGCCATTGACGTTTTGCTCGAACTCCAGGGTTCTCCTGCGCAGATCAACGTGCTGGTTTCGGACATCGAAATGTCCGAGATGGACGGCTACGCCTTGACCCGCACACTGCGTGAAACGCCTGACTATCAAGACCTGTATATCCTGCTGCACACGTCGCTCGACAGCGCCATGAACAGTGAGAAAGCCAGGCTTGCAGGGGCCAACGCGGTGTTGACCAAGTTTTCGTCACCTGAGTTGACCCGCTGCCTGATCGTCGCTGCACGCGCGGTCAAGGCTCAAGGCGCATGAGTGTGATGGACCGCCTCGGCGGTTCAGACCGGCATTGGTGGCTGATGCGCCGTGATCTGGGAAATCTGGCCCCGGCACAAGCATGGCCCGGTCATATCCAGATCACGCCGTTCACCTTCGAAGACGCCCCGGAAGCTCACGCTCTGTTGTTGCAGGGGCATGCCGACGATATACGGATGCCCGAGTATCAAGACTGGGTAAACGACTGGCGAACCGATCCCGAATACGATCCGACGCTGTGCTTTGCCCTCCGGGATGAGCAAGGAATGGTCGGGCTGATTCAGGGCTGGACCAGCGCCTTCATCAAGGATCTGGTCGTACACCCCCGCGCCAGAAATCAAGGCCTGGCGCTTCAGTTGCTCAACCATGTATTCAACATTTTTCGGCAGCGAGGCGAAGCCTGGGTGGACCTCAAGGTCATGGAGAATAATCTGGCCGCGCGCTGCCTGTATGAGAAGGCAGGCATGCGCTACGTCCAGCGCCAGGAAACCGATCAGGTCTGATCTGGCATACTCCATCATCAATCGATGTTCATGGAGAACGACAATGAAAGCGTCCACCTTCCTGCTGATCGCCTCGGCGACACTCGCCAGCCAGGCCAATGCTTCCAGCACAGACGCCTGGAAGGCACTGGACAAAGCGGTTATCGACAGTTGCATGAAAGCCAGCCAGCTCAAAGAAGTGCGCGCTGTCGGCAAGGCGGGGTTTGACGACCATGTCGGGTACGAAGCGCTCATGCTCAGAGGCCGTTACCCACAGCCGCATATGAAAAACCAGCCCGGAGCCGAGCTGTGCCTTTACAACCGAACGAGCAAGAAAGCCACGGTCAGTGAGTGGACCGAGCTTCCCGCCACTGTGAAAAAGTAAGCATCGCGCTCGCTGGCTCACAACTTGCTTCGAACACCGTCTCAGTCGTTCCGGCAGGTCTGGTTTCTGTCGCGTTCGACGTCTGTCATGACGGACCTTTATTGCAATGAATACGCGATACTCTTGCACCGGTTGCGGCCGCTGCTGCAGCGACCATCATGTGCCACTCACTCTCGGGGAATCCCTGCAATGGGCGGCTGACGGCGGTTCGCTGATCATCCTGATCGAGGCATTTCTGGCTGATGGCTACGGCTTGCCAGAGGGTCAGTTGACCCACGCGACACGCCGCTCGACGCTGGTCCAGAGTGGTGTGACCCAGGCGCAGGTCGCGATCACTTTCGCGGCCTATAACAAAGGACCTTGCCGGAATCTTGACGCAGACAATCGCTGCGGCATTTATGAGCGGCGCCCGCTGGTATGCCGTATCTACCCGATGGAAATCAACCCGCACATTCCACTACGCCCAGAGGCCAAGGACTGTCCGCCCGAGGCATGGGAGCAAGGACCGGATTTGATCGTCGGCGGCCAGTTGGTCGATACCGAACTCAGCCGCCTGATTGAGCAGTCTCGCCAGGCTGACCGGGAAGACATCGGTGCCAAAGAGGCGATCTGCCAACGGCTGGGGATTCGCGTCACGGCCTTGAAAGGCAATGGGTTCGTTGCGTACTTACCGGATATGGATGCCTTTGCCACTGCTGTCATGGACCTGGTGGACAACACCGATGCGGCCCCGACAAGCAATGGCTGGACCTTTCATGTGGCAGGCGACGCCGTGATCGAGACACTGAATGTGGCTGGGGCCGAACTGGCGACGGGCGAGCCTGCGGGTTACATGTTCATACCGCTGCAGGCGAGTTGATAGTCCTGACGGGCGAAGTATCTGTGGAAGATTCTATGTTGGCCTGCAGCTTGCTCATGCGCTATTGACCTTGTAGGACCGGCTTTAGCCGGGAGGGCAGTATTTCTGCGATGGATGTTTAGCGGATGTACTGACGTCCTCCCGGCTAAAGCCGGTCCTACGAAATGGCGCAGGAGCTGTGTGCGAATTCATTCGCGAACAAGGTTTTCCAATTTGTGGATATGCAATGGAATCACCGACCTCTTCGCGAATAAATTCCCACAGGTTCCACAATCCCGTAGGACCGGCTTTAGCCGGGAGGACGTCGGTACATTCGCTAAATTTTCTTCGTCAAAAATACCGCTCTCCCGGCTAAAGCCGGTCCTACAAGACCAAGCTTGAAGACAACCATGGAATCTCCCACGATTAATCTCATTCCAGGCCAGATGATTTAATCCTGCTTATCGCTTGCCCATCGACTTGCGCGTTCCGTGGGGAGCGGCGCCCGGGGTTTTGTTGTGCCCGTGCTTGTTCGACTTCTGATACCAGGGCTCGTCTTTTTTCGATTGCGCGAAGTCAGCGGGCTTGAAAGGGAAGCTGAACGCAGGGATCGGTGCTTTCTTATCCGCAGCCGAATCCTCGGCGACGACGGTTTCAGGAGCCGGTGTTGAGTCAGTAGAAGTCATGAAAAGCTCCAGAAATTGGCAATCAGTCGTCGAAAGGTCGCGCAGCATACCTGAATCATTTGCCCTCCGCCTGCACCGGGCCAAGCCTCTCATCGGCTGAAGCTACTTGTAGAACAGATCGACCATTACTTCGGCCTCGAATGGCCCGGCTTGGGGGTTGTTTTTCTGCCAGACCAGCTCGGCATTGAAGTCGACAGTGGCCGCCTGGGTATCGTTAAGCAGATCGGCAAGATGAAAAGGTTCGTTGTAGCTCAACACCGAATCATCTCGGGCTTTCAAAATGCGGATACCGACACCGTCGTTGGCTGCAGGGATCAGGTAGTCCCCAGACAACCTGCCACTGACTGGCTTGAAGCGCGCGCCCAGGCTGAACGGCGAATCACAGGTGCGTCGGGTGACGAGCGAAAACGGACGGCGCTCAATGACCTTGCCCACCGCAACCTGCTGAATGCCTATGTGGCCGAAATCCAGGGTTTCAGGCACCACCTGCAACTGTGCATCACACGCCACAAAGCGCAGCCCGTTCAGGTTATTGATGCGGTAACTGAGGCTGTGATCCGGCAGAGGATTAAGCCCCTTGCCACTGTCGAGCTGGAATAACCGGTAATCAAGCAGATCACTGGCGATACCGGAATGAGGGGTCGGCCCGAACTTCTGAATGAACACGGAAAACGCGAGATTGAATCGGGCCTTGGGGCAGGCACCGATGTTCTCCGCGCCTTCGTGACAAACAGGCAGGTACTGGCCGGTACTGATTCGCCCGCTGCTCTGCGAATGATCGACTCCCGCCAACGTGAGACCGGCGCGAATGCCCTGGCCTATCTTCAGGTTGTCCGGGTTGAGGTAGAGGAAAATTTCCTCCTGCGCTGATAGCTCGCTGTCCTTGATGCACTCGACCTGAAGGTCCATCCGTTCAGAACGCCAGACAATATCTCCGTCGGGCGCGCTGGCCGGGATAGCCACGCTGCTGTCCAGATCGCCACGAACCACCGTTTCCCCTGCGCCCTGGGTTTTGCAGATCATTGCGAAGCTGGTGGCGGGGGTAAATAACAGAGCAAGCAGAAACAATACTCTGCAGGAGCCGCCCAGTCTCCAAGGCGCCCCGCAGCTGCGCGGCAAACTCGATTTAATGTGGGAGGCAGCGCTGTGTCCCAGGCACCCCGCTGTCGCGAAACAAACATTGGACTGTTGGAGCGAGGCTTGCCCGCGAAGAACGATAGCGCGGTGCGTCTGACCTACCGAGTCGATTGGTTCGCGGGCAAGTCGGATTGCCGCCCACTCGCTCCAACAGCTCCCCCGTTTATTCAGTGATTTATATTTTGCTTTATAGGAGCGCACTTCTACAGGAAAGGCGCTTGAGTTCAGAAAATTGCGTGCAGTCTGGAACAAGGTATTCATCATTCAGCAGTCCTTTTGCCGGTGTTCAGTGTTGTCAAAACCATCGCTCTTGCCCGCCGCGCAATAAGCGTCCGCGCCGCCATAATCGTTCAGCGCCTTGAACGACAGACTCCGTATTCCGCCCGCGGCAGGAACAGCCATTTCATGGCTGGCACCTGGCGCCAGCAGCAGGTAGTCCCTGGCAGCCACCCCGCCCAACCGCACATCCTGTAACGCGGCATGGTAAGAAGTCGGATTACTCACGCGTAACGAGGTGGAAGCCAGCGTCCAGCGCAGACGGTAAGCGGTTGCCGCAGGGTCTTCGGTAAGCCCGGCAGGACGATAGAACAGGTTGATGCGCTGGCGAATCGCAATGTTCAGCGCATTAGTGACTTCGGTACGCCTTGGTATTTCCAGCACATACACGTGCAGCAAGGATTCCTCGTTGAGCGGCATACCCTGGCCCTGATACAAAACCCTGAGCGTCTGTTTGCCGCGGGCGTCGAGGCGCGCCAGCTGCGGACTGAGCACGAAGGGCAGCTCGGCAGCGGCATCTTCAAGATCGCCGTCGGTATTGGCCGGGGCACTCAACCAGGCCTGAATCAACACTTCACGGTCACTGCGATTGGCGACTTCGAGGCTCACTTCAGGGTAACGGCCATCAAAGATCAGGCGTGTCCCGCTCAGAGACACAGCAGCCTGCAGATTAAAACTCGATAACAAGGCGGCGAGGCCCAGATAAATGAGCTTCGTCATTGGCAGATCACCCGAATGCGTTCGTAGGCACGTGAAGGATCACGGGCGGGGAGGGCGAAAGGCGCACGGCAGCTTTGACCGGCCCACCTTACCCGCAACTCGCCGTGGTCCTGCTCGCTGAGAACCAGCGCCCGACTTGTCGGGTCGACTACCGCCAGGGCCTTGCCATCGAGGGCTTCGACACTCGCGCCCAAGGGGATTTTGCTGCCGTCGGCCTGAACCAGTTCAAATTGCACACGACGTCCGGTTGAAGCCTTGAAGCGCACCACCGGCATCGCGCCACGACTCGGCACAATCTGGCTAACCGCGTTATCCAGTTCAACGTCTGCGCCGAGTTGACGGGTATCCAGGCTGACCCAGTTGCTTCGATAGGGCTGCGCGTAAGGCAGCACGGCATATCCATTGGCAGCAGTTTCGACATTACTGAAGCTGGTCAGTCTGGCACCGCCGACCTTAGGGACCTCCACCAAGGCAAAGGTTTCTCCCAGTGACTGTCCCAGGTTTATGCCGCCACCATGAACCAGCACAGACCCGGAAGCCCCAAGGCTGAAAGCATCGTAATCACGGCCCTGACTGTAGCCTGCCTCGAAGCGGCCATAGGGCTGCGTGGTGTTGATTTTTCCTGAGCCAAAACTTCCGGAACTGCTGTCGTGTCCGGCCTGCACCGAATAGAACGCATGACGCTGATCGAGAACCTGCCCACTGATGCCTGCCTGAGCGTTGTATTCGCCCGCGTTGTCGCGTACGCCATTGAAGGACAAGCGAGGAGAACTGGAGTTTTCCCCCAGCGGGAAGGTCAGACTGACCGCGACCCGGTTGTCATTTTCAGCCTGCCCGTCCCGACCAGACTGACGATTGTTTTCCAGGGACAAGCTGTAACTGAGCGACCGCCAGGCAGCGTTATACGCGAGGTAAAATTGTCGAGTCTTGCTACCAAGGCTCCAGTAACGCTGTTCGGACGCGGTCAGACTGAGGCTGCCGTAATGCGCAGGCAAGGTCTGCGTAACGGTCAGCTCCATGCGGTCTTTGGGACGGCCAGTCATCGCCCGACGGAACCGCGCTCGTGAGGATTCGACATGTTCGTTGAGGGACAGATAGCGCTCGGTCGAATAGCGATAACCCGCCACTGCGAAGGTAGTGTCAGTGGCATTCAAGGTGTTGGCGTATCGCAGGCGTACACTCTGCCCCGCTTGCCGCTGATCATCGATCTCGCTGACGGAGTGGGTCAGGTCGGCTGACAGTGCCCCGTACCCGGTATTGAGACCGGCGCCGACATTGGTTGCCTGGTAATCCTCAGCCCACTGCAAACCGCCAAAGCTCGTGATCCGTTCAGACACGCCGTAAATCAGGGCAAGGCTGGCAAAGGTCGGAGTCGCTGCGTCATCGCTGCCGCTGTCGACCTGCCCTGCCGCAAGGCTGTAACGAAATGCGCCTTCGGGGACCATAACCGGCAGCGAAGCATAGGCTTGGGTGAAAGAGCGCCGACGACCGTCGGCTTCAATGATGGTGACCTGCAGATCACCATTGGAACCGCTCGGATAAATGTCATTGATCTCGAACGGCCCCGGTGAAACGTTGCCGCTGTAGAGCAGGAAACCGTTTTGACGAACCTCAACCGACGCATTGGTCTCAGCGGTACCGCGAATCACCGGCGCATAGTTGCGCTCACTGTCGGGCAGCATGGCATCGTCGGAACTCACTCCCACACCCAGAAAACGCACACTGTCGAAGATTTGCGAGTCGGTGAATGTTTCGCCGAGTGTCAGTTGACTGCGCAATGTGCTCAGATCCCGTTGCAGATAAGTCCGGTTGCTACTGAAGCGATAAGACTGATTGTCGCCATAGACCAGAGAGGACTCGTTCCTCAGCCGCCATGCGCCGAGGTTGAGGCCATTGCGCAGCCCCAGGTAATACTGGTCAGTCTTCTCCCGCTGATTGCTACGCCGAACAGCGTTGAACGAGTAACTGGCAAAGCCGACGGACTCGCCCCCATCCCACAACTCCGGAGGTACATAACCTCTGGCGCTGCGCTGCATGACAGCTTGCGGCACGCTGATGTTGAGGCGAAGCGTATTGGGTTGGTACTCAACCCGGGCGAACTCGACATTGGCAGGCAAATCGAAACATGCCTGTGCGCTTTGCGTTGTCGGGTCAACTGACAGGCGATTGAGATCAAGCCCGAAAGCCTGAAGCATCTCCAGCGTCAGGCAGGGTTCGATACGGTCAGATATCGGGTTGCTGGCAAAGACGATATCGCGCCGACCGCTCAATGCGCGATTGACATAAATGTCCACCCGATACGTTCCAGGCAACAGCGTATTGGCCTGCAGGAATTCAGTCAGTTCTGGAGGCTGGTCGCTGCCTTGGATGAATGCTGTATTAAACCTTACCGGTTTAACAGGCGGACTTTCGATCGCCCAGCCTTGCACTGTAAACACCTGCATGACGACCAGAACCACACCGCCGGTTACCGACTTGAATCTGACCCCCTTTGCTATGCGCAGAATGGATCCCGGAGTTGATTCCCCAATGTTTTTGTAAAGCCATTCCATTAGCTGTTTCCACTCGATCTGGAAGTTCTGAGCCTTGCCCGAATCCCTTTCAGGCAGGCACACAACTACTGAGCCATTGCGCGTGACGCGGCTTGAATTGGGTAAGTAACGCAGTGACGAAAAACGACGTGACCGTTATCGAGGCTCCACCTTGACGGCCTGTGTGATCTCGCCAGATTTCAGGGTGGTGCGGTATGCAACCTGACCGCCAAAATCATTGATGCTAATGAAGTTCAACGTCGCTCCATCGCCGAACGCACTTAACGGTAGTTGCAGTTGCTGACCGGGAGCTATCATCTGACTGTCCTGGTTCAGCAACTGGTTGCCCGCACGCTGTGCGGTAATCATGACCATTGAAACGTGAAACGGCCCCGGATTTTCAACGTGCAACTTATTATCTGCCGCCAGCTTCCAGCGCAGATGTTCCGGCGCTTCGGCGACATCGCCTACCAGCCCTTTGGGCCGGAAGAACAGCTTCATGCGCTGCCGGATGGCGATCTGCAATGTGTTTTGCGCGGCCACTTGAGGAATCTCTTGAACATTGAGCCAGAGTACTGATTCGCGGTCCTGCGGCATGTCCTTGCCCGCATAGATAATACGCACCAGTTGTCTGCCATCGCTGGCTAAACGGGCAATCGCAGGGGTTATCACAAACGGCAGGTTATTCGGATCTGTATGTTCGGCGCTTGGCTCCAGCCAACTTTGCACAAGGATCTCTTTATTTCCTGCGTTATGTACGCCGAAACTGACCTCCTTGTCTGAAGCGGGATAAATGATGCGTGTGGTATTTATTACGATGCTGGCCTGCGCGCTGGCGCAGAACAGCAATGACCATAAAGCCGCTGCAGCCAACCGGGCCATACGACGGTAGAAAAACAAAAACATGCTGGCGCTCGCCTTGTACTCGGTATGAAATCCCACAGTGTCTTGACCAGACACGGTCAGCAGGGCCGGGATCAAACCGCGCACGGCTTAAGCCGCCCCTGCGAACGTCCATACCCTTCAATGTTCGATGGAGTAGGTAACCCGAGATGGAGCGAGCAATGCTCGCTCCATGCGGCGTATTACTCGTAATCCAGAGTGAACGGCAGGTCGCCCATGGCCGTACCTGGGCGGGTTACCGTGCCATTCAGCATGTAGACCCCCGCCAGGTTGAGCTCAGCGGTGGCACCACTCGCACTGTCCTTGACCAGCGGCTTGTCTATGGTACCGGTTCCAGACAAATCCATCAGTTGATTCGAAGCGTTAAGCACACCAATGGCAACACCACCTGCCGAACCGGTTACGCGAAGTAACTTGCTGTCATTGTCATCGGTACCATGGCCCATACCGGCTTTAAAGCGCATCTTCACCAGATTGTATTGATCGGCACCCGCAGTGCAGTTGACCAACAACTGAATGGGAGTCGCCGTCTCCAGTTTATTCTCGCCAGAGGTACCAATATCAGAGAACGAAACGTTACCCAGATCGACTGCAATATCGCCAGGCGCGGTGCCCGGGCCGGTGCCTGCGCCGGGAGAAACGCTGCAGGAAATGTTGGTCAGCGTGCCGGAAAACTTCAGCACACCATTGTTCGCAGCATTGGCGGTGTTAGCCAGGCTCAAAGCCAAAGCGCCACTAACGGCCAGGGCAAGAGTGATATTTTTCATAGTAACGACATTCCTTGTGTTATTCCGTGTATGCCCTAAATCGGACGCCACGCACTATAAGGTTCGATCTTGTGGATCGATGTCGGCTTTATTACTTTAATCACATGGAATAAGCCACGGAACTTGCAGGAACTTTCCGTAGGAATAACCGCAACTCTTTTGCAGCCCGTATAAACCGTGACACTGAGATAATACCCGATAAAAAAGGTCAGGCAATACTTCACATAAAGTTGACGACATTGCTACAACGATCAACTTTATTTGCAACCAGAGCTGTCACTCACTCGACAGGTATCAGATTAGCGGAGGGATTAGGTAAGAGGAGCCGAGCGTTCATGCAGTAAACATCTGACCTGCTCGGAGGAGCGCCACCCCGGTCGCTCCTGCAGGTCCAACGTTTGTCAGGCGATAGCGCGGACGTGTTTGCCAGGAGACTATTGATACGTGAGGGTCAGAACCCCGGCACCCGCCGGGTTGCCCTTCGATAATGATACTGGCAGCGCCTGATACTGTGTCGAGAACGGGATGACGGAGCCAGTACAGGCGTTTTGCGCCGTATCAACCACAATGGACATATGGGCGGAAACGTTGACCCGTTGAGTGTTGACCCCTCCAACCAGGCTCGTCGGCAGCACCGCGCAGCTGGCATTGTTGACGGCCCCGCTAAAACTCAGCTGACCGTTAGCGGCCGATGCGGTAAACGCACTCAGGCATAAAGGACCAACAATCAGAACGGCGATGACCTTGCGCGCCTCATGAACGACTTCAAACCAACGGTTCCCGCTTGAGACGCTGCACTTCATGGGCTTGCTCCAACCTGGTACGTTTTGATCAGCAAAGAAAACCAACTGGAACAAGCAGGAAAATTTCCCGAGAATTCCTTTCTATAGATATCGTCTCCAGCCCGTGTTTCTTGATAACGTTCGTGCGCGTTGCGCCTTTCTTGCTGACAATTCTGACAGGTGGCCGTCACCCTGCTGACCGGGTTGACGGGCTATAAGAGAAGCGCCATCCACAACGACCCTCCTTCCCCGACTTTCCGGCGTCTCTCGAATGCGTAAACAGACCAGAACCGTTCTTGCCGTTGTTGTCATCACGGGCTTGATCGGTGTATCCAGCTGGACCCTGACTCGTCCGGCGACGGCAAAAGTCAGCACACCGACGGCGGTGCCGGTCAAAGTCGTCAAGGTGACCGAGGAGGATGTGCCGCGTTTCGTCACGGGTATCGGCTCGGTGCTGTCTTTGCACAGTGTGATCATTCGCCCGCAAGTGGATGGCATCCTCACCAAAGTGCTGGTCAAGGAAGGGCAAACGGTCAAAGTCGGCGATTTGCTGGCGACGATTGACGACCGGGCCATTCGCGCCTCGCTGGAACAGGCCAAGGCTCAGCTTGCGCAAAGCAAGGCACAGCTGGACATGGCCCAGATAGACCTGAAGCGCTATCGGCTGCTCAGTGAAGACAATGGCATCTCCAAACAGACTTTCGATCAGCAGCAAGCCACAGTTCATCAACTCAAAGCCACAGCGATGGGCAACGAGGCCGCGATCAACGCCGCTCAAGTGCAACTTTCGTACACCCAGATTCGCTCACCGGTCACCGGCAGGGTCGGGATTCGCAACGTCGATGAAGGCAATTTCCTGCGCGTCAGCGATGCTCAGGGCCTGTTTTCGGTCACGCAGATTGATCCGGTCTCGGTGGAGTTCTCGTTGCCGCAACAAATGCTGCCAACGCTGCAAGGTTTGATTGCTTCAAGCTCGCCAGCAGCCGTCAAAGCCTTCCTCGGTGATGGCGATAACGGCACATTGCTGGGCGACGGCAAGCTGACCCTGATCGACAACCAGGTCTCGGCCACCACCGGGACCATTCGCGCCAAAGCCGAATTCAATAATCCGAAACAGCTGTTGTGGCCAGGTCAACTGGTCACGGTAAAAATCCAGACAGCCATAGACCGCGATGCCTTGCGAGTGCCACCGCAGGTCGTGCAACGCGGCATCGATCAACACTTCGCGTTCAGGGTCAACGGCGACAAGGTCGAAGTGGTTCCGGTGCAGGTGCTGTATCAGGACAGCAGCCTGATGCTGATCTCCGGCCCCAAGGCGGGCGACGTGCTGGTCAGTGACGGTCAGTCACGACTCAAGGCAGGATCGAAAATCGAAGTGCTGCGTAACACGACAGAGACTAGCCAGACGGCAGAACTGGACGGCACACGATGAAGGGCCGTGGATCGGTTTCAGCCTGGTGCGTGGACCATCCGGTCGCCACGTTATTACTGACGTTTGCCATGGTCCTGCTGGGGGCGATTGCGTTCCCGCGCCTGCCCGTCGCGCCGCTGCCTGAGGCCGAGTTCCCGACCATTCAGGTCACCGCGCAGTTGCCCGGTGCCAGCCCGGAAACCATGGCTTCATCAGTCGCGACGCCGTTGGAAGTGCAATTCAGCGCCATTCCCGGCATGACGCAAATGACCTCCAGCAGCGCCTTGGGCTCCACCAACCTGACCCTGCAATTTACCCTCAACAAAAGCATCGACACCGCCGCGCAGGAAGTCCAGGCCGCGATCAATACCGCAGCGGGCCGCCTTCCCGCTGACATGCCCAACCTGCCGACCTGGCGCAAGGTCAATCCAGCGGACAGCCCGGTGCTGATTCTCAGCGTCAGCTCCAATCTGATGCCGCCTACTGAACTCAGCGATGTGACCGAGTCGTTGCTGGCGCGGCAACTGAGCCAGATCGACGGTGTGGGTCAGGTGTTCATTACCGGTCAACAGCGGCCCGCGATTCGCGTGCAAGCAGCACCGGAGAAGCTCGCCGCACTGGGCCTGACCCTTGCCGATATCCGCGTCGCGGTGCAACAGACCAGTCTCAACCTCGCCAAAGGTGCGCTGTATGGCAAGGACAGCGTGTCCACCATTGCCTCCAACGATCAACTGTTTCGGCCTCAGGATTACGCGCAACTGATCGTCTCCTACAAGGACGGCGCCCCTGTTCACCTGAAGGACGTGGCGCGGGTCATCAACGGTTCGGAAAACGCTTACGTGCAGGCCTGGTCGGGCGATCAGCAAGGCGTCAACGTCACGATTTTCCGCCAGCCCGGTGCCAACATCGTGGAAACCGTGGACCGCATTCAGCGCGAGATGCCACGTCTGCTGGAAATGCTTCCGGCCTCGGTCGACGTCTCGGTGCTCAATGACCGGACACGAACCATTCGTGCCTCGCTGCACGAAGTGGAAATGACCCTGGTGATCGCCATTCTGCTGGTGGTCGCGGTCATGGCGCTGTTCCTGCGCCAGCTGTCGGCCACGCTGATTGTCAGCGCTGTGCTGGGCGTCTCGCTGGTCGCCAGCTTCGCGATGATGTACGTGTTTGGTTTCAGCCTGAACAACCTGACGCTGGTGGCGATTGTGGTGGCGGTCGGGTTTGTGGTGGACGACGCCATTGTCGTAGTGGAGAACATTCACCGACACCTTGAAGCCGGTGACGGCATGCGCGAAGCGGCGATCAAGGGCTCTGGCGAAATTGGCTTCACGGTGGTGTCTATCAGCTTCTCGTTGGTGGCGGCGTTTATTCCGTTGCTGTTCATGGGCGGCGTGGTCGGGCGGCTGTTCAAGGAGTTTGCCCTCACTGCCACCGCGACCATTCTGATTTCGGTTGTCGTTTCACTGACCCTGGCGCCGACACTGGCGGCGCTGTTCATGCGTGCGCCGAAACATGATCCGCATGCAAAGCCAGGTTTCAGCGAACGCCTGTTGGCACTTTATGAGCGGGGCCTGAACAAGGCCCTGGCCCATCAACGGATCATGCTCGGGGTTTTCGGGCTGACATTTGTGCTGGCAGGCGTTGGCTACGTACTGATCCCCAAAGGGTTCTTTCCGGTACAGGACACCGCATTCGCCCTTGGCACCAGCGAGGCGGCCGCCGATATTTCCTATCCCGACATGGTGGAAAAACACCTGCAACTGGCGAAAATCATCGGTGCCGATCCGGCAGTGCAGGCGTTCTCCCATTCGGTTGGGGTCAGCGGCAGCAACCAGACCATCGCCAACGGGCGGTTCTGGATCTCCCTTAAACCCCGGGGTGAACGCGACGTTTCTGTAAGTGAGTTCATCGACCGGATACGTCCGAAGCTGGCGAAGATTCCCGGCATCGTTCTGTACCTGCGCGCCGGGCAAGACATCAACCTGAGCCCCGGTCCGAGCCGCAGCCAGTATCAATATGTGCTCAAAAGCAATGACGGTCCGCTCCTCAATACCTGGACCCAGCGCCTGACGGAAAAACTGCGCACCAACCCGGCATTCCGTGACTTGTCCAATGACCTGCAACTGGGCGGCAGCGTTACCCATATCAATATCGACCGCAGCGCTGCCGCTCGCTTCGGATTGACGACCAACGATGTCGATCAGGCCCTGTACGACGCTTTCGGCCAGCGACAGATCAGCGAGTACCAGACTGAAATCAATCAGTACAAAGTGATTCTGGAACTGGACGCCAAACAACGCGGCAAGGCCGAAAGCCTGGGGTATTTCTATCTGCGTTCGCCCCTGACCAACGAGATGGTGCCACTGTCGGCGCTGGCCAAGGTCGGCGCGCCGACCATGGGGCCTTTGTCCATCGCCCATGACGGCATGTTCCCCGCCGCCAACCTGTCGTTTAACCTGTCGCACGGTGTGGCGTTGGGAGATGCGGTGCGCATGCTCGATCAGGCCAAAAACGAGATCGGCATGCCAGCTTCCATCATCGGTAACTTCCAGGGGGCGGCGCAGGCGTTTCAGAGTTCACTGGCCAACCAGCCGTGGCTGATTCTGGCGGCGCTGGTGGCGGTGTACATCATTCTGGGTGTGCTTTACGAAAGCTTCGTCCACCCGTTGACGATCATTTCCACCCTGCCCTCGGCGGGTATCGGCGCGTTGCTGCTGCTGTGGTTGATGGGGCAGGATTTTTCGATCATGGCCTTGATCGGCGTGGTGCTGCTCATCGGTATCGTCAAGAAGAACGGTATTTTGCTGGTGGACTTCGCCCTCGAGGCGCAGCGTGACCGAGGCATGAGCCCACTGGATGCAATTCATGAAGCCTGCCTGACGCGTTTCCGTCCAATCATCATGACCACCTTGGCGGCCTTGCTGGGCGCACTGCCCTTGATGCTCGGTTACGGTGTGGGTGCCGAACTGCGCCAGCCGCTGGGGATTGCCGTCGTGGGTGGTTTGCTGGTCAGCCAGATGCTGACACTGTTTACGACACCGGTGATCTACTTGCAGCTGGAGCGGGTGTTTCATAAGCGCAAGGATGAGGCCGAGCCTTCTTTGGTAATGAACAAATGATTACCAGCAAAGGACATTTCCGCTGACACATCGCTACCGGGCCTGTTGGAGCGAGGCTTGCCCGCGAAGGCGTCGACTCGATGAGCCTGGCGCACCGCGTGATCGTTCTTCGCGGGCAAGCCTCGCTCCAACAGAAAACGCCATATTCAGTAAGTTGTAATTTGCTTAATGAGAGCCAACAAGGTCCGCTGTATTTAAAAAGTTATTGTTTACCTATCGAGACCCTGCCCCATGCGTGTCCTGATCATCGAAGACGAAGAGAAGACCGCTGATTACCTGCGTCGCGGTCTGACCGAGCAAGGCTTTACCGTAGACCTCGCTCGCGACGGCATAGAAGGCCTGCATCTGGCGCTGGAGAGCGATTACGAGGTGATCATTCTCGACGTGATGCTGCCCGGTCTGGATGGCTTTGGGGTACTGCGCACGTTGCGCGCCCGTAAACAAACGCCTGTGATCATGCTCACCGCCCGCGAGCAAGTGGATGACCGTATCCGCGGCCTTCGCGAAGGTGCCGATGATTATCTGGGCAAGCCGTTCTCATTTCTTGAACTGGTTGCTCGCCTGCAAGCGCTGACCCGACGCAGCAGCGGTCACGAACCCATGCAAATCAGCATTGCCGATTTGTGGATCGACCTGATCAGCCGCAAGGCAACGCGCGCCGGGCTGCGTCTGGACCTGACAGCCAAGGAGTTCTCGTTGCTCAGTGTGCTGGCGCGCCGCCAGGGTGAAATTCTCTCCAAGACGTCCATCGCCGAGATGGTCTGGGACATCAATTTCGACAGTGACGCCAACGTCGTCGAGGTTGCGATCAAACGGCTACGCGCCAAGCTGGACGGCCCCTTCGAGCAGAAATTACTGCACACCATTCGCGGTATGGGCTACGTGCTTGAAAGTCGTGCCGGAGAGCCGCAGTGAGGACGGACTCCATCGCCCTGCGCCTGAGCGGCCTGTTCGCGCTCGTGGCGTTGCTGGTTTTTACCCTGATCGGCTGGGCGTTGTATCTGCAGGTTGATAAAAGCATGGCGCTGCTACCTGAAGCCGAGGCGGAAGCCCGCTACAGCGTGCTGGAATCTGCGGTCAATCGCCACAGCGACGTCGAGCACTGGGGCCGGATCAAAAACAAGCTGAAGCTTCTCAGCGAAGAAGACAAGCGCCTGCGTTTCTGGGTGGTCAGCGACAATCCGGTCTATGAATTTGGCAACCCGGATGCCGACATTCGTCGTTTCGCCAATGGCCCTCTGGGCATGCGTGAACTGCGAATTACCGGGCACGAATATCCGTTCAAGGTGTTGGTCAGCCAGTTCGACGCCAGGGAGCAACGCCCGCCTCTTCGTTTCCTGATTGCCGTCGATACCGATACATTTCTGCAAACCCAGCACTCGCTGATGATCGCTCTGATCGGATTCGCGACGCTCGGTATCCTGCTGGCGTCGGTGCTGGGTTACTGGGCCGCGCGTATTGGATTGCGGCCGTTGACCAGCCTTTCACTGGAGGCGCGCAAGCTCACACCTCCCAGACTCTCCGGGCGCCTGCAGATGACGCCCCTGCCACCGGAACTGAACCAGTTTGTAACCTCATTCAATTCGACACTCGAGCGAGTCGAGCAGGCCTATGCGCGGCTTGAATCCTTCAACGCGGATGTCGCCCATGAACTGCGTTCGCCGCTGACCAACCTCATTGGCCAGACTCAGGTGGCCTTGACCCGAGGGCGTTCGGCGGAACACTACTTCGAGGTGCTGCAATCGAATCTGGAAGAGCTCGAACGACTGCGCTCGATCATCAATGACATGCTATTCCTGGCCAGCGCTGACCAAGGCAGCAAGGTAACGGAACTGACGTGCGCGTCTCTGGCTGAGGAAGTGGCGACCACACTGGATTATCTGGACTTCATTCTTGAGGATGCCCAGGTGCGCGTCGAAGTCCACGGTGACGCTCGTGTGCCCATGGAAAAGGCCCACTTGCGTCGGGCGCTGATCAACTTGCTCCACAATGCCGTGCAACACACCGAGGCTGGGCGAACGATTCGCGTGGACATTGCCGAGCAGACCGATCATGTCAGTGTGGGCGTCGCCAACCCCGGTCCGCAGATCGCCAGCGAGCACCTGCCCAAGCTGTTCGAACGCTTTTACCGGGTGGACGCCTCGCGCGCCAACAGCGGTGCCAACCATGGCCTGGGACTGGCCATCGTCAAAGCCATTGCGCTGATGCATGGCGGCAGCGTATTTGTGCACAGCCGCGAGGGTATTAATACCTTCGGGATCAACTTGCCGTTGTGATGGTTTTCCTTGAAGCAAACCACACCTGACTAACGGGCCTGGAATTCAATCCTGAGGGGTCACACCGTGCGGCGATCCGACTTGCGCGCGATAAACAATGACGCAGTCTATTTTCCAGGTGCGTCTCATGTATTGCGGGCAAGCCCGGCGCCCACAAGGATGAGCGTCCAGGCATGTGTTTTTTTACAGATACAACACTCCAGCAAATAAAACGTGTTCACGAACATAATAAATCACTGCTGTTTCAACGCGTCCTGTATGGGTTATAAATAGCGGGTCGACAACCACTATCAATATATCAATCCCTTAAAACGCTTTTAAAACAAAGCGTTGAGGGATATTTATTATTTACCGGGTTCACTCCGCGCAATGATTGCTCATCACGCCATGCAGGCACCGAATAAAAAATGGACTCGGCCAGAGATTTTCCTGGTGTGCGGCAGTGTGCTGGCAATCGCCGCCATTGCGATCATTGTTGTCTCGTTATTGATCCGTGAACGACGGGACGCAAATGAAGCTGCAGCGCGGGCTTCTTCCAATATCGTGAGCCTGATTGATGCCGATGTATTGCGTAATGCTGAGCTTTACGACACCTCGTTGCAGGGCATGATCAGCGCATGGCAAATGCCCGAACTGCAAAACATTGCGCCGAATCTGCGTCACCTGGTCCTGTTTGATCGCTCCACCGCTGCACGCTACAAAGGCGACCTGCTGTTGATAGACAAGGACGGGCGTATTCTCGCCGACTCCACATCAGTGACGCCCCGAACTGTCAATCTTGCTGATCGCGCGCACTTCCAGGAGCTCAGGCGTAACCCGTCAAACGAGATGCTGGTGGGTGCGCCCTTCAAGTCCCGCGGCGGGTTCAAGGACTGGTGCATCAGCTTCAGTCGGCGGATATCGGGCGAGGACGGCTCTTTTCAAGGCATCGCCAGTGCGGCGATGCGCCTGGTGTATTTCAAGCAGTTGTTTCGCACGCTGGACATTGGTCCGGACAGCAACATCACGCTACTTAACACTGACGGCGTTCTGCTCGCCCGTCATCCAGAAATCTCCGGCAAGGACCTTATCGGCACCAGCTTTGCCAGCACCCCAAATTTCAAACGGATTATTGAAGAAGGTAATGGCAGTTTTTCTGGTACGTCATCCATCGACGGCAAAGAGCGCCTATACACGTTTTCCCATGTCGGCGATTTGCCGCTGATTGTTGTAGTAGGCCAGTCCGTCAAAGAGGTCTACGCCCTCTGGCATCGCAATGTGCTATTGGTGGGCATCGCTACCACCGTATTGTGTCTGGGTATCTTGTGGCTGAGCCTGCTGCTGCGCCGTGAACTAGGCCTGCGGCATCAGGCCGAAGAAGAGCTCCGAGCCCGTGCATCAACCGATGCGCTGACCGGGCTGGCCAACCGGCGCAGGCTCGATGAAGTGATTAAAAGCGAATGGATGCGCAGCATACGATCAGGCAAACCCGTTTCGCTGCTGGTGATAGATGTTGATCACTTCAAAGCCTTCAATGATCGCCACGGCCATCATGGCGGAGATGAAGCGCTACGCAACGTAGCGACGACCATCGCCAACCACATCAGAAGACCGGGTGATTTTGTGGCCCGGTATGGCGGCGAAGAGTTTGTCGTGGTGCTGGGTGAAACCGATATGGAAGGTGCCAGAGCCATCGCAGAGATCATCAGGCAAGCCGTACAGGACATTGCCCCTTATGCGGGGGATAACCAGCCAATTACCGTCAGCATTGGCATCGCCTGTACCGAGGCGAATGCTGGCGCCCCTGTTGATACGCTGTTCAACACTGCCGACAAGGCGCTGTATGTTGCCAAGAGCAACGGGCGCAACAGAGTTGAGCCGACTTAGGTTTTAGGGGATGTTGAGACGAAGGCAGGGTTCAGTCAGTTGATTATCCAGCGATAACGTTGGCCTCTTCGCGAATAAATTCGCTCCTGCCTGTCCCGAGGGAGGCCAAAAATATCGCTGAATTACAGCCATAAAAAAACGCCAGACTGGCTGGCGTTTTTTAGAAAATCAAGTCTTAGTGTGCAGCTTTCTCGGCACGAGCAGCATTACGCAGGTCACGGACTTTATCGTGGTTAGCTTGCACGCCAACTAGTTGCTTGTCGATCAACGAGGTAACGGAAGCTGGCAGATTTTTCTCAACCGCTTTCTGACGGGCTTCTTTGTAAGCCTTCAGCGCTACGTCTTCGCCGCGCTCTACTTCTTCCAGGATTGCTTTGTCGTCTTTGCCGGTCAATACCGACTTCAGGTCAACCCATGCGCGGTGCAGGGTGCCACTTACGCTGGAAGAGGTTTCTGGATCGCCGCCCAGTGAACGTACTTCAGCCTGCAGTTCAGCGACCGAAGTTTTGATTTCTGCAGAACGGCTCAGGAAGTAAGCCTTGATCGCAGGGTTTTTGATATCTTCTGCGCTGGTCTGAAAACCCTTTTCGCCATCTTTGCTGGTTTCGATCAGGTCGTTCAGAAGGGAGATCGATTCTTTATTGATGTCAGTCATTTTCAAGTTCCTTATGGGCAGGTTTATACAAAATGATTTGCATGCTTAGGTAATTGCAGGGGGCATGCCAGCTTTTTTGAATAAACTTAAATCTTTAAAATCAATGACTTATATTAAACGCCATACAGATGAGTCGTGATTTCTGCATGAACTGTCCTTTGGCCTGCATGCAGAATGCACGTATCGTCAGGGTGTTTTGAAATCAGGTAACGCGAAGCTCATGGATCCGGAAAAACTTTTGCTGCTGGTCACCCGCGAAATGCCGTTTGGCAAATACAAAGGCCGCCTGCTGGCCGACTTGCCGGGCCAATACCTGAATTGGTTTGCGCGGGAGGGCTTTCCCAAGGGCGAACTGGGCAGCCTGTTGGCGTTAATGCAGGAGATTGACCATAACGGCCTGTCGGAGCTGCTGGAACCGCTACGCAAGGGGCCGCGGAAGAAGCTGGACTGACTGGCAGCCGGATCACGTGAGAGATTCTTTGGTCGCCTGCAATTCCGTAGGACCGGCTTTAGCCGGGAGAGCGGTATTTCTGGCGAAGAAGGTTTGGCAAATGTTGCCGACGCCCTCCCGGCTAAAGCCGGTCCTACGGGATTACGCATCACCAAGCACCGCTTCCATAGTTCGTCAGCAATTCATAGAGATGGTTAGATTGTTTTGACAAGAGGGGACGCAATGCTCGAGCAACAGGCAAGGGATGAACAGTTCTGGCAGGACATCGCCGGGCGCTACGACGTTGAGCCAGGGCCGATCAATCTGGAGAACGGCTACTTCGGGCGCATGACACGTGAAGTCATGGAAGACTATCGTCGCAATATTGATTATGTGAACCGTAGCAACTCGGTGTATGTGCGTCGCCAATTCGATACCCATGACAGCGGCATGATCCACGCCGAACTGGCGCAACTGCTACAAGTCAGCGCAGAAGAAATCGCAATCACCCGCTGCGCATCCGAATCGTTACAGTCGCTGATCCGCAACTACAACCAGCTGCAACCTGGCGATCAGGTGCTGATCTGTGATCTGGATTACATCAGCGTGCAGTCTGCCATGCGCTGGCTGGCCAAAAGCCGTGGCGTCGAAGTCATCGAGATTTCCCACGTCCACCCCGTTACCTACGAAAGCCTGTTGAACAGCTATCAGCAAGCCTTCGAGCAGTATCCACGGCTCAAGCTGATGGCGCTGACCCATGTCACTCACCGCACAGGACTCGTGATGCCGGTCCAGGCCATTGCCGGTCTGGCGAAAGAGCACGGCGTGGATATCATCCTTGATGGTGCCCACGCACTGGGCCAACTGGATTTCAAACTCGACGAGCTGGGCGTGGCGTTCGCGGGCTACAACCTGCAGAAGTGGATTGGCGCGCCGTTGAGCCTTGGGGTTATCTATGTAGCGCGGGAGAGGATTTCAGCCATCGACCCGGACATGGGCGACACCCGCTACTCCCCCGATAACATTCTGTCGCTGGTGCCTTATGGCACACCGAATATTCCGGCCTGGATGACTTTGCCCAAAGTGTTCGAAGAGCATGCGGCGATGGGTGGCTCGGCCAGTAAAGGCGCACGCCTGAACTACTTGCGCGACTTGTGGGTAAAGCCGTCCAGAGGGCTGGACCATATCGAGATTCTGACCCCGGACGATCCGCGGCTGTATTGCGGGATCACCGCGCTGCGCTTCACCCGTCAGGCAGATCAGCAGAAAATGGTTAAGCGCTTGCTGGAGGACTACAACCTGTTCACCGTCGCCCGTGAGGGCGCAGCGTGCGGGCCTTGTATCCGGATTACGCCGGGGTTCAGTACCTCAGCGGCGGATATGGGGTTGTTGGTGGAGGCGCTGCAAAAGCTTGACCAGTAATATCGATCCATTCGTAGGACCGGCTTCAGCCGGGAGGGCGGCATTTCTGACGAAACAAATTCAGCGAATGCACTGACGTCCTCCCGGCTGAAGCCGGTCCTACGGACTGGTGTTAATCGAACAACGCCATCGCCTGCGCGGTGGCTTCCTGGATACGGCCCCAGTCGCCATTCTTGACCCACGCGTTGTCGATCATCCAAGTACCGCCGACGCACATGACGTTAGGCTGCGCCATGTAGCTCTTGAGGTTGTCGGCGTTGACGCCGCCGGTTGGGCAGAAACGCACTTCATTGAACGGGCCGCCAAGGGCTTTGATCGCCGCAACGCCGCCGCTGATTTCTGCCGGGAACAGCTTGAAACGACGGTAGCCCATCGCGTAGCCGATCATGATTTCCGACGCACTGCTGATGCCGGGCAACAGCGGCAGCGGGCTGTCGAGCGCGGCTTGCAGCAAATCTTGCGTACTGCCTGGCGTGACGATGAATTGTGAACCGGCTGCCTCGGCGTCGGCCAGCATGTGCCGGTCGAGAATGGTGCCAGCGCCAACGCAAAGCTCAGGGCGCTGCTCACGAAGAATGCGGATTGCGCTCAGGCCAAACGCCGAACGCAAGGTAACTTCCAGCGCCGTCATGCCACCGGCGGCCAAAGCATCCGCCAGCGGCAGGACGTCTTCGTCACGCAGGATGGTGATGACAGGCAAAATCTTTGCCTTGGCGCAGAGGTCGTCAATCTGCTTGATCTTGTTCGCCATGCTGTTCAGCGGCTGAGTGGTATCGACGGTGTTCATGGCGGCGGATCCTTTTGTTATGGGCACCAGTAAATCTCAAGTGAAGAGTCAAGAAAGGCGCGTATTGGCATTTCAGCGAGGTCATCGCCCGCCAATGCGGCCCGCAGGGTGTCGAGTTTGGCCTGGCCGGAAACCGACAGAATCGGCAGGCGCGCCGAAGCCAGCAGTTGACGGGTCATGGTCAGGCGTTGATGCGGAACAGCTGGCGCCAGCATCGGCAAGCAACGACGAGTACTGTCCAGTTGCAACGCTTCGCTCAGGTTCGGACTGTTCGGGAACAGCGACGCGGTATGACCGTCATCGCCCATGCCCAGAATCAGCACGTCAATCGGTGGCAGTTCGGCCAGCGCCTGATCAGCCGCGTCGGCGGCCTCTTCAAGGCTCGGCGCGACGGTGTATAGACCGAAGAAGCGCGCCTTGGCCGCAGGACCTTGCAACAGGAAACGCTGCAGCAGCCCGGCATTGCTGTCGGCATGCTCAACGGGCACCCAGCGCTCATCAGCCAGGCTGATAACCACTTTCGACCAGTCCAGCGGCTGCTGCGCCAGGCTCTGGAAAAACGCCACCGGGCTACGGCCACCGGAGACCACCAGCGTCGCGACGCCCTTGGCGTTGATTGCAGCGCTGAGCTGTTCGGCTACATTGGCTGCCAGCGTCTCGGCCAGCAGCTGCGGATTATCGAATTCACGGGCCACGAGGCCCTGCGGAAATTCAAGTTCACATATCGCCATACCACGATCTCCCATCACGAGTAATCAGGGCAATGGAGCTCATCGGCCCCCACGTTCCGGCGGGGTAAGGCTTGGGCGCATCGCCCGCCTTTTTCCAGCCGGCGATCAACTGATCGCACCATTGCCAGGCGTACTCAATTTCATCTTTGCGAACAAACAGGTTCTGATTGCCGCGCATGACTTCCAGCAACAAACGTTCGTACGCATCAGGCACGCGCGCGCTGCGGTAAGTGTCGGAAAAATTCAGTTGCAACGGGCCGCTGCGCAGCTGCATGCCTTTGTCCAGGCCCTGATCCTTGGTCATGACCTGCAAAGAAATGCCTTCGTCCGGCTGTAGGCGAATGATCAGGCGATTGCTGATCTGCATACGTTGCTCAGGGGCGAAGATGTAGTGCGGCGGCTCTTTGAAATGGATCACGATCTGCGACAGTTTTTGCGGCATACGCTTGCCGGTACGCAAATAGAACGGTGTACCTGACCAACGCCAGTTACGGATATCGGCACGCAGGGCAACGAAGGTTTCGGTGTCGCTCTGGGTGTTGGAATTCTCTTCTTCCAGATAACCCGGCACAGCCTTGCCTTCGCTGTAACCCGCGGTGTACTGACCGCGAACCACTTGAGTGGCGAGGCGCTCCGGCGTGAACGGTGCGAGGGCCTTGAGCACCTTGACCTTCTCGTCACGAATACTGTCGGCGGACAGATCACTCGGCGGGTCCATGGCGATCAGACACAGCAATTGCAGCAAGTGGTTCTGGATCATGTCGCGCAGTTGCCCGGCCTGATCGAAATACCCCCAACGGCCTTCGATACCCACCTTCTCCGCCACAGTGATTTCAACGTGGGAGATGTGATTCTGGTTCCACTGGGTTTCAAACAGGCTGTTGGCGAAACGCAAGGCGATCAGGTTCTGAACGGTGTCCTTGCCCAGATAATGGTCGATGCGGTAGACGCGGGTTTCCGGCAGGAACTGCGCCACGGCATCGTTGACACGACGCGACGAGGCGAGGTCGTGGCCGATGGGCTTTTCCAGCACGGCACGGGTGCGCTCGGTCAGGTTAACCGATGCCAGGTTTTCACAGATCGCGCCGTATACCGAAGCCGGCGTGGCGAAGTAGGCAATCAGGGTTTCCGCATCGCCCACACGCTCCGCCAGCGCGACGTAATCCTCGGCCTTGAGAAAGTCGACGTGCAGGTAACTCAGACGCGCCTGGAAACGCTCCACGTGTTCAGTTTCAAGCTGTGCTTCGGGAACAAAGCGGCGTAATGAATCTTCGATGTGTGCCAAATGCTGCTGTGCGTCGCCAGACTCACGCGCCAACGCAAGAATTCGCGTGTCAGCGTGCAGCAATCCAGCGCGGTCGAGCTGATAAAGCGCCGGGAACAGTTTGCGCACTGCCAGGTCGCCCAAGGCGCCAAACAAGGCAAAAGTGCACGGTTCAACCGTAATCGAGAGCATAATGTTGGTTCTTTTATCAAGTTAAGCTACAAATACCTTTTTTAAAGGCGTTACTCAAGGCCATATGTAGTAATAACCACAACATTCCATCTAGAAGCATATTCCAGTGGTGATCAACACAGGCCCTGAGTACGATAGGCCACCTTTGCTACAGGCTAAAGGCCCTATGTGCCTGCCCTCAAAAAAACCTGAGCAAAACTGCCTGATTAGGACTTTGAATGGACCACTCAAGAAATCTTCTGGAGCAGATCCAGAGCCGCCTCGAAGAGCTCAACAAAGCGGAGCGCAAGGTAGCTGAAGCGATTCTTCTTAACCCACAACAAGCAACTCGCTTCAGTATCGCGGCATTGGCTCAGGCTGCAAAAGTCAGCGAGCCGACCGTCAATCGATTCTGCCGCTCATTTGCAGTCAGCGGTTATCCAGAGCTCAAATTGCAGTTGGCACAAAGTCTGGCCAGCGGTGCCGCGTACGT
Source organism: Pseudomonas sp. ICMP 561 (assembly GCF_002699985.1). GTDB lineage: Bacteria > Pseudomonadota > Gammaproteobacteria > Pseudomonadales > Pseudomonadaceae > Aquipseudomonas > Aquipseudomonas quasicaspiana. The sequence goes on along the minus strand of NZ_LKBT01000002.1, from coordinate 58,070 downwards.
CAGTCGTGCAGTGGAAGCCGACGATGATCCCGAGGCTTACACCAAGAAGATCTTCGGCAGCGCGATTGCCTCGCTGGACAGTGCAGTCCAGCAACTGGATCCGGCGCTGATCAGCAAGTCTGTGGACATGTTGATTCAGGCGCGGCAGATCCACTTCTTCGGGCTGGGTGCCTCGGCACCTGTGGCGCTGGATGCCCAGCACAAATTCTTCCGTTTCAATCTGGCGGTGACCGCTCACGCCGACGTGCTCATGCAGCGCATGATTGCCTCGGTGGCACACACCGGTGAATTGTTCGTGATCATTTCCTACACAGGCCGTACGCGGGAACTGGTGGAAGTGGCACGTATTGCCCGGGCCAATGGCGCTTCAGTGCTGGGCCTGACCGCTGCCGGCTCGCCGCTGGCGCAGGCCAGCACAGTGAGTCTGAATATCCCGCTGCCGGAAGACACCGATATCTACATGCCGATGACCTCGCGGATCATCCAGCTCACCGTGCTCGATGTGCTGGCTACCGGCATGACCCTTCGCCGCGGCGTGGACTTCCAGCCGCACCTGCGCAAGATCAAGGAAAGCTTGAATGACAGCCGGTATCCGGTTGAGGATCAGGGGTAGCGCTTAAAGCTTTCTGTAGGAGCTGCCGAAGGCTGCGATCGCGGCGTATCAGGATAAATGCTTCGCAGCCTTCGGCAGCTCCTACAGAAAACGCATTTCAATCCAGTAGCTGCATGTTGGCTCCTGTGTTTGACTTCAATGCAGCAAACACGCCTGCAAGCTCTGCTCGACCTGCTCACCCGGTGCCAGGCTCAGGCTTTCATCGCCGCCTGACGCCGCTTCGACGCAGACAAAACCGGATGCCTCATTGCCCGCCACGCCTAGCAGCGGCCTGTTACCGGGATGCCATACGACTGTGTTGGCGTTATCACGACTGTTGATCCCCAGGCGGCGCTGCCAGGTTTGATCTTCCAGTTGCAGCGCCCCGGTGTGTTCAAACACCCGCTGACAGCCGCCAGCAACGCGTAGCTCGCCTTCCTGCCGACACACCCGTCGATTCAACTGATCGTAGCCCTGAGCGCCTTCCAGCCCCTGCAACGCAATATCCTCCACATCGCTGATGCGCCAGTAGGCATGCAAAGCGTGGCCAAACTGGCAAGGCTCGCTGTCTTCATGACAGGTGCTGAGCCGCAGGTTCATGCCCTGCCCCAGTTCGGCATACAAGTCAGCCTGCCAGTCACACAGCTGCAAACGCCAGTGCAGGCTGACGCCGGACTCGCTCTCGTGGCTGTCGATCAGCTTCCAGTCCACCAATCGCCCCCAGCCATGCGCAGGCCAGCCGGGTTCATTCGGGTGCTTTCCATGCCAGGGCCAACACACTGGCACTCCACCGCGAATCGCGCCCACCTGCGGCCAGCGCGACGCACACCAGAGCCAGGGTTTCTGCCCCGTGGGCTGGAAATGCAGCAGTTGAGCCCCCTGACGACTGAAGGCGGCCTGGCACAGCGGATGATTGATCAGCAGCACATCGCGGTGCTGATGACGCTCCCACTCAAAAGTCGGCCGGGTACGTCGGGATGTGAAGAATCGCTGTAGGGGGTGTTCGGATGTTTGTGGGTGTTTGGTGGTCATTGCTTTTTGAATCACCTGCATGTGTAGGAGCTGCCGAAGGCTGCGATGCGGTAGATCTGACACACCGCGATCGCAGCCTTCGGCAGCTCCTACAGAAAATGGCGTTCCATCACTCAAAAAAACGGGCAGCCAGGCTGCCCGTAAAGCACACACGACCCTTGAGCGTTTAGAACTTGGTCTGCAGCTTGATACCCGCAACCAGTGCGTCATCAACCTGATCAACACCACCCGGGTGTTTGATGTACTGCAGGTTGGGACGAACGGTCAGCCAGTCAGTTACGTGCACACCGTAGTAGATCTCGGAGTTGTACTCGCTCTTCTGGATAGGCAGGTAAGCCGGGTTGTCGTAATCATCGACACCGTTGACGGCATTGATCTGGCGGGCACGATCAGAGACGTTATCGTTGACGTGGATACGCGAAACACCAATACCGATGTCATCTTTCGGACGCGCATCGAAAGGTCCTTTGAAGACCATGCCGACTTGCAGGAAGTTGTCGACGAAGTTGGTGTCCTTGTCATGCACGGTGGCGTTGGCAAACAGACTCAGGCCGCGGGACGGATCGCCACCGAAGGTACTGACCTGTTGTTGTGCCACAACCCACCAGCCAGTCTTTTCGTTACGCGACTTGAATGCCGCGCCGGTCAGACCCTGAGGCTGGCCATTGACGTCCTCATAACGGTCGTCGGCGCTCGGGCTGCTGAAGTAGTAGCCCAGACGATATTCGCCAGGCAGCGAATTGACGGTCGGCGACCACACCACTTCAACTGGCACCAGCGTGCCTTTGGAACCGCTGCCACTCAGCTTGAAGCCATTACCGGTTTCCAGATAAGACGGGTTCTGCTCGTAAACACCAATCTGCGCGTACACCTCAGGTGTGATGTTGTACTTCACACGCAGAGCCCACTGGCTGACGGGCCAGTTGTACCAGGTGTCCACGTAGTTCGCAGCCTGGGTACCGCAGAACGTCAAGTTCTGGAAGTCGCAAGGGAAGCTGCCGAAGTCCTCACCCTCGCCCATGCGGCCGGCTTTGATGTCGAGCTTGCCGTCGAGAAATTTCTGTTTGACCCACATTTGCGTCAGGCGCCAGGTCTGACCACGACCCCAGACTTCCTGAGAGGAACTCAGGGTGCCGACACGTGGATCGCCGAGACGGTCATTGGAGATGTTCTTGCCGCTACGTTCGGTGATTGCCAGCTTGAACTCGGCATCGTTCCAGCCGAAAGCCTTCTGCAGGTCAATGTTGACGCCGAGGGCGAACTGATCGCTGTAGCGTGCCGTTTTGTCTGTGTTGTAACCGCCGTGAACGTTGGACCCCATCTCACCAACGTATTCGAGCGAGAAATCATAACCCTTGTCATACAGCTCTTTGCGCAAACCACCCCAGTCTCCGGTCATATGCCCGTTGGGGTTGTAGGGCTCGATGGCGTAGGCCGCACTGGAGAAAACCAGCGCACTCAATACGGACAAACCACCGATACGCTGGAAGTGATTTAGCGATTTATTACGTAGCTTCTTCATCCCTTGGATCCTCATTTTATTGTTATTAGCTTCTACGGCATTGACATCGACTACTTCGTGTTCGCTGGCTGGACGCGCTTATGGCAGTGAGCGCCCGGCCAGCAGTGCCCGGTCAGTTACGGTTGATCTGGGTGACATTCCCCGCACGCTCGACAACCGGCTGGCTGGCAAGCACCCCAAGGCGCTCGCCGGTCGCGGCATCAAAAAGCAGCACCTTGGCGGGGTCGAATTGCAGCGTCAGGCTTTCGCCCACCTGTGGCGCGACGTCCGGTGCCAGGCGGCAGCAGACCTTGCTTTGATTAAGAGTGACGAATACCAAGGTGTCCGGACCCGTCGGCTCGGTGACCTGAACTTCAGCGCGAATGGTCGGCAAACCATTGGCCTCCGAAGGCGCGAGCACGATCTGCTCAGGGCGCAGACCCAGGATCACTTCGCGGTCTTCCAGACCGGCATCGGTCATACCCAATGGCAATTCACAGCGCGCCTGACCGCTATCAAGCAATGCGATCAGGCGCCCTTCCTTGCGTTGCAGGCGCAGAGGAATGAAGTTCATCGGCGGCGAACCTATGAAGCTCGCCACAAACAGGTTGGCCGGATCGTTGTAAATCTGCTTGGGCGTGCCGAACTGCTGAATGATGCCGTCCTTCATGACCGCCACTTTGTCGCCCAGGGTCATCGCTTCGATCTGATCGTGGGTCACGTAAACGGTGGTGGTTTTCAGGCGTTGGTGCATCAGCTTCATTTCGGTACGCATCTCGACCCGCAGCTTGGCGTCAAGGTTGGAGAGCGGCTCGTCGAACAGGTAAATCTTCGGCCGCCGCGCCAACGCCCGGCCCATCGCAACACGCTGCTGCTGCCCGCCGGACAACTGCCCCGGTTTGCGATTGAGCAGATGCTCGATCTGCAGCAGCTTGGCCACACGAGTGACTTCTTCGTCGATGGCCGCCGCGCTCATCTTGCGAATCTTCAGGCCGAACTCGATGTTTTCGCGCACGCTCATGGTCGGGTACAGCGCGTAGGACTGAAACACCATGGCGATGTCGCGATCCTTGGGGCTCATGCCGCTGACATCGGCGTCGTCGATCAGGATCGACCCGGCACTGATGTTTTCCAGCCCAGCGATGCAGTTCATCAGGGTCGATTTACCACAGCCGGACGGACCGACCAGGATCAGAAATTCGCCATCCTTGATCTGCAGTTCGATGTTCTTCAGCGTGTCCGGAAGGCCCGCGCCGTAGGTCTTGTTTACATTACGTAATTCGAGCGTTGCCATGTTTACCCCTTGACTGCGCCGGCCGTTAGCCCACGCACGAAATACTTGCCGGCGACGATGTAGACCAGCAGAGTCGGCAGCCCGGCGATCATCGCGGCCGCCATATCAACGTTGTATTCCTTGGCACCGGTGCTGGTGTTGACCAGGTTGTTCAGCGCCACGGTAATAGGCTGCGAATCACCACTGGAGAACACCACGCCGAAGAGGAAGTCGTTCCAGATCTGGGTGAACTGCCAGATCAGGCAGACCATGATGATCGGCGTCGACATCGGGAGAATGATCTTGCCGAAGATCGTGAAGAAGCCAGCACCATCCAGTCGTGCAGCCTTGACCAGCGCATCCGGGATGCTCACGTAGTAGTTACGGAAGAACAGCGTGGTAAACGCCAGACCGTAAACCACGTGGACGAACACTAGACCGGTTGTAGTGCTGGCCAGTCCCATCTTGCCCAGCGTGAAGGACGCTGGCAGCAAGACCGTTTGAAACGGCAGGAAGCAGCCAAACAGCAACAGACCAAAGAACAGCTGCGAACCGCGAAAACGCCACATCGACAGCACGTAACCGTTAAGCGCACCGATGGCCGTGGAAATCAGAACGGCGGGCACGGTGATCTTGATCGAGTTCCAGAAGTAGCCATCCAGCGTCCCCCAGGCCTTGATCCAGCCAATCCCGGTGACCACGGTCGGCCAGCTCAGCAGGTTGCCGGTGCCGATGTCTTCAGGTGTTTTGAAACTGGTGAGCAACATGACCACCAGGGGTACGAGATACAGGAAACAAGCGAGGATCAACACCGCATAAATAGCGATACGACCGAAGCTGAGGGCGGGTTTGCCGACATGACTAGTCATTGCGCTTGGTCCTCAGCTCGGAATACAGGTACGGCACCAGAATCGCCAGAATCGCGCCAAGCATCAGAATCGCACTGGCCGAACCCATGCCCATCTGGCCACGGCTGAAGGTGAACGAATACATGAACATCGCGGGCAAGTCCGAGGAATAACCCGGTCCGCCAGCCGTCATCGCCGCCACCAGATCGAAGCTCTTGATTGCGATGTGGGCGAGGATCATCACCGAACTGAAGAACACCGGGCGCAGGCTTGGGAGCACCACTTTCCAGTAGATTTTCGGCATGCTAGCGCCGTCGATTTGTGCGGCACGGATGATCGACTGATCAACGCCACGCAGCCCCGCGAGAAACATCGCCATGATGAACCCCGACGACTGCCACACAGCAGCGATCACCAGGCAGTACACGACGCGATCCGGGTCTACCAGCCAGTCCAGGCGGAAGCCTTCCCAGCCCCAGTCCCGGAGCATTTTGTCCAGGCCCATGCCCGGGTTGAGCAACCACTTCCAGGCGGTGCCGGTCACGATCATCGACAGCGCCATCGGGTACAGATAAATGGTGCGGATAAAGCCTTCACGACGAATGCGCTGATCAAGAAACACCGCCAGCAGCACGCCGATTGCCAGGCTGATCGCGATGAACATGCCACCGAAGACCATGAGGTTCTTGCTCGCCACCCACCAGCGGTCGCTCTCGTACAGGCGCACGTATTGCGACAGACCGGCCCACTTGTAGCTGGGCAAAAAAGTCGAGGTTGTGAACGACAGGACGAACGTCCAGAGGATGTAACCGTAAAAACCGACCAGCACGATGAACATGCTCGGCGCCAGCACCAACTTGGGCAGCCAGCGTTGCAGCGCATCAAGCGGCGAGGCTTTGCTGAGGGCAGCGACAGAGCTCATCGAATCACTCACATTGAACAAATCATTTCCAGTCCGCAGGCGTGCCCGACACCGGAATACGATGTCATGAGCACGGACTGCGACTGGGGTGGTTTTAGCGCCTGCGCAAACGAATTACTTGGCTGCCTTGACAGCAGAACCGAGTTTCTTCGCAGCATCGGCCGGGTCAGCTTTCGGGTCATTGATGTAGTTGGTGATGACATCAAAGAACGCGCCCTGCACAGCCAACGTGGTCGCCATGTTGTGCGCCATGCTTGGTTGCAGACCGCCGGTTTTGGCGTCAGTCAGGAAGTCCTTGGCAGCGGTTTGTGCGCAGGAATCAAAACCGTACTTGCCCATGTCGCTGAGCATGTCGTTACGAACCGGGATCGAGCCTTTGTTGATACTGAAGACTTTCTGGAAGTTTTCACCCAGCACGACTTTGGCGATGTCCTGCTGACCAGCCGCCGTACCGGCGTCTTTCTGCTTGAAGACGGCCAGTGAGTCGATGTTGTAGGTGAAGGCTTTTTCGGTACCTGGGAACGCTACGCACTCGTAGTCTTTGCCGGCGACTTTCTTGGCCGCGGTCCACTCGCTCTTGGCCCAGTCACCCATGATCTGCATACCGGCTTTGCCGTTGATGACCTTGCCTGCTTCCAGGTTCCAGTCCTGACCTTTGCCGTCAACGTCCATATAAGTTGCGACTTTCTTCAGCTCGGTCAGGGCCTTGACCATTTCAGGCCCGGTCAGCGCGCTGTTATCCAGATCAACCAGTGCTTTCTTGTAGCCATCCGCACCCATCACCGACAGCACGACGGCTTCAAATACGGTGCTGTCCTGCCACGGTTGGCCACCGTGTGCCAGCGGGATGAAGCCGGCTTTTTTCAGCTTGTCGCCAGCGGCGTAGAATTCTTCGAGGGTTGTAGGGTTTTTCTCAATACCGGCTTTCTTGAAGACTTCCGGGTTGATCCACAGCCAGTTGACGCGGTGAATGTTGACCGGCACGGCCACATAATCGCCGTCGTACTTGACGGTGTCGGAGACTTTCTTGTCGAGCAGGCTGTCCCACTTCTCTTCTTTGGCGACGTCCTTGAGAACATCGGTGTCCAGCAAGCCAGTAGACGCCCACTCCTGAATATCAGGACCTTTGATCTGCGCAACACCAGGCGGATTACCTGCTACGGCACGGCTCTTGAGCACCGTCATCGCCGTAGCGCCACCGCCACCGGCGACTGCGCCGTCCTTCCATGTGAAGCCGTCTTTCTCGACCTGAGCCCTGAGCACATCCACAGCTGCTTTTTCACCACCGGAAGTCCACCAGTGGACGACTTCCACGGTGCCCTTCGAATCAGCGGCAATAGCACTCAGAGGGAACAACGAGGCAACAGAGATGACAGCTGCGAGGCGGGAGATTGAATTCATCGATTTAACCTTTCTTGTTGTTATGCATGAGCAAGTCTGTGCTTGCGCTGCATGGAGTCTAACCAAGGGTTTTGAAAGAACAGTAACGAAGGGACGCGCGATGGTCACAGGATGGTTACATTCGAGAGCTGGGTGAAAATCTGCCACTCGCGCCATTCCGTAGGACCGGCTTCAGCCGGGAGGGCAGTATTTCTGACGAAAGAGGTTTAGCAAATATCCTGACGCCCTCCCGGCTAAAGCCGGTCCTACAGGGGGTTACTAGAATTTTCGGGATCACTCCACCGTACGCGGCAAATACAACGTCACGCGCAATCCACCACCGCGCAAATTCTGCAGGCTGACTTCGCCGCCGTGGCTGTGGGCGATGTTACGGGCGATGCCCAGACCAAGGCCGTAACCTTGCTGCTGATTGCCCGCCAACCGGAAGTGCGGTTCGAAAACCCGTTCAAGGCGTTGCTCGGGTACGCCCGGCCCTTCATCGTCCACGTGCAGGACGAAGGCCTGGAGGTTGTCCTCGATCTTGAGGTGAGCTTTGGTGCCGTATTTGAGAGCGTTGTCGATCAGGTTGCCGATGCAGCGCTTGAGGGCCAGCGGTTTGCCGGGGTAAGGCCCAAGCGCCTTGCCCTCCTGCGTGGCGTTGCCATTCCCATGAGGCGCCAGGTAAGGCTCAACCAGGCAATCGAGCACGTGGTTAAGGTCCACCGCCTCGATGTTTTCGTGAATGTCAGTGTCCTTGACGCATTGCAGCGCGCCTTTGACCAACAACTCCAGCTCATCAAGATCGCGGGTGAATTTGGCTTGCAGGGCCTCGTCTTCAAGCAGCTCGACGCGCAGGCGCAAACGGGTGATCGGTGTGCGCAAGTCATGGGAGATAGCGCTGAACAATTGACCACGCTCGGTCAGATAACGGCTGATGCGAGTGCGCATGGCGCTGAACGCCCTGCTGACTTCCACCACCTCACTGGCGCCCCCTTCGACATCCGGCTCGACGTCCGCTCCCAGGGACATGTCCCGCGCAGCCAGCGCCAGACGCTTGAGCGGCCGACTCTGCCAATGCACCAACAGCCCAATGAACAACAACAGAAAACCGCTGGTGAGCAGGATGAACCAGACCTGCTGCAGCGGCAGGTCCTGCTCTTCAAGGGTGGTGTAGGGCTCGGGCAGCAGCGACGCGATGTACAACCACTCCCCCGCTGCCAGCTCGATCTGCGTCACCAGCACGGGCGGGTTCACTGGCTCCAGAGTGAGTGCGTAGTGCGCCCAGGAGCGCGGCAGCTCATCGAGGGTCAGACCGCTGTTGAAGATGCGCAAGTCTTCAGGCCGCACGAACCATACTGCGATGGCCGGATCATTACCCAGATGCTGACGCAGCACCTCGTCGACGGCGGTCAGCACCGCCTGTTTGCGTGGCGTGGCATCCAGCACTTTCATGTCCAGCGGGCGATCGTTAAGGGACACGACAAAGCGCGTGCCGCCCATACTGCGCAGTTGGTCGAGCACCAACGGGCGATACGCCAACGGCAAGGAACGGAAGTAACTGACGCTGGCGGCCATGGAGTGCGCAAGACTGCGCGCACTGGTGACCAGACCTTCCATTTGCGTGGCACGCAGTTGCGACAGCCAGATCACACTGGATAACGCCTGAGCCAGCAACACCGCGAGCAGGGTCAGTAGCAACATGCGCCCGAGGAGGGAACGCGGCAGCGGCAACGAGCGTTTTGGCGCTTCGTAGATCAACACTCAGTAACCACTGCTGGCTTGGCACATCACATTGGCAGCCAACAGATAACCACTGCCGCGTACGGTCCGGATCAGGCGCGGCGACTTGCCGGTATCACGCAGGCGCTGACGCAGACGACTGACCGCCATGTCGACAATACGCTCCAGCGGCATCAGTTCGCGGCCACGGGTGGCGTTGCCGATGGTGTCGCGATCGAGGATCTGTTGCGGGTTATCGAGGAACAGCTTGAGCAGCGCAAAGTCGGCACCGGACAGGATCACTTCCTCACCGTCGCTGTGGAACAGCCGGTGGCTGACCATGTCCAGCCGCCACTCATCGAAGGTCAGCACGTCACCGCCGACGCGCTCTTGTCCGAACTGCGCACGGCGCAACAGGGCTTTGATACGCGCAACCAGCTCTCGTGGGCTGAAGGGTTTGCCGAGGTAATCATCCGCGCCCAGTTCCAGACCGATGACGCGGTCTGCTTCATCGGAACTGGCGGTAAGCATGATGATGGGCACATGAGGATGGCGAACATGTTGACGCACCCAACGGCAGAGGCTGAAGCCGTCTTCGTCAGGCAGCATCACGTCGAGAATCAGCAGGTCGCCGGGCTCGTCATTGAACGCCTGACGAAAGCCCGCACCATCGCCGACGGCACGTACCTGAAAACCGGAGCGGCTCAGGTAGGTTTGCAGCAACTCACGAATCTCCTGGTCGTCATCGACCAGCAGGATCGATTTACTGACTGAACTCACTGGGATCGTCCTTCGTTGCTATGGATCGTTATTGTTAGGGGTGGATCTTGAAACAACGCACTTGGCTACCCGCGGAATCGGCCCCTCTACCCGTAGGACCGGCTTTAGCCGGGAGAGGGCCATTGCATCCGGTACTTCTGCTCGATCAGATACATCGCCCTCCCGGCTAAAGCCGGTCCTACAGGTTTCATCGTCCCCCGTGCAGCTTTACAGTTCTACCGCGCGCCCTTCACCAAATGCTTGTTGCAGCGCCACACCGGCGCCCATCAGACCTGGGTACTCGGCAGTCACCAGCCAAACCGGGATGCCCTTGAAGTAATCGCTCATCACGCCCTTCTCGGCGAAAGCGCGCTTGAAACCGCTGTTCATGAAGAATTCTATAAAGCGCGGCACCACGCCGCCGACGATATATACCCCGCCGCGACCGCCGACGGTGAGCACATTGTTGCCTGCCACGCGCCCGAGGAAGACACAGAATTGCTCCAGTACCGCCGCCGCAACCGGATCGCCAGCGACGGCTGCCGAGGTAATAGCCGCCGGAGACTTGAGCACCGGCTCGATGTCATCCAGCGCGCAACTGACCTGGTACAACCCCAGAAGACCTGCGCCACTGAGTACGGTTTCCGCACTGACATGTTCATGTTCAGCCATCAGCCGCATCCACAACATGGCTTCGCGCGCATTGCCGATAGGCAAGTCGGTATGACCCCCCTCGCCCGGCAAGGCCATCCAGTGATTGACGCCAACACTGAGCAAGGTGCCGACACCAAGACCCGTTCCGGGTCCCACTACGACACGCGGACGGTCCGGCTCGCTGATGCCGTGACAGACCGTCAGGTATTCATCGTCAGCCAGACGCGTCATGCCCAGCGCCATGGCGCTGAAGTCGTTGATCAACAGCAGATCATCAATTTTCAGCTTCGCGGAAAACGCCGACTTGCTGAGTTTCCAGTGGCTGTTGGTGAACTCGAATTCGTCGCCGTCCACAGGCCCGGCAACCGCCAGACAGACCGAGCCGACGTCACCCCGTTGCAGCTCCAGATCCTGAAGATAGACCTCAACGGCCTTCTCCGGACTGGCGTAGTCGATGGTCGGGAATACCCGGATCGAATGCAGCTTGTCGTCTTCCCAAATGGCAAAACGTGCATTGGTACCGCCAATATCACCGACCAGGGCCAACTTCACTTAAGCGTCTCCAGACTCGAGGTAAAGGCGCTGGCGCCCTGCTCGGCGGAGCTGAAGGCCATGCGCATGAAACCGAACAGTTCGCGACCGCAGCCGACCGCATTGTCCAGATGACCCACAGCGGGTTCTCTGGCGGCCAATTCTGCCGGTTCGACCAAAACTTGCAAGGTCCCTTTTACGCCATCCACACGGATAATATCGCCATCCTGCACAAGTGCCAAAGGGCCACCACTGTAGGCTTCAGGGCAGACGTGAATGGCAGCCGGGATCTTGCCCGAGGCGCCGGACATGCGTCCGTCCGTGACCAGAGCTACCTTGAAACCACGGTCCTGGAGGACGCCAAGAAATGGTGTCATTTTGTGTAACTCGGGCATGCCGTTGGAGCGCGGCCCCTGAAAGCGCATGACTGCCACGAAATCACATTCCAGTTCGCCAGCCTTGAACGCATCCGCCAGATCCTGCTGATCATGGAAGACCTTGGCCGGGGCCTGAACAATTTGATGCTCGAGGGCGACGGCCGAAACCTTCATCACGCCGCGCCCCAGATTGCCTTCCATCACCCGCAGACCGCCCTCAGGGGAGAACGCTTTGGCGACAGGGCGCAGGATATTTTCATCGAGGCTTTCGATCGGGCCTTCGCGCCATACCAACTTGCCGTCTTCCAGGAATGGCTCTTGGGTATATCGGCTCAGGCCGCGACCCAGCACCGTGTTGACGTCTTCATGAAGCAGACCGGCTTCCAGCAACTCACGAATCAGGAACGACATGCCGCCCGCGGCCTGGAAGTGGTTGATATCGGCTTTGCCGTTCGGATAGACGTGGGTCAGAGTCGGTACGACTTCGGACAAGTCGGCCATGTCCTGCCAGGTCAGTTGAATACCTGCGGCTTGAGCAATGGCAGGCATGTGCAGGGTGTGATTGGTGGAACCGCCCGTGGCGTGCAACGCGACAATCGAGTTGACCAGCGAACGCTCGTCGACGATTTCGCCGATGGGCATGAAGTTGCCGCTTTGCATGGTCATGCGCGTCACTTGCTGTGCGGCCTCGACGGTCAGCGCATCACGCAACGGGGTGTACGGATTGATGAATGACGAGCCAGGCAAATGCAGGCCCATGACTTCCATCAGCAATTGGTTGGTGTTGGCGGTGCCGTAGAAGGTGCAGGTGCCCGGGCCGTGATAGGACTTCATCTCGGAGTCCAGCAACTCTTCACGGGTAGCCTTGCCTTCGGCATAGCGTTGACGGACGTCGGCTTTTTCCTTGTTGGAAATACCGGAAACCATCGGCCCGCCCGGAATGAAAATCATCGGCAAGTGGCCAAAACGCAACGCGCCCATCATCAGGCCCGGCACGATCTTGTCGCAGACACCCAGCATCAAGGCGGCGTCGAACATGTTGTGGGACAACGCTACGGCGGTGGACATGGCAATGACTTCACGGCTCGCGATACCAATCTCCATGCCAGGCTCGCCCTGGGTCACACCGTCACACATGGCCGGTACGCCACCGGCAAACTGACCGACCGAACCAATGTCACGTAAAGCCTGTTTGATCTGATTCGGGAAGTGCTCGTACGGCTGATGCGCCGAGAGCATGTCATTGTAGGAGGACACGATGGCAACGTTAGCGGCGTTCATCATGCGTAGCGTGTTTTTGTCTTCAGGACCACAGGCTGCAACGCCATGAGCAAAGTTGGCGCACTGCAGCTTGCCGCGCATCGGGCCGTCGCTGGCGGCGCCTCGAATCAGTTGCAGATAGCGCTGCCGGGTTTCGTGACTACGGGCTATCAGCCGCTCGGTTACTTCAAGGATGCGGGGATGCATGTGCTGAACTCCAGGCTAACGTATGTGGTCACCCGTTTCAGACCTTGCAGATTTCGAGGCACAGGCCTTATCTGTAAAAGCTTGATCTCGATCAACTGTTTTGGCCTTACAGGCTTCTCGTTGTAGATAAAACAAAATATTGCCACTAAAAAGGCTTGTTTTCTATTTCTATGCGAATAATCTTGTAATTCCAACAACAAATTCAGAAAGGACGGCTGTATGACTCTTCGTATCGCAATCAATGGTTTTGGCCGCATCGGCCGCAACGTCCTACGCGCACTGTATACCCAAGGCTACCGCCAGGACCTGCAGGTCGTCGCCATCAATGATTTGGGCGACAGTGAGATGAACGCTCACCTGCTGCGTTTCGACACGGTTCACGGGCCTTTTTCCGGCACGGTCGAGTGTGACAGCGAGAGCCTGACGGTCAATGGTGACCGTATTGCGGTCAGCGCCATTCGCAACCCTGCCGAACTGCCGTGGAAGGCACAAGACATTGACGTGGTGTTCGAATGCACCGGTCTGTTCACCAGCCGCGACAAAGCCGCTGCACACCTGACTGCCGGTGCTCGCAAGGTGATTATCTCGGCCCCGGCTCAAGGTGCCGACGCGACCATCGTCTATGGCGTTAACCACGACACGCTGCGTAAATCGCATCAAATCATTTCCAGCGCATCCTGCACGACCAACTGCCTGGCTCCGGTGGCGCAAGTGCTGCACCGTGAACTGGGCATCGAAAGCGGCCTGATGACCACTATCCACGCTTACACCAACGATCAGAATCTGATCGATGTCTATCACACCGATCCGTACCGCGCGCGTTCAGCCACTCAGTCGATGATCCCGAGCAAGACCGGTGCTGCCGAGGCGGTAGGCCTGGTACTGCCGGAGCTGGCGGGCAAACTGACGGGCATGGCCGTTCGCGTTCCGGTGATCAATGTGTCACTGGTAGACCTGACCGTGCAATTAACGCGGGACACCACCGCTGCCGACGTCAATGCGTTGATGAAAGAAGCCAGCCAGCATTCCAAGGTGCTGGGTTACAACACGCTGCCGCTGGTTTCTCACGATTTCAACCACAACCCGTTGTCGTCGATTTTCGATGCCAGTCACACCAAGGTCAGCGGCAAGTTGCTGAAAGTCCTGGCGTGGTACGACAACGAATGGGCGTTCTCCAACCGTATGCTGGACAACTGCCTGGCGCTGCATAACGCGGAGTAAAACTTTCAGTTTGAGGAATCATCATTCCTGAATTGGAATGCATTTCTGTAGGAGTGAGCTTGCTCGCGATAGCATCAGCACAGCCGATATATACATCGACTGACAGACCGAATCGCGAGCAAGCTCACTCCTACAGGTCCGGTGCTTACTGCGCGATAGCGCTACGTCAGGGACAAAGGGCGATCTCCTACAGGTCCATCACACCGCACCTTTCCTACAGACAACAACATCGAACACCCCTTGACCGAACAAGCGGATGAGAAGCATTATCATCCGCTGCTTTTCTCGGTCGAGTACTCCCCCGGTGAGTCAATCGCGTTTAAACGAAGTATTCGTCTCTCACAGACCTATTCTGCTGCGCACCCTGCAGCGGATTGTCAGCAATCACAGCACCGCAGAAGACCTGCTTCAGGAAACCTATCTGCGCGTGACTGGCGCGTTGAGCAATCGCGCTATCGAGCACCTTGAGCCATTCATTTTTCAGACCGCCCGCAACCTCGCGCTGGACCATTTGCGCGCCCGGCGCGTGCGGGAACGCTTGTTGGCCGAGGACACAACGACCGCCGACATGGAAAACGTCAGCGCCTCGACGACGTCGCTGGAAGATGCGATGCACGCCAGGCGAATGGTCGAAGTGCTCAGTAAAAGCATCGCGACCCTGACACCTCGCCAACAGCATATTTTCAGCCTGAGCCGCCTCCGGGGTCTCAGTTATGTGGAAATCTCTGAGCAACTCGGCGTGTCCGCAAGCACCGTGCAGAAAGAGCTGAAATTGATCATGGCGATCTGTGTGGCGGTTGCAACAAGGCTTGACCACCCTTGAGCGTTCCAGCAGTCTGCGGCAAATCCGGCATCGGCCGACGACACACAAGAATAACCGAGGACTTCCCGTGAAGGACCCTGACCTCCATCGCGCGCGCACCATCGCTGAAGAGGTGTTGAGCGACAGCGTGATGGATCAAGCCTTGACCTGGCTGATTGAGCTGGATGGCAGTGACGCGCAACAGCAAGCCCGTTTTCAGGCCTGGCTGGCGGCCGACTCTGCCCACCGGGAGGCGTTTGCCAAGGTTCAGGCGATCTGGCACTCAAAACCGGTTGCCCTGGCGGCAGTCGAATTGAACGCCAGTCAGCCATCACGCTGGCGCCGCCTGCGCTCCCGCTGGATACCTGTGGCAACTGCCGCGATGCTGCTGATCGGCGTGTTCAGTTTCAGTAACCTGGGTCTTCGCCTGCAGGCTGATCACTTGACGGTGGTCGGTGAACGTCAGCGACTGCAACTCGATGACGGCTCCAAGGTGCTGCTCAACACCAACTCGGCATTTTCCAGTGATGTGACCGGCAAGAGCCGGGTCGCCAAATTGCTGCAAGGCGAAGCCTTCTTCGAAGTACCGGTCAGCCAGGGTCAGCCACTGGAGGTACAGGCGGGCGCGGTGAGCATGCGCACCAATGACAGCGCCTTTGCGGTGCGCTACCTGGATGGCATTGCGCAGATTCAGGTGCAACGCGGGGCACTGGATGTGCGCGCCCCGCAAGGCAACGACGCAGTGAAGCTCGCAGGAGGTGACAGCATCCGGGTGGGGCCTGAAGGTTTCAGTCATCGCCAGAAGCTTGATCCGGGCAAGGATCTGGCCTGGATTCAAGGTCGTCTGGTGTTCGATAATTGCCCGATGGGTGAGGTCCTCGCCGAGTTGCGACGCTATTATCCCGGCTGGATCGTCAACACCAACAGCAAACTGGAAAGCGTTGCGGTGACCGGAAATTACCGCCTGGACAATCCAATGGACGTGGTCCGGTCGCTCGCGCATATCACCTCTTCCCAGCTGCATGAACTGCCTGCACTGGTCATTCTCAACTGAGCCGATTTATTTTTACTCGATAGTCATCCGTCGCGCGTCTCGTCTTAGCCAATGCAACTGATTCGTATTAACGGCAGCTGCTAAAACTAAAAAGACTGCACAACGGAGCCCCATCGACAATGCGTAATCCCGTCACGCCCCATGCGTCCCGCACCGCAGGGCTGCACAAGTCCGCCCTCTCGCTGTTGACCCTGGCGGTTCTGTCCGCTGCTGGCTGGTCCGGCGCTTTGCACGCAGCCAACGCCAGCGAAGCCGACACAACAACGGCATCGACCCGGACTGCCGGGGTTTACGCATTCAACATCTCGCAACAACCACTGACTACGGCGCTTAACGAGTTCAGCCGCATCACTGGCTGGCAGGTAGGGGTTTCTTCTGAGCTGGCCAACAACGTCACTTCCCCCGGCGCACGCGGTTCGCTATCACCTGCCAACGCACTGGAAAAACTGTTGGCCGGTTCGCACCTGAGCTACCGCACGATGGGAAACAACAATGTGGTGCTGGAAAAACGCAGCGACGGAGTTGTTGCACTGAGCCAGATCACGGTCAGCGCTACTCGCCAGGCTCAGGATATTGCGTCGGTACCCAGTTCGGTTTCGGTCCATGAACGTGCGGAACTGGATCGGCAGAACGTGAATACTATTCGTGACCTTGTGCGCTATGAACCGGGAGTTTCCGTGGGCGGTGCCGGTCAACGTTCGGGCACCACCGGCTATAACATTCGCGGCATCGACGGCAACCGGATCCTGACTCAGGTGGACGGCGTCGAAGTGCCTGACAACTATTTCTCCGGTCCGTACGCCAACACCCACCGTAATTACGTCGACCCGGAAATCGTCAAACGCGTCGAGATTCTGCGTGGCCCGGCATCGGCCCTTTATGGCAGCAGCGCCATCGGCGGCGCGGTCAGCTACTACACCCTTGATGCCGACGACATCATCAAGGACGGCAAGGACGTCGGCGCGCGCCTCAAGACCGGCTACAGCTCGGCCGATGAAAGCTGGCTCACCTCTGGGACATTCGCCGCACGCCAGGGTGACTTTGACGGTTTGCTGCACCTGAGCCAGCGCAACGGCCACGAGACCGAATCTTATGGCAGCACGGGCGGTACCGGCCTGGAGCGGACGCAAGCCAACCCCGAGGATGCCCGCACCACCAACATTCTGGCCAAGCTGGGCTGGAACTATGGCGAGGGTTCACGCCTGGGACTGACCTACGAAAAATACAAAGATGACCGGGACACTGACCAGCAGAGCGCTGTCGGCGGGCTGTTCACTGGCGGGGTCGGTACCGGCCTGAACTTTTACCGTGGACGCACCGGGAACGACACCATCAGCCGCGAGCGGTTTGGTCTGGAAAACAGCTTCGAGCTCAACAGCCTGTTGGCGGATAACGTCAAATGGAGTCTGAATTATCAGATTGCCAAGACCGATCAAACGACACTCGAGCGCTACTTCCCGATCACCCGGGATGTGTGGCGCTCTCGAGAAACCACCTACAAGGAACGTCAGTGGATTCTCGATGCTCAACTGGACAAGGCCTTCAGTATGGGCGACACCGAGCACCTGCTGACTTATGGCACCACCCTCAAGCAGCAGAAAGTCACCGGCCAGCGCAGCGGCGGTGAAGTCTGCGCGTCGACGGCGGGGTTCGGTACTTGCAGGGCAGTCGGCCAGGTACTGCCTCAAAACACCCTGGCCCCTTCCAGTGACTTCCCGGACCCCACTATCAGTACCTACAGCCTGTTTGCACAGGACGAAATCCGCTGGAACGACTGGACGTTCCTGCCAGGCGTCCGCTATGACTACACCCGTCTGGATCCGCACATCACTCAAGAGTTTCTCAACACGGTGGGTGAGGATCGGGACAGCGTCAGTGACGAAAGCCAGAAATGGCATCGCGTGTCGCCCAAGCTGGGCGTGACCTATGCCTTCAATGATCAGTACACGTGGTACGGCCAATATGCGGAAGGCTTCCGCACGCCAAGCGCCAAAGCGCTTTACGGACGTTTCGAAAACCTGCAAAGCGGCTACACCGTCGAGCCTAATCCTGATCTGGAGCCGGAAAAGAGCAAGAGCTATGAAACCGGCCTCCGTGGCCGCTTTGAAGCAGGCACCTTCGACGTTGCAGTGTTTTACAACAAATACCGCGACTTCATTGATGAAGACCAGATTCAGCCTGGCACTGCTACCGGAGCGACCTTCCGGGCGAACAACATCGCTCATGCGACCATCAAGGGCGTTGAACTCAAAGGTCGCCTGAATCTGGATACGTTTGGCGCTCCAAAAGGCCTCTTTACCCAAAGCGCCATTACCTACCTGTATGGCCGTAACAACGACAGTGGCGAGCCGCTCAATAGCATCAACCCACTGACGGGCGTGTTCGGTCTGGGCTACGAACAGGATAACTATGGCGGGCTGCTCAGCTGGACGCTGGTCAAACGCAAGGACCGTGTGAGTGACCTTGAATTCAATGAGCCAGACGGTTCATCAAGCCAGTTTAAAACGCCGGGCTTCGGTGTGCTTGATCTTAGCGGGTACTACAAGGTCACCAACGACGTAACCGTGAATGCGGGCCTGTACAACCTCACCGACAAAAAATACTGGCTATGGGACGACGTGCGCGGCTATGACAGCGCTGGAGAAGCGGCCGTCACCGCTCCGGCCAACCTTGACCGCCTGACTCAGCCCGGCCGCAACTTCAGCGTCAACGTGGTCTGGGATATCTAAGCAATCAACCCCTGAAAGCGTGCCGTCGATGATCTTCGGCGGCATGTTTTTTTACGCTTCAAGGGTGAGTCATTCGTCTATTTAACATCCTCTCAATGTTTACCAGGGAAGAACCCAATGACCTCCGAGCACAACCGCCCAGCCCTGCGTTCCCAGCGCTTGAATCAGATTACCCACGCGCCGCACGAGCAGCTCGACAAGGCAGTAAAAGCCAACGCGCCCTTTGAAACGCTGGAAAGCTACAAACGCTTCCTCGTCGCCCAGTATTTGTTTCAGGCAGAGCTGCAGGCGCTGTATAACGATCCCGAGTTGAAGAAAATCGTCCCTGACCTGCCTGCACGGTGCCGCGCAGAACAGGCCAAAGCCGATCTTGCCGATCTGAACACTGACACTCCACCCACTATCTCCGGTGCGGTGCACAAACCGACCAGGGCTCAGGCCATGGGCTGGCTGTTTGTGTCCGAGGGCTCCAAACTGGGCGCGGCCTTTTTGATCAAGCGTGCCGCTGCGCTGAACCTGAGCGAAAGCTTCGGAGCCCGGCATCTGGGCGAGCCAGCAGGCGGCCGGGCGGAAGGCTGGAAAAGCTTTATCAGAACCCTGGACGGGCTGGACTTCACCGAGCAGGAAGAGGCTCAGGCGGATCAAGGCGCAATCGCGGCGTTCGAACGCTTCAATGTGCTGCTCCAGCACGCCTATGCCCATGCGCCAAAGTTGGAGTCGGTTCAAGCATGAAAAAACGCCCGGTGCTGTTAAGCTGGCCGGGCTTTCTGAACCTGCCTGTAGTGACCATGACCTCCAAACCACCCGGTACCAGACTCTCTCGCCTTCTGTTCGGCATCCTCGCCTACGTCAGTCTGGGCATAGGGATTGTCGCCATTTTCATTCCGGGCCTGCCGACGACCGAGTTCATCCTTCTCGCGGCATGGGCAGCGACCAAAAGCTCGCCGCGCCTGAGCGCGTGGCTGGAAAATCACAAGCTGTTTGGCCCGATCCTGAGCAACTGGCGCAATGGTCGGCGGGTGACTCGCAATGCCAAGATCAGCGCGACCATCAGCATGCTGCTCTGTGCGGGTTTGATGCTTTATCTGATGCACGGTTGGCCGGTGTATGCCGCCGTTGGCGGCATGCTGCTAGGTAACCTGTGGATATGGTCGCGGCCAGAGCCAGTCAGCAGCAAGTCCTGAGCACTGATCCTCGTCACGCTCCTGTCACTCGACATGGCCTAAGGTTGAATCTTCACATTCCCTGAACGTCAACGGACCTTACCGGGTCTACCGTGACACTCATCGACCAGCCAAGGGGCAATGACATGTTCGAACCAGGCCATCTGCATATCACTCGCGCGCCACTGCAAGCATCGGATTTCGGCTACGACATTCATATCCGTTACGAAGTCAGCGAGCATCCTGAGGAAGGTAAATCCATGCATTTCACGATGCAGGGCGAAGTCGCAGGCAACACGTTCGAGGATGAATTCGAACTGCCCAAGGATCTGGCCTGCAACTTTGCTCATCACGCCAATCAGATCGCAGTCAAACACGGCATGCCGCACACGGCCCTGGTGCCGCTGGCGATGCATGAAGAATATGATCGTATGTTCAAGGACGTTCACGACAAGCTGGGCATCGAACCGGGCGAGCCGGTGAAGCCTGAGCATTTGGTTTGAGATAGGGCGCGGAGACACTGTTGGAGCGAGGCTTGCCCGCGAAGAACGATAATGCGGTTCGTCTGCCCTGCCGCGTCGGCTGATTCGCGGGCAAGCCTCGCTCCAACGGAATGCTGTGAAAAGGCGGTCTACGGTAGGCGACCGTGGCATCTCAAACCACAGTTACCCCGCCAGACTCATTCCAGTTGAGCGTTGCACCCCGGTTTTACTGGCATAATGCCCCCCCTCTTCACCCAGAACCATTAGCGCCCCATGCGTATCCACGTCAGCTTCATCGACCGCGTCGGCATCACTCAGGAAGTCCTGGCCATTCTGGGTGGGCGCAATCTGAATCTGGATGCGGTGGAAATGGTGCCGCCCAACGTTTACATCGACGCACCGACCCTCAGCCATCAGGTCCTTGAAGAACTCAAGGACGCACTGTTCCGGGTGCGTGGCGTTGAAGCCATTACGGTCGTTGATATTCTGCCCGGCCAGCGTCGCCACTTGCAGCTCGATGCATTGCTGGCAGCCATGACCGATCCGGTTTTGGCGCTGGACAGTGCCGGGCATGTGCTGCTGGCCAACCCGGCGTTGATCGCGCTGATCGGGCGCGAGCCTGCCGGTGAACCGGTGGCCGAGTTGTTTGCCGATCCGGGTCTGCACAGCGCATTGCTGGAAAACGGCTTTCGCCTGCCTTTACGTGAAGTCACGCTCAACGGCGAAGCGTTCTTGCTGGACGCTACGCCGATTACCGATGCGGGTGCATTGCTCACCCTTTACCAGCCAAGCCGTATCGGTGAGCGTCTGTCGGCCTTGCATCACGACCATGCCGAAGGCTTCGATGCGCTGCTGGGCGAGTCCACGGCTATCCGCACCTTGAAGGCCCGCGCACAGCGGGTTGCTGCGCTGGACGCGCCACTGTTGATCCAGGGTGAAACCGGCACCGGCAAAGAGCTGGTGGCTCGCGCCTGCCACGCGACCAGCGCCCGACACAGCGCGCCCTTTCTGGCACTCAACTGCGCCGCCCTGCCGGAAAACCTCGCCGAGAGTGAACTGTTCGGTTACGCCCCCGGCGCATTCACCGGGGCGCAACGAGGTGGCAAACCGGGGCTGATGGAGCTGGCGAATCAGGGCACTGTTTTTCTCGATGAAATCGGCGAAATGTCGCCGTATCTGCAAGCCAAGCTATTGCGTTTCCTCAACGACGGCAGCTTCAGGCGTGTCGGCGGGGATAAGGAAGTAAAGGTCAACGTGCGCATCCTCAGCGCAACGCATCGCAACCTGGAAAAAATGGTCAGCGAAGGCACCTTCCGCGAAGACCTGTTCTACCGCCTGAATGTGCTGAATCTGGAAGTCCCGCCCTTGCGCGATCGCGGACAGGACATTCTGTTACTGGCGCGCTACTTCATGGAACAGGCTTGCGCACAGATTCAGCGCCCGGTCTGCCGACTTGCTACCGGCACTTATCCGGCGTTGCTGGGCAATCGCTGGCCGGGCAACGTGCGTCAATTGCAGAACGTGATTTTCCGCGCGGCGGCCATCAGTGAAAGCAATCTGGTAGACATCGGTGATCTGGACATCGCCGGCACAGCCGTCGCCGGGGAAATTGATGGCGAAGTCGGCAGCCTGGAAAAAGCTGTCGATACGTTCGAAAAAGCCTTGCTGGAAAAGCTCTACGCCGACTATCCGTCGACCCGGCAACTGGCGGCGCGCTTGCAGACCTCGCACACCGCCATTGCCCATCGCTTGCGCAAATACGGGATTCCCGGAAAAGCCTGATGCTGATCAGGCCTCGGCGAGCATGCTCCGGTAGATCGGCAGGATGGTGTCCCGGGTCAGCGGTGCCAGATTGAGATCCGGGTGGCTGTCGGCGCTGATCCAGACGACTTCTTCGATCTCCGCAGCGGGAACGACCTCGACATTGATGCGCACTTCGAACAGCTCGCAGCGCACTTCGAACCCTGGCTCGTTAGCGGCAGGCGCCGCGAAAGAACCGAGATAACCCGCGTTGGCTGGATCGATCCGCAACCCGAGCTCTTCCTCAAGCTCCCGCGCCAGCGCTTCGGCAGCGGACTCACCGGCGTCGATCTTGCCACCCGGCTGCATGAACGCCTGAGTGCCGCGCTTGCGTACCAGCAAGGTCCGTCCGTCTGGCCCTATCAACAACGCTGCAGCGATATGAATCAGTCTCATGAAAATATCTCGGTCTTGAGTTGACGCGCTTCATCAGCACGCTCCAGTGCCAGCGCGATCAGACGATCAATCAGACCGGCGTAGGACAAGTCCGTGGCCTGCCACAGCTTGGGGTACATGCTGATCGAGGTGAAGCCGGGAATCGTGTTCACTTCATTAATGATGATGTCACGCGCCTCAGTGACGAAGAAGTCCACCCGGGCCAGACCAGCACAGCCCAGTACTTGATAAGCACGTAGCGCAACTTCACGCACCTCGTCGCTGACATCGGACGCCAGTTCGGCAGGGATCGCGATGCGCGCCTGATCACCGTTCAGGTATTTGGTGTCGTAGGCATAGAACTCGTCATTGGCGATCACTTCACCGCAGACACTGACTTGCGGCTGACGGTTGCCGAGCACTGCACATTCGACTTCTCGACCCACAATGCCTTTTTCGATCAACACCTTGTGGTCGTATTCGAAGGCCAGTTTCAGCGCGGCGCTGTAACCGGCTTCATCAGTAACTTTGCTGACACCTACCGACGAGCCCTGACTCGCCGGTTTGACGAAGATCGGCAAGCCAAGCTGTGCGACGACTGTCGCGTACTCCACCGACTCTCCATGACTGACCACCACGAACGGAGCCACGGCAATACCGGCGTCACGCAGCAGGCGCTTGGTCACGTCTTTGTCCATGCAGGCCGCCGAGGCGAGCACATCCGGCCCCACGCAGGGAATCGCCAGCATGCGCAACAGACCCTGCAAACAACCGTCTTCGCCGAACGCGCCATGGATCAAGGGAAATACGACGTCTATGCGTGGCAGTTCTACACCCGACTCGACATCGACAAACTGCCCGCCAGCACTGCCCGGCAACAACGCCAGGCGCTTGCCCGAAGCACTGAGGCTGATCTTTGCCGGATCGTTGGCATTACGCAGGTAATCGCTTTCATCGAAGCACAGCCAGCGGCCCGACTTGTCGATGCCAATCAACGTCAGATCATGGGTGCCGCGATCGATCGCGTTGATCACGTTCCTGGCTGACTGCAGCGAGACTTCGTGTTCGCTGGATTGTCCTCCGAAGAGGATAGCGACTGATTTTTTCAAAGCGGCAACTCCTGATTTTCAGGCCGCAGAGTCAAAAGCAAAATCGCGCGTTAGTCCAGTAGCGATGCGCGCAGATGGTCGTCGAAGTCAAAAAAAGGCAAAAAAAATCTCACGGAATGGAGGATCAGGTTCTGATCGTCCATCCCGTGAGACAGAACCGCATCATTCAGCTTCGGCGGTGTCTTTTTTCGCGCCAGAGCCAAACGTGGCAAAGCGCTTGTTGAAGCCCGCAATTCGGCCTTCAGTGGTGGTTTTACGTTGTTGCCCGGTGTACATCGGGTGTGAAGCGCTCGACACATCGAGTGCTACGTAGGGATAGGTTTCGCCATCGCTGTGTTTTTGCGTGCGATCAGTATCGACGGTCGAACCGATCAGGAAGAACGCATCAGCTGCCGTGTCATGGAACAGCACTTGACGGTAAGCAGGGTGGATATCAGGTTTCATGATGTCTCCGAATCACTGAGTGAATTTGAGTTACAACATAACATATCACCCTATTCAGACCAAAATCGATTGTCGTGACTTGCATCATTCGTGAACTTGATTAGGTAGGCACTAGCCGCTAAGGTTCGACCCGCCGTTGCTGGATCAACGGTCCGGGACTGGTCTCCTGGCGCACCGGCCGGATGGAAGCAAGCCATGTCTCAACCCGATCATTACCAAATCTCCCCCCACGCCTACAGCCGCCTGATCGAAGCAAGGGATTCGCTGCGCCTGCTTGACGGCTACGTCAACAAGACCGACGTGCTGTGCAACCCGTCGATGCTGGTCGGCTATGTCTCAATGCTACAAAGCGCGCTGCAGGAAGTGATCGCCGCCAGTACCCCCTCGCAACCTCGCGATACCTTCATGCGCAAAGCCGATGAGCTGGGTTTCGTCGCGCTAAACCCCAGGGAACAGGCGCTGATCGAACACCTGCGCTGGACCAGCCATGAAGGGCGAGAGGATGTCTACGAAATGGCCGAGCGTATTCGCCATATCAAACCCTGGGTTCTGACGGACTGAATTCGCCGCCTGTCCGGCTCGATCCCTATCGTTCAGCTATCCTCAATTCTGCCGATAGTCTTCAGAAGACAGAAGACCTGCTGCCCTCTGACTCGCGACCTGCTGAATGACCACAGCGACTGTCGCCGCAGTAAAAGCGCCGTGCCAGAAA
Organism: Pseudomonas sp. ICMP 561; assembly: GCF_002699985.1. Classification (GTDB taxonomy): domain Bacteria; phylum Pseudomonadota; class Gammaproteobacteria; order Pseudomonadales; family Pseudomonadaceae; genus Aquipseudomonas; species Aquipseudomonas quasicaspiana. Next base: position 33,124 of record NZ_LKBT01000002.1, on the reverse strand, counting down.
CATCCCAAAAAAATCAGATCGAAAACCCCGTCCTTAGCCCCCAGGAAACCGTATGAGTCTGTCGATTCTCAGTCGTTACGCCTTCTTCGTTGGTTGTGTGCTTTTTACCCTGCTCAGCGTGCCATTCTGGCACCACGAATGGCTGTGGCCCTTTACGTTGCTGACTGCCTTGCTGTCGCTGGTAGGGATAATCGATCTGCTGCAGTCGCCTCACTCGGTGCGTCGTAACTACCCGATTCTCGGCAACATTCGCTACGCCGTAGAAGCCATACGCCCAGAGATCCGTCAGTACCTGCTGGAATCCGACAGCGACGCCCTGCCTTTCTCCCGCGCACAACGTTCGCTGGTGTATTCCCGCGCCAAGAACGAATCAGCGGACAAGCCTTTCGGCACGCTGATTGATGTCTACCAGACCGGCTTCGAGTTCATCAGCCACTCCATGCGCCCCGCCCCACTGAGCGATCCGAATGCGTTCCGGGTCACCGTCGGCGGCCCGCAATGCACGCAGCCTTACTCGGCCTCGATTTTCAACATTTCGGCGATGAGCTTTGGTTCGCTCAGCGCCAATGCCATTCGTGCGCTAAACAAAGGCGCCAAGCTTGGCAATTTTGCCCATGACACGGGTGAAGGCAGCATCAGCCCTTATCATCGGGAATACGGCGGCGATCTGACCTGGGAATTGGGCAGCGGTTATTTCGGTTGCAGGACGGCAGATGGCCGTTTCGATCCGCAACGCTTCGCCACGCAAGCACAGGATCCGCAAGTCCGGATGATAGAAATCAAGTTGAGCCAGGGCGCCAAGCCGGGCCACGGCGGCATCCTGCCCAAACACAAGGTCACCAAGGAAATCGCCGAAACCCGCGGCATCCTCATGGGCGAGGACTGCGTCTCACCGTCACGCCACAGCGCGTTCTCCACGCCTGGTGAACTGATGCAGTTCATCGCTCAACTGCGTGAACTCTCGGGCGGCAAACCGGTGGGCTTCAAGTTCTGCCTGGGGCATCCATGGGAGTTCATGGGCATTGCCAAAGCCATGCTGGACACCGGCATTCTCCCTGACTTTATCGTGATAGATGGTACCGAAGGCGGTACCGGCGCTGCGCCGGTGGAGTTCACCGACCACATGGGCGTCCCGATGCGCGAAGGCTTGTTGTTCGTGCACAACACCCTCGTCGGCTTGAATCTGCGAGACAAGATCAAACTGGGCGCCAGCGGCAAGATCGTCAGCGCCTTCGACATCGCCAGCGTATTGGCCATCGGCGCAGACTGGGCCAACTCCGCACGGGGTTTCATGTTCGCCATCGGCTGCATTCAGTCGCAAAGCTGCCACACCAACAAATGCCCCACCGGGGTCGCCACTCAAGACGCCTTGCGCCAGCGCGCACTGGTGGTGCCGGACAAAGCCGAGCGAGTCTTCAACTTCCATCGCAATACGCTTAAGGGGCTGGCTGAAATGCTCGCGGCTGCGGGTCTGGATCATCCTTCGCAACTGGAGGCCAAACATCTGGTACGGCGGATGTCGGCCACTGAAATCAAACTGTTTTCCCAGTCCCATGTGTTCCTTGAGCCGGGGCAGTTATTGAATGGCGAGATGGACGGCAGTTTCTATTCAACGATGTGGCAGATGGCGCGGGCTGATAGTTTTGAGCCTAATAATATCGCTTGAAAAAAGAGTCCCATAAGCAACGTGGCCACGGCGATGAGCAGCTTCCAACTCAGTGCTCAACGCCGATTATATTCTTCATATAAATATAACCGTTATGGTCCAACACATGAATGTCATAATATCTGTTCTCAACTACCTGTTGCTTTCCCGCTGGGGAAGGGAACACTGCCCACTGCCCATGCCTGACATTCTCAACACCCACACTTGGAAAGTGCGCAACTGCCAAAATGCGTGTTTTATTTAAGATATAACCAAGGGCCGGAATTTCCTCCAGCACCCCAGCGCTGGCGGGCAGCCATCGCGCTGAATTCTGTGGCTGCACCAAATATATCACATCAAGCTTTCTAAGCTCGGGACGAGAGTTAATATCATAAGCCAATGAGTGCAGCACGCTGTCTTCCAGCGCTTTCTGCGTTACTAAAACGCGACCGTACATATAAGAAAATGACAACATGCACAGCACGGGAATCATCAAAATAATAGTAGTCCACGGGGCCAGTAATTTTAGGAATTTATGCGCAAAGAGCAGGAGACCCACCAACACGGGACCCAGCCCGAGCAGCACTCTGGCGGCCGGATCAAAATAATCCAGCAATAAGGTAAACCCTGGAATAGTGAGCAGTAGAAGAGGCATTGAGACACAATAGGCAATCCCCAAAGCGACCTTTTCTTTCAAGGAATTTTTACAGTTTAAAATACACAACAACGTCCAGACATAGCCGATTACCGCTCCGGTCAGGACGCCCACACAAAGCCATCGATTTCCTGATGTCACCAGTAAAGCTACCCGGTCATAGACCACACATAGCCGCGTTGCGACAGTGCCTGCCCACTGCGAATCAAAAGCGAGAAACGCGGTACGCTCTTCACTCATGAGCGGATAGACGGTGACACCGTATATCAGCAACGCCAATATTATGTGCACGACTCGTTTGACCAGCCACTGGGTCATTGCACGAAACGAAAAACCGCGTGATATATACTCAGCCATTTCAATACACAGGAGCCCTAATAATATATTGAACGTCAGCTGGTGGAACGCCAACCCAATAGCGAGCATTACGGGGGGGACCAGTATTTTCTTTCCAGACGTGGGTGAATCATAAGTGACGGATAAAATCACTGCTGAAAGGCCAATCATAAAAGCTGGCCCATCGTACTGGTAAGTCAGTATCCCCAGTAAAAATGGACTGTAAAATAACGGCAATACTACAAGACAATCTGATAGCTGACATCGAGCATAATAATGCTTTACGAGCGTTCGTAGGGCCAGGGCAGCTGCAGGTAATGCGAATACATATGAAAAAGGGAAAAAGTTTGGTGTCTTGGAAGTAAAGCTAAGCGCATTAACTAAAATTTCAGTCAACACTCGCCCTTCGGGAGTCCAATTATTTTCAGGAAACACCAACGCGCGAGCCCGATCATCGTAATTAGGATAATCGGATTGAATAACAGGAAAAACAAACACAGCCAATGCAATGATGAAAAATAAAAACAGCTCTGCCTGCGACAGTTCTCTATTCAATAGGTTTGGCATGTTCATCCCCTCGGCTATATTCGCCCGTGGGCGTGACCACCGAATATGCGCGACGACTGGCGACGCTATTCACAACATACCGAGGCCTGCGCTTGGCCTCTATATAAATGCGACCAACATACTCTCCTAAAACACCAATCCCGATAAGTTGAATACCGCTAAAAAATAACAAGGCCGTCATCAGCGGCCAATAGTCAGGAATATCGCTATCCCACATCAACCAGTCCACCGCACGGTAAAACCCGTAGCACACCGCAATTAACGACAGCGTACAGCCCACATAGGTCCATATCCGGAGCGGTACGGTGCTGAAAGAAGTAACGCCATCCAGGGCCAGATGCCAAAGTTTGCGGGCATTGAATTTCGTCTGCCCGGCAACCCTGGCGGCTCTTTCATAGTCAACAATCACGGTATGAAAACCCGCCCAGGAAAGTAATCCTTTCATGAACAATTCATGCTCCGGCAGTGCTTTTATAACGTCCACGACCTTGCGATCCATCAGGCGGAAGTCACCTACGTTTGCTTCAATCCGTGTACTACCAATGACATTCATGACCCGATAAAAAAACGCGGCCGCGTAACGTTTCAAACGACTGTCAACCGAGCGGTCCTGGCGCCTGGCCAACACCACATCGGCTCCTCTTTGCCACTCAATGACCATGCGTGGAATAACGCTGATCGGGTCCTGCAAATCGACGTCTATTGGAATGGCGGCATCGCCACTGGCGTATTCGAGGCCAGCGAGAAGGGCGGCTTCTTTGCCAAAGTTCCGGGACAGGTTTATCAGCAGCACTTCGTCATCACCCGCAATCAGTGCCCGAACTACCTGTTCGGTTTGATCGGTGCTGCCGTCATTGATAAAGACAATCTGCACGGTGTTTCCGTGCAACCAGGGTTCCTGCCTGACAGCTTGGTAAAATAGTGGAATAGCCAACGCTTCGTTGAAAACCGGCGCTATCAGGGAGATTTTCAAGGGTGCCTCCTGAAAATCAGATACCTGGAGCAGCAATAGCCAAGGCTCAAGCTAAGCCCTGAAGAAACAACAAGCGTCACCAGCAGAGGTGTCCCTTGCCCATCCGATATATGGCCAACAATAAAGCTCATCGCCCCCATGAAGAACATGAAAAGCAGATAGCCCGACCATGACAATCGAGCGCTGAAGGTATAAAGAGCATTGGCGTAAAACGAGAAAGAAGCAGCTACAACAAAGCCGACCAGATTGCCCAAAGATTGAGGGGCGAACCAACCCAGGCACAAGACAAGAAACACCGTCCAATGGATAACAGTGTTGCAGATGCCTATCAACAGATAGCGTGAAAATCCTCTTAGATCAGGTGTCATGCGGGCATCACCCTGGCTTCACATCACTTACCGGCTTCCCTGACAACCGACAGCACCACTGGATGACAAACTAATTAAAGGTCACCACCATCAATGGCGTATGACCAATGGTCGGAGGCCCTCTCCAGGCACCTGACGGTATCGAGACATTCTGTAATTAGCCTGCCTTTGCATTTGCACTGAAAATCCTCCACCCTGCCGCGCCGCCGGACAAGCCAGGCCACCTTGAGTGACCGGCGGCGCGGAACCTAGAGCCCTCGCGGCTGATCTTTATCCCTTACAACATTAAAGAGCCTACCGTTATGACTAACGGACGCGACCTGCGCATCGACTTCTTTCGGGGCCTGGCGCTGATCTTCATTTTTTGGGATCACGTGCCTGACAACCCCCTTGCCCAATTGACCGTACGCAACTTCGGCTTCAGTGACGCTGCGGAAATTTTCGTCTTCCTGGCGGGTTACGCTGCCATCCTTGCCTATGGCCGTATTGCCCGACGTGACGGCTTTGTTGTTTCTACCGTACGAATTCTGCGGCGCACCTGGGTGCTCTATGTCGTGCACATCTTTCTACTGACGCTGCTGATGGGCATTGTTTTCGTTGCCAATCATTACGTAGAAACCCGGGACATGATTCAGGAAATGGGCCTGCAACATTTTGTCGCTGACCCGCAGCAAGCCCTGGCCGATCAACTGCTATTGCGCTTTAAACCCAACCTGACCGACCCGCTGCCGCTTTACATCCTTTTGCTATTGGCCTTGCCGCTTATTCTGCCGATGATGTTGCGCAACATGACCCTGACGGTAGGTCTGTCGATTGGGCTGTATCTGATGGTGCCGCTGCTGGGCTGGAATATTTCGGCTTATGAAGGCGGTGGCGTCTGGTACTTCAACCCGGTGGCCTGGCAATTATTGTTCGTGCTCGGCGGCGCGTGTGCACTGACTGCCGAAGCGAAACCCTCAACCGATATCGAACCGCGGCCTCTGACCAGGCAGCCCCTGTTCATGATCTCTGCGATGTATCTGTTAGTTGCGGCGGTCATGACATTCTCGTGGAAATTCCCGGTACTGCATCCGGTCCTGATGCCGCAGTTCGTCGCCGATGGGCTCTACCCGATCAACAAGACCGATCTGGGTCCACTGCGTTTACTGCATTTTCTGGCCTTGGCGTATTGCGTCGCCAAACTGTTACCCGCACAAAACACATGGGTGAAAAGCTGGCCCGCGCAACAAGCCTGCCGAATGGGGCGATACTCGCTGGAGATCTTCTGCCTGGGCGTCTTGCTCGCGCCAATGGCCGACATGATCAACGCACTGGCCGGTGATACCTGGCCAATGCAAGTCTGCACTGCCCTCCTCGGTCTCGGCCTGATGATGCTCATGGCCGCCTGGCTCGACCTGAACAAACGCCTTGGCCGACCAAAACCTGCAAATGCGGTCGCAGTTTGAGACCAGCGTCACATTAAGGCCTCCTCTCAGAAGTTTCCTACACCTTTATCAGGCCAAGTTTTTTCTTCATTGGCCGCTAAGAAAGAGGTAAGGAAACTCAAGAGGAAGTCATTTTGGAAATCAATTCTGCAGCGAGCGTCAGCAACCTTTATTCGGTGGTGCCTGGTAAGGTCAGGGGTATTGAAAAGCCGATCACAGAGGTGGACACCTTGGTGGTCGGCAAGACGGATAGCGTGGATAAACTCGCGCTGGACCCAGGCGCAAAAGCCCCCGGAAGGGCGGAAGAAGTCGAGCATTACGTTTATGAAGAAGCGCCTTGGCTAAAGCTGAAGTTTGATGATCCACTTATGGAAATGTGTAAGGATGGAATGTATTTACTCGACATTATTTCTGAAGCATCCGGAAAACTGACCAAAATAAACTCTGCATTTGAAGAGTTCTCCGAACACATTAAAGATCTACGACCCGATATTGTTTCAACAAATTATGGCTTCACACTCGACGAAAACGCAAACATAAAGATATTAGACGGACGACAGCCATTAAATGAAGCGGACAAACTGTGGTTGACCGACGAAATCAATAAATTCAAAGATTTTAGAAATACTGTTCACGCTCACTCCAAAGCGCTGATGACGGTAGTGGATCACACCAAGGATTTTGGTGGCAAGTACAACCTGAACAGGCAAAACTTCCAATCGATCATTGACTACAGAGACATCCTTAACACCTCGCAAAATGATTATTATGAAAGAGCCTTACAAATGGTAAAGAGCCATGCTCCGATGAGATCAGAACCTCGAATCAATACATACGCGTAGCGTGATAGGACTCTCCACTGGGTAAAGATTAGGGCTGCCCTTTCTCTGACAATAGAAATGCAACCCTCAAGAAACGGTATAACTAACAAAAACTCATTTATGAGAACGGTGTATCAAAACAATCTCCTCCGGAAATTTCCTACAACCTTATCAGGGCAAGTTTTTACTCCCTTTGTCGTTAAAGGAAGGGTAAGACAATTGAGAGGAAGCAATCGTGAATATTAACTCTGCAGGGATCGTTAGTAACCTTTGTTCATGGGTGCCTGGCAAAGTCAAAGATATGAGGCCCACCACACAAGTGGACACCCTGGTGGAAGGCAAGACCAATAGCGTGGAGAAAGCCGTCTTGGCCCCGGGCGAAAAAGCCCCCGAGAAGGCTGAAGAAATTGAGCATTACGTCTATGAGGAAGCGCCATGGCTAAAGCTAAAGTACGATGATCCGTTTATGGAAGCTTTCAAGGATAGAATATATTTATTCGAAATGGCTTGTGAAGCATCCTCAAAACTGACCGACATAAACTCTACACTTGAAAAATTCTCCGAATACATTAAAGACCTACGACCCGACATTGTCTCGACAAATTACGGCTTCACTCTCGACAAAAACGCAAACATAAAGATACTTGACGGACGACAGCCATTAGATGAAGCGGACAAACTGTGGTTAACTGATGAAATCAATAAATTCAAGGATTTCAGGAATACTGTTCACGCTCATTCCAAAGCGCTGATGACGGTAGTGGATCACACCAAGGACTTTGGTGGCAAGTACAACCTGAACAGGCACAATTTCCAATCGGTCATTGATTACAAAGACATCCTCAATATATCTCAACATGATTTTTATAAAAGAGCCTTAGATTTGGTAAAGAGCCATGCTCCGATGAGGTCAGAACCGCGAATCAATACGTACGCATAGCGAAACGAATCTGCCCGCCGCAAGGCGGGACAGAAGTTTTTTCTGTGAATAATTTTGCAGTTTATATGTCGCTATCGATGGGGTGGAGGTAAGGTCAATCTGGGAACAGGTTCTCACTATAACCGCGGCAAGAAGTTTCCTACAACCTTCTCAGTCCAGGTTTTCACTCACTTGGCCGTTAAAGAAAAATGGAACCCCTGAAAGGATGCATTCGTGAATATCAACTCCGCAATGAGACTCAACCATCTTCAACCACCCGCTTCGATCATCAACGAGCAGGAACGCTCCGCCGAGCGCACAAAAAATACGGAACATAGCGATGTCGTAGATCACCAAAAATATAAGGCAGAGCCTCTGCAAACCGAAAATTTACTTGAGCACGTCTCGACGGAGTGCAAAGATGATTTTTTAGAACTGGTTTGCTTGATCCTTGACGCTTCACTCGGACTACTCGACATTCGCCGACAGTACGCTGAGTTTAACGAACGCCTTAAAGACCTGCGCCCTGATATCGCTTCAGCAGGATTCGGATTCACGCTGGATGAGAACTCGAAAATAAGAATATTGGACTCGGGGAAATTGGGCGAGGCTGATAAATCCTGGCTAACTGAGGAAATCAATACATTCAAGGACATCAAGCACCACGTCTACACGCATTCCAAACTATTGATCCAACTGGTAGAAAAAGATACTCAAATATTTGGCGGTAGATTTAACCTTAATAGTGATAACTTTCAGAACACTGTCGATTATGGAGGTATTCTTGATAGAAAATGGGGGGGCATGGGGGCATCTCTCGATAGTTTCTTTACTAGGCAGATTTTAGAGAACGCGGAAAAACGCGCGCCCCCCTTGCTTGACACTTATGCCTAGTTAAGAAAACGGCCTGCCAGAAATATCTGACAGGCCGCTATTCTATGGACTCAGGATCGTCTACTGCTAATCAGACGCTGATTACAGATATGTCCGAAGCTGTACTTCGCAGATACCTCGCCTCGTACCAGGTAATTTAAATAATAATATTCTCCTACGTGATAGTTAGTCCTCCATGTATTATTGTAACCCTGTCGATACTCAAAGAAATCTCTTGCCTGATCTCCGCCCTGACATAACCCGATCTCTAGGAGCTTCGTCACTCTCCCTGAGCCATCCGAAATAACTGCATCACTTATATTTTCTCTGTAGCCACCATTGAAATTAAGCCTGAAGCTAACAATGCCTCCTTCCAACGGCGCACCCGTTGTATCAGTAAACTGCGCCACTACTGTGGCGTCCTTATGAGCTTGACCGGGCAACCATGCAGGGTCGCTATAGCCATACGGAATCCGTAAAACATTCTCCTCAGGATTTAGATCAAAATCCTTCAACACCGGATAGGAGCCGAATACCAGTGAATATTGCCCACCATTAAAAGCCACCGCTTGATTATGCGTAACTCTGATGATGATCTCCTCACCGGGCTTCAGGTTTTTGAGGACACTGATACCTTCAACGGTGACCGGCACCCATGCCCCGCCAACATGCCGTTCGACCTTGATATGTTGCTGACTCTTCAAGTCCAGTATTACATCCTGCCCTCTCACAGCGGTAAAACCGTAGTAGTGCTCGGAGACAGCGCTGTTTAAGCGCGTGCCAACGGTGTGAACCTTATCCGTCAACACATTGAATACTGGCTCTTCCATTACCGGTGCTGAGGCTGTTTGTGTAGCACTCCCCTCTGGGACGGTTTGTGCCCATGCAGAATGAGGCCCCGCCGAAATAACAGCAGCCACAACCACACGCAAAATCAGCTTTTTATTTTTAAGCATTTGAAACTCCTAAATTGACTCAATAGTTTTAATTCGTTTTATGCCAAGTGGTCTAAGCACTGACAAACCGGACGTAATCACTGCTTTAAACCCGAGTCAACAAGGCTGTTTAAAAATCAGAAGCTTCCTACTTTTAATTTTATTTGTAGTACATTTCTCACGATTGAAACTTATCAGTTCTTACATCGAGAACCGAAGGAATCAAGACTCGCTCACATTTTTATCTTCGGCCGAACAAAATCCGCAAATTCAGTCTCTATTTGAGAACGGCATCTCAACAACAGACCGTCTCGGAAGTTTCCCACAACATTATCAGGCCAAGTTTTTTCGGACATGGCCGTTACGCCAAGGGAGACCTACAACACGGAGAGGGAATACTCGTGAACATCAATGCCGTTGCGTCGAACCCGATAAAATTTTCAGCGGCTGACCAGCCCAAAGTGCAGCAGCTTCTGGAGGGGTCTGCGGTAAGGCAGAGAACATCAATATCCTCTGACGAAAGCGAGAACGCCACCCTGAGAATATGGAATTGCAGGCCATTTTTTACGGGGCCTCCTATGTCAGATATGATATTTACCCGAGAAACAAACCCGTTCAACGAAAGACTGACCGCCCTTAGAAAGGATGAGTGCTGCTGGGGATGCCGCCATCGCGATATGGATAACCTGGCTTGGGTGGCTAACGACCTGGTAGAGAAAATCAGCGTTGAACTGCAAAATTTCAGACAGACAATCGCCAAGGACTTCCCGGCGCTATCAAGCACACCATTTGACTTCACAGTCGATGCAAATGGAAAGGTCAAAGTTTTAAATTCTGAGTTATTGAGCGACCTTGAAACTGCCTTCCTTACAGAGGCCATGCAGGATTATGAACCACTTAGAGAGCTCATCATGGCTCACGCCGAGACCATTATCAGCTATGTAAGCTTTTTGAAGCGCCCTGAAGAAGAGGAACCCTTCTCCTACAAGCATTTCGGCGCCTTGGTAAATTACGCTGCACTGCTGGCAGACACCACGGGTAAGCTAAATATTTTTGGACAACTGAAGGAAAATGATCGCATCCATGCAAATAATCGACGCAGAATCGACATAGAAGCCTGATGCGAAAAAAAGGGCAGATGTACAACATCTGCCCCTCACAGCTTGAAATATTTAGATTCGACCTCTGTTCAAAGTCTGGGTGCAGATATGGGCAAAGCCGGCCATTTTGGCTGACTCGGCTAATTTGCTTTCCGCACCGATAAAGTCGTCAAATACAAACCAACGTCCGACATTATATGTAGATACCCAATGATGGGTTCCACCGGCATCATTGCGCTGAGCGGCCAGTTCTCCGCCATAACATTTGTTAAGCGTGAATGTCGCGGTGGCGATTCCACGCTCGTCTGACTGTGCTGACTGGGTTACTTCTGGTTTATCAGACCTCAGAGTAAGATAAACCGGCAAACTGGCTAATGCGCCTTTCAATGGAAACCCTGTGGAGTCGGTAAATGTGGCTTCGAATGTTAACGTTCCGTGGGTTTGCAAACCGGCGACCCATCCGGAGTCGGCGACAGGGACACGATTTCTGACGGGCGGAGCGGTCAGCGAAGCGTCCTTAAGGACCGGGTACGATCCAAAAACCAATTTATATTTTTTATCTTGATAAGTTTTGTCCTGTTTGTGAGAAACCCTAATGACGATTTCATCACCCGGCATCAACCGAGGTAGATCAAGTGCACCTGTGCTAGTTTTTTCCTTCCACCCACCGTCGTAATACTCAACATGCCAAAACGGTTCAGCATCTGCGTCAGGTGGTACTGTAAGCAACATCTTCTGCCCTCGATTCGAGGTAAAAGTGTAACAATAAACAGCAGCTTTACTTTCGAGGCTCCGCTCAAGTAAGTTAACTTGATCCGGTAATCGTTCACAACTGGAAGTATCAAGCTCTGCCGCCGTTGCTGCATCCACTAGAGCTTCACTTTGCTCAACACCATTAGCTTCGGCTTGGGCATGAAAGCCAAGAAAGGAAACCAACACTAACGGCAAACATAAATTCGCCACCCTCAATCTTTTATTCTTGTTCATCTCTATCATCCTGATAATTATTAAAGTTTTAGCCAGACGCTTTTGCAACTGACAAACCGGACGTAATCACCGTTTAAAATACGAGTCAATATTCAACAACCAAAATCAGAACCTTCTTACTTGACTCTTATATTTGAGGGCTTTTCCTACATAAAAAATCGACTAAACTTACAGATCCAACTGATTATCGACGCATTAAACGTTTTAGGATGAGCAAACACGGGCGTATCGAAAATTCATGGAATCCAGGGTTTATCAAATCCCAGGTCTTGCCGATAAACCTGATGAGCCGCTGATGGACCTGCGGCCTGAGCACGCCATGGATTGGTAAGCAGCCGCCGCTGCTCAGGAAGCGTCCTACAGCCCTAGACAATTTTTCCCGCAATCCCGGTCAGCGACTAAGCTTGAGTCAGGTGCGATTAACAGGTTTAACCGGGCCAATCGAAATGGGCGTTTTAAGGCATGCAGATACCAAACAGACTGTGATTACCGCAGACAGTCGCGACCGAGCTCCCATGCCAAAACCCCCACGCCGCAAAAGCTATGTGTGGCGCGTCATCTGGGTTTTGCTGCTCCTGGGGATTGGCGCGCTGGCCGTGGCGATGGTGATCGAGTCACGCAGCTCGCGCTTGCAGGCGCTTGAGTTCAGCCGCTTTGCGGCGAATCTGAGCTACTCGATGCATGCAGGCCCCAGTGATTCGATGCTTTACCCCGGTGAAGGCCCCTTCGATAAACGTCTGGGCTACTCGTCACTGAACGAGTTTCTGCCGCGTCTGCTCAAGCGCGACTATTTGATTACCGAACAGGTAAGGTTTTCCCCCGACTTGCTGGCCTACGCAAAGCGTGGCTTCTTCGTACCCTATGAAGAGAAGATTCAGGCTGGACTGTCGATCACCGATTGCCGCGGTGTCGACGTCTATCAATTTCGTTATCCGCAGCAGTTTTACCCAAGCTTTGCCGCGATCCCGCCGCTTTTGGTGCACAGCCTGCTGTTCATCGAAAACCGGGATTTGCTTGATCCACAACAGCCAATGGCCAACCCGGCAGTGGACTGGCCGCGCTTTGCAAAGGCAGCAATTTCTCAAGTGGCGAAGTTGCTCGGCTTGCCGGGGCAGTCGGCAGGAGGCAGCACGCTGGCGACTCAACTGGAGAAGTATCGACACTCTCCTGACGGTCTTACGCTGTCAGGTTCTGAAAAACTTCGGCAGATGATTTCGGCCAGCGTGCGCGCCTATCAACCTGGCCAGCAAACCCTTGAGGCACGTCAACGTGTTGTTCGTGATTACCTGAACAGTGTGCCGCTGTCGGCGGTGCCGGGCCATGGCGAAGTGCACGGCATGGCTGAAGGTTTGCGAGTCTGGTATGGCGCGGACTTCGTGAAGACCAATCAGTTGCTCGCGTCTACCGCCAGTGACCCGCAAAGCATCGCCGCTCAGGGGCTGGCGTTACGCGAAGTGCTGTCTTTGGTCATCGCCCAGCGGCGACCTTCTCACTATCTGGCGAAAGGTCGCGCCGAGCTGGCGGAACTGACTGACAGCCACATTCGTCTGCTGGCGCAAAATCAGGTGATCAGTAACGCATTGGCCAATGCCGCACTGGAAGCAACGGTGAGTTACCGCAACTGGGCGGAGCAACCGACGATTCAGCCCATAGAGACCAATAAAGGTATCAGCGTCGCCCGCAGCCGACTCTCCGGACTGCTCAATCGTCCGCTTTACGATCTTGATCGCCTTGATCTTTCGGCAACCAGCACGCTGCAAAGCGAGCTGCAAAACAGCGTCAGCCAGTACCTGAAAGATCTGGCGGACCCGGCCTTCGCTGCACAGGTCGGATTGATGGGCGAGCGCCTGTTGACTCCCGTCAGCACGACTCAGGTGCGCTACAGCTTTACGCTGTTCGAGCGCGGCCCCGATGGATCAAGGGTAAGGGTCCAGACGGACAGCACCGACCAGCCTTTCGACATCAACGAAGGCAGCAAACTGGAACTGGGCTCCACCGCGAAAATGCGGGTGATGACGACCTATCTGGAGATCATCGCCGAACTGCATGATCGTTACGCTGCGCAAAGCGTCAGCGCACTGGGCAAGGAGCCGGTAGCCGATCAGGATCGGCTGACCCGCTGGGCGCTGGATTATCTGATGCAAAACAAGGATCGTGACCTGTCGAAAATGCTTTCGGCGGCGCTGGACCGTCGCTACTCGGCGAGCCCGGCAGAGAGCTTTTTCACCGGTGGCGGCATGCATCACTTCAACAACTTCCGCAAGGAAGACGACAGTCGCCTGCCAACGCTGCGTGAGTCACTACGCGAGTCGATCAACCTGCCGTTCATTCGGTTGATGCGTGACGTGGTGCGTTACAGCACTTATCAAGGGCCGAACAATAGCGCCGAGCTGCTCAAGGATGACGATGACCCGCGTCGTCAGGAGTACCTGAGTCGCTTCGCTGACCGTGAAGGGTCGGTATTCCTGCTGCGTTTCTGGAAACGTTACAAGGACAAAACCACTCAGGAGCGGCTCGATACGTTTCTGGACGGTATCAATGCAACGCCGATAAGGCTGGCGGCTGTACATCGTTATCTGTTGCCAGGTGCCAATCAAGCCAACTTCAATGCTTTCATCCGTGCGCACATGGCCGAAGAAAAGGCCGGGCCGAAGCTGAGCGAGAAACGTCTGGCGGATTTGTATGAAAACTACGGGCCGGGCAAGTACAACCTGCCGGATCAGGGCTACATCGCCAAAGCCCACCCGCTGGATCTCTGGCTGGTGGGTTACTTGCTGCAGCACCCGGATGCGCAGTTCAAGGACGCTGTTGCTGCCAGCCAACATGAACGTCAGGAAGTGTACGGCTGGCTGTTCAAGAGTCGCCATAAGAGTGCACGGGACAGCCGGATTCGGACGATGATGGAGGTCGAGGCCTTTCTCGATATCCATCAACGCTGGCAGCGTGTCGGCTATCCGTTTGATCATCTGGTGCCTTCGCTGGCCACCGCCATCGGCAGTTCTGGCGACCGCCCCGCCGCGCTGGCCGAGTTGATCGGCATCATCCAGAACGACGGTATTCGCTTGCCGATACTGCGCATCGACAGCCTGCATTTTGCTGCCGAGACGCCTTACGAAACCCGCCTCGCCAATAATCCGGAATTGGGTCAGCGTGTGTTGCCATCTGAGGTCGCCGCAGCCATGCGCGAAGCGTTGTCGCAAGTGGTCGACGGCGGGACCGCCAAGCGGGTGCACGGCAGTTTCAAATTGCAGGACGGCTCGATCCTCGCCATGGGCGGCAAGACCGGGACAGGCGACAATCGTATCGAAAGCATTGGCGCAGGCGGACGCATCCTCAGTTCCCGGGCTATCAACCGGACAGCCACTTTCGTGTTCTATCTGGGGGATAACCACTTCGGCACCTTGACCGCATTCGTGCCAGGGCGGGCTGCAGAGGGTTTTCGGTTTACTTCGGCCTTACCCGTGCAAGTGCTCAAGGGCATGGCACCGATTCTGAATCCGTATCTGGAGCCGGGTGGTCATACGCTCTGCCAGCCGACCATCAGAACGCAACTGTAGCGAACTTGTTCGCGAGGGGCGTCAGGTCGGCACCACCGCGTTTAACCCTCTCGGCAACAAGTTACCTCCTACCCAACACCGCGACACTCGGTAGGAGCGAACTTGTTCGCGAAGGCGCCAGACCAGCAACACCGTGTTAACCCTTTCGGCAACAAGTTACCTCCTACCCAACACCGCGCCACACGGTAGGAGCGAACTTGTTCGCGAAGGCGTCAGACCGGCACCACCGCGTTAACCCTTTCGGCAACAAGTTACCTCCTACCCAACACCGCGCCACACGGTAGGAGCGAACTAGTTCGCGAAGGCGCCAGACCAGCACTACCGCGTTAACCCTTTCGGCAACAAGTTACCTCCTACCCAACACCGCGACACTCGGTAGGAGCGAACTTGTTCGCGAAAGCGTCAGACCAGCACCACCGCGTTAACCCTTTTCGGCAACAAGTTACCTCCTACCCAACCCACGCCACTCGGTAGGAGCGAACTTGTTCGCGAAGGCGTCAGACCGGCAACACCGCGCCACACGTTGCTCGTGAGCGACAACCATTTCGATAAATTTTCTCAAAACCGCAAACGAGAACCGTTCGTCTTTATCCCTTTGCATAATTATTAAGATATATCTTAAGGTATATCTTACGTGTAACAGGAGATGAAGAAATGCGTGATGACCCTCACGACAACGACCATCGTCCGCCTCACCGCGAGCACGGCGATGGGCGAGACGGTTTTGAAAAACGGCCCGGGCGGGAACGTGGCGGCCGCGGACCTCGGGTGTTCGCCCCGGGCGATCTGAAATTACTGCTGCTGGCGTTGATTGCCGAGCAGCCCTGCCATGGCTACGACCTGATCCGCCAGATCGAAGGCATGTTTGACGGTGCCTACAGCCCAAGCCCAGGGGTGATCTATCCGACCCTGACCTTCCTTGAAGAAAGTGAGCTGATTGAAGGCGACGCTCAAGGTGGCAAAAAACACTATGCCGTCACTGACGCAGGTCGTGCCTCATTGGCCGAGCAGAAAGTCGCTCTGGATGGCGTAAGGATGCGTATCGACGTCAGTAAGCGCTCGTTGCGCGGTCATGATCGTCCTGCGGAAATCCATGAGGCCGTGCATAACCTGCGCCACGCCTTGCAACTGCACCATGGTCGCTGGAGCCCCGAAGAAATCCTCCGGGTTCGCGACCTGCTCAACAACACCGCCAAAGCCATCGTCGATGGCCCCCACGTCACCTCGGAGAAGCCGGTATGAATTCACAGCAATCCATTCATCGTGTCAGCCATGAGATCAAACGCCGCAAGCTTGAAGTGCTGCGAGTGACGGACATTACACCCAAAATGCGCCGGATTACCTTGCATGGTCCAGACCTGAAAGGCTTCATAAGCCTGGGACCCGATGACCATGTGAAATTGATTTTCGCCACCACCCCCGAAGAACAGGCCGCGCTGGATAACTTTATTCCGGGCGCCCCAAGCGACGGACCAAAACCCGTCATGCGTGATTACACGCCGCGCCGCTACGACGCGGTCAGTGGTGAACTGGATATCGATTTCGTGTTGCACGGCGAAGGCCCTGCGGCGACTTGGGCGGCACAGGCCCAACCGGGGCAGTTCCTGAATATCGCCGGGCCGCGGGGTTCGATGATCGTGCCGGATATCTTCGACAGTTATCTGCTCATCGGCGATGAAACCGCCCTGCCCGCTATTGCCCGGCGTCTTGAGGAGTTGCCAGCCAATCGCAGTGCGCTGGTCGTCGTTGAAGTTGCAGACTCGGGTGAGCAGCAGGTTTTTGACAGCAAAGCACAGGTCGACGTGATCTGGATCGTGCGTGGCGAACAAGATCTGGTGGACGTCACCCGCCGCCTGGAAATGCCTGAAGGCAAGCTGTACGCCTGGATCGCAACCGAATCGCTGCTGTCGCGCAAACTGCGCCGGGTACTGCTCGGTGAGTTCGGGCTGGAGGAAGAGTTCGTCAAGGCTGCGGGGTACTGGCGGTTGGATGGGAGTGACGAGGGGTGATGAACACCTAGCTTTCATCAAACAAACTACTGCTATCTGATTTGGAATGCTTTTTCTGTAGGAGCTGCCGAAGGCTGCGAAACATTTCTGCTGATACACCGCGATCGCAGCCTTCGGCAGCTCCTACAGGTCCTGTGTTTGCCGCGAGACTGTTCGGTGCAATAGACACCGGGGCAGCTCCTATAAATTCAGCGTCTGGCGCGTAACCTGTCCACACCAAGCAACACCAGCGCAATCACGATAAAACCGATCAGCACTCCACCCGCGTTGGTGAACGCCTGCACATAGCCGATGTTGCCGACGTTGATGAATGGGTACATGTAGTCACCAATCGAGCTGCCGCGCAGCAGCACGTAGGAAAAGTAGATCACCGGATAGAGAATCCACAGCAGCACATGCTCAAGCCGCAAGAGCCCCTTGGGTACGTAAAGCCACCAATACAGCAGGAAAGCCAACGGCATGACGTCGTGCAGTAACTCGTCAGCCACAAACTGCCAACCTTCCGGGTGCCAGAGATGGCGCAGCAATATGTTGTAGGCGAGTCCGACCAAAACAATGCTGGCTGCAATCCCGCTGCATACGACCGGATGCTGGAAGAAGCGATGCGCGGCCGAGGTTCTGGCTGTCAGCGCGCAGGTCAGCACCACCGCTACCAGCGTGTTGCTCCACACGGTAAAAAAGCTGAAAAACCGCACCAGCCCACCTATCAGACTGGCTTCATCGGCCCAGCGTGCAATCAAAACAAGGTAAAGCTGAATGGCCAGTCCTGACCACCCGAGGCAGGCGGCAATCATCGTGTAGAAGCGCTGTCCTTGCGCACTTTTCATGTATTGGAAGTACATCGTTTTTCCTTGGAGCCCGGCCTTGGAACCGGGCGAAATTACCAGCCTTTGCTGCGGTGCAACTTCACGTACAACGCCTCGACCTTCTCCCTAGCCCAAGGCGTCTTGCGCAGAAACGTCAGGCTGGACTTGATGCTTGGGTCGCTCTTGAAGCAGCGAATATCAATGCGCTCAGCCAGGCCTGACCACTCGTAATGCTCAACCAGTGCGTTGAGAATCTGTTTCAGCGTTACACCGTGCAAAGGGTTGGAGTGGGGTGTATTCATGCAAAACCTTCAAGCTCAATGGATGGGGGCACTTCCCGGAAGCTGCGCACCTTAGCCGAGCCTTCAGACAGCGGGAAGAGCTTAGCGTGCGAAGTCTTTGTTTTGGCAGTCAGCTTCCGCCTATCAGGAGTGTAGGACGCTTCCGAAAAGCTCCGCTATTTGCCCGAAACACAGCGCCGATAGTGGAATGACGCAGAACCTGTTGGAGCAGGGCTTGCCCGCGAATGGACCCCTCGGTGCTACCGGGATACCGCGTGATCGTTCTTCGCGGGCAAGCCTCGCTCCAACAGACATCCATCCCCACTGTTGCAATCCCCGCAATGATCCATGTCAATTTTGTTGCTGTTCACTAACTCGTTAGCCCCCTATCATTACGGCCTGCCAGCTGAACCGATTTTGCAACTGCTTTCGCGTTGCAAAACCGCGGCATAGCGCCGCATGCCTTTCTGAATAACTCAAAAGAACGATACCCATGTCCGCCAACCCGAGACGTTTTTTGGCTTTTGCCCTGCCCTTCCCTTCAAACTTGAGCTTCGCCGTAAGGCTCTGTGGACTTGCCGTTGCCGGTCTGGCCAGTTGCGCTCAGGCTGCACCCGCATACGACAGTGAATCGCCCTGGATGCTGGGCGACTGGGCAGGCAAACGTACCGAGCTGTCACAGCAAGGCTACGACTTCAAACTCGATTACACCGCAGAAATGGGTTCCAACCTGCACGGTGGTTACAGCCACGACAACGCGTTCCGCTACAGCGATCAATACGCTCTGGGCGCGCATCTCGATCTGCAGAAGATCCTCGGCTGGCAGGATGCCGAGTTTCAGTTGACCGTGACCAACCGCAATGGCGACAACATCAGCAACGACCGCGTCAGTGACCCGCGCACAGGTACGCTGTCTTCGTCCCAGGAAGTCTGGGGCCGTGGCAGCGTTACCCGCCTGACACAGCTGTGGTACCAGCAAAAATTCTTTGATCAGGCCTTGAGCGTCAAGCTCGGCCGATTCAATCAGGGCGAGGATTTCGGCAGCTTCCCCTGCGACTTCCAGAACCTCTCACTGTGCGGCTCCCAAGTGGGTAATTGGGATGGCGGCACGGTGTACAACTGGCCCGTCAGTCAGTGGGCAATGCGCATCAAGTACCAGATCGCTCCGGAATTTTTCGCCCAGATTGGCGCATTCGAGCAGAACCCTTCGAACCTGGAAAACGACAACGGCTTCAAACTGAGCGGCAGCGGCACCCAAGGGGCGGTCCTGCCGGTTGAACTGGTCTGGTCGCCCACTGTGGACGGTCTGCCAGGCGAATACCGCGCCGGTTATTACTACAGCACCGCCGACAGCCAGGACGTTTACAAGAGCAGCAATGGTCAGTCGGCAGCACTCACCGACGGCACTTATCGCAGTGCTTCGAGCAAACACGGCATGTGGTTGAACCTGCTGCAGCAAGTCACCCGCCGGGACGGCGATCACAGCCGCGGCTTGAGCGTGTTCGCCAATGGCACGATGCACGACAAGAAAACCAACATGGTCGACAACTACGTCGCCGTTGGTGCGTTCTATAAAGGCCCGTTTGATGCCCGTCCCAAGGATGATATTGGCCTTGCTGTCTCACGCATCCACGTCAATCCGGCCTACCGCAAGGATGCGAATGCACGCAATCAGGCGGCAGCGGTCAACGACTACAACGATCCAGCCTTCACGCCGTTGCAGGACACCGAATACAACGCCGAGCTGTATTACGGCGTGCACCTGACCAACTGGCTGACAGTACGGCCGAATCTGCAGTTCGTTCGCCACCCAGGCGGGGTCGACAAAGTGGACGATGCGTTGGTGGCAGGCCTGAAAATTCAGTCGTCGTTCTGACCGACGGCTGATTTCTGCTGTCATTAGTTCGTATCAACAACTAGTTTCAAAGTATTGCAGGAATTTCTTCAACGAGTCCTGCGCGAATAACAAAGCTACATCACTTAAATCTGTCCTTGGAGATTCACACTATGAGCACTGACGGTGCTTTGAGTAAAAATCGCCTGCTGCCGACATTGCTCGGGCTGGTGATAGTGCTGATGGGCCTTGCCCTGTTGGCCTTAGGCGTCCAGCTGCTGCAAGTAGACGGTTCGCCGTATTACGTACTGGCTGGCATCGGCTTCGCGGTGACGGGCATCTTGCTTGTCACTGGACGCCGTGCGGCTTTCGGCTTGTACGCGCTGATTCTGTTTGCCAGCACCGTCTGGGCATTGTGGGAAGTGGGTCTGGACTGGTGGCAACTCGTGCCGCGTCTGGCACTGTGGTTTGCCCTGGGTCTGGTGATGTTGTTGCCATGGTTCCGCCGCCCGGTCCTGCGGGGTCAGCCTGGCGGTAAAGGCGTCGGCGCATTGGCAGTTGCCGTGGTACTGGCCGGCCTCACAGCATTGGCAAGCCAGTTCACCAACCCAGGTGAACTCAAAGGCGAGTTGAATCGCGACACCGCAGGTACAACCAGCGCCGCACCCGCCATGCCTGACGGCGACTGGCAGTCCTACGGTCGCACCGCGTTTGGTGACCGTTACTCGCCACTGGCGCAGATCACTCCGGATAACGCCAGTAAGCTGGTGCCTGCCTGGACTTATCGCACGGGCGATATTCCCGGCCCGAACGATCCGGGCGAAACCACGGCCGAGAACACGCCACTCAAAGTCAACGGCATGCTGTACGTCTGTACGCCGCATAGCCAGGTGATCGCGCTTGATCCGGACACCGGCAAGGAAATATGGCGCTACGATCCGAAGATCAGCACCCAGAATGCTGCCAACTTCAAAGGCTGGGCACACATGACCTGCCGTGGTGTGTCGTACCACGATGACGCGGCCTATGCGGCAGCCCCTGCGCAAAGCCCTGCAACACCCGCTGTCGCTTCCGCCGGGAGCAATGCTTGCCCGCGTCGCATCTTCCTGCCGACTGCTGACACCCGTCTGATCGCGCTGAACGCCGACACCGGCAAAGTATGTGAAGACTTCGGCAACAAAGGCGCTGTCGATCTGAGCGCCAACATCGGCACGTTCGCCGCAGGTGGTTACTACTCAACGTCACCACCTGCTGTGACCAAGGACCTGGTGGTGATCGGCGGCCACGTGACCGACAACGTTTCCACCGACGAACCTTCGGGCGTGATCCGTGCGTATGACGTTCACACAGGCCGTCTGGTGTGGAACTGGGACAGCGGCAACCCGGACGATACGACTCCGCTTGCAGAGGGTAAGTCCTACACACGTAACTCGCCCAACATGTGGTCGATGTTCGCCGTCGATGAAAAACTCGGCATGCTTTACCTGCCAATGGGTAACCAGACTCCGGATCAATGGGGCGGTGACCGTACTGAAGAGTCGGAGAAATACAGCGCCAGCATCGTGGCCCTGGACATCGCTTCTGGCAAAGTCCGCTGGAGCATGCAGCTGACTCACCATGACCTGTGGGACATGGATGTCGGTGGTCAGCCTACGCTGATGGACATGAAAACCGCTGACGGCATCAAGCCAGCCGTGCTGGTTTCGACCAAGCAAGGCAGCATCTACGTGCTGGATCGCAGCACTGGCAAGCCGATCGTACCGATTAATGAAGTACCGGTCCCAAGCGGTGCGGTAGCGGGCGATCACACTTCGCCAACTCAACCTAAATCCGACCTGAACTTCATGCCGCCACCGCTCAAGGAGCGCGACATGTGGGGCGTGACGCCGTTCGATCAGGCGCTGTGCCGGATCGACTTCAAATCCCTGCGTTACGATGGCCCGTTCACCCCGCCATCGCTGCAAGGCTCGATTGTTTACCCAGGTAACTTCGGCGTGTTCGACTGGGGCGGCATCTCGGTTGACCCGGTGCGTCAGATCGCCTTCGTTAACCCGAGCTACATGGCGTTCCGTTCCAAGCTTGTGCCTGCGGCAGAAGTTGAAGGCGGTCCCGGCCGCAAGAGCGAAACCGAAGGTGTGCAGCCAAACAAAGGCGCGCCATACGGCGTGATCCTCGAAGCGTTGCTGTCGCCGATGGGTCTGCCTTGCCAGGCACCCGCGTGGGGTTATGTGGCTGCAGTGGATCTGACCAACCATCAGACCATCTGGAAACACAAAAACGGCACCGTGCGTGACAGCTCGCCAGTTCCGATCCCATTGAGCATGGGCGTTCCAAGCCTGGGCGGCACGTTCACCACAGCCGGTGGCGTTGCCTTCCTCAGCGGCACGCTTGACCAGTACCTGCGTGCCTACGACGTGCGTAACGGCAAGCAACTGTGGGAAGGCCGCCTGCCAGCAGGCGCGCAAACCACGCCGATGACCTACACCGGCAAAGACGGCAAGCAATACGTGCTCGTCGTCGCTGGCGGTCACGGCTCGCTGGGCACCAAGCAAGGCGACTACGTGATGGCGTTCAAACTGCCGGATTGATGGTTCGCTGAGGTAATGAAAAAGGCGGCTATCGAAAGATAGCCGCCTTTTTTGTGGCAGATTTTTCGACCCGGCCTGAAGTGTCGCCTGACTTACTCCCACAGAGGTTTGGCAGGTGGACCGCGTTATCGTTCTTCGCGGGCAAGCTTCGCTCCTACCGGTTAGTGACGTGTCCGGTAGGAGGTAACTTGTTGCCGAGAGGGTTGGACGCGGTGGTTCGGTCTGACGCCTCGCGAACAAGTTCGCTCCTACCGGTTAGTGGCGTGTCCGGTAGGAGGTAACTTGTTGCCGAGAGGGTTGGACGCGGTGGTTCGGTCTGACGCCTCGCGAACAAGTTCGCTCCTACCGGTTAGTGGCGTGTCCGGTAGGAGGTAACTTGTTGCCGAGAGGGGTTGACTCGGTGGTTCGGTCTGACGCCTCGCGAACAAGTTCGCTCCTACCAGTTAGTGGCGTGTCCGGTAGGAGGTAACTTGTTGCCGAAAGGGTTTGACTCGGTGGTTCAGGCCTGACGCCTCGCGAACAAGCCCGGCTGATACAGAGGTATGTGGTGAATCTGTCGGAGCGAGGCTTGCCCGCGAATCTGGCTCGGTGATTTCACGGGTAGACAGCAACGTCCTTATCGCGAGCAGGCTCGGCCTCCAAGAACCTCGTTCAAGCAATCCGTTTAGCTACCGCGACTTAACCCCAGCCTTGTTCCCCGCCCGTAAAATATCGCTCCAGCGTCTGACCAGATAATTGTGCTCGTCCATCACCGAGTTCCACACTGCAATATGGCTCATGCGCTGCTCATATGAGCCGCCATCACGTACCTCTCCGGCATCGATCAGGGGCAGGCCGTCGCTGCCGAGCAGTTGCTCACGGGCTGGCAGGCCGGCGTACCAGTAATCCCATTCTGCGGCGCTCAGGTGGTCACGACTGCGTGCAGGATTACCGATGTAATAACCCTGGCGCGCCATGATTGCCCCCGGCCAGCCGGACAACCACCAGTTGAGATACGCATAGGCAGCATCGAGTACAGGTCCCTTGGCATGCCGCGACAACGACAAACCGCCAAACCAGCCCCGATAGCCTTCACGGGGTACCGCCACGCGATACTTCACGCCAGCGCGATGCAGCCGCACCAGAGTCGGCGACCACAGGCTTTGAATATCGATAGTCGGGCTAAGCATCAACTCCGCGGCCTCTTCATCATCTGACCAGAACGCGCCGAAATGCCCTCCCTGTTGTTTACGCACCAGGACATCGGCGAGCGTGTCGATTTCCTCGATACTCATGTTGCCGATGTCTTTGAACTGCGCCAGTCTTGCGCCCTGTACCGCCAGTGCTGCGTCCAGCGCACCAATCGCCGCGTCGCTTTGCAGGGCAATACGTCCAGCCCACGCGGGATCAAGCAGCCAGCCCCAGCTTTCATGGGCACTGTCCAGCCCGGCGGGCAAGCGCTCCGGGCGATAGGCAAAACTGTCGGCATTGTGCGTTAGCGGCAGCATGCTGATGCGCTCGCTCACCGTACCGCCCAGCGTGCCGTCATGCTGCACGAACAGCCGCTCGCTGGGCACGCTGCCACTGCCGAGCCGGTCCGTGGGCCGCAACCGGCCGCGCTTGGGTAAGTCGTTGATCTCATGCCATAGAGCGATGCGACGGGTATCGATGGGCTGGATGGCACGCGCCGGCCACACGAAGTCGACGTTGTGAAACCACTGATCGTAGAGGTCGTAACTCTCGGGCTGCATCACCGCGATGCGTTGCGCGGTCTGCACGTCATGCATCTGGTACACCAGGCGAATACCCAGTTCCTGCTCGGCACGCTCGCGGATAGATTCAAGCAAGGTGACCGATGTACCCAGGACGCGTAGCGTAATGGTCATGCCGCCGTCTCGCTGATAGCCGGAGCGAAGCTGCGGGCAAACACATCAAACGAACGACGCAACCGCTCAGGGTCAAGACCGCGCAGAATGAACACCAGTCGCGAACTGTGATCGTCCCCCGGCCAGGCCGACAGGTGCACGGGTGCATGCAGGCAATGCTGCACACCATGAATCACGATAGGCGCCTGGCTGGCATTCACGTTGAGAAGTCCCTTGACTCGAAGGATTCGTTCGCCATGGCATCTTAACATCATCGACAGCCAGACCCCGAAACCGACCCAGTCCAGCGGCTGCTCGAACCTCAGGCAGCACACTTGCGCATCACCATGCCGTGACGCTCTGGATTGCACTTGATGGAGCTTCCAGCGCGCCACCTCCTGAGAAGGCTCTGCATCGCGCACGCCTTCGCCCAGCAATAACTGATCGCCGCTGTGGACATGCGCGGTATCCATCATGAGCGCGGAGAAATTCAGGGCCTGTAGATGTGTTCGCAACTCAGTCAGCGATGGCTCATCCACCACATCCGTCTTGCTCAGCAACAAACGATCCGCCGCCGCGACTTGCGCCAGCCACTCCGGGTGCAAACGTTCCTGCAAAGTGGCGTGACAGGCGTCTACCAGGGTCACGATCAGGCCCACATGAAAACGCCCGCGCAGTTGCGGATCGTTGCTCAGGGTCGCGAGGATCGGGGCCGGGTCAGCAAGGCCTGTGGTTTCCAGAATCACCCGGCGAAACGGCGGGATCTCGCCCTTGGCGCGTCGGGCAAGCAGGCCCAGCAGCGCGTCCTTCAGTTCGCCGCGAATGGAGCAACAGACACAGCCACTGGGCAGCAATACGGTGTCCGGCGCGACCTCCTCGACCAGCAGATGATCGATCCCCACGTCGCCGAACTCATTGATCAGCAACGCGGTATCACCGAGGTTTTCGTCCTGCAGCAGTCGTTTGAGCAAGGTCGTCTTGCCGCTGCCGAGGAAGCCGGTGATAACGTTCAACGCGATGCTCATGATGACCTCTGCAAATGATCCAGCACGACGGGGTCAAGCGGGTCCAGCTGGCGACCAATCAGTAATTCGGCCTTCTCCCACAGTTGATCGAGGCCCGACGCCAGTGCCTGCTTGCCGGTGGCACCGAGCAACAGGTACGACGAGCCCTGAAAGTCCTCAACCCTGAGGCGAAATGGCGCCACCACTTTGTTGATCGCCGCGATACGCCGCAAGCGCTCACGCCGCCGAGGCAATTCACCGCCCAGCGGGTCGCTCCAATGCACGTCTTCGCCGAGCAGGCCACACAATCCACACATCAGGTGATCCTCATTGACTGACTACGGCATCACATCGCCAGAGTTCGGCCCCAATGTCTGGCCGACAAACAGATTGCCTCCCGGCTCACTGGCCAGAAGCACCGCTACCGGCGCGACCTCTGCCGGCAGACCGAAGCGCCCCAGCGGTAACTCGGCAGCCTTGGCCGTTTTCCAGGCGCTGCTGATGCCTGACACCAATGGCGTTTCAATCGGGCCAGGGGCAATAGCGTTGACCAGCACGTTGTCCTTGGCCACTTCCAGCGCCAGCGATTTGGTAAAACCTATCACTCCGGCCTTGGCCGCAGCGTAATGCGTGAGTTCAGCGCCGCCCTTTATGCCCAGTTGCGAAGCGACGTTGATGATGCGCCCCCACCCTTGACCCAGCATGTGCGGCAGTGCCCGCTGACTCGCCACGAATACACTGGTCAGGTCTACACGTAACATGTCGTTCCACATCTCGATGCTCAAATCGACACAGCGCGCCTGAGTGAGCATGCCAGCGTTATTGACCAGAATGTCGATGCCACCAAAATGCTCGACGCAGGCATCGACACTGGCTTGCGCGCCTTCGACACTGCCCACATCGGCCACGCACTCGCGCACCTGCGCGCCCAGTTGTCGGCACTCCTGGGCGACTTGCGCCAGGCTCTGCGGGTCACGATCACCCAACACCAGTATTGCGCCTTCGAGTGCATAGGCACGGGCAATGGCAGCACCAATTCCGCTGCCTGCCCCCGTGATGACAGCGCGTTTGTTAATGAGTTGTTGCATGTATGGGTTCCTTTTTGAAATGGCGCACGATCCTGTGGGACAGATTTATCAGGGAAGAACACAGCCCGGCGGACATAAAGCCCACGGTGTGACCCACATCGCCTTCGCGAATGAATTCGCTCCCACAGGTTCTGCGCGATGTCGTGGGGCTGGCTTTAGCCGGGAGGACGTCGGGGGTGTTCGCTAGATTTCTTTGGCGATATACCGTTCTCCCGGCTAAAGCCGGTCCTACAAGATCAAGAGCACGCTTGCAGGCAAACATGGAATCTCCCACACCTCATCTGCGCAGAGTCATCACTCAGGCCAACGCACCGTCAGCCCTCCATCAATCACAATGCTTTGTCCGGTCAGGTAACTGGCTTCATCGCTGCACAGGAAGCGCACCAGTGAGGCGACTTCATCAGCCCGCCCTACGCGACCAAGCGGGATAGCTTTGGCTGCCTGAGCGAGACCTTCCGGGCCCAGGGAGTTTTTGCTGTCCAGGGATTGCGGCGTCTCGATCAATCCGGGAATCACCGCATTGCAGCGAATACCACGGCCAGCCAACTCCACCGCCAATGATCGACACAGCCCTGGCACACCAGCCTTCGCGGCTGCGTAGTGAGCATGGTCCTGCCAGCCGTAGACGCCGCCTGCTATAGACGAGATCGCCACCAAAGCGCCGCCCTCTCCCATGTGCCTGGCCGCGGCGCGGAAGGTGCGCATCACGCCGGTCAGGTCCACATCGAGCATCTCGTTCCACAGCTCGTCTGTCATTTCTAGCAGCGGAGCGCGGCGCAGCAAGCCTGCGTTAGCCACGGCGTAGTCGATGCGGCCGAAGACCTCAAGCGCCTGATCGGCCAATGCATCTACCGATTGCGTGCTGGTGACGTCCAGTGCCGCCATCAGGCACTCGCCCCCCACTGCTTCTACCAAACGAATGGTTTCCTGAGGATCGTGAGGATCGGCGGGGTAAAAACCGCCAACCACTGCAACGCCTTTTTGCGCGAACGCTACGGCCAGCGCCTGCCCGATGCCGCTGGCGGCACCGGTGATCACTGCGACTTTACGGGTCATGTGCAATTCCTCATTTCACGGTTTCGGGACGCACGTGGCGGGCGGCAAACATCAACGCGCCGGAGAGGAAGCAAGGCAGCGCGCCGAAGTACAAGGCAGAAGTCTGCCAGTCACCGCCTGCGCTCAGCACCGAGGTGGCACCAAAACCTGCAACCACTGCGCCGATGGGCCCCATGGCGTGAATGATCGCGCCGCCAGTAGCGCGGATACTGGTCGGGAAGCTTTCGCTGATGAAGAACAACGCGGCTGAGTAAGGACCGATCAGGAAGAACAGACCCAGGCTGTAAAGACCGATCACGACGGGCATGTTGCTTGGGCCGTAGAGCATCGCAGCAAAGGACAGTCCACCCAGCATCCAGCCCAGGCCGATCACATTACGGCGACCAATCTTGTCGCCCATCCAGCCATGGCTCAGGTAACCGCAGTAGCCCACCAGGTTGGACAACACCAGAATGATCAGCGAGTTCTCGAAGGAGACGTGATGCACACTGACGATCACTGACGTACCGAGCACGCTGAACACCTGAATCGCTGCCCAGTTGAGCAGAATGGCCGCACCAATCACCAGGGTTGCACGACGCGATGTGCCACGAAACGCTGCGGCGAGACCCGCCGTGCGGTGCTCTTCGTAATCCACGCCATAAGTCAGCGCCACGGCTTGAGCCTGGCTCACATCACCGGCTTTGCGCAGTTGAGTAATGCGCTGATGGATCTGGAACTGCGGACTCTCCTTGAGTTTGCGCGCCAGAATCGCGATGACGATGGCCGGGATCGCCGCAAAAACGAAGCAGCCCTGCCAGCCGATGATGGGCAACAGCACTGCAGTCAATCCCGCAGCAATCAATGCCCCGACTGGCCAGCCACCTTGCACCAGGCTGTAAATAAAGCCGCGACGTTTAGCCAGACGCGGGTCATCGGAGGCCGCGTAGATTTCACTCAGGTAAGTCGCGTTGACCGTTTCTTCCGCATAGCCCAGGCCACCCAGAGAACGAATCAGAATCAACGGTGATTTCCCCCACGAACCTCCGATCGCGGTCAGCGCCGAACAGATCGCCGAACCGCTGACGGTGAAGATAATGCCCATGCGTCGACCCAGGCGATCTACCAGCGGCCCGATGGCCAGGGCGACCACTGCGGTCCCGACCGCCACCCAGGTGGCAATCTCGGCCTGCTCGACTTCGCTCCACGCAAAATGCCGACCGATTTCCGGCAACAGCGTGCCGAACAGAATGAAGTCGTACACCGCAAAGACCCAGGCGAAGAACGCGATCCAGGTGGCAAATCGCACCTGGTCTGGAGTCAGTTGCTGGGGTTTCCAGCCAGTCAGGTCAAGCTTGCTGTAAATGGACATGAGTGACGCCTCGTACAGGGCAATGAATCAGCGGTTACGTGGGTTACGGCGGACAAAGTCGTCGGCGATTTCGTCGAAGGTGACGAACTTGACGCCCTCATGACTCTGGATGTGTTCGATCAAACGCTCCAGCATCAACAGCACTTGCGGGCGACCAGAGACATCCGGGTGGATAGTCATGGTGAACACCGCGTGCTCGTGCTCGCGATAGACCCAGTCGAACTGGTCGCGCCACATTTCTTCCAGATGGCGAGGGTTGACGAAGCCATGGCTGTTGGGGGCTTTCTTGATGAACATCATGGGCGGCAGGTCATCGAGGTACCAGTTGGCCGGGATCTCCACCAGATCGGTTTCTTCACCGCGCACCAACGGTTTCATCCACGTATCGGGATGCTGGCTGTAATCGATCCTGGTCCACTTGTCTCCGACCCGGACGTAGTACGGATGGAAATCGTTGTGCATCAGGCTGTGGTCGTACTTGATGCCTTTTTTGAGTAGCAACTCATTGGTGACGTTGCTGAATTCCCACCAGGGTGCGACGTAACCGGTCGGACGCTTGCCGGTCATTTGTGTGATCAGGTCGATGGACTTGTCGAGGACGATCTCTTCCTGCTCCGGGGTCATCGCAATCGGGTTTTCGTGGCTGTAACCGTGCACACCGACTTCATGACCGGCATCGACAACGGCCTTCATTTGCTCGGGGAAGGTTTCCATGGAGTGGCCGGGAATGAACCAGGTGGTGCGCAAGCCGTAACGCTCGAACAGCTTGAGCAGACGCGGCGCACCCACTTCACCCGCGAACAGGCCACGGGAGATGTCATCCGGAGAATCCTCACCGCCGTAGGAACCCAGCCAACCCGCTACCGCATCAACATCGACGCCAAATGCACACAAGATTTCTTTAGCCATTTTGCTACTCCTGCTTGTTGATCAGACCGGCGCTAACGCATTCAGTACTGGCTGCCGGGGTTCCAGTGCTTTGCTGTTCGAGGTCAATCAGGTCTCGGTCATTGCCGCTTCGACGGCCAGCGCGGCGCGCAACAAACGCGCGTCTTCCCCCGCAGGTGCACTGAGCAACAGCCCTGTTGGCAACCCGCGTTCGTCATGCCCGCTAGGCAAGGAAATACCCGGCATGTTCAGCAGGCTGCCAGGCATGGTCAGGCGCAAGGTGGCCAGATTGGTCTGGAAAAACAGCTCGTCGTCCGCCAGCAAAGGCGCCAGCGGAGGGGCCACATGGGCCACGCTTGGAGTCAGCAGAAAAGCGCCGTCAAGCTCCAGGCTGATTTGCTCCTGCAGTTGCTCACGGGCGCTATATAGCTTGAGTAGTTGACTGGCGGGCATGTGCCGGGCCGTCTCAAGGCGCATGCGCACTCGAGGATCGAGTTGGCTGGCCGCATCGCTGTCGAGCAGGTTCTGGTGGAGGGCGAACGCCTCAGCAGCGCCTAACCAGCCGTGCTGTTGAATCAGCTGCAAGGTGGCCTGGAAGGCTGCGCATGGCCGCATCTCCACCAGCGCACCGGCTTCATGCAACCGCGCCACCGACCGCAACAGGTTATTGCGCACCGCAGGTTCGATACGTTCATCCTGCAAAACCGTCTCATCAACCCAGAAACGCTGCCCGACCAGACTGCGCGGCACCAGAGAAGTCGGCTTGCTACGAGCACGCAGCACATCATCAATAACGATGACGTCGCGTACGCTGCGGGTCAGCGGGCCGACGCTGTCCAGCGTATGGGCCAAGGGAAAAATGCCGTCCCGACTGTAGCGCCGAGTGGTGCTGCGAAACCCTACCAAGCCATTGAAAGCGGCCGGAATGCGGATCGAGCCTGCGGTGTCGGTCCCCATGGCGATAGGCACAATGCCCGCGGCGACCGCGACCGCCGAACCGGAAGACGATCCACCCGCAATGCGAGGTTGATCATCGCTGCACGGATTGATCGGAGTACCGAAATGCGGGTTGAGGCCCAACCCCGAATACGCAAACTCACTGAGGTTGGTTTTCCCCAAACTGACCATGCCCGCCCGCGCCAGAAGGCCGGTAGTGGGCGCATCCAGCAGCGCGGCCCCGAGATTGCTACGCACGGCGGCACCGGCGCTGGTGACGGTGCCAGCGACATCAAACAGGTCTTTCCAGGCAACGGGTATTCCATCGAAGGGGCTTAGAGGCTGCCCCGCCCCCCAACGAGCCGCAGAGGCCTGGGCCTCACGGCGAGCACGTTCGACGCTCAGAGAGATAAATACGTGATCAGTGCACAAGGCCTGTTCCAGCGCCAGTTCGAGGGCCTGCACCGGATCATTGCGACCCGAAGCATATTCCTCGGCCATTGCACTGGCATCCATCGCCCTGCCTTGGCTAGCAGTGTTGATGATCGACATGCCACACCTATTAAATGTACTTATTAATAAAATATACATTTAACAAAGGCAGAATCCATGCCAGATATGAGTCAGCTTTCGAGCATCGGCAACGTCAAAACTTTCTAAATCACAGCAAATGGCTATGCCAGAGCCCTTTCATCGCGATGGATGATTGAGTTTTAGGAGAGCATTCCGGCAAAAACGTATCTTCATCGCAAAAAATGTACATTTTATAAAAGGTACGTTTAGGTGCACATTAGTAACAGTGAGCCCTATGAATGTGCATCGCACGTAGCTCGAGGTGACAAATGGACTTCTGTGCGAGAATCCGCCGTCGATCATCAGAGAAGCTCAGGAAACCGATGTCAGGAGACGATTCGCGCACGGCCTCACGCTATGCCACGATCCGGGAAGTGTTACGCGAAGCCATTGTCAGCGGGGCGGCGAGCACCGGCCTGGTATTGCTCGAAGCGCCGCTGGCCGACCTTTTCGGCACCAGCCGCGTGCCGGTGCGCAAGGCGCTCAACCTGCTGCATGACGAGGGACTGATCTGCCGGTTTGATGGCCGTGGGTATCTGGTCAATCCAGAAGGCATTGAGGTTGAGCCACTGCGCCTGACCCTCAGTCATAAACAGTTTGGCTTGGATAGCAGTGAAGAGCTGGTGGATACCCGCCCGCTGGGCGAACGCGTTTACGATGAAATCAGTGCAGCGCTTTCAAGCTGCATGGCCTTCGGGCACTACCGGCTGGACGAAAAAGACGCTGCCGAGCATTACGGCGTCAGCCGCGCCGTGGTGCGTGAAGCGCTGATGCGCTTGCGTGATCGCGGGCTGGTGGAAAAGGAACCCTACTCGCAATGGCTGGCCGGCCCGCTGACGGCGCGCGAAGTGACCGAAGACTACGAACTGCGGGCCTGCCTGGAGCCTGAGGCGTTGCGCCAGACAGCACCGGGCCTGAGTCGTGAAACGCTGGAAGCCATGCTTGAACGGGTCGTACAGGCGCAAAACGCCGAACACTGTAGCCTTGAAGATATCGAACGCATCGAGGAAGACCTGCACCAGCATTGCCTGTCAGGCCTGCAGAATCGCAAGATTGCTACGCTGATTCGCCAAGGTCAAAATCCGATGATTATCAGCCGGATCTTCTACCGATTATTGGGCATCGGTGCCGACGAGGCGATGCTGGCTGAACATCGCCTGATTATCGAACTGCTGCTGCATGGTGCATTCGACGCCGCCGCACTGAACCTGAAGGAGCATTTGCTACGCGCACGACAGCGCATGCTGCAACGCCTGAAAGTACTGTCGGTGTTGCCGGAACAGGAAGTGCCCGGGTATTTGACGCGGTTGAGTTGAGTTCAGTAAGCCGAGCGCTGGCCCCTTGTGGGCGTTTTATGTTTGCCTGCAAGCTTGATCTTGTAGGACCGGCTTTAGCCGGGAGAGCGGTATTTCTGCCGAAAGATATCCTGCGAATGTTCTGACGCCCTCCCGGCTAAAGCCGGCCCTACGGGTTGTGTAGCCCTGGTCGAAGCGGGGCCACTACTTCTCGATCACTTCCCCGCGCATCGGCGCCAGTTGAGTTGAGGTCCGTAAGCCGAGCGCTGAGCCCTTGTGGGAGGTTTTATGTTTGCCTGCAAGCTTGATCTTGATCACGTAATTGGATGGACTCGCCCAAGCCGAGGCGTCAGTAGCGCCACGGTGGCATTCTTAAGAAGCCAACGACAGCGAGGGCGAGTCCATGAAAAA
>NZ_LKBT01000001.1 GCF_002699985.1 Pseudomonas sp. ICMP 561 | reverse complement strand
GGCATGTACGGATCAACCACATGGGTTACAAAAAAGTGCATTCACATAGGTGACACTTTGATTGAGACATAACCGTTTTTTGCATCTCTCGCATTCACGTGGCCCAAGATCACCGGACCGAAGATTACATTCCATACCCCATCACCGATCATCTCCATTCCGATGGTCTGGTGACAAAGTAAATTGCCCACATAAACCCGCATGCCTCCTCGATTGATGATTCCGCTACTGTCGGCCAGGTAACTCTCAATATGGCTCGCATAGGTCATTTCCGGTAGCGTTTCTGGGTACATTCGAGTTGAAGGCGTATAGCAAGCAGCAGGCGTTTTCTGGCCAAGCGCCTCATGTCCACGCTCATAATTATAGTGCTGCAGGAAGCGATCAAAGTGGCGCTGCTGGGCCTCCCAGGCAATTGCCGACGGATGAGGTAACGTACTTTTCAACGTCCGGTGCATACGCTCATGCCGCCCATTCTGATCTGGGCGACCAGGCTCGATCCGCTCAGGAATAATTCCAAGTCTCATCCACCAAATCGACAGTTGTGAAAGCCCTGCACGACTGGTGCTGGCAAACGGAATCCCATTGTCAGTACGAATACGCTCTGGCAGGCCGTATTCGCGAAAAACTCTTTCGAAGGTTTGCTGGGTTTCCTTGAGATTGGTGCTGCTCATGCTCTGGCAAGCCAGCAAAAACCGGCTGGCATGATCCATGATCGTCAGCGGATAACACCAAATCCCTGCTCCGGTCAGGTATTGGCCCTTGTAGTCAGCACTGAATAACTGGTTGGGATTTTCTGCCTTGCGTAAAGGCTTGGGATACACAGCCACCCGTCGGCGCAATGGCTTGGGGGTAATCAGATCAGCTGCCTTGAGAATGTTGTAAATGGTCGTTTTCGAGGGCGGATCCTGGTCTGGAAAACGCTGCATGAGGCTGTTCTGAATCTTTTTCGGACCGGGGATCGTCTCGCCAATTAAGCGAAACTCAACGATTGCCTGCTTCACCGCCAAGGGCACCACGTAGGTCTGGTTGTGGCGGCAGCGGCTACGTTCATCAAGCCCGCTCGGCCCCTCTGCCTCGTAACGCCTGATCCACTTATACCCAGTCTTTCGGCTGACCTCATAGTCCCGGCACAGCTGGCTAAGGCTGTGCTTCTGGGACAGATAGTCGGCGATGAACATCACTTTAAGGTCCATAGGTTTCAGCTCTTTCCAGGGCATGGTCAGATCCTCGCGAAATCGACCCTGCCAGTTAAAAACTGTTACCTATGTGCGTGAACTGATTTGTAACCCATGTGGGTGAGTCATACCGGCAAGAGCTGCGAAATCGACCCTGCCAGTTAAAAACTGTTACCTATGTGCGTGAACTGATTTGTAACCCATGTGGGTGAGTCATACCGGCAAGAGCGTTTTGCTTACTTTTGCGCTGTTCAAAAGTGAGGCGCTGTAAAAGCGCAACCAATACAAGCCGTGACCGCGTTAATGGATATGTACACAAGTCCAAGCAGCTCCCGATGTCGATCCCACCCATCCCCCCATCTTTGCTAGAATCCGCCCCGCGCTGCACACCCTGCGCGTTTTTATTGAATTATTTTCTATCCGGTAGGCCCTTTGCGAGGGTCGCCACCTGGAGATACACATGACACAACAGCCGATGAATCAGCCCATCGTCGTAGCGGCGCTATACAAATTCGTCACCCTCAGCGACTACGTCCAACTGCGCGAGCCGCTGCTGCAGGCGATGGTCGACAACGGCATCAAAGGCACCTTGCTGATCGCCGAAGAAGGCATCAACGGCACCGTATCCGGTAGCCGCGAAGGCATCGATGGCCTGCTGGCATGGCTCAAGAACGACCCGCGCATGATCGACATCGATCACAAGGAATCGTACTGCGACGAGCAGCCGTTCTATCGCACCAAAGTCAAATTGAAGAAAGAAATCGTGACCCTGGGTGTTGAAGGTGTAGACCCCAACAAAGCCGTCGGCACCTACGTCGAACCCAAAGACTGGAACGCCATCATCAGCGATCCGGAAGTGCTGGTCATCGACACCCGTAACGACTACGAAGTGTCCATCGGCACGTTCGAAGGCGCCATCGACCCCAAGACCACCAGCTTTCGCGAGTTTCCCGAGTACATCAAGGAACACTTCAATCCCGAAGTGCACAAGAAAGTCGCGATGTTCTGCACCGGCGGCATCCGCTGCGAAAAAGCTTCCAGCTACATGCTCGGTGAAGGATACGGCGAGGTCTATCACCTCAAGGGCGGCATTCTCAAATACCTCGAAGAGGTCCCGCAGGATGAAAGCCTGTGGCGTGGCGAGTGTTTTGTGTTCGACAATCGTGTCACTGTCCGCCATGACCTGACCGAGGGCGACTACGATCAATGTCACGCGTGCCGCACGCCGATCAGCGCTGAAGACCGTGCCAGTGAGCATTACTCGGCGGGGATCAGTTGCCCTTATTGCTGGGACAGCCTGAGCGAGAAAACCCGTCGCAGCGCCATCGACCGCCAGAAGCAGATCGAACTGGCCAAAGCACGTAATCAGCCACACCCAATCGGTCGTAATTACCGTTTGGAAGACCGCCAGCCAGACGAGGCCTGATCCATGTCCACCCGCCTGCTTTATGTAATGGACCCGATGTGCTCCTGGTGCTGGGGGTTTGCTCCTGTGGCGCAAGCGCTGGTTCAACAAGCGCAGGCGAGTGGTGTGACATTGCATCTGGTGATGGGTGGTTTGCGCACCGGTAGCGGGGCGGCGCTCGATCCGACCACTCGCCGTTACATCCTTGAGCACTGGCAAGCGGTTGAGAAAACCACCGGGCAGACGTTTCGTTTCGACGATGCGTTGCCCGACGGTTTTGTCTATGACACCGAGCCTGCATGCCGGGCCATCGTCGCCGCGCGTCATCTTGAGCCGGACTTTGCCTGGAAGCTGGTCGGGCTGATTCAGCAGGCGTTCTATATCGAGGGACGTGACGTCACGCGTGCCGCGGTGCTGGCTGAGCTTGCCGAGCAGGCTGGCTTGCCGCGTATCGAATTCGCCGCAGCCTTCGACAGCGCCGAACAGTTGGCCGCAACCCAGGCAGACTTCGCCTGGGTCCAGGATCTGGGTATCGCGGGTTTCCCGACCTTGTTGGCTGAGCGCAACGGTCAACTGGCGTTGTTGACCAATGGCTACCAGTCGCTTGAAGAACTCTCGCCTTTATTGGGCCGCTGGCTTGAGCGTGCTGCCAGTGCCTGACCCTCTTAAAACTGATCGGGACGAATCAAGCGTGACGTTCAACCGCTTGAGTTGGGCGCAGATTCGTCGTTTGGCTTCACGGCATAAAAAAGCCCTGTGGATCGCTAATGGTGTGGCGGTGCTGGCTACGCTGTGTACCGTGCCGATTCCTCTGCTGTTGCCTTTGTTGGTGGATGAGGTGTTGTTGGGGCATGGCGACCGGGCGCTGAAGTTCATGAATCACTTCCTGCCCGACAGCCTGCAAAAACCAGCGGGTTATATCGGCCTGATGCTGCTGTTCACCTTTGGTCTGCGTCTTGGCGCGCTGGTGTTCAACGTAGTGCAGGCCAAGCTGTTTGCACGGCTGTCCAAAGACATTGTGTATCGCGTACGAATTCGCCTGATCGAGCGCCTGAAGCGCATCTCTCTGGGGGAATACGAAAGCTTGGGCGGTGGCACGGTCACTGCGCATCTGGTTACCGATCTGGATACGCTGGATAAATTCATCGGTGACACGCTGAGCCGTTTTCTGGTGGCGATGCTGACGCTGACAGGCACCGCATCGATTCTGATGTGGATGCACTGGAAGCTGGCGCTGCTGATTCTGCTGTTCAACCCGCTGGTGATTTACGCCACGGTGCAATTGGGCAAGCGAGTCAAACACCTCAAAAAGCAGGAGAACGACAGCACCTCGCGGTTCACCCAGGCTCTGACTGAAACGCTGGACTCGATTCAGGAAGTCCGCGCCGGTAATCGCCAGGGCTATTTCCTCGGTCGTCTGGGCGTGCGTGCCCGGGAAGTCCGTGATTACGCTACCGCTTCGCAATGGAAGAGTGACGCGTCCAATCGGGCCAGTGGGCTGCTGTTCCAGTTCGGGATCGATGTGTTCCGCGCCGCGGCCATGTTGACGGTGCTGTTTTCTGACCTGTCCATCGGTCACATGTTGGCGGTGTTCAGCTACCTCTGGTTCATGATCGGGCCGGTGGAACAGCTACTGAATCTGCAATACGCCTATTACGCCGCAGGCGGGGCGCTGACCCGAATCAACGAACTGCTCGCGCGTGCCGATGAGCCGCAGTATCCGGGAGGCGTCAATCCGTTCGCCGGTCAGAAAACCGTGGGCATTGAAGTGCGTGGTTTGAGCTTCGGTTACGGTGAAGAGAATATTCTCGATCAATTGAACCTGACGATTGCTCCCGGTGAGAAGATCGCCGTTGTGGGTGCCAGTGGCGGCGGTAAAAGTACTTTGGTGCAACTGCTACTTGGGTTGTACACGCCACAGGCCGGCACGATCAGCTTTGGTGGCGCCACCCAGCAGGAGATCGGTCTGGAAACCATTCGGGAGAATGTTGCGGTGGTGCTTCAGCATCCGGCACTGTTCAACGATACGGTACGTGCCAACCTGACCATGGGCCGCGAGCGCAGCGACGAAGCGTGTTGGCGAGCGCTGGAAATCGCCCAGCTCGAATCGACCATTCGCAGCTTGCCGCAAGGGCTCGACAGTGTTGTGGGACGCTCGGGTGTGCGACTGTCTGGCGGTCAGCGTCAGCGTCTGGCTATCGCCCGGATGGTATTGGCCGATCCCTGCGTAGTGATCCTCGACGAGGCCACCTCGGCACTCGACGCCGCAACGGAATACAGCCTGCATCAGGCGCTGTCGCGGTTTCTCAGTGGCCGCACCACATTGATCATTGCTCACCGTTTATCCGCGGTGAAGCAGGCCGATAAAGTGCTGGTTTTCGACGGTGGTCGTATTGCAGAGCAGGGCGATCATCAGCAATTGATTGCTGAAGGTGGGCTGTACGCAAAGCTTTACGGTCATCTGCAGCACATTTAATTCCCACGGTTACTTGCCAGAATCCCATTTAGGGTCTTTCTTGGTAGTTGGTAACACCGCGTTAACAGCGTTCTTTCACCCATGTAACGCTCGCTGATTTCTCTTTATGTGCACTGCATCGCGATTCCATCATGCGAGGCGGTAGTGTGTTTCAGATTCAAGAAAATTCCCTGAACGGTTTCATGGATTTGACCTAGTCTCTGGGCAGGATGAATTGAAGACAGCTTGATGAGCATCTGGCATCGCTTATGAAAGGGAACCCATGAAGCAAAAGCGGATCCTCGAAAAGCCCCGCCTGTTGGGCATCGTATGGCCATTTATCGCTGTCGCGCTGTTTCAGGCGTTATTGGGGGGTGTCAGCCTCTACATGCTTTCAGCCGTGCGCAGCTATGTCGGCGGCGAAAGCCTATGGTCCAAGGGGCAGAAAGACGCCATTTATTACCTGAATCTCTACGCCAATGGCCACGAAGAGATCAATTTCCAGCGCTACGAGCAGGCGATTTCAATACCCGAGGGCGGCCACGCGCTTCGCGTAGCGCTGGATCAGCCGGTTCCGGATATCAAAAAAGCGACAGATGGCTTCCTGCAAGGCGGGAATCATCCTGATGACGCCGCGAGTGTCATCTGGCTGTATGTGAATTTTCGTGAATTGGGTTACATGAAAAAAGCCGTCGACCAATGGCGGCTGGGCGATGACTTTCTGATCCAGCTGGATACGCTTGCTCATCAGATGCATGAACGTATTTCGTCGGGCGCAGCTACCGAGGCCGAAATTAGTGAATGGCGCGCCCAAATCACCGCCATCAATGAAAGCGTGACGCCAGTAGCCAGAGCGTTCAGTAACGCCCTGAGCGAAGGCTCCCGAGGGATTCTGCGGTTGCTGCTGGTCATTAACCTGGCGACGGCGGTGGTGCTGATTCTTCTGGCGCTGCTCAGGACGCACAAACTGTTGACTCAGCGCCATGCCTTCGCAGATGCCCTTCAGGTGGAGAAAGAGCGTGCGCAGGTCACGTTGGAGTCGATTGGTGATGGCGTGATTACGACTGATGTCGAGGGTGCCATTGTTTACATGAATCCGGCTGCCGAAGGGCTGACCCACTGGAAAAACTTTCAGGCCAGTGGTCTCCCGCTTGCGGCGTTATTCAACCTGCTTGACGAAAATGACCGCAAAGACAGCTCAACCCTGATCGAGCATATTCTCAGTGGTCAGCTCAGCGGTGGCAGCGAGCATTCAAAACTCATCCAGCGTCTGGACGGCAGCACCGTTTCAGTGGCGTTGGTCGGGTCGCCGATCTTTACCGATGGCAGGGTCAGCGGCACCGTGCTGGTGCTGCACGACATGACGCGGGAGCGGCAGTACATCGCCAATCTGTCCTGGCAGGCGACCCACGATGCACTGACCGGACTGGCCAACAGACGTGAGTTTGAATATCGCCTGGAACAGGCGCTTGATGGGTTGGCCCGGCAAGCGAGCCAGCATTCCGTGATGTACCTGGATCTGGATCAGTTCAAGCTGGTCAACGACACCAGCGGTCATGCGGCCGGTGACGAACTGCTGCGGCATATTTGCACGGTGCTGCAACAGGGCTTGCGTGAAGGCGACACGCTTGCACGGTTAGGCGGTGACGAGTTCGGCATTTTGCTGGAGAACTGCCCGCCGGAGACGGCTGAAACGATCGCCGAGTCCCTGCGCCAGACTGTTCAGAGCCTGAGCTTTGTCTGGAAGGGCAGGCCGTTTGTCAGCACGGTCAGTATTGGACTGGTTCATATTTCCCAGCTTCCGACCACGCTGGAGGCGCTGCTTCGTTCGGCGGATATGGCGTGTTACATGGCCAAGGAAAAAGGTCGTAACCGCGTCCAGGTCTATCACGCCGAGGACTCCGAGGTGTCCATGCGCTTTGGTGAGATGGCGTGGGTGCAGCGCTTGCACATGGCGCTGGACGAGAACCGTTTCTGCCTGTTCTCCCAGCAGATCGCCGGTATCGGCCAGCACGCTCAGGATGACAGCGGGCACATCGAAATCCTCCTGCGCCTGCGTGATGAGACCGGGCGCATGATCTTGCCCGAGAACTTTATTCCCGCCGCTGAGCGCTATGGTTTGATGACCCAGCTGGATCGCTGGGTGGTGCGCAATGTTTTCGAGATCATTGCTCAGTGCCGGGATGATGAGCGTTACGACGGACCTATGATGGTGTGTGCGATCAACCTCTCCGGGGCGAGCATCGGTGATGATGCTTTTCTTGATTACCTGAAGCTGCAGTTCCGGACTTATGACATCCCCCCGTCATTGATTTGCTTCGAAATCACCGAAACCATCGCGATTGCCAACCTGGGTTGCGCGATCCGTTTTATCAACGATCTGAAGGCGCTGGGCTGCAAGTTTTCCCTCGACGACTTCTGTGCCGGCATGTCGTCGTTTGCATACCTCAAACACTTGCCAGTGGACTATCTGAAGATCGATGGCAGCTTCGTCAAAGACATGCTCGATAACCCCATCAACCGCGCCATGGTCGAGGTGATCAATCACATTGGCCATGTCATGGGTAAGCGCACCATTGCCGAATTCGTCGAAACGCCCCAGATCGAGATCGCACTGCGTGAGATCGGAGTTGACTTCGCTCAGGGATATCTGATTGAACGTCCTCAGTTGTTCACGTGCCAAAGTCTTCATGCACGCCCTTCAAGGGCCGTCCCGTTGTTGTTCAGCACGCCAGGAACATTCCGATAAGCCATTAACTTCACGAAAAGGAGCCACACAGTGATCGATACTTTCAGCAGAACCGGTCCGCTCATGGAAGCCAGCAGTTATCCGGCTTGGGCACAGCAGTTGATCAAGGATTGTAGCTTCGCTAAATCCAGAGTGGTCGAGCACGAGCTCTATCAACGCATGCGTGACGGGCGCCTGAGCGCTAAAGTCATGCGTCATTATTTGATTGGTGGCTGGCCGGTGGTTGAGCAGTTCGCTATCTACATGGCCAACAGCCTGGCGAAGACCCGCTTTGCCCGTCATCCCGGCGAAGACATGGCGCGCCGCTGGTTGATGCGCAATATTCGCGTGGAGCTTAACCATGCTGACTATTGGGTAAATTGGGCGGATGCCCACGGTGTCAGCCTTGATGACCTCAAGGCTCAGCATGTGTCTCCCGAGTTGCATGCGCTGAGTCACTGGTGCTGGCACACCAGTTCGTCTGACTCATTGGTGGTGGGTATGGCTGCGACTAACTATGCCATCGAAGGTGCCACGGGGGAGTGGGCGGCAGTCGTGTGTTCCTCGGACGTATACGCCGACGGGTTTCCCGAGGAGTCGCGCAAGCGTGCGATGAAGTGGCTGAAGATGCACGCGCAGTATGACGATTCGCACCCTTGGGAGGCACTGGAAATCATCTGTACGCTGGCGGGCAATAACCCAAGCGTGCAATTGCAGACTGAACTGCGGCAGGCAGTCACCAAGAGTTATGACTACATGTATCTCTTTCTGGAACACTGCATGCAGCTGGAAAAGGCCAAATCGCCTCGCACGCGAGTGGCCGAACTGGAAACCTGAGTTTTAGCCTGCCATCGCGAGACGATTACGGCCTTGCCGCTTCGCGACGTACAGCGCGATATCGGCGCGCCGCATGAGGCTGCCGGCAGACTCCGCCGGCAGCAGCGTTGAGCCACCCAGGCTGATCGTCAACTCCAGGGTTTTATCCAGCCCTGGGTGCATCAGTTCTTGAGCTGCCTTACGCAGTCGTTCCCCCATCAAACCTGCTGCATCGCGACCCGTGTTGGACAGCACGACCAGAAACTCTTCGCCGCCATAGCGAAATATCCGGTCGACGTTTCTCAGCTCGCTTTTAATCGCCTGAGCGATGAATTTGAGTACGTCATCGCCGGTGGCGTGGCCGTAGGTGTCGTTGACGCGCTTGAAGTGATCGATATCCAGCATCAGCACTGACAGTGGCTGGGCGTTGCGTCGTGCGAGTTCTATTTCGCGAGCCAGGGTTTGATCCATGGCCATGCGGTTGCCAGTCTCGGTCAGCGGATCGCGCAACGCACTTTCCATGGCGGCCCGGTACAGCAGCGCGTTACGCAGCGGGAACAGTATGCAGGTCATGAGGGATTCCAGCGCCGCAAATTCCTCTTCGCTGAAGCGCACATTACGCTCGAAGGTAAACAGGCCCAGAACTTCGCCTTCATTACTGAGGTTGTAACTGATGCTGTGTGGAGCACGTTCGCCCATCTGCATGTACAGATCACTTTCAGCGTATTCGTAGCTGAGCCCATCAAGCGGGACCACGCGCTGAACACCCCGGAAAAACATCCCCAGGATTCGCTCCGCTTCCAGGCTGGTTTGCAATTGCTGACCGAGCTGTTGCACCAATTGCGTCAAGCCGACAGGCGGCTGTACGTTGTTCTGAACCTGTCGTTGATGCATGCCCAGTCGTTTCATTTTGGCTGCATCAAAATTAATAGCTTTGGGTGGTTTAGGAGAAATCATGGCGTCATTCCTCAGCGCGCATTGCTGGATAAGCTGAGTCAGAGCGAAAGTCGTGCCAGTCTTTGAAATTAAATATAACGCTTTAAATACAAGGGCTTGGGAGGGCTGGCAAGCAGGTTTTCGTCTAGGGGCGACATAACCTTGACTTGCGGGACTCGCCAGTCACCCGCCGATGACGGTTTTCCGTCACGGCGGGGTGGGGCGATGTTATTGCGCGTTAAGGGCCTGGCCGTTGACGTCGCTGCTGTCCGGGCCCATCAGGTACAGATAGACCGGCATGATCTCTTCCGGAGTCGGGTTGTTCTGAGGGTTTTCTGCCGGATAAGCCTGGGCGCGCATGCTGGTGCGTGTGGCGCCAGGGTTGATGCTGTTGGAGCGCACCGATGCCACGGTATCGAGTTCGTCAGCGAGGGTTTGCATCAAGCCTTCCGTCGCAAACTTCGAAACCCCGTAAGCGCCCCAGTACGCTCGGCCCTTGCGGCCAACGCTACTGGAGGTGAAGACCACCGAGGCATCTTTGGACAGCTTGAGCAATGGTAGTAGCGTGCTGGTCAGCATGAACATCGCGTTGACGTTGATGTGCATGACCTGCATGAAGTTTTCCCCGGACAACTGCTCAAGGGGCGTACGCGGACCGATGATTGAGGCGTTGTGCAGCAGGCCGTCAAGGTGACCGAATTCTTTTTCGATCATGGCCGCCAGTTCATCGTATTGATGGGGCAGCGCGGTTTCCAGATCGAAAGGGATGACCGCTGGCTTGGCGTGACCCGCAGCTTCGATTTCGTCATACACGTTAGTCAGGTTGGCTTCGGTTTTACCGAGCAACAAAACGGTGGCGCCATGTGCCGCGTAGGTTTTCGCAGCCGCA
This sequence comes from Pseudomonas sp. ICMP 561, assembly GCF_002699985.1. Classification (GTDB taxonomy): domain Bacteria; phylum Pseudomonadota; class Gammaproteobacteria; order Pseudomonadales; family Pseudomonadaceae; genus Aquipseudomonas; species Aquipseudomonas quasicaspiana. The sequence goes on along the minus strand of NZ_LKBT01000001.1, from coordinate 504,651 downwards.
GCACCAATGCCGCGTCCAGCGCCAGTGACCAGAATCACCCGACCAGTGAGCAGGTCGGGGCGGGGGGAGTAATCGAACATGGGTTACCTCTTTAAACCGGGTTGGCGGCCTGCGCAGATCCCTGTGGGAGCCGGGCTTGCCCGCGATAAGAGCGCCGCAGACATCAAGTCAATTGCGTCCAGCTTTATCGCGGGCAAGCCCGGCTCCCACAGGTCGCGCTTGCTCGTAGGACCGGCTTTAGCCGGGAGGGCGTCAGTGCATTCGCTAAACATCTATCGCCAGAAATATTGGCCTCCCGGCTAAAGCTGGTCCTACGGGGTTGCAATCAATGTGGGGAAATAGAATCTCCCACAGTGGGATATCCAGTAAGTCACATGTCAGCAGCTACACAGCGCGTTATCCAGCACCTTGCGCAGTTCCAGCGGGTGATCCACTACTACATCGGCGCCCCAGTGATCCGGGTTGTCGTTGGGGTGGATGTAGCCATAACGCACCGCTGCGGTTTTGGTGCCCGCGTCGCGGCCGGATTCGATGTCACGCAGATCATCGCCGACAAACAGCACGCTTGCCGGATCCAGATCAAGCATCTTGCAGGCCAGGATCAGCGGCTCGGGATCGGGTTTGCTGCGCGTTACGTGATCCGGGCAGATCAGCAAGGCCGAGCGTTGCGACAGCCCCAGTTGATCCATGATCGGCTGAGCGAAGCGCACCGGTTTGTTGGTGACCACGCCCCAGATCAGGTTGGCCTTTTCGATATCGGCCAACAACTCCGCCATCCCGTCGAACAGCTTGCTGTGTACGGCGCAGTCACGTTGATAGCGTTCAAGGAACTCAAGGCGCAGCGCCTCGAATCCCTCGGCGTCCGGGGACATGGCAAAGGTCGCAGCGACCATCGCCTTCGCACCGCCGGAAACCTCATCACGGATCAGCTTGTCCGGCACAGCAGGCAAGCCGCGTTCAGCAAGCATTGCCTGGCAAATGGCGATGAAATCCGGAGCGGTATCGAGCAGGGTACCGTCCATGTCGAATAGAACTGCTCTCAAGCGCATGCTTATGCCTCCCGGAGCGTCTGGATCATGTAGTTGACGTCGACGTCCGAAGCCAGCTTGTAGTGCTTGGTCAGCGGGTTGTAGGTCAGACCGATGATATCTTTGACCTGCAGGCCAGCAGCGCGGCTCCAGGCACCCAGCTCGGAAGGGCGGATGAATTTCTTGAAGTCGTGGGTGCCGCGCGGCAGCAGGCCCATGATGTATTCCGCGCCGACGATGGCGAACAGAAAAGCCTTCGGGTTGCGGTTGATGGTCGAGAAAAACACCTGGCCGCCTGGCTTGACCATGCGGTAGCAGGCGCGAATTACCGACGACGGGTCCGGTACGTGCTCAAGCATTTCCAGGCAGGTGACGACGTCGAACTGCTCAGGCATTTCTTCGGCCAGGTCTTCGGCGGTAATCTGCCGGTATTCGACCTGTACGCCAGATTCCAGCTGGTGCAACTGAGCGACCGCCAGTGGCGCTTCGCCCATGTCGATACCGGTCACGGTCGCGCCACGCAGTGCCATGGCTTCGGAAAGAATCCCGCCGCCGCAACCGACGTCCAGAACCTTCTTGCCCGCCAGATTGACGCGCTCGTCGATCCAGTTGACCCGCAACGGGTTAATGTCGTGCAGTGGCTTGAATTCGCTGTTGCGGTCCCACCAGCGATGGGCCAGTGCCTCGAATTTGGCGATTTCTGCGTGATCGACGTTGCTCATGGGATGTCCTCTTGAACTCAAAATACGTGCAGCGGGCTGGCTGATGAGCAACCAGCCCGGTCTTATTCGGTGCGCCCGGAAATACGCTTGCCCCAGGCTTTTGCGGTGTCACACAGCGCCTGTTCATCCATACGGGTCAGGCGGCGATCGTCGAGCAGTTGCTTGCCCGCGACCCAGACATGGCTGACACAGTCGCGGCCGGTGGCGTATATAAGCTGCGACACCGGGTCATAAATCGGTTGGCGGGCCAGGCCTGACAGGTCGAAGGCGACCATATCGGCAGCCTTGCCAATCTCCAGCGAGCCGACTTCGTTCTGAATACCCAGCGCCCGTGCGCCATTCAGGGTAGCCATGCGTAAGGCGCGATGAGCGTCCAGCGCGGCAGCCGAGCCTGCCACGGCCTTGGCCAGCAGCGCTGCTGTACGGGTTTCGCCCAGTAGATCCAGATCGTTGTTGCTGGCTGCACCATCGGTGCCTACTGCTACATTGACGCCAGCCTGCCACAGTCGTTCGACCGGGCAGAAGCCGCTGGCCAGTTTCAGGTTTGATTCCGGGCAATGAATCACGCTGGTGTTGCTTTCTACCAGCAACGCCAGATCGTCATCGTTTATTTGCGTCATGTGCACGGCTTGAAAACGTGGGCCGAGCACACCCAGACGATTCAGGCGCGCCAGCGGGCGCTCACCTGACTGGTCGACAGCCTGCTCCACTTCGAAGGCAGTCTCGTGAACATGCATCTGGATCATGGCGTCCAGTTCGTCGGCAATCACCCGGACCCTTTCCAGGTTTTCGTCGCCAACGGTGTACGGTGCATGAGGGCCGAAGGCAATTTTTATGCGCGGGTGATGGGCCAGATCATTGAACAGCTGCACGCCCATGTGCAGGGCTTCGTCGGTATCCCGTGCACCAGGAATCGGAAAATCCAGAATCGGTACGGTGATCTGTGCGCGGATTCCGCTGTTGTGCACGCGGTCTGCTGCTACCGAGGGGTAGAAGTACATGTCCGAGAAACAGGTGATGCCACCTTTGAGCTGCTCGGCGATGGCCAGATCAGTGCCGTCGCGAATGAAATCCTCACTCACCCATTTGCTTTCCGCAGGCCAGATATGGTCATGCAACCAGGTCATCAGCGGCAGATCGTCGGCCAGCCCGCGGAACAAGGTCATGGCCGCGTGCCCGTGAGCGTTGATCAATCCCGGGCTGAGGAGCATTTCAGGCAATTCAAGGGTTTGCAGAGCCGTTTGTTTCAAGGCCTCGGCGCGTGGGCCGATATAAACGATGCAGCCATCGCGGATGCCCAGGCCATGATCCTTCAGCACCACGCCAGCGGGTTCGACCGGCACCAGCCAGGCGGGCAGGAGCAGCAGGTCGAGCGGAGCAGCGGTGTTAGGCATGACTGGGCTTCCGGGGCTTATTATGGGGACGGCGCAGTATACCCGAGCGTCTTCGCCGACGGCTCGCTATAATCGGCAGCTTTTGATGTCCGGCTTGGGTTTTTTGAGTATGGAGTGTGCAATGCGCGATCGATTGTTGGCTGCTGAGAAGGTGAAAGCCATCGATTGGCGGGATGACGCTCTGTATCTGCTGGATCAGCGCATCTTGCCGTTCGAGGAAACCTGGCTCGCTTATAAAAGCGCGGCGGGGGTGGCCGAGGCCATTCGCTCAATGGTTGTCCGTGGCGCACCGGCCATCGGCATCAGCGCTGCTTATGGCGTTGTGCTGGGGGCTCGCGCCCGCATCGCCGCCGGTGGTGACTGGAAAGCGGCCCTGGAAGAAGATTTCAAAGTGCTGGCAGACTCGCGCCCCACGGCCGTCAATCTGTTCTGGGCACTGAACCGGATGCGCGAACGTCTGCAGCGTATCAAGAAAAGCGATGATCCTCTGGTGGTGCTGGAGGCTGAAGCGGTGTCCATCCACCTCAGCGATCGCGAAGCCAACCTGACCATGGCTCAACTGGGTGCAGACCTCATTCGCAAGAATCAGGGCAATCTGCAAGCCGTTCTGACCCACTGCAACACGGGCGCCCTTGCCACCGGCGGTTTCGGTACCGCGCTGGGCGTTATCCGCGCAGCGCATCTGGAAGGGATGATCGAGCGTGTCTACGCCGATGAAACCCGTCCATGGTTGCAAGGCTCCCGGCTGACCGCCTGGGAACTGGCCAACGAAGGTATCCCCGTGACGCTTAATGCCGATTCGGCGGCTGCGCATTTGATGCGCACCAAAGGCATTACCTGGGTGATCGTGGGCGCCGACCGCATCACCGCCAATGGCGATGTGGCCAACAAGATCGGTACTTACCATCTGGCTGTTGCTGCCATGCACCACGGTGTGCGCTTCATGGTGGTCGCGCCCAGCTCGACGATTGATATGGACATGGCCAGTGGTGACGAAATCGTCATCGAAGAGCGCGACGGTCGTGAGCTGTTGGAAGTGGGCGGTCAACGGGTCGGTGCAGATGTCGATGCATTCAACCCGGTATTCGACGTCACCCCGGCTGACCTGATTGACGTGATCGTCACTGAAAAGGGCATTGTCGAGCGCCCTGACACCGCAAAAATGGCTCAATTGATGTGCCGCAAACGCTTGCACTGATCCGTTTGAAGACCGGCGGAACTTTGGTCGCAAGGGCGCTAAGCGGGCCTGTAAGCGCTTCTCAGCGGTCTTGCGACACACAAGCTCGTTTTCAGGGCTTTCAAAGGATAGGTGCTTAGCGGCGATTGTGGTAACATCCGGCGGTTTCCAGGGGCGCATGCAGTAGCCGTCCCTACTGCGCAGATCCAGTACATAACTCGTTGATTTGTCGTAAGTCGTTGCCAGGCAAACGTGCCGGTAGCGGCGAGCTTCGTTCCTCCCGGATGGATGTTCGAAGTTTCACCAGAAAAAGGAATCGAGCTTCTCATGGGCGAACTGGCCAAAGAAATCCTCCCGGTCAATATCGAAGACGAGCTGAAGCAGTCCTACCTCGACTACGCAATGAGCGTAATCGTCGGGCGGGCACTGCCCGATGCACGTGATGGCTTGAAGCCCGTGCACCGGCGTGTACTGTTCGCGATGAGTGAACTGGGTAACGACTGGAACAAGCCGTACAAGAAATCCGCCCGTGTGGTCGGTGACGTTATCGGTAAGTATCACCCCCACGGCGACACTGCCGTGTATGACACCATCGTTCGTATGGCCCAGCCATTCTCGCTGCGCTATCTGCTGGTAGACGGTCAGGGCAACTTCGGTTCGGTCGACGGCGATAACGCCGCGGCCATGCGATACACCGAAGTGCGCATGACCAAGCTGGCTCACGAGCTGCTCGCTGACCTGCATAAAGAAACCGTGGACTGGGTGCCGAACTACGACGGCACGGAAATGATCCCTGCGGTCATGCCGACCCGTATTCCCAACCTGTTGGTCAACGGTTCCAGCGGTATTGCCGTGGGCATGGCGACCAACATCCCGCCGCACAACCTCGGTGAAGTCATCGACGGTTGCCTGGCGCTGATCGACAACCCGGAAATCTCCATCGATGAACTGATGCAGTTCATCCCGGGCCCTGACTTCCCGACTGCCGCAATCATCAACGGTCGTGCCGGTATCGTCGAAGCCTATCGCACCGGTCGCGGTCGCATTTACATGCGTGCCCGCTCGATGGTTGAAGACATCGACAAGGTCGGTGGTCGTCAGCAGATCGTCATCACCGAGCTGCCGTATCAATTGAACAAGGCTCGCCTGATCGAAAAGATCGCCGAGCTGGTTAAAGAGAAGAAGCTGGAAGGCATCACCGAACTGCGCGACGAGTCCGACAAGGACGGTATGCGCGTCGTGATCGAACTGCGTCGCGGCGAAGTGCCTGAGGTCATTCTCAACAACCTCTACGCCCAGACCCAGCTGCAAGCCGTTTTCGGTATCAACATCGTTGCCCTGATCGACGGCCGTCCGCGCATCCTGAACCTCAAGGATCTGCTCGAAGCCTTCGTTCGTCACCGTCGCGAAGTGGTCACCCGTCGTACCGTTTTCGAACTGCGGAAAGCCCGCGAGCGTGGTCATTTGCTCGAAGGTCAGGCAGTAGCACTGTCGAACATCGATCCGGTTATCGCTCTGATCAAAGCCTCGCCAACACCTGCGGAAGCCAAGGTCGGGTTGATTTCGACCCCTTGGGAATCCAGCGCAGTGGTGGAAATGGTCGAGCGCGCCGGTGCGGATTCATGCCGTCCGGAAAACCTTGATCCCCAGTACGGTCTGCGTGACGGCAAGTATTTCCTGTCGCCGGAACAGGCTCAGGCCATTCTCGAATTGCGTCTGCACCGCCTGACCGGTCTTGAGCATGAAAAACTGCTCACCGAGTATCAGGAAATCCTCAGCCAGATCGGCGAACTGTTGCGCATCCTCAACAGCGCCGTGCGTTTGATGGAAGTGATCCGCGAAGAGCTGGAATTGATCCGCGTCGAGTACGGCGATGTGCGTCGCACTGAAATTCTGGATGCGCGTCTGGACCTGACACTGGGCGACATGATCCCGGAAGAAGAGCGCGTCGTTACGATTTCTCACGGCGGCTATGCCAAGACTCAGCCTCTGGCGGTCTATCAGGCGCAGCGTCGCGGCGGTAAAGGCAAGTCGGCCACCGGCATCAAGGATGAGGATTACATTGCTCACCTGCTGGTCGCCAACAGCCACACCACGCTGCTGATGTTCTCCAGCAAGGGCAAGGTTTACTGGCTCAAGACCTACGAGATCCCGGAAGCGTCCCGCGCTGCCCGTGGCCGTCCGTTGGTCAACCTGCTACCGCTGAGCGAGGGCGAGTACATCACCACCATGTTGCCGGTCGACCTGGAAGCTATGCGCAAGCGGGCTGACGAGGAGGAAGAGGCTGGTATCGAAGGTGAGATCGACGACGCAGAAAACAGCAACGAGACCGAAGAAGAGCGTAAAGCGCGCATCAAGGCCGCAGACAAGAAGAAGGCTCCGTTCATCTTCATGTCCACCGCCAACGGTACCGTGAAGAAAACCCCGCTGGTGGCCTTCAGCCGTCAGCGTAGCGTGGGTCTGATCGCGCTTGAGCTGGACGAAGGCGACATCCTGATCTCCGCAGCCATCACCGATGGCGAGCAGGAAATCATGCTGTTCTCCGATGGCGGCAAGGTTACGCGCTTCAAGGAATCCGACGTTCGCGCCATGGGCCGTACCGCCCGCGGTGTGCGCGGCATGCGTCTGCCGGAAGGCCAGAAGCTGATTTCGATGCTGATCCCGGAAGAAGGCAGCCAGATCCTTACCGCTTCCGAGCGCGGCTATGGCAAGCGTACGGCGATCTCCGAGTTCCCAGAGTACAAGCGTGGCGGTCAGGGCGTTATTGCCATGGTCAGCAACGAGCGTAACGGCCGACTGGTCGGTGCGGTGCAGGTACTCGACGGCGAAGAAATCATGCTGATTTCCGATCAGGGCACACTGGTTCGTACCCGTGTCAGCGAAGTGTCCAGCCTGGGTCGTAACACTCAGGGTGTGACGCTGATCAAGCTGGCCAGCGACGAGAAACTGGTCGGCCTGGAGCGTGTGCAGGAGCCATCGGAAGTCGAAGGCGAAGAGCTGGTCATCGGTGAAGACGGTGAAATCATTGAAGGCGAGGTGCTGAACATCGCTGACGAAGACGCTTCCACCGACGAGCTGCAAGCCGACGCTGCTTCTGACGAAGAAGAACCGCAGGAGTAACGCGTAACCTGTAGGAGCCAACTTGTTGGCGAGGCGGTGTGTCATTCAAGCCCCTCTCGCGAACAAGTTCGCTCCTGCCGAGATCAGTTAAATTCAAACAACCGCGTGTTGTTTGACAGAAGTAGCCGAAGGCTGCGAACGGTTCTCACCGCTTCGCGGCCTTCGACGCTTCGTACTCCAGATGACCCAAGCCTGAGAAAATCAGAGCGTAGTGAGAGTGGATATGAGCAAGCGAGCCTTTAACTTCTGCGCAGGTCCTGCTGCGCTTCCTGAAGCTGTTCTGCTGCGTGCCCAGGCGGAGCTACTGGACTGGCATGGCAAAGGCCTGTCCGTCATGGAAATGAGCCATCGCAGTGATGAGTTCACTTCCATCGCCAACAAGGCCGAGCAGGATCTGCGTGACCTGCTGACGATTCCCTCGAACTACAAAGTGCTGTTTCTGCAAGGTGGAGCGAGCCAGCAATTTGCTCAGATCCCCCTGAATCTGTTGCCTGAAGACGGCTCTGCCGACTATATCGATACTGGTATCTGGTCGCAGAAGGCCATTGAAGAAGCTTCGCGTTATGGTCACGTTAATGTGGCTGCCAGCGCCAAGCCTTACGATTACTTCGCCATCCCGGGCCAGAACGAGTGGACGCTGTCCAAGGACGCGGCCTACGTTCACTACGCCCCGAATGAAACCATTGGCGGTCTGGAGTTCGACTGGATTCCAGAGACCGGTGATGTGCCACTCGTGGCTGATATGTCTTCGGACATCCTGTCCCGTCCGGTGGACGTCTCGCGTTTCGGCATGATCTACGCGGGCGCACAGAAAAACATCGGCCCAAGCGGCATCGTCGTTGCGATCATTCGCGAAGACCTGCTGGGTCGCGCCCGTTCGGTGTGCCCGACCATGCTCAACTACAAAGTCGCGGCCGATAACGGCTCGATGTACAACACGCCGCCGACCCTGGCCTGGTATCTGTCCGGTCTGGTCTTCGAATGGCTGAAAGAGCAGGGCGGCGTCGAAGCCATCGGCAAGCTCAATGAAGTCAAAAAGCGCACGCTTTACGACTTCATCGATGCCAGCGGCCTGTACAGCAACCCGATCAACAAGCCTGACCGCTCGTGGATGAACGTGCCGTTCCGCCTTGCTGATGATCGTCTGGACAAGCCATTTCTGGCAGGTGCTGATGCGCGGGGGTTGCTCAATTTGAAAGGTCACCGTTCGGTCGGTGGCATGCGTGCCTCTATTTATAATGCCGTGGACATCAACGCGATCAACGCGCTGGTGGCTTACATGGCAGAGTTCGAGAAGGAACACGGCTAATGTCCGAGCAAGAACTCAAGGCGCTACGCGTCCGCATCGACAGCCTGGACGAAAAAGTCCTGGAGTTGATCAGTGAGCGCGCACGCTGCGCTCAGGAAGTAGCCCGGGTAAAAATGGCCAATCTGGCTGAAGGCGAAGTGCCGGTGTTTTACCGCCCCGAGCGTGAAGCCCAAGTGCTCAAGCGGGTCATGGAGCGCAATCGTGGCCCATTGAGCAACGAAGAGATGGCGCGTCTGTTTCGCGAAATCATGTCTTCGTGCCTGGCGCTGGAGCAGCCGCTTAAGGTTGCTTACCTGGGGCCAGAAGGGACGTTCACTCAGGCTGCAGCGATCAAGCATTTTGGTAATGCAGTTATCAGCCTGCCCATGGCTGCGATTGATGAAGTGTTCCGTGAAGTGGCGGCCGGTGCTGTGAACTTTGGCGTCGTGCCGGTGGAAAACTCCACTGAGGGCGCGGTCAATCACACGCTGGACAGCTTCCTTGAGCATGACATGGTGATCTGTGGCGAAGTTGAGCTGCGTATTCACCATCACCTGCTGATTGGTGAAAACACCAAAACAGAAAGCATCAGCCGTATTTACTCCCACGCTCAGTCGCTGGCTCAGTGCCGCAAGTGGCTGGACGCGCATTACCCGAATGTCGAGCGGATCGCCGTTGCGAGCAACGCCGAAGCCGCCAAGCGGGTGAAGGGCGAGTGGAATTCCGCAGCGATTGCCGGTGACATGAGTGCAAACCTGTACGGTTTGACGCGCATCGCTGAAAAAATCGAAGACCGTCCGGACAATTCCACCCGGTTCCTGATCATCGGCAGTCAGGAAGTCCCGCCCACTGGCGACGACAAGACCTCGATCATCGTATCCATGAGCAACAAGCCGGGCGCTCTGCACGAGTTGCTGGTGCCATTCCATGAGAACGGCCTGGACCTGACGCGTATCGAGACCCGTCCGTCGCGCAGCGGTAAATGGACCTACGTATTCTTCATCGACTTCGTTGGCCACCATCGCGATCCATTGGTCAAAGCGGTGCTGGAGCGCATCAGTCAGGAAGCAGTGGCGCTCAAGGTGCTGGGTTCATACCCGAAAGCGGTTCTTTAAAAGAGCAGCTACAGAACTACTTATTGGCTCGCGTTCCTGACACGGCGCTGTCTTATTGCAAACATTTGAACTGTAGGAGTGAGCTTGCTCGCGATTCGGTATCCTGGTCGACGAATTTGTCGTCTGAACTGACGCTATCGCGAGCAAGCTCACTCCTACAGAAATGCATTTCAATTCAGTAATTTGCATCTTGTTGATAGGAGGTAGCGACACATGACTGGCGACTTCCTCGCACTGGCTCAGCCAGGTGTGCAAAAACTTTCGCCTTATGTTCCGGGTAAGCCTGTGAATGAGCTGGCGCGTGAGTTGGGCATCGATCCCGCAAAGATCATCAAGCTGGCGAGCAACGAAAACCCATTGGGCCCTGGCCCCAAGGCGCTGGCTGCGATTCGCGAAGAGTTGGCCGAGCTGACGCGCTACCCGGATGGCAATGGCTTCGAGCTGAAAAAGCGCCTTGCAGAACGTTGTGGTGTGCAGATCGATCAAGTGACGCTGGGCAATGGCTCCAACGACATTCTTGAACTGGTCGCCCGTGCTTATCTGGCTCCCGGCCTGAACGCGGTATTCAGCGAATTCGCTTTTGCGGTTTATCCCATTGTTACCCAGGCTATCGGCGCTACGGCTCGCGTCACGCCCGCCAAAGAGTGGGGACATGATCTGCCTGCAATGCTGGCGGCGATTGATGCCGATACTCGCGTCGTGTTCATCGCCAATCCGAACAACCCGACCGGTACCTGGTTTGGGCCGGATGCATTGAGCCGCTTTCTTGCCGCTGTCCCTGAGCACGTGCTGGTAGTGCTGGACGAAGCCTATATCGAATACGCCCAAGGTGGCGATCTGCCCGATGGCCTCGATTATCTGGCTGAGTACCCGAACCTGCTGGTGTCGCGCACATTCTCCAAGGCCTATGGCCTGGCGTCATTGCGTGTGGGTTACGGCTTGTCGTCTCCTGCCGTGGCAGACGTGCTGAACCGCGTTCGGCAGCCGTTCAACGTCAACAGCCTAGCTTTGGCCGCAGCATGCGCGGCGCTGGATGACGCTGAATACCTGACTAAAAGTCGCCAGTTGAATGAAGTCGGCATGGAGCAGCTTGAGGGCGGTTTGCGCTTGCTCGGGCTGAGCTGGATTCCCTCCAAAGGTAATTTCATTGCGGTAGACCTGGGACGTGACAGCGGTCCGGTTTATCAAGGTTTGCTGCGCGAAGGTGTGATTGTTCGCCCCGTCGCTGGCTACGGTATGCCCAATCATCTGCGTGTGAGTATCGGTTTGTTGGAAGAAAACACTCGTTTCCTCGAGGCATTGGCCAGGGTTCTGGCGCGTGATTGATGTCATCTCAGTGAAACCAAACCCACCTATGATTCGGCGCTTGGTGGTCGTCGGGCTTGGCCTGATCGGCGGGTCTTTTGCCAAAGGCATTCGTGAAAGTGGCGTGTGTGGTGAGGTGGTCGGCGTTGATCTCGACCCCCAGTCACGCAAGCTGGCTGTGGAGCTGGGCGTTGTAGATCGCTGTGAAGCGGATCTGGCTGTGGCGTGCCGTGATGCTGACGTGATTCAGCTCGCTGTGCCGATTCTCGCGATGGAAAAAGTCCTGGCGTTGCTGGCGACCTTTGACCTGGGCGACGCAGTGCTGACCGATGTTGGCAGTGCCAAAGGCAATGTGGTTCGAGCTGCGCGTCTGGCGTTCGGCGCAATGCCACCGAGGTTCGTGCCTGGGCATCCAATTGCTGGCTCCGAACAGAGCGGCGTGGAAGCTTCCAATGCGCAGTTGTTCAAACGACACAAAGTAATCCTTACTCCATTGCCCGAGACTGATCCTGAAGCTCTGGCGGTGGTCGATCGACTCTGGTCCGAACTGGGTGCTGACGTGGAACACATGGAGGTCGAACGTCACGATGAGGTGCTGGCGGCAACCAGTCATTTGCCTCATCTATTGGCGTTTGGTCTGGTGGATTCGTTGGCCAAACGTAACGAAAACCTCGACATCTTCAGATACGCAGCCGGTGGCTTTCGCGATTTCACGCGGATTGCGGGCAGCGATCCGGTGATGTGGCATGACATCTTTCTGGCCAACCGTGAGGCTGTGCTGCGCACGCTGGATACCTTTCGAACGGATCTGGATGCGCTGCGTGACGCGATGGTCGCGGGTGATGGTCATCAGTTATTAGGTGTGTTCACCCGCGCGCGAATGGCCCGTGAGCATTTCGGCAAGATCCTTGCCCAGCGTGCCTACGTAGAACCCGTCGAAGCTGAGGACCTGGTGTTTCTCGCCAGTCCTGGCGGTAGCGTCTCAGGTCGCGTCCGTGTGCCGGGTGACAAATCCATCTCCCATCGCTCCATCATGCTCGGCTCGCTGGCTGAGGGCGTTACGGAAGTTGAAGGCTTTCTTGAAGGTGAAGATGCGCTGGCAACGCTGCAAGCGTTCCGTGACATGGGGGTCGTGATCGAAGGCCCGCATCATGGTCGCCTGACGATCCATGGGGTCGGGCTTAATGGGCTCAAATCTGCGCCCGGACCGATTTATCTGGGCAACTCCGGCACGTCCATGCGCTTGCTGGCCGGGTTGCTGGCTGCGCAGAGTTTCGACAGCACATTGACCGGCGATGCTTCGCTCTCGCGACGGCCGATGGGTCGAGTAGCTGAGCCGTTGCGGGCGATGGGCGCAGTGATTGAAACCGCTGCGGAAGGGCGTCCGCCTTTGAAGATCAAGGGTGGGCAAACGCTTAATGGCTTGACCTATGAAATGCCAATCGCCAGTGCTCAGGTCAAATCTTCCCTGTTGTTGGCCGGCCTTTACGGGCAGGGCACTACGACAGTGATCGAGCCTGCGCCGACCCGGGATCATACGGAGCGTATGCTGCGTGGCTTCGGTCACCCGGTGACGGTCGATGGGGCGAAAGTTTCCGTGAAGTCTGGCTCTGGATTGACCGCTGCGCGTATTGAAGTGCCTGCCGACATTTCGTCTGCTGCATTCTTTATGGTGGCCGCGTCCATCGCCGAAGGCTCCGACCTGGTGCTCGAACACGTCGGCATCAACCCCACGCGCACGGGTGTCATCGACATCCTGCGTCTAATGGGAGCCGACATTACGTTGGAGAATCAGCGCGAGGCGGGTGGCGAGCCAGTGGCTGATGTACGTGTGCGTTCAGCGTCACTCAAGGGTATCGAGATCCCGGAGGCGCTGGTACCACTGGCCATTGACGAGTTCCCGGTGATCTTCGTGGCCGCCGCCTGTGCGCAGGGTCGTACGGTGTTGCGGGGTGCTGAAGAGTTGCGCGTCAAAGAGTCGGACCGTATTCAAGCCATGGCCGACGGTCTGTTAACCCTGGGCATCAGTGTCGAGCCCACCCCGGACGGCATTATCATTGATGGCGGTCAGATAGGTGGTGGTGTGGTTAATGCTCAAGGCGATCATCGTATCGCCATGGCTTTCAGTGTTGCGGCGCTGCGTGCAGCAGCGCCGATTCAGATCCATGATTGTGCGAACGTCGCTACGTCGTTCCCAAATTTTCTCGCGCTTAGCGCTCAAGTCGGCATGCGTGTAGCGCAAGAGGGGCAGTTGTGAAAATTCAAGCACCGGTAATTACCATTGATGGACCTAGCGGTTCCGGGAAGGGCACAGTTGCAGGGCTGCTGGCTAAACGCCTCGGCTGGAGCCTGCTCGATTCCGGCGCGCTGTATCGCTTGCTGGCGTTCGCCGCCCGCAACCACGGCGTCGACCTGACCAATGAAGAGGCCTTGAAGCTGCTGGCTGCGCATCTGGATGTGCAGTTCGTAAGCGGAACGGCAGGGCAGGAGCAGCGGATCATTCTGGAAGGTGAGGACGTTACTCACTCTATTCGCAATGAGCAGGTCGGCAGCGGCGCTTCGCAGGTGGCTTCATTGCCTGCGGTGCGTGATGCATTGCTGCAACGCCAGCGTGCTTTTCAGGAAGAGCCAGGCCTTGTCGCAGACGGTCGCGACATGGGAACCGTAGTGTTTCCGGACGCTCCGCTGAAGATTTTCCTGACCGCCAGCGCCGAGGAACGTGCCCGTCGACGTTACTTGCAGTTGAAGGCCAAGGGCGATGATGTTAGTCTGTCGAGTCTGCTAGATGAGATAAGTGCACGCGACGAGCGTGACACCCAGCGAGCGGTAGCCCCGCTCAAGCCAGCGCATGACGCTATTCAGCTGGATTCCACCGAATTGTCCATCGAGCAGGTGCTGGAACGCATTCTGAGTGAAATCGCGCTTCGCGATATTGCCGGGTGACAAAGAAGCATGTGGGAGACCAGAAATAGTCCCGCAGGCTTTCTTTTACTTGAACGTAACCCACGTTGTCTGGAACGTGGCAGATGGGCGTATCCTTCGCCCTTGATCAACAGGAATTAAAATGAGCGAAAGCTTTGCAGAACTTTTTGAAGAAAGCCTAAAGACCCTCAACCTTCAGGCCGGTTCGATCATCACCGCTATCATCGTTGATATCGATTACCAGGCAGGCTGGGTGACGGTTCACGCCGGTCTGAAATCTGAAGGCCTGATCCCGCTGGAACAGTTCCACAACGACGCTGGCGATCTGACCATCAAGATCGGCGACGAAGTTCACGTTGCTCTGGACGCGGTAGAAGACGGCTTTGGCGAAACCAAGCTGTCCCGCGAAAAAGCCAAGCGTGCCGAGTGCTGGATTGTTCTGGAAGCGGCTTTCGCAGCTGAAGAAGTGGTCAAGGGCGTTATCAACGGTAAGGTTAAAGGCGGCTTCACTGTCGACGTTAACGGCATCCGTGCGTTCCTGCCTGGTTCTTTGGTCGACGTCCGCCCAGTGCGCGACACGACTCACCTGGAAGGCAAAGAGCTCGAGTTCAAGGTCATCAAGCTGGACCAGAAGCGCAACAACGTTGTTGTTTCGCGTCGCAGCGTGCTGGAAGCCGAGAACAGTGCCGAGCGCGAAGCTCTGCTCGAGTCCCTGCAGGAAGGTCAACAAGTCAAAGGTATCGTCAAGAACCTCACCGATTACGGCGCATTCGTCGATCTGGGTGGCGTCGATGGCCTGCTGCACATCACCGACATGGCCTGGAAGCGCATCAAGCATCCATCGGAAATCGTCAATGTTGGCGATGAGATCGATGTAAAAGTGCTGAAGTATGATCGCGAGCGCAATCGTGTTTCCCTGGGTCTGAAGCAACTGGGCGAAGACCCATGGGTTGCTATCAAGGCTCGTTACCCGGAAAGCACTCGCGTAACTGCGCGTGTTACCAACCTGACCGACTACGGCTGCTTCGCAGAGCTGGAAGAAGGCGTGGAAGGCCTGGTACACGTTTCCGAAATGGACTGGACCAACAAAAACATCCACCCTTCGAAAGTCGTACAAGTCGGCGACGAAGTGGAAGTTATGGTTCTGGACATCGACGAAGAGCGTCGTCGTATCTCCCTCGGCATCAAGCAGTGCAAATCTAACCCATGGGAAGATTTCTCTGGCCAGTTCAACAAGGGCGATAAAATCTCCGGCACCATCAAGTCGATCACCGATTTCGGTATCTTCATTGGTCTGGACGGCGGCATCGACGGCCTGGTTCACCTGTCCGACATCTCCTGGAACGAAGTGGGCGAAGAAGCCGTACGTCGCTTCAAGAAGGGCGACGAGCTCGACACCGTGATCTTGTCTGTTGATCCAGAGCGTGAGCGCATCTCGCTGGGTATCAAGCAGCTGGAAAGCGATCCGTTCTCCGAGTACGTCACTGTCAATGACAAAGGCGCAATCGTTCGCGGTATCGTTAAAGAAGTTGACGCCAAAGGCGCCATCATCACTCTGGCCGACGACATCGAAGCTTCCCTGAAAGCCTCCGAAATCAGCCGTGACCGCGTTGAAGACGCGCGTAACGTTCTGAAAGAAGGCGAAGAGATCGAAGCCAAGATCATCAGCGTTGACCGCAAGAGCCGCGTGATCAGCTTGTCCATCAAGTCGAAAGACGTTGAAGACGAGAAAGAAGCGATCCAAAGCCTGCGTAGCAAGCCTGAGACCGCAGAAAACACTGGTCCTACCACTCTTGGTGACCTGTTGCGTGCTCAAATGGAAAAACAGAACTAAGTTCTGCTTAACCATTAGAAAAAGGGCGACTTCGGTCGCCCTTTTTTGTGGGCGCGATTTAGAGGGAGGCTCCTGTACCTTGTGGGGCATATAGCGGAAGATTCTATGTTCGCCTGCAACCCCGTAGGACCGGCTTCAGCCGGGAGGGCGGTATTTCTGCCGAAGCAGATCTAGCGGATGCCCAGACGTCCTCCCGGCTAAAGCCAGTCCTACAAAGATTGCGTAGACCCTTTGGTAGCCAGTGTGCGGCATCCCGACTTGCCCGCGATGGCTGCGCTTCGATTTCAGGGCGTACTGGATTCGGGCAGCAGCGCCGACACACAGCTTGAAGGCAAATCCGGGCCGCATCACTTGTATTCCGCGGCCTGGCGCTCGCCGGTTAATATCCCTCATTTGTGACCAACTCACATAAGTCAATACTCGGGCTATTCAAATTCATCCAGTCATGCTAAAACCTTCGGAGCGCTTATCTAGCTGCTTGAAAAAGAAGGGAAAAATATGACGAAGTCGGAGTTGATCGAACGAATTGTCACCCATCAAGGGCTGCTCTCATCCAAGGATGTAGAGTTGGCTATCAAGACGATGCTTGAGCAAATGTCCCAGTGTCTGGCGACAGGCGACCGCATCGAGATCCGTGGCTTTGGCAGCTTCTCCCTGCATTATCGTGCTCCACGAGTAGGGCGTAACCCCAAAACCGGCCAGTCGGTCAGCCTTGACGGTAAGTTTGTACCGCATTTCAAGCCGGGCAAAGAGCTGCGTGATCGCGTAAACGAAGACGAAGAAGAGGGCCTTGTGGCCTCCCGATAGGAGTAACAGATGCGGATGTTCACACGAGTAATTGCGGCCGTGGTCGCGCTGGCGCTTATCGTGTCGACGATCGTTTTTATTCTGGAGAATCAACAGAAGGTCTCACTGGTCTTTTTGGGTTGGTCTTCGCCTGAGCTGTTCCTCGCTATACCGATCATTGTTGCGCTGCTCGCGGGCATGCTCATCGGCCCGCTATTAGGATGGGTCGTCGTACTTCGTAAAAAGCGGAAGCTGGACCGTCGCTCAATTTGAGCAAAGGCTATCTACAGCTCTGTAGGTATTCCTTGGTTATCGTCAGCAAAGCTCTTCAGCGCTGAAACTACGAACGTAGTACTCGGCTGAAAGCTTTGTTCATTGCGTTTATTCCTACCGACACTTTGTGTAGTCCTCCCCGGCAATTCTTGTGGGAGCGGTTACCTCCTGCCTGTCGGAAAATTCTACTGATTCCTGTCCTCTGCGCCTTTAAGCCCGTGTTTGCTGGGTGGTGCCTTAGCGCTGTGCGCGGCTTGGGGTATTTCCAGCCGAAACCGTCAACGGCTCACGCCTTTGCAAAGGAATCACAGGGCGGCAGAATGCGGCCGCTTGATCAGTCTGGAAGTCGATATTGCACGCCGGAACCGGTGCAGTGCGAATTCAGGTTTTAGCGATGTTTTAGGCCGAGGGTATTCATGAGTTATCCAGAAGTTGTCCATCATGGCGGTGTCCAGAGTGTGACTGGGTCCTGTCATCAAGTGAGCTTTGACGAGCGCCACAGCATGCTGGTCGACTGTGGTTTGCGCCTCGAATCTTCGGAGGTAACCGGGCCAGGACGGGATTTGAAAATTGATTTCCCGATAGACACAGTAAAAGCCTTGCTCCTGACCCACGTTCACGTCGATCACGTAGGACGTATTCCGGATCTTCTGGCTGCGGGCTACGAGGGTCCAATAATCTGCAGCGAGCCTTCGGCAAAAATGTTGCCGCTCACCCTTGAAGATGCCTGGAAGTATCAGTTTGCTCATGACAGCAAGCAGATTGAGCGGTATCTGGCTATTGTTCAGAGGCGAACCATCGCTTTGCCCTTCAATACCTGGCATGCGCTGATTGATACCCCGGAGCTGGTTGTGAAGGTCAGGCTGCAGCGTGCGGGCCACATACTCGGCTCTGCTTATGTCGAGTGTGATGTTCAGTACCCCACTGAGTCGCGACAGAAGCGCATCGTATTTTCCGGCGATCTGGGCTCCCGCCTCAATCCACTGTTAATCAGCCCTGAGCCACCCGAGCAGGCAGACCTGCTGGTTCTTGAAAGCACTTACGGTAATCGTCTGCATGAGGACCGCGGTAGCCGTCAGACGCGCCTGGAAGAGATCATCGACAAGGCATTAGCTGATCACGGCACGATCCTGATTCCCGCGTTCAGCATCGGTCGCACCCAAGAGTTACTGTTTGAGATAGAAGATATCCTGCGTCGCAAAGCACTGATTGAAGACCTCGATCCCGCGTTTGACGCCGTTGATGCTGATGGCCTGCCCATCGATTGGCCGCAATTGCCCGTCATCCTCGACTCCCCGCTGGCCAGCCGGTTTACCAAGGTCTACCAAGACTTCAATGGCTACTGGAATACCGCAGCTCAAGAGCGCTTGAGTCAAGGCCGCAACCCTCTGGGGTTCAAACAACTCATCACCGTTGACAGCCACGACAAGCACCAGATGGTGGTGAATTACCTGTCCAGCACCGGTCGACCGGCAATCGTCATCGCGGGCAGTGGAATGTGCTCAGGTGGGAGGATCGTCAATTACCTCAAGGCCATGCTAGGCGACCCTCGTCACAACGTCGTATTTGTCGGCTATCAGGCCAAAGGGACACCCGGCGCAGCCATACAGAAATATGGACCCGTAGAAGGTTACGTTGAGCTCGACAAAGAGCGATACAAGATAAAGGCCGGAATTACCACGGTCGGTGGCTACTCGGCTCATGCGGATCAGGCAGAGCTGGTCAGCTTCGTGACTGGGATGAAGGAATGGCCTGAGGAGATCACATTGGTTCACGGCGAGGCGAGTGCGAAAAAAGTGCTGGGGGATGTGTTGGAGCGCAAATACTCTCTGAAAAAGAGCGCACTCAAGCTGTCGGTTCCGCAATAACAGGTGAGCAAGACAGCGATTAGCACTCTCGCTGTCTTTGCTTCTGAAGAGGCCTTGTTGTCGCACATCAAGGTGGAGGTTATCCTACGCGCTTTTAGCCGTTCAGTTCCTGCCTCTGGTGGGCGTAAAGAACCGTTGATTCTGATGGGCCATAAAGCTCTCGCATCTTAATTCTTGAACGATGTATTAGATCCTGTCAGATGCTATGACAGCTTTCTCAACACGTTGCTGGATCTGCTGCGTGTAGTAACTCCGAACTATTAGGGAAGTTTCAGAAAATGAGTCAGGTAAATCGTAAAGGTATCATCCTCGCTGGCGGCTCGGGCACTCGCCTGCACCCTTTGACCTTGGGTGTCTCCAAGCAGATGCTGCCGATCTACGACAAACCGATGATTTTCTACCCGCTGTCGGTGCTCATGCTAGCCGGTATGCGTGAGATTCTGATTATCTCCACCCCGCAAGACCTGCCGAGCTTTCAAAAGTTGTTGGGGGATGGCAGCTTGTATGGAATCAGCCTGACCTACGCCGAACAACCAAGCCCTGATGGCTTGGCACAGGCCTTCATCATCGGTGAAGAGTTCATTGGTAATGACCCTTGCTGTCTGATCCTGGGCGACAACATTTTCTACGGTCAGCACTTTACTGAAAACCTGCGCTCTGCCAGCGCCCAGGAACACGGCGCTACCGTATTCGGCTACCACGTATCTGATCCTGAGCGTTTTGGTGTGGTGGAGTTTGACGCCAGCGGCAAAGCCCTGAGCATCGAAGAAAAGCCTCAGCAGCCGAAGTCGAGCTATGCCGTGACTGGCTTGTACTTCTACGACAATCAGGTTGTCGAGATCGCCAAGAACATCAAACCTTCCGAGCGTGGCGAACTGGAAATCACAGACGTCAATCTCGCTTACCTCGAACAGCAGACCCTTAACGTGGAAATGCTCGGCCGCGGTTTCGCCTGGCTGGATACGGGTACCCATGAGTCTCTACTGGAAGCCAGTCACTTCGTGCACACCATCGAACATCGTCAGGGTTTGAAAGTGGCTTGCCTTGAAGAGATCGCTTACCACAATGGGTGGATCAGCGCAGAGCAGCTCGGTGTTCAGGCTGAGGCCTTGAAGAAAACTGGCTATGGCCAGTATCTTCAGAAGCTACTGGTTTAATTCGCGATGCCGGTAACGCGCCCCAAGGTCGCTGTTCTACTGGCTGCCTACAACGGTATGCAGTGGATCGAAGAGCAGCTTGCTTCGATCCTTGCCCAGATAGATGTCGACCTGACTGTTTACATAAGCGTTGATCTATCCACGGATGGGACAGAGGCGTGGTGCCGGGATTTTTCTGGAAAGCATGATGCTGTAGTGATGCTTCCTCCAGCCGGTAGGTTCGGCGGGGCCTCCCGCAACTTTTTCCGGCTTATCCGTGATGTTGACCTTTCTGACTATGACTTCGTGGCGTTTGCCGATCAGGATGATGTCTGGGATCTGGACAAGCTCTCTCGCGCAACGCAGGCAATCCTAAGCCGCGATATAGATGCTTACTCCAGCAACGTAACCGCCTTCTGGCCAGACGGCAGAACCAAGCTGGTAAACAAGGCTCAGCCGCAGGTGGCCTGGGATTATCTGTTTGAAGCCGCGGGCCCGGGATGCACTTATGTAATGAGTCGCAAGCTGGTAGCGAGTCTGAAGGTTTCAATGCTGGCTAACTGGGAGAAGCTGCAAGAAGTCAGTTTGCACGATTGGTACTGTTATGCGTTTGCTCGTGGGCATGGCTTCCAGTGGCTCATTGACCCCAATCCATCGATGCAATACCGTCAGCATAATAACAACCAGTTCGGAGCCAATACGGGCATCGATTCTTGGATTGCACGGTACATAATGATCCGCAGTGGCTGGTGGTTTTCACAGATACGGTTGATTGGTGAGTTGATCAAGCCAGAGCGACATCCGTTTATCAATGGTCGATGGCCGCCGGGTCGGTGGCAGCTACTGAGGCTTTCCGTGAGCGCCGGAAAGTATCGCAGAAGAGGGCGAGACAAGATTTTTTTCCTGCTCATTTGCTGGGCGACAGCCTTTACCGGCATCAGAGCAAGCTAAGGACGCCTGTTAGTGGCGATCCGTAGTCTTCAAAGGCCTGAGTGCGCTAGCGATTCGCAGAGTGCTACGGTGAAATGTTTCACGGCTTTTCCGTGGGTAACCGCTCAGGTACGTGCCACGGTCGCCTACAACACTTCTTGCCGTTGTTATGCATTAACAGGCGTACCTATTCAGTCATTCCGGCGTGAGACTAAATTCTTTTCTCCTGAAGACCTCGTATTTTTTGTTTGCTCAGTGCGCGAACAGACCTGTTCAATTTTCCGATCGACGGATCGCATGGCAATTAGCTGCGCAGACAAAAGCCGAGGTTTATGTATTTGGTAGGAAGGATCTGTTGAAGGATAGCGCGTATATTGCCACCAGCTTAGGTAGATAGGCAGGGCTAAACCACTATGCTGTTCAGTTCAAAAAAACCAGATACAGATAAAATCAAAAATAACTTGCGTTGCTGAAGAGCGTGATCTATGTGGACATGATGAAGGCTACTTGTCCACGAGAAGACGAATGCGTTGTACTCGATGGAAATAGTAAACCAGCATCTTTAATGCGACTCATCTATCGAAGGAGGGAGCCAAGTTGTATTGTCCGAGAGTGAGTGAGGTGCTGGAGTCAGCTAAGAGTAACCAGTAAAATGAATTTAACGCTTTTATGTAGTAATTATGTCCCTATATTTTAGGGAGAGGTGAAGGGCGCAAAAAGGAGTGATTGGTGGGCAGCCTTTAAATGAGACTGAAGGTCAGGACTGGTAAGCGGAGCCAATGATCACTGAAAGTCCCGTCGATGCCCTGAACCTATTCAAGGCGGATCTGACAATTTCGACCATCACTCCACCGCGTTCCAGGTTGAAGTTTGCGTTGGCAGAACGCTGTGGGCTGTTGCACGACTCCCTACCTAAGGACCACATCCCCCCAGTAAAGCGCTTGACTGGCGCCCCAAGCTCTGCTCCCAGCCTCTTTTTGAAGCCCTAGATCAGTCCTGCTCCCACGCAAACTCAAGAGCATCTACCCCAGCTCAAAACCGATGGCTTTCGAATATTCAACACAGGGCTAGCAGAGTTCATTACGTTAGAGAAGTCATACTTTTCTCTGGTCGCAAAAAATTATGCTTCGAGGGACTTAGACTAATGGGTTTGTAAATGCCATTATGTCGGTCTTTCTACAAAGTCATGGTTCTTTGTCTCATGAAATAGAATCTCCATTAAAAAACGATCGATGCTTTGCGGGGAACTGCTGCTGCCGCCGTTTTCTTTGATCATTCAGATACGTCAGGACTTGCAACTAATGCTTGGCTCTCTGCTCATAAGGGGTTAATGGGCGATTTTGGAGTTTATGTTTTTTTCTGCCTAAGCGGGTATTTGATTTGGCAATCAGGCACACGTCTTACTGGCACACCGGGCGGCTTAAGGCTTTACGCTATTCATCGTTTCACCCGTCTAGTGCCACTGTATCTCATAAATTTATTCGTCGTTACCACTTTGCTGAGCTATATCGGTAGTCGTTGGACTCCATCATATGATGTTTGGAGCATATTTAGACATCTCGTTTTTTCGCAAGATCTATATCCTTCGGTCTCAAGAGATATTAATCCTGTTTTGTGGACCCTAACCCACGAGGTTTTATTCTACGTTCTAGTGCTTATTATATTGCTAATGGGCATTCGAGATAAATATGTGGTTCTGGCTGCGTCATTTGTAGTTTACGGAATCTTCTTAGGTTTCGGCTGGCTGGGTTATTTCAAGTTTTCGCAAATTTTCTATGCTTTTGCGCTTGGGGCATTCATTGCCTATGCAGATGGCAAAGAAAAGTTGGTGGTATGTTTGATAGTTATTTTACTGGCAATTTATGCTTGTCTCGATAATATCTTACACGCTTATAGTGGTCGTATCATAGCAATTGCTTTTGCGCTAACCTGTCTTTCACTTACAAGAGGTAAAGAGTGTGGCCAGATTGTTTCACGTTTATTATCACCGCTTGTATTTCTCGGTGTGATTTCTTACAGCATTTATATATGGCACTATCAAATCATTTGCGTTGTCGAATATTATTACCCATTCTTTAATCGAAACGTTCCGGGATGGTCGCAATATGGCTTGATCAGTGGGGTAGTTTTGTGTGCGATCTGTATTAGTTTTTCATACATGTCTTATGTTTGGATTGAGAAGCCATCGATGCAAAAGCTACGTACTACTCTGGAGAAGATGGAGAGGGCTATCAAGCGTTCTCGCTCTATTTGATTTTTAGTAGCCCATACCTTAAACAAAAAAGCCCGCTATCGGCGGGCATTATGGTGCCTGTAAGCTATATACTAATTTTTTTCGCTATTCTATTAATAAGAGAAGGCTTACAGAACCATTTTTTCGGCAACTGCAGAGGAATTTCCGCCCCCGCGGCCGAACCTATTTGCGGTATCCAGAACAAAACATCGCGGCCCACGTTAGAGTGCTGCTTGCGCTCAACTCCATGCCAGGAATGGTCCGTTTTCATGAACACAAGCATGGTGTTTGGTCGGTTCTCAAAGGTCTTAACAAGATTGAAATCCTCATGGTTCATATGAGGCGACGACCAAGAGGTGAGCTTTAAATCTTTGGGTGTATAAATGCTTGTCCCAAAATCGCGAAGAGAATCATCTTTGGGGAAGTAAAATGCGCCCACGATAAATTTACTTTCACTGTCAGTATGAGGACCGAGAGCGAAGTTCTGATAGTCACGAACAAGCAGAGATCTGGGGCTAACCCTCACGCACTCATCAGACACCGAATTTTTAATAAGGTCTTTTTCCCGATATTTATAATTAACCTGGAGATGTTTGCCGAATTTTTCAACAAGAACTTCCAGAAATTCCTGTGAGTGAATCCACGCTTCGAAATCCTTCCAGAATTGGGAGACTGCACTTGTTAGTTTCTCAGTTCGGCTCGGTGAGAGTTGAATAAAATGTCGTTGCTCATAGGGGGGCGGGTAGATGTTATAGTCATCGTCTGGTGGGAGTTTTACTAACAGCTCCGCATAGAAGTTGTCAGGAAGAACCCTCTCAACATAAATATGCGGAAACGGCGCGGAAACGAGTTTGGCATTTTTAATCGCTTTGTATGCGTGCTGCTTAACGTAACTGTCCACAGGCAACAATCCGTACTGAACATAAGACCTCATTCTACCTCTCGGGATTAGCAAGCACCAGCGATACGTCCCTGTGGAAGCGCTGGTTTCCAGAGGGGGGAAGGGGAGTGCTTTCCCGCATTGGTAGGACAAGGCTCAATTTCCTATTTTCATTGCCTGCCGTAATGAGCTTTATGTCTGAAGAATGGATAGTTGTACTGCACCGTTGATCTGATCTACGTAGGTGTGGCACATATCGTATATGTTGTTTCAACGTCTGATGAATGCCAGTTGAAGTATCTGTCGGGCACGAAATATCCTGGAAAGGATGACTTTCAACCTGCCAGCCCGCTGAGCTGTGATTGCATAGAAAGGCGGTGTAAATTTTATATCCAGCAAAATATCTTTCATGGATGGCTTCCATGACGGTGTCGAACGACTTGACACTTGGCTCGCCAAGGATGGACGAACATGGCCTTGTTCGATTTCCCTGTTTAGCTCCTCCTTCGATATAAAACCATTAGCCAGCGCACGTTTTAGGCAGTCGACCCATAGATGTCCGTTAACGTTGCCCAGCGAAATCCAAGGTTGTGTATTCATATCCGTGTAATGAAGTAAACAGGTAGTGTGTTCTTCATAATATTCTAACGAGTTCCACGTTTGTGGAAGAGAGTATGATACTGATTCAGCAACTTCCATGTCGAACATAAGCCTTGCGTAAGTCAGCGTACCGTTATCAAGCTTGTTAATTATTTCTTCTATTTTCCATTTTAATCGGGCGCAGTCCATCAGGATGACGCTAAACTGGGGACGCCGTTGTTCCGTGCCATTGCTTACCGTTTGTAAGTCACTGTCATTAAATGGACTGTCCCAGACAGCGGAGATGTCTCGAAACACCTGCATGTCGGCATCCATATAAATTGCCTTACCCTTATAACCACACAACTCAGGGATCAGAAAGCGCTGAAAGGAAAACGGCGTGCGTGCCCTGTTAGCGACGTCTCTAGGTATGGGAATGGGACGAGCATGAGTGTAAATAGCAGAAAGCTGAACGGGCAGCGCAGTTCTTTCGCGAATTGAGAATTCAAGAACTTTCATTGGAAGCCATTCAGCGGGGGTGGCTGCCACGAAAATTCGTACTGCGTCAGTATCATCACGGCGGATGGATAATGGTGCTGTCATGTTAGTTCTCCGGAAGACTAATGTTCCTTGCAAGTGGCCAAGACATCCAGCTTTTGATTAAGCATTGCACGCTGAATCAAAGGCTCCAGCATATTTTTATTCTGGTAGTCTTCGTGGCCTTGTTCGAGAGCAAGCATTAAAAGTGCGCTGCCTCGACAGGTTCCCATATGATCTTCATCGCTAAACAACGTCCAGTCCTGAATCAACCCGACTTCTGGCTTATCCAGGTCAATAAATGGTATTTGGTACTGAGCAGATAAGCGCTTAAGGTCAGCCACATGCTCATCAAGGCCAAACTGTTTTTGGAAGTTGTACAGATCAGCGCGGACGGGTGGCTGAAAGTAAACGATCTTTATATTGTGCAGTTTTCCCCAGCGGGCAAATATGTCGAACATGCCGTCCCATGGTGCACTGCCGGGGATATCCCTCAAACGTTGAACTTTGATGTTGTCAATTTTTACTTCAGGGATCTGCTTGTCCCGCGCTATAAGGATGGGTAGTTCATCTTTTCGCTCGCCTAGGGGATTCAATCCTTTAAGCATGGGATCGTCTACTGTGCGAATTTCCCCCTGTCGCGTAGTCAATAACGACGAAAATCGCAGTTGGCCCCTGAACTGATTCAGTGCAGGCTTCCAGCTAAATGAATGACGATCTAGCAGTTTTTCAGCGGACGCAAATATCGCTTCGCAGCCTCGCACCTCTGGTTCCACGCAAAGCGGCTTCAAAGACTGCAGTAAAGGCATGTACTTCAAGTGGTCAGGTTCGATAATAAGCTGGCTTGGTCTTCTGAGCAGCAGTGAGGCTTCAACGTAAACCGTTTTAAGATTGGGGAAGCGTAACCGTAGGATCTCCGCTTGCAGGATTAGGCCGTACGATATTTCACTGTATGAGTTTCCTGCACCGATGACAGTGCCACTTAGTCCTATACGACTCGGTTGTAGAATCTTTGATCTGGACGTACCTACGTAGCCGGTCGTGACTTTTTCAGGTTCGGTATTGAGATTAAAGAGTGCGACATTATGGGCAATCGTCTGGTTACCTATTTCTCGCCCGGATATGGTCATCTCTGGCAGACGAGCCATCAGATCTGGCACTGATTGCTTGAGATTTTCAATACTGTGATAGTGATATCGAGTAGCTGTCTCAGCGACCAGAAACAAAGTTACAATCATCAGAAAGGTTAGCAAGTAAAGCTTCGCCAGCCCTGCGCGCGTTCGCCGCTTGCCCTTAGAATTGAAAATATATGAAGTCATTGCCATCTACATAGTAAATATAGGAGAACACCGCCAGTGCGGAGAAGGTCAGGGCGCAACTCAATGCTTTAAAGGTGGTTATATCAGTTTGGTAAGTTGTTCTGTGGATAAGCCATTGTAGAGGGATATAGATCAAGAGCAGTTCGTAAAAGACCGAATCAATCTTGGTCTGTGTCCAGGCAGCTGAAAAGCTACCAATATTCGCAATGATTTTGAAGGCTGTATGCGTGTCTGATGCTCGGAAAAAAATCCAGGCGAGAAATACCACTAGCATGGTTAAAAGCCAAGACAAGCCAGGGATCAGAAAAATTCTGCGAGCTAGCGCACTAGGGTCTATTTTTTCATGAAGACGCTGGCTCACAAGCGCCGTACCATGAATGGCGCCCCATATGATGAAGTTCCAACTGGCGCCGTGCCATAGGCCGCCTAAAAGCATCGTAAAGAATAAATTGCGATGGGTTTTCCATTCGGCGCTGGTCCGGGATCCCCCCATCGCGATGTACAAATAGTCACGAAGCCAGTTGCTCAAAGTGATATGCCAACGACGCCAGAACTCTTTGATAGAGGTAGAAGAGTAGGGAGCATTGAAGTTATATGGCAACACGTAGCCGAGCAGCAGCGCGGCACCGAGCGCCATTAATGAATAACCCCAGAAATCACACAGTATTTGTACCCCGAACCCAATGACCGCCATTAGATTGTCCAGCCCGGAATAATGCTCAGGGGCCTCGAAAATAACGTTCACATAAGGCGACAAGCCATCTGCGATACCACATTTTAAAGCAAGGCCAGCTATAAAATAGTAAAGGCCATTATAGATCTGAACAGAGTCAAAAGGCTGTTTTACTTGGATCTGAGGTAAAAACTGAGCGGCACGGCATATTGGCCCTGCGATTAAATGAGGAAAGAACAGTACAAATATAGCAAAAACGACGGGGTTTTTGACATGCTCAAATTTTCCGGTGTATATATCTACATGATAAGAGATCAGTTCAAATACATAAAAAGATATCCCCAGCGGAAGGATGATTTTCAGTAGGCCAATCTGATAGTCTGGGTCATAAAGCTCACCCACTGCCTGGATGTTTTCCAGGAAAAAATTCATGTACTTGAAATAACACAACAGCAGCAAATTCAGTACGCACGACGCCAGGAGCCAAGCGCGGTTGCGAGTTGAAGAAATTTTACAGGCGATGATCCAGTTTACGGCAATCACACCGACTAGCATCAAGCCGAAGGCTTTACTCCAACTACAGTAGAAGTAGAGACTTGCAATTAAAACGATCCACTGTCGCCCCTTTACGGAAGGACATAACCAATAACAAACCAACGTCGCTGCCAAGAGCGCGATATATTCCATCGAGTTAAAAAGCATTCGCACTCATTCTCTTGTAATGTGTAGCCCGCACGCATTCTGAATGGCATCGCAAGAGCAACGAAAGCATCACTTGCGTTGCTCCAGTACCTGATTAACTAGCTGCATTACCTGTTTCTGCAGCGTCCCTTCAGAAAATTTAGTCCCACAGTACTCCCTGGCACTTTGCAGGGCTGAAGCTCTAAGCTCATCATTATCAAGCATCTGTTTGATTGACTGATACCAACCAGCCTCTACCAACAGGCCGCCATTGGCCGGCATGACATTGCGGTAAACGGCAATATTGGAAGCCACGACTGGAATACCGGCAGCCGTGTATTCGATGAACTTCGTTGGCGCTTTGCATAGGTTGAATGGCTCATCGACTAATGGCGCTAACCCGATATCCCAATTCAGGTGCGCCAAAGTGGTGAGAAACCCACTATAGGCCTGGTTGACCTTGTGGCTTTTCACCCGATCGCCGAAACGTAGTAGCTCGCTAGGCATTTGAATAGTGCCGAAGACTTCGAAGCGCAAATCGTCACGCTCTTCGAGGAGCCGGATAATGGAAGGAGTTACAAGCTCAAGATCTTCCTGATGTCCTTTAGATCCCATGTAACCAAATACTTTGTTGGTGCGGTCATGCTTTGGAATCTCGCCAACCTGGGCGGCCATGTAAGGCGCATACATACCAAAAAATATTTCTTGTTGGGGATACAGTTTCTGCAGATGCCCGGCAAGGTAGGGTGTTGATGCGTAGATGAGATCACAATTAGCCAGCAGATATCGACGCTCCTCAATGACCTGAGTAGCGCCTTGTACTTTCTGAATCTCTGCTCCTAGAGAGTGCGGGATTTCAAGCAGATTGTCGTCAATGTGATAGATGACCGGCACACCTTGCTGCTTGAAGTAGTCAAGAATCTCTTTGCCGTAGGGCAGGCCGTAACGCGTCATGACCACGACGTCCGGGCGAAATGATGTTTGCCAGGAGACCCAGATTTTATCTTTACTTTTTTTAAGCAGATTTTGCGACGCAACGGCGAAATTGACCTCGCCTCGCTTATGCACCTCATTCAGAGGAATATCAAAGCTTATGTAGTAGGTGGCGTTCACGTGCTCAGTAAATATCAGCACATTCGGTACGCCTGTATTTCCAGCCTTGTAGATGTCAAACCCGGTCGGGTCCGATTGGGAGGATTTACCGAATAAAGACTTGAGAAAAGCGAGCATCAGCTAGCGGCCTCACTCTGGCCGTTGGCTTCGGCAGCTTTTAGCTGAGCTTCGTACTCTTTAATCACCCGTTGTCTTTCACGTTTAGCTTCATAAACCGCCTTGTGGGGCACATAGCCCGACAGTCTGTCGAACGCCGCGTTCTTTTTGTCCCACAATTTATGCAGGAATGACGGTATAAAATGACGGTATTTGATGTCATTGATAAGCGACGGTCTGAAATACCCGAGTTTTATTTCAGCTTCAATTGCCGCCTCGGTCAAGGTTTTGTCAGCGAGCATTCGACGAACCTCTTTAAACCAGACCCATGCGAATTTATTGCCGCAAGCAGACCATGGTTGAGTGTAGACGTCGGTGTAATGGATCAATCGTGTCTCTGTGTCCCAGTGCTCAAGACTGTTCCACTCAAATGGGACGCCATACTTGACATGGTCTTCGTCAAGGATTACGAGCTGGGACATCAATTGATCGTAGTCGTACCGCCCTTCATCCATCCCACGGACTATCTCTTCCACATCCCAGTCCAGTCGTTCGCAATCAAGCAGCATTACAGCACACTGTTTCTTGCGTTCTTTGGGGGCTCCTACTTTTTGAGTAGTGTCCTGAGTGTGTTTGACTTCCTGCTGGATGATGATCTTTGCACCGTCAAACGGGATGTCCCACAGCTCCCGGATATCGCGGAGCACGAGCATATCGGCGTCCATATAGATCGCCTTGCCT
Source organism: Pseudomonas sp. ICMP 561 (assembly GCF_002699985.1). Classification (GTDB taxonomy): domain Bacteria; phylum Pseudomonadota; class Gammaproteobacteria; order Pseudomonadales; family Pseudomonadaceae; genus Aquipseudomonas; species Aquipseudomonas quasicaspiana. The sequence goes on along the minus strand of NZ_LKBT01000001.1, from coordinate 474,901 downwards.
TTGTACCCGCTGAGCTTTGGTATACAGAATCTACTGAAGGAGAAACCTGTCCGTTGACCGTTTCTGGGATCAGTAGGCACGGGTACTGGCAAATCGAGCATGGGGATGACTTCGACTTTAGCCGTCGTATGCCGTTTGATCGAGTACTCAAGAACCGGCACAGCTAAAAGCTGTGACCGGTCCACGCCCACATAAACCCTGATGACTTCGTCACTGGACACGCAACACTCTCCTTAATTCTGTACGTTGCTATATTCGATTTTTGCCCATTGAGCCAACCGAGTCACGCCTTCCTCGACGCTGATCTGAGGGTGCCAATTCATCACTTTGCTGGCTGCAGAAATGTTGGCGCATGCGTAGCGAATATCTCCGATCCGGAACGCGCCGGTTACCTCAAACCCGTCGTCGGGTTTACCCAAGGCACGCATGAGCATTTTCGACATGTCAAGAATCGATACCGGCTCTCCGCTTCCGATATCGAGGATCGTACCGTGTTTGACCGAAGATCCTCCAGCCAGCACAAGTGCGTTCACGATGTCATCGACATAAGCGAAGTCCCGAGCAATATTGCCATCTTCATAGATAGCTAGTTTGACGCCGGACAGTATTTGGCGCGCGAAAATGGACAGGACACCCGTATAAGGATTTCTTAACGACTGGCCGGGCCCGTACACATTCTGGAATCTTAAAATCACGGCATCCCAATCCGCCCCTTCCCCAGCTTGACATAGCAAATATTCCTGCATGAGCTTGGTCGAGGCATACACAGACGCGGGAGCAGGGGGCAGACCTGCGTGGCTTGGGATGGGCTTGACAGGCAGCACGGCATTAGAAGGAACGGGAACCGAAAAATCACCCGATTGCATGGTTTCTGGTTGACGTGGTAAGCCTACAAATTCTGTGCCATTCGCATCCCTGTATCCGCCTTCACCATAAACGGCTCGGGAGGCAGCCAACACGACTTTTTTAACCGCTGATTGAGTACGTAGCGCTTCAATCAGGTTGGTCGTGCCAATCACGTTAACAGCACAATAACGTGTTGGCTCGTCATACGACTGGCCCGTACCGGTTTCGGCTGCCAAGTGGTAAACGATGTTAGGGTTGCAGTCTTTAACAGTTTCGGTGAGAGCGGCCGCATCGGTGACGTCACCGCGAACGAAAGTCACATTGGCCCCCAAATTTGGCGCAGCTGGCTTATCACCGTGTACCTGTGGGTGCAGGTTGTCGAAAACCCAGATTTTGCATGATGGGTTTTTTTTCAAAAGCGCGGCAACCAGGCGTGAGCCAATAAAACCTGCACCACCTGTTACCAGAACATTCTCAGTCATTTCAAATTCCGTATTAAAGCTAAGCAATCAAGTCATCGAGTATTTTAGACGCCGTTGGACCCGCGATTATAGCGCGCGTTACGAAATCTAAAGATTCAGGGGCTGGATAGGAGGTGCTTTGTAGACCAAGGACGAAATCCGCCCAGTCCTGAGTCTTGCATATCTGAGGTAGCGGTGCGTACGAAGTCAGTGCCATGTCATGGGCGACGAGAGCTACAGGCAGCCCACGGCGGGCGGCATCAAGAGCTACTGTAGATGGCGAGGTAATGACTGCTGCCATTCTTCCCATCAACTGATCCGCTGTGTAGTTCTGCCATTCTCTGTTTTCTGGGTCGACGATCACGATATTCGGCGCGGCTGGACGATCGCCTTTGTATCTCCGAGTCAGCCATAAGCCTGCGTTATGAGGCTTTATTAAAAATATAAAGTCGGGAAAACTCGTTGCCAAATTCTGCACGCCTTCAAGAAAAAAACTTCGATATTCGTCGCTGTAACGGTGCCAGTGGAGGTTTTCGAAAATGCCAACGACAGTTTTATCTGGTGCGATGAGGTGATCTAGCTCTACTTTTGCCTGACTTACCAGTTTTGGACATCCCATGGGCACGCATTTCTGTCTGGTTGAGAGATTGACATCGGGGTGGAGGGTTTCAAGCGGCCCCCAAATATATATCCTAGAGGACGAAAAATTAACTTTTTGGACGCTATGAACTTCATCACTGTAGGTTAACCCCACATTTTCGAAACCGTGTTGCAATGTTGCAGTTTTCAACCCTGCCTTGTTTGCGCGATCAGTGATGGCGCGTGTAAAGGCATGGGGAGCCAGATTCGTTTCAGTCGCGGAGAGCATTGCTTTAGTTCCCTTATGAATAACAGGGAAAATAGCCGCTTGGTTTTCTACGATTGTGACCGGGAAAACGTTAATCCTGTGAAGCGTACGAAGTGTTAAACTTGATTTATTAAGTAGGGTGGCACTGCACCAAACCTCAAAAGGTAATGTTCGTTCTTTGGCCATAATGATGATTGGCAACAAGATGTCCAGATCCTGAATCAGATGAAGTACAAAAATGACCTTAGGGATCTGCGTCTCAGCAAGAACTCCCCCGGTCGTTTGCGTAAGCGTGCCGAACCACAATTGAGCGATCCTATCTGGACTGAAATGCACAGCAGCTAGTTCTTGGCCATACTTTACATCCGTCGCTACTTCGCTAGCGGATGAAAGATAACGCTTCAGTCCACCAATAAAATCATCTACTACGATGGCACCACGCAATGGAGCAAGCGCAGGCGTATTGGTCGCGATTACAGGCAGACCATTAACAAGTGCCTGAACAGCACGGTTGGCAGACTTACAGATGCTGAATGCGTCCAGTGAGTTGGGTAGCAACACCACGTGCGCTCGCTGCATCTCTAGCTCAATCGATAATTTTGACCAAGGAACATAGCGCGAGGGTATGTTCATGGGGAGTATATAGGTTTCGTATTTAGCGAGATCATTACTAACTATTACCAACTCTACATCGTAATCCTTGGAGATGAATTCAAGTGCGCTTTTGATCAGGACAACATCGCGAATTCCAAAGTTTGCATAATCGGCTCCATGATTTCCAAACCACAGCAGTTGTTTGGCGGTGGGCGAGGGCTGCGCGATAATGTTAGGTGTCTTATCTAACTGCTTTAGTAATTTGCTATCGCGTTTGGCCGTAAGGCGCTGCAGTGTCATGCGGGCCTTTGCTACCAGATATGCGGTGGCTCTACGTGTTTGTCGTATGTAAAACCCGAGTCTGAGCAGCGAGCGCCAGCGCCGTGCAATTTTCTTCAGTACACCGGAAATTGAAACGGCTCCGCAAAGTTTCGCCAGCTTTTTGAATTTAATGATTAGCGGGTGCGAAGGAGGGGGCGTACGCTCTTTTGCTGCATCAAGCGCGACCTGCAAGCACCTGTCCAGCAAAGCATTGGTTTCAAGACTGATTACACCGTCTGGAATGATGTGTACCGGCACGCCTCCAGTGTAATTTTCGATGGCTTCTGCCAGAGGAATTGTCGTGACGACGAAGCCGCTAGCCAATTTGGCGATTGCCTTGAACATGTCACTGGGGACATTGGCAGAGTACTTACCGTAACCGGGTACAAATATGTTGTCACATAGATCAAATATCACCGGGATATTCAGACGGCTGGCACGTTGCATGAGCCCGTAACATTCAACGGAGAAATCCTTTACGACGATCAGGATATCTAACGACTCAAGCGGTGGAGGATTGCTCCTGTGGAAAACTTCGCATTTGTGGCCTGACGCCTCAAGCGCAACAGCGGGAAGAATCGCGCGGTATCGGATACTGGCCACATCGAGTGAAAGGGACGTGACGCACCATCCGATCACTAGCGGTTTATCCCCTTGAATGTTACTCACCGTTGCCACTCCCCTATCCAAAACATTGACAATTGCTTATTAAATACCTTTATTCATTTCGATGTGCGGCAACATTTTACCGCAGCTCATCGGTATTTTTTTCGTCGCAAGCCGGGTAGTCGAAGCCAGGACGATACTTTATGAGTTTTGCGGGCACTCCTCCCACGATGGAGCCCCGTTCGACAGATTTGTTCACGACTGCGCCTGCTGCGATGATTGCGCCGTCTTCAATGCAAACGCCGTCGAGTATTCTACAGCCTGCACCAATCCAAATATCGTTACCCAAGCTAATTCCCTGGCGAACGAGACCTTGTTTCGCTATGGGTACTGTCGAGTCGGCGTAGATGTGATTCGCAGGAATAATGACGGCGTGAGCTGCAATGCGTACATAGTTGCCAGTTTTTAATCCACCATGCCCATAGATGACGCAGTAGGGGTTAACAGAGTTTGATTTACCCAGTTCGATTTTTCCACCTGGTCCGGTCTCTAATATGGCACCGTGCTGAATAATGCTACCGTCGCCGATAACGATGCTTGCATCAACATCGGTGCAGATGAGCCTTGCCCCCGGCTTGATGATGACTTTTTTCCCTAGAACAATATTCGAAAGGTAACCTTCAAAATACGCGTCCGGCGCTACTTGAGCCCCCTCTCCAATTGAAAAAGCATGTGGCGCTACGCGCTCTTTCTTAGAGTAGAAAAACCGTTTCAATTGCGAGAGGAGCCAGACCATTAATATTTCACCACGTATGCCTTCGTCCGGTTCGCACCATCGTCGCCGTACCGAATCTGAGCAAGCTTTTCAGGTTTGTCTGCAAAAAACTTGTCGATTGCTTTGCGTGCCATAGGGTAGTTGATGGAGTTATAATCGTCGAAGAAAATGACCCCTCCTTGCACCATTCGCAAGTAAAAATACTCCAGGCATTCGATGTGTGGCTCGAATAAGTCACAGTCAATATTGACGTAGTGATAGCGCTCTTCGTTCAGCGTGGGCAGCGTTTCACTAAATAGCCCCTTGCGCAATTCAACACTGGTGCTCAACCCCGCTTGGTCAACCAATTTCTGTACGCCTGAGAGGGATGTTTCGGTGAAGAGTGTTTTGTTTCGATATATAGCATCTGCCGGGGCATGTTGCTTATCCTCTTCGGACAGCGGGGGTAGACCGCTGAAGGTATCCAATCCAAGCATTTTGAACGGGATACCAGATTCATGAGCTAGTTTCGAGCAGGCTATCAAGCTGCTTCCGGTAAACACCCCACACTCTACAGCATTGAACCTGGAAAGCCTGCGGATACCCAAGTCCCAAAAAAAATCGCCCCATGGATTTTTCTTTTTTTTCTGACGTTCGTTACGTAGGTAATTAGCTATTGCGAGCTGGAAACCGTGGAGTACAGGAATCCGTTCAAAGAAAATCTCGGAAAAAGGTGGAACATGTGGGAATTCAAGCGACGCATTGAATTTGAGTTTCTTTGGTTTCACGGTTTCACTGCTGGTCATGATTACATACCTTAGACGTGGAAAGGGTCAGACCAAGGTTTACAATACCTGTCTGACCTGACACTGAGGCAATGTCAAAATTGAAAAAGTTTTGTGACATCTCTAAAGGCACTGCGGCGTCCCCAACAACTTCATTGACGATATAGCTGAAGAAGTATTTTCCGCCGAGCAAGTGGTGAGTGAACGAAAAAGCGAGACTGTATTCTTCACCCTCAACCACATTATGTAGAAGCGGCCCAACTTCGGAGCCGTCAATAGCGCAAACGGTAATCCCTGAGCTATTACGGATTCCAAAGTTGAACGCAACGCATTCTGAAGTCTGGGCCGCTTTGAACGTCCCTGTGAAGACATACTGTTGACTGTCCGCTTTATACTCAAGGGCGAAATTTTTGATCATTTTTGTTGCGGACGCAGCGTTACTCAGCGACGACTTACCCTTGGCGCGGCTAGTGGGTTCGTTTTCACTGCGCACATTTTTATAGACTTCAATCGCTTCAAAAACCGAGCCGTCGTGAATTTTTTTACCACCCTCAATAACTATTGCGCGGGTGCAAAAATTCGCCAGTAGGTTCTGATTGTGCGTGACTAACAAAAATGTCTGTCCCGCGTCACGCATTTCGCGGATACGGTCATAGCATTTCATGCGAAAGCTTGCGTCACCCACTGCAAGAGTCTCGTCAATGATGATCAGATCGGCATCCACGTGCACTGCACAAGCGAAAGCTAGACGAGACTGCATGCCAGATGAATACGTCCGCAGAGGCTGATCGAAATAATCTCCCAAGTCTGCGAAGGCGATGATGTCGGCGATGCGGCGGTCAGTTCCCTGTTTGTTGATCCCCTGGATGCTGCAAAACAGGTAGGCATTTTCTCTGCCGGTAAAGCTCATGTTGAAACCAGCAGTAAGGCCGAGAAGTGTGGCGATTCGACCGTGCCGTGCGACGCCACCTTCGGTGGGCTCTATCACGTTGCCCAGAATTCCCAGAAGTGTGGACTTGCCTGCGCCATTACGGCCGATGATCCCGACAGTTTCTCCGCTGCGTACGCAGAGGCTGATGCCGTCCAGCACCTTCTTCCCACCTAGAGCTTTGGAAGTCCGCTTCAGCAGCGCATCCATGAACACAGTCGTTGGCCGTAAGGAACTCGCGTAGCGTTTGCTGATATTTGTCGCTTCGAGTAGTAAGTGATTGCGTTCATTCTCAGACGACATCGGCTACTACTCCTTTGATTCTGTTGAACAGCCATATTGAAAACGCAACCAAAATAACCGCTGCGGCCACGAGGAGCGATAGCACTGTGATAGAGGGTCCATTTCCGAAAACGAGCGCGTTTCTCAGTGGTTCGACAATCACCGTCAAAGGGTTGAGCCAAAGCAGAAACCGATAGGCCTCAGGTGCCATGCTCAATGGATAAGAAATGGGGGCGGCATAAAACAGCACGCGCATCATCAGCCTTATCGCTTCTGAAATGTCTCCGATAAAGGGACCGACAACAGACAAAATCAGCGAGGTCGAGGAAATGGTAGCCACTATCGGAATCAATAGAACCAAAGACCACGCCACGTTTTGCCAACTTAAAACTGAGTAGATGAGGCACAACACCAACACAATTGCCGCGTAGATTATGCCGTGTACATAGGCGCGCATTAGGTTGGCGAGCCAGAGTACCCATAGAGGAAATGGTGATTTCACAACGTATGTTCTTTTGCTCGAAAATAGCGTGGTGGATGAGTTAACGATGTCCGCGAGCAGCAGATAAACAGACAATCCGATGAAAAACGGTAGAACGAATCCGACAGAAGTTGTAGAGCCGGGTTCGTGCCAGCTAATTTTTAATATGCCGTTAAATACAACCGTGTATACACAAAGTAAACACAGCGGCGTCAACAACATCCAGAAAACACCTAGAAAAGACCGTTTATACTTAGCTTGCAGGTCGCGCCTTGCCAAATCCCACGCTAATCTGACACATTCTGCAAACTTCATACATACCTCAAAAATTATACAACTGGTGTCAGGCCTACTTAGTCAAGGCGCAGAATTATAAAGAGGCCTCAGCGAAAAAGCGAGTAGGCTTGTAGCAGATGATGTTTGATAGCCGGATTCTTAACGTTGCATTCCCAAAAAGCCACCTGACAGACCGCTGTGGTGGAGGGATGATGGTTCTTGGGTGGCGAGATTTTGAGCTGTCGCCACCGCCCGCTCCCTGATTGCAATGGCGCAATCGTACGAGTTCAGCAAGCTGGCAAAAGCCTTCCTCGCCTGGATGCTCACCTTGCAGGCTGTGCCCGCTGACCCTGCTTTCACGAGTCACTTTCAGATCCTTCCAAGAAGGATTGCTACTAGCAGGATCAAGTTTTCGCGTGAAGTTTGCCTATAAACACCAGTGCTGCTAAATGCGATCAGGCGTTTGAAGAATTTTTCATTCCGGGCGCCCTCAAAGCGTGTCAGAACTTTTTGATTTTCCTCTGAGAGGAGTGATTTCATCTTGTTTAATATGTCGAGATTCCTGTCGTTCCATTGCGCAAAGCGCCCCGAAAACATCCCGCGCACGCGTTTTAATTTATCCAGGCTTGTTGTTTTTGCACCAATCAAGTTACCTCCGTGCTGGCGATAATCGAGAGTGGGCTTGGCATCATAAACGACCTCTCCATCGCAACCGCTAACAATTAGATAGGTTAGCCAGTCATGGGATACCGGTGATGAATGCTCTGGCAACTGTAGTAAAAGATCCCGAGCTGAATGGTTGATGAGCATTGTATTTGCACCCGCAAGGCTCTGAACCAGTGCGTTTTTAAAAGCAGGTGGTTTTGAAAAAAGTGGAGAAAGGCCAATTATTTTTTTATCTGCGTCGATCAGGCGGGTCCGGGAGCAATATAGCGCAGGCTTGTTTTTGGGCACGTGTTTCAGACAGTCAAGGCTCCGTGCGAGCTTTTCTGCAAACCAGATATCGTCTTGATCGCTGAAAGCAAAAAAGTCAGCGTTGATCTCAGGTTTTTGAACAAGCGAAATAAAGTTTCGCGCGAAGCCTTCACAGGGTCCTTTGAATAGAACCAGCCGGTCTTCCCCCCACTTTTGTTGAAACTCGGCGAGTATATCTAGCGTCTCGTCGGTAGACGCATCATCAGAAACAAATACCGTCCAGCGGGTGCAGGTCTGCTCAGAGAACGAATTGAGCTGTTCCCGAAGGTACCGTGCGCCGTTATAGGTACACATCAGGATCGCTACAGATGGGTCGCTTGCATTATTCTCTGCAGTAAGGGTATCTAGGTGCGAAACCTCACTTTCGCTATCTGCAATGCCCGTTCCAGTGATACGCATTCTTGGGGAAGCCTTGTTTTGATAATCCTACATTTTACGCATTGTCAGTGATCTGAGTCACATGGCAATGTATTTGGTGTATGGAGCAGCAATTGAGCGGCGATTTTTGACGACCTGCCATCTCTGAAGGTTCTCAGCGGGCATATGTGTGTGCATTGCGGTGTTGTCATTGATTAAGCTGCCTACAATTAGCGTCTTCTCAAGCGAATCATGGTGTGATCCTGTCTAGCTGGCTACAACCGTGGCTACGCAACACGTGCGCTTAATTATTTCAAGACCGGTATTGACCTGCTATGTACCCTCAGTTAGCGACCCCTAAATACCTAATCACCGGTGCCACCGGTTTCATTGGCCGAGCTCTGTTCGACTCCCTGTCTAACCGAGGCGCGGCGGTGCGTGGCACATCACGTCGTCCAGAAGACGTCTCTGAAGACTGGATACAAGTCGCCAGTATCGATCGCAACACCAACTGGTCCGACGCGCTAACCCATTGTGATGTGGTGATTCACACCGCAGGCAGAGCGCACGTCCTGCTAGAAGAAGAAGCGAATCCGCTTGAGCAATTTCGCAAGGTCAACGTCGAAGGCACGCTGGCCTTGGCCCGCCAGGCAATGGAAGCAGGGGTTCGACGATTTGTATTTATCAGTTCCATTGGTGTCAACGGTCCTGAAACCCCACTCGGTCAACCTTTCACTGAGCTTTCCACTCCCCATCCGCAGCAGGCTTATGCCCAGTCGAAGCTTGAAGCCGAGCTGGCATTGCGGGATCTGGTGGCAGGTCAACCCATGGAATTGGTGATCGTTCGTCCACCGCTGGTCTACGCGGGTCATGCGCCCGGCAACTTCGCCCGCCTGCTAGGACTTGTTGGCAAGCGGTTTCCGCTGCCCCTGGGCCGCGTTTGTAATGCCCGAAGCATGATAGCCCTGCAAAATCTGGTGGGGTTTCTTGAGCTTTGCCTTACGCATCCAGCGGCTGCCAATGAGTCCTTTGTGATCGCCGATGGGCAGGATGTTTCGACGACTCAATTGGTTGAGTTTCTGGCGCAGGGCATGGGGCATCGCGCAACGCTTCTTCCTGTTCCGGTCTCGGCATTGCGCAGGGGTCTGGCTTTGCTTGGCCGAAAAGGGCTGGGCCAGCAACTGTGCGGTTCGTTGCAGGTAGACGCCAGTAAGGCACGTCACTTGTTGGGGTGGCAGCCTGAGATTAGTGCGGCCGATGCATTGCGCGACAGTGCCAGACAATGGTTGCAATCCCGCTCCTGAGTGCGAACCGTATAGAATGGCCGTTTTTCGAAGGATGTAGCCGCTTGATGGATTTGAGTTTCTGGTGGGTGCCTGCGATCGTTTTGTTAACGGCGGGGCTCACCTGGGTATTACGGCGTTACGCATTGGCACGTAGCCTCATGGACATTCCCAACGCGCGAAGCTCCCATAGTTTGCCCACGCCTCGGGGCGGGGGTGTCGCTATTGTCCTGAGCTTTTTATTGGCGCTGCTGGTTATGCAGGTTGAAAGCCCCGGGGCCTGGCATGCGACGCTTGCCCTGGGCGGTGCAGGCCTGGTCGTTGCGATTCTGGGTTTCCTCGATGACCACGGCCACATTGCGGCGCGCTGGCGGTTGCTTGGGCATTTCAGTGCCGCGATCTGGGGGCTTTACTGGTTAGGCGGCCTGCCGCCGTTCAGTCTGTTTGGTGCGACGTTCGACCTCGGTTGGATAGGGCATGTCCTGACGCTGTTCTATCTGGTCTGGATGCTCAACCTTTACAACTTCATGGATGGCATCGATGGCATCGCCAGTGTAGAGGCGATTTGCGTGTGCCTGGGTGCCTGTCTGATCTATGTGCTTTCAGGCCATGGGTCGTTGATCGTTTTACCACTGTTCCTGGCTGCTGCCGTAGCAGGCTTTCTGTTCTGGAATTTCCCACCCGCTCGAATTTTCATGGGCGATGCCGGTAGCGGCTTTCTCGGCGTCATCGTCGGGCTTCTTTCGCTGCAAGCTGCATGGGCTGAGCCGTCCTTGTTATGGAGCTGGCTGATTTTGCTGGGCGTATTTATCGTCGATGCAACTGCAACACTCATTCGCCGACTGGTACGCGGTGACAAGGTGTACGAGGCGCATCGCTCCCATGCCTACCAGTTTGCGTCACGTCGTTTTGGTCGGCATTTGCCGGTTACCTTGGGGGTGATGGCTATCAACGTGTTCTGGCTGCTGCCGCTGGCCATGGCGACAGGCATCTGGGGATTTGATGGCGCAACCCTGCTGGTCATTGCATATGTACCGTTGTTGGCACTGGCTTTAGTGCTAGGGGCGGGCGGGCTTGAGTCCAATGATGCCAACCGTCTGTAATAAAAAAGCTACAAAGGTCGTTTTCAACTAAGCGCGGTCCAACGACAGTCCGTACAATAGCGTATGGATTAGTGTGGTTGAGGGATGAAAATGTCGTTGCGCTCGCGAATGCTCGGTCTTTCGCGCCAAAATAAACGAATGCTGCAGGTCGGTGCTGACGTCGTTATTGTCTGGGCTGCCCTGGCTCTCGCGTTTTTTGTGCGACTCGGGTTTGACGTTGCTTATACGGCCCTCACCGCCCATTTTTGGCTTTTTATTGCGACGCCCTTACTGACCATTCCCATCTTCATCCGCTTTGGCATGTACAGAGCGGTGATGCGCTTTTTCGGCAACGATGCGCTGATCACTATTTGCAAAGCGGTAAGCCTGTCTGCGTTGCTGGTAGGTTTCTTTGTGTACTGGTACAGCGATCAGAAGATAATCGTCCCGCGCTCCATCGTGTTCAACTACTGGTGGTTGAGCCTGGTCATGGTCGGTGGTTTACGGCTGTTCATGCGTCAGTACTTCATGGGCGACTGGTTCATGGCAGTGCAGCATGTGCCTTTTGCTTCACGCAATGATGGTCTGCCCAAAGTTGCGATCTATGGCGCGGGTTCAGCTGGCAACCAGTTGGTCGCTGCGTTGCGTATGGGGCGCTCCATGCGGCCCGTGGCGTTCATCGACGACGATGAAACCATCACCAAGCGTACGATTGCCGGATTGCAGGTTTATAAACCCCGGCACATTCAGCAAATGATCGACGCGACAGGCGCTGAAGAAGTACTCCTGGCCTTGCCATCAACCACACGAGTTCGGCGTCGAGAGATTCTCGAATATCTGGAAGGCTATGCGCTGCACGTACGCAGTGTTCCAGCCCTCGCGGATCTGGCCAGCGGCAGGGTAAAGGTCGATGACATCCAGGAGGTCGATATCGCTGACTTGCTCGGTCGCGATGCTGTGCCTGCGCAGGATGATCTGCTGGAGCACTGTATCACCGGCAAAGTCGTAATGGTCACGGGAGCAGGGGGCTCAATTGGCTCTGAGCTCTGTCGCCAGATCCTGTTGCTCAAGCCCACCAAACTTCTGTTGCTTGATCACAGCGAGTTCAACCTTTACAGCATTGTTGGTGAGTTGGACAAGCAGGTTAGGAGGAGTTTGCTGGACGTTGAAGTATTGCCTATTCTCGGCTCGGTTCGTTACTTCGGCAAAATGGTCGATGTGATGAATACCTGGGGCGTGGACACGGTTTACCACGCCGCGGCTTATAAGCATGTCCCGATGGTTGAACACAACATTGCCGAAGGCGTGCTTAACAATGTCATGGGCACTTTGCATACGGCACAGGCTGCGTTGCAGGCCGGTGTCACCAACTTTGTTTTGATCTCTACCGACAAGGCTGTGCGTCCGACCAATGTAATGGGCAGTACCAAGCGGCTTGCAGAAATGGTTCTCCAGGCCCTTAGTCGTGAAGTTGCGCCGGTACTGTTTCGTGGCAGCAGCAATGTTTCTCAAGTCAACAAGACACGATTCACGATGGTGCGCTTCGGTAATGTGCTTGGCTCATCAGGTTCGGTCATTCCACTGTTTCACCAACAGATCAAGAGCGGTGGTCCGCTGACCGTGACGCACCCGGCCATCACCCGTTATTTCATGACTATTCCTGAAGCCGCTCAGTTGGTGATACAGGCAGGCTCCATGGGCCGGGGCGGGGAAGTCTTCGTGCTGGACATGGGCGCCCCGGTCAAGATCATTGAACTCGCCGAGCGAATGATCAATCTTTCCGGGCTCAGTATTCGATCCGAGCGCAACCCTCACGGTGACATCGCTATCGAGTTCACTGGATTGCGGCCGGGTGAGAAGCTCTATGAAGAGTTGTTGATCGGCGATAACGTCGTCTCGACACGCCACCCGATGATCATGAGTGCTCAGGAAGATTTCCTGCCCTGGAGCCAGCTCAAGGAGCAACTGGAGTTACTTCTCGATGCGGTTTCAAGAGACGACTATCCGGATGTGAGGCGTGTATTAGGCGACCTGGTTGCTGGTTACGCCCCAGAGGGTGACATTGTTGACTGGAATTACCTTGAGACGCGTGCTGACCCCCAGTAAGGGCGAGCGCGCGGGGGAATATATGAGATCATGGATATACATGGCATTAGGCTACGTTTAGATCGCTTGTCGAACCGCTGTAACAAACAGTCTGCCCTCAACATGAAATTTAACGACGCGGCTCTATAATTGATAGCGTTGTTCTATAGTTTTTGAGATAACTCGTAACGACTTCATCCTCGCCTGATGTTCTGCAGGTTGCGTAGATGACCCAGGATGCTGATCAAGGGGACTGAAGGGGACCATGGAAAAACTTAGAGCATTCCTGTTAGCGCTGCCTCGCCGTCAAAAACGAATCATTCAGGTAGCCACTGATATTGTCCTGGTGTGGGCTGCGTTGTGGATGGCATTTTTCGTGCGGCTTGGCGCCGACGATTTGATTAACCCTCTGCACTCACACACCTGGTTGTTTATCAGCGCCCCCATTGTCGCCATCCCGCTTTTCATTCGAATGGGCCTTTACCGGGCCGTCATGCGCTACTTCGGTAACGATGCCCTCATCGCTATCATCAAAGCGGTCAGCCTTTCTGCATTGATTCTAGGCTGCCTGGTTTATGTCTACAGCAATCACAAGCCGTTGGTACCACGGTCCATCATGTTCAACTACTGGTGGTTGAGCCTGGTCATGATCGGCGGCTTGCGTCTTGCCATGCGTCAGTACTTCCTTGGCGACTGGTTTGCAGCGTCGCAGCATGTACCCTTTAGCAATCGGGAGGATGGCATCCTCAAAGTTGCTATCTACGGTGCGGGCTCAGCGGGCAATCAATTAGTGGCGGCATTACGAATGGGACGCCTCATGCGCCCTGTTGCGTTTATCGATGATGACAGTTCCATCACTAACCGGATCATTTCCGGGCTACAGGTTTACAAGCCTCAGCATATTCAGCGAATGATGGAAATGACCGGGGCTCAGGAAATCCTGCTGGCCATTCCCTCTTCGACACGTGGGCGTCGGCGTGAGATTTTAGGATTTCTCGAAGGCTTCCCTCTCCACGTCCGAAGCGTTCCAGGGTTCATGGATCTGGCGGCGGGGCGAGTAAAAGTCGACGATCTTCAGGAAGTGGACATCGCTGACCTTCTGGGGCGTGACCCCGTGCCTGCTCAGGATCACCTGCTTGAGCGCTGCATCAAGCGGCAGACGGTTCTGGTCACTGGGGCCGGAGGATCGATTGGATCGGAACTGTGCCGCCAGATCGTATTATTGGAGCCCACTACTCTTATCCTGTTCGATCATAGCGAGTTTAATCTCTACACCATTTTTTCCGAGTTGGAGGCCTTTGTTCAAAGCAGGACCTTGCCGGTAAAGCTGCTGCCGATTCTTGGTTCAGTGCGCAGCCAGTCCAAGCTATACGACACCCTGAAAACCTGGAACGTGACCACGGTTTATCATGCGGCTGCGTATAAACATGTGCCTATGGTTGAACACAATATCGCCGAAGGTGTGATCAACAATGTGCTGGGCACGGTTAATACGGCTCAAGCGTCCCTTCAAGCCGGGGTTGCCAACTTCGTGCTGATTTCGACTGACAAGGCTGTGCGTCCTACCAACGTCATGGGAGGAACAAAGCGACTTGCCGAAATGACCCTTCAAGCGTTAAGTCGAGAGCTATCACCGGTCATGTTTGGTGATACCTCGAATATTCATCAGGTCAACAAAACCCGTTTCATCATGGTCCGGTTTGGCAATGTGCTGGGCTCGTCCGGATCTGTTATCCCGTTATTCCACAAACAGATTAAGTCCGGCGGACCGCTTACCGTCACTCACCCCAAAATTACCCGGTACTTCATGACTATTCCTGAAGCCGCGCAGCTGGTCATCCAGGCCGGCTCGATGGGCATGGGCGGTGATGTATTTGTGCTGGACATGGGCGAGCCGGTCAAAATTGTCGACCTGGCGGAAAAGATGGTGCACCTGTCCGGGCTTAGCATTCGATCCGAGAAGAATCCGCAGGGCGATATTCCTATCGAGTTCACCGGGTTGCGCCCCGGAGAGAAACTTTACGAAGAGTTATTGATTGGCGATAACGTTGTCTCCACGCAGCATCCGATGATCATGAGTGCCAATGAAGATTATCTTTCATGGGAGAAGATGAAGGATTATCTGGACCAATTGCTCATTGCTGTTGCGGAAGATGACTATGCGCGGGTCAGGAAAATACTCATGGAGACCGTGAACGGGTATGCCCCTGACGGCGACATCGTGGATTGGAGTTATCAGCAGCGACACCGGAATCCTTGAAAGGGCAGACCGGTGGGCCTCCAAAGACGATGACTACTTGAACTTCACATGCTCGGCACGCACCGGGGTATTCATGGCAATGTCCACTCCAGCGACAGAGCCAATGACCTGATCCAGATACTTCGGTGCCATCCCAAAGCCAGGCCTTACGCTACGCACAGCATCCGCACTGATAATCTCACCAGCCTTGAGATTCTTCACGAAATACAGCGAACGACGAAACTTGACGTTGCCTTGCTCGCTGGCTTTACGACCATAGTCCACACGACCTAACGCAGCCCAGGCCGTCTTGCTGTCTCGACACAACGCCATCAGCTCATCAGGTTCCAGGGAGAAGCTATCGTCTGGACCACCGCCACTGCGGTCGAGGGTGAAGTGCTTTTCGATGATGGATGCGCCCAAGGCAACACTGGTAATGGCAGTGGTGTTATCGAGGGTATGGTCCGAGAGGCCGGTCACCAACCCGAAGCGCTTCATCATGTCGGGGAGGGTACGCAGGTTGTAGTCTTCCGCAGGCGCAGGATAACCACTGACACAGTGCAGAATGGCGAGTTCTTTACAGCCGCCAACACGCGCTGCTTCAATGGCTTCGGCGATCTCTTGCTCATCGGCCATCCCGGTGGAGATGATCATGGGTTTGCCGGTGCTGGCGACGTATTTGATCAGCGGCAGGTCTACAGCTTCAAATGAAGCGATCTTGTAAGCGGGCGCGCCGAGATCTTCAAGCAAGTCGACAGCCGTTGAATCGAATGGCGAGCTGAATAGCGTAATGCCCACTTGGCGGGCATGCTTAAACAGCGGCGCGTGCCACTCCCATGGCATCTGTGCTCGAAGATACAGCCCATGAAGCGTCTCACCGTCCCACAACCCACCGTGAATTTTAAACTCATCAGCATCGCTATTGAGGGTAATGGTATCTGCCGTATAGGTCTGTAACTTGACGGCATCAGCACCCGCCAGCTTCGCTGCTTCGATGATTTTGAGAGCGGTTTCCAGCTTGCCATTATGATTGGCGGAAAGCTCGGCAATGATATAGGGAGAAGACTCCACACCAATGGTACGGCCTGCTATGGATATCGATGGACTCATGACTTCTCCCCAAACACCTTGACCAACTTCTCCAGAATAACCGGACGCTTTTCCTGCCACTCCGCTGACGACAAACCGAACTGCACGATGCCCACTTGCTCACCCTCGTACAGATGCTGCTTAGGCGGGACATCTTCAATCCTGAATCCAAATTTCTGATGCAGCTTGAGCACGGCAGTATTGAATTCCAGGACTTCGCATCGGAGCTTGTTCAGGGCGAGCTCGCCAAACGCCATATCCAATGCCATGAATTCCATTTTGCTGCCCGTTCCTTTCGGCGCTTCTGGATCGGCATAAAACGCCCATGTGCCAACGGCATCAACCCTTCCAAGATCACTAAACCCCACCACACCCAATGGAACGTCCGAGCACTCATACATGAAATAACGTCGATCCGATTGACCCTCAAGAGAGTTCCACCACTTCAGGTGTTCAGCGGTAGAAATCAGGTGTCGTGAATACATGTTACGCCGAACGCTTTCAGCGTTACGCCACGTCAGTACGCGTTCGAGTTCATCCTGACGAATCGCTCTCAACATCCCCAGGCTGCTCACTGCGCTATCTCCACACCCGTCAGTCGCTCCAGAATACTGCTGACCTTGCTTGCACCTGCACCGTCAGTAATGCCCGAAGCTGCGGTGGTCATGTTATTCAGAAAGCCAGGATCACTAAGCGCACGTTCGATGCACTGCGATAATTGATCGCCAAGTTGCTCCTCGGACGAAAGCAGGTGAGCTGCGCCCGCAGATGACAGCAACGAGGCGGCATATCGTTGGTTATCGGCCAATATCAGCATCAGCGTAGGCAGGCCAAGACAGCATCGTTCCCAGGACGTAGATCCAGCAGCGCCTATTGCCAGATCGGCAGCGCACATCTGACTGGCCATATCCGAAACGTTCTCAAGGACACTGGTGCTCCAGGGCATGCGCGCTGCCCGTTGGCGAACAGCATCCAGCCACGGCGCAGTCGTCCCCATCACGACAACGATTTCAGAATCCTTGGGGAGCGGGCTTTCGCACAAGCCATCCAGAACCCGCTCCGTGACATTGTTGCTGTCGACTCCACCGAGACTGATCAGGATACGTTTCAGGCCGCTTTTTTTGCGCCGCTCGAGTGACATTTCTCTCAGCCTTGAAAAGTCCGGGCGAAGCAGGGCGTATTCACTGCCGGTCAGTATTTTGCATTCTTCGGGCACCAGTGCCTGATAGTCAGACTCGGGACGTCCGTAGGTCTGGTCCAGCAAAACATCGCAACGATGGGTGCGGTTCGCCAAATCATCGATGACGGCCAACCTTGAGTAATGAGATTCAAGCAGCGACTGCCAGCGATAGTCGATGCCGTAGTGATCAACGATTAACCAGTCATATGGGTTATCCCCAAGAGCGCTCTTGCACGCCGATGCATCACTCTCCTGAGTGGCCCCCAACCATTGCAGATACTGGGCGCCGGCCGATACATCAGAGCAAGGCGCTCCCAGGTTAAAGACAGGAAACCCTTGATCTCGAATAAGCCCAATCAGGTTTCCAGGATGCTCTCGGCATAGAAACTCACAAATGGCGCCTCTTTCCTTGAGGGCGTTAGCCAATGTCAGGCAGCGCATCACATGGCCGCTGCCCATTTCAAGGGAGGCGTCGACCCTGAACATGACCCTCATCGGCTTCACTTTGCCCCATCCACAGCATTCATCGCCTTGAACATCCATTCCGCGCGCAACCAGTCTTCAAGGGTATCGATGTCCTGAACGCGGTGGCGGGCCAGCTTCACAGCTGCAGAATCCTGACTGAACATGATTTTGCCCTGCAGCCAGGCACTCGCCTTGCCCCAATAGAATTGGCCTGCGTCGTGAAAAGCTTCTTCCAGCTCTTGGGATCGCGTATTGAAATGTTCCGGGCTGAACATGCTGACGCGATCGGCTTCATCAAGGCGTATGGCGCGCTGAATCGGGAAGGGGTAGCTGGTCACTGAAAATGCATAATCACTGCCGCTCTCTTCCAGCACTTCCAGGCCTGCCCGCAGATCCTCAGCCCTGACGAAGGGCGCCGTCGCATAGACGCAGCACACATGCGTCGCGGCAATGCCGCTGTCCAGATGCCACTGCACGGCGTGGGCCACCACCGGGATAGTGCCGGTGTAATCGCCCGACAATTCAGCCGGGCGCATGAATGGCGTGGTCGCCCCATAGTTCCGGGCAACTTCCGCTATCTCGGCATCATCGGTGGAGACTACTACGCGATCAAAGCATCCACTCTGAAGTGCTGCCTCAATCGACCAGGCGATGATTGGTTTGCCGCAGAACATTTTGATGTTTTTACGGGCAATACGCTTGCTGCCACCGCGAGCCGGGATCACCGCCAGTTTCATGGGATGAGCGCCTTGTTCAGGGCTGCAACAACTTCATCATGCTGATCGAAGGTCATGGTCTGGAACATCGGAATACTGATGGCTTCGCGATAGTATTTCTGGCTTTCTGGAAAGGCGTCGGGCGCGAAGCCCATTTCTGCGAAGTACGGCTGCGTGTGTACGGGGATGTAATGCAGGTTTACGCCGATACCCTGAGCACGCAGAGATTCGAATACTTGACGATGCGTAACGGCCAGTTTGTCGAGCTGCAAGCGGATGACAAACAAGTGCAGGCCTGAATAGCCTTCCGGGTGCTGCCAAGGGAGCGTGACGGGCAAGTGAGCCAGCAACTCCCGATAACGTGCTGCCAGCTCATGCCGCCGTGCAACGTAGTCATCAAGTCGGTCCATCTGGCTTACGCCCAGCGCAGCTTGCAACTCGGTCATTCGGTAATTGAAGCCGAGATCGATCTGCTGGTAGTACCACGGACCGTCGGCATCGTGGGTCATTTGCTCTGGATCGCGGGTAATGCCGTGACTGCGCAGCAGCCCCATTTTCTGCGCCAGTTGCGCATCATTGGTGGTGACCATTCCGCCTTCTGCGGTAGTAATGATCTTCACCGGGTGAAAGCTGAAAACCGTGATAGCGCTGTATTGGCAGTTACCAATAGGCAGGCCTTGATACTTGCCGCCAATGGCATGGGATGCATCTTCGATGACCCGAAATCCGAATTGCTGAGACAGTGCGTGGATACGTTCCATGTCACAGGGCTGGCCGCAGAGATGCACTGCTACCAACACCTTCGGTAGCTGGCCATTCCGTTGAGCCTCCAGCAATTTATGCTCGAGCGCTACGACATCAAGGTTGTAAGTACGCGGGTCTATATCAACAAAATCCACCCGCGCGCCGCAATACAATCCGCAGTTGGCAGAAGCCACGAAGGTCACCGGTGTCGTCCACAACAGATCGCCGGGCCCAAGCCCCAGTGCAAGGCAGGCGATGTGCAACGCGGACGTCGCACTGTTGACTGCAAGCGCGTGTTTCGCACCGCAATAGTCGGCAATCATGACCTCAAACTTCGGGACCATTGGCCCCTGGGTCAGAAAGTCGGACTGCAACACGCCAACCACGGCGTCGATATCGGCCTGGGTAATATCCTGACGGCCATAGGGGATCATATTCAGGCCTCAGCGGACTTATTGAACTCGGCAACCTGAGCAACATCGAGAAAATGCGGATTTGTCCCGGAGTTGTATTCGAACCCCTGCTGCACAGGCACACCGGTTTCACCCAACTGGTTTACCGTGAAATCGTTGGTGCGACTGTAGAATGTGATGGTCGGGCGCAGCACGTAGTGATCGTCAAACTCAAGGGTCAGGTGCGAGTCATCGGAAGGGCACATAATCTCGTGCAGCTTCTCGCCGGGACGGATCCCGATAACCTTTTGTGGCATGCCCGGCGCCATGGCTTCAGCGAGGTCAGTAATGCGCACCGACGGAATCTTGGGGACGAAAATCTCACCGCCATACATGCGTTCGAAGTTCTTCAACACAAAATCCACGCCCTGTTGCAACGTGATCCAGAAGCGTGTCATGCGTGCATCGGTAATCGGCAAGGAGTCAGCACCGGAAGCGATAAGTTTTTCAAAGAACGGTACAACCGAACCGCGCGACCCGACCACGTTACCGTAGCGAACTACCGAGAACTGGCAGCGATGCCCCCCGGACATGTTGTTGGCGGCGACAAAAAGCTTGTCGGACGCCAGCTTGGTTGCACCGTAAAGATTGATCGGGTTGGCAGCCTTGTCGGTGGATAGCGCAATCACCCGCTCTACGTTATTTTCCAGCGCTGCATGGATAACGTTTTCAGCACCGTGAATGTTGGTTTTGATGCATTCCATCGGGTTGTATTCTGCGGCAGGCACCTGCTTGAGTGCCGCGGCATGAATAACGAAATCAACACCCCGCATCGCTTGCACCATGCGTTCTTTATCTCGCACATCACCAATGAAATAGCGCATGCACGGGGCATTGAAGGTCTGCTGCATTTCGTACTGTTTGAGCTCATCACGGGAGAAAATGATCAACTTCCTGGGCGTGTAACGGCTCAAAATAGTCTGAACGTATTTTTTGCCGAACGACCCAGTGCCACCGGTAATGAGAATGGTCTTATCGTTGAACATCTATCTATCCTGAAGAGAAGTCCTGGAGGTGTACGGCCATACGTTTGAAGGCATCTGTACGTGCGGTCAAATCGTCATAGGTGCCTTGATCGAGCACCTTGCCTCTAGCCATGAAGTAGAGCATATCGCACGGTCTACGGTCGCCAACTTTTGTCCGGACGTGATTGCGGTTTCAACCTTGAAAAATCCTGTATTGCATCCCGCAGGCATAGACCTGCAGGACCGGCTTTAGCCGGGGGGACTTTATGTCTGACGAACGATACCTGACGAATGTATGGGTCCCCTCCCGGCGAAAGTGGAACGCCGCCCGGCCAGTCCTGCAAAAAACCATGTATCCAGTGATTATGTGGTGTTTGAAAAAGGCAGTTTGTCGCCTCGTGTTACTCGATAATCGTGGTGGGTGTAATGAAAGCCTTATCAGCTCGCTTGCGTAATAACTGGTCACCCTTGCCTCAATTGACACCTCAAGACCCTGAACTAGGTTTGAGTGGCGACTCAAGGAATGTCGCACTCAATCATGATGTTACGGAGTGTTCCACATGCGTAAAGCTTTTCTTTCCTCGTTGTTATTCGCGTTTTTAACCAGTGCTTCGGTTGCTGTAACCGCTGCACCGGCTATGCCTTCGGAAAAGAATAATCCCATGGCCCCCGCTGCCATGCAGGAGCAGATGACACCCAGAGTCAACATCAATACGGCCGAAGCGGAAACCCTGCAGAAGCAACTGTCGGGCATCGGCAAAGGCAAGGCTGAAGCCATCGTTGCCTATCGCGAAGCCAACGGTGAGTTCACCTCGGTGGACGAGTTGATTGAAGTCAAAGGCATTGGCAAAGCCCTTCTGGACAAGAACCGGGACAGACTCGCGGTCGAGTAACCTTCGTTAATTCCTTCTGATCAGGCCGGTCCATGACCGGCCTTCCTGTCATCCCCGCTTTTATTTCCACCTTCTGCCAAACCTGGCAAGCGTCAGTCCTCCTGATCCTTTTGGCCTTCTTGACACATCAAATGCTGATCGACATACAATTATTTGAATTACGTATGTAATATAAAGATGGTATTCGATTGGAGATTCCAGAATGAGCACCACTCACGCAAGAGGCGTCAAATCTTGAACACCGAGGCACAGATCACTATGAAGGGTCCACGAATCGTCGTGACGGGAATGGGGCTGGTTACGCCGCTAGGCACTGGCGTCGAAGCCGTGTGGCAGCGTTTGCTGGAAGGGCGCTCCGGCATTGTTCGGCTCGGTGAAGAGGTCGTTGCCGATCTGCCGGGCAAGGTGGGTGGTCGCGTACCGCTGATGGCTGACGATCCAGAAGCCGGTTTCGATGCCGACAGCGCGGTGCCCGCCAAAGAGCAGAAGAAGATGGATCGCTTCATCGTGTTTGCCCTCGCTGCTGCCAAAGAGGCGATTGCGCAGGCGGGCTGGGTCGCCGATAGCGAAGAGGCCCAGGAGCGTACGGCGACTATTATTGGCTCGGGTATTGGTGGTTTCGGGGCGATTGCCGATGCGGTGCGCACCACCGATAGCCGTGGGCCGCGGCGTCTGTCGCCGTTCACGATTCCCTCGTTTCTGGTCAATCTGGCGGCGGGTCATGTTTCCATTCAGCATGGTTTCAAAGGACCGCTGGGCGCGCCGGTAACGGCGTGTGCTGCGGGTGTGCAAGCCATTGGCGATGCGGCGCGAATGATCCGCAGTGGCGAAGCAGACATCGCTATCTGCGGTGGGGCGGAGGCGGCGATTGATCGGGTCAGCCTGGGAGGTTTCGCCGCAGCTCGGGCCTTGTCCAGTGGCTTCAATGAAACGCCAGAGCGGGCTTCACGACCCTTTGACCGGGATCGCGACGGTTTTGTGATGGGCGAGGGCGCCGGGATTCTGGTGATTGAATCGTTGGAACATGCCCTTGCCCGGGGCGCTAAACCGATTGTCGAACTGGTGGGCTATGGCACCAGTGCGGATGCTTATCACCTGACGGCTGGGCCGGAAGACGGCAGTGGTGCTCAGCGGGCCATGAGGGCGGCGATTCGTCAGGCGGGGATCACGCCAGAACACATTCAGCATCTGAATGCTCATGCCACTTCCACGCCGGTCGGTGACAAAGGAGAGATGGCGGCCATCAAGGCACTGTTTGGCGATCAACACTCCATCGCAGTCACCTCGACCAAATCCGCGACCGGGCATTTGTTGGGTGCTGCGGGTGGGATCGAGGCGATTTTCACGGCGTTGGCGATTCGCGATCAGATCGCTCCGGCTACCCTGAATTTCGACAATCCTGATGAAGCCGCAGCCGGTCTCGATATTGTCCACGGCGCAGCGCGGACCATGGCCATCGAATACGCCTTGTCGAACGGTTTTGGCTTCGGTGGCGTCAATGCCAGCGTGTTGTTCAAGCGCTGGCAGGACTGATCAGGACTCGGTGTTCTGCTGTTTCAGAAAGTCACGTGTGGTGTCCAGGATTCGCGCTGAAAGACCCGGATCCTGAGTGCTGCGCGACAGCATCAAAGCGCCGACCAGAGCTGACAGCATTACCACGCTTTGTGCGTCGGCATCCGGCCCGCCGAGTGCTTCTTGAAGCAACGCCAGACGCGACTCGATCAGCTCATCGGCGATCGGGCTAGCCTGGCCGCGCTGACCGAGCTCCGACGCCATGGTCGGCATTGGGCAGCCTTTCTCGGGGGCATTGCGATGTCCCTCGGATAAATACATATCGATAAAAGCGCTCAGGCCATTCTCTTGTTCGAAGGCTTGCCTGGTACGCTCGTTGGCTTCGTCCGCCGCACAGCGCATCGCGTTTTCGACCAGGTCATCCTTGGATTTGAAATGCGCGTAAAAGCCGCCATGGGTCAGCCCCAATGCTTTCATCAGTGGCTGCAGCCCGGTGGCACCAATCCCGTCGCGACGAAAGCGTGCCGAGGCTTCGTGAAGAATGCGTTCGTGAGTCTGGGCTTTGTGATCGTGCGCGTACCGCATGCAATCCTCCTGATACTTTGGGCCTTGATATGTTGGTCGACATTTTTACATGGATGAGGCGCGCGCGGAGCGTAAATTTCCTCAGCGGTCGCGCACTCTGGAGCGACCGGGGGTGGTATTCCACCGAGCACCCTAACGGTTTGGACACCGCGCCACCCGGTAGGAGCGAACTTGTTCGCGAGACGATTCAACTGACACACCGCGTAGTCTTCTCGCCAACAAGTTGCCTCCTACCCGAACGGCAGAGACACTACGCCCACGGTAGGAGCGAACTTGTTCGCGAAGACGATTCAACTGACACACCGCGTAATCCTTCTCGCCAAAAAGTTGCCTGCTACGACTCCACATTTCAAGCTGAGGTGCTTGCTGAGAGCCTCGCATTAAATTTCCCCGCCCCGAGCACGTCTTCTCATTGAATCAGCCCTTTATTCGTGAGCCCAAAGCATGCCTCAGTCATTATCCGCGACGGCGATGCCGTTGATTCGCCCGGCCAAGCCTGTCGGCGAAGTCTATCGACGTTTTGATGCCAGTCTCGGCACCTCGATTTCTCTGCGCGCTCTGGATGTCGATCTGGACCTTGAGCGCTTCAATCGCTGGCAAAACAATCCCCGCGTTCTGCAATTCTGGCAGGAGGGCGGATCGCTGGAGCAGCATCGAGAGTACCTGGAAAAGCAGGCTGCCGACCCTCATACACTGACTTTGATCGGCTGCTTTGACGACGAACCCTTTGCTTATTTCGAAGCCTATTGGGCGCTGAAAGATCGCATCGCTCCGTTCTGTAGTCCTGGTGAATACGACCGTGGGATTCACATGCTGGTGGGCGAAGAAAGCCACCGGGGCCCACATAAAGTCGCCAGTTGGCTCTCGGCACTGGTCCATTATCTTTTTCTCGATGATGAGCGCACTCAGCGACTGGTGTCAGAGCCGCGTGCCGACAACGGGAAGATGATTGCCTATATGCAAGGGCAGGGGTTCGAGAAGGAGAAGGAGTTCGATTTCCCACATAAGCGGGCAGCGCTGATGACGCTGGACCGTCAGCGGTTTTTTGAGCGGTGTGAGTGGCTTTAATGTGAATTGATGTGGAAGGGGATAGTCATTGTTCGTCTGCACAGCTCACAAGGGCTGTCTCGGTTCTCGTTGGAGCGAGGCTTGCCCGCGAAGGCCTTCGATCAGGCACTTAAGGTTTGTTGGATGGGCAGCCTCTTCGCGGGCAAGCCTCGCTCCAACAATTGCGCACCATGGCGGGCAGGTATGACCTGCCCGGCGGTGTTCAGCGCCTTACAGCGCGAGCCTCTTGCAGGGAAACCTTGCGGCAATGCACCAGCGCATCGCGGATCATGAAGTTCACCAGTGTCGGCGAAACACCCAGTTCCTTGGCAATGTCCTTCTGCGGGACGCCGTGCAGCCGGTACATCTCGAATGCGTAGCGAGTCCGGCTAGGCAGTTCGGTCAGGGCGTCGGCAATGGTTTCCAGGGTGGTGAAGTTCATGTGCGAGGTTTCAGGAGACGCGCCGTGGATAACCACATTGAGTCCCTCTTCCTCGGAGCCCGAGTATTTCTGCTCAAGCGCCTGTTTGCGGTAATGATCGATCGCCAGATTGCGCACGATCTGAAACAGGTAACTGAGCTGGGCCTTGATCGACGACGTGATCTGCGGCGCGGACTGCAGTCGGAAGAAAGCGTCCTGTACGACGTCTTCCGCCCGTGATCGGCAGCCGGTAATGCGGGCGGCAATCTTGACCAGAATCAGGCGGTTTTCGACAAACGCCTGGAGAAGCGGTGAATCGCACGTACTTGTGGATAGTTGTTCCGGCATGGAAATCACCTTGCAGCAATTGGGCAGATGCAGCTTTCGTAGGGAAGCCCCCTACACACCGGGCAACAAATTAGGCTTGATGATAATGATTGTCAAATGAGAAATATGTATATCGGTATTCCTTTCTCATAATCGTTTGCCTCACCGCTTGCTCTGCGGACCATCAACGGCGAGGCTTGGCCGCGATAAACGACAACGCGGTCTGTCTTTTAGCTGCGTCTTATGTATCGCGGGCAAGCCTCGCTCCCACAGGGGACGGCATTTCAACTCAAGATTAAATGCGCCTCAAAGAGCATTGGACCTATGCGGGAGATTCTATGTTTGCCTGCAAGCTGAGATGCAAAGTAAATCGAGTGGGATCTGTAGGACCAGAGCTTGCTCGCGATAAGGTCCGCGCGGTCTAAAGTGAAACGCGTCCAGCCTTATGCGCAGATCTCACCCCAACATCACATGCCGACTCAACAACGCCCTCAACGCAGCGGGCTTGACCGGCTTGGGCAGGTAATCCAGCCCGGCAGCATGCACTTGAGCGATCAGTTCGGGTCGGCCGTCAGCGCTGATCACGACGCCCGGTACCGGTTTACCCAGGCGCGTTCGCAACCAGGCCATCAGCTCGGTGCCGGTCTCGCCATTGTCCAGGTGGTAATCCACCAGTGCCAGTTGCGGGCGTACGCCTTCATCCAGCAGCGCCTGACATTCCTCACGGCTGCGGGCAGTCCATACCTGACAGCCCCAGCGAGTCAGCAGGCTGTTCATGCCGATCAGAATGCTGTCTTCGTTATCAATGCACAGCACTTGCGTCCCGGTCAGCGCGGTACGGTTTGCGTCGGGTACGACGCTGGCCGGAACTGTCTGATGCTGAGCCAGCGGCACGCACACGCTGAACACGCTGCCTTTGCCCGGCCATGAGCGCACTTGCAACGTGTGGCCCAGTACGCGACACAGACCATCAGCAATCGCCAGGCCCAGCCCCAGGCCTTTTTCAGCGCGGGTCTGGTGACTGTCCAGACGTTTGAACTCTTCGAAAATCACCCGCTGCTTGTCTTCCGGAATCCCCGGCCCGCGATCCCAGACCTCCAGACTCAGGTAGGTGCCACGACGGCGCACGCCGAGCAGTATCGGGCCTTTGCCGTAACGGAACGCATTGGTCAGGAAGTTCTGCAGGATGCGTCGCAGCAACTTGGCATCACTGTCGACCCGCAGCGCGGTGCCGCTGACCCGGAATTCCAGGCCTTGTTCCTGGGCCAGCGCCTTGAACTCGGCGCCCAGTGTGTCAAACAGCGTGTTCAGTGCAAAAGGCTGACGGTCCGGGGTGATCTTGCCGTTTTCCAGGCGGGAAATGTCCAGCAAATCGCTGATCAGGTCTTCGGCTGAGCGCAGCGAACTGTCCAGATGCTGCACCAGTTGCTGGGTTTCAGCGGACATGCCGTCGTCCTGATGGGACAGCGCCGCGGAGAACAGGCGGGCAGCATTCAGTGGTTGCATCAAGTCATGGCTGACGGCTGCCAGGAAGCGGGTTTTCGACTGGTTCGCCGCTTCGGCTGTGCCCTTGGCTTCGGTCAGGGCAAGGTTCAGCTGTGATAGCTCGTGGGTACGCTCGGCGACCCGTTGCTCAAGGCTTTCATTCGCGCCTTTGAGCGCATGTTCGGCATCGCGGAAAGCGGTAATGTCAGTGAAACTCATCACGAAACCACCGCCTGGCATCGGGTTGCCGATCAGTTCGATCACCCGGCCGTTGGGGAACATCCGCTCCGAGGTGTGGGCACGGCCCTGACGCATCCAGTGCAGACGCCGGGCCACGTGAACTTCCGCCTCGCCGGGACCCAGCAGCCCGCGTTCGGCGTTGTAGCGAATGATGTCGGCAATCGGGCGGCCAATGCTGATCAGCCCCTCGGGATAATTGAACAGCTCCAGATAACGGTGATTCCACGCCACCAGCTTCAGCGATTGATCGACTACGCTGATGCCCTGGGTGATGTTCTCGATGGCCCCTTGTAGCAGGGCGCGGTTGAACTGCAGCACCTCGGAGGCCTCATCGGCGATGCGCACCACGTCTTCGAGCTGCATGTCGCGGCCTTCGATGGCGGCTTTTACCACGGCGCGGGTCGATGAGGCGCCCAGTACACCGGCCAACAGGCGCTCGGTGTGAGCGATCCAGTCGCCGTTGGCATTCTGGTTCGGGTTGAAGCCTTTGCCTTGACGATAGGCGAAGCGGATGAAGCTTTGTCGGGCGCGTTCTTCACCCACGAAGCGTGCGGAAAGGTTCAGCAAATCCTCGACCTGCACGGCCAGCAGCGGCCGATTGCCGGTGCTGACACTGGCGTCCTGACCGATGAAACGCCCGGCCTGCCAGTGCTCGGAAACCCGGGTCTTGGAGATCACCGACACCCAGCCGAACAGGATGAAGTTGCCCGCCAGTGACAGCACCACGCCTTGGGTCAGCGGCGTAATCGGCAGCCCTAAGGGGTTGCTGTGCAGCCAGGCCAGCAGTGGAAACGTTTCCAGCGGCCATCCCAGACTTTCGGCAGAAATCGGCAGGACCAAGGTGTAAAACCACAGGAAAATCCCGGCCCCCAATCCGGCAAAAACACCTCGACGGTTGGCCTGCTTCCACCACAGTGCACCAAACATCGCGGGCGATAATTGCGTAATAGCGGCGAAGGCGATCTGGCCAATGGTTGCCAGACTGGCGGTCGAACCCAGCAGTCGATAGCAGACATAGGCCAGCAGCAGAATGACCACGATGCTGACCCGGCGCACCGACAGCATCCAGTGGCGGAAAGCCTCAAACGGGCGCTCCGCCGTTTTTCGGCTCAGTAGCCAAGGCAGCAGCATGTCGTTGGAGATCATCGTCGACAGCGCGACACTCGCCACGATCACCATGCCCGTGGCTGCCGAGGCACCGCCGATGAACGCCAGCAAAGCCAGTGATGGATGAGTCGTCGCCAGGGGCAGGCTGATCACGAACGAGTCGGGCAGCACCGAGTCTGGCAGGAGCATTTGCCCGGCCAGGGCGATGGGCACTACAAACAGCGCTGCGAGTACCAGGTAGGCCGGGAACACCCACTTGGCCAGGCGCAGATCCTGCGGGTCAATATTTTCCACGACGGTGACGTGAAACTGCCGGGGTAGGCAAACAATCGCCATCATCGCCACGCCGGTTTGCACCACCATGGACGGCCAGTTAATGGTTTCCTTCCAGTACTCCTCAAGCCGTGGCGCGATCAGGGCCTGATTGAACAGGTCGTCGAAGCCGTCATAAAGGCCATACGTCACGAACGCGCCCACCGCCATGAAGGCAAACAGCTTGACCAGCGCCTCGAAGGCAATCGCCATGACCATGCCGCGATGGTGTTCGGTGACGTCCAGATTGCGCGTCCCGAAGACAATGGTGAACAGCGCGAGGACCAGCGAGACGATGAGTGCTGTGTCCTGGGCTCGGGTTCCTGTGGCGTCCGCGACTGCACCAATGAGGATGTTCACCCCCAGCACGATGCCTTTGAGTTGCAGGGCGATGTAGGGCAGCACGCCCACCAGGCAGATCAGCGCAACCACCACCGCCAGGGATTGAGATTTGCCATAGCGTGCAGCGATGAAGTCGGCAATCGAGGTGATGTTTTCCTGTTTGCTGATCAGCACCATCTTTTGCAGCACCCACGGCGCCAGCAGCATCAGCACCACAGGCCCGAGGTAGATAGGCAGGAACGACCACAACTGCTCGGCGGCCTGACCGACTGCGCCGAAGAACGTCCAGCTGGTGCAATACACCGCCAGCGACAGGCTATACACCCACGCGCGCAGCCGGGGCGGCAGCGACGTACTGCGCCGGTCACCGTAAAAGGCGATGGCAAACATGACGGCCATATAAGCCAGGGCGACGGCCGCAATCAGCCCGGTGGACAGCGACATAGACATTCAGAGCCTCAAGAACAAGCTGGCTAGTCTCGCATGAAGGTTCGGGGGAGCAGGAGCTACTTTAGTCGTGAAGCGGCATAGAGACGCAGCTCATTGAAACGCGATTCCCTGTGGGAGATTCTATGGTTGTCTTCAAGCTTGATCTTGTAGGACCGGCTTTAGCCGGGAGAGCGGTATTTCTGACGAAGAAAATTTAGCGAATGTACCGACGCCCTCCCGGCTAAAGCCGGTCCTACGGGATTGTGGAACCTGTGGGAGCGAATTTATTCGCGAAGGGGCCAGACCTGAAAAATAGCTTTGTCTGGCACACCGCTTTCGCGAATAAATTCCCACAGGTTTTTTGGCGATCCCGTAGGACCGGCTTCAGCCGGGAGGAGACCTGGGCACTCGCTAAACCTTCTTCGCCAGACGTACGTCCTCTCGGCTAAAGCCGGTCCTACGGGCCTCTTTGCGCATCAAATTCCTGACATTGCGAAACATCCTATCGACATTACGTCCTGTAACGTCTTCAATGTGCCCGTTGCCATTCAGGATCGCGGACGATGAGCCATCAGTCACAGTTCAATTTGCTTGGAAAGCGTCGTTTCCTGCCGTTTTTCATCACACAGTCCCTCGGGGCTTTCAACGACAATATCCTCAAGCAATCGCTGATTCTGGCCATTCTCTACAAACTGAACATCGACGGTGATCGCTCTATCTGGGTCAACCTGTGTGCGTTGCTGTTCATCCTGCCGTTCTTCCTGTTCTCTGCCCTAGCCGGACAGTTTGGTGAGAAGTACGCCAAGGACAAGTTGATCCGTGTGATCAAGCTGGCCGAGATTGGCATCATGTTGGTGGGATCGGTGGGGTTTCTGTTCGGGCACCTGTGGCTGATGCTGGTGGCGTTGTTTGCCATGGGCACCCACTCGGCGCTGTTCGGGCCCGTGAAGTATTCGATCCTCCCGCAACACCTGCGTGAAGAAGAACTGGTCGGCGGCAACGGGCTGGTGGAAATGGGTACTTTTCTGGCGATTCTGGCCGGGACCATTTGCGCCGGTATCATCATGTCCACCGCTCATTACGAGATGTTTGTCGCCAGCGTGATGGTGTTGACGGCGAGCCTGGGCTACATCGCCAGCCATAGCATTCCTCGGGCCGCAGCTGTTTCGCCGCAGATGAAGATTGAATGGAATATTTTCACTCAGACCTGGGCCACCTTGCGCCTGGGACTGGGTCAGACGCCAGCGGTCTCCCGCTCGATTGTCGGTAACTCGTGGTTCTGGTTCGTCGGCGCGATTTACCTCACGCAAATCCCGTCCTACGCCAAGGAGTGGCTGTACGGCGACGAAACCGTGGTGACGCTGATCCTGACCGTCTTCTCCATCGGTATCGCGACCGGCTCGATGCTTTGCGAGCGCCTGTCCGGGCGCAAGGTAGAAATAGGTCTGGTGCCATTTGGCTCCATGGGCCTGACGGTGTTCGGCCTGTTGCTGTGGTGGCATTCCGGACAAATGCCGCAGAACGTCATGGCCAATGACTGGCTGGGCGTCCTTGGTTTCAGTCAGGCTTGGTGGGTGCTGCTGGACATTCTCGGCATCGGGATTTTTGGTGGCTTCTACATCGTGCCGCTGTATGCCCTGATTCAGTCCCGCACCCTGGAGCGCGAGCGCTCTCGGGTCATTGCTGCCAACAACATTCTCAATGCGCTGTTCATGGTGGTGTCGGCGATTGTGTCGATCTTGCTGCTCAGCGTGGCCAAGCTGTCGATTCCGGAGCTGTTTCTGGCCATCTCGTTGATGAACATCGCGGTCAACGTGTACATCTTCAAGGTTGTTCCCGAGTTCACCATGCGCTTCATGATCTGGCTGCTCAGCCATTCCATGTACCGCGTCAAGCACGAGAATCTCGACCATATTCCAGACGAAGGTGCGGCATTGCTGGTTTGTAATCACGTGTCGTTCGTTGATGCCCTGTTGATCGGCGGCGCAGTGCGACGGCCGATTCGTTTCGTCATGTACTACAAGATCTACAACTTGCCGGTGCTTAACTTTATTTTCCGCACCGCCGGGACGATCCCTATCGCCGGGCGTGGTGAGGACTTGCAGATTTACGATCAAGCTTTCAAAAAGATTGCCCAATACCTGAACGAAGGCGAGCTGGTATGCATCTTTCCAGAAGGCAAGTTGACTCGCGACGGTGAGATTGATGAGTTTAAAAGTGGCATGAAGCTCATTCTTGAACAGACGTCTGTGCCGGTCATCCCGATGGCGCTGCAAGGCTTGTGGGGCAGCTTTTTCAGCCGTGCGCCGGGCAAACGTTTGTTCCGCCGCCTGTGGTCGAGGGTGACCGTCGTCGCCGGGCCAGCGCTGACCGGTGACGCATCGACCCAGGCAGCGGCGCGCAGACAGGTGGCGTCGTTGCGTGGGGAGTTGCGTTAAGCCGCGTCTGATCAAAAATAGCGCAATTATTTGAATGGAAACGTATTCCTGTAGGAGCTGCCGAAGGCTGCGATAGCGGTGTGTCAGGCTTGATGCATTCGCAGCCTTCGGCAGCTCCTACAGCATATGCATCACATAACAGCAGGGCCGGCTTTCCTGTCCCTCTGCCTCGTCGCCCCGTTCTCGGCCCAATCGTTAAATTTTGTTTCTCTGTCCTCGTTTCCTACTGCAACAGGCCACCTTGCTGGCCATTGATTGACGAGCGGGCAACATCTCCCGAGGACACTGGAATGACACAGGCTCTTGTATCTGCCGTGGTTCACGATTTGATCGGTATCGGTTTTGGTCCATCCAATCTGGCACTGGCAATTGCCCTGCGGGAACGGGGCGAGCGGGAGGGTGCGCTGGATGCTTTGTTTCTCGACAAACAGGCCGACTACCGCTGGCACGGCAACACTCTGGTGACCCAAAGCGAACTGCAGATTTCCTTCCTCAAGGATCTGGTCACGCTGCGTAATCCCACGAGCCCGTTTTCGTTCGTCAACTACCTCAAGCAGCACGGTCGCCTGGTGGACTTCATCAACCTGGGCACTTTTTACCCGTGCCGGATGGAGTACAACGACTACCTGCGCTGGGTGGCAGCACAGTTCAACGAACAGAGCCGCTATGGCGAAGAAGTCACCGCCATCGAGCCGGTGCTGCACAAAAAGCAGGTCGAGGCGTTGCGGGTTATTTCCCGTGATACGCAAGGCCAGAATCACGTGCGCACCACTCGCTCGGTGGTGGTCAGCCCTGGTGGCACGCCGCGTATTCCTGAGGCTTTCTCCGGGATGAAGGGCGACGCACGAGTGTTTCACCATTCCAAATACCTGCAATCCATGGCTCAGCAAGCCTGCGCCAATGGCAAGCCGATGCGCATCGCGATTGTTGGCGGCGGGCAGAGTGCGGCCGAGGCCTTCATTGACCTGAACGACAGTTACCCGTCGGTGCAGGTGGACGTGATTCTGCGCGGTTCGGCCCTCAAGCCTGCTGACGACAGTCCTTTCGTCAACGAAGTGTTCTCACCCGAGTTCACCGATCTCATGTTCAGCCAGAACGGCATGCAGCGCGCAGAGATGATCCGCGAATACCACAGCACCAATTACTCAGTGGTGGACATCGATCTGATCGAGCGCATCTACGGTGTGTTCTATCGCCAGAAAGTCTCGGGCATTGCACGTCATACATTCCGCAACCTGACCTCGGTCCAGAACGCGAAGGCAACCGCCAACGGTATTGAAGTGGTGCTGGGTAATCTCGCCAATGGTGAAAGCAGCGTGCAGACCTACGACGCAGTGGTCCTGGCCACCGGCTACGAGCGTCAGTTGCACCGCCATCTGCTGGAGCCGCTGAGTGAGTATCTGGGGGACTTTGAAGTGAGTCGTGATTATCGGATCAAGAGCGACAGCCGCTGCAAAGCCTCGATCTACATGCAGGGTTTCTGCGAGTCCAGTCACGGGTTGAGCGACACCTTGTTGTCAGTGCTGCCAATCCGCGCCGATGAAATCGCCGAATCGCTGTACGCCAATGTGGCGCGGGGAGGGCGTGATCAGTCTGTGCTGGAGCGGTTGGTGGCGGTGGGGTAAGCACACCTCATTGAATTGAAACGCGATCTCTCGTGGGCGCACCTGCAATTACCTGACTTGGATTTTTAACTTGTAGGAGCGCGCTTGCCCGCGATGACGGTGTGTCAGCCAATAAATATATCGGCTGTGCTGACGCTATCGCGAGCAAGCTCACTCCTACAGGGTCCGTGTTGATGCCAGAAAGCTTGGTGACATGGACACCGTATCTTCAATCAAAAAATATTCGACTAGCCGATTCAATGATTTTTAACTTGTAGAAGCGCGCTTGCCCGCGATGTCGGTTTGTCAGCCAATAAATATATCGGCTGTGCTGACGCTATCGCGGGCAAGCGCGCTCCTACAGGTGCTGCGTTTCTGATCAATCCCACTTCGGCGCAAGGCTCGCGGGGCTGGTCAGGCGGTGGCCGCGATCCAGCGCTGCGATCTGTGCCATGTCTTCATCGCTCAGTTTCAAATCCTGAGCCTTGAGGTTGCTTTCCAGATTGCTGCGTTTGGTCGACGACGGGATCACCGCGTAACCCAGTTGCATCGCCCAGGCCAGCGTCACTTGTGCTGTCGAAGCATTGTGGCGTTTGGCGATCTGTTCGATCACCGGATCCTTCAGCACTTCACCGTAGGCCAGGGTCATGTAAGACGTGATCTGAATGCCGTGCTGTTTGGCGAAGTCAGCCACCTTGCGGTTTTGCAGGTACGGGTGCAGTTCAATCTGGTTGGTGGCGATGTTCTCTGCACCGACCACTTCAATGGCTTCCTTCATCAACGCAATCGTGAAGTTGGAGATGCCGATCTGTTTGGTCAGGCCTTGCTTTTTGGCCTCCAGCAAAGCCGTCATGAACTCTTTGACCGAGACTTTGCCTTCTGGCGAAGGCCAGTGAATCAGTGTCAGATCCACGTGGTCAGTCTGCAGTTTTGCCAGGCTTTCCTTGAGGCTCGGGATCAGCTTGTCGGCGGCGAAGTTGTCGGTCCAGATTTTGGTGGTGATGAACAACTCTTCACGAGGCACGCCACTGTCGGCGATGGCTTTGCCGACTTCGGCTTCGTTGCCGTAGATCTGAGCGGTGTCGATGACTCGATAGCCCACTTCAAGGCCATTGGTTACAGAGTCGATGACAACCTGATCCTTGAGGCGAAAAGTACCGAGGCCGAATGCTGGAATAGACATGTGTGGTGCTCCTTCAAATTGATTCAACAAACAAGACGTGAGCTCAGTATCCCGGCCCGGACTGCGGAGAAAAACAGTGCAACGGGAAAGGGATATTTGCCTGTGCGTCACGAATGAGCTTGTCAGGTTGGTCAGTAGAAGGCGTGCAGGGTTCAAGATTTAGCTCGTAGGATACGATGTCGCGAAGTAAACACGGCCCCTGTAGGAGTGAGCTTGCTCGCGATTCGGTCTGCCAGTTGATGAATTTATCGCCTGTGCTGACGCTATCGCGAGCAGTGTGGAGCGCCACCCCGGCCACTCCTACAGAAAACGTATTACAACTCAGGTGGTTATTGTTGTTCGGTAAAAGGTCGTTTCCACTCAAGTATCCATATTGAGAATCATGCAGGTCGTACTGCCAATGGCGTAAAGCCGGTCGTCCACGTCATACAGCCGACCCTCGGCCAATGCAGTTGAACGACCGATATGGATCACCTTGCCTTCCGCGCGCACCGGCCCGACTGAGTGGTTCAGTGCCCTTACGTAACTGATACGCAAGTCCAGCGTGGTGTAGCCCTGACCTTTTTTCAGACGGGTATGAATCGCGCAACCCATGCATGAGTCCAGTAGCGTTGCCGCGTACCCGCCATGCACGCTACCCAAAGGATTGTAATGACGCTCATCGGGCGTCCCCTGAAAAACGAACTCTCCCGGCGACCAGCGCAGCGGCGTGAAATCCATGAGCTCGCCAATGGGCGGACAGGGCAGGTCGCCACGACCAATGCCTTCGAAGAACTCCCTGGGCTCCAACAGGGCCACATCGGCTAGACGCATTGTGCCCGCTGCGCCCAGGCTTTCTCTTATGGCTCGCTCTTCTTCCAGCCAGAGGCTGAGTTTTTCATCACGGGTCTGAATCGACATGACGTGCACTCCACAAGGCTTTTGCGGTTTTAATTATGGTCATAATCCTTTGGTTTTATGATGGGTGCAATACTAAGTGGCGACAGCTTTGGAAAATGTCCGACTCAAGTGACGGCTTGGCCTACCGGGCTTCCCACTCGAACAGGATGGACAGGGCGTTGGAAAAGCGGCCAGTCAGCCCGGCTTTTTGTCGCAATCGACCGGGTCGCGTTTCACGAAATGCTTATGCATGTCAGAGGTGAGCGTCTCAATACGCTCGGTGAGCGATTTGGTCAGTTCTGTGAGGCGGGTGTTCTGCTCCAGCAGCGAGAGCATTTGTGCTGCCAGATCTTCGCGGTGCTGGGCGTCAGCGTCGGCATTGGCTTTGTCGCGCGCTGACTGGCGGGTCTGAGCCAGCAGAATCAGAGGCGCTGCGTAGGCTGACTGAAGGCTGAACGCCAGATTGAGGAGGATAAACGGGTACAGATCGAATTGGGTCAGGCCGGTGGCGTTACACACCACCCAGAGCAGAACGATAACGGTTTGTGCACCGAGGAACGTAGGCGTGCCAAAGAATCGGGCAAAGGCCTCGGCCTTGAGGGCAAACCCGTCATTGCCGAAGGTACTGGCAAGGTGCGCGTGGTGCTTGTGGAAACGCAGATGATCGACAGGTTTCTTGCCGGTCGATTCTGTTGCTATGTGCCGTTCAGAGGGGGCGTGTTCAGATCCAGCGGGGTTCATGACGGATTCCAGATTACCGGGACGTGCAGGCACTATAGGCGCTTGCGCGGGGTTGGGGTGTCATGGTCTGAACCGGGGCTGAATAGACAAGCAGTGGGAGATTCTATGTTTGCTTGCAATCCCGTAGGACCGGCTTCAGCCGGGAGGGCGGTATTTCTGCCGAAAGATATCTGACAAAAGCTCCAACTCTCTCCCGGCTGAAGCCGGTCCTACGGAATGACGTAAAACCCGTGGGAGCGAACTTATTCGCCCACAGGATTCTCATCACATTCAGAAACCGCGGGCACTCAATCCGGATGCAGTGGCTTGGACAGCGACATAATGGCTGCATAGTCATAGACGTACTGGCGTCCGGCATGGCTGGTCTGACGTAACTGGTCGATCAGCAGTCGCTCTTTCTTGTTCAGGTATCTCAGCCCAGGGTGGTCACTTGACTTGAGGCGATCACGTTCATGGGCGTCAGGGAAAGCAATGACGTTAGTCATGAAATATCTCCTACTTAGTGAGTCCTTGCTTCCGGTTATGTAGTCCCGGTCACTTTATGTGGCGACGAAGCCACCATACCCAGAAAAAGTTGGAGCGATCAACCCTGTAAATGAATAGCCGGTCACACTATCTGCGTGACTTCGAAGGTTTGGCTGCTGCTATTTACGCGAATCTCCAGTTCATCGCCCGTCTGTTTACCCAGCAGGCTCTGGCCCAATGGCGCGCGGGCGGTGATTACCGTGACAGTGTGCGCGTCGTATTGAATCTTCAGACCAGCGGCGTCAGGCCCCAGAAACAGATGCTGTTCAACGCCAAGGTGATTTTCCAGCGTGATCAGGTCGCCGGACTGAATGCCTTTGTCCTCGCTGAATGGCGCGAGTGTCAGCTTTTGGTAGAGCACCAGCGACTGGCGAATTTCTTCCACACGCCGCGCCTGACCCGCAGCCAGATACGAGGCTTCGAGCCCCAGCGTGTCGTATTTGTTTTCGGCGATGTTTTCTTCGTGGGTCGCGGTTTCATACGCGGTCTGAGCAGCGCGCCGGGCGATATCCAGGTCCACCTCCAGTTTGTCGATGATCAGTTGCAACACGTCTTGCTTGTTCATGGTTTATCCGCAGAACTGGATGACATTGGCGCGGCTTTTCTCGCTGGGCGCGGTGCGATCCTGCTGCATCCAGAAGTTACATTTGGGGCCGTTGAAGTTTTTCTGCTGTTGTTCCTGAGCCTGTTCCCACGCCTGGCGAGCCTCGCTTTCCCGCAGGCTTTGCTCATACTTTTCGAACATGGTTTTTTCCGCAGCGGGCGCAGGCTTTTCGACCGGCGGTGCGCTCAGTTGCGCGGCCGCATTGTTGATTACCTGAGTTTCGGCAGCGGGCAGGGCTTTGTAGAGCAGCATGCCGGTCATCGCCACTGCGACAAAACCAAGCCAGATGCCGATGGCGATACAGGCGATCAGTTTCAATGGGTGAAGGGATACATTCAGTTCGCGGCGGTGAGTAACAGGCATGACAGTATCTCGGCGTTGACTGCAGATGCTGCGATTGTGCCATGACCGGAGGCTGGTGAATGCCGGTTGTCTGAAGGACAATCGGCGTTTTTTATCATCCAGCCTCAGGGAGCCGGACATGAAAGCCTCTTGGGACATTTTTTGCAGCGTCGTCGACAACTACGGCGACATCGGCGTGACCTGGCGTCTGGCCAGGCAATTAGTAGCCGAGCATGGTTTGAAGGTGCGCCTTTGGGTCGATGATCTGGCTGCCTTCGTGCGCCTGAGCCCTGGCGCTGATGCCTCTGCCGCGCAGCAATGGAGCGAAGGCGTCAGCGTCCATCAATGGCCGAAGCAATGGCAGGCCACTGACATCCCCGACGTAATCGTTGAGGCCTTCGCCTGCCGTCTGCCACCCGACTACGTTGACGCTATCGCACAATGTTCACCCCGGCCGGTATGGATCAATCTCGAATACCTCAGCGCCGAAGATTGGGTGAGTGGTTGCCATGGCCTGCCATCGGTGCAATCCAACGGGCTGCGCAAATTCTTTTTCTTTCCGGGCTTTGTTCCGACTACCGGTGGTCTGCTGCGAGAGCATGATTTGCTTGCCACACGTCAGGCGTTTCAACAGAACCAGGCAGAGCGTAGCCATTTCCTGCAAGGGCTTGGGGTCACTCCTGACGATGGCGCGCGGTTGATTTCGGTGTTTGCGTATGAAAATCCGGGTATCGGAGCCTGGCTTGACGCATTGGCGACCGATAGCGAGGCAAACCATTTACTGGTACCGGAAGGCCGTATTCTGGGGGATCTGCAACGCTGGCTTGGCGTCGACTCGCTTCGAACCGGGGCACGGGAAACCCGCGGAGCGCTGACGGTTCAGGTACTGCCGTTCGTCAGACAGGAGGATTACGACCGGCTCCTATGGTCCTGTGATTTCAACGTGGTACGCGGCGAAGACTCTTTCGTCAGGGCGCAGTGGGCGGGGCGGCCGCTGCTCTGGCACATCTATGAACAGGACGATGACGCCCATTGGGTGAAGCTCGATGCCTTTCTGGAACACTACCTTGCAGGGCTCTCGCCCGAGGCTGCAAAGGCGTTGAGCGGCTTCTGGCGCACCTGGAATGCGGGCGAGAAGGGCGCTGAAAGCTGGCAGGCGCTGCTTGAGCACTGGTCAGAGATCGCGAACCACGCTGAAAGCTGGTGTGTACAGCAAGCTTCCCACGCTGATCTTGCGACGGCGCTGGTACTGTTTTGTGGAGTTTCGTATGATACGCGGCCTTGAGATTAGGCTCTGTACGAAAAAGACCTTCGCGTGACACGCGCGAAGTGGTTTCTCGTACAGAGCCTCGGCAAATTCCATCCAAATTCGGATATACGCAATGAAAACTGGTAAAGAACTCAAACCCGGTACCGTGATTCGTCTTGAAAATGACCCTTGGCTGGTTCAGAAAGCTGAATTCACCAAGTCCGGTCGTAACAGCGCCATCATGAAAACCAAGCTGAAAAACCTGCTGACCGGTTACAAGACCGAGATCGTTTACAGCGCTGATGACAAACTGGACGACGTAATCCTCGACCGCAAAGAAGCGACACTGTCCTTCATCAGCGGCGACACCTACACGTTCATGGACACCACTGACTACACCATGTACGAGCTGAACGCTGAAGACATCGAAGCCGTTCTGCCATTCGTGGAAGAAGGCATGACCGACGTTTGCGAAGCGATCTTCTTCGAAGAGCGTCTGGTTTCCGTAGAGCTGCCAACCACCATTGTGCGCGTAGTTGACTACACCGAAGGTTCGGCTCGTGGCGACACTTCCGGCAAGGTGATGAAGCCTGCCAAGCTGGCCAACGGTACCGAGCTGCAAGTAGCTGATTTCATCGAAATCGGTGACCGCATCGAGATCGATACACGTGAAGGCGGTTCCTACAAAGGCCGTGCTAAATAAGCACAGCTTTTACCGCGTTCAACAAAAAGCCCGCAGCGATGCGGGCTTTTTTGTGGGCGCTTGTCGAACGAACATGGCTGCCCTTGTGGAAGCGAATTCATTCGCGAAAGCTATGTATCAGCCAACAGAAGCGTGTCGGCTGTACTGGCCTCTTCGCGAATGAATTCCCACAGGTTTCGGCCATTCCGCAGCACCTGGAACCGTTGCGGTTATACGGTTACGTGCAGGCGCACATCAACGTTGCCGCGGGTAGCGTTCGAGTACGGGCACACCTGGTGAGCCGCTTCAACCAGTTGCTCGGCGTCCGCTTGTTCCAGGCCTGGCAGGTTGATGTTCAGGTCGATGTCCAGACCGAAACCGCCAGGAATCTGGCCGATGCCGACATGGGTAGTGATCGAGGCGTCAGCCGGAATAGTGCGCTTGCTCTGGCCCGCGACGAATTTCAGCGCACCAATGAAGCAGGCCGAGTAACCGGCAGCGAACAGTTGCTCAGGGTTGGTGGCTGCACCACCTGCGCCGCCCAGTTCTTTTGGCGTAGCGAGTTTCACGTCGAGGATGTTGTCGCTGGAAACAGCACGACCATCACGGCCGCCGGTTGCAGTTGCGATGCCGGTATAAAGCGTATCCATGGTGTCACCTCATTAGAGTCGGAAGATCGTAGTGATCGGGTCTTTCAAAACTTGTCTGTTTGCGCTGGAAAGGAGTGCGCTAACGGAGTACGAAATAAATGTATCGCGCAAATAGTTTGCGCGCAAGATAATATTTCGGATTGTTGGAATGGAATCATCTATAGGCGATCGGCTTGTGCTCCCGGCACAGTGCGGTGGTGACGCAAGCACGCTTTTTTCTGTGGGAGCTGAGCTTGCTCGCGATAAGGTCGGGCGCGATCTAAAGTGAACCGCGTCCAGCCTCATCGCGAGCAAGCTCGGCTCCCACCATGGTATTTTTTGACGCGAGACTGCGCGGTGCCATGCACATCGGGATGCTCTTACAGAAAAGCGTTTATCCAGTGGTTGTGGATGAGGTGCAGAACGCCCTCAAACACTGCCCTGCAGATTCTCGCGAAGCTTGAGCAGTTCACCTTGCAACGCTTGCAGTTGTTCTATTTCCAGGCCGCTGGCAGACAGGATACAGCCGGGGACGGTCAGGGCTTTTTGCTGCAGGGCCCGGCCTTGTTCGGTCAGGTGCAGCAGCACAACCCGCTCATCTTCCTTGCTGCGGGTGCGACTGATAAAACCTTCGCCTTCCAGGCGTTTGAGCAGAGGCGTCAGGGAGCCCGGATCTGTCAGCAGCCGGGTGCTGACGTCGCCAACGGTCAAGCCATCCTGTTCCCAGAGCACCATCATCGCCAGGTACTGCGGATAGGTCAGGCCCAACGCCTGCAGCAGGGGTTTGTAGACCTTGGTCATCAGCAAAGACGTGGAGTAAAGGGCGAAACACAGTTGGTTGTCGAGCTGCAACGCTTGGCAGTTACTGTCGGCAGTGGAGCTGGCGTCAGCGCTCATGGGGTGGTCCTCTTTTGCGTGTGTCATGCCGACAATTTAGTGCCGTGATCTTTGTTGCGCCAGATAAATTCCGGTCAGTCGCTGCACGCAACCAGCGATGGATCGTGATCACGGGCATGAAACCTTCGCAATAGCGCACATCGGTTATTTGCCTGAGCAGCCAGACTGCGTAGCATGCGCGCATTGTTTGAGAAGGGATTGCGGCGTGATTGAAGTGGTGATGTTCGTAGCGTTGGGTGCCGCCATGGGCACTCTGGGTGGCTTGTTCGGTATTGGGGGCGGCCTGGTTGCGATTCCCGCTTTAGGCGTGTTGTTCGGGCTTGATCAACAACTCGCCCAAGGCACCGCTTTGTTGATGGTATTGCCTAACGTGCTGTTGGCGCTGTGGCGTTACAACCAGCGAAATCGTATCTCCATGCGCAACGCCATGATGCTGATCATCCCCAGTTTCTGTCTGGCGTGGCTGACATCGTTGTGGGCGGTACGCCTTGATCCGCAGCACATGCGCCTGGCGTTCATTGCCTTTCTGATTTTGCTCACGGTCTTCAATCTGGCGCAGATGTTCTGGCGCAAAGATAACGCCAGTACCGGGTTGCGCTACGTTAATCGGCTCTGGTTGCTAGGGATAGGTTCGGGCGTCACCGGAGGCTTGTTCGGCGTCGGTGGTGGAGTGATTGCGACGCCGATTCTGACCAGTTTTTTTGGTGCGAGCCAAGTGGTTGCGCAAGGACTGGCTTTGGCGCTGGCTGCCCCGAGTACAGCCATCACCTTGTTTACTTACGCGCTGCATGACCACGTCAATTGGAGCATGGGCATTCCGCTGGCCGTGGGTGGGCTGGCCAGCATCAGTTGGGGCGTAAAGCTGGCGCATTCGCTGCCCGAGCGTTTGCTGCGCTCGCTGTTCTGCGGCTTCCTAGTGGTCTGTGCGGTCATTCTGGCCTTCAAAGCCTGAACGCTTAAAGCCTGAATCCTTCGGCGATGTGTTCCGCGAGACATTCGGTGATGGGCGACGGGTTTTTCGGATTACGCAGCAGGACGATGCTCGCCAGCGGTAGCTGCGGCATCTGTTCAGCTTCGCCAATGATGCGTAAATCAGGGGTTAGCAGACTTTCCAGTTGTGCGGTCACGGCCAGGCCGGCTGTCACTACCGCGCTGATCGCCGCCAGACTCGCACTCGTGTAGGCAATCCGATAATCGCGCTGCATCGTGTCCAGCGCATTGCAGGCCCACGTCCGGCAAAAACAGTCGGTGTTGAACATCGCCAAAGGCACGGGACTTTGTTCGTGAGGATAAAAGCCTTGAGCGACCATCCAGACGAATCGCTCCTGACGCAGGATCTGACCGATCTCGGTACCGGGTTCGCGAGTGACGATACTCAGGTCCAGATCCTGACGCAGGAGCAATTGTTTTGAAGGTTCACAGTGCACTTCGATCTGCACCAGCGGATAGGCCTGCGCAAATCGCTGCAGAATGCCGGGTAAAAAACGCATGACGTAGTCGTCCGGTGAACCAATCTTCACCACGCCCACCATGTGCGGCTCGCGCAGGGTGTTGAAGACTTCTCCGTGCAGCTTCAGGATCCGCCGCGCATAACCCAGTAGCACTTGCCCCTCAATCGTCAGGCTGACGGTGCGTCCATCTTTCTGAAAGAGGGGACGCTGGATCAGATCTTCTTCCAGACGCTTCATCTGCATGCTGACGGCCGATTGAGTGCGGTTCACCACTTCGCCCGCGCGGGTAAACCCACCGTGATCGGCAATGGCCACAAAAGTGCGAAGGAGCTCTGTGTCGATGCTTGGGTAGTTGGTCAATGCATCAATCTCTCAAATGGAACGCATAAAAAACATTCGTTTGATTGATCTTAACGCTGGCGCGAGACTCTAGCCATCCCACATGGAGGGCAAGATGATGAAAGGTCAAAAAGGTTACGTGCTGGTGTTGAAAGCCCAATCCCGTGATTCCTGGATCGAGCGCCTGCTCAGGTCGATAAGGAGACGCGCTTCCCGCTGGTCCGAACTGCATCGCCAGCGTCGGCAATTGGAAAGTTTGAGTGACGCTGCATTGAAGGACCTTGGATTGAGTCGGGCGGATGTCTATCACGAGACCGGGCAGCACTTCTGGAAAGACCCGATGAAGCGCTGATGTTGGCTGTAACCACTGTAGGAGCTGCCGAAGGCTGCGATGGCGGTGTGTCAAAGGTATGCAATCGCAGCCTTCGGCAGCTCCTACAA
Organism: Pseudomonas sp. ICMP 561; assembly: GCF_002699985.1. Classification (GTDB taxonomy): domain Bacteria; phylum Pseudomonadota; class Gammaproteobacteria; order Pseudomonadales; family Pseudomonadaceae; genus Aquipseudomonas; species Aquipseudomonas quasicaspiana. The sequence continues at coordinate 431,384 of NZ_LKBT01000001.1, read as the reverse complement.
GTCTTGGGTTTGCCTGAGGCCTAGCGTTTAACCTGCTTCAACGTCTCCGCAATCAGAAACGCCAGCTCCAGCGACTGATCGGCATTCATCCGTGGGTCGCAGTGGGTATGGTAACGATCTGACAAACCATCTTCGGTAATCGGCCGGGCGCCGCCAATGCATTCGGTGACGTTCTGCCCGGTCATTTCGATATGAATGCCGCCGGCATACGTGCCTTCAGCCTGATGCACCTGAAAGAACTGTTTCACCTCGCCAAGGATCTGCGCAAAGTCGCGCGTTTTGTAGCCGCTGCTGGCCTTGATCGTATTGCCATGCATCGGGTCGGAGCTCCACAGCACTTTGCGGCCTTCACGTTCAACGGCGCGGATCAGTTGCGGCAAGTGGTCGCCAACCTTGTTCGCGCCCATGCGGGCGATCAGGTTGAGGCGGCCAGGGTCGTTGTCCGGATTGAGAGTGTCGATCAGGCGAATCAAATCATCGGGGTTCATGCTTGGGCCGACTTTCACGCCAATCGGGTTGTTCACCCCGCGCAGGAACTCCACATGAGCGCCGTCCAATTGCCGGGTACGGTCGCCGATCCACAGCATGTGCGCCGAACAATCGTAGTAGTCGTTGGTCAGGCTGTCGCGCCGCACAAAGGCTTCTTCATAGTTCAGCAGCAGCGCTTCGTGGGCGGTGAAGAAACTGGTTTCACGCAGTTGCGGCGAGCTGTCCATCCCGCAGGCACGCATGAACGCCAGCGTTTCATCAATGCGGTCGGCCAGTTGGCTGTACTTCTCGGCCAAGGCTGAGTTGGCGATGAAGTCCAGGTTCCATTTGTGGACTTGATGCAGGTCGGCGAAACCGCCCTGGGCGAAGGCACGCAGCAGGTTCAGAGTTGCAGTGGACTGGTTGTAGGCCTGAATCAGTCGGTCCGGGTCCGGAACGCGGCTTTTTTCATCGAAGCCGATGGCGTTGACGATATCGCCCCGATACGCGGGAAACGTCACGCCGTCGATGGTTTCATCGTTGGCTGAGCGGGGTTTGGCGAACTGACCGGCCATGCGACCGACTTTCACAACCGGGCACCCGGCAGCAAAGGTCATGACGATCGCCATCTGCAGCAAGACTTTGAATGTGTCGCGAATCTTGGCCGCGGAGAACTCGACGAAGCTCTCGGCGCAATCACCGCCCTGCAACAGGAAGGCGCGGCCCTGAGTCACCTCGGCAAACTGTCGGCGCAACTCTCTGGCCTCGCCGGCAAATACCAGCGGCGGATAGCTGGCCAGTGTCTGCTCGACCTTTAACAAGTGCGCAGCATCGGGGTATTGAGGTTGCTGCTGAATAGGCAATGCCCGCCAGCTGTCGGGGCTCCAGGGTTGGCTCATCATGAACTCAAGGTCAGTGCGATCGGATCAGCATGTTAGCAGTTCGCCTAGCTGTCGCTAGCGTGCAAGGGATGATCGGAGCGCGGTTACGGCAGTAGCGCTATCGCCATCAAAGAGAAAGAGCGTGACCTGGTGGCTGCCCTTGATCGACAATTCGCTTTTTGCGCGGTCCTGCGACTGCATCAACAGGCCAGACTTGGGCTCGCCGTTTAGGAGAAGCAATGACTGAGGAGCGGGTGGAGCGGATTCTGGCCGAGGTACATGATGATTTCGGCATGATTCGCGTGCTGGAAGTCGACGACTATCGCTTTCTGGAATTCGGCGATGCCATCGAGCAAAGCTGCACCTTCACGGCCGATCCGAGCTGGCTTGAGTACGACTACACCCGGGCGATGCTGATTGGCGCGTTGTGTCACGACGCCCCCGAAAGCGCGCTGTTTCTGGGGCTTGGGGCGGGTACGCTGACTCAGGCTTGCCTGAAGTTTTTGCCGCTGGAAGATGTCGAGGCCATCGAATTGCGCCCTGACGTGCCGCGTCTGGCTATTGAATTCATGGGGCTGGATGACGATCCCCGGTTGTATATCCGCATTGGCGATGCGCTTGAACTGCTGGACACCGCCGAACCGGCTGACCTGATTTTCGTCGACCTTTACACCGATGTTGGCCCCGGTGTTGGGCATCTGGCCTGGAAATTCCTTGAGAACTGTCAGAAACGTCTGAATTCAGGAGGCTGGCTGGTGATCAATCAGTGGGCCTCGGATGACGGCAAACCGTTGGGCGCGGCGCTATTTCGTGGTCTCTACCACCGGCACTACTGGGAGCTGCCGGTGAAGGAGGGCAACGTTATTCTTATTGTTCCTGCTGATCTGGATCAGGAGCTGGACGTTGCATCGCTGAATGCCCGTGCTGAAGAACTGGCACCACGCCTTGGTTACTCGCTGGCATCCTTGATCAAGGATCTGCGCCCGGCAACCTGAAGACAGAGCCTTCAGGCGTTGCCCATCTCCGGACACGGCGAACGATCTTTGGGGCGCATTTCTGTAGGAGCTGCCGAAGGCTGCGATGCTCTTATCCTGACACACCGCCATCGCAGCCTTCGGCAGCTCCTACACAGACTGTGTGAAAACTACTCCAGGCTGGGCACCTTCGGTGCTACGCGCACAATACTGCGTTAAAAACAGGCGAAAAATGCTCATTTAGAACACTAGAGTCGGACGCGACCCCGGCCGTTTTTCGCCTGTTTTTGCCTTGTCTTGCCGTCGCTCGCTACGTTTTCACACAGTCTGTACAGGTCCAATGCCTGCTGCGCGACAGCGCTGTGTCACGGATACTGTGGGACTCAGATCACACGCCTTTAAAGACACCGGGCCTGCGCTCTTGCATGGCAAGCAGGCCTTCTTTGGCGTCCTCGGTACTCATCAGGTGGTTGACCATGGCAGGTAGCGCCTGGGCGGCGACTGTTTCTCCTTCGAGCACCGCCTGACGGGCGGAGGCAATCGTTGCGCGAATCGCCAGCGGTGCCTGTTCTGCGATGCGCCCGGCCAGCAGCAAGGCGTAGGGCAGAAGGTCTTCCGGGGCCGTGACTTCCTGCACCAGCCCCATGCGACAGGCTTCCTGGGCATCGAATTCGTCGCCGGTCAGCAGCCAGCGCATCGCATTGCCCCAACCGGCGATCTGATGCAGACGTAATGTGGCGCCACCAAAGGCGAAGATCCCGCGATGGACTTCCAGTTGCGCAAAGCGGGTCGTGCTCGCGCACAGATTGATATCCGACGCCAACATCAGCTCAATGCCCAGGGTCAGGCAGTAACCCTGAGCGGCAACGATCACCGGTTTGCTGACCCGGGGGCCTGCGAACACGCCCCAAGGGTCACAACCGCCTTCGGGCACCTGCCAGCCATTGATCAGCGCCGGACCGGCTTCGGCCAGATCCAGCCCGGCAGTGAAATGCTCACCATGGGCAAAAACCACCAGGACTCTGGCCTGATCCTCGCGTTCGTATTCACCGTAAGCCAGGCTTAGCTGGTTGAGCAGCTCAAGATCGAAGGCGTTGCGTTTGGCGACACGATCCAGGCCGATGAGCATCACGTGGTCGTGCAGTTCACGGCTGACACGGCCTTTTATAGAGGAAGTCATGTAGGAAGTCCCTGCGCGTGGAGTAGGATCGGAGGCGGACTGTCTGAGTGATCAGGTGAACCGTTTAAGCAGTTTCTCCCGTAAACCCGGGCCTGTAGCAAAATAGCCACTGTTGTCGGTTTGCGCAAAGCCTGTAGGTCTTGGGCATTAGCCATGATTGGTAGTGAAAAAAATCCTCACTTTTTTGCGTAATTCCGGTATAGTGCGCGCCGGTCTTTAACAGGGCCCTCGTCAAGGTATTGCAATTCCCCGAAGCCAGCTTCGGCTGCTTGTTCGCTCTGCGGACTATCCTAGGCGATCCATTCATCAAACGTTTTCGCAAATCCCCGCCGACAAAGCAGCCAGGGTGACTTTAGGGTCGTACACGGCACGCGCAGCTTTGGAGCATGGGTCTTTGCGGATGCACTAGAGGCAGACCCATGACCCAGGAACTCGGCGGCTTCGCCGCTCTTGAACTTCACCCTAATATTGTTGCAGCAGTCGTCGCGACTGGCTACGAAGAGCCTTCGGCCATTCAGCAGCAATCGATCCCTATTATCCTTGCTGGCCACGACATGATCGGTCAGGCGCAAACCGGTACCGGTAAAACCGCCGCGTTCGCACTGCCTATCCTGCATCGTATCGACCCAAGCAAGCGCGAGCCGCAAGCACTGATCCTGGCGCCGACTCGCGAACTGGCCCTGCAAGTGGCCACCGCTTTCGAAACCTACGCCAAGCAAATGCCGGGCGTTACCGTTGTGGCTGTCTACGGCGGTGCGCCGATGGGCCCGCAACTGAAAGCAATCCGCAATGGCGCACAAATCGTTGTCGCCACGCCGGGCCGTCTGTGCGATCACCTGCGTCGTGACGAGAAGGTCCTCGCGACCGTGAACCACCTGGTTCTCGACGAAGCGGACGAAATGCTCAAGCTGGGCTTCATGGACGACCTGGAAGTTATCTTCAAGGCCATGCCGGAAACCCGTCAGACCGTTTTGTTCTCGGCGACCCTGCCGCAATCGATCCGTGCCATCGCCGAGCGCCATCTGCGCGATCCGAAGCACGTGAAGATTCAGACCAAGACCCAGACCGTTACCGCGATCGAGCAGGCTCACCTGCTGGTTCACGCTGACCAGAAGACCTCTGCTGTACTGAGCCTGCTGGAAGTCGAAGATTTCGACGCCCTGATCATGTTCGTTCGTACCAAGCAAGCGACCCTGGATCTGGCAAGTGCCCTTGAAGCCAAAGGCTACAAGGCTGCTGCACTGAACGGTGACATTGCCCAGAACCAGCGTGAGCGCGTTATCGACTCCCTCAAGGATGGCCGCCTGGACATCGTTGTAGCGACCGACGTTGCTGCCCGTGGTCTGGACGTTCCGCGCATCACTCACGTATTCAACGTTGACATGCCGTACGACCCTGAGTCCTACGTTCACCGTATCGGCCGTACTGGCCGTGCCGGTCGCGAAGGTCGTGCACTGCTGCTGGTGACTCCACGTGAGCGCCGCATGCTGCAAGTGATCGAGCGTGTAACCGGTCAGAAAGTTGCTGAAGTCCGCCTGCCGGATGCTCAGGCTGTTCTCGATGCCCGCATCAAGAAACTGACCAACAGCCTGTCGCCACTGGTTGGCGATGCCGAGTCGACTCACGGCGAACTGCTGGACCGTCTGACTGCCGATATCGGTTGCAGCCCGCGCGCCCTGGCCGCTGCTCTGCTGCGCAAAGCTACCAACGGTCAGGCTCTGACCCTGGCAGCCATCGAGCGCGAGCGCCCACTGGTGCCGAACAATGCACCGCGTGAGCGTAGTGATCGTTCGTCGTCGGATCGTCCAGAGCGCAGTGGTGATCGTGAGCGTCGCGCTCCGGTTCCATTGGCCGAAGGTCGTGCTCGTTGCCGTACCGCGCTGGGTGCGCGTGATGGTATCGCTGCCAAGAACCTGTTGGGTGCAATCCTCAACGAAGGCGGCCTGGCCCGCGAAGCAATCGGCCGCATCCAGGTGCGCGACAGCTTCAGCCTGGTTGAACTGCCGGAAGATGGCCTTGAGCGTCTGCTGACCAAACTCAAGGACACCCGCGTTGCAGGCAAGCAGTTGAAGCTGCGTCGCTATCGCGAAGATTGATCAGCGCTTGAGTTGATCGTCTGAAATAAAAAATCCCCGACTGGTTCGGGGATTTTTTTGTCTGGGTTTCCTGCTTCTGTAGGAGCTGCCGAAGGCTGCGATGGTGGTGCATCAGGAATATCGTCTCGCAGCCTTCGGCAGCTCCTACAGATTGGCGTCAGGTCTGTGGCCTCACCCAAACCTGTAAATATCTATTCCCAGTGCTCCCATCGTGAAGCCTTTGTGCGCCACGCTGAATTCACCACCGGCACCCCGGGCGAAATACAGCGGCAGCAAATGCTCATCGCTTGGGTGACTGCGCACGGCGTTGGGGGCTTGTGCCCGGTAGTCATGCAATGCGCCCTCATCATTGCTGCCCAGCTTCTCTATCATCCAGTCGCGAAACGCTTTGGCCCATGGCTCTACGCTTTCCGGTCCGGCATGCCAGTCCAGTTCACCAAGATTGTGGGTGATGCTGCCCGAGCCGATAATCAATACACCCTGATCACGCAGGCTGGCCAGCGCCCGGCCGACGCGAGTCTGCAGTGCCGGGCCTTCGCGGCTGGGCAGGGAAACCTGAACAACAGGGATGTCGGCATCGGGATACATCAGAGACAGTGGCACCCACACACCATGATCAAAAGGTCGTTGGCTGTTAGTGCGCGCTGCCAGCCCGGCAGCCTGCAACAGCCCCAGGACTTCAGCGCTCAACGTTGGCAAGCCGGGAGCGGGGTACTGCACCGCAAACAGGGCCGCGGGGAAACCGCCGAAGTCATGCCAGGTTTCCGGCTGCGGGTTGGCGTTGACCAGCAGCTCCTGGCTTTCCCAGTGAGCTGAAACAATAACAATCGCCTTGGGCCTGGGCATCTCGGCTGCGAGACGCAACAGGGCCGGGCCGCTTTCGCCTGGTTCCAGCGCAAGCATCGGCGAGCCGTGGGAGATAAACAGGCTGGGGAACATAGCGGGCGTCCTGAACGTTAAGATGACGCCATCTTCAGTCAGATCATTGATCTAAATCTAATATAAGTTTTAGCGCCTTTTAATCGAATTATGAGGAGTATTCATGCAGGCCGAATTTTGGCACGAGCGGTGGGCGGCCAACCAGATTGGTTTCCATCAGCAACAAGCGAACCCCTTGCTTCAGCAGTTCTGGCCGGAACTGGCGGTCGGGAAGGATGGACGTGTTTTGGTGCCCTTATGCGGCAAGAGCCTTGATCTGGTCTGGCTGGCGGAGCAGGGGCATAAGGTATTGGGTGTCGAGCTGTCGGAAAAAGCGGTCCAGGCGTTTTTCAGTGAGCAACGCATTGAACCTATCATCAGCCAGCGTGGCGCGTTCAAAGTGTACGGCTGCGCAGGGATTGAGTTGTGGTGCGGTGACTTCTTTGCGTTGCGGGCTGAGGATGTAGCGGGGTGTACGGCGCTTTATGATCGCGCCGCATTGATTGCCTTGCCGCCTGCGATGCGTGAGCGATATGTCGCACACCTGGCGTCGGTATTGCCTGCTGAATGCCAAGGGCTGCTGATTACGCTGGATTACGATCAGGCAAAGATTGATGGGCCGCCGTTCTCTGTTCCGGACGAGGAGGTGCAGCGATTGATGGCCGAGGGCTGGGAACTGGACATATTGCAGACCAGCGATGTTCTCAAGGGCAGCGTGAAATTTGAGCAGCGCGGTGTGGAACGCCTGGAAGAGCGGGTTTATCGTTTGGTTCGACGTTGAAAAGGCGCTGATGTGCGGCAAACGATTGACCTGTAGGAGCTGCCGAAGGCTGCGATGGCGGTATGTCAGGATGAATGCCTCGCAGCCTTCGGCAGCTCCTACAGGTTATTTACTCGCATAAAAAAACCGGCACTAAGGCCGGTTTTTTTATGCAGGTTGATCAACCGCGGCGGCGCAGTGCCTCGATACGATCTTCCAGAGCCGGGTGGCTCATGAACAGCGCAGCCAGACCGCTCTTCAGGCCACCGTTGATGCCGAACGCCGTCAGGCTGTCAGGCATCTGCACCGGCACGCCCTGTTCGGAGCGCAGGCGTTGCAGGGCACCGATCATGGCGCTGGTGCCTGCCAGTCGGGCACCGGCTTCGTCAGCGCGGTATTCGCGTTTGCGCGAGAACCACATGACGATGGCGCTGGCCAGGAAGCCCAGAACCAGTTCGGCAAAGATCGTCGTCACGTAGTAAGCAATGCCCTGACCGTTTTCGGTTTTGAAGATCACCTTGTCGACGAAGTTACCGATGATGCGGGCGAAGAACATTACAAAGGTGTTCACCACGCCCTGCACCAGCGCCAGAGTCACCATGTCGCCATTGGCAACGTGGCCGATTTCGTGGGCCAGTACCGCTTTCACCTCATCAGGTGAGAAGCGCTCCAGCAGACCCTGGCTGACAGCGACCAGTGCATCATTCTTGTTCCAGCCTGTGGCGAAAGCGTTGGCTTCGTAGGCAGGGAAGATCCCGACTTCCGGCATCTTGATACCAGCGTCGCGGGACAGTTGCTCGACGGTTTGTACCAGCCATTGTTCATGGCGGGTACGCGGCTGGGTGATGATCTGGGTGCCGGTGCTCATTTTCGCCATCCACTTGGAGATGAACAGCGAGAACAGCGAGCCGGCGAAACCAAATACAGCGCAGAAGATCAGCAGCTGATTGAGGTTCAGATCAACCCCATTGGCCGCCATGAACCCGTTGAAGCCAAAAAGGCTCAGGGTGATGCTGGCAATCAGCACGACCGCCAGGTTAGTGGCCAAAAACAGCAAAATGCGCATCATGGTTTGGATGTTCTCCTGTGACGAATATGTAACGCGTTGCGGGGTATATAAGGTGATGTCAGCGGCTATTCAACCTGGCGACTATTTCAAACTGTGTCGTCCGGCGCGAACCAGTAGCATTCGCTTTAGGCAAACAGGTTCCGGCCCAGAGCGGCTGGCTCTGAACGCTGTTACGCGCAGATTGTTTTTTTGTATTGCGGCACGAACGCGGCCACAGCAAAAGCGATCCCTTGCTCAGGAATCGCTATGACCGCAAAGAGAGGGCAGGAATTCCCGTCGGGCGCAGTTTATGCGCCGCAGCGGGTCCTGGGGTTACTGACGATAGGTCTTCAGGAAGTTGCCGATGCGACCAATGGCCTGATCCAGGTCGTCGACGCGCGGCAGGGTGACCACGCGGAAGTGATCAGGCCATGGCCAGTTGAAGGCAGTGCCTTGAACGATCAGCAGCTTTTCCGACAGGAGCAGGTCAAGGGCGAACTTCTCGTCGTTGTGGATCGGGCAGACCTTCGGATCGATCCGCGGGAACGCATAAAGTGCGCCCATCGGCTTCACGCAGCTGACGCCGGGAATGTCGTTGAGCAGTTCCCAGGTGCGGTTGCGTTGCTCCAGCAAGCGGCCTGGAGGCAGAACCAGATCGTTGATGCTCTGGTAGCCGCCCAGCGCGGTTTGAATGGCGTGTTGGCTCGGCACGTTGGCGCACAGGCGCATATTGGCCAGGATGTCGATGCCTTCGATGTAGCTTTGCGCGTTGTGTTTAGGGCCGGAGATGGCGACCCAGCCGGAGCGGAAGCCTGCCACGCGATAGGATTTGGACAGGCCGTTGAACGTCAGGCACAGCAGATCGGGTGCCAGCGAGGCAGTGCAGATGTGCACGGCATCGTCATAGAGAATCTTGTCGTAGATCTCGTCGGAAAAGACCACGAGATTATGCTGGCGCGCCAGTTCGAGCATGCCTTCCAGTACTTCTTTGGAGTACACGGCACCGGTCGGGTTGTTCGGGTTGATGATCACCATGGCTTTGGTGTTCGGGGTGATCTTGGCCTTGATATCGGCCAGATCAGGCCACCAGTTGGCTTGCTCGTCACACAGATAGTGCACCGGGTTGCCGCCGGCCAGACTGACGGCAGCTGTCCACAGCGGATAGTCTGGAGCCGGGATCAGTACTTCATCGCCATTGTTGAGCAATGCCTGCATCGACATCACGATCAGCTCGGAGACGCCGTTGCCCAGGTAGATGTCTTCGATGCCGACGCCTTCAACCTGCTTCTGCTGGTAATACTGCATAACGGCCTTGCGCGCACTGAACAGGCCTTTGGAGTCGCTGTAGCCTTGAGCGGTCGGCAGGTTGCGGATCACGTCCTGCAGAATTTCGTCCGGCGCTTCGAAACCAAATGGCGCAGGGTTGCCGATGTTCAGCTTGAGGATGCGATGGCCTTCCTCTTCCAGGCGTTTGGCGTGCTTGAGCACTGGGCCGCGAATGTCATAGCAGACGTTGGCGAGCTTGTTCGATTTGCTGAACTGCATGGTGATTGATCCCGAAAATGGACGAGCCGTAGCGAGCTGGAAATCTGGTTCGTCGGGTATGACGCCGTAAAAATGAGTTTGTATGGTCGAAACGTGAGTGACAGACTGGCGCCTAATGAGGCGCAATGATACGTGCCACCTGATCTGTGGAGAAGATACAGATCAGGCTTTTTCGACTGCGGAGGTGTACCTGTGGAAAAGTTGGACAAGACGCTGGAAGAATGGCGAGCCATGCTTGACCCGGAGCAGTACAACGTTTGCCGCCTCAAGGGCACCGAACGTCCGTTCTCCGGTAAATACAACAGCACCAAAACCGATGGCGTCTATCATTGCATCTGTTGCAACGAGCCGCTGTTTGACTCTTCTACCAAGTTTGATTCCGGTTGCGGCTGGCCGAGTTTCTACGCGCCGCTCGAAGGCAGCGCAGTGGTCGAAGTGCGCGATGTCAGCCACGGCATGATTCGCACTGAAGTGGTTTGCGCCAAATGTGACGCGCATCTGGGTCACGTATTCCCTGATGGCCCACCGCCCACTGGCCTGCGTTACTGCATCAACTCGGTGTGCCTGGACTTGGTGCCGCGCGTCTGAAGCCTGATTTCCTGTAGGGACCGGCCCGGTGTCACTGACACCGCGCTGTCGCGAAGCAAACGAAGGGGCCGTAGGACCGGCTTTAGCCGGGAGGGCGTAGGTACATTCACCAAATATTCTTCGGCAGAAATAGCGCTCTCCCGGCTAAAGCCGGTCCTACGGATTGCAGGCCAACATAGAATCTCCCAAATTGATCGCAAACGGCCGCATAAGCCGTGCCACGGTCAAAGCCACTTATAAGCCTCCATCACTCCCGGAAATTGAGATGCGCGCCAGTCAATGGCGCGCTAATTTCAGGACCCGCTTTTCATCAAGGATCACTGTCATGAGCGCCAATCTGCTGAGCATTCCGGTTACGACGATCAAGGGTGAATCGAAAACCCTCGCCGACTTTTCCGGCAAGGCTGTGCTGGTGGTCAATACCGCAAGCAAGTGCGGTTTTACCCCGCAGTACGAAGGGCTTGAAAAGCTCTGGCAGGACTACAAGGATCAGGGGCTGGTCGTGCTGGGCTTTCCCTGCAATCAGTTTGGCAAGCAGGAGCCGGGCAACGAAGGGGCTATTTCGGAATTCTGTGAGCTGAATTTCGGGGTAAGTTTTCCGCTGTTCAAGAAAATCGATGTCAATGGCAGCAATGCCCACCCGTTGTTCGTCCAGTTGAAGAAGCTGGCGCCGGGTTTACTCGGGTCCGAGCGCATCAAGTGGAACTTCACCAAGTTTCTCATTGGCAAGGACGGTCAGTTGGTCAAACGTTTCGCACCGCTGACCAAGCCCGAGGACCTGAAAAGCGAAATCGAGACGCTGCTCAAATAGTCATTTCACCGGTAGCCACTGTTCCAGCAGGCTGACCAGATCGGAACGGCGAAACGGCTTGGCCAGATAATCACTCATGCCTGCCGCCCGGCAGCGTTCGCGCTCTTCGGGCATGGCATTGGCAGTCAGCGCAATGATCGGCAGTTGTGGCCAGCGTCCGCATTGGCGGATCTGGCGGCTGGCTTCGTAGCCATCCATGACCGGCATGTTGCAGTCCATCAGCACCAGATCGAACTCGTGAAGTTCAAGCTGCTCCAGCGCTTCGCCGCCGTGGCTGCTGACAATCACCTCACAGCCCAGTTTGCTCAGTATCCCTCGGGCTACCAATTGATTGACCGGGTTGTCTTCCACCAGCAGGATTTTGGCCGGGCGCAAGGTCTTGCTGTCGGCCGCTTCCGTATCCCGGTCGGGAATCTGCTCGGGTTGCAGGATCCGACACAGGCTTTGATAAAGGGCATTGCGTGCCAGCGGTCGAGCATGTTGCTGCAGGGGGGCGAGGGCGCTGACCTGTTCGCTTGGCATGAAGTTGCCGTAGGCAGTCACCAGCAGAATGGGCACATCAATCGTCGGGCGCATGCCAAACAGGCATTCCGGGCAATCGGTGATCACCAGATCAGGACTGCTCCTGGGGTCCATATTCAGCACATTGTCATCCATGCTCCATCGCTGAAAATCGATACCCCATTCAGGCAGCAAATTGCCCAGTAGCTCAACAAGCCCGCTGCCCGCGTTGCTGACAACTACGACGCGGCCTTTTAGAGGCGTCGGAGTAATGGTGGCCTGATGGATGGGCAGTGGCAGGTCTGCGCAGAATTGACTGCCGAATCCTGACTCCGAATGAATACTCAATTGCCCTGACATGGCTTCACACAGGTTATGGGTCAAAGCCAGACCCAATCCGGTGCCACCAAATTGCCGGGTAATCGCCGCTTCTGCCTGGGTAAAAGGCTGGAAAATCCTCTCCTGTGCTTCTTGGGCAATGCCGATGCCGGTATCCCGCACTTCAATGCGCACGCTGTTTTCCAGGGTGTCAGGATCTTGATAGTTGCTCAGTCGCACATCCACCCGACCAAAACGGGTGAATTTCAGCGCGTTTGAAAGCAGGTTGCTGACGATTTGTCGGACCCGTGTCGGATCACCCACCACCAGAGCCGGAAATTGCGTATCAATGAAGCAGGTCAGCTCGACGCTGGGCGCCGCATTCTGTGACAGCAGGTTGGCGGTGTCCTCTACCAACGCGCCGAGATCGAAGGGGATGCGCTCGACCTGCAAGTGACCCGCGTTGAATTTGGACATGTCGAGTATGTCGTTGAGCAGTTCCACCAGCACCTTGCCCGAGTCGTGGGCAATCGACAGTTGCTGACGCTGTTCGGCGCTCAGGGGGCTGTCCAGCGCCAGGGCGAGCATGCCTAGCAGCCCGTTGAGTGGCGTGCGGATTTCATGGCTCATGTTCGCCAGAAACGCGGTGCGGGCCTGAGCCATGTCCAGCGCCGTACTGCGAGCGATTTTCAGCTCTTCATTGGACTTGCTCAGCCTTTCGTTGCTGGCCTTCAATTCAGTGGTACGGGCTGAAACGATGTCTTCCAGTTCATTGCGGTGTGCCGTCAGGCGGTCTTCGGCTTCAACCCGCCGCGCCAGTTCTGAAGCGATGTTTGCAAACTGGCGGTTGGCGACATCTACCAGTACGCCGATTTCATCGTTTTCGTGCTTTGGTGGGCATCGCAGTGGTGTGGGAGTAGGGTTGCTTGAATCGCGTGTGGCCAGAGCCCGTATCACGTCAACCAGGGGTTTGGTCAGTGTCATGTAGAACAGCAGGGTCAGCACGCCCGCCAGAATCAGGCTGCGCATGAAGCCATTGAGCAGCGTGATGCCCGAGCGCTGCAGGAAATGATTACCGAAGGCAAAGGTGTCGACGTTCAGGCGCAGCGTGCCAATCGGTTCGTTGGGTAAGTGCGCCAGGTTCAGGGTGTCTTCGAACTGGCGGCTTTCGCCAAACAGGAAGTCGCTGACAAACCGGTAGCGACTTTGCGCGAAGGGGCGTTCGACGCTGGAAAGCACCACATTGTTGTTGTCGGTCAATCTGGCGCCCGCCACCGCCGGGGATTGCAACAGGCCCAGGGTCAGTTCCTGAGCCAGCTCGGCGTCGATATTGTAGGCAATGCGTGAGGCCGGGTTGTGGCTGATTTCCAGCAGAGAGCGAATTTCACGATTGATGGACGCATCTTCGCTGGCATAATCGATGGCAATTTGTATCAGGCTCAGCAACATCCCCAGAATGAAGCCGAGCAAAACGGTCAGGCGGGCCTGTTTATACGAGAGCCGTTGAGTAAACGCTATGTCCATGAGGGTATTGCCACTTCTGGTGTCCTTCGCGGGGGCAAGCATAGCTGATCGGCGCTGGCTCTCATCAAGCAACTTATAGTTAACTGAATTGAAATGAATATTTGTAGGACTGGCATTAGCCGTGAAGGCGTTGGCACATCTTATCTACAGATGTGACCGGAACCGCTTTCCTCACTGCTCAGGCCAGTCCCGTCGTGTTTACTGCGTGTTAATCAAGGAGCCATTGTGGACTCTCGCTTGAATGCTTTTCTCGAACGCGCCGACGCCGTACTGGCGCGGCTTGAACCGCTGCTGCCAGCGCCACGGGAAGCGGTCGACTGGTCGCACTCCATGGCCGCGCGCTGGGTTCGTGAAGGCCGCAGCGGTTACCTGATGCCGCTTGAAGTCAGCCTCGACATGCGTTTGTCTGATCTGATCGGTGTCGATCTGCAACGTGAACAATTGGGTCGCAATACGCGTCAGTTCATCGACGGTCTTCCGGCCAACCATGCTTTGCTATGGGGTTCGCGTGGGACAGGCAAGTCTTCGCTGATCCGTGCGCTACTCGCCGAGTACGCGAAGGCGGGCCTGCGGCTGATCGAAATCGAGCGCGATCATCTGGGCGATCTGCCGCGTGTCGTCGAGCAACTGCAAAAGCTGCCGCAGCGTTTTGTGCTGTTCTGCGATGACCTGTCTTTCGAGGCAGGGGAGAGCGATTACCGGGTTCTGAAGAGTGTGCTCGACGGTTCTCTCGAGCAGGCTCCGGACAACGTTCTGCTTTATGCCACGTCCAACCGTCGTCATCTGGTGCCGGAAAAGGAAAGCGACAATCTCAACTGGCAGCAAGTCGATGGCGAACTGCATCCAAGCGAGGCCGTAGAAGACAAGATTGCACTGTCGGATCGCTTTGGGCTGTGGCTGTCGTTTTACCCGTTCACTCAGGAGCACTACCTGAACGTAGTGGAACACTGGATCACGCAACTTGCCCTGGCGGCCGGCCTGAGCTGGCAGCGTGATGAGGAACTGGACAAGCACGCGATCCGCTGGGCAACCGGACGGGGCAACCGCAATGGGCGGTGCGCCTATCAATTCGCACGTTATTGGGTAGGTTTGAAATTGTTGGAGCAACAACCATGATTGACTTGCAAAACACCGGTGCCGGGCTGGAAGGCTACGGTCTGTTGGCTGCTCAGCTGGAATCTCTATTGGCTGATGAGAAAGACTTTATCGCCAACGCCGCACAGTTCTCGGCTTTTTTGTATAGCCAGATTGATGATCTGAACTGGGCCGGCTTTTATCTCAACCGTGATGAAGAGTTGGTGCTGGGGCCGTTTCAGGGGCAAATCGCGTGTGTGCGCATCCCGTTTGGCCGCGGTGTGTGCGGCGCTGCTGCGCAAAGTCTGCAAACCCAGCGTGTCGAAGACGTGCATGAGTTTCCGGGGCACATTGCGTGCGACAGCGCATCGAACAGCGAGCTGGTGGTGCCGTTGGTGAAAGAGGGACGCTTGATTGGGGTGTTGGATCTGGACAGTCCGAAGGTAGGGCGCTTTTCGGAGCAGGATCAGGCAGGCATTGAGCAATTGGCAGCGATCTTTCTGAAAGCAACGGACTGTTGAGTCCTGGTTGGCGCATCGCTCAAAGCGTATGCGCCAACCCGTCGTCTATCAGTCGTAGATGACTTTCTTCTTCCATTCCGATTCGGTGTCGTCCGCCTTCAGACCTTCGGTCAGAGCGTTGTCGTCGTCTGCGGTTGGCGCAATGTTGGTCAGTACCATGGAGTTGGCACGTGCCAGCTGTTTTTCCATGGCTATCAATGCGGCTTGATACGTCACAGGATCTGGCTGGTTCTTCAGGTACTGCACGCCGCGTTCAAACGCGAGACGCGCCTGACCAGGCTGGTCCTGCTGCAGTGCGGCCTGGCCCAGGTTGTTGAAGAATTCAATATGCAGCATCACCAGAATATTGCGGATCTCGCGAATCCAGTGCTTGGCTTCGCTGGTTTGCAGAAATCCGTCATGTGCAGCGCGAGTGACCTGGCCATGCAGCGCTTCTAATAGAAAGCGAACATCTTTGGCCTTGGCTTCGGTGAGGATCGGGCTGGCCGGGTTGGTCACGGCAATGGCGTCGCCTTGTGCAACCAGGGTGTTCAGCTCGTCGACGCGGGTTTTGAGCTGTGCGCTGTTTTTATCCAGCGCCAGCATGCGCTGTACCACGTTGAGTTCCAGACGGGTCATCAGCAGCTTTAAAGCAGGGGTGACCAGTTGGCCCGGGAACGTTTCGGAAATTTCGGTGCAGCGACGCAGTCGGTCGCTGAGCTCGATCTTCGTTCGCGCTTTATCCAGCTTGGAGTTTTCTGCCACATGGTTGAGATAGCCGATCGCGATCAGGAGCGCAATGCCGGCTACTACCATCAGGGTAATCATCAGTGGAGTCACCGCGCGAACCTCTATATAGCTGTAGTCAGTAAATTTGAAGTGAGTGTAGTGGCTAAGCACTATTGCGCATAGATGCACTGCTTGTAGTTTGTCGGCCAATACATAAATACCTGAAGCGCGCAGCGCCAGGCGGCTGGATAAAGCAGGCGAAGTCATTGATTTAGATAAATTTTCACATTGGGGTTGACGACCCCTCAATCCATCCATAGAATGCGCGCCACTTACAGCGTAAAGCACCTAGCGGAACGCAAGTTAAGTAGTGAAGTTGTACGTGTGTCCCCTTCGTCTAGTGGCCTAGGACACCGCCCTTTCACGGCGGTAACAGGGGTTCGAGTCCCCTAGGGGACGCCATATTGCGGGAATAGCTCAGTTGGTAGAGCACGACCTTGCCAAGGTCGGGGTCGCGAGTTCGAGTCTCGTTTCCCGCTCCAGTTTATGCAGTCTTGCTTCCGGGCGAGATTGAGTGAAACCAGAACCCAGTCTTCGGACTTGGATTTGGGCACTGAAATACACACCATGTGTTTCAGTTCGTGTGTCCCCTTCGTCTAGTGGCCTAGGACACCGCCCTTTCACGGCGGTAACAGGGGTTCGAGTCCCCTAGGGGACGCCATATTGCGGGAATAGCTCAGTTGGTAGAGCACGACCTTGCCAAGGTCGGGGTCGCGAGTTCGAGTCTCGTTTCCCGCTCCAGTTTATGCAGTCTTGCTTCCGGGCGAGATTGAGTGAAACCAGAACCCAGTCTTCGGACTTGGATTTGGGCACTGAAATACACACCATGTGTTTCAGTTCGTGTGTCCCCTTCGTCTAGTGGCCTAGGACACCGCCCTTTCACGGCGGTAACAGGGGTTCGAGTCCCCTAGGGGACGCCATATTGCGGGAATAGCTCAGTTGGTAGAGCACGACCTTGCCAAGGTCGGGGTCGCGAGTTCGAGTCTCGTTTCCCGCTCCAGTTTATGCAGTCTTGCTTCCGGGCGAGATTGAGTGAAACCAGAACCCAGTCTTCGGACTTGGATTTGGGCACTGAAATACACACCATGTGTTTCAGTTAGCGTGTCCCCTTCGTCTAGTGGCCTAGGACACCGCCCTTTCACGGCGGTAACAGGGGTTCGAGTCCCCTAGGGGACGCCATTGCGGGAATAGCTCAGTTGGTAGAGCACGACCTTGCCAAGGTCGGGGTCGCGAGTTCGAGTCTCGTTTCCCGCTCCATATTTAACGAAAACGCCGCTCAATAGAGCGGCGTTTTTGTTTGTGCGTTTTTTAATGCCCAGCTATCTGATTTGGCATATTTTTCTGTAGAAGTGGCCCCGGTGTCCAAGGCACCGGGCTGTATCGTGGCAAACATAGGGCCTGTAGGAGCTGCCGAAGGCTGCGATCGCGGTGTGTCAGGAGAAATGCTTCGCAGCCTTCGGCAGCTCCTACAGAAAATGCATTTCAATCCAGCCGTGTTTGCTGTGAACAGCGTGGTTTTATCAGCGAGGCAAGATCTGTCGCAAGTCACCCAATCCGAAAATCAGCATGCAGCCGCTTCCAGTGCTTGCGTAAAACGCTTTTGTGGTCGTCCGCCATCCTGCTCTCATCCAGCGCCGCAGGCCAAAGGGTACGAGCTTTCTCCAGCGCCGCTCTGAGGTTATAGAGAACCGGACGCCACGGAATATCCCCATATTCCGCCCACTTCTTGAAGTCCTCCATGGAAACTTCGTACCAGTTTTTGCTACCGCCCATATTCAGGGCGTACTGGTTTTCATCGGTGATGTAGGCCTTGGTCACAACGATGTCGTACGCGGGAGACAGTTCGGCGTTGCGGCCATCTGGATAAATCATGCTCCAGTTCTTGAGGTGCGCGTCGCCGTTCGCCAGCAGTATGTTGACCAGGAGTCTCACCGCCATCTGCGCCGCGTCGCGCTGGCCTTGAAGCGAGTTTTGATAAATCAGCTTCCCTACCTGTTCATAACTGGCCGCGCGGTATTTGTCGTGGGCGTAGGCAAAGAAAATCTGGGCAAAGTCTTCTGAGTGGACGCGCTTGTTGTCTGGCAATCGATCGTATCGACGTATTCCATAGGCGTACTGCTCATTCGGCAGATTGATGTTGGGAAGCGCCTCGATGTGGGTCATCGGGATCAGCTTGATTTCGGGGATGTTCACGCCAGCAAGGGCAGCGAGTGTCATTGCTGTGTATTCATTGAGTGGCACAAACGGATGCACGGTCGAAGGCGTTTTAATAATCCAGTCCCCGGGAGCATCGGGGTCGCCGGTGATGTAACGCCCGTCCTGGTTGCGCATGGAGAATTTCATTTGTACGCCAGCCAGAGAAAAATGCGCTCGGCTATCAGGAATATCGATAACGGTGGGCTGGATTTTTCCACGGTACTGAAGGGCCAGATGCGGGATTTCCGAGGCTTCCAGAGGGTAGGCAATCAGTGCGCCGGGGAGGTCTCGGCCCAGCCAGGTCAGCAGCGGGAATTCATTATCCCGATGAACCTTCATCGCTTGTGACAGGAAGTCGCGTAACGCGCCTTCTGGAAGCAGGTTGCTGAGCACCGGGTGCAGCTTATGGCTGCTGATGTAGGGATGGCTTGCTGCAAGTTGCCGGGCCAGAGACGCGGGGTTGTTGTGGGACAGCGTCAGCGGATTTTTGGCCTCGTTTTGGACGTACTCGGGCGCTAGTGTGAAAACGTTCTTGCCGTTGGAGTACCCCGCGACATAACCGACGTTTTCACCCTGAAGGGTCAATCGTAAGGCTGAGACCGTTTCTTTGACCATCAGAGGTCTCCCCAGGGGTTTTCAGCCTCTTCGCTGACCGTCAAAGTTTGCACTCCAGGTTCGGTGTAGCGCTGATTGATCTCCGTTTGAGCTTCGCTGGCAAGAATGCGTTGAACGGCAGCGAGCTTCGACTTGGGGACCAGAACCAGCGCCGACTCCAACCCCTCAGCAATCTGATCGAGCGTGTTGAGTCGTGGGTTGCCACCCGCTTCGATTTTGCCGTACTGCTGTCTTGTGAGCCCTGCGAGCAATGGCATTTCCTGAATTTTCAAGCCAAGCGCAAGACGACGTTGGCGGATTTGATCAAGCAATGTGGTTTTCATGGCGCGGTCCCTCGGTGAGGTACGCAGTATGTAATCTATATGGCTCTCGTCAAGATAAATGAGCTATATAGATTACTTTATTAAATAAAGAGCCTTATAGGTTACATTTTTGGCGTGAAGAGTCTTATATGGCTCTTTTTTAGCGAGAGAATCATATAGATTGCATCTCATGCATCGCCAATTGAGTCAATAAAGCACCCTGGATAACGCGCTTGTTGCACTATATAAAGCCGACTGCGCCCGATTTGCACCATGGCGATGCGCCAAATCATGAGCCGTGACGCCAAACCGCTCCTGTATACCCGCGTCGACAGTCTGGCTTTACGCGGGTTTTCCCGATTTGCACGAAGGCTGGCACAAACGCTGCATCACCCTTGTTCAGGTCCACCGCGAACGTAGTCGAGTGGGCAGCCCGTCGGTCAACGAAGATCGATCAGCCAACAAGGCCAGGGCACTATGGGTGGATCAGGCATAGAGGCCAGGTTAACCACCAAACGAACAGGCAAAGGCGCCTGAGACCGCAAGGTTTCAGGCGCTTTTTTTTGCTTTTTATTCCGTGATTGGCTTTGGTCGGGTGCTATCCATGAACACAAATATTGATTCTTCGAACTCGCTGCAAACCCTGATCGTGATCGGCAATGGCATGGTCGGACACCACTGTGTCGAGCAATTGATTGCCGGTGGCGCGTTGCAGCACTATCAACTGCATGTGTTTGGCGAAGAGCTCATGCGCGCTTATGACCGCGTGCATTTGTCCGAGTACTTCACCGGCCGTGATGCCGAGTCGCTGGCGCTTTCCGATGCTGCGCTGTATCAGACGCCCGGCGTCACGCTGCACCTTGGCACCCAAGTGCTGGAGATTGACCGGGACGGCCACAAAGTCATCACCGCCAGCGGTAGTGTGCATTACGACAAGCTGGTGCTGGCCACCGGATCCTACCCGTTCGTGCCACCGATTGAAGGGGCTCACGGTGACTCACGTCTGGTTTACCGCACTCTGGAAGACCTTGATGCGATCCGCACTGCGGCGACTAACGCTATTCGCGGTGTTGTGGTGGGCGGTGGCTTGTTGGGACTGGAAGCTGCGAATGCCCTGAAAAGCCTTGGCCTCGAAGCGCACGTCGTGGAGTTCGCCTCGCGCTTGATGCCGGTTCAACTGGACGAGCAGGGCGGTATCGCCCTCAAGGATCGCATCGAGCAATTAGGCGTCGGGGTGCATCTGGCCCGTGGTACGCAGTCGATCACGGCGGGTGAGGAATACCGCTACCGGATGAACTTCGGCAATGACGAATTCCTCGAAACCGACCTCATCGTGTTCTCCGCAGGCATTCGTGCGCAGGATGCGCTGGCCCGGCAATGCGGTCTGGACATTGGTCCCCGTGGCGGCGTCAGCATCGACGGCCAGTGCCTGAGCAGCGATCCGGATATTTACGCGATTGGCGAGTGCGCGGCCTGGAACGGCAGTATCTTTGGTCTGGTTGCACCGGGTTACCAGATGGCACGCGCCGTAGCGACGACCTTGTGCGGTGGCGAAGCTGATCCGTTCATGGGCGCCGACATGTCCACCAAGCTGAAACTGCTGGGTGTCGACGTTGGCTCCATTGGTGATGCTCACGGCCACACGCCGGGCTCACGCAGCTATCAATTCATCGATCAGACCACTGCCAGCTACCGCCGCCTGGTGGTCGATGCCTCCGGCAAGCATGTGATTGGCGCAGTGCTGGTGGGCGACAACAGCTACTACGACACCCTGCTGCAATACATGCAGAACGCGATCACGCTGCCCGCCGAACCGGCCAGTCTGATCCTGCCGAGTTCTTCTGGCGCACCCACTCTGGGCCCGGCGTCTTTGCCTGAAACCGCGACCATTTGTTCGTGCCACAACGTCACCAAAGGCGCCATCTGCTCGGCCATTGATGGCGGTTGTACCGATTTGGGCGTGCTCAAGTCCGAGACCAAGGCTTGCACCGGTTGCGGTGGCTGTGCCGCTTTGTTGAAAACTGTGTTTGAACACGAGCTGATTGCTCGCGGTGTCAGCGTCGATAAAAGCCTGTGCGAACATTTCGCCTACACCCGTCAGGAGTTGTACGCGCTGGTTCGCGTTGAGGGTGTGCAGACGTTCGAAGAACTGCTTGCCAAACACGGTCGTGGCCACACCGGTTGTGATATCTGCAAACCGGTCGTGGGTTCGATTCTGGCGTCGTGCTGGAACCAGCCAATCATGGACGCCTCACTGGTGCCTTTGCAGGATACTAACGACACGTTCATGGCCAACATGCAGAAGAACGGCACTTACTCCGTTGTGCCGCGTATCGCGGGCGGCGAAATCACGGCCGACAAGCTGATCGCCATCGGCGTGGTAGCGAAGAAGTACGACCTGTACACCAAAATCACCGGCGGCCAGCGCATCGACCTGTTCGGTGCGCAACTGCATGAGTTGCCGGACATCTGGTCGGAGCTGATCGAAGCCGGGTTCGAGACCGGCCATGCCTACGGTAAATCGACGCGTACGGTGAAGTCCTGTGTCGGCAGTACCTGGTGCCGTTACGGTGTGCAGGACAGCGTGCAGATGGCCTTGACCATCGAGGATCGCTACAAAGGTCTGCGCTCGCCGCACAAGCTAAAGTTCGCGGTCTCCGGCTGTACCCGTGAGTGCGCCGAAGCGCAGAGCAAAGACGTTGGCGTGATCGCCACCGAGAAGGGCTGGAACCTCTATATCTCCGGTAACGGTGGCATGCGTCCGCGCCATGCCGAGCTGTTCGCCACCGACCTGGATGACGAAACCCTGATTCGCTACATCGACCGTTTCCTGATGTTCTACATCCGCACTGCCGACAAGCTGCAGCGCACCTCGGTATGGCGCGAAAGCCTGGAAGGCGGTCTGGACTACCTCAAAGATGTGATCATCAACGACAGCCTCGGGTTGGGCGCGGAACTGGAAGCGCAGATGCAACTGGTGGTTGATCGCTACGAATGCGAATGGGCCAACACCCTCAAGAGCCCGGAGAAACTCAAGCGTTTCCGCACCTTCGTTAATGACAAGCGGCCGGACCCGGACATCCATTTCGTCGAGGAGCGCGGCCAGCGTCGTCCGGCCACGGCTGCCGAGCTGAACCTTATTCCCGTCGTCGAGGAGGCACTCTGATGAGCCTGACAGCTATCAAACACAGCGAACCTGTTGCACCTGATTCGAGTCTTGCGTGGCATACGGTTTGCGGCCGAGAAGATCTGGTGACCAACTCTGGCGTTGTGGTCTGGCTCGACGGCGCGCAGGTCGCGCTGTTCTATCTGCCGGACGCTGAGGGCAGTCAGCTTTACGCGGTGGACAATCGTGATCCGCAGTCCGGGGTTAACGTGATTGGCCGCGGACTGATCGGCAGTATCAAGGGTGATCTGGTCATTGCCTCGCCGCTGTACAAGCAGCATTTTCGTTTGAAGGATGGCAGCTGTCTGGAATACCCGGAGCAGCGTTTGCGGGTCTGGCCTGTGCGCTTTGAGGGAGAGGACGTGCAGCTCGCGGTGTAGTGAAGCCGCGCGCATTTGAATTTATATGCTTTTATCTGTAGGAGCGCGCTTGCTGCTCGCCGGTAGCGTGGATCAGGGGAGTTTTGATGGTTAGTCTTTGCATATAAACCCATTCTGAAAATGCATTTAGTGAATAAAAAACTAAGTGCTATGGTTTAACCCGTTTGAATACGGGTTAAACCAAAGGAGTACCGCGTCATGAGTTTCACTTCGCTGCATTGGGGGGCTTATCGCCCGCAAGTCGTCGATGGCGAACTGCGGGCTTTGGTGCCGGTGGAGTGGGACAGCGATCCTTCACCTATCGGTGATTCAGTGGCTGACGCGCTGACATCGCCCACGCGTATTCGGCGGCCTGCCGTGCGGCGCGGTTTTCTGGAGGGGCAGCTTGAGGGGCAGGGTGGCAGTCCGGAGTTACGCGGTCAGGAACCCTTTGTAGAAGTTTCCTGGGACGTCGCGCTGGAACTGGTGGCGAAACAACTGAAACGGGTCAAAGCCGAACACGGAAATCAGGCAATTTTTGGCGGCAGTTATGGCTGGGGCAGTGCTGGGCGTTTCCATCATGCGCAAAGTCAGCTGCACCGCTTCCTTAATGGCTTTGGTGGTTACGTCGCCAGCGTCGACAGCTATAGCCTCGGTGCCGGACGCGTATTGATGCCGCATATTGTCGGCAACATGGACTGGTTGTTGGCAGCGCATACCTCATGGAAAAACCTTGCGCAGCATTGCGAGCTATTCGTCGCGTTCGGCGGCCTGCCTGCCAAAAATGCCCAGACCAGCCCCGGTGGTGCCAGTGATCACCTGCTGACCAAGGCCCTGCAAGACATGTCCGCAGCGGGCGTGGAATTCGTCAACGTCAGCCCGCTGCGGGATGATCTGATTGGGCCAACGCGCAATGAATGGCTGCCGGTGCGCCCGGGCAGCGACACTGCTTTGATGATGGCTTTGGCTTACGTGTTGGTCACCGAAGGTTTGCACAACGAAGACTTCGTTCAGCGTTACGCGGTGGGTTATGAACGCTTCCGTGATTACCTGCTTGGCCTTACCGATGGTCAGCCTAAAGACCCCGAATGGGCTCAAGCCCTGACGGATATTCCAGCTGCGCAGATCACTGATCTGGCCCGACGCATGGCCAGCAAGCGCACGATGATCAATATCGCCTATTCCTTGCAGCGCTCTGTGCATGGCGAGCAACCGTTCTGGATGACCGTGACGCTGGCCACGCTGTTGGGCCAGATCGGTTTGCCCGGCGGTGGCTTCGGTCTGGGTTACGGTTGCATGAACAACACCGGTAGCGGTCGCAAAGCGTTCTCCGGGCCGCGTTTTTCCCAAGGCCAGAACCCCGTCAAAGACTTTATTCCCGTAGCGCGGGTGGCGGACATGTTGCTCAACCCCGGCGCGGCGTTCGACTACAACGGTCAGCAGCGGAATTATCCGGACATCCGCCTGGTGTACTGGGCGGGCGGGAATATCTTTCACCACCATCAGGACCTCAATCGCCTGCTGAAAGCCTGGCAGCGCCCGGAAACTATTATTGTCCACGAGCAGTTCTGGACCGCTCAGGCCAAGTACGCTGACATCGTTTTACCCGCCACGACGGCGCTGGAGCGTAACGATATCGGCAGCTCGGCGTCTGATCGTTTCATGATCGCCATGCAACAGGCGATCGAGCCGGTGGGCGAATCCCGAGACGATTACGCGATTCTGGCCGAGCTTTCCGGCCGACTGGGTTTTGCCGACAGCTTCACCGAAGGTCGGGATGCTTCGGGCTGGTTGCGGCACATTTACGAAGAGTCACGGGGCAGGGCGGGGGAGTTTGGCATTCAGTTGCCGGACTATGATCAGTTCTGGCGCGATGGCGTGTTTGAAGTCGAATATCCGGAGCAGGATACGGTGTTGCTGCAAGCCTTTCGCAAGGACCCCGACGCCCATCCGTTGCCAACCCCGTCGGGGCGTATCGAGATTTTCTCCGAGCGCATCGCCGGGTTCGGGTATGCCGACTGCCCCGGGCACCCGGTGTGGCTGGACAACACGGCGGCAGACTATCCGTTGCATCTGTTATCCAATCAACCGAAAACCCGCCTGCACAGCCAATATGACCATGGCAGCTACAGCCGTTCTTCAAAGATTCAACAACGCGAACCGCTGACCCTCAATACCGACGATGCGCGGGCGCGGGGTATCAGCGATGGCGATGTGGTCAAGGTCTTCAATGACCGTGGGGCGTTTCTGGCCGGTGTGATTGTCTCGGATAACATTCGCCCAGGCGTGGTCCAGATCGCCACCGGTGCGTGGTTCGATCCGCTGGTGCACGGCGAGCCCGGCAGCCTGGAAAAACACGGCAATCCGAACATGGTTACTGAGGATGTCGGCTCATCAAGCCTGTCCCAAGGCTGCTCGGCACAAACGGCGACGGTGGATATCGTGAAGTGGGAAGGGGAGTTGCCGGAAGTCACGGCGTTCGAGCCGCCGATGATAATGGGGTAGGGATGCTTGGAATGCAGAACCCTTGTGGGAGCGAGGCTTGCCCGCGATAAACGATAACTCGGTCTGCCTGCGAACTGCGACACATGCATCGCGGGCAAGCCTCGCTCCCACAGGGATCGCATTTCAGACATTCTGATACTGACTTTGCCGCAACCGCTCCAGGCTATTGCTCAGATGCAAGCGCATGGCCGCTCTTGCCGCATCGCGGTCCTGATGGGCGATGGCGGCAAATATCTGCTCGTGTTCACGGCGCAGGATTTCCAGATAATCCGGTGAGTGGGCGTTGCTGAACTGCATTCTTGAGCGCGGGATGATGCTGCTGCCCAGTTGCTCCATCACGTCGGTGAAAAAGCTGTTAGCGGTACATAGCGATATCTGATGATGAAACTCGAAATCGGCAAACGCGGTGTCGCTGCCCGGCGGGCAAGCATTGAGGGTGTCGAGTGCCTGGCGGATCGCCTGCAGTTGCTCCGGCGTGCGTCGTTCGGCCGCCAGGGCGGCGGACTCCACTTCAAGGCTCTGGCGCAGCTCAATGATCGCGATGGCATCGCGCAACGTGCCGCTGGTGCGCTCATCGACCTGAAAATCATTGGGGCGACTGGCATCCACTACAAAGGTGCCAATACCATGCCGGGTTTCCACCAGTCCTTCGGCCTGCAGCCTGGACATGGCTTCGCGAACCACCGTGCGACTGACGCCTTTCTCCTGAATGATCACCTGCTCGGTGGGCAGCTTTTCCCCGGCCTTGATCTCACCTTCACGGATTCTGCGTGAGAAGTCATTGACCAATTGCTGAGCCAGGCTGGTACGCCGATCCGGGGTTGCAGGCGGGATTTCCATGTCACTCATTTCAAGTTTCCATTGGGCCGCAGAGTATAACCTCAGCCAGCTGCCACGCTGGCGCCAGCTGGCACTATAATGTCTGTTCTTCGAAAACGAGTCAGCCCATGTCGGACCCAGACCTTTCGTCCCAGAAAAAACACAGACGTTTAGCCGAGACTCTGGTTGACCGCTTTGCCCAGCGCATGCGCGATGGCGTGCTCAAGCGCGGTGAAAAACTGCCTCCCGAACTGCACATCATGGAGGCCGAAGGCGTCAGCCGCACGGTAGTGCGCGATGCGTTGTCGCGCATGCAGGCGGCGGGACTCGTGGAAACCCGTCACGGGGTGGGCACTTTTGTTCTGGACATGCCTGCGCCTGCCGGTTTCGTAATTGGTCCGGCCACTATCGCGACCTTGCCTGACGTGCTCAATCTGCTGGAGTTTCGTTTGAGTCTGGAGGTCGAAGCGGCGGGGATGGCTGCACAACGGCGTACCCCCGAAGCCCTGCTGGAAATCAAGCAGGCGCTGGATGCCTTGCTCGAAGGGCCGCAAAAGTCCGGGACCACGATCAATGCCGATTTCCAGTTTCACCTGAAAATCGCCAAGGCATCGGGCAACACCTACCTGATCGATATCATGAAGCACCTGGGCACCAAGCTGATCCCCCGCACCCGGATGAATTCGGCCTACACCGGGCAGAGTGATCGCACGGCGTATCTGGCCGGGATCAATGCTGAGCACCGGCAGATTTATCTGGCGATTGCCGCCGGGAATGTGGATGCGGCGCGTTCGGCCATGTACTTGCACCTGAACAGCAGCCGCATCCGTTTGCATCAAACCCAGGCAAGCCAGGAGTTGTACAGTAACTAGCGTTCAATGAAGGCCGGGTTATTACAGGAAGTTGTATTGCACGCCAACCCGCAGACGTAACTGACGCTTGTCATCGGCACTGTCGACTTTTATGTCGCCGACTTCGAAGAACGGCACCCAACGTTTGTCGATCTTGTATTTAAATACGGCGTTTTGTTCATAGTCAGTTTTACCGTTGTCGTAGCGAATATAGTCGGCATCGAAGTAGGTGAACTGATATTCATAAGCCCATTTACTGTTTTGCGGGGCATAGTTGAGCCAGACGTCATAACGATTGATGCTCTGGTTATCCATCGCGTTGTCGGGCATGTCCTCATTGATCTTGTCTCGATCCAGCTTGATGGAGTCATAGCGGTAGCGGGCCGAGGCATTCAGGGTGTCGCTGATGCGGTAGGTGGCTTTCAGGCCGACTTTATAGGCGGTGGATTTCTCAATACTTTCCAGCGCGATAGAAGGGGTCAGCATCCAGTCAGCATTGAGTTTGTACTGATAGGTCATGCCCAGTTCGTGGCCGTTGCCCACGGTATTGTCAAAGGCAACGTCCTGCCGGTCACCGGCTGTCTTGTATTTAAGTTCCCCTTCAAACCCGAGACCGTTATCCAGTCGGGTACCGAACTTGACCCGGTCCGAGTGCATTCGCGTACTTTCCGCATATTGATGTCGATAATTGACGTAGCCACTGTCGGCCATGGCCAGCGTGGAGGTCAGCAGTGCAGCAAACGTCATCATTGCTTGGGTGGTTTTCATGTTTTTTATTCTTGTTAAATGAAATGGAAGGTTTTATTCACAGCAGATTTCGGGCAGCCGGGTTCCTCGGCAAAAAATGCCGAAGGACGCGACGGTTTAAAACTCCAGTGGTCTTACAGCGCCAGGCAGGCGACCGGTTGTTCGATGTTATGGGTGTTCATGTCGCGACTCGCCTGAACCAACAGACGGGTGTATGCGTGTTGCGCCTCATGCCGGGCCAGTTCGCCCGTGTCGAGAATCTCAACGATCTTGCCGCCTTGCATCACGGCTACCTGCTCGCACAGGTGGGCAACGACCGCCAGGTCATGCGTTACCATCAGGTACGTCAGGCTCTGTTCGCGGCGCAGGTCGGCGAGCAGGTTGAGAATTTCCGCCTGCACTGATACATCCAGTGCCGAGGTCGGCTCATCCAGCAGCAGGACCCGGGGTTCGAGGATCAGCGCCCGGGCGATCGCTACCCTTTGGCGCTGCCCGCCTGACAGTTGATGGGGATGGCGGAAGCGAAAGCTGTCATTGAGGCCCACCTTGCGCAGGATCTCGCTGACCCGGTCATCACGGTCGCCGATGCGGTGAATCGCCAGCGGCTCCTTGAGCGCCGAATCAATGGTGTGCCGCGGATGCAATGAGGCATAGGGGTCCTGAAAGACCATCTGCACCGTTCGATAATGCTCGGCATCCAGCTTGCGCTGTACCTGTTGACCGTTGACCTGCAGTGCGCCGGTCCAGTGCTGGTATTGCCCGGCGAGGCAGCGCAGCACTGTGGTTTTGCCTGAGCCGGACTCGCCCACCAGGCCGAACGCCTGGCCTTCTTCAACGCGCAGGTTGACGTCATGCAGCACCTGATTGAGCGTCGGACCCGTACCGAAACTGAGGTTGAGTGATTGGACTTCGATCATCGCCATGGGAAATACCTCAATGAGTCAGCCAGAGGGGATCGCGCTGGAGCACCGGCAGGCTGCTGCGCGGAAAGTCCAGGCTCGGCAACGCGGCGAGCAGCCCGCGCGTATAGGGATGCTCTGCTCTGGCAAGGTCGGCGGCTTCCAGTGATTCCATGACCCGTCCGGCGTACATCACCAGGACCCGGTCGCAGAAGTGCTGGACCAGATTCAGGTCGTGGCTGATGAACAGCAGGCCCAGATCCCGTTCACTCACCAGCTCTTCGAGAATATTCAGCACCTGACGGCGTACCGAGACATCCAGCGCCGAGGTGGGCTCGTCGGCGATGATCACCTGTGGATCGGTGATGACCATCATCGCGATCATGATTCGCTGGCCCATGCCGCCGGAGACTTCATGCGGGTAGAGCTGATAGACCCGCTGCGGATCGCGGATATGCACCTTGGCGAGCATGTCCAGCGCTCGTTCTTTGGCCTCCTGATGCGACACTTTGTGATGGGCCAGATACGCCTCGGCGATCTGCTCGCCGACCTTCACTACCGGGTTCAGCGAATACTTGGGGTCTTGCATGATCATCGACATGCGACGCCCGCGAACGCCCTGCATTTGTTTCTCGCTGGCGCTGAGCAGGTCGATCTCATCAAATCGCAAGGTCTTGGCGGTGATGCGCGCAGTTGCCGGATGCAGGCGCAGCAGGGCGCGGCCGACTGTAGACTTACCCGAGCCGGACTCGCCGACAATCGCCAGCTTTTCCCGCCCCAGATTGAACGACACGCCTTGCACAGCCAGAGTGGTCTTGCCTGCGTTGGTGAACTCGACGCGTAAGTCGTCTACGACGAGCTTGCTCTGTGATGCGGATAACTGAGACATGGCTGTTACCTCTTATTAAATTTGCTGATGCCGCGCACTAACTGAATTGGAATGCTTTATCTGTAGGAGCGCGCTTGCCCGCGATGCGATTTTGAATTCGATATATTTATCCCCTGTGCGGACGTCATCGCGGGCAAGCGCGCTCCTACAGGTTCCGTATTGCTGTCATTCATTACGAGGATCAAGCACGTCGCGCAGGCCATCGCCGAGCAGGTTGAACGCCAGGCTGACCAGCATGATCGTCGCGCCCGGTGCTGCGACCAGCCACCAGCTTTCCAGCATGTAACGCCGACCGCTGGAAATCATCGCGCCCCATTCCGGCAGCGGTGCCTGCGCGCCCAGACCGAGAAAGCCCAGTGCCGCAGCGGTCAGAATGATGCTGGCCATGTTCATGGTCAGGCGGATGATCACTGACGACAGGCACATCGGGATGATGTGTCGACCGATGATGCGCAGCGGTGAGCCACCTTGCAGTTTCACGGCGACAACAAAGTCGGCGTTACGCAGCGACAGGGTTTCAGCTCGCGCAAGACGCGCAATTGGTGGCCAGGCGGTGAGGGCGATGGCGATCACTGCATGCTCCAGGCCAGGACCGAGCGCGGCAATAAACGCCAAGGCCAGGACCAGGCTCGGGAACGAAATGAAGATGTCGGTGATGCGCATGAACAGGCTGTCGACCCAGCCACCGAAATAGCCGGATACTGTGCCGATCAACAAACCGATAGGGCCGACGATCACGGTCACCAACAGCACGATGTACAGGGTAATGCGCGAGCCATGAACCAGTCGGCTGAACACGTCGCGGCCGTACTCATCGGTGCCGAACCAATGCACCGCACCGGGTGCTTGCAAAGCGCGGGTCAGGTCTTGTTGCAGCGGGTCATGGCTGGCGATCCAGGGCGCGAACAGTGCAACGATCATCAGCACTGAAATCACGATCAGCCCGGCCAGCGTCATCGGGTTACGCAACAGAAAGCGCATTATGCGTGCCGCGCTGCCGGTCAGGGCCGCCAGACTCGAAGCGGGCACTGCCGCTGCCATAGAGGTAGCTTGAGAAGTCGTCATCAGCGGGTTCTCGGGTCGAAGACTTTATAAAGGGCGTCGCTGATCTGGTTCAGGGCGACAAAAATCAGCCCGATCAACAGCACGCACGCCATCACCGCATTCATATCACCCAGCAGCAGGCTGCTGGTCAGGTACTGGCCAAAGCCGGGCCAGGCAAATACCGTCTCGATCAATACCGCGCCTTCAAGCAATCCGCCGTAGGCGAGGGCGACGATGGTCAGCAGTTGCACGCGGATATTGCGAAACGCATGACCCCACACAATCCGCCGCTGGGACAGGCCCTTGACCCGCGCCGTGATGATGTATTCCTGGGACAGTTGCTCAAGCATGAAGCTGCGGGTCATGCGGCTGATGTAAGCCACCGAGTTGAAACTGAGAATGATGGCGGGTAACAGTATGTGCCGCAGGGCGCTGCGAAAAGCTTCCCAGTCGCCGGACAGGGCCGTGTCGATCAGCAGCAAGCCGGTGCGTGTCGGGATCAGACCGTCGTAAGCCAGACCAATACGTCCCACCCCACCGGCCCAACCAAGCCAGGCGTAGAACACCAGAAAGGCCATCATGCCCAACCAGAAAATCGGCGTTGAGTAACCAAACAGAGTGAACAACCGGGCGATATGATCACCGGCACGACCCTGATGAGTTGCCGCATAGACACCCAGCGGCAACCCGGCCAGAACACCGAAGACGATGGCCAGCGTGGCCAGCTCAAGAGTGGCGGGGAACACTCGGGCAATGTCTTCGATGACCGGGTGACCTGTCAGGAGCGCGTTGCCGAAATTGCCGTGCAGCAAGTCGTTGAGGTAGCCACCAAATTGCACCCAAAGCGGCTTGTCGAGCCCCAGTTCTTTGTAAGCCTGTGCATACGTCGACGCGTCAGCGTCCGGGCCGACGATGGCCAGAACCGGGTCCAGCGGCATGACCCGACCGATGAAGAACGTGAGCAGCAACAGGCCAAACAGCGTCGCCAGCACTGAGCCGCTGCGCCGGGTCGTGCCAGCCATGCGGCTGCCCCACAATGAAACAGATGCACTCGTCATAAGAATTCCTGCCTTGCGAAAGCGACTGGGTCCGGATCAACGTTGTTTGTAGACGTCGTGCAGACGCGTCGTGGCGGCGCTATGGCCGATGTAGTCACGCACGTCGGCATGCACAACGACCTCGTCGGTCATCTGCGAAATCGGCAGGATGGCGCCGACCTGTTGGTCGTACAGGGTCTGAATGCGTTGATAGAGCGCCAGTTGGCGTTGCGCATCGCGTTCCTGTTCGGCCTGCTCGATCAGTTGATTGAGCTCGGCGCTGTAGAA
The DNA here is from genome assembly GCF_002699985.1 of Pseudomonas sp. ICMP 561. Classification (GTDB taxonomy): domain Bacteria; phylum Pseudomonadota; class Gammaproteobacteria; order Pseudomonadales; family Pseudomonadaceae; genus Aquipseudomonas; species Aquipseudomonas quasicaspiana. The sequence continues at coordinate 399,692 of NZ_LKBT01000001.1, read as the reverse complement.
CGAGGTGCGCCAACCCTGAAAGTTGCTCAGCTTTGCTGCTTCGCGGTTATCCGGGTTGTAGACCAATGCTCGAAGGCTGGAATGAGGGTGACGTTCGGCCCCGCCACCGCCGCGCCCGACCAGAATGTCGAACTTGCGGTCGCGCATGGCGCCGTAAATCTGGTTGCCGGTGCCGGTAATGATCGTGGCGCGAATACCGGCCTGAGCCAGGGTGGATTGCAGGCTGGTGGCGATATTGATGAAAGGTGAATCGGTCAGTGAGCGCAGGGTAATCGTGAAGCCATTTTCGTGCCCGGCTTCCGCCAGCAGACGTTTGGCTTCCTGCACATTCAGGCGATAACCGGGGTCATCCAGACGGGCCGCCAGACCCAGTTGCAGCGGGCGCTGGTTGGCCACGCCATAATGGGGCATGACCACGTCGTTGATGCCTTGATAGTCGATCAGCAGGCGTATCGCCTTGCGCACCCGGATGTCCTGAAACAGCGGTTGCTCCATGCTCAGCGCGATGTAATAAATGGTGCCGCGAGCGATGGTCTGCACATTGACTTCAGGGGAGCGGGTCAGGGCTTTGATGTCGGTAGCGGCCATGCCTCGGGCCACGTCCAGATCACCACGTTCGACCATCAAGCGCAGGGCCTGGGATTCGGTCATGTTGCGCATGATCACCCGGCGCATATTCGCCGGACCGCGCCAGTAATTATCGAAACGCGTCATCAGGATCACGTCGTTGGCGCGCCAGATGTCCAGCTTGAAAGCGCCGGAGCCTGCGGTGTGCGTTGTCAGCCATGCGGCACCCTGGTCTTCGCCCTGCGCATGTTGCATCGCGGTATGACGATCGATGACGAAGGCGCTTGGCGAGGTTGCGAGTGTGTTGAGCACCAGCAGCGGATCGGTCGGCCGTGGAAGGTCGAGGACGAATGTCAGCGGGTCTTCGGCACGCATCAGTTGCGCGACGTTCTGCGCGGTGTAGCCGTAGGCTTTCCAGGTCGAAGCCAGCGCGCGATTGAGGGTGACGACCCGTTGCAGTGACCACGCGACGTCTTGCGCGGTCAGTGGCTGACCCGAATGGAAGGTCACGCCGGGGCGCAGGTGAAAGGTGATGCGCATGCGGTCGGGGCTGACTTCCCAGCGTTCGGCCAAGGCAGGGATGAGCGTATCGGGCGCGCTGGCATCCTGTTCGAGCAGCATGTCGTAGACGTTGGAATTGACCTCGGATACTTCAAGGCCGGTAGCAGCGGCAGGGTCCAGAGAGAGCAGGTTGATCATGCTCATGCCAACCACCAGTTGATCAACCGGTGTTTCACCGCGCGCCATGCCGGGCGGGGTGTGCAGAAGCGTCGCAGTCAGCGCCACGCACAGCAACTGGCGAAGGCGCGAAGGCCAGAGTTTCATAGGGCAGTCCTTTCTTATATTTATTAAGACTCTTGTGCCAGAGGCGCTCATGTCGCCCCTGTGCGGTGCCGCCTGTCAGTAACGTTGGTGCGTGTTGGCCTCGATGTAGTGGAAGTTGATGTCTTCACCCAGGCCCGGGCGGTCCGACAAATGCACGTAGCCTTCATCATCCATGGGGTCGACCAGCGTATTCAGGTAGGCCGGAATCTGCTCGTAGTCCAGAAATGGGTGCAGCAGGCCGCGCTCGTACCAGCGGCAGTTGCTGATGGCTCCGATCACTTGCAGGTTGGCTGCGCCGTTCCCGTGAACCTCGCAATCCATGCCAAACGCTTCGGCCATGTGCGCGACTTTCAGGCACGGGCTGATACCGCCTACACCAGCAACCCCGGCGCGCAGAATATCGCAGGATCTGGACGTCACCCAGCTCGCACGGCTGTGATATTTGCCGTCGATACTTTCCGGGCCCAGTACCGGGATGTCGAGATTGGCCGCTAGCCAGGCATAGGACTCGGCCGAGTCTTCGATCATGGGCTCTTCGAACCAGGCGAAGTCGAGCTTCTGCAGTTCGCGACCGATGTACAACGCATCGACGCGGCTGTACCAGTGATATCCGTCGAGCATTAGCGCGATATCCGGGCCGACCGCTTCACGCACTGCAGCGCAGGCCTTTACATCCATGCGCGGGTTTGGCGCGAAGGAAATCGGTGGCATCCAGGTGTGCAGCTTGATGGCCTTGTAGCCGCGAGCGACCAGTTTTTCGGCGAACTGACCGTACTCATCCGGAGTGGAAAGGCCGCCTGGCAAATCGTCGCCACACATGGTCGAACCGTAGGCCAACACCTTGTCGCGATAACCGCCGAGCAGTTTGTAGACCGGCTGTTTCAGTGCGCGTCCGGCCAGATCCCAGAGCGCCTGTTCGACCAATGCCAACGCGCGGTCAGTCAACTGGCTGGCGCTGCCCCGTTGCCAGTGAGCGAGTTCCTGCCAGATTTTTTCGCGGTTCATCGGGTTCTGGCCGATCAGCACTTTCTTCACGAAGGACTCGATGATGTGCGGACGAATCAGCTCTGGAGCGCCGAAGGAATAACCTTCGCTGCCGTCGTCACACGCGATGCGCAGCATGGCCAGATTGACCGGTTTTTCTTCGCCTGGATGAGCATGGCCTGCGCTGTCCACGGCGCGGCGCGACGGATGGGAAAAGACCTCGACACTGATACGGGTGATTTTCATAGAAAGCTTGCCTTGGATATTGTGATTATTAGGTGGCTTTGCTGTATGTCGTCATACAACGATGGGGGGATTATTTTCCCGGTCGACTGGATGTGTCAACGGGTATTTGCAGTTTTTATGGGGTGTGTAGGTGTTTCGGAGGGAGAAGGGTGGTTCTTTTTATCGAGGGGAGGTATCTAAAGTCGTCATACTTCGTGAGGGTTGGAGCAGGATCGGTTTTGAATGGAAATGCCTGTGTGGGAAATTCCATGTTTACCTGCAATCCCGTAGGACCGGCTTTAGCCGGGAGGGCGGTATTTTTCTACCGAAGGAGATCTGGCGAATGCCTCGAAGTCCTCCCGGCTAAAGCCGGTCCTACGGGTTTGTGCGGGTCAGACTTTAAACTGATTGACCATCGTTTGTAGCTGAACACCCAGACGGGCCAGTTCTACGCTGGACGACGCGGTTTCCTCGCTGGCGGCGGCTGTCTGCTCTGAGATATCGCGCACATTGAGCACGCTGCGATTGATCTCCTCGGTGACGGCGCTCTGCTGTTCCGCAGCGGCGGCGATCTGTTGATTCATGGACTCGATTTCAGAGACGGAGCGGCTAATGCTGTTCAAGGATGTTCCGGCCTTGCGAGTCAGTTCAACAGAGCTGTCTGTCAGGCTGCGGCTGTTATCCAGAATCGCAGCAACCCGCTCGGTTCCTTTGTGCAGTCCGTGAATCAGATTTGCAATTTCCTCGGTGGAAGTCTGGGTGCGCTGAGCAAGACTCCTTACCTCATCCGCAACCACCGCAAATCCGCGACCTGCTTCGCCTGCCCGTGCTGCTTCAATGGCAGCATTGAGCGCCAGGAGGTTGGTTTGCTCCGCCACGGCTTTGATAACATCCAGCACGCCGCCGATCTTGTCGCTTTCGCGCTTGAGGTCATCCATGGCGGTTTTTGAATGCCCGACTTCAAGTGCCAGGCTTTCAATCTGGTTTACCGCCTGGGAAACAATGATGTCACCTTCGCGGGCCTCTCTTGAGGCATTGACTGCTGCGCCGGAAGCGAGCTCCGCATTGCGGGCAACTTCCTGGACTGTCGCGCCCATCTCATGCATCGCCGTCGCGACTTGATCCGTTTCGGATTTTTGGCTCTGGACACCGCTGCTCGTTTGCTCGGTCACGGCAGACAACTGCTCTGCAGCGCTTGCGATCTGCACGACACCGTCCTTGAGACCGCCGATCAAGCCCCTTAGCTTGACGGTCATTTTTTGCATGGTGTTTTCAAGTCGGCCCAGTTCGTCTCGGCGATCGGAAATCTGATCGTGAGTGAGATCGCCGTTGGCGACGCGTTCAGCGACAGCCAGGGTCTTCAACAGAGGAGTAACGATAAGGCGAGTAATAATCCAGGCTGCAAGGGCACTTACAATCAAAGCGATAACCAGACCAATGATGAGCAAGTCTCTAGATTGCGCAAGGTCCTGCAGGCGCAAGGTTGTCTGATTTTTTGTAAGCTCATCGGCCGCGGCGAACAGTATTTTGATGTCTTTGGAAATATTCGCCTGAGACTCGGTGATCTTTGCCTGAGCATCAGAAAACTGCTGCACGGTACTTTGATAAGCCTTCAGCGACGTGCCTATACTTTGAAGCGTCTCTGCCGGAAGCCCTGACCCTTTCAGGCTTTCGATGAAGCGTATGACTTCAGCTATGGATTCCTTGGCTTGCCGCTCAGCGTCTGTATTCAACGTATACGTGTAACCCCTGACATCAAAGCGCATGCGCTGAAACAAGGCACGGGCACGTGTCACGCTGTCACGCATGGCGGCATCGCCCGTTTCAGCGTTGGCGAAGACGTTCAAGCGTTCGAGATTTTTTGCCGCATCTTCGGCATGGTTGCCAAATACTTCCCGTGTTGCCTCTCGTGCGTTTGTGGCCTTGACGACTGCATCGTATTGAACACGATAGTCTTTCAATCCATCACTGGCAGCGTTGAGGTGGGGGACGTTGAGGGCGGAGCTGAACATCGGACGGGCGTACTCGAGATGCCGGTCCAGATTATCCACGGCTTTTAACCAGCTGGCGGCTCGCTCGTTGTCAGGCGTGATGATGTAGGCAAGTCGCTCAATACGTATATCTCTGGTCAAGGAACCGAGCTTGCCGATGTCATCGATTCTCTGGCTTCGTTCGCCCATTTCCTTGATACCCGACCAGCCTGCCGCGGCGATGAGTACGGTGAGCAGCATGACCATGCCAAAGCCCAGTGCAAGCTTGGTATGAACGGCTATATTCGAAAGCCCGCGATGAATCATTTTCAGCATGAATAATGCTCCGAGTACTTTTAGAAATACGGTATGAGGCTGCTCCTTGCCAATAGTCCAGTTGGAGTTTTATCGGTGGCGGTTTGAGAAACTTTAATAAAAGATTGATAACTTTAAGATAATATTTATTACAGTTTTAGCGACGGATAAATACAACTGAAACTGCAATGAGTTCATTGGTTTTAAAAATATTTTTTTGAGGCGTAAGGTGCAGCCTTGGCGGCACCCCGCAAAAAAAGAAGTTGTACGATCACTGTTTGGGGTGGGGATTTCTATAGGCAATATAGAAATTATTCATGGCTTGAAATAAACCGAAGTATTAATTGGGAACTTGCAGGATACGCCCGTATCTCAGTACACATTTTTAATGTGTTTTAGTCGTAGTTATTAGATCTGTGAATACCCTGGAACGCTGCTAACAGGGCTCGGCCTCTGAGCGCCGATTTAAACACCTCTTGCAACGTTCAGGGCGTTTGACGTCGTCCAACGTTCCATTCAGGGGGCAGGCCAGACGCAGAACAATTCCTCACCTACCGATTCGCTTTCTCCCGCTCTGCAAACACCGCCTTGCCGACGCCTGTCAACGTCACGTCATTCTGTGGTGTGTGAATCCGTGCGCACAGCACATTGCGCAGGTGGCGCTGCAACGGGTTGCTGCGCGACAGGCCAGGGTTGCCCGCTGCTTCTATCGCCAGCTCCACGGCGCGAATAGCGTTGGTTGTCACGAGGTATTTGATCTGCGCAGCATGGGCTGGCGGGGTCAGCCCCGTGGCAGCCGATTGCAGCAGGCTGTGGTTGTTGAACAGCAATGTATCGATTTCACCGACTACTTCCTGAAAGCGCGGCAAGGTCGATAACGCGGCACCGAGGTTGGACGGTTTACGCTCTTCCAGCCACTGCACGAACCAGTTGCGCGCCGAGCGGGCGACGCCGTCGTAGACCGAGGACAGCAAGACCGACATCCACATGAAGCCTGCCGGGTCGAGCTCTGCCTGCGGTGCACTCCATGGGCTGACGCTGACGGCGTGTTCCAGTGGCACCAATACGTCTTCAAAGATCACTTCATGGCTGCACGTGGCACGCATGCCCAAGTGGTCCCAGTCTTCGACGATTCGAATGCCTGGCGTGTCCTTGTGTACCAGCCAGGCACCCACCAAAGGATCGGCATCGTCGCTGCGCGCCCAGACGTTGTACCAGGTCAGGCCATGGCTGCCGGTGGAGTAAATCTTGCTGCCGCTGATGCGCCAGCCCTCGGTGGTACGCCTCGCCGTAGTCGCAGGCAGACCTCCGCGAGCAGGGGTGCCAAGATCGGGTTCTACGCGCAGAGAGTTGATCAACGCGCCATCGCGCACCGCTTCTTTGGCCACTTGCAGACGCAGATGCTCCGGCCAGCTTTTGCTCTGCTGCAGGCGTGCATGCTGGATGTATTGCATGACCAGAATCAACGCCGTGGATGGCTCGCCCTGAGCGACAGCGCTGATGGCTTGCAGCGCTTGAGGCAAATCAGCACCGCCGCCGCCCAGCTCAATCGGTACGGTCAGGGCGAGCAAACCGTGCTCGTGTAATAAGCGAAAGTTCTCATGGGGAAACTCGCCGCTGTCGTCATAGCGTTCGGCGGTTGCGGCCAGGGCGGCGGTGATTGAGGTCAGCCGCGCGGTGAAAGCCTCGGCGGATTCGATGTCGCTGGCGGCAACGGGGCGAAGGGGAAATACGCTCATTGATGGGGTTTCCTTTATGTACTTGTTGGAGCGAGGCTTGCCCGCGAAGCTGTCACCGCGGTACGTCAGCTATCTCGGGTACCGTTCAGACCAAGCCTCGCTCCAACAGGAGTCAGGCCAGCTCCGCAGCCTCTTCCAGCTGCGCGTAGCGGTTTTGCGGCACTTGCAGATTGAAGTGCTCGCGTAAGGTCGAACCGGTGTATTCGCTGCGAAACAAACCTCGTTGTTGCAAGACCGGAACCACCAGTTCCGCGAAGTACTGCAAGCCATCCGGCAGCAGCGAGTTGATGATGAAACCATCTGCCGCTTCGTGTTCGAACCAGGTCTGAATGGTGTCGGCAACCTGCTCGGGCGTGCCGACGAATTCGCGGCGTGGTCGGGAGAAGAACAGCGCCACTTCGCGCAGGGTCAGGCCTTCATCCTTCGCCAGTTGTTTGATCCGGTCCGAACCGCCTTTCTGGCTGTTGGAACCCAGGTCGCCCAACTCAGGGAATGGCGCGTCCAGCGGGTATTGGCTGAAGTCGTGATCATTGAACGGACGGCCCAGCGCGACGATGGCGTCTTCGATGCTCACCAGCTCCACGGCCTGCTGATAACGGCTTTCAACTTCTGCTTCATCGCGGCCGACGATAGGGCGGATGCCCGGCAAAATCGACAAGTCCAATGGGTTACGCCCAAAGCCCGCCGCACGTTTTTTCAGGTCCCGGTAGTAAGCCTGTGCCTCTTCCAGCGACTCGGCATGGACGAAGATCGCATCTGAATATTCGGCTGCGAAGTTGCGTCCGTCCTCGGATGTTCCTGCCTGGAAAATCAGCGGATGGCCTTGTTTCGAGCGGGCGATATTCAGCGGGCCTTTGACCGAGAAAAACTCGCCTTTGTGGTTCAGGGCATGCAGTTTGCCGGGTGTGAAAAACTCACCGGTTTTTTTGTTACGGGCAAAGGCGTCGTCTTCCCAGGAATCCCACAAGCCTTTGACCACTGAGACGTGCTCCTTGGCAATGCGATAGCGCACGGGATGCGGCGGGTGTTCGCCCTTACTGAAGTTGTCGGCAGTACCGCTGAGCCATGACGTGACGACGTTCCAGCCAGCACGGCCACCGCTGATGTGATCCAGCGAAGAGATTTGCCGCGCCACCTGAAACGGTTCGGTGTAGCTCACGGTGACGGTAGCCACCAGACCGATATTTTCCGTGGTCGCGGCCAGTGCCGAGAGAATGGTCAGCGGCTCGAAGCGGTTGAGGTAATGCGGGCTGGATTTCTCGTGGATGTGCAGGCTGTCAGCGATGAACACGAAATCAAATTTGGCCGCTTCTGCCAGTTTCGCCTGCTGCTTGTAATAACCGAAATTAACGCTGGCATCTGCCAATGCGTTCGGGTGACGCCATTCGCCCCAGCCGTGACCGACACCGTGGACCATTGCGCCTAGCTTCAATTGACGTGGCTCTTTTTGACGAGGCTTACTCATGAGCGTGCTCCTGAATCTGAAAATAGGATTGCGTGAGAGTTAGTGAGCGGCTGTTTGCACAACTTGAGCACGCGAAGCGTTGAAGCTTTTGTCGAAGCCTTTTGAGACGTCGATCGATTTGGTCAGGATGCCTTCCTGTTGGTAAATATCAGCGGTGGCTTGCAAGCCCTTGATGACGTTGTCGTCGATCTCTACCCGGTTCATTTTGGTGGCGTTGGCAATTTCCAGATGAACCTCGATTGGCAGGCCGGTGATCGCAGCCTGAGCCTTGGCGTACTCGGCAGGGTGGGTGTTGCTCCACAGATAGGCGCGCTCGACCCGTGCCACGAAGTCATCGAGTTGCACGCGTTTTTCAGCGATGGCCTTGCTGGTCGCGGCCAGGTACAGGTGATTGCTCAACAGCTCGCTGCCACTGACCAGTACCCGGTCATGGCTCTGGGTGGTGGCTACTGTGGTGTACGGGGCCCAGGTGGCCCAGGCATCGGCTCCGCCGCTGGACAACAGAATGCGCGATTCACCCGGCAGCAGGTTGATGAAGGTGACATCGCTGGTTTTCAGGCCTGCCTGACGCAAGGCCCTGATTGCCAGATAGTGGCCGATGGAGCCGCGTCCGGTAACGATGCGCTTGCCCTTGAGATCGGCGACGGTCTTGATCGGTGAGTCTTTGGGCACCAGCAACGCGGTGGTGAAACGGCCTTCGGCATGGGTAATACTGACGACTTTCAGGGGCGCGCCAGCACCCAGCGCAAACACGTAGGGCGCATCGCCTAATGCGCCAATATCAACGGCACCTGCGTTCAATGCCTCACCCAAGGGGGCGGCAGAAGGGAATTCGGAAAACCTGATTTCGTAAGGCACGTTTTTCAGTTCGCCGGAGACTTGCAGCAGGGCCTTGATCGTGGATTTCTGATTGGCGACCAGCAGCGGTTCGAGATCGGCCGCTATGGCCTGCTGGCCAAGGGTTACGCTCAACAGAGCGCCCAGCAGCAGTTGCTTGAAATTAAAGGTGTTCAACAACATGGGTGTATCTCCAGGCTAATAGAGTGCTGGCAAGGACCTCCGCCTGGAGGGGTCGGTCCTGCTTACAGAGGCGTTAACATCTTCTAGATCACATGAAACCCATGCGTACCGTCACGGGCGAGCTGGTCCACCAGACCGAACTCCCAGTCCAGATAGGCCTGCATGGCTTCGCGTGGTGCATCGGTGCCCTCATACGGGCGGCGATAGCGATCAATGCGCGGCGAGGCCAATTGGCTTTCGCCGGTTTCCAGTGGCAGACCAGCCTTGATCCAACTGGCGGTGCCGTCCTTGAGCAGGAACACCTGCTTGCCGGTCAGGGCTTCAACTTCTGGCACGGCAAGACGCGCGAGTTTGCTGCTGCCGCAGGTCAAAACGTAGCGCTCGGTTTTAGGGATTTTGTGCAGCGCATCTTGCAACTGCGCGCGTAAGGTCCACCATGCACCGGGAATATGCTGCTTGACGTAGTTGGCGCTGGCCGTGAAATCCAGCACTGCGACGTCCCCATGCTGCTGCCATTCGGCGAGGGTATGCGGGCTGATTTCTTCCACTTGTAGAGGCGCAGGAATCGGGGCGTTCCAGTCCCCTTGTTCGCTGAAGTCGCTGGCTTGCAGGTCGTCGACCACAAACACTTCCCAGCCCAGTTGGGCCAGCCAGGACGCCGACATGTTGGCGCGTACGCCGTCGTCGTCCACCAGCACCAGACGCGCACCGCGCACGCTGGCGTAGTGATCGGTTTCCTGAACCAGTTGGCCGCCCGGGGTTGAGCGCGCGTGGGGTAAATGGCCTTTGGCAAATTCTTCCGGCGTGCGCACATCCAGCAAGTAAGTGGTGCGCGATGGGTCTGCTTGCCAATTGCTCAGCTCGGCGCGGCTTGCACGGCGCACGCCAGCCTTGTCGGCCACGCGGCGGGCGTCGGCACCGGCCACTTCACGGGTGTCGTCGCTGACGGCGGCAAAGCGACGAGCCTGGCCATGATCGAGTGTTTGACCCGCCAGCAGCCAGCCAATGGTGCCGTTACGCAGAGCGCTCACCTGATTGGGAATACCGGCGTTAACCAGCGATTGGGTGCCGATAATGCTACGGGTACGGCCCGCGCAATTGACGATGATGCGGGTGTTCGGGTCCGGCGCCAGTTCGCGAGCACGCAGCACCAGTTCAGCTCCGGGCACACTGATCCCGCTGGGGATGCTCATGGTCTGGTATTCGTCGTAGCGACGTGCGTCGAGCACCACCACGTCAGCTTTGGATTCCAGTAATTGCAGCACTTCTTCAGCCGCCAGCGAAGGCGTATGGCGATGATGTTCAACCAGTTCGCCGAAGGCTTTGCTGGGCACGTTGACGTCGATGAACAGCTCGCCGCCGGCCTCACGCCAGCCTTGCAGGCCACCCTCAAGCAGTTTTACATCGCTGTAACCCAATGCCTGTAAACGCTCAACGGCGCGCTGAGCCAGACCTTCGCCGTTGTCGTAGACCGTCACGGCGGTGTCGAGGCGCGGGATGCGCGACAACACTTCCAGCTCAAGTTTGGACAGCGGGATATTGGCCGCGAACAAAGGGTGCGCTTCGGCGAAGGGTGCTTCCTCGCGAACGTCGACCAGGGCGAGTTCTTCATGAGCCAGCAGCGCCTGGCGGATATCGGCGAAGGAGCGAGTGTTCAACTGAGTCATTGTGCGTGGCTCTCTTTGGCAGGGCTCTCTTTGGACAGATCCCAGATGTTGGGCAGAAAGGCGTTGGAATAGCCGGAGATAAACAGTTTTTCGGTGCCGTCGGGCTGATACACCGCACGCCGCACTGCGCCGATGTTGGCGCCATAAACGTGGATGCTGATCGAGACCTGATCGCTGAAGGCATTGCTGACCTGATGCACGTCATTGCTGCGAGGCGACAGGGCTTCCACATGACCGGGTTCGAGGCGAATCGCCTGGCCTTCTTTTTCCAGTCGACCATCCGGGCTGCGGGCAAAGCCTTGGGAGTATTCAGCGCCACGTAACATGCCGATCAAGCCCCACACGCGGTGGTCGTGAATCGGCGTGCTTTGGCCGGGGCCCCAGACGAAACTGACAATCGAAAAGCGCTGCCGTGAGTCGGCGTGCAGAAGGAACTGTTGATAACGCTCGGGGCTGGGAATGGCGTACTCGTCCGGCAGCCAGTCGTCGTAGCTGACCAGTTGCCCCAGCAGCTTGCCGCCACGATGCAGCAGATCACCCTCGCGAGGATTGCTGTCGATCAGCTCGGCCAGTGCGCCAATGAATTCTCTTAGCCGTTCGGGATGTCGTGTGTGCGTCATGTCTATACCAGCGCCAGGTTAATGCGTGGCTTAATATAAACATAATGGCTTAGTCTAATATGCGATTATTTTATGATTAGGTTATAACCAAAGGTGCTGAGAAAGTTATTCCGTGAGCAGTGTCTATCTTGAGCTATTTGTCGAACGCCAAATCGCAATCGCGGGCAAGCGCGCTCCTACCCACCGTAATATCTAAGCGCGCTGGCCCGCGATGGCGTTGGTATGGCCAATGCAGAAATCTGCCGCCGCTATCCAAAAACCGCAAATCCCACTATGATTTTCGCCTATCTCTCCTCTGTCTCTTTATGTGCGGTCCGAATGAAAATTGATGATATCGATGCCTTTGTGGCGGTGATTCGTTGCCAGTCGATCAGCCATGCGGCGCAGTCCCTGGACCTGACCCAACCGGCGATTACTCGGCGGGTACAGAATTTCGAGCAGGCGTTGGGCGTCGAGTTGTTCGACCGCAACACCAAACCGCTCAAGCCGACGCAGATGGGTAATCAGGTGTATCAGCGTTGTCTGTCGATCCTCCGTGAGATGGATGCCTTGCGTGAGCTGGTTGCCAGCGATACACCGCCGAGCGGTCTGCTGCGTCTGGGCGTGCCGCAAACTATTGGTGACGTGGTGCTGCTGGATGCCCTCAAGCAGCTGCGCGGTGAGTACCCGGATTTGCGTGCGCAGGTGTCCACCGGCTGGGGCAGTAACCTGGTCAGCAAAATCGAGAACGGCGAACTGGATGCCGCCGCGGCGTTGTTCCCGGCGGGCAAGATTTTCCCGGAAAACATCATTGGCGAGTCCATCGGCAAGATGGAACTGGTAGTGGTTTGTGCACGTTCTGCGTTGCCCAAAGGCTCGGTAAAACTGGCCGACTGTTATCAACAGGGTTGGGTGCTAAACCCTGATGGCTGTGGTTTTCGCGCCGGTTTGCAGCGTACCTTGTCGGATCAGGGCCTGAGCTTGAAGGTCAACCTGGAAACTTTCGGCACTGAACTCCAGTTGGGCCTCGTAGCCGACGGCATGGGTTTGGGACTGGTGCCACGCCCGTTGCTTGAACGCAGCATTCATCGCGAGCAACTGGCGGTGTTGCCAGTCAAGGACTTCAAGCCGGTTATGGATCTGTGGCTGATCTATCCGCGCTTTTTAGGCAACCTGCAAGGGCCGGTCAGTTCGTTTGGTGATCTGGTGGCGCGCTCTCTGAAGCAGGTTAAAGACGCCGCTTGATAACGGGCGCCTACCCGACAAATGCAAATCCTGTAGGAGATCGCCCGGTGTCCTTTACACCGAGCTGTCTCGCAGGACCGGCTTTAGCCGGGAGGACGTCAGTACATCCGCTAAACATCTATCGCCAGAAATAGTGTCCTCCCGGCTAAAGCCGGTCCTACGGGGTTGCGATCAATCTTTGGGCTTGTATAGGGGCGAGGGGATCCTCTCCAAAAAAATGTGCGCAATCGTGGAACCGTTTTTCAGGCACTGACCACTCAGCATTCAGATCACCACGGGATCGGACTGATGGCGGATGGCAGATTTCCCATTGCGCATGCTGTGCACAAGAACTCGCGTGCCCGCCATGGCGGTGTCTCCAGACGTCGTCTCCGGGGAAACCGTTTGATGCGTTCATTCTGCATGGGCGGGGCGTTGATGCTTGCTGGATTATGCGAGACAGTCCAAGGGGCATTTTTCAGCGGGCATGACCTGCAGGTATCGCTGCGCGAAATTCGCAAGGGGCAGCCGTTGAACCTGGCTCAGATGCAGGCATTGGGTTATGTCCAGGGTGTCTACGATGCCAATGCAGGCTTGTTGTTTTGCAGTCGGGAGGATGTCGATGCGGGGCAGGTGGTCAACGCTGTTAATGCCTACCTGTTCAACCATCCGGAATTGTTGAAACAGCCGGCCAGTGTAGGGCTCACTGCAGCGATGATTTCTCAATGGCCCTGTAGGCACAGGGGATAAAAGTGTTCAAATACTCTTATTCACTGACAGTGATACGATTTTATACCGTGATGTTAAGAGTCCGCGGATGGTGGCCATGTAAAAGCATATAAGTAATCACTGCGTGACAGTCTGATTGTGCTTGGAAACTTGCGGAAGATAAGTTATAGATAATAGCCATTCATAAAACTGTCACCTGCGACAGTTACGCTCGCCTGCCGTGTCGTAAAGAGCCCTGTCAGAGGTCGCTTTTGGTGATGCGGAAGGCTCTAGAGCGATGCTTTCAGAGAAGAATCGATATTAATTGCGCACTATATCGCGCACTGTTGAAATATAACTTTTATCTGAACTTCTGTTGTCTGTTTTTGTCTACGTTACGCAAGCTTTTTCAAACGACCTGTCCCCTCCAAATTCTCTTGCGGCTTTATGTTGAGAGTAGAAGTGTCCTTTGAAAATGGTACCACTTGAGTGATGCGACCTGAGTAGTTTGCCATTGCAAACTGCCTGTCAGGGGGTCGCGATACTGGATGTAAGTGCGAAGAGGGTACTCCAACATGGATAGACGCGAGTTTGAATCAGACCTGAAGGAAATTGCCTATTTCGGCGATTTCGTTGACTTGCAGTACCTGGCCACCAACATGGCCCCCCTGAATATTGATGTGCTGCTGGTTGGCGAAACAGGCACCGGCAAGGACACCCTGGCAAGGCAGATTTATCGTTTATCGCGAAGACGTGGTGCGTTCGTTGCGATGAACTGCGCGGCCATCCCGGAGAGCCTGGCCGAGAGCGAATTGTTTGGTGTGGTCAGCGGTGCTTACACCGGTGCGAGTAAATCGCGCAGTGGTTATGTCGAGGCTGCGCAGGGCGGTACGCTGTACCTGGATGAGATTGACAGCATGTCGCTGTCGTTACAGGCCAAGCTGCTGCGTGTGCTGGAAACCCGTGGCGTCGAACGCCTGGGGTCGACCGAGTTTATCCCCGTGGACATGTGCGTCATCACCTCTTCGCAACGCCCCCTTGAAGAGCTGGTTGAAGAGGGCACCTTTCGCCGCGATCTGTACTTTCGTCTCAGCGTGGTCAGCATCAAGATGCCGCCGCTGCGTGAGCGTCGCGAACAAATTATCCCGTTGTTCAATCGCTTCCTCGCCAAGCAGGCATCGCTGGTCGGTCGACCGGCCCCGGTAATGACTCCCGCGATGACTCAACAACTGCTTGCACACACCTGGCCGGGCAATATTCGTGAACTCAAATCCAGCGCCAAGCGCTCCGTACTGGGCTTCTCGCCGTTGGCTGAGCCTTGCTCGCCAGAGCCATTGCAGCTCAAGGCGCAGTTACGGGTCATTGAACGTATCCTCATTGATGAAGCCATGAAGCGCCATCAGCAAAGCGTAGAAGCGGCCAGCTTCGAACTGGGTATTCCGAGCCGCACGTTGTATCACCGCATCAAAAGCCTTTCAGTCTGACACCACGCTCTTTCCGGCTTACTTCCAATCCTGCCCTTACGTCTTCCCGGTTTTCTGACTGGCGCCAGGCAGCGGGTTTCTATGTCTCGCGCACCGTCCCGCGTTTCTCCCGCAGCCATCAGGACGCACAGTCCCCGGATTAAACGTGGAACTGCTTTCAACCTCATGCCCACTCATTGAACAGGACCGGCGCTTGAACCCTGCCGGGCCTAAGTTCCTACATCAATCATTCCGCTGAGGTGCAAGATTATGGAAAGCTTTTTCAACAGCATGAACAACATGGGCAACAGCTTTAGCAGCAACTTCAAAGCCGCTACTGCCGGCACCGACGGTGGCTACGAAAGCAACTCGGCAGAAAACGCCGGGCGCATGACTGATGCCACCGGGGCTGCGGACTCCAAAGTCACCAACGCGGGCATCAAGAAAATCGAGACCGACGCCAAGAACACCGTCGAGGCGATGAGCCAGGACAGCGACCTCAAGCACCTCAGTAACGTCGCTTCAACCGCCAAGGGGATCAATTACTGATCATTCTGGCGGTGGCTGTGTCCCCTCAGTGGAGGTGCGACATGGCCCCGCCCGCACTCTGGATGTCTGATTACAAAGAGGACGTATAGGCATGACCATTTCGATAAATCTTGAGAACAGTCGCCCGACCAGTTTCAGTAATGAGCAGCAGACGCGTAATTCTCACAATGCAGCAGGCGGTGGCCAACGCCCGCAGAGCACGGACGCTGCCCTTGACACGCTGGTCAAGTCGATGACCGATGGCAAAGGGCAGGTCAACAGCGAAAACCCACTGGTAAAACTGCTTACCCAACTGATGGAGAAGCTGGGATCGCAAAGCCAGGCTGCTGGCGGTCAGGGCTCTAGCGGTATGTCTGATCAAAAACCTGCTGCCGGTTCCGTGAAGGACATGAGTCCTGACGATCTTCTGAAACTGCTGAGCCAGTTGTTGGGCGGGAGCACCGGCAGTGCAGGCGGTGCAGGCAGTGCCGGTGCTGGCAACGGTTTTGGTGGCGGCAACGGTGGTGTGGGCGGCGGCGGTGCAGCTGGCGGTGGCGGCGATGCGCTTTCATCACTGCTCGGTGGACTGGCAGAGCAGAAGCTCGGCAGCGTGTTGGAGCCTGCGACGGATGGCTCAGGTGGCGCAACGTTCAAAAGCGAAGACAAAGCCCTGCTGCAAGATGTCGCTAACTTCATGGACCAGCATCCGGAGAAATTCGGATCGCCGGACAACGCTGACGGCAAGACCAAGTCATGGTCGGACGAACTCAACGAAACTGACAGCAGTGGCAAGGCGGACACTTTCCTTGACGGCGCTGAAGCATCCAAGTTTCAGGATGCTCTCGCCATGCTTGGCCAGGCTGCTGGCAGCGGCACAGCACCGGCTTCAGGCATGCTGGCCAATAGCGGAATCCCCCTTTCTCCGGATCAAGGCAGCGGCAGTGGTAGCGGTGGTGGAGGATTCGGTGGCGGTGGCGGTGCCGTGGGCGGTAGCGGCGGTTTCGGCGGCGGCAACGGGACGGTGACCATGGGCCTCGATGATCTGCTCAAGCTGTTGCAGGGGCAGGGTCAGGACGGCAATACCACTCAGGGTTCTGGTCCAAAGGCTCAGGATCAAGCGCTGCAGCAGGATGCCCAGAATACAGCCGGTTCGATCATGAACAAGCTGTTCAGCTGAAAACCGTGAAGGAGGTCGATATGACGATTGGGAAACTTGAAAACAGCTCGGCCTCCGCCACGGCGCTCAAGCCGGAAGTGGAGCTGGATAACCCTACGCAAGGCGATGCTGACTGGTTCAGGGCTGCCATGCAAAGGCCAGAGCCGACTCAGGGTGCGGGGGCTTTTTCGGAGCAGGTGATGGACCCGCTGACGCGCAAGGCTCTGTCTCTGGAGGATATGTCCAGGGACGCTGGCAAGGCGCTGCGCGAGGCGTCGCTGCATTCGGACCCCAAGAAGTTCATGGAAGCGACCCGGGCGCTGAGCGATTACTCTCTGCAAACGTCGTTGTCGGTGAAAATGATCAGCAAGGGTTCGCAAGCCTTGGACAAACTCACCAACATGCAGTGATGGGTGGGCTGATGAGGCATTTTCTGCAATACCTGAGCCTGATCGGGCTGGCGCTGATGCTGGGCGCTTGCGGTGATCAGATAGAACTGCACGGCAAGCTTTCTGAAAACGATGCCAATGATGTGATCGCCGAGTTGTCGAGCAAGAACATCGACGCCAGCAAGCGCAGCAACAAAGAAGGGGTCAGCGTTCTGCTGTCCGCCTCGGACATCAATCGAGCGGTGCGGGTGTTGGAGGCGGCGGGTCTGCCACGGCGCACGCGCACTAATCTGGGTGAAATCTTCAAGAAGGAAGGGGTGATCTCCACGCCTCTTGAAGAGCGCGCGCGTTATATCTATGCATTGTCACAAGAGCTGGAGTCGACGCTGTCGCAGATTGATGGCGTCATTGTCGCTCGCGTACACGTGGTGCTGCCAGAGCGGGTAGCGCCCGGCGAACCGGTACAGCCAGCCTCGGCAGCCGTGTTCATCAAACATGCTGCGAGCCTTGATCCGGATACCGTGTTGCCGCGAATCCGGCGGATGGTTGCCAGCAGTATTCCCGGCATGGCAGCGGCGGTGGATAACACCGAGAAACTGTCGGTGGTCTTCGTCAACGCACGTGCCTATCAAGAGGAGCAGGTTCTGGTTCATTACGGACCGTTCATGGTGCCAGAGCAGGAAGTCGACGCTCTCAAAGGCACGATGCTGGGTGGCGCGTTGGGGATTTTCTTTTTATTCGCGGGTTTGATTCTGTGGCTACGCCCGGCGTTACGCCAAAAATTGCTTGAGCTGGTGGGCATGCGTTCGGCACCCAGGGCGCCAGGTACCGCTGTTGGCCGGTTTGACGAGCGCGGGGCATGAGTCCGGCACTGGGGCAGCAGTGGCTGCAATGGTGGGCTCGGCCCTGGCAATGGGCTGACGCCAGTTGGTCTGAAGTGATAAGCGAACGACATTTGAGCGATGCCCAGTTTGCCTGGCTATCAGCGGTGCATCCTGATCGTCTGGGCGCTGCGTTCGGTGTTCAGGCGAGCAGCCCGTCGCGCCCGGACTCGATGATCGTCAGCTTGCTCGAAGCCGGCGAACATCGGGAGTCATTGCTCGCTGTTGTCGAGCATCTGTGCACGGCGCGGGCAACGCGACAGCTGCCGGATGAAAGTCTGCGGCCCTGGTGTCGCAGCGTGGCCAAGGCGTTACGGCCGGGCAGTTGGTTGCCTGACGAGCCTGTCGACCCTTTGCAATTGCTGGCTCAATGGCGCGGCGAAGCGCAATGGCAGCGGCTAAGGCTGCTTTGGCCGCGGGCAGTCGCAACCACCGTAACCGCATCACCCTGCGCCGAGCCCAAGCGTCTGGATATGCTCTGGCGCGCCGCGTTGCAACGTGTCCTGGAGGAACCTGATGTTCATTCGTCGCACGCTCAGTTTTGATGCTCCGCAGCCTGGCGTTGCCGAGCCATTGCTGCGCCGCGAATATTTCAGCGATGTGGTGCTCGCCAGTGAGCACCTTGCGCGTGCTCATATACAAGCAGAGGCTTTGCTCGCCGATGCACGGGCTCAGGGCGAGCAACTGCTGGCCGATGCTCAAGCGCAATTCTGGGATCGCGCCAATGCCATGCTGGAAGGCTGGGAGGCCGAACGGCAGGCTCAGCGTGAGGCGTTGGTCGAGCAGGCCCGGAGCCTGTTAAGCGAGACGCTGGCCAGTCTGCTGGGCACGCTGTCCGATGAAGAACGCGCATTGGCTCTGGTGCGCCAGATTGCCCAGAGCCAGACCCGTCCGGTGCGCGCCACATTGCGTTGCTCCGTGGACCTTCATGAATCGGTCGACGCTTGGTTGCAACAACAACCGCACACGCACTGGCAGCTCGAACGCGACACCGGCCTCGCTCCCGGTACGCTCTGGCTGAGCACTGAAAGCGGCGATTTCAGCCTCGACTGGGAACGGCTGCGTGAGCGCATTCTTGACCTGGCGTGATCATTCTCATCAGTGACGGAACCGTTCTGTCCGGCGTGACCACTCATCGATAGTCATCCCATTTCGAGAGAGTACGCCATGTCAACCAATGCCCTGGAAAGACGACTGGACAACAACTACGACCGAGCCAGCCGCAACTACGAATACGCGAGCGAAGCTGCCGCCGACGATCCTAGTGTCGAGAACATGCAGGCCATTTTCGAGGAAACCATGAACACCACTTCGGCCAACTTCGCGCTGACTCAAGCCTTGAGCGCGAAGCACGGCATGACCAAGTCGGTGCTCGATGGCTTCCAGTGAGTTGTACACCCAGCTAGAAGCCTGCCGCCGCGAGGCTGGCGGGCTTTTCGAATGCTGGGTGGACGGCGCCAGCATCCAGGTGCAAAACCGCGAAGGCGGCTTCTTCTGTCGTGTCGCACTGCCTGGGCGCATGGGCACACACAATGATCAGCTCGCCCCCCTGTTGCGCCTGGTCGAAGCCAGCCTGATGGGGGAAGACCCGATTGCCCTGGCTTATGACCGTCATAAGCAACGTGCCTGCCTGGTGCGTTGGTTGCCCCCCGATGTCGACACTGCGGCACTGGTCGCCACCGTTGAAAACCTGGCCAACCAGCAAGCCGCCTGGGCGCTGGTGCTCGCCGAACAGGCCCCGCGCAAAACGGCAGGCCGACCCGCCATGCCCGCGTCGCTGGGTCTGGGACTTCTGCACAGAGGATTGATGAATGGGTAAAACTGCCTGGACCTGCCTGCCGTTGATGGCCGCGATGCTCTGGGCTACGCCCACGTTTGCCGTCGTACCGGAACAATGGCGCGACACCCCGTATGCCTACGACGCCAAGAATGCGCCGTTGACGCAGGTCCTCAAGGACTTCGCCGAGAGTTTCGGCGTCAGTCTGGAGATGGAAGACATCAGCGGCACCGTCAACGGGCGGATGCGCAGCGAAAGCCCGGAGGCGTTTCTCGATCGCCTTGCGCTGGAGCATCAATTTCAGTGGTTCGTTTACAACAACAGCCTGTACATCAGTCCGCTTGATCAACAGCAATCCAAGCGTATCGAAGTGGATGAGAAGTCCGTCGATGACCTCAGCCAGGCATTGACCGATGTCGGCCTGCTCGATCCGCGCTTCGGCTGGGGCGCTTTGCCCGAGCAGGGTGTGGTGCTGGTGCGGGGCCCGCGTCGTTATGTCGAGTTGATCGAAGACTTCAGCAAAAAGCAGCAAAGCCGCGATGAAAAGCAGGAAGTCATCTATTTGCCGCTGCGCTACGCGAACGCTGCCGACCGACCGATCAAGTACCGCGGCGAAAGCCTGAAAGTCGATGGCGTTGCCACGTTGTTACGAAACCTGCTGGAACGTCGCTCCTCAATGGGCGGCGGGTTGACGTCTGATGCCCTGCGCACCGGCACGTTGCCCTTGGCAGGCATGGGTGGCATGAGCACGGGTTTCGGTGCCGATGCGAGTAATTTTCCGCAGCTGTTCGACGACTCTGTTGCGAGCAATTTCAGCGGCAAGAATTATGTGGCACCTACCGAAGGCGAGCGGCGTTCCTCGCGCTCACGCAATCACATTCGGGTCGAGGCGGACGTGCGCAACAACGCCGTGCTGATCTACGACGATCCCGAGCGGCGTTCGATCTACAAGGATCTGGTGGAGGAGCTGGACAAGCCCCGTAACGTGATCGAGATCGACGCCATCATTGTCGACGTTGATCGCAATTCGATGGATGAGTTGTCCAGCAACTGGGGGTTGAGCGCCGGTAATTTCAGCGGCGGCGCGAGCATCGCCGAGAACGGCCGCAGCTCGACAATGTATGTCCAGGATCGGGACAAATTCTTCCTGGGCCTGCGCGCACTGGAAGGTAAAGGATCGGCCACTATTATCGGCAATCCTTCGGTACTGACCCTGGAAAACCAGCCAGCGGTAATCGACTTTAGCCAGACCGAAATTCTTGAGGCTATCGGTGAGCGAGTTGCCAACTTCCAGCCGCTGACGGCGGGCACCAGTCTGCAGGTTATTCCGCGTTCTATCACGGCTTCCGGTGCCAAGGACCAGATGATTCAGATGGTCGTCGATATCGAGGACGGGCAGATTCAGGAGTCCAATATCCGCGCCGAGCAGCCTTCGGTGCGCCGCGGCAATGTCAGCACTCAGGCGGTCATTGCCGAGAAAGCCTCGCTGGTGGTGGGTGGTTTTCATGTCTATGAAAACAACGAGCGTCGCAAGAAAGTGCCTTACCTGAGCGCAATCCCGATTATTGGCAAATTGCTGTTCACGGCCAGCGAGCGCAGTGAGTCCAACCGCGAACGCTTGTTCATCCTGACGCCGCGCCTGATTGGTGACCAGGTGAACCCGATGCGCTACGTCGACTACGCCAATCCCAACCATGTGCAGGATCGTCTGGACAAGATCAAAAAGCGCCGCGAAGGCACCGAGCGACCGAACCGTACAGTGGTCACCAAGGCCTTGAGCGCGATGATTCAGGGGACTCTGCCTGCGGGCTTTACCGCCGCTGCCATACCGCTGCGTCCAGAGACGTTGTGCGATGGCAATCCTGACCTGCAACTCGATCCACGCCGTGCGCAATGGTATGCCGGTGATGCAGGGTTTGGCGTCGCTGTCGCGCTGGTGCGCAACACGTCCGATACGCCACAACGCGTTGATGAGGCCAGCTGTGGAGGTCGTTATGCGGTCGGCGTGAGCGTCTGGCCGAGTGCCTGGGTCCCGCCGGGTGGAGAGGCCGAGGTGTTCATTGCTTTGCGTCCACCCAAAGTCAACAGCGGCGCGCCGCAACGTCGTTCATTGCTCACTACTGTGGAGGTCAGCCAGCCATGAAAGCTGTCTTGCTCGCTTTGACCGTGATGTTGTTGGCCGGTTGCTCTTCCTTTGGCCACCGCGGGTGCGCCAAAGAGGCGTGTGACCGGCCTGTTTCCAACGACCGTGAGGTCGTTATCTGGTGGCCATCGGATATGCGCGACGGCCTCGGCCTGGGGGATGAACAGGCCGAATTCACTCGAGTGCCCTTGGAGGATTAACCCTATGCCCGCTCGTAATACTGACAAGGCGCAATTTTACGCCGAGGTGGTGGCAGGACGCCCTGCTATCTGGGAAATAGCTGCTGGCGTAGCCTTTTGCACACGGCGCGAATGCCTGGACTGGGGCCTGGCCCTGCAGGTTGACTGGCACAGCCTTGGACCTTCGCAGTTAGGTGATGCGCTGGAGCGTCGTTTCGATGACCCGGAGCGTTACAACGATTACTTTCTGTTCCTGGATTCTCGCCGCGATTTTGTGGTCTGGCATTGTTTGCCAGGCGAACTGGACAGTGCCGCGCTGGATGAAATCAGCGCTCATCAGTTGCAGCTCATGGGGCTTGAGCACCTGGGCGAAGGTCTGGCGCGTCATTGACACGCGCCATGTACGGCAAAGCAGATTTTCATTGATAGGGAGCAGAACTCATGACCACACCTCATGCCGACCGTTTGCTGGCGGCACTGGCCGCGCAGGCTGGCAGTGAACTGGTATTCAAGGATGGCCTCTGTGCGCTGGCTGACGAGCAGGGGCAGGAGTTGGCGAATATCGAAGTCCCGGCACCGGGCGATGTCGCGTTCGTCCATGCCCGTATTGATCTTGATCAGACGCAACGTGGCATCCACGAGCGTTTGCTGCAGCTCAATTTCAAGCCTGACCAGTTGGGCGGTTGCTGGTTGGCTCTGGATGCGCAGAACACGGTTCGTCTATGTGCTCAGCAGGATCTCAGTGTGCTCAATGAATTGAGCTTCAGTCAGTGGATCATGGGGTTCGCTGATCGGCTGGCTACTTTGCGTCGTGTGTTGGTGCGCTGACCCCGCTGCATCCTTCCATAGGTATGTACACATCTTTTCCATGTCGGGATTTTTTGTGTACATATCCGTTAGCGCGTTAATGGCTTGTATTGGTTGCGCCCTTACGGCGCCTCACTTTTGAGAGCCCAAAAGTAAGCAAAAGGCTCTTGCCCCATCACTTGGCACCTCGCTGGTGCTCGGTGTACCCGCCCGCAGATCCTGAACCGTGGGCCGCCGCAATGGGCCATCCATGGCCCGGTGCGGCTAACCCGGCGTCCTGCCGGGTTGCCCCCGGTTCAGAATCTGCGGGCGGCCAGCGTGATTTAACGGGGCGCCTCAGATCAAAATCAACAGCGCGGCGGCCTGACAGCCGACCTGGTTGTTTGAACTTACCGGCCTACCTTCGACTAAGCGTTGTCGCTCGACAAGCACGAATCTTGTGGGAGCGAGGCTTGCCCGCGATACAGGCGCCTCGGTCAGTCAGATACACTCGCGTTATCGTTCATCGCGGGCAAGCCTCGCTCCTATCAAAAAAAATATAACTATCTGATTTGGAATGCTTTTTACTGTAGGAGTGAGCTTGCTCGCGATAGCTCCAGTACAGGCAATATTCATCGACTGACAGGCCGAATCGCGAGCAAGCTCACTCCTACAGGGGCCGTGTTTGCTGCGCGACAGCGTGGTGTCAGGGACACCGGGGCGACTCCCACATAAATCGCGTCCAATCAACGACCTGTAGCTCTGAAAGGCATCGGATCTGCTTTTGATCTGCTTTTGATTTTGATCTTAAGCGCCCCGTTAAACCACGCCGGCCGGAATTCGACCTTGCTGTGTGGGGTAAACCGGCAGGGATGCCGGTTTAGCCGCCTCAGGCCATGGATGGCCGGTGGCGGCGGCCCCACGCAGCAAGGTCGGATTACGGGTATGCCGAGCGACAGCGAGGCACCCAGTGGTGAGGCAAGAGCGTTTTGCTTACTTTTGCGCTCTATCAAAAGTGACGCGCCGTAAGGGCGCAACCAATTAAAGCCGTTACCACAACAACGGATATGCCCAAAGATAGGAAGGAATAAGCACCGAACGCGCCGCATACCGCAGCAACGTCCGGCCTGGAGAGGAGAGACTTAGTAAGTCGCTGGCTTGTTCTCGTTCGCGCTAGCGTAGGACACCGGTTCACCGCTTGGCCCGCCGCTCATCAGGTTTTTGACGGCGTCGAGGCCGCTGCTGGCCAGTTGCTGACCAGCGCCCTGGGCAAGATTGGCCCCCAGGTCTTTACCGAGATCTTTAGCCATTGGAGCGGCTGCGCGTGCTGCGGAAGCGACGATTGCTGGGATCATGATGTTTTCCTTTCAGGGTTGGTAAAACAAGGTTGAGGTGAAACGAGGAATAACTTCCGGCGCTGCGCCTTAACCATCACAGAGCGCCTGTACTGCGTGGCCCGCTGCCGGTATTGGCACTGTTGCTGGAATGCTCGACGGTGGTTTCCCCAGGCTTGGCCCGGCCAGCGTCTTCTTCGCTGTGCAGATCCTTCTTGTTGCGTGAACCTTTAATGGCATAGCCCTTGGCACTCATGTCATCGCGCACTGCCTTGTCCACCAATGGTCGTACCAGGAGACCGCCAGGCGTAATGCTGATTGGCCGGTGCTCCTCTTCCTGGCTGTACTTGAGGTCCAGCGATGCCAGTACCACCGAATCGGTGACCGATGCGCTGCTTTTGGCGCTTAACAACAGGCTTGGCGTTGCCTTGGCGTCGGTCTGGGTTGCGCCGCGCAGCAAGGTGAAGCGCTTGATCCGCACGTTGTCGTCATTTCTCAAGGCTTCTTCGAGTTTTTTCTGAATTTTCGGGTCTTGCCTGTTCAGGCTGTTCTCGATGCTTTCCAGTACCTTGGGTTTGAGCTCAAGGGTCACCTCCATGGACGTAGGACCGGAGTGTTCAGCGCGGCGGGCCATTTCCTGAAGCACGGGGCTCTTGTTGATGAAGGTGGCGATGGCGTTAGCGTTCTGGGTTGAGGTCCTGTCGCGCCAAGGGGCTGAGTCACCGACCAGACCACCTTTGCGCAGTTGCAATCCTGTGTTGGTGAACTTGTGTTCCCCAGATGCCAGCAGGCGTCCGCCGCTCTTGGACAGATCGTTGTTCTTGACCAGTTGCTGGACGCTGTAACGCAGCTCTTGCAGCGTCTCGTTGTCGTGAGGCAGATTGTCGAGATGGTCGACCACACCCTTTAGTGCCGCCAGATGGCCTTCCGGATTTGCGACTTTCTCGCCTGCATCAATGGCTTTACTGGCTTTTTCCAGCAGTTTGGAATCCTCCGTCGCCTTGATATCGGCTTTCATTGCGACAGCCAGGGTTCGAGCATCGTTGAGTACTTTGTTACGCTGCTCCTGGGTCGGCGCTGCAGGCAGGCTGGCGATGGCCTTCTGCAACGCGTCGACCTCATCATTCTTGGGCATGCTGTCATTCAGGCGCGGTAACAGCGTGCTCAAGTTAGCCACGCGTTCTCGCGCTGGCCGAGGTGGCACGGTTGGCGGCAACGCGCGGCCTCCCAGAGGGCTTGAGGGCAGGGCAGCCGAGGCTTGTGTTGGCTCGGGTGCGCAGCGCTCCAGCTCGGTCAGCAGGGCTTTTCGCTCTGCCAGTGCCTTGGCAATCTCTTTGTCTTTGAGCACCTTGCCCAAGGACTTTTCCACGTCGTGCAACTGAGGCGTGGTCACGGCTTTGCCGGGCTTGAAGTTGAGGGTGAATTTGTCGTTTTTGGCCCGGTCCAGCGCGAAGCTGACGCTGAGAGCATCGGGCAGGACGGTCTGGCCGACCAGAATATGATTATTCACGCCCATGTTATTGGCCGTCTGGTCAGGGTGCGCGTTGCCGTTGGTAGCAAAACCGACCCGGGCATACGCCCCTGCGCTGGCGGAGGGCAGTGCCTCGAAGGCGCGTTTTACCGCTTTAGCATCTTGCCCTTCGCCTTTGTGGGTGGTGACCTTGGTGTTGGAATAGTTCACCAGCGTAGCTTCGGCGTTGATCCCGGCAGTAGCGCGCAGGAAGGCGTTCCATACTCCACCGCTTTCGTTGCGCAGCATCGTACCGCCCAGGTTCAGGCGTCCCAGGTCGACGCCGCTACCGACTCCGATTGACCCTTGGTTAACTTTGCTTTTTTCCACCGAGCCGCCTTTGTCCTTGCCCAGGCGATACAGGTCGGCCAATGAAGCACTGGGATCCAGCAGGTTCTCCATGACGTTAGCCATGCTGGCGTTGCTGGCAGTCAACCAGCCTGCTATTGCGCGGCTCTGAGTCAGTTTGAAACTGGCGTCGGCACTGTACAATTCGCCGGCACTGCTCGGATTGCCCTTCGGCTCGGAGCTGAACAAGCGTGAGAAAACCGCCGAGGGTGCGTGGTAGTAGCCGACGTTCAGAAACTCGTTTCTGTTACGGCTGTTTTTCAGGCCCAGTGTCGTCGCATCTTCACCGCCTTCGGTTTCCAGGCTAATCCCATGTTCGCGCCCAATGCCGAAGTTGAAGTAAATTCCGCCTCCATCCGGGGTTAGCGGGACGAACACCGCAGGTGATGTAAAGGTCGCACCCTTGCTGCGCAGCAGTGAGGTGGCGTCGCCCACCTGCAGGTTGCCGAAATGGTCGCCGATGGCGCGCAGATCTTCGGAGAACGAGCGCGTGGTGTTGTAATTCAGGCCATGCCGACCGGTAAGCTCCCGGGCTACAGTGTCGCGAGCCTGGTGCAGCTTCTCAAGTTGGCGGTGGCTGACGATGCCGTTGTCGCTGAACAGTTTGATGTCGCTGTTTTCATAGGCCATGCGCAGGCCTTGTAACTGATCCAGCGTAGTGCTCTTGCCAGGCCCGACATTTTCGCTGTTTACGATCTGGGTCTGTCCTTGTTGACTGTTCACTCGCCCCAGAAGATCGCGCACCTGAAGAAGCGTCTGGGCATCGAGCAGCACACGATCCTCCAGCAGGCTGCTCTTGCTTTCGTTACGGCCTGTGTTGTCGTAGCCCGGTTCCAGTTGGCGGACTGGCAGCGTCAGGCCTAGCTGGACCAATTCTTCGAGCTTGGTCTGCGCCTTGCTGGTGGGGCTGAGTCCGCTGTCGAGCAAGGCATCCTGCATGACTTTGACTGCGCCGGTGGCCTTGACTGTGCCTGCGCCCGGGGCCGCGACCGGGACGTTGGCCGCCGCAGGTTCCAGGGCTTTACCGCGCTCATCGAGCAGTTTGTGAATCTGGCCCAGTCGGACGATTGCCTGGTAGCTGCTGTTCTCGATGTCTTTGTGCAGCGTCTCGAGGCCGGTATGCAGTTGTGCTTTTTCCAGGTCGGCGCGGGTTTTTGGCACAGCCTTGGTGTCCAGCAGCGCTATCCCTGCCTCCAGCATCGGCCTGGCGGTTCTATTGGTGTTTGTGTTTGTGTTTGTGTTTGTGTTTGTGTTTGTGTTTGTGTTGGTGGTGGTATTGGCCTTGGTATTAGCGCTATCAAAACGCTTATACAGTCGCAGCGACTCTTGGTAGATCGGGCTCATGCCCGAGCGGCTGCGCGGGCCAGGGGTCAAGGCATGGTGGCCCGCAGCCTGCAGCTTCTGCTTGATGTTCTCGCCTGAATTGAATGCTTGCTTGAGTTCCTTGGCGTTTGCCTTGGGGGTTTCCAAAGGGTGGAAGTGGTGTTGATAGGACTCGCCCATCTTGCGAAACCCTTCGGCAGCGGTCTTGAAGATGTTCTTCGCGCCACCAGTACGCACATTGTCGGTGGTGGAACCAAACATGGTGGTGGTCGCCGAGCCGTTGGCGTTGCCGATTTTGGCGGTTTTGTGATTGCGCGCCTGCATGCTTTCCATCTGGCTGTTGGCCGTTGGATTGGCCTGTGCCTTGGCCGGGCGCAGCACTATTTCGCCGAGACGACCGTAGGACAATTCCAGCGAATGGGTGGACGGTCCGGGCTGAACCGTCTGACCGTTGGCATCAGTCGTACTTGGAGGCAACAGCGTGGCTTCGATCACCGGGCGTTTGTTTGGCCCCATTTCGACTTTGCCGATACTTACAGTCGCGCTGGACAAGTCTGCAGCGCTCAGGGAAATACCGGGTGCGAGCGTCTTTTTGACCTGGTCCAAAAGCACGTCTGTGCCGTCTTTTCTGGACGGGTCGGTGATGCCTGGCGAAATTGGATTTCCGATCCTTGACGTTGGCGGCGTACCAGGAGCACCCGGCGTAGCTGAAGCTGTCGCCGCGGTAGTCGCCATGGCAATGGCCGTCGCCGTCGCCGAAACAGGAGCCTGTGCAGGAGCAGCAACCGCAGCCGCCGCCGCAGGCGCAGAAGGTGCCTTGGTTTGCAGCCCGGCCGGCTTCCACGCTGCGGTCTGGCCGTGATGGCTCTGGGTCCACTGATCGTGGGGCAGCCGGTACAGATTGCCGCCCGCCGTCACGTACAGTTGACGAGACTGATCAAGCGCCACGCTGGTGACAGCCAGTTCTTTGCCTTGCGCATCACGCGGGAGCGGGATATCGACATTCAGCCCTTCGATGCTGGCTTTGAGCTTCGCTGGGACACGTGGGGCCGCTTCGGTGAGCAGGGCAAAATTCTTGTCGTCGAGGACCGCACAATGGCTGACCTTCTCTTCGCTCAACGTTCGGCCCACCTCTGCAGCGGTCGAGCGACCCAATGCCACCGGTTCACCGTTGCCCAGCTTCAGTTTGGGCTGCGCGAAGCTGGCTTCCACTACCTTGGGTTTACCGTCTTGAATCACATACGGCTTGTCGTCGAGACCGCGCACCAGTTGAGTGACGCCCTTGACGTGGAGCTTGTCCCAGCTCTGGGTGGTCTCGTTCCAGCCGCACAGGTCTCGGTTTTTATTCAGACCCAGCGCAGCGCCGCCGTGGAGGCGGACTTGCGTGTCATCGACGCCGATCCTTTCCGGCAGGCCGTTCTGGTTGACCAGATGCATCTGCTCGCTCAGCCGCCAGCCGGGACCCATTCTGCATTGGGTGGGCTCATCTTTATTCGAGGTAGTCATCGGCTGAATGAGCGGCGCACTGTGGCGCAAGCCTACGCCGTCACGTATTACCGCCTTGAGCGTACCGGCGTCTGCGATGAAGCCCTCGATTGCCGCTTTGTCGGCGGCCTCGACGCCGATCGCCTGATTCAAGCTTGGTTTCACTTCCTGCAGCGCCATGCTGGATTTTGACTGCCAGTCATCGTTGAGCAGCTTGTGATGAAGCCCACCTTCCTTGTCCAGTACAAACAGCGTTGGGCTGCCGTGGGTGTGACTGGGCTTGAGCAACCCGACGCGCTCGACATCGATAGGGGTTCCATCGTGCTTGAGCAGGCTGAGCTCGACGCCTTTGTCAGGATCATGGCCTTCGGTCAGGCGAATCTTGCCGTCACGCTTTAACTGGACCTCATGGCTCTTGATAGCGCTGTGGTCGCGTATGTCGTCCTTGTGTTTATACAGAATCATCTCGCCGCGCTGATCCAGCGACAGCCGTGAGATGTTGTTCTGCAGAGGCTGTGCCTGGGCCCAGCGTTGCGTCGCCCGGTCGAAGCTATAAAGGGTGCGATTGTGCAACGTGTACTGGACGTTCTGCTTGTCGGTAAAAATACCGCTGCTTTCTGCCTGATGGCCTTTGCCTGCCGCGATCAGCGTGCTGACGCCCTGGGGCATCGACGACTTCAATGTGCTGATCACCGCATCGCTTTGCTGCACCTGGTGACAGTGGCCGTCCTGGTCCTGCATCTGGTAGCCCTTCACCCCGGGGCCCAAGTGATGCTGATTGATCGCGCGAATATCCTTGTAGCGGCCTTCGGCGTTGAGTTTCTGGGTGATCGCGTGCGCAGAACTGGAGTTGACCATTTGCAGGTCGGTGGTTTTACCGTCCCGTGGCACGCGCATCAGGTCGTCGTGCCAATCGCGTTGTTCGTGCTTGCCGACGTCACGCTGACGGGCGCGAAACATGCCGGTGAATTTGCTGCCCGCCTTCATCAGCGAGTTCGCCACACCAACATGTGATGGGCGATCGCGAAGCTGATTGAGTTTCGGGGCCTTGGCCTGACTGTGCAGGGGGGGCGCCGCAGGTGGCTGCTGGACCGTCTGGGACTGGCCATGCAAGCGCGATAGTAGTGAATTAATCATTCCGTGAATGCTCGCTCAGGGCTGATACCTGTGTGTGGTTCATAGCTCTGAAACGGTTCCCACACAGTCTGCAAGACGCTGGAAAGGCTTTTCAGGGCTTACGATATTTGTGGTCAGAGCATGTCGATATCGTTCGCCAGGATGACTTCCCGTTTGGCTTCATCGTCCAGTTGCTTGATCACGCCATAGATCTGCGCCACCGCCTGCAGCGTGTCGCGCGGGATGAAGCGACCTTCGGGCACGCGGTACAGAACACGGGCGAGCCACACGCACTGGACCACCGGGATGCGTTCGCGCTTTGCTTCCTCGATCAGCGCCAGGGCGCCGGCATCCAGATGTTTGCAATGGATGCGCGGCAGGGCTGTTTTGCCAGGTTTGTAATAGAGGGCGACTGCATAGTGAGTCGGATTGACGATTAACACGTCGGCATCCTTGACCGGTTTGGGCGGCGCCTTGGGTGCCTGATTGAGCAATTCGTGGGCGAGTTGGCGGCGGTGGCCCTTGACCTCCGGGTTGCCCTCGGAGTTTTTGTATTCCTGCTTGATGTCTTCCATGCTCATGCGCAGTTGCTTGGCGTGGAAATACTTCTGAATAGCAAAGTCCGCCACTGCGAGTACCAGCAATATCCCGCAAGTCACCCGCAGAATCCGGTGGAACAGCGTCGACAGGGCGTGCCAGAACGTCACCAGATCGGTGTGCACCAGGCTGACCAGCGTGCCGAGCGCGGGCTCGACGATGAACCACATGACGGTTGCGATGATCGCAGCCTTGACCACGCCGGACAGCGATGTGACCAGGCTGCGCATGGTGAACATTTGTTTGAGGTGGCTGAACGGGTTGAGCTTTTCCATGGTCGGCTTGAGCGCCTCGGGGGCGAACAGGAAGCCGAATTGCATCCAGCTCCCGACCAGGCGCATAAGCATGGCGACGCCCACACTCAGCGCAGCAAAAGCGGCCACCAGCCACACGCCCTGAGTGACCACTTCACCCACGGTGCGCAGGAAGGGTTGATCCATGCGCGTCATCGACAGGTTGATCAGCGCCTGCAGCTTTTCCATGCTGACGTCGGCCATGCCCAGAGTGATTTCACTGACTACCACCAGGATCAAAAGCTTGGGCAGATCCTGGCTCTGCGCGACTTGCCCACGCTTGCGTGCATCGCGAATCTGCTTGGGCGTTGCGTCCTGATTCTTCTCGCTCATGGTGTGGGTTCGCGAGGACCGGGGACCATCAGCAGCAGGGTATGCCGCACGGCCTTGAGCAGCTCAAGGCGCTCGGTGCCCAGGTCCATCAGGGTCGGCAAGTAGATCACCAGAAACGCGAGCCCGATCACGCACTTGGCCGGCATCGCGAGGATAAACACGTTCAGTTGAGGGCTGTAGATACCGATCAACGCCATCGCCGCTTCGACCAGCAACAACAAGGCAATGAACGGTGCCGAATACAGCAACAAGTGGGTGAAAGTGTCCTGCAGTATGCCTAGATAGACATCGAAGCCTTGTCCTTGCAGCGCTGGCCACCAGCTCGTTGCGGGCCAGATCTGATAGCTGTCCCAGATCACCTGCATCAGCAGCGGCAACCCGCCAATGATCATCAACAGCATGATCATGGTTTCTTCGAACAGATGAGATAACGGCGTCACATCGGCGCCCAGTGCCGGGTTGAGCTGGCCGCCTGTCAGCGCCCCACGCTGGTTGTCGAGCAACACGCCCACCGCGCTGAATAAAAAGAATGGCAGGTACAGCACCAGACCCATCAGGGTGCCCAGTATCATTTCCTTGAAAATCAGAAAGAAGATGTCCGACCACGATTTGCCCAGCCGACTCAACTCCTGACCGATGCCCGGGGCGGGGATCAGCGCCAGCGCCGTCAGTACGGCATAGCGCGGCAGGCCTTTGAGGTGCTTGAACAGAAACGCAGGGACGAGAAACATGCAAGGGTAGAGGCGGGCCATGGACAAGGCGATGCCATTGAGCAGCTCGTAAGCGAACTGAGCGTCGAACATGCTCAGCCCTTACCGGTCTGGGCAATCATGTTGAACGCCAGGTTGGTCAATTGAATCAGCTCGACGCCGATCCAGCGACCGGTCATTGCCAGGGTCACGCCTACTGCGAGCAACTTGAGACCAAACGGCAGGGTTTGATCCTGGACTTGCATCAATGCCTGGACCAGTGACGTCAGCACACCGACCGCGACCGCCACGATCAGCGGCGGTGCGGTCAACAGCACCACCAGGATCATGCCCTGTTTGAACAGGTTCAAGGCTTCCATCGCGACCTCACATATAGGAGTAGAAGAGGCTGTCGAGCAAGCGCGTCCAACCGCTGACCAGCACGAAGAGCAGGATTTTCAAGGGCAGGGAAATGGTCATCGGCGAAACCATTTGCATACCCAACGCGAGCAGCAGGTTGGAGACGATCAGGTCAATGACGATGAAAGGGATATAGATCAGAAAGCCGATTTCAAATGCCGCTTGCAGCTCCGACAGCACGAAGGCCGGGATCAGCAGCAGCAAGTCTTCGCGGCTGGCGGCGTCGGCCATTGCCTTGGGCCACATGCGCAGGGCGTTTTCGTGCAGGTGAGTCAGCACGTCGGGCTCAACATTGTGGGTCATGAATGCTTGAAGAGGGGCGAGCAGGGCCTGCGCGCTTTTGCCCAGGCCTTTTGTGTCATTCAGTTGCAGGGGGTGCTCTTGAGCGATGGTGGCAATTTCGGAAAACACCGGTGCCATGACAAACAGCGTGGCGGCGAGGGCAATGCCATACAGCGCCATGTTCGGCGGCACTTGCTGCACGCCGATGGCGTTACGGGTGATGAGCAGTACGGAAGCGATTTTCAGGAAGGACGTGCACACCACCAAGAGGAATGGCAGCAGCGACAATGCGCCGAGAAACAGCGCCAGCATGATTGGATTCGTGTCATTGAGCGTCATCCGCGCTCATCCAGCTGGGTAATCTGCAAGCCAAGACGGCCTTCTACATCCACCAGTTCGCCTTGGGCCAGCCTTCGTTCACCGTAATAGAGACCGGCCAGCCCTGGCGTGACGCCTGGGACTTCAAGGATCGCGCCGGGTCCCAGGGCCGCGAGTTCGCCCAGGGTCAAGCGGATCTGGCCGCACCGCAGAGTCAGCGGCATCGCCAGGTCGGCGAAAGCTTCGGTAGGACTTGCCGGCGACTGAGGCGCCTGATCGGCCTGATCTGCATAGTCATCTTCGTCTTCAATCTGCCCGGCAGGCTCGGTGTAGTACTGATCTGCATCGGAGTCGGGATCAGCCTCTTCAGCGAAAGCGTTTTCGGTATCGACCTCATCGGAATAACCGTCTTCATCCGCCCAAGGGTCGGTGTACTCGGCAATCGGTTCGTCAAGCTCATTACGGTCTGCCACCGTCGTCTCCTCGATTTCCAGAACTTCCAGTTGCAACCGTTCGGGCTGTTCGCAAACACGGACCTGAAGACGCCGCTGCCCCAGGGTCAACACACCAAAACCTGCGGTGTCGAAGTCAGCCTCGGTGGGGCATAGCACGTCACCAGGTCGCAAGGTTTCTAGCGTTTGTCGGGGGAGATTCAGACTGCCCAGACGCAGCGCGAAAGCCAGCGTTAACCCTGAGTGGTCGCGTGGTGGATTTACGTTCCATGCGGGCTGGTCGAGCCAATCGGCGAGCGCAGGGGCAGAGACTGCGAGCACACTGTCGACGCGACCCTGACTCAATTGCAGGCTCATCTCGCAGTACACCCAATCGGCCTGCGCTGTTTCAGAGACTGGAAGCGGTTTCAGTGTGCCCATGACAGCGGCCAGTTCTGCCGACAGGCCTGCGTTGTATAGCGGCCATAGCCAGTCTTCGTCGGCGTCTGCTTTTACAGACCCGACAGCCCCGGCAAAACCCGGGCAGCTCGACCATGCGTTAAGCACCGGTTGAGCATCGCTGAGCCCAAAAGTCCCTAATGCGCTGTCGAAGCATTGCAGCGCAGCGGCGACAGGCGCGCGGCGGCTGGCCTTGAGGGTCAGACGCCCCGTCTGGCCCTCCACGTTGAATGCCATCCACGGCTCGCCGGCCAGTTTGCGGGACAGGCGGGCCTGAACGTGGCTGACCTGCCGCAGGGGCAGCGCCTGGGCATTCATGCGCACCCCCGGTGGCGCACGCTGAGGTTGACGGGCTGACACAGTGCGCGGCTCAGATCGTCCTGGCAGCGCGGGTGGTTCTGACGCAGATGCTCGGCGGCATGCGCTTCTGCGCAATCCAGATCAATATCCCAGCCGCGTGGTGAGCGATTACGCGCATTCAGACCGATGCGGCCCAGGTTTGGCATGAACAGCGTGGCTTGCAGAGACTGGCCAGTGCCAGCGGGCAGCCGCCCGGCGAGGTCATCGACCAGTTGGTTCCAGGCTGCGAAACCTGCGCTACCCATCCCGTCAGCCTGGCCTGCGAACGACTGGCCGCGTGAGCCACCTTGCCCCTGGCCACCCATGCCGCCCAATGGCGCCAGCAGTTGCTGGAAAAACAGCCCGTCGGCCATACGTTCGGAATCGCCATGTCGGGTTTTGCCGCTGTCTCGCGCCGACGTCTCGCGAGGCCGATCAAGTTCGTTGGGGACACGGCCTTGCGGGCGCGCACCTTGCGGTTGCGGTCTGTCCCGAGACGTATCGTGCTGTGGCTCTTGCCGTTCCGGCTTGGCAGGCGCGCGATGCTCGAGAATTGCGTGTGCAGGGCTGCTGAGATTCATGTCGTCTCCTTTGGCAAGGCCAGGGTTTCGCGCAGACAGGCCAGTTTCTCCAGGGCACGCTGGCTGGCGCGCAATTGAGCCTGGGCTTCGCTGACTCGCACGTGCTGGGCGTCAAGCTCAAGATTCAGGCGTTGGACGTGGACGCGCAGCTCGGTTTGTCGGTCCATGAGTTGTTGCTCTTGCTGGTGCCAATGCTGGATAGCGTTGAGGCTCATGACTTGACCCTCACACTGCAATGCCAAGGCCTTGCGTGCCTGCTTTTGCTGGCGCAGGTCTTCGGCGCAGTCTTTACCAGCCTGTTCTATCGCCGCCTGCATCTGCTCGGCTTCCTGCCGGGCTTCGCGGCAACGTCGTTCCAGGCTGTGCTTGCGCAACTCGCGCAGCGGCGCGAGCAAGGTCACCACCTCAACCAGCGCATCGCGCTGCGGGTCGGCGTCCGGCGCGGCTTCTTCAACAGCCGGCCTACGGCGCATGGGCTGTCAGCGCATAAAGTTGTTCGAGGGTGTCTTGCAGGTCCAGCGGTTCGCGCAGGTCCTGCTGCAAAAACTCGTTGATCTGATCGTGCAACTGCACGGCGCAGTCAGTCACTGCATCGTTGCCGGGGGTGTACTCGCCCAGACGCAGGAGCATTTCCACTTGCTGATAGGCCGCCAATAAACGGCGCAGGGTGATATTGCCGCGCTGATGTTGCTTGTCGGTCACGCTGCTGGTGATACGGCTGAGGCTGGCCTGCACGTCAATGGCTGGATAATGGCCGCGCTCGGCAAGCTTGCGCGACATCACGATGTGGCCGTCGATCAGCGAGCGAACTTCGTCCGCCACCGGGTCATTCATCGAGTCCTGTTCGATCAGAACGGTATAGATCGCAGTGATTGAGCCTTGCTCGCTACGTCCGGCGCGCTCCACCAGACGCGGCAGCAGGGTGTAGACCGAGGGCGGCAGGCCACCGCGTCCCAAGGGTTCGCCTGCTGCGATGCCGATTTCACGTTGGGCCCGGGCGAAGCGGGTCAGCGAGTCGACGAGCAGCAGTACGCGCTTGCCTTGTTGCCGGTAGGCCTCGGCGATGGCGGTGGTGGTAAATGCAGCGCGGGCGCGCTCCATGCTTGAACGGTCCGAGGTGGCACAGACCAGCACCGAACGCGCACGCAGTTCTTCGTCCAGTTCGTGATCGAGAAACTCGCGCAGTTCACGACCCCGCTCGCCGATCAGGCCAAATACGATCACGTCACACGGCATATTGCGCGCCAGCTCTGCGAGCAGCGTGGTCTTGCCACAGCCTGCACCGGCGAACAGCCCGACGCGTTGACCTTCACCCAGGGTAATGGCCGCGTCGATGGCACGCAGCCCGGTAGGCATGGCCTCGTCAATACGCGGTCGCTGGGTGGGTGGAATAGCGTCGCAAATTACTGGCTGGGTCGGACGGTGGTCGCCGGGCAAGGCGAACGCACCGTCACCCTGGCCGTCCAGACGTCGACCAAATCCGTCCAGCACGCTGCCGAGCAGGCTGTCATCGACACTCACCGAGTGGACAACGCCCAGCGGCTCGATCCGCGCCCCTTGCTCGATGCCTTCTGGCGTACCCAGAGCGCTAAGCAGCGTGCAGTTTTCGGTAAAGCCGACGATCTCCGCCAGCATCGCTTCGCCGCCGGTTTTGTAAACGCGGCACAGGTCGCCGATGCGTACTGCCGGAACCTGGCATTCGAGCAGGATGCCGTTGACTGCGCTGACCCGACCGCTGACCACCACCGGAGAGAGCTTGTTCAGGCGCGCTCTATAGGCGTCGGCCCATTCTGCCAACGGGACAGTTTCGGCCAGCGCTGCGCTCACCATTTCACCTCATAGTGCTCGTCGCCGTCGAACTCGACGTGGTTCTTGTCGATCTTGGTCAGGCGCAGGCCATCCACTTCGTCGCCCAGAAATAACCGGCGGTTGTCAGCCAACACCACGTGGGCGCGCTTGCCGCTGGCGATCTGAACAATCTCGAAAGGCAGTTTGCGGCCGAACGGCTTGACCTGATCAAGCACTGCCACTGCGCTTTTCTGCTGCTGGCCGAAGCGTTCCAGCATGCGTTTGTACAGCGCCATCTGTTCAGGTGTTAACGAGCCTTTGAGTACGATGCCTTCGGCGCTGGTGCTCACGCTGACCGTATCGCGCAATTCACGTTCGCGGAGCATGACTTGCAGTTTTTCCGCGGTGTCCGTAGCGCTCAGGGCTGAAGGTTCGCGGGGCTGAGTGGTCGTAGGCGAGGGGCTCACGGGCCCTGGTGTGGTCAATGCCCAGGCACTGCCCGCCAGCGTGACCACAATCCCTGCAATGGCCAGGCGCTTATGCAGCGCCGGGCGTTTGGCGGGTTGTGACGGCGAGGGGGGAGCCTGGGATTCGGCGCGGGATTCGCCGAAGCCTGACGTGGCGGATTCGCTGGAGGGTTTCGGTTCGACCACCGCTGGCCACTGCGCTGTACTTGCCATGATGCTCAACTGCACAGTGCCCAGCCGGAACGTCTGTTCAGCGGTTAGCGCATTCAGGCTGTCACAGGGCTGGCCCTGCTCGTCGAACAGCGAGCCGTCTTCGGCTTCCAGGCGCCAGGTTTCGCCGTCGCACGTTAATCTGCAATGGCGTCTGGCAATGCCGGGATCCTGCAACAGGAGATCGTGTTGTTCGTCGCTCCCGACCAGCCAGTGGTCGCCAATCAGCGGTAAGGCCGCACCGCGGTGCAAGCCGTTCAATACGCGTAGTTCGTACATCACTCACTCCTTGAACGGGTAGGCAGACTCATGCCGCGTTTTCGTCGGCGATGGTTTGCAGTTGGTCGTCCAGATCCAGGCGGCCTAGCACCTTGACCTGCGCCGTGCTGTTGAGCTCAGCAAAAGACAGCACGGGAATTTCATGGAATTCGTCCTGCAACAATGTGCGTAGCGGGCTGCGCAAATCCTGGGCGACCAGCAACACCGCCATCGCCCTGGATCGACGCGGGAAGGCCTGGCGCAACTGATCAACCAACTGCTGGCTGGCTTCGGCGGGCAGGGCGAAAAAAGTTTCGTTCTGGGTCTGGCGCTGGCTGTCACGCATCAGGTGCTCGCTTTCCGGCGACAACAGCCAGACCTGCAAGCCTTCAGGCCCGCAGTATTGGTGGAAGATCAGCGACTTGAGCGCGATGCGTACGTAATCGGTCAGGGCGCCGATTTCACGCTCATGCTGGCCGTGCTCAATCAGGGCTTCGGCAATCAGTCGAATAGCGCGCAACGGCACGCACTCGCTGGCAAGACGTTGTAGAACTGCCGAAAAGCGAGCGAGAGGAAGGACCCGCTGCATCTCTTGAGCAAGTTCCGGCTGATCGCGCTCCAGCCAACTGAGGATCGCCTTGCTCTCCTGCAGCCCGATGAATTGTGGGCCGCAGGCCTGCATGGCGCGGAACATGCGTTCAACGATCAGTTGGGTTGAGGTGCTGGGGTGCAAGCCCGGCTCTTGCAGTGTCGGATCGTCGGCCGGTATCCAGAGCAGGTCGGCCTCTTCGCGTGCAACATCGCCGGGATGAGCGTTGATCGGTTCCGCAGCCAGCAGTTGTCGCTCTACGGCCAGAAAATCCTGGGTGAAGGTGGCTTTGATCGCGGGCACCTCGTAAACCAGAAAGCGGAATTCGTCTGCAGGCACATGACCCGCGTACTCGATGTCGAAGGAGGGTAGGGTGATGCCGAACTGCGCCACGAGCTGGTTGCGGCGCTGCCGTACCTGACTGATCAAGGCCATGATTTCTGTCTGGTCCTGGCCTGGGTTGAACTGCAGCAGGAACGTGCGGCAGGGGAAGAACTCACGAATGTCCCGGTCACCATTCTGTTCCGGGGGGACGTAGGCGGCGACGGCCTGGGCCTTGGGGGCCCGGCTGCGCATCAGGAATACGCCCAGCGTGCCGACGAGGATTGAAATGATGACGAACACCATGGTCGGCATGCCCGGCAGTGCCGCGAAACCGAGCATCGCTACTGCCGCAATGACCAGTGATTTCGGTTGCGCGCCCAACTGCTTGGCAATGTCGCCGCCGATGTTGGAGTTTTCGTCGCTTTCCTCATTGGGTACACGGGTGATGATCATGCCCGCGGTGACCGAGATCAGCAGCGCCGGAATTTGTGCGATCAGGCCGTCACCGATGGTCAACACTGAATACAGGTGCATGGCGTCGCTAGCGCTCATATCGTGCTGCATCACACCAATGGAGATGCCGCCAATCAGGTTGATCGCGACGATGATCAGGCCTGCGATGGCGTCGCCGTTGACGAACTTCATCGCGCCATCCATGGCGCCGAACAGTTGGCTTTCCTTGCCCAGATCCGCTCGACGCTGGCGGGCCTGATCGACGCTGATTAGCCCGGCGCGCAAATCGCTGTCTATGGACATTTGCTTGCCAGGCATGGCGTCCAGCGTGAAGCGCGCGCCCACTTCCGCAACCCGCTCGGAGCCCTTGGTGATGACCAGAAAGTTGACCACGGTCAGGATCAGGAAGATGACCATGCCCACCGCCAGGTTGCCGCCGACGACAAAGTTGCCGAAGGCTTCGACGATGTGTCCCGCATCCTGTTCGAGCAGAATCAGCCGCGTAGTCGCGATCGACAAGGCCAGGCGGAACATGGTTGTCAGCAACAGCACTGCCGGGAACGTCGAAAACGCCAAGGGCTTGGGCAGTTGCATCGCCAGCATGATGAGCAGACAGGACACGCAGATGTTCACCGCAATCAGGACATCCACAAGCCCTGTAGGCAAGGGCGTGATGAACATGAAGACGATGCCGATGACGATGATTGCGCCTGCGACTTCTGAGCGCTTGGAGGCGGCTATCGCCACCCGGGTCAAGCCATTGAGCACGGCATTCATAAACGGCTACTCCGGTCTGGCAGGGCCTTGCGTTCGCTTTGCCCGAGCTCGTCCATGATCAGCAAGACGTTGCGCAATGAGGTCTGGCGCGTCTTGTCGTCGCGCCACAGACCGTTGGGCAGGTCGGCAAGCAGATGACGCAGGCCGTTGAGGAAGGTCAGTTGCAGCGTCGGCGATGGGCCGCCAACTTTTTCCGAGAGTTGCTGGGTGTCGCGTACGTTCATCGACTGGTTGGCCAGTTGCATCAATTGACGCATCAACAGCAGGCCGCTCAAGGTCATGGCCGGATTTTTAGCCACCATGCGGCTGGCCAGGTCCGAGCAACCATGCACCAGATTGTTGAGCTGAGTGGTGCGCCCAAGGCTTTCCATCAACGAGCGCAACTTGCCCTCCTGGGGCAATTGCGCAAGGTTGGCGATATCGTCGGCAAGGGCTTGTTGCAGGGCCCGCAGGCCTTTGATGAAATTTTTCTCGCCGCACAGATGCAGCACCGCTTCCATGAAGTTACCCAGTGACGGGTTCTTGATCAGGTGTTGGTAATAAATAGTGCGCAAGTTATCGCGCAGATCCGGGTCTTTCACTGCGTGGGTCAGCGCTGGAGTGATGCTCAGACCGGTCTTTATTTCCTCGCCGTGCTCGGCATCCAGTGCGTCAAGTTGCGCCTGGGCCTGTTCGGCCTCTGCATCATTGCCCTGTTCCTCGGCCTGGTGAGCAATTTCGCTGAGCAGCAGGTGCGTCCGAAGCGGATTGTCGCCTTGGTCCTTGACCATCTCCTTGACTGATTTCTGCTGCCGTAGCTGCTGGCGCATTTTGTTCAACCGGGCGTTCAGTTGCGTCGGCGCATGGTTGCCTATTCCCTGCAACAACTGTTGCAGGCTCATCGGCTGACTGCTGGCGTGCTGTCCACACACCACTTCGCGCTGACTCAGAGGCTTGCTCATAGAGGCGAGTGCAGCGCTCATCTGCTGCATCATGTGCGCAGACTCGCCTTGCTGATGCACGCTGGTCGCCCCTGCCTTTGCGACAGGAGAAGCAGCGGGCTGCGGCGTCGCTGTATGCACAGTGGTGTGCGGCAGGGGGGTGATGTGGTTGAGGGACATGAGCCGTCTACGCGTCTGGAGTACACCTCTCTGTGTGGTCGCAGGCGCTATCCGGTTCCACGCGAAAAACAGGCCAGCGTCTGATCAGGAAGATTTGCAAGATGTTGCGAAGCTTTTCGAGGGTGCTTGCAAAAGCTTGCGCACAAAACATTACTGTTAGATTAAAAATATTATTAAAAACAATAATTTATATAGTTTTTAAAGCCTGGCACAGGTTTCGCTATAGGAGTCTTAGTATCGCCGTGAAGCGCTCACGACGAGGATCTAAGGGAATAATTCAGTATGAACGCGATGAACCAGAGCTTACTGCCCACGCGGACCGGCACCTCCTGCTTCGCCCAGTTGACCCAACAACAACTTCAGAAACTGCAGAATTTCATACATAAGCGCGTCATTAATCAGGAGGATGCCGAAGACATTCTTCAGCAAACTTTTGTCGAAGCCCTGAATGCCGAAAGCCGCTTTTTGCAACAGTGCAAACCCGAGACCTGGTTATGCGGTATCGCCCTGAATCTGATCCGTAATCATTTTCGCAAACTCTATCGTCGGCCCATGCACGTCGAGTTCGAGGAGCAGCTTGCGCATGCCGAGCCAAGTCTGGATATTTGCGGTCACATAGAAAGTTATCGAGACCTGGAGCGCACTGTTCAAGCTATCGCCGTACTGCCAGCCGTCATGCGTCATACGCTGGAAGTCACTGTCGAAACCGAAGGCAGTTACCAGGATGCTGCCGATGTGTTGGGTGTGCCGATCGGTACAATTCGCTCCCGCCTGTCCAGGGCCCGCACGCAGTTGCGTGATAATCTGCCAGAAGGTTTTCGCGCGTGAGAGGTAAGCATGTCGAACTTCAAGATTGGCGGTCCGCGGCAAATACAGCCCGGCTTGGCGCCCGTGCCGTTACGGGCCGCTCAAGATCCCCTTGACCAATGCTTGCAGAAAGCCGGCAATGCTGCGTGGCCCGGTATGCCGGGCGCCCATGCCTATGCATTCCAGCGGTTTTCCGAACGCAGGCGCATTGTGTTCGGTGTGCGGGCCAGAGCCTCGGGGTTGACCCAATTGTGGGTCGATGGGCGGCCGTTGTGGGAACTCGACAGCTTGACGGGTTTCAGCCAGCCAGACCTCTTGCCATCGCCCGATGCCGTGCCTCAGAGCACAAGCCTTGCAGTAAATCCCGCCTTGCTCAGCGACAGCCGCTTGCGCCAGATGCTTAACGAGGGTGAGTTGTTGGCGATGGGCGGGGAACGCAACGGGATACAGAGTTTGCAAACTCTGGGTATCGGCAATCAGATTCTTTCGCTCCTGGCGCGGCGCGAAAGCCCGGACCAGTGGAGCCTCTGGCAAGGCAGCATGCCCTTGACGCTTGCCACCACTCGGGCTGAGCCGGTCGGTAAGGCGGGGGATTACGAGCTTTTATTGCTGGCACCGCTGCTCGATTGCGGTGGCCCCAGCTATGAAGAAACCCAGGTCTGGAACGCTGCCTATCGGCGTAGCCTGGGCGACAACCCTGAGCCTGTTGATCCAGCGTGCGCCGAGCTGGCCGGACGCATCGAAATGATCCTCGCCGCGCTGGATGACGACGCCGCCGGAATAGCCCCGCTTGAGCAAGACATCAGGCCTCGCCCGGGCGGCCTGGCGGCAGATGACTTCCCTGCCATGCTTTTCCTGCCCCATCCAGTTGGCGACTATCCCGCCCAGTGCCCTATCGCTGATCGCAGCGCGCTCTATCGATTGCTGGACACCCTTCACAATGCTGGCCTGGCGCTCGATATCGACCCGGGCTGGCGTGACCTGATTGACTGATCGATTACATGCAACGTTTTCGCATGCTGTGACCACACAGATTGATAGGTGGTGACGCAAGTGGAGATGTGATCATGAAAATCATGCTGTGCCTGGTCATGGTGTTGATGCCTTGTCTGGCGCAAGCGGCATGGCCTACCCCCAGCGCCTGCTACCAGGCTCACAGGGCTGCAAGCCAGCGTCTGGCTCAGGCAATTGCAGATCAGGACAACGTCGGTGCAGCTAAATGGCGCGGACAGCTGGCAACCGTCGTTGCGCAATGCCGGGCTGCGCAGCAAGCGCAGGACAACCGCCGTACTCAGCAGCGCTACCTCCAGGAGCGCCAGCAGCAAGAAGAACTCAATCAACAGCGCTACCTTCAGCAGCGCCGACAGCAAGACCAGATCAATCAGCAGCGCAATGCCCAACGTCGCATTGTCGAGCAGCAGCGCTTGCGCCAGCGAATTCAACAACAGCATCTCAACCAGCGCAACATGCCGG
The DNA here is from genome assembly GCF_002699985.1 of Pseudomonas sp. ICMP 561. Lineage (GTDB taxonomy): Bacteria > Pseudomonadota > Gammaproteobacteria > Pseudomonadales > Pseudomonadaceae > Aquipseudomonas > Aquipseudomonas quasicaspiana. Next base: position 356,978 of record NZ_LKBT01000001.1, on the reverse strand, counting down.
ACATCCGTTACTGATGGCCGATGTTTGTCTTTCTACCGTCAAGGAAGCTTTATGAATATCAGCATCAGTATTCGACGCCTCTGGTCAGTATCCATCGATGACAAAGGCGCTGCCGCAAACGCTGCCGATTCGCGGGGCAACTGGCAGATGTTGGCATGAGGCGGGAACGTCGGGTGAGGACGGGGCAGTTAGGTGCGCTGCTGGCGTTCTTCGGCGTATTAGCGGCTGATCCCGCCTGGGCAGGTCCGCCAACCGCGTACCGACAGGTGGCCGAGGCCGCCGGTGTCCCGGCGCAGTTGCTTTATGCGGTGGCGCAGACTGAAAGCAACACGCAATTGCGCATCGGGTATTACCCATGGCCCTGGACCCTTAACGTCAAGGGCAAGCCTCTGCGTTTCGAAACACGCGATGAGGCCTGCCGCGCGGTGCTCAAGGCAATCTCCGAGCAGGGTGTGTATGCGGTGGATATCGGCCTGACTCAGCAGAACTGGGGTTATATCGGTCGCGCCCGGTTTCGCGAGCCCTGCGATGCGCTCCACCCGATCAATAACCTGCAAAGCGCTGCCTTGTTGCTACGTCAGTATTATCAGCAAACCGGAGACTGGGTCAGCGCTGCTGGCATGTACCATCGCCCGGCGGGTGGCGAACCGGCGCGGCTTTATAAAAGCAAGATTCAGGAACGACTGAAGCGGATGGTTGCTGATCGCTGAGTAGAGCATAGGTATATGCACATCTTTTCCTTCTCCATGGGGTGGGATGTTTGTGTACATATCCTTTACCACGTTAGTGGCTTCTATTGGTTGCGCCCTTACGGCGCGTCACTTTTGGGGCCCAAAAGTAACCAAAAGGCTTTTACCCCACCACTCGGCACCTCGCTGTCGCTCGGTGTACCCGAACGCAGATCCTGAACCGTGGGCCGCCGCAATGGGCCATCCATGGCCCGGTGCGGCTAACCCGGCATCCTTGCCGGGTTGCCCACGCTTCAGAATCTACGTTCGGCCAGCGTGGTTTAACGGGGCGCCCCACATCAAAATCAAAAGCGCGGCGGCCTGACAGCCGACCTGGTTGTGTGAACTTACCGATCTTCTGTAGGAGCTGCCGAAGGCTGCGAAGCGGTGTGTCCGACGATGCCTGTTTTGGCTGTGCTGGCGTCTCGCGAACAAGTTCGCTCCTACCGGCCCACGGTGATTCCGCTGTCTTCGCTTTGCTTTTGATCTGCTTTTGATCTTGATCTTGATCTTAGGCGCCCCGTTAAACCACGCCGGCCGGAATTCGATATTGCTGTGTGGGGTGAACCGGCAGGGATGCCGGTTTAGCCGCCTCAGGCCAGGGATGGCCGGTGGCGGCGGCCCCACGCAGCAATGTCGGATTACGGGTATGCCGAGCGACAGCGAGGCACCCAGTGGTGGGGCAAGAGCGTTTTGGTTACTTTTGCGCTCTATCAAAAGTGACGCGCTGTAAAAGCGCAACCAATACATGCCATTAACGCGTTAACGGATATGTACACAAACATCCCTGCATGGAGATGTGTTAATGCGCCTTGGGAATACCAAACTGGTCCAGCGTTGGATCAACATTGTGATCGAAAGCCTTCTGATCCTGTTTTTTGTGCACCGCATCGATAATCGCTTTGATGCCGAAACCTATCGCCATGGCCGCATCGGCGATCCAGCCAACGACCGGCACGGCGCTTGCGACTGCACTGGCAGCCGCCATGCCTGCAACACGGCCGGCAATCGCGCCGACGGCTCTACCCGCGACTTTACCGGCGATCTCCCCACCGGCAGTGCTTGATTTGGTTGCCAGGTCATAGCCAACCCGCGCAGCGGTGCCCGCGCCACGGATACTGTCGTAGATCGCTTTACCTGCCTCGGCATCCTTACCCTGAGCCAGCAATCCGGAAACGGACGTCATGGCATACACACCGCCAGCCGCGCCCAGAGCGCCACCCGCCATGCCCTTGCCGTCAAGGGCAGTATTGGCACGCTTTTCAGCTTCGGCTTTCAAGTCCTTTGCGGTGATGCTTTGTGGATCTTTATTGCCCAGCCCGGCAGTGGCGTCCTTGAAGTCGGTAATCATGTCGACGCCAGCCTTGGTGGTCTTCAAGGCGGCCAGCGTGGCCTCGGTGTAGGCGTCCTGGCTGGCGGCGGTAATTTCTGGCGGCAACACAGCGTCGTAGGCTGCTTTCTGGCCGTCGACGTCGGCCAGTACTTTTTCCGGCTTGGCGTCCTTCGACTTCATTTGCTCGTTCATTTTGCCGCCCTGGGCAAAATTCTGTTGGTAAGAGAGTTGCAGTTCGGCGCTCAAATCCGGACGGTTCGCCACTACATCGCTGGCTGTGGGAACACCTGCGTCAGGGCCGCGCAAATCTTTTTGCATTTGCAATTCGGCGCTCAGGTTGCCGACCGAAGCACTGTAATCAGGAGAGGATGGATCCTTGACCGGCTTGCCGTCTTTGTCTTTGGTCACCGCATCAAAATCGCCCCGCATATCGGTTTCCAGTGAGTTACCCGAGGTCAGGCTCTGGTAACGCTGATTGACCGCTTGTTTCAGAGCAGGGTCGTTGCTGATCAACTTCCTCTGCTGTTCGGGAATCGATTTGTCGAGGAAGGCTTGTACGTCTTTATCGCCTTGCAACTGTGCGATTTTTTCCTTCAGAGCCGTTTCAGTCTTCTCGGTCTTGCGCAGACTTTGTCCGGCTTCCACGCTCTCCAGGGTTTTCTGCAGTTTGACCATGACCGCTGCTTTCTGGTCTCCGCTGTATTTGTCAGGATTGGCAAAAACGTCTTCGTTCAGGGCGCTGATATCAACGCCTGCTGTGGCGTTGAGCGTCGCGGCGCTGCTCATCATGGCCGCGAATTCGCCGCCGTTTGTAGGGGCCTGTTTCTTGATCCAGTCTTCTATGTTCCGGGTGCTGATATCGCCGTCGGCGCTTTTCTTCGCCAGTGCCTTGCCTTCCAGTCCGCCCTGGTCGAGCAAGTCAGAGAAACCTGGCTGGGCAAACGTTTTCGCTGAGGTTGTCAGCAGGCTGGACAAGCCAGGGTTGCCAGAGGACAACGCCTTGAGGTCATCGACCGTGGTGTACTTGCCAACTTTCTCTTCACCCCCTGCAGCTTTTTTCGGATCGGCGCATTTGGTGATGGGTTCGTTGGCCCGCAGCAACGCCGCATTGGTCACCATCTGCAGCGATTGCGGGTCAGCTTTGGGATTGTCTTTCATGTACTCATTGACGGATTTCGCCCCGGCGTCCCGAGCCTTCTCGAGATTTTTCGCCAGCGACTTGTAATCACCATCGGTGGTTTTCCCGTCAGCCTGACCGCCGCGCTTGCCGACATCCGCTGCGGTCTTGAGCACCGGATTGGCCTCGATGAATGCCTTGGCTTTTTCTGCGTCCGGACCGCCCGCAGCGGCCATCTTCGCTGCCGCGATGGGGCGGTTGAGTTCTTTCGCCGCCTGCTCTTGCTGCGCGGGCGGCAAGTTGGCCACCATCGGCCCGAATTTCTCCAGATCTTTTGGTGTGGAGTATTTGGAGTTATCGAGAAACTCGGCATCCTGACCCGTTCTGGCCGTGGGAGCTGCGCCTGTGGGGGCATGAGTGGCCTTGGGGGCTGTCACGCCGAAGGTTCTGTCAACTCCGTCTGGTTTACTGGTGCGCTGCGCACCTGTGCCTTGCGGCTGAGCTGGCTTACCGAATGCTGCTTCCTCGGGTTGATCTCCGCCGGGTGTGCTGAGGCGTTCCAGTACTTCCTTGAACAACGAGATGAGCGCCGAGGGCGAGGGCGCGTCTTGAGTCTTGCCGGCTGCAAATTGGCTGTTTGGCTGGCGGGGCACTTGTGTGGTGTTGCCTTGGCCGAAGGAGATGCCGCCACCGCCATTACCGGCCACGAAGGCTTTCATCGGCACTACCGCGCCTTTGACTCCCTGGCCCGGAGCGTCGTTTGAATGCATCCCCTCCTGACCGTTGAGAGGAATCTGGCTGGGCATATCAGGGGAGACGCGCATATTCATGTTCATTGCCTTCTGTGTGACAACTATTGATACATCTGTGTGGCGAAGCAGTTGAAACGGTTCCACTGAGCGTGATTTTCAAGCAGCGTTGCCAGCGGCTTACCGGTCCAACGATGGAATCCCTGGATGAGATTCAGACTACCGAGGCGCTGCAGGCTGCGTAGCCAGGGTGTCGGCGCTTTCGGTCAGGTACGCATCAGGTAGCGGTTCTGGTCTATGCCGTACCAGGCCGGGTTCACTTGTTGCCCGAACACCGGGTCGAAGTATTCGCGTTGTTCGCCTTCGCCGCGTTGCAGGATGGTATGGCGAGCCATCATTAGCGCTGCGCCAGGCTTCGCCCCGGCTATTTCCGGGCTTTGCGAAGATAGCTGCACATGCATCTCGCCGTCCATGCTGAACAGTTCCAGCCCTGTTATTCCCGCTGCTTCGCCTAGCAGCGAAAACAATCTGGCAAATGATGTGCAGTCGCCGTCGCGGCTGTTGATCATTTCCAAAGGGCTGCGTTGCTTATCGATCCGGTAGGCAAATAGCTGTTGTCTGTGATTTTGCGCAGCGATCTTTTCCAGCAGTGCCATAGGTTTTTCATCCCCACGGACCTGGCCAAACAGGCGCATCAATATTTCCGGTAGTTGTTTGCTCGCCTGGGTTTCCTCGCGCACCAGTGCTGTGAGCTGACGCCGATTGGGGCGTTGGGCGATGAGTTCCAGATGCCTGCCGGCGAAAGCATTCAAGTGTGTTCTGACACTGTCCTTGAAAGTCTTTCCAGTCGTCGAGCGGCTGGGCCCTGAGTCGATGTTCAGCATCAAACGGTTGAGCGAGGTTTTAGCGCTGACGTCCTGAGCTGAATTTTTGATGACTGCCGGTTGGTTGGGCAGGGCAATCTGTGCAGGGTCGCGCTTGCCCATTTCTTTGAGAATGATGTTCACATATTCCGGATTGGGCCCGCGGGGGTGCCCCGGCTCTTGCTCGGGTAGCTGAGTGAGTTGGCTGACCACCTGACCGAGCAGGATTCGCTCCTGGGAAGCTCTCTCCGGGCCATGCGCTGCGGGATATTTCGGTCTTGGGCCGCGGGTGAGTACATCGGGTAACCGCAGGACAGACTCTTGAGTGTTCGTTAGATCGCCCTCGATCTCAACCAGGCAGCGCTCCGACGGAGTACGCAGGCGTGTAGCCCAGCTATGGTTGAAAAGCCTGCGGAACGTCGCGCTCTTCTGGTACGCCGTCGTGATCGTCTCGTTAAGCGCTCCCAACGCGGCTTTGTGTTCAGCAGATTTCCCCTTTGTGTCCAGTGCACCTTGCCTGATTAGATAATCGCGCAGTTGACTCAAGGGCAGGTGTCCACGCTCATCAATGGCATGGTTATCATGGGTTTTGCGCAAAGAGCTGGGGTTTTTGAATTGCGCGACCATATCCCGATGTTTCCCTGCAAGAAACTGGTCCGGGCTAGCGTTGCCAGTAGTCGGGGCATTCACGCTCGCCGTGGTCTGGCCCGGGCGGGGGAGAATGGCAGAAGTATTAAATATCACGGACAGGGACCTGGGTGGGTTCTTGAACCTTTGAGTGGTTTCAGGCCGAAATACGGTTCCTTTGACGCGAGACCTGGCGATGCTTCTGGTTTAAATCCAGGCAGGATGGATAGGTTAAAAAGACTGATATCGCTATCGATCTGGCTGCCCTGTTTGAGTGGCGCTGGCTTTCGACTGTTCTGTCGAAGGCTTTCGGCCGCTCGCGCCAGTCCCCTTCGTCGCAGGGGGCTGCGGTGCTTCAACTCGCGGACCCTGGGTATCGACGTCTGAGTAGACATTGGCACTGGCATCTTCAAGGGGCGCACGAGTTGGTAGCCGCTGCGCTGTGGCAGAGCTTTGTTGTGGCTGGTTCATGGCGTTATTCACCCCGGTGTTTTGCCGACCGTGACTCGAGGTTTTATTTAGCAAGTTTCCCAGAATCGTAGCGCTCAGGTTTCCGCTCTTCAGAAAGTCCTTGTGCGTGGACTTCGCAGGGCTTTCAGGCTGTGGAGGGGTAGGCGGAGGGGATACGGCATTTGCCATCTTCGTGCCCAACGTCAGCAGGGCTCTACCTTTGCCGTCACTCATGCCCAGATAGTCCAGCACCTCGGACATGGGTTTTTCCAATCCGATACTGAGAGTGGTTGCACCATGGGCTGGCCGATCCAGCTCGATCTCGCGACCAGTTTCAGAGGCCCGGACGGACTTTGGGCGTTCTTCGCCGCTCAATACCTTCAAGGCCACGTCGAACATTTTTTGCTGCAAAGGGCTGAGTGATGCCCGTTTCTTATCCAGCCATGGGCCGGGAAAGTGCATCTTCGCGCCCATGGAAATGTTATCGGCTACGTGAAGATTGGCCGACACTGAGGGCTTGTCCGGTTTACCGACTTTCAAGGCGACCGATGTCAGGGATGGATGAGAAATATTGATCATGAGGTGTACTCAGCAGAACGGTGTCTACCTGAGTGGCCCGTGTGCTTATCCAGTTCCCTGGCGTTGTGGCAGTGTGTCCGTCACGGCAAGGAACCGGGCAGGCTGGAATCACCACAGAGGGGAATGCCATTCAGAGGATTTCATCCCCATGCCCTTAAATCATTTTCTTGGTTTGCCCCTTCGCCCAGTTGTAAGGCCGCGCCCTGAGAGTAGTAGCCATACACGCCAGCCGGAGACCTCTTCTTCCAGGACGCGTCGTCCGAAGGCCAGCGGATCAAGGCCTCAGCCTCGTAACAGGCAGGACCCGATCAAACCCGGCAAGGATGAAGTCTATCTCTCCAGTAAACGTGGCCCCATTGTTGATTTGAATATGGAAGTCACTCGGCCACTGGCGGTATGTCGTCATCTCGCTTTCAACTATCTGTTTGGTGACGAGCCTGCCGACATGCGCGGTGGCAAGGATTTCCTGGACCGGGCGGCCAAATCCAAAGCCCACTTGCAGGCGTTCTACGATCACCCCAGCAACCCCCATGCACGCGCTGACTCTGGAACAGACGCGTTGGAGCTCATCGTCGGGCGTAACAACCCACTCCTTATTCCGGACAAGTTTGGACGCTGGCTGGACGACACGTTCCGTCAGGTGGTCGACAAACGGCTTCCTGAAGCGCGAATCATGCTGCGCACCCATAACCATGATTTGCCCATACATATTCAAAATAAAGGGGGTCGCATTACCCTGGCTTTTTACGACCCCAACGATTCCAACGTTCACCGTCGGCTTGAGCGTTATCCGGATCAGAGCGTCGCGGATATCACCTTTGATAAAGCCTTTCCCGACAACAGTGCTTACTTTGAACAAGGCCGTTATCCGTTCATACAAGCCGTCAGCAGGGATGTTGGGCATCCCGCAGACGACATGAAGTACTTCCGCAAGGGTTCCAGATTGCCCATGGAGGCTGACAGGTCACTGCTCAATACGCTTTGGGCAGTCAGTTCTCTGCAAGCGTTTTTGGGGCTGTGCGACTACATGAAGCGCAAGGGGCTGGTTGGCAGCAAGGCCACGCCTTATCTAAGCGCACCTAAAAAACGGCTCAGAGATTTTGCGCAAGGTGTCGATCCGAAAGACTTGAACCATGAAAATCAGCGCTTGAGTTTGCGGGTTTTTGTAACCGGCATGGCGAAGTTGAAAGTACCCAGTTCAAGTGCCAGAAAATTGCTGGCGCCCAGTATTGAAAAACATCGCAAACCTCTGGGGTATTCCCTGCATTTGCCGTCCCGGAACCCTGGTTTCGTCGCCGATTACCTTGCGTTACTAGAGACTGCTCGTTTGAACGACGCCGATTTTTTCGATGTTATCCGTGGCGACCCTAACGATAATAATCTGACTGTGGCGATGGAGAATCAGAACGCCGAAGATTTCCATCTTCTTTTTGATCAGTTGGAAACCCTGCAGCCTGGTAAAGGAAGGCTGGCGAGACTGCTTGGCGCCACCACTGCAAATGGCCAGACCGCGATGGCGGATGCTGCTTCTTTCGGCCATGCCGACATGATTTCGGCCTTCATCGCGCGCGTCAGCAAATGTGATTTGCTCGATACGCAGGAGAAATACCGGCTGCTGCAAGGCAAGGACTCTGAGGGCGACACTTGCCTGCAGGGCGCGGCCAGGTATGAAGAACCTGCCTGCATCAAGGCCTACCTCGATGCGTTGGCAAGCAGTGGCCTGCGCTCGCGTGAGGTGGTCAAACTGCTTGGCAACCCCGAGCAGGACCAGCCCAATATCATCCCGGACATTTGCGTGCCCCCTGATGGTGGCTGGACAGCAACATCCATCGCCGTCTGCAATGCCATGCTTGCAGGTTACTTTGAAGGTATTGCAGCACTGAACCTGAGCCCGGCTTCGTTACGCAAGGTGCTTGCACCGGAACAGGGAAATGCCCTTGCAGCCTCTCGTGTCATCTTTGCTGGCGATCTGCAGGTCACCGTTGCGTTCAATAAAATCCTCGACGGAATTCCGGCGGCGGACGCTATCGAGCTGATCAAGGGGCCTGCGAGTCCAGGCCATAGCACACTGGAAAGGCTGCGCAGTTCCAACCACCCGCAACCGGATCACGAGGCGCTTTACTTCCGCTTGCTCGACCGCCAGCGACGACGAACCCCTCCCGTGCCAGCGCAGCGCAGCGGCAGTCAGCAATACGCCCAGTACCAGTCAGATCGATTCAGACGTCAGCACGGTTGAGTGCGTGGCGTCAGGGGGATCGATGTCTGGCGATTGTGAATCACGATCAGTGCTTACTGCCCTGAGAAGGCATGGCCAGCAGTTGCTTTTCCATGTTCCAGTCAAACGGCTCGTCGTTCTGCTCGGCTTCGTAGCGACGCTCTTCCAGCGATTGGTACAGCTCGATTTCTTCGTCAGGCATGAAGTGCAGGCAGTCACCGGCGAAGAACCACAGCAGGTCGCGTGGCACCAGATGGGCGATTTGCGGGTAGCGCTGGATCACCTGACACAGAATGTCCTGGCCCAGATACTGGCTTTCGATAGGGTCTTGCGGCAGCAGGGTCAGCAGCTCGTCGAAGCGCTCCATGAACAACGCATGGCTTTCTTCGGGAACCTGCTCGGCCTCGCCCAGTGCGACCAGGATGCTGCGCAGGTGCGCCAGCAGGTTCAGTTGGTGGTCGAGATTGGCGTCGGCCATGGGGCAATCCTCAAAGACAAAAAAACAGGCGCGAGAGTATAAAGCTCTGCGCGCCTGCTGTGGGGTTGAACTGAACAGTTCCGCCAGTCGTTAGCGAATTTTACCTTCGCTCAGAGTCAGCTCTTCCTTGGCAAAATCATCCACGTCGATGACTTTGCGTCGTGCCGCCTCGGCTGCCCGCAGCGTCTCGGCCTCGGCCGGTTGAAGCACACTGGCGTTGAGCGCTGCGTCGATCACGTGCTCGCCTGCGGCCGGTTTGAACTGGCCGCCCTTGAAAGCCACATGCAGCTTTTTGTGCAGTGGTTTCGCGGCGTTCAACAGATCGCTGGCATGTTGCAGGGCGCCAACAGCGTCGTCCGGCGATTGCGGGCGGTAGCAGCCCGCCAGCAATTCTTCCAGGGTCGGATCTCCATTGGCGCGGCCCAGTACAGCGGCAACCTGTGCATCCAGCGCATCGGACGGGCCTTTGTGGCGACGTCCGAACGGAAACACAACAACGCGCAACAGAGCGCCCAGCACACGGTTCGGGAAGTTGCTCAGCAGCTCGTCCAGTGCGCGTTCGGACTCACCCAGTGCTTCTTCCATTGCCCAGCTGAACACCGGTTGCAGATGTTCAGGGTAGTTCAGGTCGTGGTAGCGCTTGAGGGCTGCCGACGCCAGATACAGGTGGCTCAATACATCGCCTAGTCGCGCAGACAGACGCTCGCGACGCTTCAGTTCGCCGCCGAGCAACATCATGCTCAGGTCGGCCAGCATGGCGAAGGCCGCGGCCTGGCGATTCAGCGCGCGGTAGTAGCCCTGACTCAGGCTGTCCCCCGGAGCCTTCTCGAAGTGGCCAAAGCCCAGGTTGAGGATGAACGTGCTGGCGGCGTTGCTCACGGCAAAACCGATGTGCTTGAGCAGCAGGCTGTCGAACTCGAGCAGTGCCTGGTCATGGTCTGCGCGACCGGCCAAGGCCATTTCCTTGAGCACAAACGGATGGCAGCGAATCGCGCCCTGGCCAAAGATCATCAGGTTGCGCGACAGGATGTTTGCGCCTTCAACGGTGATGAAGATCGGCGCACCTTGCCAGTTGCGGCCCAGATAGTTATTTGGGCCCATGATGATGCCCTTGCCCCCATGTACGTCCATGGCGTGGGTGATGCATTCGCGGCCGCGTTCGGTCAGGTGGTATTTGAGGATTGCTGAGAGCACTGACGGTTTTTCGCCAAGGTCCACAGCGTTAGCGGTGAGCATGCGGGCGCTGTCCATCAGCCAGGCGTTGCCGCCGATCCGCGCCAGGGATTCCTGAATACCTTCGAAGGCCGACAGCGGTACGTTGAACTGCTCACGTACCTGGGCGTATTGGCCTGTGACCAGACTGGTGAACTTGGCAGCGCCGGTGCCCACAGCTGGCAAGGAGATGGAGCGTCCCACCGACAGGCAGTTCATCAACATCATCCAGCCTTTGCCGAGCATTTCCTGACCACCGATCAGGTACTCCAGCGGGATAAATACGTCCTTGCCAGAGTTGGGGCCGTTCATGAACGCGGCGCCTAGCGGCAGGTGGCGACGGCCGATTTCAACGCCCGGTGTTTCAGTCGGGATCAGTGCCAGGCTGATGCCCAGATCGACTTCTTCGCCCAGCAAGTGCTCCGGGTCGTAGGCCTTGAACGCCAGGCCGAGTAGGGTGGCGACGGGGCCGAGGGTGATGTAGCGCTTTTCCCAATTCAGGCGCAGACCGATCACTTCTTCGCCCTGCCATTGGCCTTTGCAGATAATGCCGGTGTCCGGCATGGCGCCTGCGTCGGAGCCTGCCAGCGGACCCGTCAGTGCGAAACACGGAATGTCATCGCCGCGTGCCAGACGCGGCAGGTAGTGATTGCGTTGCTCGTCGGTGCCGTAATGCAGCAACAGTTCGGCAGGACCGAGTGAGTTGGGGACCATGACCGTCGAGGCCAGGTCGCCACTGCGGGTGGCCAGTTTCATCGCTACTTGTGAGTGGGCGTAGGCCGAGAAGCCTTTGCCGCCGAACTCTTTAGGGATGATCAGGGCGAAGAAACCGTGTTGTTTGATGTGTTCCCAGGCGCGGGGCGGCAGGTCCATGGCCTGGCCGATTTCCCAATCGGTGACCATCGCGCACAGCTCTTCGGTCGGGCCGTCGATGAAGGCTTGTTCTTCGTCGGTCAGTTGGACCTTCGGATAACTGAGCAGCAAGTCCCAGTCAGGACGGCCGCTGAACAGCTCGCCATCCCACCAGACCGTGCCCGCGTCGATGGCATCGCGCTCGGTTTCCGACATGGGCGGCAACACTTTCTTGAACCAGGTGAACATCGGCGCAGTGAAATGTTTGCGTCGCAGGTCCGGCAGCGCCAGCGGCAATGCCACGGCCAGCAGCAGGGTCCAGAAGATCACCATCAACCAGGTCGGCGCATGGCTGATGATGCCCATCGCCAGCAGGTAAGCAGCCACCACGCCCAGCGCAGGCATAGGTGCAACGCGGCGGTGCGCCAGCCAGGCGATGCCTACGACCAGAACCACAATCCACAACAACAGCATAAGTAATCCTCCGTGATGACAGCAGCGAGAAGCCACTATCATGAGCCGGGGCGTGTTTCGTCAAGAAGGTCGCCCGAGCGGGTGCATGGATAGTGACCCTGGCGGGGGGAGGGAGTTTCACGTCCGAATATGGTCTCCAACTGAAATACACCCGTAGGACCGGCTTTAGCCGGGAGGGCGTCGGGGGATTCGCCCGATATTCGTCGCTGGAAAGGCAGCCCTCCCGGCTAAAGCCGGTCCTACGGGAGCGCGGGTTGGTCTGGGCCGCATCCAGACGACAAGGCAGCACGCAATTCCGGGATACATCGAGGAGGATTTTTCGCGCTCCCACACGATCGCACAGGACCATCGCGTTTCGCTGTAAATGGCCTATCCTGTCGCCCATCTTCAAGGAGAAAACAATGCTTAAAATCTGGGGTCGGAAAAACTCTTCCAATGTGCGCAAGGCACTCTGGATTGCTGAAGAGCTGGGCTTGCAATACGAGGCGCTGGATGCAGGCGGGGCGTTCGGGCTGGTGGATGGCGCTGAATATCGAGCGAAGAACCCCAACGGGCGTATTCCGATGATCGAAGATGGCGATTTTGTGTTGTGGGAATCCAACGCCATCGTGCGTTATCTGGCGGCCCGTCATGCGCCTGACTCAGCGCTGTATCCCTCCGATGTTCAGCAACGCGCAACCGCAGACAAGTGGATGGACTGGACCACCTCGACCTTTGCCGGTCCTTTTCGCGATGTGTTCTGGGGCGTATTACGCACCCCGGCCGAGCAGCAGGACTGGGTGCAGATCAACGGCGCGATCAAAACCCTGCAGAGCCTGTTGATCGTTGTCGATGAAGCGCTTCAGAAACAGCCTTATCTATCCGGTGCCGAATTCGGCATGGGCGACATCCCGCTGGGCAGCTTTATTTATGCCTGGTTCGAAATGCCGATTGAACGACCTGCCATGCCGCACCTCGAAAGCTGGTATGAGCGGCTTAAAGCCCGGCCTGCTTATCAGGCGGCGGTCATGACCGCGCTCACCTGACCGAGTTAGATGAGCCGCGTCGATAGGTACTATCAATAGATCGCGCTGTACTTGAACGGCCCGGCCAAGCACCATTGCGGTGCTGGCTGGAGTTGTAATCATGTGTGTCAGCCCTCATCTACATCCCCTATTTCTTCACTGGTAATTTTTCCGACATGAGTTCTGCTCTATCCATCCGGCAGCTAACCAAAACCTACGGCAACGGTTTCCAGGCCCTGAGTGGTATCGATCTGGACGTCGCTGAAGGTGATTTTTTTGCTTTGCTCGGCCCGAACGGCGCCGGCAAATCCACCACCATCGGCATCATCTCGACGCTGGTCAACAAAACCAGCGGGACGGTGAATATCTTTGGCCATGATCTTGACCGCCAGCCCGCTGCGCTGAAGCGCTGTATCGGCGTGGTGCCTCAGGAATTCAACTTCAACCAGTTTGAAAAAGCCTTTGATATCGTCGTGACCCAGGCCGGTTACTACGGCATCCCGATGAAGATCGCCAAGGAACGCGCCGAGCAATACCTGACCCAGCTAGGGCTGTGGGATAAGCGCGACGTGCCTTCGCGTTCGCTGTCCGGCGGCATGAAGCGACGTCTGATGATCGCCCGGGCGCTGATTCACCAGCCACGTCTGCTGATCCTTGATGAGCCAACGGCCGGGGTTGATATCGAGCTGCGTCGCTCCATGTGGTCGTTCCTCACCGAGCTGAACGAACAGGGCACCACCATCATTCTGACCACGCACTACCTGGAAGAGGCCGAGCAGTTGTGTCGCAACATCGGCATCATCGACCATGGGGTGATCGTGGAAAACACGGGCATGAAGCAATTGCTCAACAAGATGACCGTGGAAACCTTTCTGCTGGATCTCAAGCACGAACACCATGTCGCGCCACAGCTGATGGGTTATCCATGCACGCTGATCGACAGTCATACCCTGGAAGTGCAAGTCGACAAGAACGTTGGCATCACCGCACTGTTCAGCCAGTTGGCGGCGCAGAATATTGAAGTGCTGAGCCTGCGCAACAAAACCAATCGCCTTGAGGAGTTGTTCGTGTCACTGGTGGAAAAAAATCTGGCGAAGGTGGCGGTATGAGCAACGAAACGACTTCCGAGCTGCGCCCCAATCTGGTTGCCCTGAACACTATTGTCTATCGCGAAATACGTCGTTTCATGCGCATCTGGCCGCAAACCTTGCTGCCGCCAGCGATCACCATGGTTTTGTATTTCGTGATCTTCGGCAACCTGATCGGCCGACAGATTGGCGACATGGGCGGCTTCACCTACATGCAATACATCGTGCCGGGTTTAATCATGATGTCGGTGATCACCAACTCGTATGGCAACGTGGTGTCGAGTTTCTTTGGTGCCAAGTTCCAGCGTTCGGTGGAAGAACTGATGGTTTCCCCGGTCTCGCCTCACACCATATTGATCGGCTACGTGCTGGGCGGTGTGCTGCGCGGTCTGGCGGTGGGCTTTATCGTGACACTGCTGTCGATGTTCTTCACTGATCTGCAGGTTCACCATCTGGGTGTGACCATTGTGGTGGTGTTGCTGACAGCGACGATCTTCTCGCTATTGGGCTTCATCAACGCTGTATTTGCGCGCAACTTCGACGATATCTCTATCATCCCGACGTTCGTGCTGACCCCGCTGACTTATTTGGGGGGCGTGTTCTACTCCATCAGCCTGCTGCCACCGTTCTGGCAAACCGTGTCGCTGGCCAACCCGGTTCTGCACATGGTCAACGCTTTCCGTTACGGCATCCTGGGTGTCTCCGACATCCGCATCAGCATTGCCATGGCGTTCATGGTGATCGCGACCATCGTGCTGTATATCGGCTGCGCGCGGTTGCTGGTCAGTGGGCGCGGGATGCGCTCTTAGGGTATGCGCCTGTTGGAGCGAGGCTTGCCCGCGAAGAACGATAACGCGGTGTGTGTATGCGAGATCGTGTCGACTGATTCGCGGGCGAGCCTCGCTCCAACAAGGGACCCCTCATGCTGGTAATCTCCAACAACGTGCACCTTCCCGATGCCGAAATCGAATTGACTGCCATCCGTGCCCAAGGCGCGGGTGGGCAGAACGTCAATAAGGTTTCCAGTGCGGTGCACCTGCGTTTCGACATCAACGCTTCATCGCTGCCGCCTTTCTACAAAGAGCGGTTGCTGGCGTTGCGCGACAGCCGGATCACCAGTGAAGGCGTGCTTGTGCTCAAGGCCCAGCAGTACCGCACTCAGGAACAGAACCGCGCCGATGCGCTTGAGCGGTTGGCCGAACTGATCGTCAACGCGGCCAAGGTCGAGAAGAAGCGTCGGCCGACCAAGCCGACGCTGGGTTCAAAGACCCGCCGTCTGGAATCCAAGACCAAGCGTGGCTCGATCAAGGCGGGTCGCGGCAAAGTGGATTTCTGATCAAGCGCTCTGTTGGCGCGCTGCTTTCGCTTGCTTGTATAGCCAGACGCTCAGGGCCAGACCGCTGATAGAGGCCAGCGCTGCAAACAGGAAGATCGAGGCAAAGCCAAAGCCTGCCGCCACCGCTCCGGCCACAGGACCGGTGATCCCCAGCGACAAGTCAATGAACAGGGAATAAGCGCCTACCGCTGCGCCTCTGCTCGAGGCGGGCACCAGATTTACGGCTTCTACACCCAGGGCCGGGAATACCAGCGAAAAGCCAAAGCCAGTCAACGCCGCGCCTGCCAATGCCAGCTCCGGGGACGGCGCCATCCACAACAGCAGCAAGCCAAGGCTTTCAACACTCAGGCAACCGATTGCCACTTTGAAGCCGCCAATCCGGTTGATCATGTTGCCGAACAACAGCCGCGCCCCGATGAATGACGCGCCGAACAGACTCAGACACAGCACGGCGTTCGGCCAGTTATGGCTGTTGTAATACAGCGTGATGAACGTAGCGATGGTGCCGAATCCGATAGACCCCAGCGCCAGACCCATGCCGTGGGGAAATACTTTGCCCAGCACGTGAATGAACGGCATGCGCTCGCCATGGACGATTGGCACGGCTTCTTTGCTCCAGCCCAGTTTCAGCCCGAGCAGGGCGAGCAGAATGATGCTCACGCCCATGCTCCAAAGCCCCAGCGTGCTGACCAGCATCACCCCCAGCGGCGCGCCGATGGCCAGCGCACCGTAACTCGCGATGCCATTCCAGGAAATCACTTTGGCGGTGTTCTGCGAGCCAACGCGGCCAATGCCCCAGCCTATCGATCCGGAACCCACCAGACTCTCGGCACTGCCCAGCACCAGTCGGCCGAAGAACAGGCTGATCAGGCTGACCATGGGCCACGCCTGCAACCAGCTCGACAGCAGCATGAACACGCCACTGAGGCCGCAACCGGCCAGACCGAACAGCACGGCTTTTTTGGGACCGAGGTTATCGATGATGCGTCCGGCATACGGGCGGCTTAGCAGGGTAGCCAGATACTGCACGCTGATCACCAGCCCCGCAGTCACTGCGCCAAACCCCAGATCGGTGTGGACGTATCCCGGCAGTACCGCCAACGGGATACCGACGTTCAGGTAGCCGATGAAAGTGAACATGACGATGGAGACGACTTGCAGCGTGACTGCCATGGGGCGTTGGGAATCACTGCGGGGTGTATCAGGCATGGGTAAGCGGTCCACTGTTGCGGCGGGGGAAATCTAACGGGTGCTGCAGGTCAGGTCGAACCCTGGCAGGCAAACAAGTGCTCAATGATAGCGGCGAACGAGCGTTGGGCTGGAGGTCTGGTCAAAAAAAATTACAGCGAGGGTATTCGGCCAGGAAGGGGCAGAGCCTTATTGAGGCTGTTCAGGCGCGACCAGTTGGGTCGTCACCAGCGCGGCGAGGGCGTTTTCCTGATTGCCGAAGCGGTCGAGCAGGGCTTGTTTCTTCTCCGGGCTCAGCTGTGCCCAGATTTTGATCATGAGTTCGGCGGTGCCGATCAGGGTATTGGCTTGTGCTTCGTTGAAGTCTTTCATGTGCAGCCTGTGGTCATCGGCAATCAGACGTATGAAAACACAGCGAGGCTGGTTTCCGATACGTCTGAAAAATCACCCTCAGTCTTCGCTGGAGGCTTGCTGGCCTTGTTCGGCCTGTACACCGGCTTTCATGTCGACCGGTTGACCGAGTTCCAGTTGAGCCAGTGTCGATTGCTCAGGCTCTTTCTGGCCAGGGGGAAAGTTTGGAATTTCATGCATGTTCGATGCTCCTTGCACAAGTTTTTTAGTTGCTGGGCAGAACCAGTGCTTCTAAAAAGCTTGGGCAGGATACAGCAGAGATAATGACAAACAGATTTTTATCTTGACCGTTGGTCATGTACGGAAACAAAAACCGGGTTTTATTGTCCCGTGTCATGACGCATGGAGTGCATTGCTGGCGAGCGTCGTAGGACCGGCTTTAGCCGGGAGGAGGCCTGCACATACGATGCAAACGCGTCGTCAATGATAGTGCCCTCCCGGCTGAAGCCGGTCCTACGAGGGAAGATTATTTACGCCCCTCAGCGCTTTTCGCCACCTCATCCGTGCGCGCCGCCATGATGAAGTCGTTGCGGTGCAGGCCTTTGATGGAGTGGCTCCACCAGGTCACGGTGACTTTGCCCCACTCGGTCAGCAGACCCGGGTGATGACCTTCTGCTTCGGCTATCCCACCCACAGCATTGGTAAATGCCAGCGCAAATTTGAAATTCTTGAACAGATAGATTTTTTCCAGCTGCATCACACCGTCGCGGACTTCGATGTTCCAGTCCGGGATCTGCTTCAACAGATCAGGCAGTTCGGCTTCGCTGACTTGCGGGGCGTTGGCGCTGCAGGCTTCGCAGCTGGCTTGGGAGAGATTGGTCATCAATAGGTTTCCTGTTCAGGCCACTTGGGGGGGCTTGGATGAAGAGCTGGATGAAGGGCGGGGCGGGAATTTCGGTGCGTGCAGACCCAGCTGCATAGCTTGCTCGACCATCCCCATGATGTCTTCCTGGGCCAGGTCGAACAGGCGCTTCAAGTCCGGCAACACAAAATACAAGGGTTGCAGGATATCGATACGGTAAGGCGTGCGCATGGCTTCCAGAGGATCGAACGCTTGATGTTCCGGCGTACTCGACAGGCTGTAAACCGCTTCTTTGGGAGAGGAAAGAATGCCTCCCCCATAGATTTTCCGACCTTGCGGCGTATCGACCAGCCCGAATTCAATGGTCATCCAGTACAGGCGCGCCAGATACACACGCTGTTCCTTGCTGGCGCTGAGGCCGAGCTTGCCGTACGTATGGGTGAATTCGGCGAACCAGGGATTGGTCAGCAGCGGGCAGTGGCCGAAGATTTCGTGAAAAATGTCCGGCTCTTGCAGATAGTCCAGTTCTTCCTGGCTGCGAATGAACGTCGCCACCGGAAACTGCTTGTTGGCCAGCAGCTCGAAAAAGGTCTGGAACGGAATCAATGCCGGGACTCGCGCCACTTGCCAGCCAGTGGTTGCGCCCAGAACGCTGTTGATTTCCGCCAGTTGCGGAATGCGATCATGTGGAAGCGCCAGTTGCTCTATGCCGTCGAGGTATTCCTGGCACGCACGGCCTTCAATCACTTTCATTTGCCGGGTGATCAGCGTGTTCCATACCTCATGCTCGGCGCTGGGGTAATCAATCACCCCATGAGCTTCGGGTTCCCGTGCTACGTATTTCGCAAGGCTCATGCAGCTCTCCTCGGGGTTCTTTTTATTGGGTTTGTTGCGAACGCCCTAGGTCATCAATAGCGCATTTCAGGCTTGCAGGCTGTCGGCGTTTTGATCTGACAAAGGCCGGTAAGGGCGAAATCCCGTAAAGAAATCTTTACGGGATGGGCGAATCCCTGATTATCTTGTGATGGAGTGAGTTTTACGGGGTTCTGGTGTAACGAATTCTTGACGCTAAACTTCGCCTCATCACAAAAATAACAACAGCCACAGGACTCATCTGCCATGCGCATCAAAGTGCACTGCCAGAACCGCATCGGTATGACCCGCGACATTCTTGAACTGCTGGCCTCCTACGGCGTTAACGTCGCCCGGGGTGAGGTGGGCGGGGAGCATGGCGACGCCATCTATCTGCACTGCCCGAACCTGATCAATCTGCAATTTCAGTCATTGCGCCCGCGCTTCGAAGCCATTGCCGGCGTCTTTGGCGTCAAGCGCGTCGGGCTGATGCCCAGTGAGCGACGGCATATGGAGTTGGATGCGCTGCTGGGCGCGCTGGAGTTTCCGGTGCTGTCCATCGACATGGGCGGTTCAATCGTCGCGGCTAACCGGGCTGCCGCTCAATTACTAGGCGTGCGCGTGGATGAGGTGCCGGGTATTGGGTTGTCGCGTTACGCCGAAGACCTTGATGTACCGGAGCTGATCCGCAGCAACAAGTCCCGGATCAATGGCCTTCGGGTGACCATTCGGGGTGATGTATTTCTTGCTGATATTGCGCCCTTGCAGTCGCGCCATGACGACAGCGAAGCGATGGCGGGGGCAGTGTTGACCCTGCATCGTGCGGATCGGGTGGGTGAGCAGATCTATCAGGTTCGCAAGGAAGAACTGCGCGGATTCGACAGTATTTTCCAGAGTTCCAGAGTCATGGCCGCAGTAGTGCGTGAGGCGCGGCGCATGGCACCGCTGGACGCACCCTTGTTGATTGAAGGTGAGACGGGCACCGGCAAAGAGCTGCTGGCCCGCGCCTGTCACCTCGCCAGCCCCCGTGGCCAGTCGCCGTTGATGGCAATGAACTGCTCGGGCCTGTCGGATGCCATGGCCGAGACCGAGCTGTTCGGTTATGGCCCTGGCGCATTCGACGGCGCGCGAGCGGAGGGCAAGCTGGGTCTGCTGGAGTTGACGGCGGGAGGCACGCTGTTTCTGGATGGCGTCGGCGAGCTGAGTTCGCGCATGCAGGCCAAGTTGCTGCGTTTCCTGCAGGACGGCTGCTTCCGGCGAGTCGGCAGTGACGAAGACGTTTTTCTCGATGTGCGCATCATGTGCTCGACTCAGGTTGACCTGTCCGAGCTGTGCACGAAGGGTGAATTTCGCCAGGATCTCTACCATCGCCTCAATGTCTTGACCCTGCACATCCCGCCGTTGCGTGAATGCCTGGATGGTCTTGGCCCGCTGGTTGAGCATTTTCTGGATCAGGCCAGCCGCCAGATAGGCTGTCTGCTACCGAAACTGGCAACTGCTGCCAAGGAGCGTTTGAGTCATTACCAGTGGCCGGGCAATGTTCGGCAACTGGAGAATGTCCTGTTCCAGGCGGTTTCGTTGTGTGAGGGCGGGACGGTTAAAGCCGAACACATTCGCTTGCCGGATTACGGCCTGCGCGATCCGTTGGCACAGTTCTCCATGGACGGAGGGCTGGAAGAGATAGTCGGTCGTTTTGAAAAGGCGTTATTGCAGCGTTTATATGCGGAATATCCCAGCAGTCGACAACTTGGAAAACGATTGGGTGTATCCCATACAACAGTGGCTAACAAGTTGCGGGATTATGGGTTAAGTACTTCCAGCAAGCCGGATGATAATTATCGGTAGGAGCGAACTTGTTCGCGAGGTGTTGGCATATCAGCAAATATTTACCTGACACACTGTCTCGCCAACAAGTTGCCTCCTACCCATAATTGCCTGACGGATGTCACTCAACTATTGCTGCAGCCGTTACCCATGACCTGATAGCCCATCACGTGCTGCTGGCCTTTGGAGTCTTCGTACGTCATGCGCATTGGCACGACCTTGCAGACGTCAGGGATGGCGGTGATGGAAATGACTTTGGCAATATCAGGGTGGCTGCCGTAGGTGTACTGCTCGACGCGTGCTTGTTGGGCAGCAACTTTTGCTCCGGATTCTTCAGCCATTGCAAATGCGCTGAAACCACAGAGTGCCAGAACCAACAGTGAAACTTTCATTTCTGTTTTACCTTCTTGAGTTCGAGAGGGGATACACCGCCCTTGTAAAGCGATGTGTAGCCTTTAATGATTAACTCGCCGTGGGGGCTGTCAGTTATTTATCAGGTGCCTTGTTTGGCGAAGTCGATTCTATGCCTGTCACCGCACTTCATATAGAAACACTTTTGATAAACACTATTGAGCGAATTGACAACAATCCCTGAGAGCACCGGGCCAGAGGCTTATGAACGGTTGACTGCGGTCTTGTCTGTGCCTTTCAATGGTCCTAACGGGCCTGTTTATCTGAACGGTAAGACCATCGTCGAATGGTCCCGACGCCGACAGGCGGATACAACAGGGGCATAAAACAACAACTATCCACCGAGGTAACCAAGATGAGTGCAGCTTCCCTGTACCCCGTCCGCCCAGAAGTCGCAGCGAGCACGCTGACCGATGAGGCGACCTACAAGGCCATGTACCAGCAGTCGGTGGTCAATCCCGATGGCTTCTGGCGTGAACAAGCT
This sequence comes from Pseudomonas sp. ICMP 561, assembly GCF_002699985.1. Taxonomy (GTDB): domain Bacteria; phylum Pseudomonadota; class Gammaproteobacteria; order Pseudomonadales; family Pseudomonadaceae; genus Aquipseudomonas; species Aquipseudomonas quasicaspiana. Next base: position 335,901 of record NZ_LKBT01000001.1, on the reverse strand, counting down.
CAGCGTCTGGACTGGATCAAACCTTTTACCTCGGTCAAGCAGACCTCTTTCGATGACCATCGTGTCGACATCAAATGGTTTGCCGATGGCACCCTGAACGTTGCCTATAACTGCCTGGATCGCCATCTCGAAGAGCGCGGCGACACCCTCGCTATCATCTGGGAGGGCGACGATCCTTCCGAAAGCCGCAACATTACCTATCGCGAGCTGCATGCCGAAGTCTGCAAGTTCGCCAACGCCTTGCGCGGTCAGGATGTGCACCGTGGCGATGTCGTCACTATTTATATGCCGATGATCCCCGAGGCCGTGGTCGCCATGCTGGCCTGCGCCCGTATCGGTGCGATCCACTCGGTTGTGTTTGGTGGTTTCTCGCCCGAAGCACTGGCTGGCCGCATCATCGACTGCAAATCCAAAGTGGTTATCACTGCTGACGAAGGTCTGCGCGGCGGCAAGAAAACCGCCATGAAAGCCAACGTTGACCGGGCGCTGACCAACCCGGAAACCGCCAGCGTGCAGAAAGTCATCGTCTGCAAACGCACTGGCGGCGACATCGAATGGAACCGCCACCGTGACATCTGGTATCACTCGCTGCTGGACGTGGCGTCCGAGATCTGTGCGCCGAAAGAAATGGGGGCCGAAGAGTCGCTGTTTATCCTTTATACCTCTGGCTCAACGGGCAAACCGAAAGGCGTGCTGCACACCACGGGCGGCTATCTGTTGTATGCCGCGCTGACTCACGAGCGAGTGTTCGACTACAAACCGGGCGAAATTTACTGGTGCACCGCTGACGTTGGTTGGGTCACGGGCCACAGCTATATCGTCTATGGCCCGCTGGCCAACGGCGCCACCACGCTGTTGTTCGAAGGCGTACCGAACTATCCGGACATCACGCGTCTGTCGAAGATCATCGACAAGCACAAGGTCAATATCCTCTACACCGCACCGACGGCCATCCGCGCGATGATGGCTGAAGGTACCAAGTCCGTTGAAGGCGCTGACGGTTCAAGCCTGCGCCTGCTGGGTTCGGTGGGCGAGCCGATCAACCCGGAAGCCTGGAACTGGTACTACAACACGGTTGGCAAGAAAAACTGCCCGATCGTCGATACCTGGTGGCAGACCGAAACCGGCGGCATTCTGATCAGCCCACTGCCGGGCGCGACGGCCCTCAAGCCTGGCTCGGCAACGCGTCCGTTCTTCGGCGTGATTCCGGCGTTGGTGGATAACCTTGGCAACCTGATCGAAGGCGCTGCCGAAGGCAACCTCGTCATCCTCGATTCGTGGCCGGGTCAATCGCGCTCCCTGTACGGCGACCATGACCGGTTCGTCGATACCTACTTCAAGACCTTTCGCGGCATGTACTTCACGGGTGACGGTGCGCGTCGTGACGAGGACGGTTACTACTGGATCACCGGTCGCGTGGATGACGTGCTTAACGTCTCCGGCCACCGCATGGGCACGGCTGAAATCGAAAGTGCGATGGTTGCGCATCCGAAGGTGGCCGAAGCCGCAGTGGTCGGCGTACCTCATGACCTGAAAGGGCAGGGCATCTACGTTTACGTGACGCTCAACGGCGGTGAAGTGCCGGATGATGCTTTGCGCAACGAGCTGCGTAACTGGGTCCGTAAAGAAATCGGCCCGATTGCTTCGCCAGATGTGATTCAGTGGGCGCCAGGCCTGCCGAAAACCCGCTCCGGGAAAATCATGCGCCGCATCCTGCGCAAGATCGCCACGGGTGAATACGATTCGCTGGGCGATATCTCGACCCTGGCCGATCCGAGCGTGGTGCAGCATTTGATCGATACGCACAAGACAATGAAAGTGGCCTGATAGTCAGCGCCTCAAAAAGCCCCATCCGGTGTGAGCCGGGTGGGGCTTTTTTTATGGTCTGTAGGACTGGCTTTAGCCGGGAGGGGGCTGGTACATCCGCCGCATTTGCATTGGCAGGAATGCCTCCCTCCCGGCTAAAGCCAGTCCTACAAGGTCCAGCAACACAGTGATATCCAACCAGGATATATATCGACCTGTTACCCACCCCACCGCTCAGGTAACGCCACTCCCGCTTATGGGGCAACGCACCTCACATCTGTAAGAATCTGCTACTCAAATAGCTGGCAGATAAACATGCGGCAATCCCGCCCTTGCCGTATTACAAGGCTTTGCCAATAATGGGCGCGCATTTTGCTGCAATCACGGGTTATCCCTCTTTTCGCCTTTGCATAACCGTTTTTGGTTGTCAATGCGCATGCCGTGATTTTCAGTGCATTTGTAACTAGTTGTCGCATTGAAGAAATATCGACTTCGAGCGTCCCGTTAAAATGCCGCTCACTCGCCGCAGGCTTGCAGGTCCGCATACCGGTCCCAGTCGCCTGGCGTCTATCTCCAATAGTCCTCTTCGCATCCTGGGCTCTTGCTCACGTTGCCATTTGTCGTGTTTTACCGACGGAGTCCTGACAATGAAAAAGCTCATGCTGCTTGGCGCAATGGCGCTGACCGTTCTGGCGCAGCCAGTGTTCGCAGACGAAAAGCCTCTGAAAATCGGTATTGAAGCAGCGTACCCTCCGTTTGCCTCCAAAGCACCGGACGGCAGCATCGTCGGTTTCGACTACGATATCGGCAACGCCCTGTGTGCTGAGATGAAGGTCAAGTGCACGTGGGTCGAGCAGGAATTCGACGGCCTGATCCCGGCGCTGAAAGTGCGCAAGATCGATGCGATCCTGTCCTCGATGTCCATCACCGAAGACCGCAAGAAGTCGGTTGATTTCACTGATCGCTACTACAGCACTCAGGCGCGTCTGGTCATGAAGGAAGGCACCACCGTCAGCGATAGCCTGGATGAACTCAAAGGCAAGACGATCGGCGCGCAACGTGGAACGATCCACGACACTTTCGCCAAAAAGGTGCTTGAGCCCAAGGGCGCCGTGATCAAGTCCTACAGCTCCCAGAACGAAATCTACCTGGACCTCAAGGCCGGTCGTCTGGACGGCACGGTAGCGGACGCGACCCTGCTGCAGGACGGTTTCCTGAAAACCGATTCGGGCAAAGGCTATGCTTTTGTCGGCCCGGCGTTCACTGACCCGGCTTACTTTGGTGACGGCATCGGCATTGCTGTTCGCAAGGGCGACAAGGCCAACGTTGAGCGCATCAACGCCGCGATCGCTGCGATTCGTGCCAACGGCGAGTACAAGAAGATTCAGGACAAGTACTTCGACTTCGACGTTTACGGCAAGTAAACCTGTCGTCACGGATGGCGCAGCCAGAAGCCGGTTTCGGTGTTGTGGCTAGCGCCATTTTTTACACCCATGAGGACCGCATAACATGTTGAATGGCTACGGGGCTGTCATCCTCGAGGGCGCAGGGCTGACGCTGCAACTGGCCCTGTCGTCGATGGCGCTGGCAATCGTCCTGGGTCTGATCGGTGTGTCGTTGCGTTTGTCGCCGGTGCGCTGGCTGGCCTGGCTGGGTGACGTGTATTCCACTGTGATTCGCGGGATTCCCGATCTGGTCCTGATCCTGCTGATTTTCTATGGCGGTCAGGGTGCCTTGAACACCATCGCGCCGACGCTCGGTCACGACGATTACATCGACCTGAGCCCTCTGGCTGCCGGTATCGGTACCCTGGGTTTCATCTTCGGTGCTTATCTGTCGGAAACCTTCCGCGGTGCATTCATGGCCATTCCAAAAGGGCAGGCCGAAGCGGGCCTTGCTTATGGGATGAGTCACTCCAAAGTGTTCTTCAGAATTCTGGTGCCGCAGATGGTTCGCCTGGCGATCCCCGGCTTCACCAATAACTGGCTGGTACTGACCAAGGCGACCGCGCTGATTTCGCTGGTCGGTCTGCAGGACATGATGTTTCTTGCCAAGCAGGCAGGCGACGCCACCAGTCAGCCCTTTACCTTCTTCCTGGCGGTGGCCGGGATCTATTTGCTGATCACCAGCGTTTCGCTATTGGCTCTGCGCCTTGTCGAAAAACGTTACTCCGTTGGAGTAAGGGCGGCTGACCTGTGATTTTTGATTACAACGTGATCTGGGACAATCTGCCGCTGTACTTCGCCGGTTTGCTGACCACCCTTGAGTTGCTCGGCATCGCCCTGGTGTTTGGTCTGTTTGCGGCGTTGCCACTGGGTCTGATGCGGGTGTCGAAAAAGCCTTGGGTGAATATGCCTGCGTGGCTTTATACCTACGTGATTCGTGGCACGCCGATGCTGGTGCAGCTGTATCTGATCTATTACGGCCTGTCGCAGTTCGCTGCGGTCCGGGAAAGCTTCCTGTGGCCATGGCTGTCCAGTGCGACCTTTTGCGCTTGTCTAGCGTTTGCGATCAATACCAGCGCCTACACCGCGGAAATCATCGCTGGCAGCCTCAAGGCTACGCCTGCGGGCGAGATTGAAGCGGCACGTGCCATGGGCATGTCCAAATCCAAAATGTACCGCCGCATCCTGCTGCCTTCGGCCTTGCGTCGAGCGCTGCCGCAGTACAGCAACGAAGTGATCATGATGTTGCAGACCACCAGTCTCGCGTCCAGCGTCACTCTGGTCGACATCACCGGAGCGGCCCGGGCGGTCAACTCGGAAAGCTTTTTGCCCTTCGAGGCGTTTATCACCGCAGGCGTGTTCTACCTGTGCCTGACATTCATTCTGGTGCGCCTGTTCAAGCTGGCTGAACGCCGCTGGCTGGGCTACCTCGCACCCCGGAAGGCCTGACATGCAAAGAACCGATCATGTATTGCCGTGGAGCACTCTCGGCACCGAGCGCCACCTCAGCGTGTTCCGTTTCGGCAGCGGCGAGCGCAAGGCCTACATTCAGGCCAGCCTGCACGCCGATGAGCTGCCGGGTATGCGCACGGCCTGGGAGCTGAAGAAGCGTTTGGCCGAACTGGAAGAGCAGGGCGCGCTCAAGGGCGTTATCGAACTGGTACCGGTCGCCAACCCGATTGGCCTGGGTCAGTTGTTGCAAGGCGCACATCAAGGCCGTTTCGAGTTTGGCAGTGGCAAGAATTTCAATCGCGATTTCTCCGAACTGAGCGAGCCGGTGGCCGAATTGCTTGAAGGCCAGTTGGGCGATGACCCGCACAGCAATGTGCAATTGATCCGTCAGGCCATGACCACGGTGCTGGCTAATTTGCCTCCAGCTGAAAGTGAGCTGCGCGGCATGCAGCGGATTCTGCTGAGTCACGCGTGCGTGGCCGATGTTGTGCTCGACCTGCATTGCGACGCCGATGCTGCATTGCACATGTACGCCTTGCCGCAGCACTGGCCGCAATGGCGCTCGCTGACTGCGCATTTGAATGTGCAAGTGGCTTTGCTGGCGGAAGACTCGGGTGGCAGTTCGTTCGACGAGGCCTGTTCGCTACCGTGGTTGCGCCTGTCGCGGATTTTCCCTGATGCGCAGATCCCGCTGACCTGCCTGGCAACTACCATTGAACTGGGCGGTCAGGCCGATACCGGTAAGCCTGAGGCCGAGGCTCATGCCGAAGGCATTCTGGCGTTTCTTGCCGGGCAAGGTTTTATCAGTGGTGACTGGCCGCAGGCAGCCCATGAAGAGTGCGAAGGGATGCCGTTCGAAGGCACTGAATTGCTGTTCGCCCCGCACCCTGGCGTGGTGAGTTTCCTGCGTGACGCAGGCGCCTGGGTCGAAGTGGGTGAGCCGCTGTTTGAAGTGATTGATCCACTGTCTGACCGGGTCAGTACTGTTTGCTCGAATACCGCCGGGGTGTTGTTTGCCATCGAGCGACTGCGTTACGCCCAGCCGGGCTTCTGGCTGGCCAAGGTGGCGGGTCGTACTGCCCGACGTCAGGGTCGCTTGCTCAATGACTGACCGATTTGTGAGAACTGAAAGCATGAACAAACTGGAAGTCCAGGACCTGCACAAACGCTATGGCAACCATGAAGTGCTCAACGGAGTCTCCCTGACCGCCAAAGCGGGCGATGTGATCAGCATCATTGGCTCCAGTGGTTCGGGCAAAAGCACCTTCCTGCGTTGCATCAATCTGCTGGAGCAGCCCCACGCGGGCAAGATTCTGCTCAACAATGAAGAGCTTCAACTGGTCGCCAACAAAGACGGCAGCATGCGCGCTGCGGACCCGAAACAACTGCAGCGCATGCGTTCACGTCTGTCCATGGTGTTTCAGCACTTCAACTTGTGGTCGCACATGACGGCGCTGGAAAACATCATCGAAGCTCCGGTGCATGTGTTGGGCGTGTCGAAAAAAGAAGCACTGGAAAAAGCCGAGCATTACCTGGCCAAAGTAGGCGTTGCTCACCGCAAGGACGCCTATCCGGGGCATATGTCCGGTGGCGAACAGCAGCGTGTGGCGATTGCCCGTGCCCTGGCGATGGAGCCGGAGGTGATGCTGTTCGACGAGCCGACCTCCGCGCTGGACCCTGAGCTGGTGGGTGACGTGCTTAAAGTCATGCAGGCCCTGGCTCAGGAAGGCCGGACCATGGTCGTGGTGACGCACGAAATGGGCTTCGCCCGTGAAGTCTCCAACCAATTGATCTTTCTCCACAAAGGCGTGGTCGAAGAGCGCGGTGATCCTCGTGAAGTCCTGGTCAATCCGCAGTCCGAACGTTTGCAGCAATTCCTCTCGGGTAGCTTGAAGTAACGAAAAGCTACGTTTTGGCGATGCGTTTCGAGACGTAACCGTTCATGCTGCGCGGCAAGCAGCATGAGCTGATTGCAGTAGATTCAGCCTGGGCGTCGATGCCCGCCCCATAAGCTGTGCACACAGTTTCAACAACAGCGACACGTTTCGGATTGCATGCCATGACCGCTCAACGAATTGGTTTTCTTATCTGGCCCAGCACCAAAGCCCTGACTCTGGCGCTGGCCGAGGAAGCCTTGCGTGTCGCCCAGCGCGTCCATCCGGAAGTGCTTTACGAGCTGTCGTTTCTGCAAGCCGAAGCGCCTGCCGAGGGCGCATGGCAATTGCCCGGCGAGCCTTGGGCGGGGCGGCTGGAAGGTTGCCAGAAGCTGTTTTTGCTGGCTGATGAGCCACCTGTGACGGTGAACGCCACGCTGGCCTCGGCGCTCAAGCAGTTGGTGCGTTCCGGTTGCGTCATTGGCGGACTTTCAGCAGGGGTTTACCCACTGGCTCAGTTGGGGCTGCTGGATGGCTATCGCGCTGCGGTGCACTGGCGCTGGCAGGATGATTTTACCGAGCGTTTCCCCAAAGTGATTGCCACCAGCCATCTGTTTGACTGGGATCGTGATCGTTTGACCGCGTGTGGCGGCATGTCGGTGCTGGATCTGTTGCTGGCCGTGCTGGCGCGTGATCATGGCGCCGAACTGGCGGGCGCGGTGTCCGAAGAACTGGTAGTGGAGCGCATCCGCGAAGGCGGCGAGCGTCAGCGTATTCCGTTGCAGAATCGCCTGGGGTCCAGCCATCCGAAGTTGACTCAGGCTGTGCTACTGATGGAAGCCAACATCGAAGAGCCGCTGACCACGGATGAAATTGCCCAGCACGTGTGTGTGTCGCGCAGGCAACTGGAGCGGATCTTCAAGCAGTACCTCAATCGCGTGCCGAGCCAGTATTACCTGGAGCTGCGCCTCAACAAGGCGCGACAGATGCTGATGCAGACCAGCAAATCCATCATCCAGATTGGCTTGTCCTGTGGCTTCTCCTCAGGGCCACACTTCTCCAGCGCCTACCGCAACTTCTTCGGCGCGACCCCCCGTGAAGACCGTAACCAGCGCCGCAGCAGCAGCCCGTTTGAATTGTCGTCGGTGCCTGCCGAGCGGGGGTGAGTCCTGCTAGTTTTGGTGGTTGAGGACTTGTAGGAGTGAGCTTGCTCGCGATGGCGGCTTTTCAGAATACATATAGGTGACTGAAAGAACGCTATCGCGAGCAAGCTCACTCCTACAGAGGAATGTATCCAGGCAAGTCAATTCATCGTTCTTCGCGGGCAAGTCGGATTGCCGCCCACTCGCTCCAACAAATCAAATCATCTGTATCTGCAACAATCCGCCCGCAACGTTTAAACTGCGCCTTTGCGATGGTTAATGTCGCATTGCCGAAAGTCACTGAAAAACCCGGTTTTGTGCTGTAACAAGTTGTCGCCTGGCGGCAAGGCCGGAGTCAAACCAGTCCTTACAATCTTCCCATCGCTCGCCAGTTTCAGGCAGGCGTTCCTCTTCAGGAGACTCCGATGTCCGTTGAGCAAGCTGCGGTGCAACGCGCCGATTTCGACCAGGTAATGGTCCCCAATTACGCTCCAGCCGGGTTTATTCCTGTGCGCGGTGCGGGTTCCCGGGTGTGGGATCAGGCGGGTCGTGAACTGGTTGATCTCTCCGGCGGGATTGCCGTCAACGTACTGGGCCACTGCCATCCGGCGCTGGTGGGTGCCTTGACTGAGCAGGCCAACAAGCTCTGGCACGTTTCCAACGTTTTCACCAACGAGCCAGCCCTGCGTCTGGCGAAGAAGCTGGTGGACGCGACATTCGCCGAGCGCGTGTTCTTCTGTAACTCCGGTGCCGAAGCCAACGAAGCCGCTTTCAAGCTGGCGCGCCGCGTTTCCCACGATCTGTATGGTCCGGACAAGTACGAAATCATTGCCGCACTGAACAGCTTCCACGGTCGTACGCTGTTCACCGTGACCGTGGGTGGTCAGTCCAAGTACTCCGACGGCTTTGGGCCGAAGATCACTGGCATCAGCCACGTGCCATTCAACGATCTGGCAGCGCTCAAGGCCGCGATCTCTGACAAGACTTGCGCCGTGGTGCTGGAGCCTGTTCAGGGCGAGGGTGGCGTATTGCCTGCCGAGCTTGAATACCTGCAAGGTGCCCGGGCACTGTGCGACGAGCACAAAGCGCTGCTGATCTTCGATGAAGTGCAGTGTGGCATGGGCCGTAGCGGTCGTCTGTTTGCCTATATGAATTACGGCGTTACGCCGGACATCCTGTCCAGCGCCAAGAGCATTGGCGGCGGTTTCCCGATGGCAGCCATGCTGACCACCGAAAAGCTCGCCAAGCACTTCGCGGTCGGCGTTCACGGTACGACTTACGGAGGCAATGCCCTGGCGTGCGCTGTGGGTAACGCAGTGATGGATGTGGTCCACACTCAGGAAGTCCGCGACGGCGTCACGGCCAAACATGCGAAGTTCAAGGCCCGCCTGGAGCAGATCGGCGAGAAGTATGGTGTTTTCACCCAGGTACGTGGCATGGGCCTGTTGATCGGTTGCGTGCTGACCGATGCCTGGAAAGGCAAGGCCAAGGACTTCTTCAACGCTGCCGAGCATGAAGGCGTGATGATTCTGCAAGCCGGTCCTGACGTGGTGCGTTTTGCTCCGAGTCTGGTGATCGAAGACGCTGACATCGACGAAGGTCTGGATCGCTTCGAGCGCGCTGTGGCCAAGCTGACTCAGGCTTGATGGCGGGCTGATCCAACGCAACACCTTCCGGCGTTTGCCTGCACGGTAAGCGTCGGACATTTTCCTGTGCCATGTGGCGTTGATCCACGTGGCGCTTTTTTTCTGTGCCGGGTTTGCCCGGTCTGTGTTCTGGTAAGGAGTGGCACCATGCTCGTGATGCGCCCCGCGCAAATGGCTGATCTGGCCGAGGTTCAACGCCTCGCTGCCGACAGCCCGATCGGTGTCACGTCCCTGCCTGACGATGCGGGACGGCTTGGCGACAAGATCGCCGCTTCGGAAGCCTCATTCGCGGCTGAAGTGAGCTTCAATGGCGAAGAAACCTACTTCTTCGTACTGGAAGACAGTGAAAGCGGACGACTGGTGGGCTGTTCAGGGATTGTCGCTTCGGCGGGCTATTCCGAACCCTTTTACAGCTTCCGTAACGAAACCTTCGTTCACGCCTCTCGCGAGCTGAAGATTCATAACAAGATTCATGTTCTGTCCCAGTGCCACGACTTGACCGGCAACAGCCTGTTGACCAGTTTCTATGTGGTCCCTGAACTGGTGGGCAGTGCATGGTCGGAGCTTAATTCCCGGGGGCGTCTGCTGTTTGTCGCGAGCCACCCGGAGCGCTTCGCGGACTCGGTGGTGACCGAGATTGTCGGTTACAGCGATGAAAATGGCGACTCGCCCTTCTGGGATGCCATCGGGCGCAATTTCTTCGATTTGAACTATGCCGCAGCCGAACGTCTGTGCGGGCTGAAAAGCCGGACATTCCTCGCCGAGCTGATGCCGCATTACCCGATTTATGTGCCGTTGTTGCCGGACGCCGCCCAGGAAGCTATGGGCCAGGTGCATCCGCGGGCGCAGATCACCTTCGACATCCTGATGCGCGAAGGCTTCGAGACCGATCACTACATCGACATTTTCGACGGTGGCCCGACCCTGCATGCGCGTGTTTCCGGGATTCGCTCCATCGCTCAGAGCCGCTTGGTGCCCGTTAAAATCGACGCTCAACGATCCACTGACACCGGTTCCGGCGGCCGTCTGTATCTGGTTGCCAATGGCTTGTTGCAGGATTACCGGGCGATATTGCTGGAACTGGACTGGGCGCCAGGCAAGCCGGTCGCCCTGAGTCTGGCAGCAGCCGAGGCCCTGGGTGTTGGTGAAGATGCCAGCGTGCGGGTCGTGGCGGTCTGATACGCCTTTGAATGTGGATGGCTGGTTTAGCGAGTTTCGCCGTTTCCCGAGGGAAGTGGTATTGAGGAGATAGCATGATCGTTCGTCCCGTAAGCAGCAGTGACCTGCCAGCGCTGATCGAGTTGGCGCGCAGCACAGGCGCTGGCCTGACGACTTTGCCCGCCAATGAAGAACGCTTGGCGCACCGGGTCGGTTGGGCGGAAAAGACCTTTCGCGGCGAAGCCGGGCGCGGTGATGCGGATTACCTTTTCGTGCTTGAAGACGATGACGGCCGCGTAGTGGGTATTTCCGCCATCGCTGGGGCGGTTGGCCTGCGCGAGCCCTGGTACAACTATCGAGTGGGGCTGACGGTCAGCGCTTCTCAGGAATTGAATATCTATCGGGAAATCCCGACCCTGTTTCTGGCCAATGACCTGACCGGTAATTCCGAGCTGTGCTCGCTGTTCCTGCACAGCGACTTCCGTAACGGTTTGAACGGGCGTCTGCTGGCCAAGGCGCGGATGCTGTTTATCGCGGAGTTCCCGCAGTTGTTTGGCAACAAGATCATCGCCGAGATGCGCGGTATGTCCGATGAAAATGGTCGGTCGCCGTTCTGGGAAAGTCTGGGGCGACACTTCTTCAAGATGGAGTTCAGCCAGGCGGATTACCTGACGGGCGTCGGTAACAAGGCGTTCATTGCTGAGCTGATGCCCAAGTTTCCGCTGTACAGCTGCTTCCTCTCCGAAGATGCCCGTAACGTGATTGGCCGGGTGCACGCCGACACCGAACCAGCGCTGACCATGCTCAAGGCCGAAGGCTTCAGCTATCAGGGTTACGTGGATATCTTCGACGCCGGTCCAGCGGTTGAGTGCGAGACTGCGAAGATCCGCGCCGTGCGCGACAGTGCGCCTTTGGTGCTGGCCATCGGTACACCGGGTGACGATGCCACACAATTCCTGATTCATAACCGCAAGCGTGAGGAGTGCAGAATCACTGTGGGCGCGGCGCGCTTTGCGGCCGGTACATTGGTGGTTGCCCCGGCGACCGCCAAGCGCCTGCGCCTGAGTGCGGGCGACAATGTCCGTGCGGTTCCGCTGTCCCCGGCGCGGGAGGCTGTCTGATGAGCACCTTGTATATCGCAGGCAACTGGCAGGCCGGGCAGGGCGAGGCGTTCGAGTCGCTCAATCCGGTGACTCAGCAGGTTGTATGGTCCGGGCAAGGTGCAACGGCCGCTCAGGTAGACGTTGCCGTGCAAGCTGCGCGTCAGGCTTTTCCCGCATGGGCGAGTCGCACCCTGGAAGATCGCATCACGGTGCTGGAAGCTTTCGCCGCCAGCCTGAAAAGCCAGGCAGACGCTTTGGCGCAGTGCATTGGTGAAGAAACCGGCAAGCCGCTCTGGGAGTCGGCGACCGAAGTGACCAGCATGGTCAATAAAATCGCTATTTCCGTACAGAGCTACCGGGAGCGCACCGGCGAGAAGAGCGGCCCGCTGGGCGACGCGAACGCGGTGCTGCGCCACAAGCCCCATGGCGTGGTCGCGGTGTTCGGGCCGTACAACTTTCCCGGGCATCTGCCCAACGGACACATTGTCCCGGCTTTGCTGGCGGGCAATGCCGTCGTGTTCAAACCCAGCGAGCTGACCCCGAAAGTCGCCGAACTGACGGTCAAGTGCTGGATTGAGGCCGGTTTGCCTGCCGGTGTATTGAATCTGCTGCAGGGCGGTCGTGACACCGGTATCGCCCTGGCCGCCAATTCTGGCATCGATGGATTGTTTTTCACCGGTTCGAGCCGTACTGGCAATGCTCTGCATCAGCAGTTTGCCGGTCGTCCCGACAAGATCCTTGCGCTGGAAATGGGCGGCAACAACCCGCTGGTCGTCGACGAAGTCAGCGATGTAGAAGCTGCGGTGTACACCGTTATTCAGTCGGCATTCATCTCCGCCGGGCAGCGCTGCACGTGCGCGCGACGCTTGCTGGTGCCACAGGGCGTCTGGGGCGATGCGTTTCTTGAGCGTCTGGTTGAGGTCACGCGCAACATCGAAGTGGGCGCTTACGATCAGCAGCCCGCGCCGTTCATGGGCTCGGTCATTTCGCTGCATGCGGCCAGTGCCTTGCTGGCGGCTCAGGAGCAATTGCTTGCCAATGGCGCTTTGGCGTTACTGGAAATGACCCAGCCACACGCCACGTCGGCGTTGCTCACACCAGGCATTATTGACGTGTCCGAGGTCAGCGATCCTCTTGATGAAGAGCTGTTCGGGCCGCTATTGCAGGTGCTGCGTTATTCGGATTTTGATAACGCCATCGCCTTGGCCAATGACACTCAGTACGGCCTGGCTGCCGGTCTGCTGTCGGATTCCGAAGCGCGTTACAAACAGTTCTGGCTGGAGAGCCGGGCAGGGATCGTCAACTGGAACAAACAGCTGACGGGCGCGGCGAGCAGCGCACCGTTTGGCGGGGTAGGGGCTTCCGGTAATCACCGGGCGAGTGCGTATTACGCGGCGGATTATTGCGCGTATCCGGTGGCCTCGCTGGAGAGCAGCAGCCTGACCTTGCCTGCGACCCTGACGCCGGGTGTGCGATTGTCATGACTGTCCTGCAGTAAACATTGAACCTGTAGGAGCTGCCGAAGGCTGCGATGGCGGAGTGTCAGGATGAATGCTTCGCAGCCTTCGGCAGCTCCTACAGAAAATCCATGGCAGTTCAGTAAGTTATATGTTGTTTGATAAAGCTGCCCAAGGCTGCGAAGCGATGATTGAACCTTACGCTTATAAGAAAAGATCCACGGAGCCGAGCCGATGAAATCATACGAAGTCAATTTTGACGGCCTGGTCGGGCCGACGCACAACTACGGCGGTCTGTCGTACGGTAACGTCGCCTCGCAAAGCAACTGCCTGCAGTCCTCCAATCCTCGCGAGGCTGCGTTGCAGGGCCTGGCGAAGATGAAGGCGTTGATGGACATGGGTTTTACCCAGGGTGTCCTCGCGCCACAGGAGCGTCCGGATATCGCCGGTCTGCGCCGTCTTGGCTTTAGCGGCACAGACGCACATGTGATCGAGCAGGCTGCCAGGCAAGCCAAACCTCTGCTGGCTGCCAGTTGTTCAGCCTCGAGCATGTGGGTCGCCAACGCCGCAACGGTCAGCCCGAGCGCCGACACCGCTGATGGCCGCGTGCATTTCACCGCCGCCAACCTGGCCTGCAAATACCACCGTAGCATCGAGCACCCGACCACCAGCCGTGTGCTGGCGGCGATGTTCGCCAATTCGCAACACTTTGCCCACCACGCTGCGTTGCCTTCTGTTGCCCAGTTTGGTGATGAGGGCGCCGCCAATCACACGCGTCTATGTCGTGACTATGGCGAGGCGGGGGTGGAGTTTTTCGTGTTCGGGCGCAGCGCTTTTGATTCGCGATTTCCTGAGCCGCAGAAGTACCCTGCGCGCCAGACCCTCGAAGCATCCCAGGCCGTGGCTCGCTTGCATGGTTTGAGTGACAGCGCCGTCGTGTACGGTCAGCAGAACCCGGCGGTGATTGATCAGGGTGTGTTTCACAACGATGTGATTGCCGTGGGTAACGGCGAAGTGTTGTTCTATCACGAGGACGCATTTCTCCATACCGAGCGCATGCTGGCTGAATTGCAGGACAAGCTTGCCCGTTGCGGCGGCCAGCTCCAGCCGATTTGCGTTCCGCGTGCCGAAGTTTCGGTCGAAGATGCGGTGCGTTCTTACCTGTTCAATAGCCAGCTATTGTCCCGCCCCGATGGCACCATGTTGCTGGTCGTGCCCGAAGAGTGTCGCGGCAATGAGCGAGTCTGGCGTTACCTGCAAGAGCTGACCGCGGGTGCTGGTCCGGTCAGGGAGGTTAAAGTCTTTGACCTCAAGCAGAGCATGCAGAATGGCGGCGGCCCGGCGTGCCTGCGTCTGCGGGTCGCGCTCAATGAAACCGAGCTGGCGGCGGTCAATCCCGGGGTTATCATGACCGCGCCGCTGTACGACACGCTGACCCAGTGGGTCGACAGGCATTATCGTGACCGCATGAGCGAAGATGATCTGGCAGATCCGCAATTGCTGGTCGAATGCCGCGGAGCATTGGATGAATTGACGCAAATCCTTAAACTGGGCGCAGTTTATCCTTTTCAGTTGGCCTGAAATTCTGGCGGGTGGTGCCTGGCACGACCCGCCGTCCTTACCTCTCCATAGAGAACACCGATTATGAGCGACACCCTGCAGTTGATCCTTGAAGACACCGATGGCACCCAACTGGAAACCTCCTGCACCCGCGTTGCGGTCGTCTGGCAGGGCAAGGAAATCTGGATTCAGCACGATGGCCGCGGCCAGTTGCTGATCGGCGTCGATGTCGAGGAAGGTGATGCCGAGTACGCCAACCTGTTGTTGCGTCCTCTGGCGACCAATCTGGTCAGCCTGCAGCTGGAAATGGAGCCTGCCGACGTCGGTGAAGACGAAGAGCATGTGCACGGCCCGGACTGCAATCACTAAGACCCACTTCACCCATTAGGGAACAGTGCCTATGCTCGCCCTCGGTAAACTGCTTGACCTGACTTTGGCTGGACGTGAACCGGCAGAAAAGACTCAAGTGACAGTCGCCGGAGTGCGATTGCGATGGCTGAGCGAAGGTGCGCTGGAAGTGCGTCCTGCCCAGGATCGGGATAACGGCACGGATTTGCTGTTGTCCGCCGGAATCCATGGCAACGAGACGGCACCTATCGAGCTGCTGGATGAATTGATCCGCAGCATTGCCCGCGGCGAATTACAGCCGCGGGCACGTATTCTTTTCCTGTTCGGTAATCCCGACGCCATGCGCCGTGGCGAGCGGTATGTTGAGCAGGACGTTAATCGGCTGTTCAACGGTCGTCATGAGCACAGCGGTGGAGCTGAGGCGTTACGCGCCTGCGAGCTGGAGCGGCTGGCGGCGACGTTTTTCAGCATTCCGGATCGCTACCGTTTGCACTACGACCTGCACACGGCGATTCGTGGTTCGAAGATCGAACAATTCGCGCTGTATCCCTGGAAAGAAGGGCGTCAGCATTCGCGCCGGGAGCTGGCGCGGTTGCAGGCAGCAGGCATGACGGCGGTATTGCTGCAGAAAAAACCCTCTATCGTATTCAGCGCCTATACCTACGACAAGCTCGGGGCCGAGGCTTTTACCCTTGAGCTGGGCAAGGCGCGACCGTTCGGGCAGAACCAGGAAGTTGATCTGACTCGCTTGCGCACGCGTCTGGAGCAGATGATCGAAGGCACTGAGCCCGCGGTGGACGAAAGTCTTGAGGGTTTGCAGCTGTTCAGCGTTGCCCGGGAAATCATCAAGCACAGCGATGGTTTCAGGCTGCACTTGCCCTTGGACGTGGAAAACTTTTCGCCGCTGGATAAAGGCTACGTTCTGGCTGACGACCTGAGCCATTCACGCTGGATAGTAGAAGAAGAGGGCGCGAGGATCATTTTCCCGAATCCCAAGGTCAAAAACGGGCTGCGGGCGGGGATATTGATTGTGCCGGCTACGGCGGACGGGCTGGTTTAAAAGCATTTTTGAGCGCTGGAGTTCTCTCTCGCAGCAAGCGGCGACCTGTAGGAGTCGCCCCGGTGTCCCTGACACCACGCTGTCGCGCAGCAAACACGGACCCTGTAGGAGTGAGCTTGCTCGCGATTCGGCCTGTCAGTCGATGAATATATTGCCTGTACTGGAGCTATCGCGAGCAAGCTCACTCCTACAGTAAAAAGCATTCCAAATCAGATAGTTATATTTTGTTTGATAGGAGCGCGCTTGCCCGCGATTCGGTCTGTCAATCAACGAGTCTATCGCCTGTGCTAACGCTATCGCGGGCAAGCGCGCTCCTACGGGTGTTACGCTCGGCTCCGGTTAGCCGACTTTCTTCTGCCCTTCGCTACGGCGAATCGCACGCACTTTAGCAACGGTATCCGCGCAGGTTTTCGCCGCTTCCTGGCCTTTGTGCAGGAAGTGTTCGAAGAAGAACTTCAGGTGTTCTTCGCCTGCGTGGAAGTGGTGAGGGGTGAGGACTACAGAGAAAACCGGCACTTCGGTTTCCAGCTGCACTTGCATCAGTGCGCTGACCACCGACTGAGCGACGAACTCGTGGCGATAGATCCCGCCATCCACAACGAGGGCTGCGCCGACGATGCCTGCGTAGCGGCCGCTGTTGGCCAGCAGTTTGGCGTGCAGTGGGATTTCAAAGGCGCCGCCGACTTCGAAGAAGTCGATGTCCGCTTCGGTGTAGCCATGGTTAGCCATTTCAGTGATGAAGCCGATTTTGCTCTGATCGACAATATCCTTGTGCCAGCAGGCCTGGATAAAAGCGATACGCTCGTTCGCGTGGTTTTTGCTTTTGCTGTCGATTGCGGTGGGTTGCATCTGTTCTGTCTCCTGTCTATAAAAAAACAGGGCACTTTGGATCGAATGGGAAGGTCAGGCTAAGCCCGGCAATCATGGGAACGAAATCCGTTCGTGACGATGCGCGATGCGTTGCGGTGGTGCCAATCCCGTTCTCTCTTCATCCGGACTATGACCGTCGGCCCCGGAATCTCACCAGGTCTGCTGACCCTGCGTATGCAGGCGCTCGCGGGCTAGACACATTGCGCGTCATTACCGCCGGTGGGGAATTGCACCCCGCCCTGAGAACGTTGCCGCTGAAATATTTCAACGGCGCGCATTTTTTATCACAGTTTTACTGAATGTGCTTGGACGCATTCCTACAGTCGTCCTGACTTTTTCTTATAAGAAAGTCTTGGAATTCAACACCAGCGCCTTGATTATTCCTGTCCGTAACCTCACAACTGAGGTTCGTCTTTTTCCAGGGAGCTTTATCGTGACGGTTATCGACTTGCGCAGCGACACAGTGACTCAGCCCACTCATGGCATGCGTGCCGCCATGGCGCAGGCACCGCTGGGTGATGATGTCTACGGTGAAGATCCGACGGTCAATCGTCTTGAGGGCTGGTTGGCGGACCGACTCGGGTTCGCGGCTGCGCTGTTCGTCCCGACCGGCACGATGAGCAACCTGTTGGGCTTGATGGCCCACTGCGAACGTGGCGATGAATATATCGTCGGCCAGCAGGCCCACACCTATAAATATGAAGGTGGCGGCGCAGCGGTGCTGGGTTCCATTCAACCGCAGCCGCTGGAAAACCAGGCCGATGGTTCGCTGGACCTGAATCAGGTGCTGCAAACCATCAAGCCTGACGATTTCCATTTTGCCCGCACCCGTCTGCTGGCCCTGGAAAACACCATGCAGGGCAAGGTGCTGCCGTTGAGCTATCTGACGGCAGCCCGCGCATTCACTCAGCAACATGGCCTGGCGCTGCATCTGGATGGCGCCCGGTTATACAACGCCGCAGTGAAACTGGGCGTTGATGCGCGGGAAATAACTCAGCATTTTGATTCGGTGTCAGTGTGCCTGTCCAAGGGGCTGGGTGCGCCGATTGGTTCGGTGCTGTGCGGCTCTCAGGCGTTCATCGACAAGGCCCGCCGCTTGCGCAAAATGGTCGGCGGCGGCATGCGTCAGGCCGGGATGCTGGCGGCAGCGGGCCTGTATGCGCTGGAGCATCAGGTCGAGCGTCTGGCCGATGATCACGCCAATGCCGCATTTCTGGGTTCTGCACTGACGGAGCTGGGTTACTCGGTTGAACCGGTGCAGACCAATATGGTTTATGTGCACATCGGCGATCGCGCTCAGGCGCTCAAGGCGTTCTGTGCCGAACGCGGTATCACGCTCAGTGCTGCGCCGCGTCTGCGGATGATCACTCACCTGGATGTTTCCCGTCAGCAACTCGAGACCGTAATCACAGCATTTGCTGACTTTTCCCGCACTTGAAGCGCCGATAGTCCAGTAGCTTTGTTCTATCGTACAAACAGACTGTACCGTTGACGCAACGCCTATATAATGCGGCCCTTTGCCGTCGCTACGTCATATGACGTTTTGCACTTGCCTCTGGCCGCAGTCTCCGTGGAAGAACCTATGAAAAGCGCAGAAATCCGTGAAGCCTTCCTTGGCTTCTTCGAAGAGCAAGGCCACACCCGTGTAGCCTCAAGTTCCCTGATTCCGGGCAACGACCCGACCCTGCTGTTTACCAACGCAGGTATGAACCAGTTCAAGGACTGCTTCCTGGGCCAGGAAAAGCGAGCCTATACCCGTGCAGTGACCAGCCAGAAATGTGTGCGTGCCGGTGGCAAGCACAATGACCTGGAAAACGTCGGCTACACCGCGCGTCACCACACATTCTTCGAAATGCTGGGCAACTTCAGCTTCGGTGATTACTTCAAGCGTGATGCGATCACCTACGCCTGGACCTTCCTGACCTCGGAAAAATGGTTGAACCTGCCCAAGGACAAACTCTGGGTAACGGTCTACGCCAGTGACGACGAGGCTTACGATATCTGGACCAAAGACATCGGCGTACCTGCCGAGCGCATGGTCCGTATCGGGGACAACAAAGGCGCGCCATACGCATCCGACAACTTCTGGACCATGGGCGATACAGGCCCGTGTGGTCCTTGCACCGAGATTTTCTTCGATCACGGCCCTGAAATCTGGGGCGGCCCACCAGGCTCGCCGGAAGAAGACGGCGACCGTTACATCGAAATCTGGAACAACGTTTTCATGCAGTTCAACCGCACCGCTGACGGCGTGCTGCACCCGTTGCCTGCGCCGTCGGTAGACACCGGCATGGGCCTGGAGCGCGTCAGTGCTGTTCTGCAGCACGTGAACTCCAACTACGAAATCGATTTGTTCCAGAGCCTGCTGGCTGCTTCGGCCAAAGCCATTGGCTGCGGTAACGACAGTCAGGCTTCGCTGAAAGTCGTGGCTGACCACATTCGTTCCTGTGGCTTCCTGATTGCTGATGGCGTGCTGCCGTCCAATGAAGGTCGCGGTTATGTGCTGCGTCGGATCATTCGTCGTGCTTGCCGTCACGGTAACAAGCTGGGCGCCAAGGGCAGCTTCTTCTATCAGATCGTTGCGGCGCTGGTTGCCGAGATGGGGACTGCGTTTCCTGAGCTGGTTCAGCAGCAGGCGCACATCGAGCGCGTGCTCAAGGCCGAAGAAGAGCAGTTCGCCAAGACCCTGGAGCAGGGCCTGAAGATCCTCGAACAGGATCTGGCTGAACTCAAAGGTAATGTCGTGCCGGGTGACGTGGTGTTCAAACTCTACGACACCTACGGTTTCCCGATGGACCTGACTGGCGACATCGCCCGTGAGCGCAACCTGACTCTCGACGAGGAAGGTTTCGAGCGCGAGATGGATGCGCAGCGTGTTCGCGCCCGTTCTGCCAGTTCGTTCGGCATGGACTACAACAGCCTTGTCAAAGTCGACGTGGCGACCGAGTTCACTGGCTACAAAGCGACTCGCGGCGAAGCGAAGATCGTGGCCCTCTATAAAGACGGTCAGAAAGTCGAGCAGTTGAGCGAAGGCGAAGAGGGCGTTGTAGTCCTTGATACCACGCCGTTCTACGCCGAGTCGGGTGGCCAGATTGGTGATGCCGGTTACCTCAGCGCTGGTGAAGTACGCTTCGATGTTCGTGACACCACCAAAACCGGTGGCGCTTTCCTGCACCATGGCGTTGTCGCTGCCGGCACCTTGACGGTGGGCGCTTCGGTCAACACCGAAGTCGATGCCGAGGTGCGCAACGCCACGGCGTTGAACCACTCCGCGACTCACTTGCTGCACGCAGCCTTGCGCAAGGTGTTGGGCGAGCACGTTCAGCAAAAGGGCTCGTTGGTCGACAGTCAGCGCCTGCGCTTCGACTTCAGCCATTTCGAATCCATCAAGCCTGAGCAGTTGAAAGCGCTGGAAGACATCGTCAACGACGAAATCCGCAAGAACACGGCAGTCGAGACGGTCGAAACCGACATCGAAACTGCGAAGGCGCGTGGCGCCATGGCGCTGTTCGGCGAGAAGTACGGCGACAGCGTGCGCGTGCTGAGCATGGGCGGTGATTTTTCCGTCGAGCTGTGCGGTGGTATTCATGCCACTCGCACCGGCGACATCGCAGTATTCAAGATTGTCAGCGAAGGCGGCGTGGCCGCTGGCGTTCGACGCATTGAGGCCGTCACTGGCGCAGCGGCGCTGGGCTACCTCAATGCCGCAGAAGATCAACTCAAGGAAGCCGCGACGCTGGTCAAAGGCAACCGCGAGAACCTGTTGGACAAGCTGACGGCTGTGCTTGAGCGCAACCGTCTGCTGGAAAAACAACTGGAGCAATTGCAGGCCAAGGCGGCCAGCGCAGCGGGCGACGATCTGTCTTCCTCCGCGCTGGATGTCAAAGGCGTGAAAGTGCTGGCCGTGCGCCTGGACGGTCTGGATGGCAAAGCGCTGTTGGCGCTTGTCGATCAGTTGAAGAACAAACTCGGTCGCGCAGTGATCCTGCTCGGCAGTGTGCATGAAGACAAGGTCGTACTGGTTGCAGGCGTAACCAAGGACCTGACTGGCCAACTCAAAGCCGGTGATTTGATGAAACAGGCCGCTGCGGCCGTAGGTGGTAAAGGCGGCGGTCGTCCTGATATGGCGCAAGGTGGTGGTGTTGACGCGGGGGCGCTGGATGCAGCGCTGGCGTTGACCGTGCCTTTCGTCGAGCAGGGTATTTAAGTCGACCTTCCGGAGCAGCCACGCACAGGCGTGGCCGCCCGGCGCTTGGATTTAACGTTTAATGGGCGCCCTTAATCGGGCAGAGGCGGCTTTGAGATGGCTTTGATCGTACAGAAATTTGGAGGCACCTCGGTGGGCTCTGTGGAGCGTATCGAGCAGGTTGCCGACAAGGTCAAGAAATTCCGTGAGCAGGGCGACGACCTTGTGGTTGTGCTTTCTGCCATGAGTGGCGAGACCAATCGCCTGATCGACCTTGCCAGGCAGATCAGCGATCAGCCGGTTCCTCGTGAGCTGGATGTAATCGTATCGACAGGCGAGCAGGTGACGATCGCCCTGTTGGCCATGGCGCTGATGAAGCGTGGCGTGCCAGCAGTGTCGTACACCGGTAATCAGGTCCGTATCCTGACGGACAGCGCGCACAACAAGGCGCGTATTCTGCAGATCGATGACCAGAAGATTCGTGCCGACCTGAAGGCTGGCCGTGTGGTTGTGGTCGCCGGTTTCCAGGGCGTGGACGAGAACGGCAACATTACGACCCTGGGTCGTGGTGGTTCTGACACCACTGGCGTGGCATTGGCTGCGGCGCTGAAGGCCGATGAATGCCAGATCTACACCGATGTCGATGGTGTTTACACCACAGATCCACGTGTGGTCTCCCAGGCTCAGCGTCTGGACAAGATTACCTTCGAAGAGATGCTGGAAATGGCCAGCCTCGGTTCCAAGGTATTGCAGATCCGCGCGGTGGAGTTTGCCGGCAAGTACAACGTCCCGCTGCGCGTATTGCACAGCTTCAAGGAGGGTCCAGGTACCCTCATTACCATTGATGAAGAGGAATCCATGGAACAGCCGATCATTTCCGGCATCGCCTTCAACCGCGATGAGGCCAAGCTGACCATCCGTGGCGTGCCAGACACCCCGGGTGTGGCGTTCAAGATTCTCGGGCCGATCAGCGCCGCGAATATCGAAGTCGACATGATCGTGCAGAACGTTGCGCACGATAACACCACCGATTTCACCTTCACTGTTCACCGCAATGACTACCAGGCTGCCTTGCAGGTGCTGGAAAACACTGCGCGTGAAATCAATGCCCGTGAAGTGATTGGCGATACCAAAATCGCCAAGGTATCGATTGTTGGCGTGGGCATGCGTTCTCACGCAGGTGTTGCCAGTCGCATGTTCGAGTCGCTGGCGAAGGAAAGCATCAATATCCAGATGATCTCGACGTCGGAAATCAAGGTTTCGGTGGTGATCGAAGAGAAGTATCTGGAGCTGGCGGTACGTGCGCTGCACACCGCTTTTGAGCTGGATGCGCCTCGACAGGGTGAGTGATGGTATCGGCAAGGGGCGCGGACTGACTGCGCCTCTTGTGTTATTGCCGGGCGAAAACTGTTCTTTTGCTTTTGCCGGTCGATACCTTGGTGACAGCCGCGCTACTGTCGCGGATGTCGCCTTCGGTTTGCAGACTGTTGTTCCTGAATGTAGTGCGTGAGGAGAAAGGTATGCTGATTCTGACTCGTCGTTGCGCAGAAAGCCTGATCATTGGTGATGGAGAAATCACCGTGACCGTGCTCGGCGTCAAAGGTAACCAGGTGCGCATTGGTGTTAACGCACCCAAGGAAGTCGCTGTCCACCGTGAAGAGATTTACCTGCGCATCAAGAAAGAGAAGGACGAAGAACCAAGCCATTAATTTTTATTGAATTTTTGGTTTGCAAACGGGGAAAAGGGTGGTTATTATACGCCCCGTGTTGCGGAGAGCTGGCCGAGTGGCCGAAGGCGCTCCCCTGCTAAGGGAGTACACCTCACAAGGGTGTCGGGGGTTCGAATCCCCCGTTCTCCGCCATTATTTGCGTAGTACGTTGTATCTGGCTTTAATCGGTAAGCTGTTGAATTTACTAGAAAAAAGTTCTTGACCAAAAGATTCGACGGCCTATAATGCGCGGCAACAAATGCACTCGTAGCTCAGCTGGATAGAGTACTCGGCTACGAACCGAGCGGTCACAGGTTCGAATCCTGTCGAGTGCACCATTTAAGAGTTGTTTGCAGTAATGCAAGTGACTTTGTTGTAACCAGCGGTGATCTGGTTTATCAAGCGCTAATGCACTCGTAGCTCAGCTGGATAGAGTACTCGGCTACGAACCGAGCGGTCACAGGTTCGAATCCTGTCGAGTGCACCAAACACCAAAAAGCCCGTATCGTTTGATACGGGCTTTTTGCTTTCTAGCGTTTGCCTTTTACGCAGTCATGCTCGTCGAAGGTGACCTGGCTACTGCGGCCTTTCTTCTCGTGATACACGTATCGTGTCTCGCCATTCCTGCTCACTACCTTGTCGGGCCTGCCCAGCAAGCTTTCTACGTCCTTGCGCGTCATGCCGGGTGGCGTCTGCTGATTGATGATCGCCCGTCGACGTTGCTCGGGGCTCAGGCGGTTGCCGCATCCGTCGTCACGCTGACCGACTATTACCAATTCTTCTGATTGAGCAGCTTGTGCTGATTTGCGAGCGGATCTGTCTACCTGTTCAGCGCCGGGAAGCAACGGCGTAACCGAGCCGGGTGGCGCGTTGTAAGCGTCTTGCCACTGTACGTCCTGTCCGCTTGGGCAGCCCAGGGTGGTGAAGGTGATGTTGCCGGTGGCGTCTTCGCAGCGCAGAACGCTGGACGCTTGCAGCAAGGTTGATGAGCAGAGCAGGGCGAACCCTAAAAGACAGGCGGGCGTTTGGTTCATTGAAGTCTTCCGTGACGGATGTCGCAAAAGACTAGTGAAGATCATTTGGTGCGGGCAGGTGTTTTCTTGGCGGGATGTGTCGTCGAAGGTCTATTGCCGCGCAGATTATGAAGTTTGTGTTGCAAGCGCTTGTTCTGGCCAGAATTTTGTAGCGTGCAATGTGGTCAAGCGGTGTATGATTGCGCCCGTCAGCCCCGCCGGGGCTTGTGGAAAACCTCCATGGACTTACCCAGTAGTTACTCAACAGTTTCTTTAAGCAATCATGCATTAACTGATTGATCTCCCGGCGTGCTCCGCTGCTGGGAGTGGAGTTCGCCTATGTCCGAAATCGAAGTAAAAAAAACGCAGGATAGTTTGCAGGATCGTCTGGCTCAGGTTATCGAGCTCCTGCAGCGCCAGCGTATTGTTGAAGACCTGACTCATCGTCAGGAAGGTCAGAATCAAGACCGTGTAGAAAATCTGGTTCACCGGCAGAACCTGGTCGAGCTGCAACGCAAGCTCGAAGATCTTCACTCTGCCGACGTCGCCTACATCCTGGAAGCATTGCCTCTCGAAGATCGTCTGACGGTCTGGCAGTTGGTCAAGGCGGACCGCGATGGCGACATCCTCCTCGAAGTATCCGATTCCGTTCGGGAAACGCTGATCGCCGACATGGACGATCACGAGCTTCTGGCTGCCGCCAAGGAAATGGACGCCGACGAACTGGCCGACATTGCTCCCGAGCTGCCTCGCGATGTTGTCCATGAGCTGATGGAGGCTCTGGACACTCAACAACGTGAGCGTGTGCGTTCTGCGCTGTCGTACGATGAAGAGCAAGTCGGCGCGCTGATGGACTTCGAGATGGTCACGATCCGTGAGGATGTGAGCCTTGAAGTCGTTCTGCGCTACCTGCGTCGTCTGAAAGAGCTGCCGGGGCACACCGACAAGTTATTCGTAGTCGATTACGACGGCGTGCTCAAGGGCGTGCTGCCCATCAAGCGCCTTCTGGTCAATGACCCTGAGAAGCAGGTGTCGGAGGTCATGGCCAATGATCCGGTGAGTTTTCACCCGGATGGTGATGCCTACGAGGCCGCTCAGGCGTTCGAGCGTTACGACCTTATCTCCTCGCCGGTGGTGGACAAGAACGGCAAGCTGATCGGCCGTCTGACCATCGACGAAATGGTTGACCTCATTCGTGAAGAGAGCGAAACCGAAGTCCTCAACATGGCCGGTTTGCGTGAAGAGGAAGACATCTTTGCTTCCGTCTGGCGCTCACTGCATAACCGTTGGGCGTGGCTGGCAATCAACCTGATCACTGCATTCCTGGCTTCGCGTGTGATTGGCTTGTTCGAAGGCTCTATCGAGAAGCTGGTCGCGCTGGCAGCCTTGATGCCGATTGTGGCCGGGATTGGCGGTAACTCTGGTAATCAGACCATCACAATGATCGTGCGGGCCATGGCGCTCGACCAGGTCAATACCGGCAACACCAAGCGCCTGCTGCGCAAAGAGCTGGCGGTGGGGCTTATCAACGGTGTCGTGTGGGGTGGGGTGATTGGGGTCGTGGCGTATCTGCTCTATGGCAGCTGGTCGCTGGGTGTCGTGATGACAGCGGCCATGACACTCAATCTGCTGCTGGCAGCTCTGATGGGGGTCACGATCCCTATGGCGCTGTCCAAGCTCGGCCGAGACCCGGCAATGGGGGCGAGCGTCATGATCACAGCAGTCACCGACAGTGGTGGCTTCTTCATCTTCCTGGGGCTGGCCACCATCTTCCTGCTTTAGTTGTTTTAGCTGCATAAAAAAACCGCCCTCGCAGGCGGTTTTTTTATGGTTCGCGGATATGTCTTACAAGGTGGTACTACAAATAACTAAACAATAAAAATCCGCGAATAAAAAAAGCCAGCAATTACGCTGGCTTGAAAAACTTGATCTTGCGATCAGTCTTCGTTGTCTGCAGCCAGCTCAGTGTCGTGTGCAATCAGTGACACCAGTGCGTTCTGCTGACGGTGGGACAATTGACGAAAGCGTTGCAGCAATTCACGTTCATGCAGGGACAGCTCAGGACTGTCGAGGCGCAGGCTAGGTTCGTCGCCCAGTGCACCTTCCTGAATCAAGCTTTGTTCGAGGCGAGCAATGATTTCTGAGTTCATGCTGCGATGGTGGTTTTTAGCTACCTCTTGCACACGATTACGCATGCCGTCTGGTAGACGTACGACGAACTTGTCAGCCGTGCGGCTGGAATAAGTAGCCTGTTTCATAGGGCTCATATATTTAACCGGTTAGTTCAGGGGGAGCGGTTCTTGCAAGTCGCCGCATGGATGTCAATCTGTGACAGCCCTTTTGGCGAAATGTTCAACCGTGTTCTCAAGAGGCCAGCATCATGCCCCAATCTGCCATATCCTTGGCGTCAATTCTGTGACAAATATTGACTCAGATAAAGGCGATTAGCCAGCACCAATTATCAGAATTGCGAGCGAATTAGCAAAGCCCTAAAGCATCCGCTCATCTATAAGGTGCGAATTCGTACCTTTTACGAGCCCATGACTGCCGTGATGGCTATTTGTCAGCTTAGAAGGTTGCCAGTGGAATACGAATGCTGGCCGACAGACGTGACGGGTAGCCCGCCAGTCCCGCGCTTGACGCTTCGCTGGATCGCAAATGATGGATCCGCAGAGGAGGGGGTTGCAGTTAACGAAGTACCGGGTCGAATTTGAAACGGCGACCGAGGATCAGAGCGACAACAAACAGAACCGAAAACACACCAGCAGCGATCTTTGCAGCACTACTCAGCCCTTCAGCCGTTGCAGGCAACTGAAAGTCAACAGCTACAGCCAGCAAGGCAAGGAGGATGAACGACACAGCGGACTTGGACATGGCGGTTCTCTTTTCGATTATTCGTTGCATCACGGAGGCGTGGAAGACTTCAGAAAACCCAGCGAGGCTCAGTTCTAAGATTTGCTGAGCCAGAGGCTTGGGAATCGCCGTCATTGGCAAGCGTCACAGCTTGAGGCTTGTTGCTGCGATCAGTCATGACCGCCAGCTGCGGTGCCTGGCGCAGCAGGTGGTGTGGCTGAGTCTGCAGTGCGGTCTGCTCTGCTTTACCATCGTCTTGAAAATGAAAAGCCACCAGTGCAACCAGCGCTGCAGCGTTCAACACTGAAAGGGTGATGTTCATTTTCATTTACCTCCGATGGAACTTTCTTAAGGAAGGGTCTCTACCGTCAGTAATAGTGCAGTCTGCATGCCAACTTTGATTGCTAATAAAATCGTTATAAATCAATGACTTGAAATGTCTGCAGGAGGGTGTTTGCATGCGTTTTGCAATGATGGCCATATGGAACGTTGCAAAATGCATGACCGTGCAGATTTCGGGCAAATTAAACGGATATGGACCACAGCCGTGTAAGCCAAAGACGACATGACAAAATGGTCATGTGTCGTTAACATGCACGCCGTCCTCGCTGGCACCGTTCTGTGTGCTGGCCACTGCGTCTCAGTAGCTCAATTGGATAGAGCATCCCCCTCCTAAGGGGAAGGTTGGCAGTTCGAACCTGCCCTGGGACACCATATAAACAGGGCTTCTGAGCAGTTTCCATACTAGCGCCAGCAGATCCTACCAGCACCATACCAGCTCCAGAATATAGAAAGGCCCCACACTGATTGATCAGGTGGGGCCTTTTTAATTGTGCCTCCGTTGGGCGCTGATTCGCGCGCGGCGCCATTCACACGGGGTGTAATCACCGCAATGTTCGATATTCCATGCCCGCTATTAGCGATTGGGTGGTGTGGTACTCGGATCTTCCAAAATACCTGCGGCTATCTGAGCGTTAGCCCAATTATCCATAACTTCGCAGAGCTCACGTGTGTCTGGAAACTCTTTAGACATCCAGGTCGAGGGCACGAAAACGCGATTGCGATATGTGACCATAGCCGTACCGTCATACGCGGTGCAAAGAGATACGCTCATCTCGTTTCCGCCAATGGCAGCTGGTACGAAAATCGAATGGTCTTCGGAAACGCCGAGAGTCCTCATCCATTTAGGAATTTTTTTACCCTCAGGGTTTTCAATTTCAAGCCAGATCATGCTTGCGCTCCTTGCCTATGGATTTTCATGTGCCCGTAAATCGAACTGGCAATCTATCCTAAATCGCTGGAGGACGCGCCTGGGTATCTGGGGCCACACATTGTAGATAGCGACCGGCATCAGGCCAGAGACGGAATCGAACTGTGGGCTACAGGCCCCGAAAAGCATGGCAGCCTATGGTTTCGTAAATAGATCTGCCCCCAAATCTGCCCCTAAATCTCTACGTGCCCGTATCGCTGCTGTCGCGTGGACCAAGTGGTCTAGCCCGCTATCAAAAGCTCGTTGTACTTTTTTGGCACAAGCGCGATCTCGCCCCATGCCAGATTCTCCACAGCAAGTCCACTTCCGTTCTTGGAGATAACCCCGTAGAACATAACAACCCTTCCCACCGACTGTTCAGCGATTCCCTTGTCTCTGCAAAACCCATCGTTCATTTTGACTGTGAAATCACCAGCTGCCGAAGCGCATTTCAGCCTTGTCATTCTGATGTTGTGCCGTTGACTACCCGCGTTCCAGCTATCGGTGATTTTGCCAAAATAAAGCTTTTTTACCTGATCGCGGTCCAAGATTTTTTTATCCAAATCGACCACATCAGTGAGCAGCTCAGCAAGCTTCACTGCATGGATCGCGCCAGGCAGGACAAAATATTTGTCCTTGTTTTTCTCGAAGTTCCGGCAAATACCTGCCACGGTTGTGATGGTGCTAGGGAGCTCGAATGACTCGCCTTGGTGTCTTCCAATCGGGACATTCGACAGCGGCCCAGCAATATCTTCGACAGGCGTCTCGTCGTACTCGGCGCCTGGAGATATATCCACCTCCGGCCTCTCCTGGAGAAACTCTTTCACGACGGCCAAATGCTCGTGCTCGACAGCTCGCTTTGCTTCCTCCCATGTGTCGTACCGCTTACCTACCGGTTTCTTGGCCCTCAAAACGCAGCCAACGTGTTGCCACCGTTTCAAATGGCGAAAGAAGGGGTCGCGCTGGTTGGTGAACACTTCTTTTTTCCGAGGTGTCCGTTCGACATTGGTGTAGCAGCCTGGGCAGTACAAGCTGCCAATCATGTCGTCTTCGTATTCATCTGGCGCAACCCGTCGGCTGGCCTTCAACGCGTCCCGGCTACCCTTTTCAAAACTCCAACCGGGCAGGTAGTGGGCGTAAGCAATTTTTCTTCTGGGGGTCATGAGCTATCAGTCCTTGATGGTCAATGCCAAATAGCCATATCGCTGTTGATTTAGCAAGTCCCCCGGAAATGCTTCGCGGTTCAACCGTGCCTGACTGCAAACACAGCGTTAAGGCCTACACACGCTGCAGACAGGTGTTGAACAAACCTGTAAAGAGGCCCGGTTCCGAGGGAGACTCAAACACCACTCGCATACGCCTTACAGCTAGCGGTTTATCACGTTGACTATTGCGAACCTACTCACAATCCTACCCACGTTGGCATCGGGTGCTATCTGCCCTCATCCGACGGGTTCCCCTGAGTACCCGAAAGGATTTCCCTAATGCGCCCGCCAGGGCCATAGAGCTCGGTGACCGTGTCCAAAGCTCTTTTTTTACTTTCCACGACTTTGGCCCGTATCTCAAAGGCTATACCGGCCTCAATAGGGCCCTCGTGCAGGCAAACGGCACAGCTTCGGCCCCACATCTCACCCACCTGCTCCCCTAAGGCCCTGATTTCATGCATGTGGGTCCCCGGATCTATCTTGTCCACCCCATAAAACTTGAGGAAAAACCTAAGCAGGGCTTCGGTAAGCTCGCGGTTCGGATCATGCGATTCCATTCTCTCTCCCATCTTATAGGGCCGTGGCAAAAGGGCTGAGTGGCTCAATTTGGCGGTCGCGCCCTGGCAGTCTGTCGCAAGAGCATGCACTCATCCACATGGCGCACGACTAATCCTCATCCACACTGGTTCGCCATCAATCTGGACGCTATCTTGGCCCGACATTATTTGCGCTGTCTAGGGCCTAAAGGTCGCGCATTCGCCTGTACGACTTCGGAGTATTGCGTTGCGGGTGTGGGAGCGGGCTGCTTTAGTTCTCCTCGACCAGGCAGGAGCTCATACCTAGGCTACAGTTGTAGGCTGTGGCTCTCGGTCTGGGAACTGCCAACCACTACCGCTATAGTCAAGGATAGATATATGCGATTGAAAACACTCAAGATACAAAACTTTCGTGCAATTAGAGGCGATAATAATGAGATTGGCTTCGATGATAATAATATTATATTCCTTTTCGGAAAAAACAATCTAGGGAAGTCAAGTGTGCTCAGGGCTTATGAGTATTTTGCCTCTCCCAGTAAGCAAGCATTAATTACCGATTTCCATCATCAAGAGCCGAAGGACTGCCCTATAATCATAGAGGCGGTTTACCTCAAAGATGCCACGGATGAAGAAAATTTTAATGATAAAGGGCTTAATAAGTGGGTGTCGAAACTCACCGGCGAGGTACGAGTTAGGAAAACCTGGAGCGTCCCCGGTACTGCGGCAGTGAAAGAAACCTTCGATCCTGAAAAGGATGAATACGCTAAAGGCGGATTTGGAGGGTTGGATCAGATTCTTACAAATGCTACTCCGTCTATAATTTTCATAGAGGCTATGCCTAACATAAAAGATCTGACGGAGTGGCTGGAGAAAGAGATAAAGAATAAACTGCTAAAAACGCTCAAGGATAATCATGAGGCTGAGTATAACGCCGCTATTGGTGCGTTTCAAAAGCTGCAGAAAAAAGTGGAAGATGATGACTATCTCGGGAAGATTTGCGCGGGTGCAAATGCTAACTTTGCGAAAACATTCCCCGAGCTGGAATTAAAGATCGTAACCAATCCATATAAAGAAACCGACCTAACAAAGGCTTTTGACAAAGATTTTAGTATTTTCATCGGAGATAAGTCTAGTGCTCAGCCTGTTCCGGAAGAAGTTGCGGTTTTGGCCGATGCGTTGGAAACGCTGGAAATGCTGAAAGAGGAGCAAGTAAACGCTTCTAGTGCGGGAGCTGAAACTGCATCGACTTACCGGGGTAGACAGTTTGATCAACACGGTCATGGTTTGATACGTCAGGCGATAATAAACCTGCTGGGGATATTCAAAGAAACCAAGACTGACGGGAAACATGTGATTTTGTTTGAGGAACCTGAGCTATATCTGCACCCAAGCAACAAACGTCGATTTCGTGAAGCTCTGTACGATCTAGCTAATCAGGATTGCTATCAGATTCTTTGCGTTTCTCACGATCCCCAGCTTATTGACCTCACCAAACCCCACACTTCGCTAGCTAGGTTTGTAAAAAACAAGGATGGAACGACCTCAATCCACCAGGCGGGGCATGGATTGTTCGATAGCGACGATGAAACGAAGAACCGAGTGCAGATGCTCAATAGGTTTGATCCTCATGTGTGCGAATCCTTTTTTGCGGATGAAGTGGTATTAGTTGAAGGAGATACTGAAGCCATTGTTGTTCGTGATCTTCTGGACAGAAATTTCAACGCATCTGAGATATTTGTGCTGAATACTGGCTCAAAGAACAATATGCCGTTTTTTATAAAGATTTTAAGTCATTTCAAAATTAGTCAGCATGTCATTCATGACTCCGATGAAAGGTACCTGTACAAAGATGGGGTTCTCTCTACGAATTCTGACATGTCGCCAAGGAAAAATAGCGCATGGGCGCTGAATGCGAGTATCTGGGGTGAGCTTTCAGCAGCTACAGCCAAAGGGTGCCGAGCCGTGCGCTATGTTTCTATTAGAAATTTCGAGGATGCACACAGTTACACCTACGATAAATTGCTAGGTAAGCCGCTTTCTGCTTACCGTTATGTGAGTGGCATAAATATAGAAGATACATCCATTCCTATAGTTAAATTCGTGCGTTGTATTGCGGGTATGGAAACTTTAGAAGATGAGCACACGCCGGACTTCTTGGAGCAGAACGTGAAAGAGCCTTTTTGATGTTCTCGTAGCTCATGCCTCCTTAGTTGAGCTTCACTGCCACGGGGCAAAGAGTTCTTCTTTTGCCCCGTTCTATCTGGCCGGCGCGTTGGATCGTTTAGGTGCGTAGGTGAAACTTAATGTTAGGCGCGTTCCCTACGGATCGGCCGCGAACACCAAACCCTTGATAGATGAATTCATATCTTTCCTCAGCATAGATCGAGGCCGATATAATCGCGCCGCCCCAACGTTGGTAGCCGATGCAGATCGGAACGGGGTTGCCGCTGGCTGTGGTGGTCTTGGCGCTGCCGAACGCATAGCTCGGGAAGTTATCAGGGGAACCGCTCTGCCGCAGGCCTGAGGCCTGTGGGCTTAGCACCTGGATGGCGCACCGGCCGTCATCGCAACACCTGCGGCGATGAGATTCGGGTTTTGTGAATAGGCGCCGACCACGATCAGAACTATTCCTAACACCATTTGAAGAATCCCGGCGCGCTTGGCGCCCGCAATAACCGGCAAAATCCGAATCTCACGCGCGCCGTTCATCCCGAAACCGTCGTCGCCGACGTTCTTTCGGTTTCGCAAAATGGCGAATCGCATCCCCAGGCTGGCGAGCCTCGCCACCTCTGCAGCGAAGCCGTCGACCGTGTTTTTTTAGCGCCTTAGACCCCTCATACGCACAACCGCTGTCGAGCAGATAGTCCTTGTAGCGGAAGAACTTACGCGCCAAGGATCCGGACAAGTAGATGCGGGTCGTCGGCATACTGAACGCCTGGAACTCTGCCAGTTGACGGCTCACGCGCTAATGGCTGCCGATCACCCGTTAGCCACTGAGTCTTACGTGAGTATGGAGGCACTCAGCGCCTGCAATCTGGTGGTCACGGATCAGACATCACAGCTGGCAGCACGTGCTGGATCTGTTCAATATCTTCGGTCTTGTCCCCGAGAACGTCACCCGGGCTCATAGCTTTGAATTTCAGCGCAGTCTGGTCGCCAACGGGTTTGGTGTAGCGCTGACCTATACCAGGCCCTTCGGTGACAGAAGCTACGATGGCTTGCCGCTGGTCTGTCGCCCGATCAAACAGGCACTTCCTCCTCAGCGAATCGTCCTGGCTTACGATCAGCGTTACCCGCTAACCCCTGCGGCCGAAGCATTCAAAGCGAAGGCGCTGGAGTGGTTCTCGGAGCGGCAGACATTTTCATCAATCTAACGGGGTGGGGCGTCTCCCAGCGACCGATACCACTCCGCGTACGGTGTATTGACGATCTTGTGCCTGTTGAAGTCCGATGCACCGTCCTTCCACCACACCGGCCCACGTTCCCCCAAGGCCACTTTCGCCGACTGAACGGCTGATCTCGCCGCCGTCATCTCATCAGGATCACCCGACGCCTTTGCTGCCTTGACGGAGCGGCGTGCGGCCATCAGGTCTTTCACCAGGCGCTGGCGCTCATTCTCATCCAGTGCAGGATTGGAGCAGCGCCACAGTTGCCCTTTGACAATGAAATAACGGCCATCCGGGGTTACGGGGTTCAGGTTGAAAGCTCCTGTCATCAACATGCGATTGGAATCAGTCTGTAGAAGGTCGCCCACAGGCAAGGGGCGCAATGTCGCGCAGCAAACATATGATTTGTAGGAGCGCGCTTGCCCGCGATTCGATCTGTTAGTCGATAAATCTTTCGGCTGCGTTGACGCTATCGCGGGCAAGCGCGCTCCTATAGGCGTGTTTGCTGCGTGAATAAAGCAACTTTGTATGCGACCCGATACCGGTCACTCAGGTTCCTGTACGGCATTGCACCGTTTCAGAATGGCGAGCAGGGTGCGCCCGTCCTTGGGCGCTGCTCATTCAGTAGCGCTTAAAACCCGATCGTCGCCGAAACCAGATAAGTCCGTGGCGTAGAGAGGGTCAGACCTGGCTCGCTGTCATCCGACGCACCTGCCGAACTCCAGAAGCGTTTATCCATAACGTTTTCGATGTTAGCGCGCAGGGTTACGTCCTTGTCGTCAACCTTGAACGCATAGCGTGCGCCTACGTCGAAGCGCTCCCACGAGTCGATTTCCTTGGTGTTGGCCTGGTTCAGGTACTGAGAGCTGGAGTAAATGCCGCGGCCGGTCAGGGTCAGGCCTTTAACATTAGGCACGTCCCACTCGGCCCCCAGATTGACGTTGTATTCAGGTGTGGCGGGCGCGCGTTTGCCGTCGAAGGTGCCATTGACTGTGCCAGTCAATTCGCTGTCGATGTACATCACGCCGCCCAGCAGGCGGACGCCTTCAAGTGGCTCGCCGAACAGGGTGAGTTCGACGCCGGTGTTTTCACGCTTGCCGTTTGGACCAAAGCGGGTGGAGATCTCGTTCCTTTCGTAAGCCGGCTGTTTGATTCTGAAGACGCTGGCGGTGAAAGCGAAGGTGCCCAGGTCGTATTTGGTGCCCACCTCAACCTGACGGCTGAGGAAGGGCGGAAAGATGTCGTCTGCGTTACTTGCGGTAGAAGGAGCAATCTTGCCCTGGCTCAGCCCTTCCATGTAATTGGCATACACCGACAGTTGATCGGTCACTTTGTAGAGGATGCCGCCCGAGGGTGAGATCTTCTCCTCGTTGTAGCCCGTTTTACCTTTGAAGTTATCGCTCCAGTCATCGACCTCGACTCGTTGCCAGCGGGCACCCAGTGTCAGCAGCAGGCGGTCATCGAAAAAGCCGAGGGTGTCGGACAAGGCCACGCTGTTGTAGCGACTCTCTGTGTAAACCTTTGCATCTTGCCGTGTGGGATTGCTGGGCGTTGGCGTGGCCACTGGATCGAACAGGTTGCTATTAGATGATGCATAGCGCGCCCCGCCATTTTCGAAGTCCATGTAGAAGTAACTGGCGGCCAGATTGACTTCATGGCTCACAGGACCGGTCTGGAACCAGTTGCGCACGCCCGCAGTGGCCGTACGGACATTTTCATCACGGGTGAAGTCGCGAGGCGGGACGCTGAAATCGCCCGCATCATTCAGGATTGAAACGGCATGGCGGAGAAAGTCGTGGTTACTTTTCCGCGCGCCCACGCCGCCGTACACCATGACCGAATCGCTAACGTCATACTCGGCGTTCACAGCACCAAAGGTATCTCGGGTGCGCGCCTGGCTCCAGGCTTGCGCGTAGTTGCGACGCACGTCATTGGCGTTCGGCACTTGTGCGGCGGCAGAGATCTGTACGCGTTCCTGGGGGGCATCGGTGTCACGTTCGGTGTGCCCGATGTCTGTTGACAGACGCAGGCGTTCGCCACGGAAATCCAGACCCAGCACCGCCATCTCGCGGTCGACGCTCTGATGGTCCCATTCGGTGTCGCCTGATTGCTTGACGCCGTTGAAGCGGATGCCGAACTTGCCCTCGTCACCAAACCGGCGGCCGACGTCGATGGCGGTCCCCAACTGGTTATTGGAGGCGTAGCTGCCGGTGAGCTCGGTGATGGGCTTGTCAGTCGCGCGCTTGGGCACCACGTTGATGCCGCCACCGACGCTGCCTCGCGGTGATATGCCGTTGACCAGTTGACTCGGGCCTTTGAGGATGTCCACCCGGTCAGCCATTTCCATGTCGATCGTATAGGTCGGCAAAATGCCGTACAGACCGTTATAGGAAACGTCGCTGTTGAACAGGCTCAGGCCGCGGATGGTGAACTGTTCGTAACGCCCGCCTGCGGGGTTGGTCGCACGTACCGAAGGATCGCTGGCGACCAGGTCGCCCAGGGTTCTGGCCTGTTGATCCTTGACCGTCTTGCTGGTGTAGGTGGTCATGCTGAACGGCGTGTCCATGAAATCCCGCGAGCCAAGCAGGCCCTGGGATCCGCGGCGAGCCACCTGGCCTCCGGCGTAGGCTTGACCGTCCGTCGAGCCTGTTGCACCAAGGATCGAGGTCGGCGCCAGTTGCAGGCTACTGCTGCCTTCCGGCGCCGGGATCAGGGTGTAAGCATGATCCGCCACCGACACCAGTTGCAGGCCGGAACCTTGCAGCAAGCGTGAGAAGCCTTCTTCCACCGCATAATCGCCAGACAGTCCGGCGCTGTTACGACCACTTACCAGGGCTGGGTCCACCGACAGGTTGACGCCAGCCTGACCGGCAAAGCGGGTAAGCGCCGCGCCCAGACTGCCTGCGGGCACCTCGTAAGTGCGACGGTCTGCTCCCTCGGCCCAACTGGAGGAAATGAAGAGTGGACTGGAACTCAAGGTCAGCAAGAGGCTGAAATGCAGCAAGGGGCGCAAACGAAAAGGCGACGCTGGGGACATGGAGGTAGGCTCTCATATTTGTTCACTTACCTGTGATGACCGGTGAGGCGAAGAAAGGGGACAGGGGATACGCAATTTTTTTCGAATCCCTTGCTTTCGACGCTCAAGTCGCTCAGTAAACGGTGGTCCTGTAGGCGCGCACGAGCAACGCGAGGCCGCGATTGCGGTGTGTCAGACAGAACGCCATCGCGGCCTCGCATTGCTCGTGCGCTCCTACAGAAACTTATTTTGTGAGTTTTTCTGTTTTGCAGCTCGATTTCTGACTCCCACAGACCACCTATCAAAACACAGTCACCGGCCATTATTCAGGCTCCAGAAAACTGGCAGGGTGCCGATAAACGTCATATCGGTGATGGCTCGTTTGATTTCACACGGTGGTGATGTACGTGAACCGGGCAAGGCCGCAACGTGCCGTTCAGAGCCCTGTAGCAGAGCTTTGATGTAGAATGTGTGTGATGGCGTAATGCTATTTACTGGTAATTGCACGCCAAAAATGGGTAGCGAAGCTGGACCCGTCTATATGTTTGCCTTTGGGCTCATCTTCTTTCTTCCCTGACAGGATCCCTGATGCTGGCGTACAACCAAAAAAGTTTTCTGATCGTCGACGACTTCTCCGACTTCCGCAGTTCGGTGCGCTCTATGCTGCGTGAATTGGGGGTGAGGGATGTCGACACCGCCGACACCGGAGAGCAGGCGCTGAAGATGTGCTCGCAGAAGCGCTACGATTTTGTTCTGCATGACTTCAATCTCGGTGACGGCAAGAAAAACGGCCAGCATGTGCTCGAAGACCTGATGGTCGACCGGTTGTTGAGCCACGAAAGCGTATTTGTCATGGTCACGGCGGAAAACAGCCAGGCCATGGTAATGAGTGCTCTGGAATGGGAACCGGATGCTTACCTGACCAAGCCTTTCAACCGGGCAGGCCTGGCGCAGCGTCTTGAAAAACTGGTGCAGCGCAAGGGCGTACTCAAGCCAATCCTGCAGGCGCTGGATCGCGGCAAGCCTGCTGAAGTGCTCGCCGCCTGCGTGGCCCTGACCAAGCAGGACCCGCGCTATGCACCGCTGTGTTTGCGGTACAAGGCGGACGCACTGCGCGACCTCAAACAATTTGAACCCCTTGAAGCATTCCTCAAGTCAATTCTGGCTGATCGCCCGGCCCCTTGGGCTTACGCGGCCCTCGGCAATCTATTGCTCAAGCGCAACAAGCACGCCGATGCCCAGGCCGTTTTTGATGCGGCCATAAAAGCCTTTCCCGGTATGCCAACCCTTTACGATGGCTTGGCCGAGGCGCTGGTTGCACGTGGTGATGTGGTGCGGGCCCAGAAAGTGCTGGAAGACGCGGTCAAGATTTCTCCACTGGCAGTGCGCCGACAAACATTGCTCGGCAAGCTAGCGCTGGACAACAACGATTTTGACGGTGCTTCCAAGGCCTTTCGCCAGGCGGTCAACCAAGGTCAGTTTTCGCGTTTCAAAAATCCGGAAACCAATCTTGGTTTCGCTCAGGCATTGATCAGTCGCGGTGGTGAACAAGGCCTGGATGCGCGTGCTCGTGTTGAGATCAATCAGACGCTGAGTGAGGTCGCCAAGGAAAACGGTGCCGACCAGGGGCTTCAGGTGCGCACGCGGCTGATGAAGGCTGCCAGCGTCAAGCATTCCGATCCTGAGATGGCTGCCAAGCTGACTGCGGATGCGATGGGTCGCTTGCAGAACATGGACCAGTTCCTGAGTGCTGATGCCGCGTTGGCCGTTGCTTCGCAATTGCAGAGTCTTGGGCATGAAGAGGCGGGGGCGGGCGTGTTGAAAAGCTGCGCCGAGATTTACGGTGATGACCCGCAGGTGATGCAAAGCATCGCCAAACAGACGGATGACCCCACGATCCTCGGTGCCAACAAAGCTGCCATCGAGCTCAACGTTCAGGGCGTGCGCACCTACAAGGCCGGTAATCTCAACGATGCGCAGGATTTTTTCCGTCGCGCTCTGGCACTGCAAGCCAAGAACATCAGTATCGCCTTGAATCTGGCGCAGGCATTGCTCCATTCCATGGCGACAGCACCTGACGCAGCGAAACTGGAAGAGTGTCGCGCCTGCCTGAGAATGGTTGGCAAGATGCCGGAGAGTGACCCGCGTTTCGAGCGTTATCAAAAACTGCAGAGCAAGGCATTTGGAGCATGAGCGAAAACGAAACGAGTATGGATTTTTCCATGGTCATTGCGTCGACGGTACATGATATGAAGAACTCCCTGTCGACACTGGGTCAGTCTCACAACCGATGGCTTGCGAAGTTGACCGACGAGCAGCGAGACACCCCGGAACATGGAGTGATCGAGTACGAGTTTGCCCGGCTCAATGGCATGCTCGTGCAGTTACTCGGCCTCTACAAGCTGGACGTCAATCAGCTGCCCCTGCGCCCTGATTACCATGAGATGGACGACTTCATCGAAGGCCAACTGGCTCATCATCAAGAAGTGTTGAACAGTCGCGGTATCGTGGCGACCTGCGAAGTCGATGCGCTCATCCCGCTGGGTTTCTTCGACCGCGAATTGATCGGCACGGTGGTGGGTAACGTCACCATCAACGCCATTCGTTATGCCCGCAAGTCCATTGCCATCAGCGTCAGCGAAGAGGTCGGGCAACTCTGCATCGCGATCAATGACGACGGTGCAGGCTTTTCCGCAAGCATGCTTGAGAAGCAGGCTGATTACGCACTGGGTATCAACCAGGCCAGCGGCAGCACCGGCCTCGGACTTTACTTCGCCGCTCGCATTGCTGAGCAGCATCAGCGTAATGGAGTGCATGGGCGGATTGAGCTGGCTAATGGCGGTGCCCTAGGGGGCGGGCTGTTTCGGATCTATTTGCCTTAGTCATCGTTTACTGAGCTCTTCAAAACAATCCGGACACCCCGGCGCACTCATCAGCCCACCTTGAACGGTGGGTTTTTTTCAGCTGTTCGGGTCGCTCCTGCTGCTGATCAGCCTCTGATACTTGAAAGTCTCCACACGTGGTGCGTATTTTGTACGTCCAGCTACGGAGCGCTCCGTAAGAAAAAGGAAGGATTCGAGTCATGACCAGCGATGGCCACAACACGCTCGCACAGCGATTGAAGGGCATTGATGAAGTTGAATGCATCACCCCTGATCTAAATGGAATACCCCGCGGCAAAGTGATGACTGCCGAAGGCTTTCTTGAAGGTCGGCGTTTGCAGATGGCCCGGGGTGTTCTGTTGCAATGCATCATGGGCGGGTATCCGCCTTCGCGTTTTTACGGCAGCGATGACGGTGATGTGGCAATGATCCCCGATGCGCAGCAGATCCATCGCTTGCCGTGGAGTGCCGAGCCTCGCGCGCTGGCGATCTGTGATACCGAAGAGCTGGGCGGTGGAGCCTGTAATCTGTCTACCCGAAGCTTGCTCAAGGCAGTGATCGCTCGTTATGCCGAGCGTGGACTGGCACCGGTGGTTGCTACCGAGCTGGAGTTTTTTGTCTTTGCGCCAAATCCCGATCCGGCCAGGCCTTTTCAGCCGCCAGCCGGAATCGATGGCCGTCGCGAGGAAGGGTACTCAGCGTTCAGTGTCAGTTCCAACAATGGTCTGCGGCCGTTCTTCAGCGAAGTCTATAAATGCATGGCTGCACTGGGTCTGCCCCGTGACACCTTCATGCATGAAATGGGTGTCAGCCAGTTCGAGATCAATCTGCTTCACGGCGATCCGCTGCTGCTCGCCGATCAGACGCTGCTGTTCAAGCACTTGCTAAAGGAAGTGGCGCTCAAGCATGGTTTGATCGTGGTGTGCATGGCAAAACCGCTGGCGCATACGGCGGGCAGTTCGATGCATATTCATCAAAGTGTGGTTGATTCGGTCACTGGCGCGAATGTGTTCAGCGACGAGCAGGGCGAGCCAACGGCACTGTTCCGGCAGTTCATTGCCGGTCAGCAAGCTTGCATGGCTGACTTCACGGCGCTGCTTGCTCCAAACGTGAATTCGTACCAGCGTTTGTATCATCCATTTGCTTCGCCGAATAACGCCTGTTGGTCCCATGACAATCGGTCGGCGGGATTACGTATTCCGGCCAGTGGACCGGCAGCCAGACGTGTTGAAAACCGCTTGCCGGGCGCAGACGCCAACCCCTATCTGGCGATAGCGGCAAGCCTGGCAGCAGGGCTTCATGGTATCGATCAGCAACTGGAGCCGACGGCCCCGACCCAGGGCGATATTCATGTGCCGGATGAATTGTCATTGCCATGTACCTTGCATGCCGCTTTGGAGCGTCTGAAACGCAGTCAGTTGGCCAAGGAACTGTTTGGCGTTGAGTTCATCGAAGGCTACATCGCATCGAAGACCCTGGAACTGACCAGTTTTTTTGATGAAATCACCCCCTGGGAACGGCGCATTCTGGCTGCCCAGGCTTAAGAATCGTGTTTCAGGAGACGTCCATTTCGGCGGCTCCTAATTTTTGGAAAGTCGATGCGCCAAATCTGGAAGTCCTTTCAGGGTCTGTATTTTGCCTCCCTGATGATGTTGACCGGCTCCGGTCTTCTGAGTACGTACCTTGCCTTGCGATTGTCCGCTGACCAGGTCGATGGCCTGTGGATCGGTGCGTTGATGGCCGCTAACTATGTGGGGCTGGTGCTGGGTGGCAAGGTCGGGCATCGCCTGATCGGTCGTGTCGGGCATATTCGTGCCTACGCCACCTGTGCTGGGATTGTCGGAGCAGCGGTATTGGGCCTTGGCCTGATTGACTGGCTGCCAGCCTGGCTATTCCTGCGGATGATCGTGGGCCTGGGCATGATGTGCCAGTACATGGTGATCGAGAGCTGGCTGAATGAGCAGGCAGCCCCCAAGCAGCGTGGCATGGTCTTCAGTGGCTACATGATCGCGTCCTACCTGGGTTTGGTACTGGGTCAGATGATTCTGGTGGTCCACCCCGGATTGGGGCCTGAGCTGTTGATGCTGGTTGCCATGTGTTTTGCCTTGTGTCTGGTCCCTGTGGCGATGACCCGCAGCATTCACCCGGCACCCCTGCATCCCGCGCCTTTGGAACCCCGCTTCTTTATCAGTCGGGTTCCGCAGTCGCTGACAACCGTATTGGGTGCGGGACTTATCGTCGGTGCTTTCTATGGTCTGGCGCCTCTGTATGCAGCGCAACAGGGCCTGTCGACCGAGCATGTTGGTATGTTCATGGCTTGCTGTATTCTGGCCGGCCTGCTGGTTCAGTGGCCACTGGGGCTTCTTTCTGACCGTTATGATCGTGCTCAACTGATGCGGGCTTTTGCCGGCGTCCTGACGGTCGTGGCGTTGCCTTTGGCAATCCTGCCCAGCATGCCGCTGGAGGTGTTGTTTGTCGTCGGCTTCATTGTGTCGTTGATTCAATTCAGCCTTTACCCGCTGGCCGTAGCGTTCGCCAACGACCACGTGGAAGGTGAGCGCCGGGTGTCGCTGACGGCAATGTTGCTGATGACTTTCGGCATTGGCGCCAGTATTGGTCCGCTGGCGGCGGGTGCGCTGATGAAGGCGCTAGGCAGCAATATGCTTTATGCCTTCGTCTGCCTGACTTCACTGGCGCTGGTGTTCCTGATCCGACCTAAAGCCGTGACTCACCTGCATCAGGTGGACGATGCGCCACTGCACCACGTCGCGATGCCGGACAGCATGTCCAGTTCGCCACTGGTGGTTGCGCTTGACCCGCGGGTTGATGAGCAGGTGGTTCAGGATCAGATGCAGACTACGGTTGAACCGGTGGTTGAACCGGAGCCTGAGGTTGAAGCGCCGGTTGAGGTCAAGGCTGAAGGGGAGGCCGATGGGGTTGTGCAGGATGAAGAGATCAATCGGCCTTAGGGTCTTTAACGCTCGTCAGGCTTGAGTGGACTGACCTGCAGGAGCCAACTTGTTGGCGAGAAGCCAAGCCTGCATAGTCAGAAGCTCTGCCTTGCCAAAAAGTTAGCTCTCATCAAAAAAATATAACTATCTGATTTGGAATGCTTTTTACTGTAGGAGTGAGCTTGCTCGCGATAGCTCCAGCACAGGCAATATATTCATCGACTGACAGGCCCAATCGCGAGCAAGCTCACTCCTACAGGTTCCGCGTCACGGCAGGCAGGATGAACAAAAAAGGCGATTACGCTCACCGCGCAATCGCCTTTTTAGCAACCGGATACCGCTGTCAGAAGTCGTCGTCCTTGTCGAAGCGACGGGCTTCACGCTGCAGTTGGTACACAAAACGTTCAACCTGACGCTGCACAAGGCCGCTCATGTTATGGAAGCGAATCCCGGCAAAGGTGGTGTTGACCCTTTCTTCGAAGTGCAGATAACGCAATTCAACCGGGGCGGTCATGGTGCCGAACGGCAATTGAGCAACGAAACGCTCATACACCTGGCCCAACTGCATGCGTTCTGAAACATCGCCCTCAAAGCGAAGCTTGCACCCCGTCGCGGAGATATCCAGCAATTTGCCGCTTAAAGGGAATTTCAGTCGGTCGCCGCCCATCTCGATGCTGACCAGCTGGGCAAGCTTCAATGCTGCACGGAAGGCGTTACGACGCTGGTGATAGATAACTTCAGTTGGCAACGGGCCGCGGTAGAAACGTTCGCCATTAACTTCATGAATGGTCATCTGGTTGTTGCTTTCCCAGGCGATTCGGACGCCGTCATGGAAGCCTTCAACCCGGTAAGCTTCACCGTTGGCGAGGAATTTTTCGCCGTCACGGGGGATCATTTCATCGAGGGCAATGACATCGCTTTCGCGGTCGACCTCAATCAAATAACTTTGAAAACGTTGTGTGCGCTCATGAAAAGTGATGATCAGGGGATCATGACTTTCAAGTAGCAGCCGCAAATTGGCGGCAATTTCCAAAGGCGTATTCAGTACCTTTGGGGGCTGCGGAGCATCGTCCGCGCTTGAGCCATTCACTTTTTTCCATCTCCAGGCAAAATACGACAGCAATGCAATTGCAGGCATCTTGCCAGCATGCAAAGCGCCTTGATACAGAAAACTACGCTTGGCTTAACGGCCGTGGTTTTGCACGGCCCGAT
Source organism: Pseudomonas sp. ICMP 561 (assembly GCF_002699985.1). Lineage (GTDB taxonomy): Bacteria > Pseudomonadota > Gammaproteobacteria > Pseudomonadales > Pseudomonadaceae > Aquipseudomonas > Aquipseudomonas quasicaspiana. The sequence continues at coordinate 292,782 of NZ_LKBT01000001.1, read as the reverse complement.
GTCGACCCACGATTGTCATAGAGCGTGGGCATGTCACCGGTCAGTATCCGTAATTGATGCGCAGTAGAGGCCTGCTGCATAACGATGGAACTGCCATTCTGTGTGTTGACGAGTTGGCACTGAGTAATCACTGCGCTCAACTCGTCGCCCGCCTTGATCAACTGTTCGCCCAGCGACGAGCTGGCTGCAAGCGCGCTCAGGCCATTGCGGTCCGGACTCAGTCCTAACCCACTAAGGATCTGGCTGCGTTTGCGGCCATGCTGTTCGAGCAATACCACAAGCGCCTGCTTTTTAGCCAGAACGTGCTCCATCTCGACCATGTCGCGGCCGATCAGGGCAAGGGATTCTGCCTGCAGTATTTCCAGCAATTGCTGGGCCGGGACCATGTCTTCGGTCATCAGTTGGAGCAAAGTAGTGTCTTGCATCGCATGCTCTGGTTTTTAAGCGTCCAGAAGATACCGCGCGAGCATTGGGCTAGCGCGAAGCTTCGAAATTAAGCAGCTTGCTGGCTACACGGTTGCTGTCCACTTTATAGCTGCCATCTGCGATCGCTTGTTTCAACTCCGCCACGCGGGCGCTGTTGACGGTCGGCAGTTCGCCTAGCTTGTCAGTGATCTTTTGCAACTGTTGAGACTCACTGCTCAGTTTTACGGATTCGCCGGTGCCGGCGGTTTTTTCCAGTGCGCCGGTTTTAACCGCTGCTTCTGTCTTGCCTGTTTCTTTAACGCTGTTGGTACGTGTCGTGCCGCTAACCGCGTTGCCGCTGTTCAGTCTGTTGAAGTCAATGACCATGATAAAAACCTCTGGGTAATTGGACGCTTGCCATGGTTTCGACCAAATGCAAAAAAACTTTAGCCTGCTAAGTGAAATCCATTTGCGTTTTGCGCAGCCAATGGACCTCGAACCGCAGAAGTTGTTTCGCAGTCTAGGAAAAACAAGCGTTTCACGCCAGTGTTCTATCGCGCCGCATAGCTGATCACATAGGGGCCTCCACCTGTCCAGGCCCGGTAATGTTGGCCTTTATGATGCGCTTTGAGTTGAGGTTCTTGACCCGTATCTGTTCGTTGAACGTCCCGTCAGACAACGCTTCACCCGGCATCCGCACGGAGATGGAGCCGCTGCGAGCGGTGATCACCACCTGATCACCCTTTTTAACCATCTGGGGCTGTTCCAGAAAGTTGGGTGCAATGATTTGATCGATGACCATTGGTCGGAGGATCTTCTGTCCTATCGCCTGATCTTCGGCAGATAGAAATCCCTGACCCAGCAAACCGATGTCGCGCTCGCGCATGGCGATGTCCTGCTCGGTAACTACCGCGTCACGCTTGAGTGGGCGAACAGCGGTCACTACATTGCGAAACAACCGCACTTGGGCGGGCACAAACACCGTCCAGGGCGACGAGCCCTCGCAGCGTACCCGGGTAGTCACGCGGCCAACGGGACGCGGGCTTTCCAGACTTGCTGTCAATTCCTTGTCGCAAAAAGGCATGCGCAGACGCGGGTCCAATTGACGCACTTCAATTTCGTAGCGCCCTTCGATCTGGGCAGTCGCCAAATAGTCTTCAACTGTGAATTCAAGAAACCCCTGAGTGACGCCGATAAGTTGTTCAGGCAATGTGAAACTGTCTGCCCGGCTGGTATTCACCAAGGCAGAAAGACACAGCAAAGCCAGCGAACAGAGCAAGATGCGGTTCTTGAAGATGGCGTGTCGGGAAATTGTCGTTTTTGCATTCATGAAGTATGAAAAGCAAGGCCCGTGCCGCTTACCTGACCAGGTGCTGTGGCGATGGTTACTTTGATAGGGGAGTCGCAGCATGGCCGGTGTAATGGATTCAGTGAACCAGCGAACACAGCTGGTTGGGCAGAATCGCCTTGAGCTCTTGTTGTTCCGTCTCAATGGCAAACAGCTTTATGGGATCAACGTCTTCAAGGTGAAGGAGGTGCTGCAATGCCCCAAGCTCACTGTGATGCCTAAATCCAGTCGGATTGTGCGCGGCGTTGCCAACATTCGTGGCGGGACGATCCCGATTCTCGATCTCGCCATGGCAACCGGTTTGCCAGGGCAGATGTCGATTGATAATGCGTTCGTGATCATCACTGAGTACAACACCAAGGTTCAGGGTTTTCTGGTGGACTCGGTCGAGCGCATCGTGAACATGAACTGGGAAGAGATCCATCCGCCACCCAAGGGAACGGGTCGCGATCACTACCTGACGGCGGTGACGCGGGTCGATAACCAGTTGGTGGAAATCATCGACGTCGAGAAAATTCTTGCGGAAGTGGCACCGATGTCGGAAGCCGTGTCTGTCGGTGTGATCGACGAGGAAACCCATCACAAAGCCATTTCTCTGCGAGTGCTGACGGTCGATGACTCGTCAGTGGCGCGCAAACAGGTCAGCCGCTGTCTACAGACTGTTGGCGTGGAAGTGGTTGCGCTCAACGACGGTCGTCAGGCACTGGATTACCTCAAGCAGATGGTCGCTGAAGGCAAGAAGCCTGAAGAAGAATTCCTGATGATGATTTCCGACATCGAGATGCCGGAAATGGACGGCTACACGCTTACCTCCGAGATTCGTAATGACCCTCGGATGCAAAAATTGCACATCGTTTTGCATACTTCTCTGTCAGGTGTGTTCAATCAGGCTATGGTGAAGAAAGTTGGCGCGGATGACTTCCTTGCCAAATTCCGGCCTGATGATCTCGCAGCACGCGTTGTGGACAGAATCAAGGCAGCAGACATCAGCTAGGAACGTCGTTCCTGGTGGTTTTACATGATTTGAGAGGCGGCATTTTGGCTACGGGTAATTTGGATTTCGAGCAGTTCCGGGTATTTTTGGAAAAAGCCTGTGGCATCCTTTTGGGTGAGAACAAGCAGTACCTGGTTTCCAGTCGCCTCAACAAGTTGATGGAACAGCAAGGCATCAAAACCCTTGGGGAGCTGATTCAGCGTATCCAGTCACAGCCACGCAGCGGTTTGCGCGAGCAGGTGGTGGATGCGATGACGACCAACGAGACCCTGTGGTTTCGCGACACCTATCCGTTCGAGGTGATGAAGAACAAGGTGTTGCCCGAAGCGATCAAGGCTGCTCCTGGTCAGCGTCTGCGCATCTGGTCGGCCGCCTGCTCTTCGGGTCAGGAACCGTACTCGCTGTCGATGACCATCGACGAGTTTGAGCGCAGCAATTCCGGGCTGTTGAAGAACGGTGCGCAGATTGTTGCCACTGACTTGTCGGGGTTGATGCTCACCAACTGCAAGTCGGGTGAGTACGACAGCCTGGCGATCGGTCGGGGTTTGTCTCCGGATCGCCTGCAGCGTTACTTCGACGTCAAGTCGCCGGGGCGCTGGGTGGTCAAGGCTCCGATCAAGAGCCGGGTCGAGTTTCGTGCCTTTAACCTGCTGGACAGCTATGCGAGCCTGGGCAAGTTCGACATCGTCTTTTGCCGCAACGTGCTGATCTACTTCTCGGCCGAGGTGAAGAAAGACATACTGCTGCGCATTCACGGCACGCTCAAGCCGGGCGGCTATCTGTTCCTCGGTGCGTCCGAGGCGCTGAATGGTCTGCCGGATCATTACCAGATGGTGCAATGCAGTCCGGGGATTATTTACCAGGCGAAGTAAGCTTTAGTGCTGTTCAGGAAAGAGACCTTCGGGTCTCTTTTTTGTTTTGGTAGTGGCGATTGATTGATGTCAGGTCTGTTGAGTCGGTGGTGTTCTTATCGCGGGCAAGCCTCGCTCCCACATGAGATTGCGTTCTGCCTGTGGGAGCGAGGCTTGCCCGCGATAAGAACACCATAGAACTCAGCACATTTGACTCCACCCTGGCAATTTTACGGCGTTCACCTTGCCGCTTATGCCGCTCTCAGCGGAAATGACTTGCCGCTTTTCTGGCATCACGTCTGTCCCAAAGCCCCGCAGCCCTTTGAAACAGGGCTTTTCCTAAACTGGCACGCTGATTGCTATGTCTCTATCAAGAAAATCTGGTCAACCGGTAAAGGTTTCCCGAAATGAGCATCAGCTTCGATAAAGCACTAGGCATTCACGAAAAGGCACTCAGCTTCCGCGCTCAGCGTGCCGAAGTCCTGGCTAACAACATCACCAACGCCGATACACCGAACTACAAGGCGCGTGATCTGGACTTCTCTTCTGTGCTGGCCGCGGAAAGCGACAAAGTCAGCAACGGCAAGTTTGCGATGAATATGACCAACAACCGTCATATCGAAGCTGAAGGCATGGGCAACACCGACGGCACACTGATGTACCGCACACCGTCGGCGCCGTCGCTGGATCAGAACACCGTCGATGCTCAAGTGGAAGGCGCCAACTACGCGGAAAACTCCGTCGGTTTCCAGGCCAGCTTCACCTTGCTCAACAGTAAATTCAAAGGGCTGGTTGCAGCCCTTCGCGGAGAATAATTCATGTCTCTAGCCAACGTCTTCAACATTGCCGGTAGCGGCATGAGTGCTCAGACCACTCGGTTGAACACCACCGCCAGTAACATCGCCAACGCCGAGACTGTGTCTTCGAGCATGGACCAGACTTATCGCGCCCGTCACCCGGTGTTCGCGACCGTTTTCCAGCAAAGCCAGCAGGGCGGCGGTTCGCTGTTCCAGGATCAGGGTGAGGCCGGTCAGGGCGTACAGGTCAACGGCATCATTGAAGATGCTTCCAACCTCGAAGCGCGCTACGAGCCGAATCATCCGTCTGCCGATGGCAATGGGTACGTGTACTACCCGAACGTGAACGTCGTTGAAGAAATGGCCGACATGATTTCTGCCAGTCGTTCGTTCCAGACCAACGCGGAAATCATGAACACCGCCAAATCCATGATGCAAAAAGTCCTGACCCTCGGTCAGTGATAAGGGGCGTGTAAATGGCCGTTGAAAACGATGTATCCGCGAAATTCATAAGTTCGCTGCAAAACCCTACTGCAACCAAGACCAGTTCCAACGACGCGTTGGGCAAGGATGCGTTTTTGCAGTTGCTGGTTACACAGATGAAGAACCAGAACCCGCTGGAGCCGCAGGACAACGGCGAGTTCGTTGCCCAGTTGGCGCAGTTCAGCAGCCTGGAAAGCATGCAGAACCTGACGACCACGGTGGACGGCATTGCTGGCCTCTATCAGTCTTCCCAAGCTCTGCAGGCATCTTCTCTGGTAGGCCGTTCAGTGATTGTCAATGCGGGCGCAACCTCGGTTGATACCGCGAAAGGCATGACAGGGTCTGCAGTTGTGCCTTCATCCAGCTCGACAACCAGCGTCAAAATTTATGACGCGCAGATGAATCTGGTCAAAACAGTCGACATGGGTAGCCAATCTGCGGGTACTTCAAGTTTCAGTTGGGACGGCACTAATGAAGCGGGTGAAAAAGTCGCTTCCGGCAACTACAGCTTTGTGGCTTCAGGTTCTCTGGACGGCACTCCAACAGGCCTGTCCACGTACCTGCCCGCCACGGTCAACAGTGTGACCACCGGTGTAAGTGGTGGAGAAATGACACTAAATCTGGCGGGCGGTCAAAGTATCGCGCTGTCCAAAGTACAAACTATCGGAATTTAGAGCCGACTCGACGGCGAAGGAGTGTTACATGTCATTCAATACCGGTCTTAGTGGGCTCTACGCAGCAAATAAAAGTCTGGACGTAGCAGGCAACAATATTGCCAACGTTGCAACCAACGGGTTCAAATCTTCCCGCGTGGAGTTTGCTGATCAGTACGCGCAATCCATTCGCGGTACTTCCGGCAACACCAACGTCGGCAGTGGCGTAAGAACCGCTGCAGTGTCCCAGCAGTTCACTCAGGGCACCTTGACCACCGGCACCGCCAACAGCCTCGATCTGGCGATCAACGGTAATGGTTTCTTCATGATCAGCAACAACGGCGAGAAGCTGTACACTCGCGCGGGTGCTTTCCATACCGATAAAGACGGTTACGTCGTCAACAGTTCCGGCATGAACCTGCAGGGCTATAACGTTGATGCCAACGGCAATGTGGTAACGGGTGTCTCCCAGAATCTGCGGGTTGACTCCTCGAACCTGGCGCCAAATCCTACAAGTAGCATTACGCTTGCCTCGAACATGAACTCGACTGCGACAATACCTACTGTCACACCGTTCGATCCGAGCAATACTGCTTCTTACAACTTCCCTATCAGTACCGCGATCTACGACTCTCAGGGTAACGAGCACACCCTGGATCAGTACTTTGCCAAGTCCGGTACCAACACATGGACCATGTACTCGCTGATTGATGGTCGTAGCATCAGCGACCCGACCAACGCTGATTTGGCAACCGCCACTACCCCGGACCAGACGGTATTGAGCTTTGACTCTGCGGGGGCTCTGATTACCAACCCGTTGCCGACGTCGACTGCGAACGTCGTGGTTAATGCTGATGCTACCTTCCAGATCTCCAACTGGAATCCGGCTTACAATGCGGGTACTGCAACGGTTCCAAACTGGGTTGATAACGGTGCTGCGGCTGCAGTGGGTGGCGTGCAACTGAACATGCTCTCAACTACTCAGACCGCGTCTGTATCAGGTGCTATCACCAAGTCGCAGAATGGTTACGCAACCGGTCAGATCAGCTCCATGAGCGTCGACGCCACGGGCAACCTGTTTGCCAGTTACACCAACGGTCAATCCAAAGTCATTGGTCAGGTTTCGCTGACCAACTTCGCCAACGTGCAGGGTCTGTCTCCAGCCGGTGGTACTAACTGGCGTGAAACCTTCGCCTCCGGCGTGCCGGTTACCGGTGCTCCTCAGTCGGGTACGCTGGGCGACATTTCCGGTCAGGCGCTGGAAGATTCCAACGTTGACCTGACCATGGAGCTGGTTAACCTGATCAAGGCGCAAAGTAACTATCAGGCGAATGCGAAGACCATCTCTACGCAAAGCACTATCATGCAGACCACTATCCAGATGACGTGATAAACGTCGCTGTACACGCTGCCTGAAGAGCCCCTTTTCGAAGGGGCTTTTTTATGGGCGTTAAATAATAAATGAGGTCCTACATTAAATATTAATTTCCAGATTGGTCACTCAACGACTATGGAAATTTCCTACTCGCGATGATGTGAGAATTAAAACTCCTCAATAAAAGCCGTTGACGGTAAAAAGGGAGTTTTAATGTCGTTTAATATTGCTATTGGTGGAATAAAGGCCGCTAACAAACGGCTTGAAGTGGCGGGCAATAATATTGCCAACGCCGGAACGGTTGGCTTCAAATCCTCGCGTGCGCAATTTTCCGCGTTGTATTCGTCTTCACACCTGGGAAGTGGGCAGAACGCTGCCGGTGATGGTGTGCGTTTATCGGAGGTGCGGCAGAACTTCAACCAGGGTGACACCATGACCACTTCGGGCCGTCCTCTCGATATGCGGATTCAGGGCAATGGTTTCTTTGTGGTCAGTGAGCGCGGTTCGCTGGCTTATACGCGTGCCGGAGCATTCCTCAAGAATGCCGACAATTTCATCGTCGACAGCGAAGGCGCGCGTTTGCAGGGATACGCGGCCAACGAGAGAGGCGAGATCATGACGGGAGTACGCGGTGACCTGAAGATTAATGCTTCCAATATTGAGCCCAAGGCAACCACGAAAATCGCGGAAACAGTCAATCTGGATACGTCACTGCCGTCCCTTGCGCAGTTGCCTGCCTTTGATCCGGACAACCCTGCGACTTACACGCGCATGACCAGCCGAACCATTCAGGACGCAGGCGTCGCGCCAGCCCCGCCTGTGGATCACGAGCTCAAGCAGTACTTCGTCAAGACCGACGAGAATCAATGGTCGATGTATGTATTGGTGGATGGTCGTAATCCCGTCGATCCTGGCAGTACCGCTCCGCAGCATGTCACGCTGGAGAAAGCGGCAAACGGAACGCTGCAATACTCTGGCAACACACAGCATATCCGGAAGGTATCGGACACCGAGTTTTCGCTGCATGGCTGGCGTCCAGCCAAAGAAGTGAACGGTAATTGGGTTTTCAATGGTGCTGCAAATGGCGGGGCGGTGTCTTTGTCCCTGAACGATGGCGCGGCAACTGCCCTCGATGACAGCGATCCTGTGATGGTCCGGCCTGTGCCGGTCTTCGATCCCACCAATCTGAAGACTTACAGCAGGGTATTTGCCAACGCGATCTTTGACGGGCAGGGCAATCAGCACGAGCTGAAGAAATACTTCGTCAAGGACGGGACTAACAGCTGGCGGATGCATGTGTTGATTAATGATCGTAACCCTCAGGCGCCCGAGTCCACGGAGCCTATGACGGCCAACGTTGTTTTCAATCGGGACGGCTCATTGAAGTCGCTGGTCGGTATGCCGGGAATGACCGGCAACGGTACAGATAGCCTGCAGCTCGAGGGCTGGGTGCCGGCCATTGTTCGTGATCGCGGGACCAGTCGTGAGAGCTGGGTATCCAACGGTGCGGCGGGCAGCGACGGCGGTATTGCCATCGATTTGACGGGGTTGCGCCAGCACAACGGTGCTTCGAATCGTTCGGCACAGCAGGTGGATGGACATCCTTCGGGGAAATTAAGCGGTTTGACCATGGGCCGCGATGGCGTGCTGCGGGCGGGTTTTACCAACGGTCTTACCCGTGATGTCGGTCAGGTAATGCTTGCCAGTTTCGCTAATCTTCAGGGGTTACAGCCGCAGAGTGACACGCGCTGGAGTGAGACGCGTGCGTCCGGGCCTGCCAATTTTGATGAGCCGGGTGTCGGGACGCTGGGGGTCATCATTGGTCAGTCGCTGGAGGGTTCCAACGTGACGCTGGCTGATGAGTTGATTGAGTTGATTCAGGCGCAGACGGCCTATCAGGCGAACTCTAAAGCGATTTCAACCGAGGTGACGTTGATGCAGACGTTGATTCAGTCGACCTGATCAGATTGAGCAGTCGGACTTGATAAAGGAGCCGTTCAGTCGCTTCCAGCCCTCGCCGGGGCTGGTTTGCGCGCAGACGATGCGGTCCGCGCCTTGCCACCGGTAATAGCGGGCGTTTTTCGCTTGTACGGTGATGCTTGCCAATGCAATGGATGCGGCAAGGATCAAGGTAAAGCCTGCATGAGTTTTCATGTCGGTTGGCTGGTGCTCTCGGGGTAAGTGCTGGGTGCAAGACTATCACTGCATCGGCGTCATGCTGTGGTTCTTGTGTACATATCCATTATTGGGGTAACGGCTTATATTGGTTGCGCTTTTACAGCGCGTCACTTTTGAACATCCGGAAGCCGGCCCAGACAAAAGTAACCAAAGCGCTCTTCCCCCACCACTGGGTGCCTCGCTGGTGCTCGGCATGCCCGTAATCCGACATTGCTGCGTGGGGCCGCCGCCACCGGCCATCCATGGCCTGAGGCGGCTAAACCGGCATCCCTGCCGCCCCTTCCTTTAACAAGAGCCCCACGCAGCAATATCGCATTCCGGCCGTCGTGGTTTAACGGGGCGCCCAAAATCAAAAGCGCGGCGGCCTGACAGCCGACCTGATGGGTGAACTTACCGATGTTCTGTAGGAGCTGCCGAAGGCTGCGAAGCGGTGTGTCAGATGAGATTTGTGCTGGCTGTGCTGACGTCTCGCGAACAAGTTCGCTCCTACCGTTCTGCGGTGAAATCGCTGCTTTTGATCTGCTTTTGATCTGCTTTTGATCTGCTTTTGATCTGCTTTTGATTTTGATCTTAGGCGCCCCGTTAAACCACGCTGGCCGAACGCAGATTCTGAAGCGTGGGCAACCCGGCAGGACGCCGGGTTAGCCGCACCGGGCCATGGATGGCCCATTGCGGCGGCCCACGGTTCAGGATCTGCGGGCGGGTACACCGAGCGACAGCGAGGTGCCGAGTGGTGGGGCAAGAGCGTTTTGCTTACTTTTGCGCTGTTCAAAAGTGAGGCGCTGTAAAAGCGCAACCAATACCAGCCTTCACCCCACAACGGATATGTACACAAAATCGCCATACAAAAACACACAGCGTAGTTTTTTTGGCGGCCCATCCGACCCCTCGCAGCAAATGTGGCAATCCGCCGCCGCATTTCCATCCCGTACTTCAGTCCTCACGACGAGCACGCCTGTTTTTGCTGAACAATCAGTGCTTTGTATCAACGCTGACAAGTTGGTCCGGATATTGCTATCTCCCTGTTAGAACAGCTACAGACGGCAAACGTCTGTCAGAGGAGGAAGACTGTGGACAAGTTGCTTTACGTCGCGATGAGCGGTGCATCTGAAAACGCCGTTGCGCAAAAGGCTCATGCCAACAACCTGGCTAACGTCTCGACAAACGGCTTCATGCGCGACCTCGAACAGGCGCGCTCGATGCCAGTGTTTGGCGAGGTTCAGCCTTCGCGTGCCTACGCAATGAGCGAACGTCCCGGTACTGACTTCAGTGGCGGCGCAATGATCCAGACCGGTCGTGATCTCGACATCGCGGTCAAGGGCGATGGCTGGATTGCCGTTCAGACACCTGACGGTGGCGAGGCTTATACCCGCAGTGCAGGCATGAATATCGATGCCGTCGGCGTGCTTCGGGCTGGCAATGGTTTGCCGGTCATGGGCAACGGCGGTCCTATCGCCGTGCCGCCGCAACAACAGATTGAAATCGGCGCTGATGGGACCATCAGCGTTCGTTCCCTGGGCGAGAGCGCTCAAGTCATGGCTCAGGTCGACCGTATCAAGCTCGTCAGACCTGATATGAAAACCATGGAAAAAGGCCCAGATGGCCTGATCCACCTGAAGAGCGGTGCAGCGGCTCCAGCCGACGCCAACGTTCAGGTCGAGTCGGGCTTTTTGCAGGCGAGCAACGTCAATGCCGTGGAAGAAATGACTTCCGTTCTGGCCTTGTCCCGCCAATTTGAATTGCACGTCAAGATGATGAAAACCGCTGAGCAGAACGACGAATCCGCCACGCGCATCTTGCAGGGCTAACCATTGACAGCTTGCGTCGATAAACCGACGCACGAGGAGAGAAAGAATGCTTCCTGCACTATATGTCGCGAAAACCGGTCTCGCCGCTCAGGACATGAACCTGACGACCATTTCCAACAACCTGGCAAACGTCTCGACCACGGGTTTTAAAAGTGATCGCGCCGAGTTCCAGGACCTGCTCTATCAGATCAAGCGTCAGCCGGGTGCTCAGTCGACCCAGGACAGCGAACTGCCGTCCGGTCTGCAACTGGGTACCGGTGTGCGCATCGTCGGTACGCAGAAAAACTTCACCGCCGGTAGCCTGGAAACCACCGAAAACCCACTGGATATCGCAGTGAACGGTCGTGGCTTCCTGCAGATCATGCAGCCTGACGGCACCATCGCCTACACCCGTGACGGTACGTTTCACCTGGACGGCAACGGCCAGATCGTGACCGCCAATGGTTATGCGCTGGAACCCGCCATCGTCGTACCGCAGAACGCCCAGACCTTCACCGTAGGTCAGGACGGTACGGTGTCGATCACCTTGGCCGGTGCGACTGCAACGCCACAGATTATCGGCAACATCCAGACGGCTGACTTCATCAACCCGGCTGGTCTGCAAGCGCAAGGTGGCAACCTGTTTCTGGAAACTGCATCCAGCGGTGCGCCGCAAGTCGGAACACCTGGCCTGAACGGCCTGGGTACGACTTTGCAGAACACCCTCGAAGCTTCCAACGTCAGCACCGTTGAAGAGTTGGTCAACATGATCACCACTCAGCGTGCTTACGAGATGAACTCGAAAGTGATTTCGACGGCTGACCAGATGCTGCAGAACCTGACGCAGAACCTGTAACGCTTTGATCGACCTGTTTGACCTGTTGCTGTACCCGCTCAATTCGATACGGCGCCTGCCCGGCGCCAGTTACACCGCGAGGTTTTAAGTGTCATGAAACGGCTATCTGTTCTGCGGTTTTCTGTGTTGGTGGTGCCATTCTGTGGAATCGCTCTGCTGGCAGGCTGCGTTGCGCCTAATGCCAAGCCTAATGACCCTTATTACGCGCCGGTGATGCCGCGTACGCCGCTGCCTGCTGCAGCGAACAACGGCTCGATTTATCAGGCGGGTTTCGAGCAGAACATGTATGGCGATCGCAAGGCCTTCCGGGTCGGCGACATCATCACCATTACCTTGTCGGAGCGTATGGCTGCCAGCAAGGCTGCAAGCTCGGGCATCTCCAAGAACAGCACGGCGAACATCGGTTTGACCTCGCTGTTCGGTTCGGGTCTGACCACCAACAACCCGATTGGCAGTAACGATCTGAGTCTCGGTGCTGGCTACAACGGCGCACGCACCACTGCCGGTGATGGCAAGGCCGCGCAGAGCAACAGCCTCACCGGTTCGGTCACGGTGACCGTTGCCGACGTCATGCCCAACGGCATCCTGGCGGTTCGCGGCGAGAAGTGGATGACGCTGAACACCGGTGACGAACTGGTGCGCATCGCCGGTCTGGTTCGTGCTGACGACATCGCGACTGACAACACCGTTTCGTCCACTCGTGTGGCCGACGCGCGCATTACGTATTCAGGTACTGGTGCATTTGCCGATTCGAGCCAGCCAGGCTGGTTTGACCGGTTCTTCCTCAGCCCGTTGTTCCCTTTCTGATAGCGGGATAAACATGATCAATCTCAAGCAATTGCTCGCGGCAGCACTGCTGTTGTCTACCGCGTTCGGCGCTCATGCCGAGCGTTTGAAGGACATCGCCAGTATTTCCGGCGTACGGGCCAACCAGTTGATCGGTTACGGCCTGGTCGTGGGTCTCAATGGCACGGGTGACCAGACCACTCAGACCCCGTTTACCTTGCAGACTTTCAACAACATGCTGGCCCAGTTCGGTATCAAGGTGCCGACCGGCTCCGGTACCGTGCAGTTGAAAAACGTCGCGGCAGTGGCGGTGTACGCAGACTTGCCCGCGTTCGCCAAACCAGGCCAGACCGTTGACATCACCGTGTCGTCGATCGGTAACTCGAAAAGCCTGCGCGGTGGTGCGCTGTTGATGACGCCGATGAAAGGTGTCGACGGCAACGTCTATGCAATCGCTCAGGGCAACCTGGTCGTCGGTGGCTTTGATGCTGAAGGCCGGGACGGTTCGAAGATCACCGTCAACGTGCCGTCGTCCGGTCGTATTCCGGGTGGTGCATCGGTTGAGCGAGCAGTGCCGAGCGGCTTCAATCAGGGCAACACGCTGACCCTGAACCTCAACCGTTCGGACTTCACTACCGCCAAGCGCGTGGTGGACAAGATTAATGACCTGCTCGGTCCTGGCGTTGCTCAGGCGCTGGATGGCGGTTCTGTTCGTGTGACCGCGCCGCTGGATCCGGGTCAGCGCGTTGACTATCTGTCAGTGCTGGAAAACCTTGAAATCGATCCGGGCCAGACCGCAGCCAAAGTCATCATCAACTCGCGTACCGGCACCATCGTGATCGGTCAGAACGTCAAGGTTTCGCCTGCTGCCGTGACTCACGGCAGCCTGACGGTGACCATTACCGAAGACCCGATTGTCAGCCAGCCCGGGCCGCTCTCCAATGGCCAGACGGCTGTGGTGCCTCGCTCCAAGCTTAATGCTCAGCAAGAGCTGCATCCGATGTTCAAGTTCGGCCCTGGCACCACGCTGGACGAGATCGTTCGTGCCGTTAACCAGGTGGGCGCTGCGCCCGGCGACTTGATGGCAATCCTTGAAGCATTGAAACAGGCCGGCGCGTTGCAGGCCGACCTGATCGTGATCTGAGGACACTGTAAATGGACATGCCCAAGAGCCCGGTTTCTTCAGGTATCGATTCAGGTGCGTACACCGACCTCAATCGTCTGAGCTCGCTGAAAACCGGTGATGTGAACAGCGATGCCAACCTGAAAAAGGTTGCGCAGGAGTTCGAGTCGCTGTTCGTCAGTCAGATGCTCAAGGCGATGCGTTCTGCCAACGAAGTGCTGGCCAAGGACAATCCGATGAATACCGCCGCAACCCGGCAGTATCAGGACATGTATGACCAGCAGTTGTCCGTGACGTTGTCCGGGCGGGGCAATGGTATCGGCCTGCAAGACGTGCTGATGCGCCAGCTTTCCAAGACTCGCAACATGCACACAGCCGCAACCGCTGATGCGGCAAAAGGCGATGCTTCGACTGCCGCCAATGGCCTGGCTGCCAGCGTTCAGCAACGGCCGCTATGGGCGACGCGTTCGGCCGCCAGTGACAAGACCGCAGCAGTGGCAGAAGGGCGCAACGATGTGGCGGCGCTCAATTCCCGCCGCCTGGCATTGCCCAGCAAACTTACTGATCGTCTGCTGGCGGGCATCGTGCCGTCGGGTGCTACTGAGCTGTCGCCTATTGCTCGCAACAACGTGGCGAGTAAAGGCACAGGCAGTGGAAACGGCGACTGGACGATGGACCCGAACCTGGCGCCAGCGACCCCGCAGTACGTGCGCAGTATTGCTCAGCCGCCTTTGGCTCCGGCCAAACGTGCGTTCGGCAATTCCGATGAGTTCATGGCAACCATGTTGCCGCTGGCCAAGGATGCTGCTGCGCGCATTGGCGTTGATCCGGCGATTCTGGTGGCACAAGCCGCACTGGAAACCGGTTGGGGCAAGTCGATCATGCGTCAGCAGGATGGCAGCAGCAGTCACAACCTGTTCGGTATCAAGGCGACGGGGAGCTGGGATGGCAAGCAGGCGCGGGCTATTACCAGCGAGTTCCGTGACGGCAAGATGGTCAAGGAGACGGCGGATTTCCGTTCCTATGACTCCTATGCAGACAGCTTCCACGACCTGGTCAGCCTGTTGCAGAACAACAATCGCTATAAAGAAGTCGTGAATTCTGCCGATAACCCGGAACAGTTTGTAAAAGAATTGCAGAAGGCTGGATACGCTACGGATCCGGACTATGCCAGCAAGATTTCGCAGATTGCGAAACAGATGAAGAGTTACCAGAACTACGCCGCCGCTACGGGCTCTTCCACGACTTTATAAGGTTTTAATCATGTCGCTGCTTTCAATTGGGTTGTCGGGTCTGTCCGCGAGTAGTGCGGCGATGAACACCATCGGTAACAACACGGCTAACGTGGATACCGCGGGTTATTCGCGTCAGCAGGTCATGACCACTGCTTCGTTGCAGCAGAATCTGGGTGCTGGCTATATCGGCACCGGGACGACGCTGTCCGACGTTCGTCGGATCTACAACAGCTACATGGACGCCCAATTGCAAACCAGTACCGCGCTGAGTGCCGATGCGGTGGCTTACTCAGGGCAAGCGTCCCAGACCGATAAGTTGTTATCGGACAGCGCAACGGGTATTTCGACGTCACTGTCGCAGTTTTTCACCCAGTTGCAGGGTGTTTCGAAGCTCGCTACCGACTCGAATTCCCGGCAGCTGTTTTTGACCCAGGCCAGCGCCCTCAGCGGTCGTTTCAATTCGATCAGCTCACAGCTCAGTTCGCAGAACGCATCGGTTAACAGCCAGTTGTCTTCCACGGCTGATCAGGTCAACAAGCTGTCGTCGACTATCGCCTCGCTCAATAAGCAAATCACGTCGGCGAGTGCGACCGGCGCAACACCTAACACCATGATGGATTCGCGTAACGAGGCGGTGCGTCAGCTCAATGAGCTGGTCGGTGCCAAGGTGGTCGAGACCAACGGCAGCTTCGACGTTTACATCGGTACCGGGCAGTCCCTGGTCACTGGCAGCACTGCGTACACAATGACTGCTGCACCGAGCGCTACCGATCCGCTGCAATATGGCCTCAAGCTGACTTACGGCACCGCGAATGTTGATGTGACGTCGGTCATCACTGGCGGCAGCATCGGTGGTCTGCTGCGCTACCGCAGCGAGGTATTGACCCCGGCGACCAACGAGCTCGGCCGGGTTGCTCTGGTGCTTTCCGATCAGGTCAACAGCCAGTTGAATCAGGGTATCGACGCTAACGGTAACTTTGGCTCCAACCTGTTCAGCAGCATCAATGATCCGAGTCAGATCAGCCAGCGCAGCATCGGTCGTGCAACCAACACTGCCGGTTCAGGCAATCTTGATGTCACGATCACCGATACCAGTAAGTTGACCACCAGTGATTACGAGGTTGTTTTTAACGACGCCGGTGACAACAAGAAATTTATTGTTCGGTCTTTGCCGGACGGTACTTCTGTCGGCAGCGGCAGTCTGGATGACAATCCGCCCAAGCAGTTCGATGGCTTCTCGGTCAGCCTCAATGGCAACGCTATGGGGTTCGGTGACAGCTTCAAGTTGACGCCGACCCGCAATGCGGCGGCACAGTTGTCGACCGTGATTTCCGATCCGCGCAGTCTTGCTGCTGCTGCACCGCTGACGGCGACCGCCGCTGCCAACTCCGGTACCGGTACGTTTACCCAGCCGACACTCACGACTAAATCGGACATCTACGACACGGCCGCAAC
The DNA here is from genome assembly GCF_002699985.1 of Pseudomonas sp. ICMP 561. GTDB lineage: Bacteria > Pseudomonadota > Gammaproteobacteria > Pseudomonadales > Pseudomonadaceae > Aquipseudomonas > Aquipseudomonas quasicaspiana. The sequence continues at coordinate 276,456 of NZ_LKBT01000001.1, read as the reverse complement.
AGCGGACCTGCGTAACGCAATCACCACCTCCACGCCGATGAAACTGCTGTTCGGCACGGCATCAGGGGGTGTTCAGAGCTATCAGCTGCTGGACGCTCAGGGCAATGCGGTGCTGGACAAGACCGGTACCGCCATCACCGGCAATATCGTGCCAGGGCAAAGCAACACGCTGACCTTTAATGTGGGTTACACCGATTCTGCCAGCGCTGCTCAGTCCTTTTCGGTCGAAATGACCATCGCGGGGGCGCCCAACAACAATGATGCCTACAACATTGGTCTGACCGGCGCGGGTTCTGCCGACAACCGCAATGCGACCAGTTTGCTGGCCCTGCAGACCAAGCAGACGGTGGGAGTCAACGGGACCGTCGGGCAAAGCATGTCTGGCGCTTACGGAACGCTGGTTTCAAACGTCGGTTCGGCGGCTGCTCAGGGGCTTAGCGATACCACAGCGACTGCCGCACTGTTGACCCAGTCGAAAAACTCACGCGATGCCATATCCGGCGTTTCCCTCGATGAGGAAGCCGCCAACCTGATCAAGTATCAACAGTACTACACCGCGTCTTCGCAGATCATCAAAGCGGCGCAGTCCATTTTCAGCACGCTGATCAACAGTCTTTAAGGGGGGCGTAATCCATGCGTATTTCAACTGCTCAGTTTTACGAAACCAGTACCGCCAATTACCAGCGTACCTATGCCAAAGTGAACCAGACGGGCGAAGAGGTCGCCAGCGGGATCAAGCTCAACACCGCTTCCGATGATCCGGTGGGTGCTGCGCGAGTGCTGGAGTTGTCCCAGCAAAACTCGATGCTGACTCAGTACGGTGCCAACATCAGTACCATTGGCACCAATGTGACCAAGTCCGAGACGGCCTTGAAGAGCATTCAGAATTCGCTGCAAAGGGCGTCGGAACTGATTATTGCCGCAGGTAACGGTACTTACACAGACAACGACCGTAAATCCGCCGCTGACGAACTGAAAGCGGTTCAGACCCAGATTCTGGGGCTCATGAACAGCCAGGACGCGAACGGCGAGTACCTGTTTTCCGGCTCGAAGACCTCGATAGCACCGTACTCCCTGAATTCGGACGGCACGTACTCTTACAACGGCGATCAGACTTCCATCAACCTCGCCATTGGCGACGGCTTGAGTGTGGCCAGCAATACCACCGGCTGGGATGCTTTCGAGACGGCAGTCAACAGCACGCGTACCTCGTCGACTCTGACCTCACCGGCAACCAATGACGGCAAGATCAGCCTGTCCGGGGGGAGTGTCGCCTCCAGCGCTGCCTACTCGGCGGAGTACCTGGCAGGACAGCCTTACGAGCTGACCTTTCTGAGCAGTACGCAGTACAAGATCACGAGTCTTGCGACCAACACCGATGTGACTATTGATGCGAGCAGCGGGGGGAATTTCTCTTCGGCAAATGCTGGGTCCCAGACGATCAATTTTCGTGGCGTACAGTTTTCCCTCAATGTGAACCTCACGGATGCCGAACGGGCAGATCCGGCGCTTGCCGATGCAGCTATCGCCGGGCCTCCTGAGCGTACTTTCACTCTGGCTGCCACGACAGACAAAATCAGCACCACGCGCAGCAACGGTAATACGTCCGGTGCAGTGATCACCGGTGCGGCAGTGGGCAGCACTCCTTTAGAAATGGCGGCGTACAACAATACGTTCCCTGCCGGTGGCGCGGTCCTCAAGTTCACCTCGGCTACCGACTATGCGTTGTATGCATCGCCGATCACCAGCAGCAGCACGCCGGTTTCCAGCGGGACGATGACGCTGACGCCACCGAACACGACCATCAGTGCTTCCGGGATCAACTTCACAATCAACGGCACGCCAGATATCAATGACCAGTTTGTGGTCAAGGGCGGCACTCAGAAGACCCAGAACGTACTCAATACCCTGTCGTCGGTGATCACTGCGCTGAGCACGCCAGCCGATGGCAATCCAGTGGCGGGCCAGAAATTGCAGGCTGCTCTGGATTCTGCTCTGGGTAACATCGCCAGTGGTACCGAGAGGGTTTCCACCGCCATTTCCGCCGGTGGTGCCCGTCAGGCCAGTGCCGATGATCAAGGTGTGACCAATGATCTGCTCAAAGGCAACAACAAGCTGGAGCAGGGTAAGATTACCGACTCCGATCCGGTTGATGCCATCGGGCGTTTGACCATGCAGCAGACTATGTTGACGGCTTCACAGTTGGTATTTACCAAGCTTGCGCAGTTGAATCTGTTCAGTCAGTTGTAAGTGCAACGCCGCAGAAATGCGGCGCATCGCCGAGCAAACCGTCTTTTTTCAGCGGTTAAGGGGCTTGATCCGTAAGGCAGGCCCGCCGCTCGTGAGTATGTCCAGTGAATCCAGCTCCTCTCGTCAGTATCGTCATCCCCGCCTACAACCCGCGCTTTTTCAACGCTGCACTGGTCAGTGCCCTGCACCAGACGTATTCCAATCTTGAAGTCATCGTCTGTGATGACAGTCGTGGCAGCGAAATCAAGGCCATCTTCGATTCGTTGAGCGATGCCGCGAGCGTCAGCCTGCGCTACGTGCGTAATGCCGAGCATCTTGGCCTGACGGGTAATCTGCAGGTCTGCCTCAATGAGGCTCAGGGCGAGTTCATCAAGTTTTTCTGCGACGACGATTTGTTGTTTCCCGGCTGCATCGAGATTCAGGCCAATGCGCTGATTGAGCACTCCGATGCAAGCCTGGTTACCGCGCAGCGAATGCTCTGGGATGCAGACAACATAGTGCTTCCGCAGCGTCTGGAAAATGACGTGATTTGTCCGGAAAGTTCGATTCTCAAGGGCGATGATCTGCTGGCGATTATCGAGTCCTATCCGGCCAATTTCCTGGGGGGGTTCAGCAGTACGTTGTTTCGTCGCGCCGATATTCAGGAGCTGCTGCCCGCCCTGACCCAGCCGGATCATTGCTTTGTCGCGAGTCTGGATTTTGCTTTGTATATTTGCCTCTTGCGCCGTGGCAACCTGGTGCTGCTCAACGATATCCTCAGCGTTGAGCGGCTGTACCAGGATCGCTTGAGCGCTCAGCCGTCAGTGAAGGACGCCGTGCGGGTTGAGCGCGACTGGTTGCGGCAAATGCTCAAAGGGCGCAGCGGAGAGTCGGCACCGGCGCATGGCTGGGTTCGTTATTTACCACTAAAGCGGGCCGACGAGGCCCCGCGTGTCTGGGAAGAGATCTGCCTCGGTCGTTCCATGGGGACCCGGCAAAGCACGCTTCCCTGGCGGGTCGGCACCAAGGCGCAGAGCTTTTCCGAGCTTTATGAACAATGGCTGGCGTGCCGCTCCCTCTCCGAGGTGCAGCAAAACCTCTTGCCAGAGACCCTCGACGGCTGGTCCTGGCAGCCCAAAATCGTTCCAGTAATCATCGATGATCAGGTCACAGGTGGCGACCTTGCGGTGACCTTGCAAAGCCTGGATGCGCAAAATTATCCACCGCATCTGGCGCTGGTACTTTCCCGCAGCTGTACCGAGACGCTGCTGGAGGGCAATACACTGCGCATGCCGTTGCAAGCCAACTGGCAACAACAGCTCAATGAGGTGTTGGGGCAGTTGCAGGGCGCGGACTGGTTTTATCTGTTGCAGGCGGGCGACCGGGTTATCGCGCCAGCATTGTTGGTGATGGCCGAGCGGATTGTCGCTTTTGCCGATGTCTTGTGTCTGTACAGTGATGAAGGCGGGCTTCGTGACACTGAGTCTGTAGACCCGATCTTTAAGCCCGATTTCAACCTGGATCTGCTGCGCAGTTATCCTTACGTGGGTCGAACGCTGGCCTTTAACCGCGAGCAGTTCCTTGCCGTCGGTGGCTTCGATGGGGGCTTTGGGGAGTTGGCGCCTCACGATGTGCTCTGGCGTCTGGTGGAAACTCATGGTACCCACGTGGTGGAGCATGTCAGCGATATTCTGGTGGAGGCACCCTTGGGCCTCGCCGGCTGGCTTGCCCGGCCAGAAGTCGTCGAGCAGAACCCTGCCGTACTGCGCGCGCACCTTCAGCGTCTGGGGGTTGCACATGATCTGCGCCAGGGCAGAATGCCGCTGATCAACCGGATCGATTACCAGCACGCAGAGCGCCCGCTGGTGTCGATCATCATCACCTGCAAGGATCAGATAGCGGCCTTGCAGCGCTGTGCAGAAAGTCTGCTGGAAAAAACGGCCTACACCGAATACGAGTTGTTGCTGGTGGACAACGGCAGCGAGCAACCTGGCACCCTGGCCTGGCTGGAGGCCATGGCGCAGTTAGGCAGTGACAAGTTGCGCGTGTTGAGTTACCCGGAGCAGGGCAACACTGCTGCTCTGTACAATTTTGCTGCCGAGCATGCCCGGGGCGATTACCTGTTGATGCTCAACTGTTTTTCGGTGGTGACCGAATCTGACTGGCTCGATGAGTTGCTCAATCACGGACAGCGTCCTGAAGTGGCGATCGTAGGGGCGAAGCTGTTCAATCCCTCCGGCGGTGTCGTGCACGCCGGGTTGATCCTTGGGCTCCATGGTCCGGCAAATTCAGCATTTAATGGGGGCGCCGGTCATGCGGCGGGTTACATGCATCGTTTGCAGGTTGCCCATGATCTCAGTGCGGTCGGGGCTGACTGTCTGCTGGTGCGCAAGCAGGTATTTGATGAGGTAGGCGGGCTGGATGAGCTGAGCTTTACCAGCACCCTTGGCGACGTGGACCTCTGTTTGCGAATTCGCCAGAAAGGTTATCTGGTGGTCTGGACGCCTTACGCTCAACTGGCGTTGGGCAACCGACCAGCAACTGTCGATGCCGGGCTGGAACAGCGCAAAGCGGTAGAGACGACGACTTACTACAAGCGTTGGTTGCCTATCATTGCCCGGGACCCGGCTTATAACGTAAACCTGTCGCTTAATACCTTGGGTGGCGGCAGTTTTGGTCTCGACCCTGGCTTGACTACCGGTTGGCGTCCGTTCGTGCGCAAGACGCTGCCCGTCGTTGCTGCGATACCTATCAACTCCGGCGCCGTTGGCCATTACCGGGTGATTCAGCCACTGGCCGAGCTGCAGGCCGCAGGCAGGGCGACAGGACAGGTTTACTACTCCGCACCGTCGACGATCGAACTGGCGCGGCTGGATCCGGACGTGATCATCCTTCAATGTCGCTACAGTGAAGGTACGATCAAGGAAATCGAGCCTATGAAAACTTACTCCAGGGCGCGGCGCATCTATGAAATTGATGACTACGTCATACAGTCCACGAAGAAAAACCTGCATGCCCGCAACAAGCCCGAGCGGGAAGAAATGGAGCGTATGGTGCGCCGTGCAATTGGTCTGTGTGATCGCGTAGTGGTCACCACCGAGTCGTTGGCCGATGCGCTGTCGAGCATGCATAACGATATTCGGGTAGTGCCGAACATGCTTGACGCGTCCATGTGGAGCAATCTACACAGCCGGCGCCGGACTTCCAAAAAGCCGCGGGTGGGTTGGGGCGGCGGTACCAGTCACAGCGGTGACCTGGAGATTATTGCCGAGGTTGTTCGCGAGTTGGCTGACGAAGTGGAGTGGGTGTTCTTCGGCATGTGCCCCGATGAGTTGCGTCCTTATATCCACGAGTTCCACGGCGTTATCGGCCTGGATGCCTACCCGGCCAAACTGGCCAGCCTGAACCTTGACCTGGCGCTGGCACCACTGGAGTTCCACATCTTCAACGACTGCAAAAGTAATCTTCGGCTGCTTGAGTACGGCGCTTGCGGGTATCCGGTGGTGTGTACCGACACCGCCGCCTATCGTGGTTATCTGCCTTGCACTCGGGTGAAGAGCAACAGCACCCAGGAATGGCTGGAGGCTATTCGTATGCATCTCGCTGACCCTGAGGCCAGCTATCGTATGGGTGACCAGCTACGAGAGATGGTGCTCCGGGACTTCGTTCTGCGTGGCGACAATCTCGAGCATTGGGTCAACGGCTGGTTTGCCGATTAAAACCTCCCGCATGATCTTATGACGCTGGCCTGGGCAATCCAGGCTGGCGCGCTTCCTGCATATTCCCCTCTATATCGTCATAAAACGTGTATTTGCGCCAGCCGATGAGCGCTATCCCGGTAGCGTTGACGGTTTGTCCAGATGGTTTGCAAAGCCCCCGAAAGCTTGACGGGGCCCTGTGAAGTGGAAGAGGGGATGAGATGAAGGCAGTAATTCTGGCCGGTGGGCTGGGTACAAGGATCAGCGAAGAGTCGCATCTCAAGCCCAAGCCGATGATCGAAATCGGCGGAAAGCCAATTCTCTGGCACATCATGAAGCAGTACTCCGCTCACGGCATCAACGACTTCGTGATTTGTCTGGGCTACAAGGGCTACGCGATCAAGGACTTCTTCGCCAACTATTTCCTGCATACCTCTGACGTCACCTTCGACATGTGCAACAACCGCATGGACGTTCATCAGAACTACAGCGAGCCCTGGCGCGTGACCCTGATCGATACCGGTGAGGAGACCATGACCGGTGGGCGCCTGCGCCGTGCCAGCCGCTATCTGGAAAACGAAGAAGCCTTTTGCTTCACCTACGGCGACGGTGTTTCCGATCTCAATATCAGCGCCTTGGTGGACTTTCATCTCTCTCACAAGAAGCTCGCGACAGTAACTGCTGTGCAGCCGCCAGGACGTTATGGCGCTCTGGAGCGCGACGGCGACCTGGTGCTCGGTTTCTCTGAAAAGCCTCGTGGTGATGGCGGCTGGATCAACGGTGGCTTCTTTGTGTTGTCACCCAAAGTGTTGCCGCTGATCCCCGGGGACGATACCACCTGGGAAGCCGAACCCCTTATTGGGCTCGCCGCGCGGGGTGAATTGAAGGCTTTCCAGCACGACGGTTTCTGGCACCCCATGGACACCCTGCGTGACAAGAATCACCTGGAGCAACTGTGGCAGAGCGGGGAGGCCCCATGGAAGCAGTGGGGCTGAGTTCGCAGTTCTGGAGCGGCAAGCGCGTTCTGTTGACCGGTCACACGGGGTTCAAAGGCAGTTGGCTGGCTTTGTGGCTGAAAAGCATGGGCGCCAACGTCACTGGCTTTGCCCTTGAGCCTGGCACCGATCCAAGCCTGTTCGAGCTGGCCGGGGTTGCCGAGGGCATCAATGACCAGCGCGGTGATCTACGTGATCTGGGTGCTCTGCTGGAAATCATTGCCGAGACCCAGCCGGAAATCGTTCTGCATCTCGCTGCGCAACCGCTGGTGCGTGAAGCGTATCGCGATCCTCTGGGGACCTATTCAAGCAACGTCATGGGCACGCTCAACGTGCTCGAAGCCATTCGCCAGGTTGGCGGCGTCCGCGCTTGCGTGCTGGTCACCACCGACAAGGTCTACGCCAATCAGGAATGGCTCTGGCCGTACCGCGAGAACGAGCCGCTGGGCGGGCATGATCCTTATAGCAGCAGCAAGGCCTGTTGCGAGTTGCTGGCCCAGTCTTACGCGGCTTCTTTTTTTCCGGCAGAACGTTACGCCGAGCACGGCCTGGCGCTGGCCACTGCCCGTGCAGGTAACGTGCTGGGCGGTGGCGATTTTGCACCGGAGCGCCTGATTCCCGATGTACTCAAGGCCTGGTCTGCCAGTGAGCCGGTAACCCTGCGTTACCCGCAGGCGGTTCGCCCCTGGCAGCACGCGCTGGAGCCTTTGGCTGGCTATCTTTTACTGGCGGCCGGGTTGTATCAGCAAGGCCCGGAGTTTGCCGGTGCCTGGAACTTTGGTCCTGGTGAAGCAGACATGTGCAGCGTGGGCGAAGTGGTCGAACTGCTTGCCCGTCGCTGGCCTCAAGCCCCCGGCTTGCGTATAGAGCCCAGTGATTTGCATGAAGCCGGTCTCTTGCGCCTGGATAGCAGCCGTGCCCGGCAGATCCTGGGCTGGAAACCTCGCTGGTCGTTGCAGCAATGTCTGGAGCAGACGCTGGACTGGCACCTGGCATGGAAGGCTGGCAAAGACATGCGTGAAGTGACCCTCACTCAATTGAATCTATATCGGGGGTCGCATTGAGCGAGTTCATGTTGCATGCGTTGCCGCTGGAAGGGTTGTTCAGCGTTCAACATAAATACCATGCCGATGAGCGCGGGCATTTCTCCAGACTGTTTTGCGAAGGCAGCCTGAGCCAGTTTGGCCAGCCGTTTCATATCCGTCAGATCAATCATTCCTGTACGCGTGAGCGCGGGACCGTGCGCGGCCTGCATTATCAGAATGCCAGCCTGCCTGAAGCCAAGCTGATCAGCTGTCTGCGGGGTGAAGTCTGGGATGTCGCGGTCGATCTGCGTCCCGATTCGGCGACCTTCCTGCACTGGCATGCCGAATACCTGCGAGCGGGTGACGGTCGCAGCCTGCTGCTGCCGGCCGGTTTCGCCCATGGCTTTCAGGCCGTGACCGACGACGCCGAATTGCTTTATTTGCACAGCGCCGATTACACGCCGGGTCACGAAGGTGGGCTCAGCGTGCACGACCCGCGCCTGAGTATCCCCTGGCCGCTGCCCGTCAAGAATCTGTCGGAAAGAGATCTTTCGCATCCCTTGCTGGATGCCCAATTCGCCGGAGTGCGTTTATGAATTGCCGTGGGTGCGGTGCAGCTTTGAGCCTGCCGCTGATTGATCTGGGGACATCGCCGCCTTCCAACGCCTACCTGCGGGCAGAGCAACTGGACAGCGCCGAGCAGTGGGTGCCGCTGAAAGTTCAGGTCTGCCAATCCTGCTGGCTGGTGCAGACCGAGGACTACACGCGGGCCGACAGCCTGTTTGATGCCGATTACGCTTACTTCAGTTCTTTTTCCAGTACCTGGCTGGAGCATGCCGAGCACTACGTGGCGACCATGGTCGAGCGTTTTGGCTTGAATGAGCAGAGCCGGGTCGTGGAAGTCGCGGCCAACGATGGTTACCTGTTGCAGTATGTAGCCCGACGCGGGATTGCCTGTCTGGGGGTCGAGCCGACCCACAGCACAGCGCAGGCAGCGCGGGCCAAAGGCCTGGAGATTCGCGAGCTGTTTTTTGGCCGTGAGAGCGCTTCGCAGTTGTTGGAGCAGGGCTGGGCTGCTGACTTGATGGCCGCCAACAACGTGTTGGCCCATGTACCGGACATCAATGATTTCCTGAGCGGTTTCGCCACCTTGCTCAAACCCGGCGGCGTGGCAACTTTCGAGTTTCCTCATCTGCTGACGTTAATGGCAGGTGCGCAATTCGATACGCTGTATCACGAGCACTATTCCTACCTCTCGCTCACTGCGGTGCAGACCCTGTGCGAGCGTAATGGCCTGAGCGTGTTCGACGTCAGTGAACTGCCCACTCATGGCGGCTCGCTTCGGGTCTTCGTGCAGCGCGCCGACGGTGGACAGCATGATCAGATGCCCGCTGTGCAGCGTGTACTTGAGGCCGAGTTGAACGCTGGGGTGAAAACCGCGCAGTTCTATACCAGCCTCGCTCCGGCTGCCGAGCGTATCAAGCATGAGTTGCTGCGCTTCCTGCTGCAGGCCAAGGCCGATGGCAAGCGCGTGGTCGGCTACGGCGCGGCGGCCAAGGGCAACACCCTGCTCAACTACGCGGGCATCAAGCCCGATCTGTTGGCGTGGGTCGCTGACGCCAGCCCACACAAGCAAGGCAAGTTCCTGCCGGGCAGTCGCATTCCGGTGGTCGAGCCTGAGCGTATCGCGCTGGAAAAGCCTGATTACGTATTAGTGCTGCCCTGGAATCTGATCGATGAGATCACCGGGCAGTTCGCGGGTGTGAACAGTTGGGGAGGGCGTTTTGTCGTGGCTATTCCAGAGTTGAAAGTCCTGTGACGGGCTTGCATGTACTGGTCACGGGGGCGACCGGGTTTGTCGGCCGCCATGTTGTCAGCGCTTTGCTGAACAAAGGCTGCCGTGTCCGCGCCGTTGCCCGCAATGCTCAGGTCGCACAAAGCATGCCGTGGATAAAAGACGTCGAGTTCGTCAGCGCGGATATTCACGCTGATGATCTCAATGTGGCGGCGCTTACCAAGGGTATCGATGCCCTCGTGCATCTGGCCTGGCCAGGCCTGCCTAACTACCAGGGTTTGTTTCATTTCGAGCAGAACCTGTTCGCGGACTACCGCTTTATCAAAGCTGTCGTTGAGGCCGGTGTCGGTCAGGTGATGGTGACGGGCACCTGCTTCGAGTACGGCATGCAAAGTGGTGCCCTGGATGAAAACGCCGTGGCTCAGCCGACCAATCCCTACGGCCTTGCTAAAAACACCTTGCGTCTGTTTCTGGAAAGTTTGCAGCGGCAGCAGGCTTTCACGCTGCAATGGGTTCGCCTGTTCTATCTGCATGGTGAGGGGCAAAACAGCAACAGTCTGCTGGCCAGCCTTGACCGGTCGATCGATGCCGGTGACAGCTCCTTCAACATGTCGGCGGGTGACCAGTTGCGGGACTATCTCGCGATTGAAGTGGCTGCCGACAATCTTGTCGGCGTGCTGCACTGCCGGGATTTCTCGGGCGTCGTCAATTGCGCCAGCGGTCAGCCGATCTCGGTTCGGGCGCTGGTCGAGCAGCGGTTGCGGGAGAGAGGGGGCTCGTTGCATTTGAATCTGGGGCATTACGGTTATTCCCCCCATGAACCCATGGCGTTCTGGGGTGACAACAAGCGGCTGCTGGGACTCTTGAGTGAAGGGCGGCAGGGCGCTGAATAACTGCTGTTGAGCGCCACCATGCGCGCCGGTTCGCGTCGGCACATTGGCAAGATTTTTCTCGCAAGGCCTTTGGCTATTGGTTCAACTTATCTTTATCGAGAACAGAAAAATGACGGATACAGCACTGCAAGTATTCCAGCGTGAATGCGACGAGCAAGTCAACGACCAGGGCCAGGACCAGAAGCTCAAGGCCCTTGCCCAAGAGTTCTACAACGAGTCGGCCCGGCACAAATACACCTATCACTTTTCCTGGATGGGGCGCCCGATCATTCAGTTGCCTCAAGACATGATGGCGATGCAGGAACTGATCTGGCGCATCAAGCCGGATCTGGTCATCGAATGCGGCATCGCTCATGGCGGTTCTATCATCTATTACGCTTCCCTGCTTGAGCTGCAGGGGCATGGCGAAGTGCTGGGTATCGACCGTGATATTCGCCCGCACAACCGCGAGGCCATTGAAAGCCACCCGATGAGCAAGCGTATCCAGATGATCGAGGCCTCCAGCATTGATCCGGCGACTGCCGAGCAAGTGCGTGCTATCGCGGCGGGCAAGAAAGTCATCGTGGTGCTGGACTCCAATCACACTCACGAGCACGTGCTTGAAGAGTTGCGTCTTTATTCCCCGCTGGTTTCCGTGGACAGCTATTGCGTGGTGATGGATACGGTGGTGGAAGACATGCCCGAGGACGCGTTCCCGGATCGCCCATGGGGCAAAGGCGATAACCCGAAGACCGCCGTATGGGCCTACCTCAAGGAAAACGCCGATTTTGTGATCGACGAATCGATTCACAACAAATTGCTGATCACCGTGGCGATGGACGGCTATCTGCGTCGTGTCCGCTAATCGTTGAATGCAAAGTCATTGAATCCTTTATCGCCTGTTGCACGGGGACTATTTATGCAAGGCCAGCACCTTTCCAGCCATCGCCCGCCGTTGAGTGAACAGCTTACGCTGGTGATCATCAGTCACAATCGTCCGGCTTTTCTGCGTCGGGCGTTGCGCTACTATCAGACGCTGCCTTGCAGGATTCTGGTACTGGACTCATCTGCCGAGAAAGCAACGGATTTGCCGACGCAAACGGTTGCCGACATCGACTATCAGCACCTGCCGCAGTTTGGTTATTGGGGCTTGCAGACCAAGCTGGTGTACGGCGTTCCGCTGGTTTCCACGCCTTACATGGTATTTGTCTCGGATGACGACTTCATCCTGCACGACACGTTGCAGGCTTCAGTGGATTTCCTGCACGACAACCCTGATTACGGCATGTGCCACGGCTATTGCCTGATGTATGCGTCCTTGGGTAAACACGTCAAATACTTCCGTCGCGACAAGAAGATTCAGGAAGACTACTGCTCTGATCTGGCCCAGGAACGTGTTGTCGAGTTCATGGGGCAGTTCGTGCCGCCTTTCTATGCCGTTACCCGCACTTCGCTACTGAAGGAGTGGTACGCCACACTGCCGGAAAATACCTCGATGCAGTGGCAGGAAATTGGCCATGCGTATTTCCTGTTGGCCTCTGCCAAGGCGCGAGTTCTGAATGCACCGTACGTGGTGCGGGAAATCAACGTCGGAACTTCTGAGCACAAGACCGAAGTGTCTCACTCCCTGCTGTTTACCGATGAGCAATCTGTCAGGGAGCGTGAGGCGTTTATTGATTTCTGTGCGTCACTGCCCGCGGACATGAAGGACCTCAGCGTTGAGCAGCGCCGCCAGGTGGTGGTGGATAGCTTTACCGCGATGGGCCAATGCCTGCTTGCTCGTCGCTCCCTGACCAACGAATTGATTTTTGAATCAACCTGGAACGTCCCTGAGGATGGGCCGGAGCGTCGTTTTGGTCCTCTGCAGTATGTGGAAATGCCCTATTACAACCAGGCATTTTTCGACCAGTTGACCGAAATCGAATTCTTCCTGCATGCGATGCCAGCAGCGCGCGTACAGCTTGAAGCCCTGGAAGGTATATGGGCCTTGCAGGAAGAGCTATTAACCGTTCGCGGCAATGACACCGCCGAGACGCAGATCCCGCGTCTGTGGGATGCGATGCACCTAAACGCATTCAACCGTCGGGTGATTAAACAACTGGCGCAGCAGCTCGAGCTTAATCAGGAACATGACCGTTCGAGCGATATGCTCGCCTGGGCTGAGCGTCTTGATTCGATTTATGAATATGACAACCAGCAGACGTTTGCCGGCATGCAATCTGGCCGCTTGCTGAAGTGGCTGGCAGCCCGTACTCCAGGTATCGAGGAGCAGGGGGCGATAGGTCGCTATCTCAAGACCAAGGGCGCTCCGCCGCAATTTGGTCTGTTGGTACTCAATCTCGACAACGACATCCATAAGTTGCAGACCACCCTCGACAGCCTGGTCGAAGGTCTCTACAAGGGCTTCAAGGTGGTGGTGTTCACGACGGATGAGCCGCCGAGTGCAACGACGTTCGGCAGCACGCTGCACTTCGTCAAAGTCACCCAGAACAACTATGTCGAGAAACTCAACCAGATTGCTCGCCAGCTATCCACGGACTGGCTGATGCTGGCCGAAGCCGGTGACCAGTTCACAGCGGCCGGCCTTTTGCTGGCTGGCCTTGAGTTGCTGGCCGCTCCCGAGTGCCGCGCCGTCTGCGCCGACGAAATTCATCGTCAGGCGAACGGGGCGTTGCGGGATATTTTCCGACCAGGCTTCAACCTGGATCTGCTGCAAAGCATTCCGTCATTGATGGCTCGCCACTGGCTGGTCCGTCGTGATGTGCTGATCGAGGCCGGTGGTTACTCTGCTGAATTCACCGACGCTCTGGAATTCGACCTGCTGTTGAGAATTATCCAGCAAGGCGGTCTGGGCTGGCTGGCTCATCTCGATGAGCCGTTGATGATTTGTGATACGCCGTCGACTACTGAAAATACTCAAGAGCGACTGGCATTGACCCGCCATTTGAGTGCGCGTGGCTATAAGGCGCAGGTCACGTGCGAGGCCAATGGTATCCATCACATCGACTATCGCCATACCGAGCGTCCACTGGTGAGCGTCATTCTGCACGGCGAGGTCGAGCTTGAGCGGCTCCAGCGCTGCCTGATCAGCATCTTGCAACGCACCCGCTACCTGCGTTTTGAAGTGCTGCTGGCCAGTCATCAGGGCATGGCACCGCAAATGCTGGAATGGCTGGGTCAGCTGGAGCAGCCTGGCGGCCGGGTGCGAGTGCTTGAGGTCGAGGCGGGGCTCAGTCCTTCCGCGTCGTGCAATGCCATGGCCGCGCAGGCCCGTGGCGAGTACCTGTTATGGCTGGCCGCAGACAGTGAGGTGGTTGGTCCGAACTGGATAGGCAACCTGCTCAATCAGGCCCAGCGTCCCGAGGTCGGGGTAGTGGGTGCGAGGCTGACGGATGCCGAGGGCAAGATCACGCAGGCTGGTTTGATCCTGGGCTTGAATGGCGGTGTGGGCTCGCCATTTATTGGTCTGGATTCGGAGGAGTCGGGTTATATGCGTCGTCTGCAGGTGACGCAAAACTACTCGGCCGTTTCGGCGGCGTGTCTGATGGTGCGCAAGGAACTGTTTGATGAGGTGGGTGGTTTTGACGAAGGTGATTTCGCGCAGGCCTTCAGTGATGTCGATCTTTGTCTGAACATTGGCCAGCTCGGTTTCATGACGGTATGGACGCCGCAGGCGCATATCTGTCATTCGGGTGTTCTGCCGGACGCGCCGCAGGCTCTTGCGACTTTGAAGGGTAAGTGGGCTGGGCAATTCGAGCATGATCAGGCTTACAACAAGAACCTGTCGTTGACGGGGGAGGGGTTCACACTGGGTGAGCCGAGCGGTGTGAACTGGTCGCAGTTGTTCGTTTAGTTCTGCTGAGTCCTGACGCCCTTGCGATGTTTGTGGGGGCGTTTATGTTTCTTGGTTTGCTCGCACTTCGGTGTACATATCCGTTACCGTAGTCATGGCTTCTATTGGTTGCGCTTTTACAGCGCCTCACTTTTGAACATCCGGAAGCCGGCCCAGACAAAAGTAAGCAAAACGCTCTTGCCCCACCACTGGGTGCCTCGCTGTCGCTCGGCATACCCGTAATCCGACATTGCTGCGTGGGGCCGCCGCCACCGGCCATCCATGGCCTGAGGCGGCTAAACCGGCATCCCTGCCGGTTTGCCCCACACAGCAATATCGAATTCCGGCCGGCGTGGTTTAACGAGGCGCTTGAGATCAAAATCAAAAGCAGATCAAGAGCATCGGTTTCACCCCGGACCGGTAGGAGCGAACTTGTTCGCGAGACGTCATCACAGCCAACGCATTCGTTGCCTGACACTCCGCTTCGCAGCCTTCGGCAGCTCCTACAGATGCCCGGCAAACCCACACAATCAGGTCGGCTGTCAGGCCGCCGCGCTTTTGATGTTGATCTGAGGCGCCCCCTTAAACCACGCTGGCCGAACGCAGATTCTGAACCGTGGGTAACCCGGCAGGACGCCGGGTTAGCCGCATTGGGCCATGGATGGCCCGTTGCGGCGGCCCACGGTTCAGGATCTGCGGGCGGGTACACCGAGCGACAGCGAGGTGCCGAGGGGTGGGGTAAAGGCCTTTTGGTTACTTTTGGGCCCCAAAAGTGACGCGCTGTAAATGCGCAACCAATATCAGCCGTTACCCCGCCAACGGATAAGTACACAAGACGTAGAGATTCCAACCCAAACTTCCATGACATCTTGAAGTTTTTTAGTGAATCCCTGCACGATGACAGCCCTCAACAGTGTCATGCCATGCGCTAAAAGGGTATAAAACTTAGTGACCTATGAGTCATAACGCGCATCTTCACTGTATCGTGCTCGCGGGCGATGATGGCGTCAGGCTGATTTCACGGTAATCCGGGACCGGTCAAACTCCTTCGCTGCTCTTTTTTCATGGGTCAAAAGCCATTTGTTTTCGATGCCGAGTCATCGGGCAAACGGTGATATTCAGCTATTTATATTGGGAAGCCATGATGATTGGCATAAAAAGCATAGCGAGTTACGTACCTCTGGCTGGCGTCGACAACTACGCCCAGGGTGCGAAATTCGGCAAGGATGACGAATTCATCCTTGGCAAGATCGGCTCCGCTTTTCTACCGCGCAAGGATGATGCACAGGAAACCTCCGATCTGTGCGTCGAGGCAGTCAACGCCCTGTTCGCCAATAATCCGGACCTCAAACGCGAGTCCATCGATGCGCTGATTGTTGTCACGCAGAACGGTGACGAGGAAGGCTTGCCACACACTGCCGCTATCGTTCAGGACAAACTGGGCCTGCCAACGAATGTGGCAGCGTTCGACATATCCCTTGGCTGCTCCGGTTATGTTTACGGCATTTATGCACTTAAAGGTTTCATGGAAGCAGCAGGCCTGAAAAACGGTCTGCTGGTCACTGCCGATCCTTATTCGAAGATCGTCGATCCGGAAGATCGCAACACCACGATGCTGTTTGGCGATGCCGCCACTGCAACCTGGATGGGCGAGGACGCGCCCTGGCAATTGGGCAAGGCCAAGTTCGGTACCGACGGCTCCGGGGCCGCTCACTTGAAAGTCAGCAATGGCGTGTTTTTCATGAATGGCCGCCAGGTCTTCAACTTCGCACTGCTCAAGGTGCCTGCACACCTGCATGAGTTGTTGCAGGAGTCGGATCTGGATCAAAGCGATATTGACGCATTCTGCATTCACCAAGGCAGCGCGGCGATTGTCGATGCCGTGGCGCGACGTTTTGAAGGCGAGCCGGAAAAATTCATCAAAGACATGCTGGAAACGGGTAATACCATTTCTTCCAGCATCCCATTGCTGCTTGAGAAGCATGTGCTGGATGCCAGCTGGAAACGCGTTGCGCTCAGCGGTTTTGGCGTTGGCTTGTCCTGGGGCTCGGCGATCATTTATCGGCCCTGATCGAATATTGCAGTAAAAAATAGCGCTCAGGACGGTTACTCTTGAGCGCTATTTTTTTGTCCGGAATTTGGGTGAGGTCTTATGGATGACAGCTTCCAGTTAAATGCCGCGGTGCTTCAGGATCGCTGGCCGCAGGTGTTTGCCAGGTTGCTGGATGAAGATTACGAGGCGCTTCAGGTCGAACTGGTTAATGGACTTGAAGCGACCCTGAGTGTCTCGGGCATACAATTGACCAGTCGCCATGACCGAACCGCCGAGGCGCGCTTTCAGGCCGCCAGCCTGCCGGCTCAAAACTCACCGCTGCATTTATATGGCACCGGGCTTGGCGACCTGCAGCAGGTATTGCTGGAGCGGCCCGACTTGCAGCGCTTGCAGGTGCATATCCTCAACGGGGCTTTGTTCTCGCTGGTGCTCAGGCTTGCTGATCAGACGTCCTGGCTCAGCGATCCTCGGGTCGAGCTGGGTTATGCCGCTGATGACCGCGAGATTCAGTTGCCGTTCTTCGCATTGCCTGCCGAGCTGGAGCTGGCGGATGAGGTCAATGCGCGGATTCGGGACCGACTGGTCAGTGAAGTCCATCTGCATTTCAATAATCGTGAGTTCGATCCGCAAGCGCCGCACATCGTTGAGCGTTTGCTGGCGAACCTTGAGCTGGTCAGCTCCGACCGGGACGTGACCGAGCTGTTCGGCCAGCACGTGAGCCGGGAAATGTATGTGATAGGCACCGGGCCGAGTCTTGAGCAGCACTTTGAAAGGCTGCTGAGCATTCGTGCGGGCGAGCAACGTCCACTGTTTATCTGTGTCGACACCGCCTACAAACCGCTGCTTGCCCACGGCATAAGGCCGGACTTTGTGGTGAGCATTGATCAGAAGATCACGACTGCACACCTGCCACCGGCTGACTCGGCAGAAATCGTGCTGGTCTATAAGCCCTTGAGCGACCCTCTGGTGATCCAGGCCTGGGAAGGGCCGCGATACGCCAGTTATTCGCCAGGCTCGATACATGATGAGTTGCGCAAGCACGTTAGCCGTGGCGAGTTGTTCGGCGGCGGCAGCGTGATTCATCCTGCGGTGGATCTGGCCGTGCAGATGGGGGCGTCGCGGGTGACACTGTTCGGTACCGATTTCGCTTATCCGATGAACAAGACCCATGCCGGGTGGGCCGACGGAACTCTTGGTCCTTCTATCGATCATGCCCGGCAATGGGTGCTTGACGGTTATGGCCAGCGAGTCAGGACGCAACTGAATTTCCGCCGCTATCTCGGCGAGCTGGAGCGCTATATCTACCTGCACCCTGACGTGCAGTTCCTTAATAGCAGCCGGGCAGGGGCGATGATCGCTGGCACAGCTTTTAATAAGGAGTTCGTGCAATGACGACGGTCGAGCAATGTATCGCGCACTGCACCGCATGCGCCGGTCTGTTTCGTTTGGGGCGTAGCGTCGAGGCGGGGCTGGATATGATTGATGTGTTTGAAAGTGCTGGCAGCCATCTTGATGAGCGCTCCCCCGGTGTGCAGCAGCAATGGGTGCAGTTGCTGACGACCATGCTGGCGTGTCAACAGGCTCAGGATTGGCTTGGACTGGCCGACTATATGGAGTACGAACTAGCAGTATTGCTTAGAGGCTAAAGGCCAGATTAAGGCGGTTTTTTGACGGCACTCTGGTTTTATCTAAAGTTGCAAGACCTCTTGGTTAATGTGTTTTTTCGTTAAGTCGTTGTTTTTGAAGAAAATTGCCCAAGTGCTGGAATTTTTTTTCAAATACACCTAAAGCAAACAGGGTAGACGACGATAACTATTACGAAGGTTCTCTGTGCCAACCCGGCTGTCGCCAGGGCCGGAAGCCGCAGCACCCAACCAATGAGGATTTCATCATGGCTTTAAGCGTAAACACTAACGTTGCTTCCCTTGCTGTTCAGAAGAACCTGGGTCGCGCCTCCGACGCTCTGTCCACTTCCATGACTCGCTTGTCTTCTGGCCTGAAAATCAACAGCGCCAAAGACGACGCAGCCGGCCTGCAGATCGCAACCCGTATCACCAGCCAGGTTCGTGGCCAGACCGTAGCAATCAAGAACGCCAACGACGGCATCTCGATGGCTCAGACCGCTGAAGGCGCTCTGCAAGAATCCACCAACCTTCTGCAGCGTATGCGTGAACTGGCAATCCAGGCACGTAACGGTACCAACGGTACTTCCGAGCAGAAAGCGACCAACGCCGAATTCGCTCAGTTGTCTGACGAACTGACTCGTATCGCAAGCAGCACCAACCTGAACGGCAAAAACCTGCTCGACGGTAGTGCTGGCACCATGACTCTGCAAGTCGGTTCCAACACTGGCGACGCTAACCACATCGACCTGGTTCTGAGCACAGGCTTCGGCGCAGTGGCTCTGTCCGTAGACAGCGGCACTCTGGCTCTGACTGGTGCTTCGGCTTCTGACGCTGCCAACGCTATCGACTCCTCGATCTGCGCAATCGACGCCGCTCTGTCGGTCATCAACGAAACCCGTTCGAACCTCGGTGCTTCGCAAAACCGTCTGACCAGCACCATCTCCAACCTGCAGAACGTAAACGAAAACGCCACCGCTGCACTGGGTCGCGTTCAGGATACCGACTTCGCAGAAGAGACTGCTAACCTGACCAAGCAACAAACTCTGCAACAAGCTTCGCAAGCTGTTCTGGCTCAGGCCAACCAGCTGCCATCCGCTGTACTGAAACTGCTTCAGTAATATCGGTGTAAGACTTGGCGGGGGAGTATGCAGTTCGTACTCCTCCGCTTTTTTACTTTGAGGAGGTGATGGATATGGACATGAGCGTCAAATTGAGCTTGTCTTACCAGGCCGTTAAGCCGACGCCTGTTGTTGCTGAAAAACCGGCTGAGGTTCCTCAGGCCGCGGTTGTGCTGACACCTGCCGTGGTTTCGGATTCATCCGAAAGTAAAGAGGCGCTCAGGCTTTCGGAAGCGGAAAAGTCTCAGAGGCTTGAGTCGGCAGTACAGGAAATTGAAAAGTTTGTGCAGTCGGTAAAACGCAATCTCGAGTTTTCGATCGACGAGTCGTCGGGCGAAATTGTTGTAAAAGTGATAGCGGGTGACACCGGGGAAGTCGTGCGACAGTTGCCGTCAGCGGAGGCACTGAAAATCGCCGACAGCCTTCATAACGCACACAGCTTATTGTTCGACGCCAGGGTTTGATGCTGGTGTGAGCGATGTGATGGGTTCTTTTGTTTTTTTGAAAAGGCAAAAGACCGCTGAAATCTGAAGGAGAAATTCATGGCAGGTACAATTACATCTTCAGGCCTGGGTTCGGGTCTGGCCATTGGTGACCTTGTTACTTCATTGGTCAACTCCGACAAGGCCGCCAAAACAAACCAGATAGCCAAGCAGACGACGCTGAACACCACCAAGTTGTCAGGGATCAGCACGCTGAACTCTGCGCTTGATGCCTTCCAGACTGCGCTGACTAATCTCGGAAAGACCGATACCCCTTCTTTTAACGGTTATGCTGCAACGTCGTCGGCTCCTACCGTATTGACTGTAACTGCCAAGAACACAGCGGTTGCGGGTACTTACGCAGTGGAGGTCGTGAAACTGGCCACCAGTTCAAGCGTGGCTTCGGCATCCTTTGACACGGCGGCTGCCAGTGCTATTCCGAGTGGTTCCCTGACCATCACTCAAAATAGCGTTGATACGCAGTTCAACATTCCAGAAGGCTCGACACTGCAATCGGTTCGAGACCTGATTAACGCCAAAACCTCCACCAGTGGGGTCAGTGCCAACATCATCACTGACGCTACAGGCTCGCGCCTGGTGTTCGGTTCGACCAAAACCGGTGCCGGTTCGGACATCACCACGAGCAGCAGCATTAGTGGCCTGACCATCGGTTCGGGTGCGCTGGATGCTTCCGATGCGACCAGTGCTGGTCGAATCGGCGACGCGCCAATTGATGGCGAGATCAAGGTTGGTGGTCTGTCGATCAAGAGCTCCACCAACACTTACGACACCGCTGTCTCGGGCTTGAGCTTCACGGCGGTTGCTGAAACCAAGACGCCGGCAGTAGTAACTGTGGGTGCCAACTCCGACGGTTTGAAGACCTCTTTACAGGCCTTCGTTGATGCCTATAACACCGTTGTCAGTACCATCAACTCGCTGACCAAGGCCACGACTGACTCCAATGGTGATTTGACTGGCGTTGCGGCGCTGGGCGGTGATTCACTGGCGCGTGATTTGTTGGCTACCATGCGTTCGGTGCTGAACGACACGTCTTCGGGTGGCAAGCTGTCGACCCTTTCGCAGTTGGGTATTCAAACCGATCAAGTGGGCGGCAAGCTGGCGTTTGATACTGGGAAGTACAATGCGGCTATGACCAAGGGGCTTGGCGGCGATGTGCAGCAGCTGTTCGCGGGTACCAAGGAGGATGGCAGCGACGGCTTGTTGAAACGGATGAGCAAGGCGCTGGACCCGTACACTTCGACGGGCGGCGTCATGGACGTCCGTACCACTCAGTTGAACAAGACCAAGGCTGACCTGCTCGCTCAGAAGGCCGCGCTGGATCTACGGGTTGAGACCCTGACCGCGACGTTGACTGCCAAATACAACGCCATGGACCTGGCTGTTGGGCAAATGAAATCAACGTTGTCCAGCATCACCTCGTTCTTCGATGCACTGAACGCCCGTACCTCTGCTTCCTGAGGCTGGTTGGTTCACAAAGGCCCGGCTGCGTCCATACGCATGCCGGGTTTTTGGCTTCTGTCCTAAAGTTTGTCGCCGATACGTCGATAAGCTGTTCATACGAAGTTTTAAATCTTTGACGAGGTACATCATGAACCCGATGTTAGCCCTTCGGCAGTATCAGAAAGTGAACTCCCATGCACAGGCTTCGGAGGCTACCCCTCACCGTCTGGTGCAAATGCTGATGGAGGCCGGGCTGGATCGTATTGCTCAGGCCAAGGGCGCTATCGGGCGCAAGGACATTGCCTCCAAAGGTGTGTTGATCGGCAAAGCCATCGAGATCGTCGGCGGTTTGCGTGAAGGCCTGGATATGGAAAATTCTGCCGATACGCTGACTCGCGTTGATAACCTGTACGTCTATATGATGAAACGCCTGGCTGAAGCTAATATAAAAAGCGACCCGAAAATTCTCGACGAAGTTGGCGGTTTGCTGGGCACGGTCAAAGAAGGCTGGGACGCAATCGCGGGCCACTAAGATCAAATAACAGGCTTGTACTGAGGATATAGACATGAGTGCTGCACTCAAGCGTATCGAAGAAACTCGCGAAGCGCTGGTTGGCGCGTTGGCCGAGCGTGACTGGGAGACGATCGTCAAGCTGGACCTGGCCTGTCGTGCCTGTGTCGAAGACGTTATTCGCGAAGATGCGCCTGATGGCCCTGAGTTGCGCAGCAATCTTGAAGAGTTATTGACGGTCTACCGGCAACTCATCGACACTGCTACCGGCGAGCGTCAGGCTATCGTCGATGAAATGACGCAAATCAACCAAGCCAAAAATGCAGCAAAGGTTTACCATCTATTTGATTCGTGACCGGTTGGTCAAAAAAAGCTTTACGCCATAAATTTGACTGTTTACGGTATTTTGACTTAACTAGCGATGTTTACTATTTTCTGGTTCTCGGTATAAGCAGTGGCCGGGATACCAAGCTGCCCCATGTATGGGCATTGAGTTGACTAGGGAAGTTGCTATTGCATGTGGCGTGAAATCAAGATTCTCCTGATCGATGACGACAGCCAGCGCCGCCGTGATTTGGCGGTTATTCTGAATTTTCTTGGCGAAGAAAATCTTTCCTGCTCAAGCCAGGACTGGCAGCAGGTTGTCGGCTCTCTGACGTCCACTCGCGAAGTGCTTTGCGTGCTTGTCGGCAGTGTCAATGCCTCGGGCAGTCTTCAAGGACTGCTTAAGACAGTCGCAGCATGGGATGAGTTCCTTCCTGTTTTGCTTTTGGGAGAAAATTCTTCTCCTGCCGAGCTTCCCGAAGATTTGCGTCGCCGCGTGCTCTCGAGCCTCGAGATGCCGCCGAGCTACAGCAAGTTGCTTGATTCGCTGCACCGGGCCCAGGTTTACCGGGAGATGTACGATCAGGCGCGTGAGCGCGGTCGCCATCGCGAACCCAACCTGTTCCGTAGCCTGGTAGGCACCAGTCGCGCCATTCAGCACGTACGCCAGATGATGCAGCAGGTCGCCGACACTGACGCCACCGTGCTGATCCTTGGCGAGTCCGGTACGGGCAAGGAAGTGGTCGCCCGTAACCTGCATTACCATTCCAAGCGTCGTGAAGCGCCATTTGTGCCGGTCAACTGCGGGGCGATCCCTGCCGAGTTGCTGGAAAGCGAACTCTTCGGCCATGAGAAGGGCGCTTTTACCGGCGCCATCACCAGTCGTGCCGGGCGCTTCGAGCTGGCCAACGGCGGTACGTTGTTCCTTGACGAAATCGGCGACATGCCGCTGCCCATGCAGGTCAAACTGTTGCGGGTTCTTCAGGAGCGCACGTTTGAGCGGGTGGGCAGCAACAAGACGCAAAGCGTCGACGTTCGCATTATTGCCGCCACGCACAAAAACCTCGAAACCATGATCGAGATCGGCAGTTTCCGTGAAGACCTTTACTACCGTCTGAACGTATTCCCGATCGAAATGGCCCCGCTGCGTGAGCGGGTCGAAGATATTCCGCTGTTGATGAACGAACTGATTTCGCGCATGGAACACGAGAAGCGTGGCTCTATTCGTTTCAACTCGGCAGCGATCATGTCCCTGTGTCGCCATGCCTGGCCGGGCAATGTGCGGGAGCTCGCCAATCTGGTTGAGCGCATGGCGATCATGCATCCGTACGGCGTGATTGGTGTCGCGGAGTTGCCGAAGAAATTCCGCTACGTCGATGATGAAGACGAGCAGATGGTTGAAGGTATCCGCAGCGATCTCGAAGAGCGCGTTGCGATCAATGGTCATACGCCAAACTTCGCCAACAGCGCGGTTCTGCCTCCGGAAGGTCTGGATCTGAAGGATTACCTGGGTGGTCTTGAGCAGGGTCTGATTCAGCAGGCGCTGGACGATGCCAACGGCATTGTGGCTCGCGCCGCCGAGCGTCTGCGGATCCGTCGTACAACCCTCGTCGAGAAGATGCGCAAGTACGGCATGACGCGCCGTGACGGTGATGAACAGGCAGATGATTGACGCGTGCTGCGTTGAAATAAAGCCAAGCCCCTGAATTATCAGGGGCTTTTTTTTCGGCACGAGGATTGCTAAGTCTCTTGGAACATACCGTTTTTACTGACGGTTCGCCACGCGAGAGATTACCTATGTCCCAGGCCGTTCAGCAGCTGTCGTCTGATTCTGCACTTCAAGTTCCGCTGTCCCTCGAACTGGAAAGTCGTCAGGGGCTTGAGCATGCCTTTCAGCTGTTCAATCAGATGTCGTCGCAACTGACGGACTCCTACAGCTTGCTGGAAGCACGGGTTACTGAGCTTAAGGGCGAACTGGCGGTGGTCAGTGCTCAGCGTATGCAGGAGCTGGCAGAAAAAGAACGCCTTGCATTCCGCTTGCAGAACCTTCTGGATCTGTTGCCCGGCGGCGTGATCGTGATCGACGCCATGGGCGTTGTACGCGAAGCGAACCCGGCTGCGGTGGATCTGCTCGGGCAACCTCTGGTGGGTGAGCTCTGGAGGCACGTGATCAGCCGTTGCTTTGCGCCTCGCGAAGACGATGGTCATGAAATCTCTCTAAAGGATGGACGTCGTCTGTCCATCTCCACGCGTTCACTGGATGCCGAGCCTGGGCAGTTGGTCTTGCTTAACGACCTGACTGAAACCCGTCGCCTGCAAGGGCAGTTGGCGCGCCATGAGCGCCTGTCATCTCTGGGGCGAATGGTCGCCTCGCTGGCCCACCAGATTCGTACGCCGCTCTCTGCTGCGCTGATCTATGCCAGTCATTTGACAGAGCAGCAGTTGCCGGTGGAAACCCAGCAGCGTTTCGCCGGACGACTCAAGGAACGTTTGCATGAGCTGGAGCATCAGGTTCGCGACATGCTGGTCTTTGCCCGTGGCGAGTTGCCGTTGACGGATCGCATTACACCGCACGAGCTGTTCGCGGCACTACAGGCTGCGGCGCATACCCAAACCGACGATCTGTCCGTGCGGTGGCAGTGTGACGATGTCCCTGGGCAGCTGCTGTGCAATCGCGACACGCTGGTCGGTGCTTTGCTCAATCTGGTTGAGAATGCCGTGCAGGCCAGTGCCGGGCGCACGCGTCTGAAAATCCACGCTTATGCCCGCGGTGATGTTTTGCGGGTTTGTGTCAGTGATAACGGCAGTGGCATCGATGCCGCTGCACTTGCCCGAATCGGCGAGCCATTCTTTACCACCAAGACCACGGGAACCGGTCTTGGGCTGGCGGTGGTGACAGCGGTTACCCGTGCGCATCAGGGCGGCGTGCAGTACCGATCCCGTGTCGGGCGCGGCACCTGTGCGATCGTTTCGTTGCCACTGGTTCCGGCTTCCGCTGCAAAGGAAATCTGCTGATGGCGATCAAGGTGTTGCTGGTCGAGGACGACCGTTCATTGCGGGAAGCGCTGGGCGATACCCTTGAACTGGCGGGGCATGATTATCACGCGGTCGCCTGCGCGGAAGACGCGTTGCTGGCGGCGGCCGATGAGTCGTTCGGGCTGGTCATCAGTGACGTCAACATGCCCGGCATGGACGGGCACCAATTGCTCGGTTTGCTGCGCGAGCGTCACCCGCAATTGCCGGTGCTGTTGATGACAGCTCATGGCGCAGTGGAGCGCGCGGTGGATGCCATGCGTCATGGCGCGGCCGACTATCTGGTCAAGCCGTTCGAACCCAAGGCGTTGTTGGGTCTGGTAGAGCGACATGCCTTGGGGCGTCTGGGGCCGGCAGGCAACGAAGGTCCTATCGCCGTCGAACCTGCCAGCGCGCAGTTGCTCAACCTGGCCAGCCGTGTGGCGAAAAGCGATTCGACCGTGTTGATTTCAGGGGAGTCGGGGACGGGTAAGGAAGTGCTGGCGCGTTTTATCCATCAGCATTCGCCCCGCGCGGAAAAGCCGTTCATTGCCATTAACTGCGCAGCCATTCCCGACAATATGCTGGAAGCCACGTTATTTGGTCACGAGAAGGGCTCTTTCACCGGCGCTATCGCCGCCCAGGCTGGCAAATTCGAGCAGGCCGACGGCGGCACGATCTTGCTGGATGAAATCTCGGAAATGCCCTTGGGTTTGCAGGCCAAGCTGCTTCGGGTTCTTCAGGAACGTGAAGTTGAGCGGGTCGGCGGCAAGAAGACGATCACCCTGGATATTCGCGTGGTTGCGACCACCAACCGTGATCTGGCCGGTGAAGTAGCGGCAGGTCGCTTCCGGGAAGACTTGTACTACCGGCTTTCGGTTTTTCCGTTGGCCTGGCAACCGCTGCGTCAAAGGACTGCCGATATTCTGCCGCTCGCCGAGCGTCTGCTGGCCAAGCATGCCAATAAAATGAAGCACGCCGCCGTCAGGCTGTCGGCGCAGGCGCAAGCCTGTCTGGTGAGTTATGCCTGGCCGGGGAATGTCCGGGAGCTTGATAACGCTGTGCAACGGGCGTTGATTTTGCAGCAGGGCGGTGTGATTCAGGCTGAAGACTTCTGCTTGTCCGGCCCTGTGTCTTACGCGCCAGCGCCATCGTTGAGCGGGACCGCTGGCGGTTCATTGGCACCTGCCGCGCCAGTGGGTGTGTCGGCTCCGATGGAGCTGGCTGTCAGCGATTCGGCTGGCGCGCTGGGGGATGACCTGCGGCGGCGTGAATTTCAAATGATCATCGATACGCTACGCGCTGAGCGTGGTCGCCGCAAAGAAGCGGCGGAGCGCCTCGGTATCAGCCCTCGTACGTTGCGCTACAAGCTGGCACAAATGCGCGACGCGGGGATGGACGTGGAAGGTTATCTGTTCGCGACCTGATGGTTTGTCGTTTAGAGCCGATACAGTTTTTCTGCCTGCGCTTATTTGTCGCAGATCGACCTGAAATTAAAAAATTTTAACCTCTCTGGATCAGCCAAATGCTTATCCAGAGCAGGGTTTAGCGGAATTCGCTGATAGATTGGATGCATCGTGATGGCCATATGCTGCTATGTAGCTGGCACTCTTGTTGCTTTGACATTATTGACCGCTGACTCGGTGTCAAAAATTTGCGGCCCTTATGAGAGAAACGTCCATGAGCCAAGGTGTTGAATTTAATCGCTTGATGTTGGACATGCGCTCCATGCAGATGGATGCCATGGCTGCGCCCAAGGCTGCAGCTACGCCGCAAATCGGCTCCAGCAGCTTTGCCGACATGCTTGGCCAGGCCGTCAACAAGGTCAACGACGTTCAGCAGGCTTCCAGCCAGCTGTCCAGCGCCTTCGAGATCGGCAAGAGCGGCGTGGACCTCACTGACGTGATGATCTCGTCCCAGAAGGCCAGTGTGTCTTTTCAAGCCTTGACCCAGGTGCGAAACAAGCTGGTTCAGGCTTACCAAGACATCATGCAGATGCCGGTTTAAGGACGTATTGAGTCATGGCAGAAACACTCGCCGATAGCGTTCCGGCCAAGGCAGGCGCTCCTGCAGGCAAACCGTTGTTCGGTCTGGCCTTCCTGGAAAACCTCTCCGAGATGACCATGTTGCGTCAGGTTGGCCTTATGGTCGGCCTGGCTGCCAGTGTGGCCATCGGCTTTGCCGTAGTGCTCTGGTCGCAGCAACCTGACTATCGTCCGTTGTACGGCAGCATGGCCGGCATGGACGCCAAACAGGTCATGGACACGCTGACCACGGCCAATATTGCCTACACCGTCGAGCCTAATTCCGGCGCGCTGCTGGTGAAAGCTGATGACGTGCAACGTGCACGCATTCAGCTGGCATCTGCTGGCATCGCCCAGACTGACGCCAACGTCGGTTTTGAAATCCTGGACAAGGATCAAGGCCTGGGGACCAGTCAGTTCATGGAAGCGACGCGCTATCGTCGTGGCCTTGAAGGTGAGCTGGCGCGGACCATTTCGTCCTTGAATAACATCAAGGGTGCCCGTGTGCACTTGGCGATCCCGAAAAGCTCGGTGTTCGTCCGTGATGATCGCAAGCCAAGTGCTTCGATTCTGGTTGAGCTTTACCCTGGCCGCTCCCTTGAGCCAAGCCAGGTCATGGCCATCGTCAATCTGGTGGCGACCAGCGTTCCAGAGCTGACCAAGTCCCAGGTCACTGTCGTCGACCAGAAGGGCAATCTTCTTTCTGATCAGGCGGAGAACTCCGAGCTGACCATGGCGGGCAAGCAGTTTGACTATGCCCGTCGCATGGAAGGCATGTTGACTCAGCGTGTGCAGAACATCCTGCGTCCGGTGCTGGGCACTGATCGCTACAAGGCGGAAGTGTCCGCTGATGTGGACTTCAGTGCTGTCGAGTCAACGGCAGAAAGCTTCAACCCTGATCAGCCTGCCTTGCGCAGCGAGCAGTCGGTCAACGAGCAGCGTTCCAGCAGTTCAGGTGCATCAGGTGTTCCGGGCGCGTTGAGCAACCAGCCGCCAGGCCCTGCAACCGCACCGCAAACCCCGGGCGCCGGTGCAGCCGGTGCTGCTGCCGCCATTGCTCCAGGCCAGCCGTTGCTGGATGCAAACGGCCAACAAATCATGGACCCGGCCACGGGTCAGCCAGCCTTGGCGCCATACCCGGCTGACAAGCGCGTGCAGTCGACCAAGAACTTCGAGCTGGACCGCTCCATCAGTCACACCAAGCAACAGCAGGGCCGTTTGAATCGTCTGTCGGTTGCCGTGGTGGTGGATGACCAGCTCAAGATCAACCCGGCCAATGGTGAAGCGACACGCACACCGTGGAGCGCAGAAGACTTGAACCGCTTTACCCGTCTGGTGCAGAACGCTGTCGGGTTCGATGCCAGCCGCGGTGACAGCGTCAGCGTTGTCAACGTGCCGTTCTCGGCCGAGCAGGGCGAAGTCATCCCGGATATTCCGTTCTACTCACAGCAGTGGTTCTGGGACATCGTCAAACAGGCGATGGGTGTCATCTTCATCCTGGTTCTGGTGTTCGGTGTCTTGCGTCCGGTGTTGAACAACATCACCAACGGCAAGAGCAAGCAACTCGCCGGTTTTGACGACGGCATGGGCGGTATGGGTGGCATGGGCGGTGGTGGCTCCGATGAGCTGTCCAACGACCGCGTCAGCCTGGGTGGCCCGCAAAGTATTCTGCTGCCTAGCCCGACCGAGGGTTATGACGCACAGCTGAACGCAATCAAGAGTTTGGTGGCTGAAGATCCGGGTCGTGTGGCCCAGGTCGTGAAAGAGTGGATTAACACTGATGAATGATCGAGCCGCTGTAGCCAAACTGAGTAAAGTCGAGAAAGCTGCCGTACTGCTGCTTTCCCTGGGTGAAACCGATGCGGCGCAAGTCTTGCGCCACATGGGGCCCAAGGAAGTCCAGCGGGTCGGCGTGGCCATGGCGCAGATGCGTAACGTGCATCGCGAACAGGTCGAAGAGGTGATGACCGAGTTCGTCGAAATCGTTGGCGATCAGACCAGCCTGGGCGTCGGCTCTGACGGTTACATCCGTAAAATGCTCACCCAGGCATTGGGCGAAGACAAGGCGAACGGTCTGATCGACCGCATCCTGCTGGGTGGCAACACCAGCGGTCTGGACAGCCTGAAATGGATGGAGCCACGCGCTGTGGCTGACGTGATCCGTTTCGAGCACCCGCAGATTCAGGCCATTGTTGTGGCGTATCTGGATGCCGATCAGGCAGGTGAAGTGCTCGGCCATTTCGATCACAAGGTGCGGCTGGATATTATTCTGCGGGTGTCGTCGCTGAACACCGTGCAGCCAGCGGCCCTCAAAGAACTGAACCAGATTCTCGAGAAGCAGTTCTCGGGTAATGCCAACACGTCGCGTACTACCCTGGGTGGTATCAAGCGTGCTGCGGATATCATGAACTTCCTCGACAGCTCCATCGAAGGTGCGCTCATGGATTCGATCCGCGAAGTCGACGAAGATCTGTCGACGCAGATCGAAGACCTGATGTTTGTCTTCAACAACCTGTCGGACGTGGACGACCGCGGTATCCAGGCGCTGTTGCGCGAGGTGTCTTCGGACGTGCTGGTACTCGCTCTCAAGGGTTCCGACGAGGCGATCAAAGAAAAAATCTTCAAGAACATGTCCAAGCGTGCCGCCGAACTGCTGCGCGACGATCTGGAAGCGAAGGGCCCGGTCCGCGTCAGCGACGTGGAAACCGCACAGAAAGAAATCCTCACTATTGCTCGCCGTATGGCCGAGGCCGGGGAAATCGTTCTTGGCGGCAAAGGTGGCGAGGAAATGATCTAGTCTGTTGACGTTTTGTCGGAAAAGCTGACCGGGGATATAGTCTCCGGTGTCCACCGCCTTGCCTGACGACAGTCGTCTGGCAAGGCGGCCTGCGCTGAAACATCACAGACTCTAAGGCACTATCAATGTCCAGCTCCAACAAAGAACCGGTCAGCGAGCTCATCCGCGCCAAGGACGTCGGCGGTTTTGACGTGTGGTCGCTGCCCAGTTTCGACCCGTACAAAGAGCCTGAACCCGAGCCGGAACCGGTGATCGAGGAATCGGTCGACACCATCGAAGAAGTCCCTCTGGAGGAAGTCCAGCCGATAACACTCGAAGAGTTGGAGAGCGTCCGTCAGGAGGCCTACAACGAAGGCTTCGCTACCGGCGAAAAGGAAGGCTTTCACAGCACGCAACTGAAGGTTCGCCAGGAAGCCGAGGTTGCCCTCAAGGAAAAGCTTGCAAGCCTCGACCTGCTCATGACCCAGCTGTTTGATCCGATCGGCAGCCAGGACAAGCAAATCGAGCAATCGGTGATTTATCTGGTGGAGCACATCGCTCGCAAGGTTATTCAGCGGGAGCTGACCACCGATTCACGGCAGATTGGCAATGTCCTGCGCGATGCGCTGAAACTGTTGCCTATGGGCGCCAATAATGTGCGGATCTTCATCAATCCGCAGGATTTTGATCTGGTCAAAGCCATGCGCGAGCGTCATGAGGAAACCTGGCGCATCGTTGAAGATGACACATTGCAGGCTGGTGGTTGCCGGATTGAAACCGAGCACAGCCGGATCGATGCCAGCATCGAGACACGCCTGGCGCTGGCCATTGGCAAAATGTATGACCAGATGCACGAGCAGTCACTGCATCCGGCAGCTCCAGACCTCAGTCTGGAACTGAACACCCCTCCAGCCGCGCCAGCGTCTGCCAGCCCTGATGTCGAGAAATCCGATGCGCCTTGATCGCACCAGCTTCGGCAAACGCCTGGGTTCGTATGCCGAAACCATCGAAATGCCCGTGCAGCCGGTGGTGGAAGGGCGCTTGCTGCGCATGGTCGGTCTGACCCTTGAAGCCGAGGGCCTGCGGGCTGCCATGGGCAGTCGCTGCATGGTGATCAACGATGACAGTCATCATCCGGTAGAAGTCGAAGCCGAAGTCATGGGCTTTTCCGGCAGCAAGATATTCTTGATGCCCGTCGGCAGCGTGTCCGGTCTCGCGCCCGGTGCGCGCGTTGTGCCGTTGGCGGATACCGGCCGTTTGCCCATGGGGATGGCAATGCTGGGCCGCGTACTGGATGGCGCAGGTCGCGCGCTGGACGGCAAAGGCGCCGTTAGGGCCGAGGATTGGGTGCCGATGGACGGCCCGACGATTAATCCGCTCAAGCGCAACCCGATCAGTCAGCCCCTCGATGTGGGCATTCGCAGCATAAACGGATTATTGACGGTGGGCCGCGGCCAGCGTCTAGGGCTGTTCGCCGGTACGGGCGTCGGCAAGAGCGTCCTGCTCGGCATGATGACCCGCTTTACCGAGGCCGACATTATTATCGTGGGCCTGATCGGTGAGCGGGGTCGTGAGGTTAAAGAATTCATCGAGCACAGCCTGGGTGAAGAAGGGCTCAAGCGCTCGGTGGTGGTCGCATCCCCTGCGGATGATGCGCCGCTGATGCGTCTACGGGCGGCCATGTATTGCACGCGAATCGCCGAATATTTTCGTGACAAGGGCAAGAACGTGCTGTTGCTCATGGATTCCCTGACCCGTTTCGCTCAGGCGCAACGGGAAATTGCTCTGGCTATCGGTGAGCCTCCTGCAACCAAGGGCTATCCGCCTTCGGTGTTCGCCAAGCTGCCCAAGCTGGTAGAGCGCGCCGGTAATGCCGAAGCGGGCGGCGGCTCGATCACGGCGTTTTACACAGTGCTGTCCGAAGGCGACGATCAGCAGGATCCGATCGCGGACTCGGCGCGAGGCGTGCTCGACGGCCACATCGTGTTGTCCCGTCGGCTGGCTGAGGAAGGGCATTACCCGGCCATCGATATCGAGGCGTCCATCAGCCGGGTCATGCCTGCGGTGGTCACCCCCGACCACATGAATCAGGCGCAGCACTTCAAGCAGTTGTGGTCGCGTTATCAACAGAGCCGCGATCTGATCAGCGTCGGTGCCTACGTGCCCGGTGGGGATCGGGAAACCGACCTGGCGATTCATCTGCAGCCAACCCTGGTGCGCTTTCTGCGTCAGGGGCTCAATGAAAACGAGAGCATGGAGAACAGCAGTGCTCAGTTGGCTGCCGTCTTCAGCCCTGCTGCGGGTGGCTGATAAGTCATGGCCGTAAGTCGCGCAGCGCGTCTGGCGCCCGTGGTGGATATGGCCGAAAGCGCCGAGCGCGCGGCCGTCCAGCGATTGGGGCATTTCCAGGGGCAGGTGCGCATCGCCGAAGGCAAGCTTAATGACCTGGAGCAGTTTCGCCTGGACTACCAGCAACAATGGATCGACAAGGGCGCCCATGGCGTTTCCGGGCAGTGGCTGCTGGGGTACCAGCGCTTCCTTACCCAGCTGGATACCGCTGTTGATCAGCAGCGCCGGAGTCTGGCCTGGCATCAGGACAACGTCGAAAAAGCCCGCGTCAGTTGGCAGCAGGCTTATGCCCGGGTTGAAGGCTTGCGTAAATTGGTCCAGCGCTACATCGACGAAGCCCGTCAACTGGAAGACAAGCGCGAACAGAAGCTGCTGGATGAGTTATCGCAACGCCTGCCCAGGCATGCGCCGTTTTAACAACGCTGGATAGGGTGCGGCTATAGCTCGCGTCAAACACTAGAGCTGTAGGAGCGCACGAGCACCGCGAGGCCGCGATAGCGGTGTATCAGACGGGCCGCCATCGCTGCCTCGCGGTGCTCGTGAGCTCCTACAGAAAACGCGTTCCAATTCAAAGCATTACGGTATCTGTGAATGGAGCCATTCAGTTTTCACCCGCTTGCCCCTGCAACCTCCCGAAAAATCGGCCTTCAATCAATTTGCCGCCGCTCAAAGGCGGTGCTAAACCTTGATAACGTGACGTACGTCTCTCAGGAATTCTACATGCCGGTCACTTCTGAGCTTTCTCCCGACGGTCAGCAACTGACCATCTCAATCTCTGGGCGCTTTGATTTCGCTTCCCATCAGGACTTTCGTGAAGCTTATGAAAAGTCGGGTAGCGAACTGCGTTATGTCGTTGACCTGAGTGGCACCACTTACCTGGACAGTTCGGCGCTGGGCATGCTTTTGTTGCTGCGTGATCATGCCGGGGGCGAGCGTTCGCGGATTCGTCTGATCAATTGTTGCCCTGATGTCATCACGATCCTGACCATCTCCAATTTCTCGAAGCTTTTCCAGATAGGTTGAACCCTTGCAGCCGTCCAGCGAATCCTTGTGCATCCTGATCGCTGACGACAACGCCAGTGACCGCCTGTTGCTGTCTACTATCGTGGCTCGACAAGGACATCGTGTGTTGTGCGCTGACAATGGCGCCGATGCGATTGCGTTGTTCGAGACAGATCGGCCGCAACTGATATTGATGGACGCCATGATGCCGGTGATGGACGGCTTCGAGGCTGCCCGGCGAATCAAGGAGCTGGCCGGTGAGGCGCTGGTTCCGATTATCTTCCTGACCTCGCTGACGGAAGGTGCTGCATTGGCGCGCTGCCTGGATGCCGGTGGAGACGATTTCATTGCGAAGCCCTACAACCAGACGGTTCTAACGGCAAAAATCAATGCCATGAACCGCTTGCGGCTGCTGCAGGAGACCGTCCTCAGGCAGCGCGACCTGATTGCCCGCCACCATGACTACCTGCTCAACGAGCAACGAGTGGCCAAGGAAGTATTTGATCAGGTAGCGCATTCCGGTTGCCTGGACGCAGCCAATATTCGCTACCTGCAATCGCCTTACGCGCTATTCAACGGCGACTTGTTGCTCGCTGCCTACACACCCGCTGGCCACATGCACCTGTTGTTGGGCGACTTCACCGGGCATGGTTTGCCGGCGGCGGTCGGTGCGATGCCTCTGGCAGAAGTGTTTTACGGCATGACTGCGAAGGGTTTCGGTCTGGCTGAAACCCTTCGCGAGATGAACGCCAAGCTCAAGCGCATCCTGCCGGTGGACATGTTCTGCTGCGCGACCATGGTCTGTATCAACTTCAGTCAGCGCCAGTTTCAGGTCTGGAATGGCGGCTTGCCTGACGGTTATCTGCTGAGTGTTGCGACAGGGGAGCGCACTGCACTGGTTTCACGGCATCTGCCGCTTGGCGTGCTGGACTCGGGTTCGTTTGATGACCGGACCGAGGTTCATCCGTTCGCCTTGGGTGACAGGGTTTTCCTGCTTTCGGATGGGGTGATCGACACCGCGGACAACAAAGAGCAGTTGTTTGGTGTGGCGCGGCTACACGAGGTGCTGGAAGCCAATCGCGATCCGCAGCTGTTGATCACGGAGATTCAGCAAGCGTTGAATGATTTCGGTGGGCAGCCCCGGGATGACGTCAGCATGGTGGAAATCACAGCTGTCGAGCAGGCAGAGCTGGGACCGCAAACCGTGACTTATTCGGACAGCGGTACCTCTACGCCGCTGGATTGGTCATCGACGTTCGAGTTCAGGGCGTCGACCCTCAGGCGCTTTAATCCACTGCCTTATCTGTTGCAGCTGTTGCTGGAGGTCCATGGCCTGCGTCATCAGAGCGGTGCGCTTTACACCGTAATGACCGAGCTTTATAGCAATGCGCTGGAGCATGGCGTTCTGGGGCTGGATTCTTCGCTGAAAAGTAACGCGTCAGGATTTACCCGCTATTATCAGCAGCGGGCAGAGCGGCTTGCCGCGCTGGAGAGTGGCTTCATTCGCATACATTTTCAGGTCACCCCTCTGGATGGGGGCGGCCGTTTGAGTGTGCAGGTGGAGGACAGCGGTAATGGTTTCAACATTGATACAATTCTTGCGTTGCCGCCGACACTCAATGAGCTGTACGGTCGCGGTCTTGCGCTGGTGCGAGAGCTGAGTGACGAGGCTTCGTGGTCTGAGGACGGACGGATCGCACGCGTGGAATTCTGCTGGGGGGCAAAGGCATAACCCCGGGTTCTTGATCAAAGGAGTGAGCAAGGTGTCAGTCATTCATCTGGATTACAGCGTATTGACGACGTTGCAGGAAGTCATGGAAGACGAGTATCCCACCCTTCTGGATGTGTTCCTCAAAGACTCTGAATACCGTATTTCCCGTTTGCGTCAGCTTATGGGAGTGGCTGCGTTTGATCTGCAGGAGCTGAGCCTGGTGGCCCATAGCTTCAAAGGCAGCAGCAGCAATATGGGCGCGCTGCGCCTTGCCGACCTGTGCCGTGAGCTTGAAGAGCGCAGCCGTCGGGAGGAAAGCGTCGGTCTTGGCGATCTATTGGCCGCCCTTGATCACGAATACTCGACTGTGCGTCGGTTATTCGACGCGGAACGCCAGTTTTTTATCGCACACCCCTGAGTCGACTCGCGCTTCTATCAAACAAATGCGCCTACTATTTGGAATGTTATTTACCTGTAGGAGCGCGCTTGCCCGCGACTCGGTCTGTCATTCGATAAATCTATCGGCTTTGCTAACGCTATCGCGCTCCTGGAGGGGCGTGTTGGCTGCGAGAGCGCTGCATCATTGACACCAGGGCTGCTCATGATCGTCTTTGGCCCGTATCTTGCTCTGTTCTGCGTATTCAGCTGTTTTTCGCGGAGATCGACATGCCACTCGCCCCCAATGCTCTTCTTCAAGCCACTCCAGTGGCGGCGCAGAAGGCCAGTTCTGCCAGCAACTCAGCCAGGCAGGCTGACAGCAGCAAAGACGACAACTCCAGCTTCTCTGACGTCTATGCCAAGCAGGCTCAGGCTAAATCGGCTGCGAGCAACGACGCTCCGGTCAAGGCCAAATCTGCCGCGGATAAAGACAAACAGGTTGCAGACAAGGCCGCGTCCGACAAGAACGATGCTGCCGCTTCGGACTCGACGACGGTTGCCGATAGCGGCAATACCTTGCCTGCCGAGCCAGTTGCCAGCGCAAGCGACGGCAAGGCCGAGGAAGAAGTTGATCCGGCACTGGCCCAGGTTGTAACGCCAGACCCGGCGCTTGATCCCGCGCTTGATCCTGCATTGCAAGCCATAGTCAGTCAGGCCTCGGCCCAGGTGGACGTCGACAAGCCGAAAGTTGATGTCGCTTCTGCCTCAACCGCCTTGCCGACCGTGCAGGCCGCTGATCCGGCTGAAGCATCTTTCGACCCGAGCGCTGATCCGCTCGAAGACATGCCCGCGCTGCAGTTTGCTCTGGAGAATGCAGCAGCCAAGGCGCAGCAGGCTCAGCAAGCGCAAAATGCTCACGCAACGAATCAGGCAGGCAAGAACGCCAAGCTGGATAACGCCGCAACGGATCCATCCCAGCTCGCCAATAACCTGGCAGCACTGGATGAGCGTTCATCTGTTTCGGACGAGCCCAGCACCGAGAGCAGCGATAAATCATTCGACGGCTTGCTCGACAGTGGTCTCAAGGATGTCAAATCAGCTGCTGGCGATACTCGGGTGGATAACTTCGCTGATCGTCTGGCAGCCCTGAGTCAAGCCGCTCAACAGCCTCGTGTGGCAGCGCCTGCGGTACCTCTGATGAACCAGCCTTTGGCGATGCACCAGAGTGGCTGGAGTGAAGGCGTGGTAGAGCGCGTCATGTATCTGTCGAGTCAAAACCTGAAATCGGCTGATATCCAGCTGGAGCCTGCTGAATTGGGTCGCCTCGATATTCGTATCAACATGGCGCCTGACCAGCAGACTCAAGTGACCTTCATGAGTGCTCATGTGGGGGTTCGTGAAGCGCTGGAAAGCCAGATGTCCCGCCTGCGCGATTCTTTTACCCAGCAGGGTATGGGGCAGGTGGACGTGAACGTTTCCGACCAGTCCCGCAACCAGCAGAACCAGGCCCAGCAGCAAGAGCAGGCTAACAATGCCCGTGGCACTGGCAACGGTGGTTCGGGCGTCAGTGGCGTGGACGGCCCGGTTGACGGTATCGACGCAGATACTGGCATTGCGATCAGTCAGCCGGTTCAACGGGTTGTCGGTACCAGCGAGATCGATTTCTACGCCTGATGGTGACCTGCTGCCAAGTAACTGAGCGGGGTGTGCCTGGCGCCGCTCAGTCGCGGAGCAAACAAAGATCCGTAGGACCGGCTTTCGCCGGGAGGGCATTGGTTCTGACTACGAGGGTAGTATAAGTGTTGGCCCTCACGGCTAAAGCCAGTGCTCTAATTCCGGCGCTGCCTGATGCTGCAAATACATAAACCCTCGAAAAATCACCTCACTAAAACCCCCGTCCTGACCATCCTCTCCCAACTCTGGCATAACACTTGCTCTTCCTCTGTCACGCATTAGCGAACCCCCCGAATAGTGACGGATTATTGGCATGGCGAAGAGCGACGAAGTTAAAGAACCCGGCTCAAAAGGCAAACTCAAGCTCATTATCATTGTGGTAGTGGCTTTATTGCTGGCCGTCGGCCTTTCAGTCGGCGCGACCTGGTTTTTCATGCACAGCTCCGAGCCGAAGGTAGACCCGGCGGCTGTCGCTGCGGCGGATCCCAATGCCAAACACCCGGCCATTTTCGAAGCGCTCACGCCTGCATTCGTGGTCAATTTCAACTCCAACGGTCGTCAGCGCTACATGCAGGTCAGCATCACCATGCTGGCGCGCAATCAGGCTGATCTTGAGGCATTGAAAGTGCAC
The DNA here is from genome assembly GCF_002699985.1 of Pseudomonas sp. ICMP 561. GTDB lineage: Bacteria > Pseudomonadota > Gammaproteobacteria > Pseudomonadales > Pseudomonadaceae > Aquipseudomonas > Aquipseudomonas quasicaspiana. The sequence goes on along the minus strand of NZ_LKBT01000001.1, from coordinate 238,879 downwards.
ATGCCGGTCATCCGCAACAATCTGGTGATGCTGTTTGCCGGCATCCCTTTCGAGTCCCTGGCGTCGCCTATCGGTCAGGAAATGCTGCGTCAGAAAGCGACCGCCAGCGTTCAGGAAGTCGCCCAGAAAGAACTGGGCAAAACCGTGATCGAGCAACTGCTTTTCACTAACTTCGTATTGCAGTAGGAACACGACATGGCCGTGCAAGACCTGCTGTCCCAGGATGAGATCGACGCGCTGTTGCACGGCGTGGACGATGGAATGGTTGCAACTGAAAACGCTGCTGAACCCGGCAGCATCAAAAGTTATGACCTGACCAGCCAGGATCGGATCGTACGGGGTCGGATGCCGACTCTGGAAATGATCAACGAGCGATTCGCCCGTTATACCCGCATCAGCATGTTCAACCTGCTGCGTCGCTCAGCCGACGTGGCGGTAGGCGGCGTGCAGGTGATGAAGTTCGGCGAGTACGTTCACTCGCTGTATGTGCCGACCAGTCTCAATCTGGTCAAGCTCAAACCGTTGCGTGGCACCGGGCTGTTCATCCTTGACGCCAAACTGGTGTTCAAGCTGGTGGATAACTTCTTTGGCGGTGACGGTCGTCACGCCAAAATTGAAGGGCGTGAATTTACGCCGACCGAGCTGCGCGTGGTACGCATGGTGCTGGACCAGGCTTTCATCGACATGAAAGAAGCCTGGCAGGCGATCATGGAAGTGAACTTCGAGTACATCAACTCTGAAGTGAACCCGGCGATGGCCAACATTGTGGGTCCGAGCGAAGCGGTTGTCGTATCGACTTTCCATATCGAGCTGGACGGAGGTGGCGGCGACCTGCATGTCACCTTGCCTTACTCGATGATCGAGCCTATTCGGGAAATGCTGGATGCGGGCTTTCAGTCCGATCTGGACGACCAGGATGAGCGCTGGATCAATGCACTCAAGCAGGATGTTCTGGATGTAGCAGTGCCCATGAGCGCGACGGTTGTTCGTCGTCAGTTGTTGCTGCGCGACATTCTGCACATGCAGCCGGGCGACATTATTCCGGTTGATATGCCTGATGAGATGGTGATGCGCGCCAACGGCGTGCCTTCCTTCAAGGTCAAGCTGGGATCGCATCAAGGCAATCTGGCCCTGCAAGTCATCGAACCGATAGAGCGGCGTTGAGTTTTTCTCGCCGAAAATTTTTGTGTCACTGAATCAATGTTCACCGAGGACAACCGATGGCTGATGAAAACGATATGACGTCTGCTGAAGATCAGGCGTTGGCCGATGAGTGGGCGGCAGCACTGGAAGAAACCGGTGATGACGGGCAGAGCGATATCGATGCGCTGCTTGCTGCAGATGCCGGTAATTCGGCGGCGTCCAGCCGTATGGCAATGGAAGAGTTCGGCAGCGTGCCCAAGAGCAATGCTCAGGTAACGCTTGATGGTCCCAACCTTGATGTGATTCTGGATATTCCGGTGTCCATCTCCATGGAAGTGGGCAGTACCGATATCAGTATTCGTAACCTGCTGCAGCTCAACCAGGGTTCGGTTATCGAGCTGGATCGTCTGGCGGGTGAGCCGCTCGATGTTCTGGTCAACGGCACGCTGATCGCCCATGGCGAAGTGGTTGTGGTCAATGAGAAGTTCGGCATCCGCCTGACTGACGTGATCAGCCCAAGCGAACGTATCAAGAAGCTGCGCTAGTGAAGATGATCAAAGCCGTAGCCGTGTTCCTCGTCATGCCGCTGAGCGCTTTGGCGGCTGAGCCCGCCGTTCAGGCGGTGGCGCCTCAGGCGACTGCCGCGGCGTCATCAGGCATGGGCGGGCAGATAGTGCAGTTGCTGTTCGGCCTTCTGCTGGTCGTCGGTCTCATCTTTCTGCTGGCCTGGCTGATGCGTCGGGTTCAGCGCGGCGTACCGGGCAATGCTCAGGTGATCGAGCTGGTCGGCTCGCGGGCTATCGGCCCGCGTGATCGCCTGGTACTGGTTCAGGTCGGCAACGAACAGATTCTGCTTGGCGTCACGCCGGGACGAATCACGCCGTTGCATGTGCTCAACGAGCCAGTGCGGGTGCCGGAGACCCAGCCGGTGAACTCCGAGTTTGCGCAGCGTTTGATGGACTTGATGGGCAACAAGGTTCAGAAGGATAAGAAGTAATGCTGCGTATTCTGTTGACAGTTTTGCTGGTGCTGGCAGCGCCTGTGGCGTTCGGTGCCGATCCGTTGTCGATCCCGGCAATTACCTTGGCCAACGGTGCAAACGGTCAGCAGGAATACTCGGTCAGCCTGCAAATCCTGCTGATCATGACGGCGCTGAGCTTTATCCCGGCGTTCGTCATGCTGATGACCAGTTTTACGCGGATCATCATTGTTTTCTCGATTCTGCGTCAGGCCCTGGGTCTGCAGCAGACGCCGTCGAACCAGATCCTGACCGGCATGGCGCTGTTCCTGACCATGTTCATCATGGCCCCGGTGTTTGACCGGGTGAATCAGGATGCCTTGCAGCCCTATCTGGCGGAAACCATGACGGCTCAGGATGCAGTGGCCAAGGCGCAGGTACCAATCAAGGATTTCATGCTGGCGCAAACCCGCACCAGCGATCTTGAGTTATTCATGCGGCTTTCCAAGCGCACTGACATCGCCTCTCCTGATCAGGCTCCGCTGACGATCCTGGTTCCGGCGTTTGTCATTTCCGAGCTCAAGACAGCGTTTCAGATCGGCTTCATGATCTTCATTCCGTTTCTGGTCATCGACCTGGTGGTCGCCAGCGTGCTGATGGCCATGGGTATGATGATGCTCTCGCCGTTGATTATTTCCCTGCCGTTCAAAATCATGCTTTTTGTGCTGGTGGATGGCTGGGCGTTGATCGTCGGCACGCTGGCCAGCAGTTTCGGTGGTGTATGACCCGTCCTGATCAGGAGTCTGCGCAATGACGCCAGAAGTAGCTGTCGACCTGTTCCGCGAGGCGCTGTGGTTCACCACATTGCTGGTGGCGATTCTGGTAGTGCCCAGTCTGCTCTGTGGTCTGTTGGTCGCCATGTTTCAGGCGGCCACTCAGATCAACGAACAGACGCTGAGCTTTTTGCCGCGTCTCATCGTGATGCTCATCACGTTGATCGTCGCCGGTCCCTGGCTGCTCAAGGTGTTCATGGAATACATCCTCGCGTTGTATACCAGCATCCCGACTGTGATCGGCTGACCTCGTGGAACCGATTCTAGCCCTGACCAACGGGCAGATCGGCACTTGGGTAGCGAGCTTCATGCTGCCGATGTTCCGGATTGTTGCGCTGTTGATGACCATGCCGATCATCGGTACCACACTGGTCCCTCGTCGTGTGCGTCTTTATCTTGCGCTGGCCATCACCGTGGTTGTGGCGCCAGTCCTGCCGCCCATGCCCGAGGTCAACGCGCTGGACCTGACCGCCTTGTTGCTGATCGGTGAGCAGATCATTATCGGCGCGGGTCTAGGGCTGTTTCTCCAGCTGTTCTTTCATTCTTTCGTGATTGCCGGCCAAATCATTTCCACGCAAATGGGCATGGGCTTCGCCTCGATGGTTGACCCTACCAACGGCGTGTCATCGGCAGTGATTGGTCAATTCTTTACCATGCTGGTCACGCTTGTGTTTCTAGGCATGAACGGCCACCTGGTGGTGATAGAAACCCTGATCGAGAGCTTTACGACCATGCCGGTAGGGAGTGGTTTGCTGGTATCCAACTTCTGGGCGCTTGCCAATGGCCTGGGCTGGGTCATGGCTGCCGGTCTGAAGCTGGTGTTGCCGACGATTACCGCCTTGCTGGTCGTCAACATCGCTTTCGGCGTTATGACCCGTGCAGCACCGCAGCTGAACATTTTCTCCATTGGTTTTCCGCTGACGCTGGTAATGGGCTTTGTCATCCTGTGGATCAGCCTGGCCGACATTCTCAATCAGTACCAACCGCTGGCAACTGAAGCGCTGCAGGGCTTCCGCGATATGGTGAGGGCTCGCTGACATGGCTGAGAACGAGAATGGTCAGGACAAAACAGAAGAACCCACGGATAAAAAGCGAAGTGATTCCCGTAAGGAAGGCCAGATTGCCCGCTCCAAGGAGCTGAATACCCTGGCAATCATGATGGCAGGCGCTATCGGGCTTCTGGTCGAAGGGTCGGACATTGCTCAGGCAATGTCCTACATGATGACTTCGAATTTCACCATCACCCGTGAAGTGCTCATGGATCAGGGGTCCATGGCAAAGATGCTCTTGTCGACCGGCAAACTCGCGCTGGTCGTCATGATGCCTTTTTTCCTGGTCATGCTCGCTGCCGCGATCATTGGCCCGATCTCCCTGGGTGGGTGGTTGTTCGCCGCCAAATCAATGGCTCCCAAGTTCAGCCGCATGAACCCGTTTGCGGGCCTCAAGCGCATGTTCTCTCCCACCGCGCTGATTGAGCTACTCAAGTCCTTCGCCAAGTTCGTCATTGTGCTGATCGTGGCATTGGTGGTTCTGAACATGGAAAAGGCCGCACTGGTTTCGATTGCTCACGAGCCCTTGGAGCAGGCGATTATTCACAGTCTGCAAGTGGTGGGCTGGAGTACGTTGTGGATGGCGTGCGGGCTGATTTTCATTGCGGCGGTGGATGTGCCATTCCAGCTATGGGAAGCGCACAAGAAGCTGTTGATGACCAAGCAGGAAGTGCGCGATGAGTACAAGAACTCCGAAGGCAGTCCGGAGGTCAAGCAGCGCATTCGTCAGTTGCAGCGAGACGCATCGCAGCGCCGCATGATGGAGTCGGTCCCTCAGGCGGATGTGATCATCACTAACCCGACGCACTTTGCCGTGGCTCTTAAATATGACCCTGATCAGGGTGGGGCGCCGATGCTGGTGGCCAAGGGCGTGGATTTTGTGGCGTTGAAGATTCGGGAGGTTGCTGCGCATAACCAGATTCTGATTCTTGAATCGCCGGGTCTTGCGCGTTCGATTTACTACAGCACGGATCTTGATCAGGAAATCCCGGCCGGTCTGTACTTGGCGGTGGCTCAGGTTCTGGCGTATGTGTATCAGATTCGTCAGTACCATGCAGGGCAGGGCAAGCGTCCGGATCCGCTGGGTGATATCACCATTCCGCCGGATTTGCAGCGGGATTCTTGATTTTTGCTGACTGCATCTGCGTACATATCCATTACCGCGTTCATGGCTGATATTGGTTGCGCTTTTACAGCGCCTCACTTTTGAGAAGCGCAAAAGTAAGCAAAACGCTCTTGCCCCACCACTTGGTGCCTCGCCTAGGCTCGGCATACCCGTAATCCGACATTGCTGCGTGGGGCCGCCGCCACCGGCCATCCATGGCCTGAGGCGGCTAAACCGGCATCCCTGCCGGTTTACCCCACGCAGCAATATCGAATTCCGGCCGGCGTGGTCTAACGGGGCGCCTCAGATCAAAATCAAAAGCAGATCAAAAGCAGCGGTTCCCCCGCGGAACGGTAGGAGCGAACTTGTTCGCGAGACGTCCGCACAGCCAACGCATCCGTCATCTGACACACCGCCTCGCAGCCTTCGGCAGCTCCTGCAGAAGCCGGGAAGTTCACAAACCAAGTCGGCTGTCAGGCCGCCGCGCTTTTGATTTTGATCTGAGGCGCCTCGTTAAACCACGCTGGCCCGGACCGGTAGGAGCGAACTTGTTCGCGAGACGTCAGCACAGTTGACGCTTTTCGTCCCCTGACAAACCGCTTCGCAGCCTTCGGCAGCTCCTACAGATGCCCGGAGAACCCACACAACCAGGTCGGCTGTCAGGCCGCCGAGCTTTTGATTTTGATCTGAGGCGCCCCGTCAAACCACGCTGGCCGAACGCAGATCTGAAACCGTGGGTAACCCGGCAGGACGCCGGGTTAGCCGCACGGGGCCATGGATGGCCCATTGCGGCGGCCCACGGTTTCAGATCTGCGGGCGGGCATCCCGAGCCTAGGCGAGGGACCGAGTGGTGGGGCAAGAGCGTTTTGCTTACTTTTGCGCTTCACAAAAGTGAGGCGCTGTAAAAGCGCAACCAATATCAGCCGTTACCCAACAATGGATATGTACACAAAATCCCCCCTCCCTCCAAAAAATCTCACACTTTCTTACAGACCCCACCCGCTATTTCATCACCAATTCCACAGTTGGAAAGCTTCTTGCAATAGGTCATATCAGGTCGCCATCGGCGTCAAAGTTTTGATTTAGCGCGCAGGTGAATAATCGGTGGAACGCTCTCAGTTAATCAGTAGCGCACGTAGCAATCTGGCAGGCCTCGGCCGCGGCCAGCTGGGCGTTCCGTTGCTGCTGTTGGTCATGATGGCAATGATGATGTTGCCCATCCCGCCGTTCCTGCTGGACGTGTTCTTCACGTTCAACATCGCGCTGTCCATCGTGGTTCTGCTGGTCTGTGTGTACGCACTGCGTCCACTCGACTTCTCGGTATTCCCGACCATCCTCCTGGTCGCCACCTTATTGAGGCTGGCGCTCAACGTAGCCTCGACCCGCGTCGTCATGCTGCACGGTCAGGACGGTCACGCCGCTGCCGGTAAAGTGATTCAAGCGTTTGGTGAAGTGGTCATCGGCGGTAACTACGTCGTCGGTATCGTGGTGTTCGCCATCCTGATGATCATCAACTTCGTGGTAATCACCAAAGGTGCCGGGCGGATCTCCGAGGTGAGTGCGCGTTTCACCCTGGACGCCATGCCCGGTAAGCAAATGGCAATCGACGCCGACTTGAACGCCGGTCTGATCGACCAGCCTGAAGCCAAGCGTCGCCGTCTTGAAGTCGCTCAGGAAGCCGAGTTCTACGGTTCCATGGACGGTGCCAGCAAGTTCGTTCGTGGTGACGCCATTGCCGGTCTGTTGATTCTCTTCATCAACCTGATTGGCGGCATGCTCGTGGGTATGCTGCAGCACAACATGACATTTGCTGACGCCGGCAAGATTTACACCTTGCTGACCATCGGTGACGGTTTGGTGGCGCAATTGCCATCACTGCTTTTGTCCACCGCCGCAGCGATCATGGTGACCCGTGCTTCCGGTTCGGAAGAAATGGGCAAGATGATCAACCGCCAGATGTTCACTTCCTGGAAAGCGCTGGGTGTGTCTGGCGCGATCATGATCGTGATGGGCCTCGTGCCAGGCATGCCGCACTTTTCCTTCATCAGTCTGGGCCTTGTCGCTTGCGGCATCGGCTACCTGCTTTGGAAGAAAGAGAATCAGGTCAAGGTCGTCGCGTTGGAAGAGGTCAAGCGTCAGCAGGAAATGCTGCCTTCGCCGACGCGCATTCAGGATTCCAAAGAGCTGGGCTGGGATGATGTAACCCCCATCGACATGATCGGCCTGGAAGTGGGCTATCGCCTCATTCCGTTGGTAGACCGTAATCAGGGTGGTCAACTGCTGGCGCGGATCAAGGGCGTGCGCAAGAAGCTCTCTCAAGAGCTGGGCTTCCTGATGCCGACCGTACACATTCGCGACAACCTGGATCTGGCTCCCAGCGCCTATCGTTTGACGCTGATGGGGGTCACGCTGGCTGAGGCGGAGATTTATCCGGATCGCGAGCTGGCCATCAACCCGGGTCAGGTGTTCGGTTCGCTCAACGGTATTACCGCCAAGGACCCGGCGTTTGGCCTGGAAGCCGTCTGGATCGAAATCAGCCAGCGCAGCCAGGCTCAGTCTCTCGGTTATACCGTGGTTGACGCCAGTACCGTGGTCGCGACCCACCTCAACCAGATTCTTTACAAGCACTCTCATGAGCTGATTGGTCATGAGGAAGTGCAGCAACTGATGCAATTGCTGGCTAAAAGCTCGCCCAAGCTGGCTGAAGAGCTGGTTCCAGGCATTCTGTCGTTGTCTGCCCTGCTCAAAGTGTTGCAGGCGCTGCTGTCCGAGCAGGTTCCTGTGCGGGACATCCGCACCATTGCCGAAGCCATCGCCAACAACGCTCAGCGGAGTCAAGATACCGCCGCGCTGGTGGCTGCAGTCCGGGTCGGATTGAGCCGCGCAATCGTCCAAAGCATTGTAGGCATTGAGCCGGAGCTACCAGTTATCACGCTGGAGCCAAGGTTGGAACAGATATTGCTCAATAGTCTTCAGAAGGCTGGTCAGGGTCAGGAAGAAGGCGTTCTCCTTGAACCAAGCATGGCGGAAAAACTTCAGCGTTCGCTGATCGATGCCGCCCAGCGTCAAGAGATGCAAGGCTTACCAGTGATTCTGCTGGTAGCAGGCCCGGTTCGGGCCATGCTGTCGCGGTTTGGACGGTTGGCTGTACCAAATATGCACGTGTTGGCGTATCAGGAAATTCCTGACAACAAGCAAGTAACCATCGTAGCGACTGTCGGGCCTAACGGCTGAGGTAGTGAGTCATGCAAGTTAAGCGATTTTTCGCCGCCGATATGCGTCAAGCCATGAAACTGGTTCGTGATGAGCTGGGCGCAGAAGCGGCCATCATCGGTAACCGGCGCATTGCCGGTGGCGTCGAGCTGACTGCCGCTCTGGATTACAAACTGTCCGCGCTCGCACCTCGTGTGCCTAATATCGAGCTCGAGGACGAGTTGCGCAAAACCCAGTCGCGCATCGTCTCGGCCCAGGCAGAACTGAACAACCGCAGCGACAGCGACGGCGCGACCAATCGCCAGTTGTTTGCCGGTTTGCCATTGAGCACCGCTGACACCCACATCGAGCCGACTCTGGAAGAGCCGCCACGTCCCTCCGCACAGCCGCAGGCTGCTCCGGCGGCACCTGCTGGTGGTCAGCGCGGTTACGACTCGATGCGTTTCGAATTGAATGGCCTGCGTGAGCTGCTGGAAGTCCAGCTCGGCTCCCTGGCGTGGAATCAGTTGCAGGGCAGTCGTCCGGCCCAGGCCAACCTGTGGCGTCGTCTGCAACGTGTCGGCTTGTCTGGCCCGTTGTCCCGCGACCTGCTGGAAATGATCCCGGATATCGACGAGCCACGTCAGGCCTGGCGCATGTTACTGGCCCACCTGGCGCGGATGATCGAAGTGCCGGACGTCGAGCCGCTTGAAGAGGGTGGTGTGATTGCCATGGTCGGCCCGGCTGGCATGGGCAAGACCACCACGCTGGCCAAGCTGGCAGCGCGCTACGTACTCAAGTACGGCGCACAGAATATCGCTCTGGTCAGCATGGACAGTTTCCGTATCGGCGCTCAGGAGCAGCTCAAGACATTGGGCCGTATCCTCAACGTACCGGTGACTCACGTCGATCCTGGCCAGTCGCTGGCGCAAGCGCTTGATCCGCTGTTGCGCAAGCGCGTCGTGCTGATCGACACCGCGGGCCTGCAGGCCAGTGATCCGGCGTTGCGTATGCAACTGGAAAGTCTGGCAGGGCGCGGTATCAAATCACGTAATTATCTGGTCCTGGCTACCACCAGCCAGAAACAGGTGCTGACTGCTGCATACCACAGCTACAAACGCTGTGGTCTGGCCGGATGCATCCTGACCAAGCTGGACGAAACCGCCAGCCTGGGTGAAGTGCTCAGCCTTGCGATCAGTCATGAGCTGCCTGTTGCCTATCTCACTGATGGGCCTAGAATTCCTGACGATCTTCACATTCCACGCCGCCACCAATTGGTGACACGCGCGGTCAACGTGCAGATGCAAGAAGAGCCAAGCGAAGAGGCCATGGCGGATATGTTCGCCGACCTTTACCACAACCCCAACAAACGGGTCGGTTAAGTGAAGCGAACTATTGAGAGTTACCTGCATCGGTGGTCTGCCTGGCATTGCTCTTCATTGAGCGTGTCGCCTGCAATCTGGCTTCGGTCTACGCAAGACAAGGTAAAGAATTAAATGGGCAGCATGCATCCCGTACAGGTGATCGCGGTGACCGGCGGCAAAGGTGGCGTCGGTAAGACTAACGTGTCAGTGAACCTTTCACTGGCCTTGGCCGAGCTCGGCCGGCGCGTCATGTTGCTGGACGCCGACCTTGGCCTGGCGAATGTCGATGTCCTTCTGGGGCTGACGCCTAAACGCACCCTCGCCGATGTGATGGAGGGTCGTTGTGAGCTGCGCGACGTGTTGTTGCAAGGCCCGGGCGGGATCCGGATCGTGCCTGCTGCCTCCGGCACGCAGAGCATGGTTCATCTGAGCCCGGCGCAGCACGCCGGCCTGATCCAGGCATTTAGTGACATTGGCGACAATCTTGACGTGCTGGTCATCGATACGGCCGCCGGTATCGGCGAGTCGGTGGTCAGCTTTGTCCGGGCTGCTCAGGAAGTCTTGCTGGTGGTGTGCGATGAGCCCACTTCCATCACTGACGCCTACGCCCTGATCAAGTTGCTCAATCGCGATTACGGCATGAACCGTTTCCGGGTCCTGGCCAACATGGCCCAGAGCCCGCAGGAAGGGCGCAACCTGTTCGCCAAGTTGACCAAGGTGACCGACCGCTTCCTGGACGTCGCTTTGCAGTATGTCGGTGCAGTGCCTTACGACGAATGTGTGCGTAAGGCCGTCCAGAAACAACGCGCCGTATACGAAGCTTTCCCACGCTCTAAATGTTCGCTGGCATTCAAGGCCATTGCGCAGAAAGTCGATACCTGGCCTCTGCCTGCCAACCCACGTGGACATCTTGAGTTCTTCGTTGAGCGACTGGTTTACCAGACAAGTGCAGGGCCTGTTCAATGACCGCGAGCGGCTATCAGATGTACAGCAAAGCGTCCCGAAACTCGCAATATGAGTTGATCGAGCGGTATGCTCCGCTGGTCAAGCGCATTGCTTACCATTTATTGGCGCGCCTGCCTGCCAGTGTTCAGGTCGAAGACTTGATTCAGGCGGGGATGATCGGCTTGCTGGAAGTTTCCACCAAGTACGATTGCACCAAGGGTGCCAGTTTCGAGACGTATGCCGGGATTCGAATCCGGGGTGCGATGCTCGATGAAGTGCGCAAGGGAGACTGGGCTCCTCGCTCGGTTCACCGCAATACGCGCATGGTGAGTGACGCAATTCGCTCAATTGAAGCAAAAACCGGCCGTGACGCTAAAGATCACGAGGTTGCGGCCGAACTCCAATTGAGTCTCGATGATTATTACGGGATTTTGAACGATACCTTGGGCAGTCGCCTCTTCAGTTTCGACGACCTCTTGCAGGACGGCGAACATGAAGGACTGCATGAGGATGGCGCAAGCGGTTCGCTTGAGCCGTCGCGCGACCTGGAAGATGAACGTTTCCAGGCTGCGTTGGCAGATGCAATTGCCAACTTGCCGGAGCGTGAACGTCTGGTTTTGGCGCTGTACTATGACGAGGAGCTGAACCTCAAGGAAATCGGTGAGGTCCTGGGGGTCAGCGAATCTCGAGTCAGCCAGTTACACAGCCAGTGCGCAGCTCGTTTACGAGGGCGTTTGGGAGAGTGGCGAGCGCGTTGACAGGTGGTACGCAATCCCTGGTGATTGTGTGTCTCGTGTGAGCAGGCTGTGCAAAGCGTTACGTGGGACAGTGGACAAGGCTGGAGCCGTACAGGCATTCGCGCCACGGACTGTTAAAAGCAATAGCTTTCATGCAGTCCGTGGATTTGCTGTGCGGTTTCCATAGTTGTTGATTTGCCAAGCCCGTCGTTTACGTGCAGCCGATGTGAGCTGTGCCGGTATTGATTGAACAGCGCGTTCAGGTGCTGAACGCGTCAAAGACTGCTTGGAGGTCGAATTGGACAAGAACATGAAAATCCTCATCGTTGATGACTTCTCAACGATGCGGCGGATCATTAAAAACCTGCTGCGTGATCTGGGCTTTACCAACACGTCCGAAGCCGATGACGGGCTTACCGCGTTGCCGATGCTGGAAAGTGGTTCCTTTGACTTTCTGGTAACGGACTGGAACATGCCTGGCATGACTGGTATCGACCTGCTGCGTAAAGTGCGTGCCGATGAGCGCCTCAAGCACCTTCCGGTGTTGATGGTGACCGCAGAAGCCAAGCGCGACCAAATCATTGAAGCGGCTCAGGCCGGCGTCAACGGTTATGTCGTCAAGCCATTCACGGCTCAGGCGCTGAAAGAAAAGATCGACAAGATCTTTGAGCGCGTAAATAGCTGATGTATGCCGCGAGGGCTTTATGGAGAACAACGAAACGTCAATGGGCGAGTTTGAATCGACCCTGAAAAAACACGCAACCGAGCTGGTGGCGAGCCTTGAAAAAGGCCGTTTCGGCGACGCCGTGCAACTGATCCATGAGCTCAACCAGGCTCGGGATCGTGGCCTGTATCAAGAAATCGGCAAGCTGACGCGCGAGTTGCACAGCGCGATCGTCAACTTCCAGATTGACCCGAACATGCCGCAAGCCGAAGAGGTGTCCCAGATCACGGATGCCACCGAGCGCCTGTCGTATGTCGTCAGGCTCACGGAAAACGCGGCCAACCGCACCATGGACCTGGTCGAAGAAAGCACCCCGCTGATGCACAGTCTGAACGACGAGGCCAAGGCCTTGAGTGCGGACTGGGGGCGTTTCATGCGCCGTGAGGTCAGCGCTGATGAGTTTCGTGAGCTGGCGCGTCGTGTCGATGGTTTCTTGACGCGCACTGAAAAGGATACCCATCAGGTTTCCTCCCACCTCAACGACATTCTGCTGGCTCAGGACTTCCAGGACCTCACCGGTCAGGTGATCAAGCGCGTCACGCAGTTGGTCACTGAAGTCGAGAGCAATCTGCTCAAATTGGTGCTCATGGCCAGTCATGTGGACCGCTTTGCGGGCATCGAACATGACGACGAATCCATCCGCGCAGAAAAAGATCCAGAAAAACATATCAAACAGGGTGAAGGTCCGCAGATTCATGCCGATAAACGGGAAGACGTTGTGTCCGGACAGGACGATGTAGACGATCTGCTATCGAGCCTGGGCTTCTAAGTCTGGTCTGTTGACGGTTAATTTTAGGGAGCACCCCAATGAGCTTCGGCGCCGATGAAGAGATCCTTCAGGATTTTCTGGTAGAGGCCGGCGAAATTCTCGAGCAGTTGTCTGAACAGTTGGTCGAGCTGGAAAGCCGACCGGATGACGCAGATCTGCTCAATGCAATTTTTCGCGGTTTTCACACTGTAAAAGGGGGCGCCGGCTTCCTCCAGCTCCATGAGCTGGTGGAGTGCTGCCACATCGCCGAGAACGTCTTCGACATCCTGCGAAAGGGTGAGCGTCGCGTAGACTCGGAACTGATGGACGTGGTCCTTGAAGCGCTGGATGCGGTCAACGCGATGTTCAGCCAGGTGCGTGAGCGCAGTGAAGTGACTCCGGCAACACCGGAATTGCTGGCTGCCCTGGCGCGTCTGGCGGAGCCTGCGTCTGCTGACGAAGCGCCCGCTGCTGAAGTCGTGGAGGAGGCATCTGTCGAAGCTGTCGCTGAAGCGGCTTCCGACGAGATCACCGATACCGAATTCGAAAACCTGCTTGATTCGCTCCATGCCGCCAAGGAGCAACCACCGGTTGTTGCCGCACCGGCTGCCACGGGCGGAGCCGCAACTGACGAAATCACCGACTCGGAATTCGAATCGTTGCTCGACCAGTTGCATGGCAAAGGCCAGTTTGCGCCTGACGTGGCACCTGCTGCTGCTCCGGTAGCGGCAGCCCCGGCTGGCAAGGCTGAAAGCGGTGACATCACCGACGATGAATTCGAAGCATTGCTTGATCAATTGCACGGCAAAGGTTCGTTCGATGCCACCGCAGTGGTGTCTCCAGCCGCTGCCGCAGTTGCGTCAGCGCCTGCTGCTGCCGGAGCCGCATCGACTGGCAAAGGCAACGAAATCACCGATAACGAATTTGAAGCCTTGCTCGATGAGCTGCACGGCAAGGGCAAGTTCGAGCCGGAAATAGCTGCAACAGCCGCTGCAGTTGCTGCGCCTGCGGCCGCTGTAGCAGCACCTGCGAAAGCAGCGGCACCAGCGGCCAAGCCTGCTCCGGCTGCGGCAGCCAAACCGGCTGCTGCACCAGCGCCCGCCAAGGCCGCCGCGCCTGCTCCTGCGCCTGCCAAACCGGCTGCGCCACCTGCTGAAAAGCCGGTCGCTTCAGAAGCGGAAACCACCGTGCGGGTCGATACCGCGCGCCTGGACGAGATCATGAACATGGTCGGCGAACTGGTGCTGGTGCGTAACCGTCTGGTTCGCCTGGGTCTCAATAGCGGCGACGAAGCCATGTCCAAGGCGGTTTCCAACCTGGATGTGGTAACGGCCGACTTGCAGACCGCGGTGATGAAGACCCGGATGCAGCCGATCAAGAAAGTCTTCGGTCGCTTCCCGCGACTCGTTCGCGACCTGGCTCGTCAGCTCAAGAAAGAAATCAACCTTGAGCTGGTGGGTGAAGAAACCGATCTGGACAAGAACCTCGTCGAGGCGCTTGCCGATCCACTGGTCCACTTGGTGCGTAACGCGGTTGACCACGGTGTGGAAACACCGGAAGAGCGCGAAGCATCCGGCAAGCCTCGTGGCGGTCGCGTCATTCTCTCTGCCGAGCAGGAAGGCGACCACATCCTGTTGTCGATCTCCGATGACGGCAAGGGCATGGACCCTAACGTCCTGCGCGCGATTGCGGTCAAGCGTGGCGTGATGGACAAGGATGCTGCAGATCGTTTGAGCGATACCGACTGCTACAACCTGATCTTCGCACCGGGCTTCTCGACCAAGACCGAGATCTCCGACGTATCGGGTCGTGGTGTGGGCATGGATGTGGTGAAAACCAAGATTGCCCAGCTCAACGGTACGATCAACATCTACTCGACCAAGGGCCAGGGCTCGAAGATCGTCATCAAGGTGCCGTTGACCCTGGCGATCATGCCGACCCTGATGGTGATGCTGGGCAACCAGGCCTTCGCTTTCCCGCTGGTCAACGTCAACGAGATCTTCCACCTGGACCTGTCGACCACCAACGTCGTCGATGGTCAGGAAGTTGTGATCGTGCGTGACAAGGCGCTGCCGCTGTTCTACCTCAAGCGCTGGCTGGTCAGTTCGGCCGTCCACGAAGAGCAGCATGAAGGGCATGTGGTGATTCTTTCCGTGGGCACTCAGCGGATCGGCTTCGTTGTCGATCAACTGGTCGGCCAGGAAGAAGTGGTCATCAAGCCTCTGGGCAAAATGCTGCAGGGAACGCCTGGCATGTCAGGCGCCACCATCACCGGTGACGGTCGCATTGCCTTGATTCTCGATGTGCCGAGTATGCTCAAGCGGTACGCCGCACGGCGTATTTGATTCTGGTGCCACCGGCAGGCAACTGCCTGTGGCGCCTGGTCAGGTTGTGTCGAAACGCTGCGAATGCACGAGAAGGCAATAACAACAACGTCGAGTCGCTTGCGTAGCTGGCAATAGAGCGTATGCGTCTCGTGGCCCTTTGGGATGCGTTCGGTCGATTGCTGTCATCGCCCGAATCGCGCTTCAAAGGCATGTAGCACAGCGCAGTCGTTTCCGTGCAGCCTGTAATGGAGTGTTTATGGTAGTCAAGGTATTGGTGGTGGATGACTCCGGTTTCTTCCGCCGCCGCGTCACGGAAATTCTTTCTTCAGACCCAAACATCAAGGTTGTCGGTACTGCGAGCAACGGCAAGGAAGCGATTGATCTGGTGCTGTCGCTCAAACCTGACGTGATTACCATGGACTACGAAATGCCCATGATGGACGGCATTACCGCCGTTCGCCAGATCATGCAGCGCAGTCCAACCCCGGTGCTGATGTTCTCCTCGCTGACTCACGAAGGTGCCCGCGTTACGCTGGATGCACTGGACGCCGGCGCGGTGGATTTCCTGCCCAAGAATTTCGAAGACATCTCGCGTAACCCGCAGAAGGTCAAGCAACTGCTGTGCGAAAAAGTCCACAGCATTTCGCGCAGTAATCGCCGCGGCTTGAGCGGTTCTGCTGCGCCCGTGGCAGCTCCCGTCTCATCTCCGACTCATGCGTCGTCTCATGCACCGATTCACAGCCCGGCCCATGCGCCGGCTGCGACTCCGGTCACCAGCAGAACTACAAGTCCGACTGCGGCTCCAGCGCGGCCGATAACCCCGCGTGCGACAGCCGCGCCAGCTCCGGCGGCAAGCAGCTCGCACCCGCCGTTGTCAGGGACACCGAAACGCAAGAACTACAAGCTGGTCGCTATCGGTACCTCGACAGGCGGCCCGGTTGCCTTGCAACGCGTGCTGACCCAATTGCCTGCCAGTTTTCCTGCGCCGATCGTGTTGATTCAGCACATGCCCGCAGCGTTTACCAAGGCCTTCGCTGAACGTCTGGACAAGCTGTGCAAGATCAGCGTCAAGGAAGCGGAGGATGGCGACATTCTGCGTCCAGGCCTCGCGCTACTGGCGCCGGGCGGCAAGCAAATGATGATTGACGGCCGTGGTTCGGTGAAGATCCTGCCGGGCGACGAGCGTCTGAATTACAAGCCGTGCGTAGACATTACGTTCGGTTCGGCGGCCAAATCCTACGGTGACAAGGTATTGGCGGTAGTGCTGACCGGCATGGGTGCAGACGGCCGCGAAGGTGCGCGTCTGCTCAAGCAGGGCGGTAGCCACGTCTGGGCTCAGGATGAAGCGAGCTGCGTGATCTACGGCATGCCAATGGCGATCGTCAAAGCTGATCTGGCTGACGCGATTTACAGTCTGGACGATATCGGCCGGCACCTCGTGGAGGCGTGTGTCTGATGGATGTTTTGAGTCTGATCGGTATCATCCTCGCGTTCGTTGCAATTGTCGGCGGTAACTATCTGGAAGGTGGGCATCTGTCCGCCTTGCTCAATGGTCCTGCGGCCTTGATCGTGATTGGCGGTACGCTGGCGGCGTCGATGCTGCAGGCACCGATGAGCGCGTTCAAGCGTGCCATTCAGATTGCTGTCTGGATTCTCTTCCCGCCACGCATTGACCTGGCGAGTGGTGTCGACCGGGTCATCAACTGGAGCATGACCGCCCGCAAGGAAGGCTTGCTCGGCCTTGAGTCGGTGGCCGATGCCGAGCCTGACAGCTATGCCCGTAAAGGCCTGCAGTTGTTGGTTGACGGTGCTGAACCACAAGCGATTCGCAGCATCCTGGAAGTGGATTTCATGACCCAGGAGCATCGTGATATCCAGGCCGCCAAAGTCTTTGAAAGCATGGGCGGTTACGCGCCCACCATCGGCATCATCGGCGCCGTCATGGGCCTGATTCACGTCATGGGTAACCTCGCTGACCCGAGCCAGTTGGGCAGCGGTATTGCCGTGGCTTTCGTAGCCACTATTTATGGCGTGGCCTCGGCCAACCTGATCCTGTTGCCGGTAGCCAACAAGCTCAAGAGCATCGCCCTGCGTCAGTCGCGCTATCGCGAAATGCTTCTCGAAGGTCTGCTGTCCATTGCCGAGGGTGAAAACCCGCGCTCCATCGAACTCAAGCTGCAAGGCTTCATGGAGTAATACGCCATGGCTCGACGTCGTCGACCCGAAGAGCACGAAAATCACGAACGCTGGCTGGTGTCCTATGCGGACTTCATCACGCTGCTGTTTGCCTTCTTTGTCGTGATGTACTCGATTTCTTCGGTCAACGAAGGCAAGTACAAAATCCTTTCCGAAGCGCTGGTGGGCGTGTTCAACGAACCCGAGCGCAGCATGAAGCCGATTCCCATTGGCGAGCAGCGTCCTTTATCGGTCAAGCCGGCCGAGCCGTTGGTCAAGGACAGTGAGCAAGTCGATGCGGGCATTGGCCAGAACGTGACCGACCCGCTCAAGGAAATTGCCGATGAAGTGCGTGATGGTTTCGGTGACCTGATCAAGTCCAATCAGATGACGGTGCGTGGCAACGAACTGTGGATCGAAATCGAGCTCAGTTCCGGCCTGTTGTTCGGCAGCGGGGACGCCATCCCCAGTGACAAGGCGTTCACGATCATTGAAAAAGTCGCCAAGATTCTCAAGCCGTTCGACAACCCGGTTCATGTCGAGGGCTTTACCGATGATCAGCCGATCAGCACTTCCCAGTTCCCGACCAACTGGGAACTGTCTTCGGCGCGCTCGTCTAGCATCGTGCGCATGCTGGCGATGGAAGGCTTGAACCCGGCCCGTATGGCTTCCGTTGGGTATGGCGAGTTCCAGCCTGTGGCTTCCAACGCTACGGCGGAAGGGCGTGGCCGCAATCGCCGGGTCGTGCTGGTGATCTCCCGTAATCTTGATGTACGTCGCAGCCTGACCGCTTCCGGTTCAGCCAATGCGCAACCGGATGCTGCATTGCGCCGTGCTGGCACACAAACTGCACCTGCGCCTGTCAACCCGGCGGTGCGCAGCAATACCGTCAATTCTTCGTCACCCGTACGATAGTCGTTTCTCGGTATGGCCACCGCCATGGCGGGAGGAAGAGCACACATGAGAGTCTGGGCAGTAGCCAATCAAAAAGGTGGCGTTGGTAAAACCACCTCCACCATCGCGTTAGCCGGGCTGTTGGCCGAGGCGGGCAAGCGCGTGGTCGTGGTCGATCTGGATCCCCATGGCTCGATGACCAGTTATTTCGGTCACGACCCGGACACCCTTGAACACAGTGTCTATGACCTGTTTTTGAACAAGGGCAGCATTCCGGACGGCCTGCCAGGCCAGTTGCTGTTACCCACCAGCGATCAACGTATTTCGTTGCTGCCGTCGAGCACTGCGCTGGCAACGCTCGAGCGCCAGTCACCCGGCCAGAATGGCCTGGGCCTGGTCATCGCCAAAAGCCTGGCGCAGCTTTGGCAGGAATTCGATTACGCGTTAATCGACAGCCCTCCGTTGCTGGGCGTGTTGATGGTCAATGCATTGGCGGCCAGTCAGCAACTGGTGATCCCGGTGCAGACCGAGTTTCTCGCCGTCAAAGGTCTGGAGCGCATGGTGAACACGCTGGCGATGATCAACCGTTCGCGCAAGGTCCCATTGCCGTACACCATCGTGCCGACCTTATTCGACCGACGTACCCAGGCCTCCATGGGCACCCTTAAATTCCTGCGCGACAGTTTCCCCGAGCACGTCTGGAAAGCCTATGTGCCGGTGGATACCCGTTTACGAGACGCCAGTCGCAAGGGCGTGACGCCTTCGCAGTTCGATAACAAAAGTCGCGCGGTGCTGGCTTATCGGGCACTGCTCAAGCATTTGCTGTCCGAACAACTCATGGCGCAGGTGGCCTGACATGAGCATGTCATCTTTATTTGCAGCGGGCACACAGATCCATTCAAGTCGGGGCTTACATTGGCCGATAACTCTTTCAAGCGGTAAACGCGTCAATCATTGTGTGGCACCTGTATGAACCTGAATCGGCCTGTAGAGATAGCAACACGACCGCAGTTGGCGCTGCAGTCTTATCTGGATGCGCTGCTTCAGGACGCCACCGAAGATTTGCCCGAAGTATTGCCAGCCGAACCGCAGTTCTCGGCTGAGGATGATTTCGAAGCAGCGGTGCGTGAGGAGCAGGAACATGACAAGCGCATGCAGGCGCTGGCGACACCGATAGCGGTGGCCGTTGCCGCACCTGCGCCTGTCGCTGTACCGGTTGCAGTCGCTGCGCCAGTGGTCGTGCCGGTTGTGGCTCCAGTGGTGGCGCGGGTTGAAGTTGAAGTGGTGCCGGAAGTCGCGGAAGTGGTTCCGGTGCAAGAGGTTGAGTTGATCGAGCCGGTTGTCGATGTGCATCTGGCAACCGCCCAGCGCACACCCACGCCGCCGCCCACCAGCGACGGCCGACCTGCATGGGCAGAAGAGCCGTTCGAATGCCTGTTGTTTGATGTGGCCGGTTTGACGCTGGCAGTACCGTTGGTTTGCCTGGGGTCGATTTATCCCTTGGCCGGACATGATTTGACGCCGCTGTTTGGTCAGCCGGAATGGTTCCTCGGAATCCTGCCGAGCCAGAGCGGTAACCTGAAAGTCCTGGATACCGCGCGCTGGATCATGCCGGATCGCTATCGCGATGATTTTCGCCAGGGCTTGCAGTACGTAATTTCGGTTCAAGGCTACGAGTGGGGGTTGGCGGTGCATCAGGTCAGTCGCTCGCTACGCCTTGACCCAAAGGAGATCAAATGGCGTACCCAGCGAGGGCAACGTCCCTGGTTGGCGGGCACAGTGATAGAGCACATGTGCGCCTTGCTGGATGTTTCAGAGTTGGCCGAGTTGATAGCCAGTGGCGCGGTCAAGCAGATGCACAAAACCAAATAATCAAGAGGGGGCGTACAGCACGCCTCCTGCACAGCACACACGCGAGGGGTTGGGGTTATGAAGAAGTCGTCCGCACAAGGTTCCGAAGATCCTATTCTGCAGTGGGTTACTTTCCGCCTGGATAACGAGTCTTACGGCATCAATGTGATGCAGGTTCAGGAAGTGCTGCGCTACACCGAAATCGCTCCCGTACCGGGTGCTCCAAGCTACGTGCTGGGTATCATCAACCTGCGCGGTAACGTCGTGACCGTGATCGACACGCGTCAGCGCTTTGGTCTGGACCCGGTTGAAGTCAGCGACAACACTCGTATCGTGATCATCGAAGCCGACAAGCAAGTGGTCGGTATTCTGGTCGACAGCGTTGCCGAAGTGGTTTACCTGCGTCAGTCTGAGGTGGAAACTGCACCAAACGTGGGTAACGACGAATCCGCCAAGTTCATTCAGGGCGTCTGCAACAAGAACGGCGAGCTGTTGATCCTTGTCGAACTGGACAAGATGATGTCCGAAGAAGAGTGGTCTGAGCTGGAGAACATCTGATTGATTGAGGTAGCTGTCATTTTCCTGGGGATTCTCTGGGTAGTGACCCTGGGTTGGTTTATCACTTACACCAAGCGTCAGCGCCAGCTCGAACTGAAAAGGGAAGAGCTGGACGTTTTACGTGATCAGCGCTTTCGGGAGCTGGCCAGGCGGGTGGACCATTTCCAGAGCGGTACCGTCAAGATGGGTGAGGCCTTGCACGAGCTGCGGGCGACTGTCGGGCCTTTGCCCGACAAACTCACCGCATTGGAGCAGCGCGACCCATCAACTCTTTCTTTCGCCCAGGCCGCACGCCTGGTCGGCATGGGCGCCAGCGTCGATGAACTCACTCAGGCCTGTGGTTTGACTCAGGCAGAGGCTCAGTTGATGAGCAAGTTGCATAGTCATAATCAGGGGTAAGGGTGGTGCTCGCTTGCGCGGGCCCATTGGTACTGAGCACATATCCATTATCTCTTTGAACTGAAGCTATGGTTCCGCCCTTACGGCGGGTCACTTTTGGCAAACGCCCCAAAAGTAACCAAAAAGTCTGTGCCCCACCACTAGGTGCCTCGCTGTCGCTCGGCATGCCCGTAATCCGACATTGCTGTGTGGGGCCGCCGCCACCGGCCATCCATGGCCTGAGGCGGCTAAACCGGCATCCCTGCCGGTTTGCCCCACACAGCAATATCGAATTACGGCCGGCGTGGTTTAACGGGGCGCCAAAGATCAAAATCAAAAACAGCGGTTTCACCGCGGAACGGTAGGAGCGAACTTGTTCGCGAGACGTCCCGACAGCCAACGCATTCTTCATCTGACACACCGCATCGCAGCCTTCGGCAGTTCCTACAGAGTGTCGGTAAGTTCACACATCAGGTCGGCTATCAGGCCGCCGCGCTGTTGATTTTGATCTGAGGCGCCCCGTTAAATCACGCTGGCCGAACGCAGATTCTGAAGCGTGGGCAACCCGGCAGGACGCCGGGTTAGCCGCATTGGGCCATGGATGGCCCATTGCGGCGGCCCACGGTTCAGGATCTGCGGGCGGGTACACCGAGCGACAGCGAGGTGCCGAGTGTTGGGGCAAGAGCGTTTTGCTTACTCCCGCCGAACGGTAGGAGCGAACTTGTTCGCGAGACGTCCCGACAGCCAACGCATTCTTCGTATGACACACCGAATCGCAGCCTTCGGCAGCTCCTACCGAATATCGGTAAGTTCACGCATCAGGTCGGCTATCAGGCCGCCGCGCTGTTGATTTTGATCTGAGGCGCCCCGTTAATCACGCTGGCCGAACGCAGATTCTGAAGCGTGGGCAACCCGGCAGGACGCCGGGTTAGCCGCATTGGGCCATGGATGGCCCATTGCGGCGGCCCACGGTTCAGGATCTGCGGGCGGGTACACCGAGCGACAGCGAGGTGCCGAGTGTTGAGGCAAGAGCGTTTTGCTTACTTTTGCGCTTCACAAAAGTGAGGCGCCGTAAGGGCGCAACCAATACCAGCCTTCACCCCAAGAACGGATATGTACACAAAAGTAGCTTCACCACTTAGGCGTAATATCCCGCTCCACCGGCGGTGCATCCGGATCCTGGCCCACCGGAAACTTGCCCTTCAAATGCCATGCAAAAGCAATGATCTCCGCAATGGTCCGATACAGCGGCTCTGGAATGCTGTCGCCCAGCTCCATACGCGCCAGTAACTTGACCAGCTCGGCGTTCTCGTAGATCGGTACTTCATACTCACGGGCAATGGCCAGAATAGCTTCGGCCAACTGATCGTCACCTTTGGCGCTCAGAGTCGGCGTGTGCGTACCGTCGTAAGTCAGCGCGATCGCCTGGCGCGGGTTTTGGTCGGGTTTGCTCATCAGGCGTTCTCGTCGATCCAGCGTTGTTGAAGGGTAGTGCGCGGTCCTTGATGGGGCACGCCCTGACTGCAAGCCAACTCACCGACTTCAAGGCCGGAGGCGATCAACCGCTCGCGCAAATACCCGAGTTCATTGCTGATCAGGGCAGCACTGTCAGCGCGTTCGGCCCACAGCTGGCTCGACAACTTGCCACGGTGCAATTGCGCCTGAACCTGAAGTGCGCCAAGGGGCGTCAGATCGAAGGCCAGGTCGATCTTCCAGAGTTTCTCCCGTACGTCCTTCGGCTCGCTGTCGTCCTTCTCCTGATTGCTGTCTTTTTCCGGCATGTCTTCGCGCTGTATCTTGACCTGCATCGGCACGATGTCCTGGCCGTTGCGCATCGGGATTTCCAGTTGCCAAGCGGTCACTTGAGTACCGTCAGCGTTGGTCCGGGTCTGCTCCAGGCTACCCAACTGATGACTCTGCACGCGTGAAACGGCTGCGGCAGCGAGTTTCAGCAGAATCTCCAGGTCATCCTCTTTGCCGCTCTTGATCGCTCGCGAGGGCAGCGGGAAATGGACTGGCAATGGCGGTGGCGCGACCAGTCCCATAGTGCCCAGCGCGCTACGCAATACACCGGGCATGGTTCGGGCCAGCATGTTGGAGGCGGCGGCAGCGTCATAGCTGGTGTTGGCGGGCAAGCCGGGCAGCAACTGCGCGATGAGTTGCATCAGGTTGGCCTTCATGTCTGGCATCGCCATCGGGTTCATTCCCGAGAGCAGCTTTGCCTCCATGAACAGGCCGCTGGCGTTGATCGCCTGGGCGACGACGCGGGGATTGCTCATCTGCTCCATGTCCGGCAAGTCCGCCAGCAACTGCTGAATGCTCGCTTGCAACGGTGTTGAGGGCGCAGACGATGTAGAAGGAGGGGGTTGAAGGTTGCGCAGCGCATTGATCAGCACGTCCAGCGAACCCTGACGGTTTTGCTGAGTGGTGAGTTGCTGGGTCACCGCCAATTGATCAAGGTTGCTGGGCAGCGGCACGAAATTGAGCGACTGGCTGCCCTGCACCTGGGCGCTCAGCAATGAGCCGGGGCGCAACGGCTGAGGGCTTTCGATGCTCAGGCTGGTGCCCGCCAAGGCCGTATTAAGCAGAACCACAATGGATTTATACAGGGCTGGCTGTGCGGCGGATTGTGTACCAGGTTGCGCCGTCCCCAAGCCGGTCAATTGATTCACGGCATCAGCCACGACCTGAGTCGTCAGCACCCGCGCCTGCAGCAATGTGCCTTGCGGTAACTTTTCAGTGTCGATGCTGGTCTGCAGGTTATTCAATGCAGTGTTGACCTGTTGCAAGGTCATGGTCAGCGCATTGGGGGACGCTTGCGAGATTGAGAGCGTAGTGCCCGGCGTGAGGGGCAGGGGGCTGGTTACACTGACGCTGGTCTGTAGACCATTACCCAACGCGATCTTGATCAGTAACTGAAAATTCTGTTGCAGTTGCTTGAGGGTGATCACCTCGGCAGCGACAGTCTCGCCCGGCTTTATAAGGTTTTCCATCGGCTGGAGGAGTTGAAGCACTTGCGCCGGGGAGAGGCCTGCGCGGCCCAGAGCGGCAGCGGCGGTAGTCGGTTGAAGGCTGGTGATGTCACCTGTCATGGAATCGCGACCTGTTGAAAATGCCCTCTTGTGGCGGACATGCCATGTATAATGCGGCCCGCTGTGGCAGCCACCGATACAAATGAAGTTGCCAATGTAACGGCCGTTTCAAAGCTGACTTGAACAGCCATTTCCTCAGACCGCATTTTCCGCGCTGTGTTCTGATGCGACTATGCGGCACCGGGACCTCTGATGACTCCTTCTGTACCTTTTCTGCAAGCCATTGATCTGGCGTGCGAGCGCGACTGGCGAATGCTTTTCGAGCACCTCGACGTGCACGTAAACGCTGGCGACATGCTGCAGATCAGTGGTCCTAATGGCAGCGGCAAGACCAGTCTTTTGCGCCTGCTCTGCGGACTCATGCAGCCGACTGCGGGCCAGGTGCTTGTCAACGGCTTGCCGTTGAGCGAACAACGAATCCAGCTGGCCCGTAATCTGCTCTGGATCGGCCATGCGGCGGGCATCAAGGATTTGCTGACCCCGGTGGAAAACCTCGCCTGGCTGAGTGCGCTGCATCGTCCGGTTGAATCAGCGGCTATCTGGCAGGCTCTTGAAGCCGTCGGTCTTGCAGGGTTCGAAGACGTCCCGTGTCACACATTGTCGGCCGGGCAACAGCGACGGGTCGCGCTCGCGCGCTTGTATCTGGACAGCCCGCCGGTCTGGATCCTCGACGAACCTTTCACGGCGCTGGACAAGCAAGGCGTCGCGCAACTGGAGGAACATCTGGCCGGGCATTGCGAGCGGGGCGGCATGATTGTGTTGACCACTCACCACACCTTGAGCCGAACACCGGCCGGTTATCGCGATATTGATCTGGGGCAATGGGCCGTATGATTCATGTGTTTACCCTGTTGATCGCACGCGAGGCACGCTTGTTGTTCAGGCGTCCCGCCGAACTGGCCAACCCGTTGGTGTTCTTTGCGATTGTCATTGCGCTGTTCCCGTTGGCGGTCGGTCCGGAGACGCAACTGTTGCAAACCTTGTCGCCGGGATTAGTCTGGGTAGCGGCTCTGTTATCGGTGCTGCTCTCGCTGGACGGCCTGTTCCGTAGCGATTTCGAGGACGGCTCTCTGGAGCAATGGGTGCTTTCCTCGCACTCTCTGGCGATGCTGGTGCTGGCCAAAGTGCTGGCTCATTGGACCTTTTCCGGGCTGGCACTGGTATTGTTGGCGCCGCTGCTGGCACTGATGCTGGGTTTGCCCACTCAGTGCCTGCCGGTGTTGTTACTGTCATTGCTGTTGGGGACGCCGGTATTGAGTCTGCTCGGTGCGGTCGGCGCGGCATTGACGGTGGGTCTGAAGCGTGGCGGTTTGTTACTGGCCCTGTTGATTCTGCCGTTGTACATCCCGGTCCTGATTCTGGGAAGTGGCGCGCTGCAAGCGGCACTGCAAGGTATGCCTGCGACGGGTTACCTGCTCTGGCTCGGCAGCCTGACCGCGCTTGCGGTTACCCTGACCCCCTTTGCAATAGCGGCTGGCCTGAAGATCAGCGTCGGCGAATAAATGAGGTTCTGCCTGAATGACTCTTTTAGTCAGCAGCAAGCCCGAGCGACACCGTGAGAAGGCAGTTTGATGAAAGGCAGCGTGATGAAAGACAACGCTAAACGCGGGTTGAGCTGGGCGTGGTTCCACAAGCTCGGTTCCCCTAAATGGTTCTACGGCATCAGTGGGCGTCTGCTGCCCTGGCTGAGTATCGCCGCAGTGTTGCTGATCGGCATCGGCGTCGTCTGGGGCCTGGCCTTCGCGCCACCGGATTACCAGCAGGGCAACAGCTTTCGCATCATCTATATCCATGTTCCGGCCGCCATGCTCGCCCAGTCCTGCTACGTGATGCTGGCGGTCTGCGGCGTGGTCGGGCTGGTGTGGAAAATGAAACTCGCCGACGTCGCGCTGCAAAGTGCTGCGCCTATTGGTGCCTGGATGACGGCGTTGGCGCTGATCAGCGGGGCTATCTGGGGCAAGCCCACCTGGGGCTCGTGGTGGGTCTGGGATGCGCGCCTTACCTCGATGCTGATTTTGCTGTTCCTTTATCTGGGCCTGATCGCCCTCAGCAACGCCATCAGCAACCGCGACAGCGCCGCCAAGGCCTGTGCAGTGCTGGCCATTGTCGGGGTGATCAATATTCCGATCATCAAATACTCGGTGGAGTGGTGGAACACCCTTCATCAGGGCGCCACATTCAGCCTCACCGAAAAACCGGCGATGCCTGCGGAAATGTGGCTGCCGCTCCTGTTTACGGTACTGGGTTTCTATTGCTTCTTCGGCGCGATCGTTTTGCTGCGCATGCGCCTTGAGGTGCTCAAGCGTGAAGCCCGGGCCAGTTGGGTCAAGGCCGAAGTGCTCAAATCCCTGGGGCAGCCGCCGGTGAAGGGAGAGGCACCATGAAATTTGATTCATTCGGCGAATTTCTGGCCATGGGTCATCATGGTCTGTTCGTCTGGTCGGCCTATGGCATCTGTTTTGTGGTGCTGGCGATCAATGTGGCGTTGCCGTTGCTGGCACGTCGGCGTTACCTGCAACAAGAGGCGCGTCGCCTGCGCTGGGAGAAACAGAAGTGAATCCGCTGCGTAAAAAGCGCCTGTTGATCATCGTGGCGATCCTCGCCGGTGTCAGCATCGCCGTGACACTGGCCTTGAGTGCCTTGAAAGAAAACATCAACCTGTTCTACACCCCGACCCAGATTGCCAATGGCGAAGCGCCGCTGGATACGCGGATTCGTGCGGGCGGCATGGTGGAAAAAGGCTCCTTGCAGCGCTCTCCGGACTCGCTGGACGTGAAATTCATCGTCACCGATTTCAACAAGGCCGTAACCATTACCTACCGTGGCATCCTGCCGGACCTGTTCCGCGAAGGGCAGGGCATTGTTGCCCTTGGCAAGCTCGGTGCAGATGGCGTGGTCGTCGCCGATGAAGTGCTGGCCAAGCACGATGAGAAGTACATGCCGCCGGAAGTCACCAAGGCGCTCAAGGAAAGCGGTCAACCCGCCCCGATCTCTTCAACACCATCGAAGCAGGGCTGATCATGATTCCTGAACTCGGCCATCTGGCCATGATTCTGGCGCTTTGCTTCGCCGTCGTGCAGGCCAGCGTGCCGTTGATTGGCGCCTGGCGTGGCGACCGCCTGTGGATGGGCCTCGCACAACCCGCTGCCTGGGGGCAATTCAGCTTTCTGGTCTTCGCCTTCGGCTGTCTGACCTACGCGTTCATGGCCGACGATTTTTCCGTGGCCTATGTCGCCGAAAACTCCAACAGCGCGTTGCCCTGGTACTACAAGTTCAGCGCCGTATGGGGCGCGCATGAAGGCTCGCTGCTGCTCTGGGCATTGATTCTCGGTGCCTGGACGTTCGCTGTTTCGATATTTTCCCGTCAGTTACCGCAAGTGATGCTTGCCCGGGTGCTGGCCGTCATGGGCATGATCAGCGTCGGCTTCATGCTGTTCCTGATTCTGACCTCCAACCCGTTCTCCCGCATTCTGCCGCAAGTGCCCGCCAACGGCCGCGACCTGAATCCGCTGCTGCAAGACATTGGGCTGATCGTCCATCCGCCGATGCTTTACATGGGCTATGTCGGTTTCTCGGTGGCGTTCGCGTTTGCCATTGCCGCGTTGCTGGGCGGGCGGCTCGATGCCGCATGGGCGCGCTGGTCACGTCCGTGGACCATCGTCGCCTGGGCATTCCTCGGTGTCGGCATTACCTTGGGCTCATGGTGGGCGTATTACGAACTCGGCTGGGGCGGCTGGTGGTTCTGGGATCCGGTGGAAAACGCCTCGTTCATGCCATGGCTGGTCGGCACTGCGTTGATACATTCGCTGGCTGTGACCGAAAAACGTGGTGTGTTCAAAAGCTGGACGGTACTGCTCGCCATCGCTGCATTTTCTCTGAGCCTGCTGGGGACATTCCTGGTTCGCTCCGGCGTGCTGACGTCGGTGCATGCCTTCGCCTCTGATCCGGAGCGCGGCGTTTTCATCCTGATTTTCCTGCTGTTCGTGGTCGGCGGTTCGCTGACACTGTTTGCCTTCCGCGCGCCAGTGGTCAAAAGCCACGTTGGCTTCGGCCTGTGGTCCCGGGAAACCCTGCTGCTGGGCAACAACCTGGTGCTGGTGGTCGCCGCATCGATGATTCTGCTCGGTACCTTGTATCCACTGGTACTCGATGCCATGAGTGGCGCGAAGATGTCGGTAGGCCCGCCGTATTTCAACGCGCTGTTTGTGCCCTTGATGGGCTTGCTCATGGCGGTCATGGCCATTGGTGTGTTGGTGCGCTGGAAAGACACTCCGGTCAAATGGCTGGCAAGCATGCTCGCGCCGGTGCTGATCGGCAGCGCCGTACTGGCGGTGATCGCCGGTTTCGCCATGGATGATTTCCACTGGGCCGTGATGGCGACTTTCATGCTGGCTGCCTGGGTGTTCCTGGCAGGTGTCCGCGACCTGCTGGACAAGACCCGCCACAAAGGTTTGATCAAAGGCTCACGCAGTCTGACCCGCAGTTACTGGGGGATGCAGCTCGCTCATATCGGCATCGCGGTGTGCGCCCTCGGCGTGGTGTTATCCAGCCAAAACAGTGCCGAACGTGATCTGCGTCTATCGCCGGGCGAATCCATGGAACTGGGTGGTTATACGTTCGTGTTCGAGGGTGCCCGGCATTATCAGGGGCCAAATTTCACCTCTGATCGCGGCACCGTGCGCGTACTTGAAGGCGACAAGCAAGTGACCATCCTGCACCCTGAAAAACGTCTCTACACCGTGCAGCAGTCGATGATGACCGAAGCCGGGATCGACGCTGGTTTCACCCGTGACCTGTATGTGGCCATGGGCGAGCCGTTGGGCGATGGCGCCTGGGCCGTGCGGGTCCACGTCAAACCGTTCGTGCGCTGGATCTGGTTCGGTGGCTTGATCACCGGCTTGGGCGGCGTGCTGGCGGCGATGGACAAGCGCTATCGGGTCAAAGTGAAAAGTAAGGTGCGTGATGCCTTGGGCATGGAGGCCGCGGTATGAGGCGCTGGGTCATGCTATTGCCGCTGGTGCTGTTTCTTGGCGTCGCGGTGTTTCTGTATCGCGGTTTGTATCTGAATCCGGCCGAGCTGCCCTCGGCGTTGATTGACAAACCATTTCCGGAGTTTTCTCTGCGGGATGTGCAAAGCGACCGGATCATCACCCGTGCTGATCTGCTGGGCAAACCGGCACTGGTCAACATCTGGGGCACTTGGTGTGTCGCCTGCCGGGTCGAGCATCCAGTGCTGAACAAGCTGGCGCAGCAGGGGGTGGTGATCTACGGCGTCAACTACAAGGACATCAACGCTGATGCCTTGAAGTGGCTCAAGGATTTTCATAACCCGTATCAGATGAACATTCGTGATGACGAAGGCAGCCTGGGCTTGAACCTCGGCGTCTATGGCGCACCGGAAACCTTCCTGATCGACAGCAAGGGCATCATTCGTCACAAGTTTGTCGGTGTCGTGGATGAAACCGTATGGCGTGAAAAACTCGCTGGCTTGTATCAGGGCCTTGTGGATGAGGCGCGTCAATGAAGCGTTTACTCGCCGCAGTGGTTTTCAGCCTTGGCATTGTCAGCGTGGCGCATGCCGCCATCGATGCTTACGAGTTTCGTGATGACGCCGAACGCGCGCGATATGCCGAGCTAACCAAAGAGCTGCGCTGCCCCAAATGCCAGAATCAGGACATTGCCGATTCAAACGCCCCCATCGCGGCAGACCTGCGCAAAGAGATTTTCCGCATGCTCGGCGAAGGGCAGAGCAATCAGCAGATCATCGACTTCATGGTTGATCGCTACGGCGACTTCGTGCGCTACAAGCCTGCGTTGAGCGCCAAAACCTGGCTGTTGTGGTTTGGGCCTGCCGGGTTGCTGATCGGTGGCCTGGTGGTGATTGGTGTGATCGTCGTGCGTCGTCGTGGCCAGGGTCGCGAGGAAACCGATGTGCTTTCCGACGAGGAGCGTCAGCGCCTCGCAAATCTGCTGGATAAGAACCGCGAATGATTGATTTCTGGCTAGCCGCTGGCCTGCTGTTGCTGGTGGCCATGAGTTTTTTGCTGATCCCCGTGCTGCGTGGCCGTCGCGCGCAAAGTGAAGAAGACCGCACCGCGCTCAACGTTGCCTTGTATCAGGAGCGGGTCGCAGAGTTGCAAGGTCAGCAGGAGGAGGGCGTACTGACCTCGACGCAAATGGACAGCGGGCGCGCAGAAGCTGTCCGTGAGTTGCTGGCAGACACAGAGGGGGCTGAACCGCTGCGGACCTCGCGCCTGGGCAAAACTTTGCCACTGCTGATTGCGTTTCTGGTGCCATTAATGGGGATCGGTCTTTATCTGCATTTTGGGGCCAGTGACAAGGTTGAGCTGACTCGCGAATTCGCTCAGCCTCCTGGCTCGATTGCCGAGATGACCAATCGCCTGGAGCGTGCCGTTAAAGCCCAGCCGGATTCGGCTGAGGGGGTGTACTTCCTGGCCCGCACCTACATGGCTCAGGATCGCCCGGCTGACGCTGCTGCAATGTTCGAACGAGCCGTCGCGCTGGCAGGTCGTCAGCCCGAACTGCTCGGTCAGTGGGCGCAAGCGCTGTACTTCGCCAGTGACAAGAAATTCAGCCCTCAGGTACAAGCCTTGACTAATGAGGCGTTGCAGGGCGATCCCAAGGAAGTCACCAGCCTTGGCTTGTTAGGGATTGCTGCTTTTGAAAGCCAGCATTATCAACAAGCCGTTGATTACTGGAAGCGCCTGTTGGCTGTGCTGCCTGCGCAGGATCCATCCCGGCAAGCACTGGAAGGCGGCATTGCCCGCGCCACTGAAAAGCTCGCCGAAAGCGGTGGCAAGGTTGAACAGCCTGCCGCAGTGGTGAATAAAACCGCATCTATCAAAGTGCGTGTCACTCTGGCTGCTGACCTGAAAGCCAAAGTAGCGCCGGGTGATAGCGTATTCATCTTCGCCCGCGCGGTAGGCGGCCCTCCTGCACCATTGGCAGTCAAGCGAGTGACGGTGGCAGACTTGCCCATTGAAGTCGAACTGGGCGATGCGGACGCGATGATGCCGCAACTGAAACTGTCGAACTTTCCGGAAGTCCAACTCGTGGCACGGATATCCCGCGCAGGTCAGCCGACCACCGGTGAGTGGATCGGCCGCAGCAAGCCGCTGGCGAGCAACACCACGGTCTTGCAGGCACTGACCATCGACAGCCCTGATCAGTAGAGAGCACGCTTATGTACCGCGCAGCCGCACGTATTACGTTACTGGGTCTGGTTATGGGCTTGAGCGCCTGTGCGGTCCAGCCCACCGGACCGCGCAGCCAGGAACCGATCCCGACGCTGCCTGGTAAATCCCAACCCGGTACGCCGAGCACGCCAACACCCACGCCGACTCCGAAAGCACCTGCAGCAGGTCCAAAAACCTCCAGCAACTTCGCCCCGCCACCGGGTGGCAACAGCCACTGGGATGCAAAACTGGGCGTGCACGTTCTGGACGATGAAACAGACACCTTCTACCGCCAGCGCACCTACTACCGCTGGAACAACGGCTGGACATGGTCCACTGGCCGCAATGGGCCATGGCAGGAAACGGATTCGAGTGGTGTGCCGGCGGGGTTGGGTAAGCAATTCGGGAATTGAAGCGGATCCAGTTCCCCTCAAGGAAACTGTAACTACCTGATTGGAATCATTTTTCACCTGTAGGAGCGCGCTTGCCCGCGATTGCGTCAGTACAGGCGGGATATTCATTCACTGACAGGTTGAATCGCGGAAAACGCTTTTATCAAACAAAGCATAAATCACTGAATAGCTGCGATTTTTATGTGGAAGAGGTGCTTGCCCGCGATAAAGGCACCTCGATGCAACCGAGAATTGCATTCAGCCATATCGCGGGTAAGCCTCGCACAGGACCACGCAGTCCCGTAGGACCGGCTTTAGCCGGGAGGAAGTCGGGGTGTTCGCTAAATTTTCTTTGGCGACATACCGCTCTCCCGGCTAAAGCCGGTCCTACAAGATCAAGGGCACGCTTGCAGGCAACCATAGAATCTTCCACAGCGTCGTGATCGAACCGCGGACTGTAGGCAATCATCAACGACTAGCCTTTGCCCCGCGACTGCGTGTATGAAGCTTCTAAAAAGCGTTTTGCAGGCTCTGGCCGCATAACACGGCAGGAATTCTCTCTTTCTCTTGAGTGAAGTTTCCGAGACAATCCCGGCCACTTGTGTCTCCCCGTTCAGGCCACTAAGGTTCATCGGTCCCCGAAAAGTCGGTGACCGGGTTTAGTAGCCCGCGACGTGGAAGCACAATCCTCCTGATTCAGGCGTTTTCAGACGCTTGAGCTTAATGGCGGCTGTGCTCAGGGCACCTTCGGGTGCGCCGGTCCAACGTCCCGGTCTACTAACCTGCGCACAGCTGCCACCCTATCGTTTAGTAGCGATGTCGGCAGCTTCCCTTGACGTTGGAGTTCTCAAAAAATGCCACATCTCTTACCCATGCCTCATTCAGATCTGGAAGAGGCCCTTGGTCATGCTTCCAATTTGCTGCAATGTGCAGCCGCAACAGCGTACGAAAGCGGTGACAGACTGACTGGTTCGGACCGCCATCTTGCATTGTCAGTGGTACATCTTATCGATATGGCCAAGACGGTGATTGATCATTCGTTGATCAGGTTGGAACAATTGCCCGAGGCGAATTAGCTGGACGAATTCATTCTCTTTAGTGGTGTGATACACAGGCGGTAGTTGTGTTGATCTGGACCCTGAGCGAACGCATGGCATATGGATAACGCTGTCCTGCTAGCAGCAAAAACGAAACGGCGACCCGAAGGTCGCCGTTTTTCATTTCAAACCAGCCCAATCACTTGCCGGTATAAATCTGATCAAAAACCCCGCCATCAGCAAAGTGGGTTTTCTGCACGGTGCGCCAGTCGCCAAAGGTCTTCTCTACCGGGAGGAAATCAACTTTCGGGAAGCGGTCGGTGTATTTGGCCAGTACTGCTGGATCGCGAGGACGAAGGTAGTTGTTGGCAGCGATTTCCTGACCTTCCGGGGACCACAGGTATTTCAGGTATTCCTCGGC
This sequence comes from Pseudomonas sp. ICMP 561, assembly GCF_002699985.1. GTDB lineage: Bacteria > Pseudomonadota > Gammaproteobacteria > Pseudomonadales > Pseudomonadaceae > Aquipseudomonas > Aquipseudomonas quasicaspiana. The sequence continues at coordinate 205,760 of NZ_LKBT01000001.1, read as the reverse complement.
GGCGGCGCGGCTGTTTTTCTTGTCGACAACTTTATCTACCACGCTCACCGGCGGTTCGGCTTCTGCGGATACGCTCGGGTAGACCACTTCGAACTGATCACGGCCGAATTCACGGGCGATCATTTCTGCTTCGTTTTCAAAGGTGATCAGCACGTCGCCAATCTGGTTGGTCATGAAGGTGGTGGTTGCGCCACGGCCACCGGTATCCAGCACGGGTACGTGTTTGAACAGGTTGCCGACGAATTGCTTGGCAGCGGCTTCATCACCGCCGTTTTTCAGGGTATAGCCCCACGCCGACAGGTAGGTGTAGCGGCCGTTACCGGAAGTTTTCGGGTTAGGTACGATAACTTCCACGCCGTCCTTGACCAGGTCGTTCCAGTCTTTCAAGGCTTTTGGGTTGCCCTTGCGGACGATAAACACGGTGGCCGAAGTGAACGGCGCACTGTTGTTCGGCAGACGCGTCACCCAATTGTCAGGGACCAGTTTGCCGTTATCCGCCAGGGCATTGATGTCGGTAGCCATGTTCATGGTGATCACGTCAGCCGGTAGGCCATCGATGACCGAGCGGGCTTGCTTGCTGGAGCCGCCGAAGGACATCTGCACAGTGATGTTTTCCTTGTGCTCGTCCTGCCAGTGCTTCTGGAACGCAGCGTTGTAGTCCTTGTAGAAGTCACGCATTACGTCATACGACACGTTGAGCAGGGTCGGGGCGGCCTGGGCCGCGCTGCCGAAAGCCAGGCCAGCGGCGAGTAACGAAGCGGCGAAAAGTTTGTTCACTGCGCAATTCCTTTTTTGGATGTACCGACATTGATGACCAGATGTTGATGGCCAGATGTTCATGGCATAGTGCCCGCGACTATAGCCGCGCAGCTACACGCTCTTAAAGACTTAAAAGGCATTTGCTTATGCCTTGTTTTCAACACGCGGGAAAAGCGCATTGCCACAGCGCGAACAAAACGCGGCACCGTGTTCGTGACTGTTCTTCGAACAGACCGGGCAATCATGTTTCAGCTGTTCGCCCCGCATGGCCGTGGCGAGTTCTGCAGTGAAGATCCCGGTGGGAACCGCGATGATTGAATAACCGGTAATCATCACCAGTGCCGAGAGCATTTGGCCGACCGCGGTTCTGGGCACGATATCGCCATAGCCCACAGTCGTCAGGGTCACGATCGCCCAATAGATGCCTTTCGGGATGCTGGTAAAACCATGTTCGGGACCCTCGATCACGTACATCAGCGTGCCGAACACCACCACTAGCGTAGACACAGTCAGCAAAAACACGATGATCTTCTGCTTGCTGCCGCGCAGCGCCGAAAGCAGGTAATTGGCCTGCTTCAGGTATGGGCTGAGTTTGAGCACCCGGAAAATTCGCAACATGCGGACGACGCGCACAATAAGCAGGTACTGCGCGTCGGTGTAATAGATTGCGAGGATGCCGGGCACGATGGCCAGCAAGTCCACCAGGCCATAGAAGCTAAAGGCGTATTTCAGAGGTTGCGGAGAGCAGTAGAGTCGCAGAACGTATTCAACGATGAATATGGCGGTGAAGCCCCATTCCGCATACGCCAACCAGTCACCGTAATTGGCGTGTACCGCAGGAATGCTGTCGAGAACCACCACAATCAGGCTGCAAAGGATAACCACGAGTAACGTTTTGTCGAAGCGTCGTCCGGCAGGCGTATCGTTCTGGAAGATAACAATGCGTAACTGTTCGCGGCGACTGATGGTGTTGTCCATGGTGCATTCCGAATTCAAGATCGGAGCAGTCTACGCAAATTTGAGGGGCTGGATTGCACTGTTGTATTGGGAGCGCGCTTTCCCGTAGGACCGGCTTTAGCCGGGAGGGTGTCGGGATATTCGCTAAATTTTCTTCGGCAGATACACCGCTCTCCCGGCTAAAGCCGGTCCTACAAGATCAAGATCAAGATCAAGCTTGCAGGCAGACCTGGAGTCCCCCCGCAGGTTTGCAAGCCCGCCACTAAACCCGGAACTGCCTCAATAGCCCATTCAAGTGTTCACTCATTTCCCGTAAGTGCACGCTTGCCCCTGTGGACTGTTCCGCTGCGATGGCGGTGCTCTGGGACAGTTGCGCCGCCTGGGTGACGTTCTGGTTGATGTCCTCTACTACATGGGATTGCTGCAGAGTCGCGCTGGCAATCGAGGCGTTGAGGCTGTTGAGGTTGCGCAGGGCCTGACTGATCGACGTCAGGCTTTGCCCGGCCTGATTGGCTTGCTCGATGGTCAGTTGCGATGAGCGACTGCTGTCGGCGATGACTTTCACCGCTGCGTCAGAGTGAGTCTGCAAGCGTTCGATCATGCTCTGAATTTCTGCTGTCGACTTCTGTGTGCGCTGGGCCAGCAAGCGAACTTCATCGGCCACCACAGCAAAGCCGCGACCCTGTTCACCGGCTCGCGCCGCTTCGATAGCTGCGTTCAGGGCCAGCAGGTTGGTCTGTTCGGCAATCGAGCTGATCACCTCAAGTACGCCGCCGATTTGCGTGCTTTCCGAAGACAGCGTGCGAATCACTTCCACCGCCTGATTGATCGTGCCGGAGAGGTGATCGATCTGGCGCAGGCTGCTGTCGATGTTGACTTGACCCTGATGCGCCTGAGATTCGGCGTCGCGCATTTCGTTGGCGGCGTGCTCGGCATTTTTGGCCACGTCTTGTACGCCGTAGGTCACTTCGTTGACGGCGGTCGCCACCAGTTCCATTTGTTGCGATTGTTGCTGGCTACGCGCCTGGGCCTGTTCGGCATTGATGCCCAGATCCGAGGAGGCTTTTTCCAGGCCGTTGGCTGACGCCTGAAGCTGTAAGACGACACCGCGCAGCTTGGCTGTGAAGGCGTTGAAATGCCTTGCCAGTTGCGTGACTTCATCGTTGCCTTGAGTTTCCAGAGAGCGGGTCAGATCGCTTTCGCCACTGGCGATGTCGGCCATGGCCTGCACGGAGTCGCGAAGAGGGCGGACGATGCTGCGTGCAATCATGATGACCAGCAGCACCATGATCACGATGATTGCCAGGCTGAACAAGGCAGCATTGATCGTCTGTTGCTGGAATTCTGCTTTCACGTCATCGACGTACACACCGGAGCCGAGAATCCAGCCCCAGGGTGTGAACAGTTTTATGTAGGAAATTTTCTGGACGGGTTCACTGGCTCCCGGCTTGGGCCAGCGGTACTGAACCATGCCTGCGCCTTTCTCTTTGGCGACGGCAACCATTTCATTGAAGACCGCGAAACCGTCCGGATCCTTGATCGCTGAAAGGTCCTGACCGACCAGCTTGGCGTTCATGGGGTGCATGATCATCACTGGACGCATATCGTTGATCCAGAAGTAATCGTCCTTGTTGTAGCGCATGCCGCGAATGGCATCCAGTGCCTGTTTCTGCGCGACCTCACGGGTCAGCGTCCCAGCAGTTTCCAGGCCCTGGTAGTAATCCAGGATGCCACTGGCGCTCTGTACCACGTGCATGGTCTTTTCAGCCTTGGCGGCGTAAAGGTCCGTGTGCACTTGCTTGAGCATGGCGGCTGTCAGGATAAACAGCATCAACACGGAAACGACGAGGATCAGCCAGAGTCTTCGGCTGATGGATAAGCTGCGCATTGTCATGACCGGTTGCTCCGTCTTATTTTTTATTGTGTAGAGCGCTGTGCGCCGTGAGATTCACATTGAAGTCGGTCTCGCTTCGATAATAGCCTTTTGACACCCGTCGTCTAGCCCATCGCTACTAAAGTGGGTGTCGGCGCTGAAAGGATAAACCTGAGTGAGCGGCAGGAGATTTCTCCAAATGTTGTGCGGTATAGCGAAAGGCTTACATGAGGAAGGGAGTTTCGCTCTATGAGCTGTCACATTTGAGCGGTAGATTGGATCCATCACCGCAGCGAAGGAAGCGCTTCGGGATCAGGGATGATCGACCATCGCCAGGACGGCTACTGACAGGATGTCGGAATGGTCATACAAAAAACCCGCTTCGGCGGGTTTTTTGTTGTCTGCGAGAAATGGCGTTGTCTTGCATACAACCCTTTGTAGGAGCTGCCGAAGGGTGCGAACAGCAGTGTGTCAGGAGCAGTGCCTTCGCAGCCTTCGGCAGCTCCTGCAAGAACTATTCAATATCCGGAGCGCAGCCTTTGAGCACCAGTCGAATGATTGTCTGGGTCGCAGCTTCGTAATCACTGTCTTCCAGCTTCGCCTTGCCGGTCACCGTCGATATCTGCCAGTCGAAGTCGGCATAGGTCTGGGTCGCGGCCCAGATCGTGAACATCAAGTGATGCGGGTCGATGGGCGCCATCAGGCCCTTGTCGATCCAGCCCTGAATACAATCGATATTGTGTTTGGCCTGCCCGTTGAGCTGTTCGACCTGCTCCGGCGAGAGGTGCGGCGCACCGTGCATGATTTCGCTGGCGAACACCTTGGAGGCAAACGGCAGGTCGCGGGAAATCACAATCTTCGAACGGATATAGGCGCTGAGCACCTCGGCGGGTACGCCCTCGCGATTGAAGGGAGTGGAAGCGCGAAGGATCGGCTCGATAATACTTTCGAGCACTTCGCGGTAAAGGTTTTCCTTGGATTTGAAGTAGTAGTAGACATTGGGCTTGGGCACACCAGCCTTGGCAGCGATATCGCTGGTTTTGCTGGCCGCGAAGCCTTTGTCGGCGAACTCTTCACTGGCGGCACGCAGGATCAGCTCTTTGTTGCGCTCGCGAATACTGCTCATAAACCAGAGGTTTCCTTGCCCGGTCGGCGGTCGCGCATGGTAGCACCCGCCTCAAGAACGCCTCAACATCGGACAACGACTCTGGCCGCGCTGTGCTTCAATGGCCGCCGCGTGGCATCAATTGTGCTGCGCTATCGAACTTAAATGACGTATTCAAGGATATTGATTGTGGCTGCTGGAAGCTTGCTTACCCTTTTGGATGACATCGCGACGCTGTTGGATGATGTCTCTCTGGCCGCAAAGAAAACCGCTGGCGTGCTGGGCGATGATCTGGCGCTGAATGCGCAACAGGTGACAGGGGTGTCCGCCGACCGTGAATTGCCGGTGGTCTGGGCGGTGGCGAAGGGATCTTTGATCAATAAGGCAATCCTGGTACCGGCAGCGTTGTTGATCAGTGCGTTTGCACCCTGGGCGATTCTGCCTTTGTTGATGATCGGCGGTGCCTACCTGTGTTTCGAAGGCTTTGAGAAGATTGCTCACAAATGGCTACACCCCGAAACCGAACAACAGCGTCAGCAACGGCGGGAGGCCGCAACCGACAAGAATGTCGACATGGTTGCGTTCGAAAAAGATAGGGTCAAAGGTGCGATTCGCACTGACTTCATCCTCTCGGCAGAAATCATCGTACTGGCGCTTGGCGTCGTGTCCACCCGGCCCTTTCTGGATCAGGTCGGCGTGTTGGTTATCGTCGCGGTACTGATCACTGTCGGTGTATATGGTCTGGTGGCGGGCATCGTGAAGCTGGACGATCTAGGCCTTTATCTGAAGAAAAGCGCCAAGTCGGCTGTTCAAGGTATCGGTTCAGGGTTGTTGTGGCTGGCACCGGTATTGATGAAAATCCTTTCCATCGTCGGGACTGCAGCGATGTTTATGGTCGGCGGCGGTATCCTCACCCACGGTGTACCGGTCGCTCATCACTGGATCGAAGGCGTAACAGAACAGGCGGCGCAAACGGTCGGCGGTTTTTCGATGGTTGTGCCTACTCTGCTGGACGCGGTCGCCGGTATCATTGCCGGTGCGTTGGTCCTGTTGCTGGTCACGGTAGCGGGGAAAGTCTGGAAACTAATCAGGGCCTGATGGCTGGTCGACTTGAATGAATAGCCCACTGTTTTCCAGTGTTGTTGCGTACGCCCAGCAATGTGAGCGGCAGTTGGTCGAGATCCTGCATTTGCGGCCCAATCTGGATCGCAAGCAGGTTTCGGCCTGGGTCGATGAACAGAGTCACGCGCAAACCGAGAGTGATCCTTTGGAGTTGCTGCGTGCGATCAACTCGAAAGTGCGGGCGGGTAAGCCGTTGCCGTGGGAGTAGATAGGCAACATTCTGAGCTCACGAGATTCCTGTGGGAGATTCTATGTTTGCCTGCAAGCATGATCTTGTAGGACCGGCTTTAGCCGGGAGAGCGGTGTTTCTGTCTAAGGATATTTAGCGAATGTCCCGACGCCCTCCCGGCTAAAGCGCAGCGCCGCCCGGCCGGTCCTACGGAATAGCGCGGTATATGTGCGAGGCTTGCCCGCGATGCATGAGACGCAGCCAGAAGACATACCGCGTTATCATTTATCGCGAGCAAGCTCACTCCTACAGATTTCGCAGGTTTATCAGAAGAACACTTTCACCAGCAAACTTGCGGTGTTCTGGTTGGTATCAAAGAACTTGGTGTCTTCAATACCGTATTTGTCTGACCAGTAATCGTACTCGATACCCACATACAGCTGACGCTCAGGCAAGTTGATGGCTTTGCCCAGGTCGTATTTGATTTGCGGGTTGAAGTGAACGTTGGATTTGTATTCGCCGTTGCGGTCGGACTTGTTGTCCACCACCCAGTCGATAAAGCCGTCGATCAGGATGTCGGACTTGCCTACAGGGATCGTGTAGGACCAGACCGGCGTGACCTGCCAGGCGCCGTAACCTGCACGATGACCGTCGGTGTAGCGCTTGTAGAAGTTCAACTGGAAGTAATCGAAGCCCGGAATGTTCAAATCAAAACCCGGACCAATCAGGTACGACTCGTTATCACCTTCACCAAACTCGTAAGTGGCCGCCAGCAATACATCGGAGATCGGGCCGAACTCGAATTTCTGACCAAAGATCTTGCCCATGGACAGGCGCGGGGAAATTTCACCGTAGTAGGTGTTATCACCGTTGGTGGCGTCGCCTTTGCCGTTGTAGAAGATCTTGTCGATGAACAGGAAGTTATCACCGTATTTCCAGCCGTCAGCGTGTTCAAAAGTGAACGTCTGCTGGTTTGACGGGTTGACTGTGAAGTCGCGCCCGTTGAGGTAAGTCAGGCTGTTGCTCTGCCATTGCAGCAGGCCGTCGGCCATGCTTTGTCCGGACGCCAGAAGACTGCCGGCAACTATCGCGCTGGAAATAATACGGTTCATTCAATGCTCCCCTGATGGATCGTGATGGTCTTTTTTTGGTGCTCTTTTTAGGCACTTTTCCGCGTTTAAAACATGTCTGTTTGGTCAGCTTTGACTACATAGCAAGAGCTGAGCCAATGCCGATTGAAAAGCGCACGAAAGTGCTGTCGGCTGCATCTTTAGCAGTCGATCGAGGCTTTTTTTCAGAAAACGTCACAGTTGACCGGTTGGTCAGTTAGTTGTCTGTTCAGTCAGCATTGCAACAGGGTGGGTTTTAACGCGGCGGCGGAGGATATGGGGTGCGGAAGTTTAGTGCAAGTGCTCTGGGACAGGGCAGGGCGAGCAATTGTGGGGCGTGTGTGGAAGTTTCATTGGCTTACTGTAGGAGCTGCCGAAGGCTGCGATGGCGGTTTATCAGGAAGATTGCCATCGCAGCCTTCGGCAGCTCCTACAGTTAGTTCGGCCAAAGATCAGTGGGTCTGCGCACCTGCAGTCACCCACGCTCCAATCAACTCCCTTTCCTGCTGAGTCATCTGGGTAATGTTGCCCAGTGGCATGATTTGCGAAGTTACGGCCTGGGCCTGAATGCGCGGGGCCATCTGCCTGATCTGTTCTGCGGTGTCGAACATCACGCCGGCAGGCGCAGCGCTGAACAGTTGGCTGGTAGGTTTGGCGGAGTGGCACACCGTGCAGCGTTCATGAATCACGCTCTGCACCTTGCCAAAGTCTACGCCTGGGCTGGCAGCGGCAACCTCGGCCACAGGTTCCGGAGGTGGGGCTGGCCGAACTTCGTCGTGGCGATAGCCGCCGACGGCGGTGCCCGGCAATGGCTGATATTCGATCTTCGCTGGCGCAGGTTTCGGCATTGGCGCAGGGCCAGTGACGTAAGCCAGGCAGATCATGCCCAGTGCGGCGACGGGCAGGGTCCAGGCAAACTTGTGGCTGTTGTGCCGCGTATTGAAGTAGTGACGGACCAGCACCGCCAACACGCCGATCCCGGCCAGGATCAGCCAGTTATACGCGCTGCCGTAAGTGCTCGGGAAATGGTTGCTGATCATGATGAACAGCACCGGCAAGGTGAAGTAGTTGTTGTGGCGCGAACGCAGCAAGCCTTTGGCGGGCAGCGATGGATCCGGTGTGCGGTTCTCGGCGATGGCGGCTACCAACGCACGCTGGGCGGGCATGATGATGCGGAAGACGTTGCCGACCATGATCGTGCCGATGATCGCGCCGACATGAAGGTAAGCGCCGCGACCGCTGAAGACTTTGCTGAAGCCATACGCCGCCGCGATAACCAGCACGAACAGAATCAGGCCGAGCAGAGCGGGGCGTTTGCCCAGCGCCGAATCGCAGAGAAAGCTGTAAACGAACCAGCCAACGAACAACGAACCCAACCCCAATGCCACGCCTTCCGGACCGGACAGGCTGCTGCCCGGTGCGAGCAGGTACAAGGTTGGATTGGTGTAGAACACCACACACAACAGGGCGACACCTGACAGCCAGGTGAAATACGCTTCCCATTTGAACCAGTGCAGGTTCTCGGGCATGGTCGGCGGCGCGAGTTTGTATTTTTCCAGGTGGTAGATGCCGCCACCGTGAATGGCCCATAAGTCTCCGGACAGACCATCGCGCGGGTTGACCCGGTTGAGGTTGTTCTCCAGCCAGACAAAGTAGAACGATGCGCCGATCCAGGCGATACCGACAATCATGTGAATCCAGCGCACGCTGAGATTCAGCCATTCCATCAGATGTGCTTCCACGGTATTACCTCAAGCCTGCGTCACTTGCCGGACGCTCAGGCTGCTACGGGTGGGGGTCGAGAACCAGCTTCTGGCTCTCAGCGAAAAAATGCTCATCGCAGTTATTGCCAGCTCCACTGCGATCAACCACCAGGAAGTCATCCCGCTTTTCGATCGTCAGCACCGGGTGGTGCCAGACGCCGCGATGGTAATTAACACCCTGCCTGCCGTTGGTCACGAAAGCGCGGGTCAGCTCTGAATCAGGTTCATCGCCAATGGGCGCGACCACGATTAGAAAAGGGTTGCCGAGCAGTGGCACAAACGCCTGGCTGCCCTGCGGATGGCGCTCCAGCATGCTGATGATCAAGGGCATCTGCAGCGCCTCGGCACGGAAAATACTGATGATCGCCTTGTCGTCCGGTGTAGCGGTTTGCACCTCGGCCAGACGATGAAAGCGCTGGGTCGAACCGTTGTTGATCATGAAGTGATCGCTGCCGTCGGTTTCGATGACATCTCCGAACGGGGCAAAAGCTTCTTTGGTCAACGGCTCGATGGTCAGTGTGCGCATGCTGGGTCTTCTGTTTGAATTCATTTGATTTGCTGTAGGAGCGACCGGGGTGGCGCTCCACCTTGCCCGCGATAAGGGCCGAAGGACCTTCGTTGTCTGACACACCGCAATCGCGGGCAAGCGCGCTCCTACAGGTTCAGCGTGAAACCTTACCCAACACCCGAAGACGACTCACGCCACCGTCCGGAAATACGTTCAACCGGATATGGGTGATCGGGCCCAGCGATTTGATCTGCTCGGCGAACTCGTGTTCGGCGTGCATGCTCAGTTTCTGGCTTGGCAGCAGTTCGCGCCAGAACAGGCTCTGAGTTTCGATCTGGCTGTCGGTGCCGCCTTTGACGAACGCGCCCTGGATCGAGCAACTGTCCGGATAGTTACCTTTGAAGTGCAGGGTATCAACCACGACTTTTTCCACTTCCCCCGCATGACCCAGGGCGATGATCACCCAGTCGTTGCCGGGGGTGCGACGACGTGCTGTTTCCCAGCCGTCGCCCATGTTCACGCCGCGACCCGGATTGAGAATGTTGCTCATGCTGCCGTAGTGTTCATCGGAGCATGCCAGAGCACGGCCACCGTTGAGCGCCGAGGCCAGATCGATCTGCTCGGATTCGCCCACCGCCGACCAGTCACGGAACGGCACGCCGTACACGCGCAGACGTGCAACGCCGCCATCAGGATAGATATTGAAACGCAGATGGCTGAAAGCCTGTTCAGCGTTGATTTCATGGTAGTGATGGCTGTCGCCGTTCAGCTCTACGGCGGACAGGATTTCAGTCCACTGAGTGTTCTCGTCCGGATCGCCGCTGGCCAGGAAGCACGCTTCCAGCGAGGCCGATGGCGGATAGTTACCGGTGAAGTAGGACGTGTCGATATCCACGCCCTTGATCGAGCCCGCCACACCCAGACGAATCACCGCACTGTCGTAACCCTCAAAACGCTTGCGACGCGACTCCCAGCCGTCCATCCACTTGCCGTTGTCGTCGAACACACCTTCTTTCCACACCGCAGGAGTGGGTTGGAACAGGCGGTTGGCATCGGCGAACCAGTCGTCAGTGACCGAAAGGATTTTGGTGCCCAGGCGCGCGTCGGCCAGGTTGACGAACTTCTCGAAGGGTGCGGCGTAAGCTTTCATTCTTTTAGGTCTGCCTTTTGATCAGTGGCCTGGGTAGGGCGGTTAGAGGGCTTGCAAACGAAACAGGGCAATCTTGTTGATCTCGGCCAGGGCGCAGGCGAATTCGGCGTCGACCGTATTATCGATGCGGGTCTCAAAGGCTGCGAGTATCTGGTGCCGGTTACTGCCTTTGACCGCCATGATGAACGGGAAGGAGAATCGGGCTTTATAAGCATCGTTGAGTTCGGTAAAGCGTTGAAACTCTTCAGGCGTGCACTGGTGAATACCGGCGCCGGCCTGTTCGCTGGTGCTGGCTTCGGTCAGTTGCCCTTGCACGGCGGCTTTACCGGCAAGGTCCGGGTGGGCGTTGATCAGTGCGAGCTGCTGCTCATGATCGGCGCCGAGCAGGATTTTGCTCATTCGCACATGCAGTGTCTCGATCTCGTCCAGCTCGTGGATTGACCCCTGGTCGTAAGCCGCTGCTGCGACCCATGGCGAATGCTCGTAGATATCAGCAAAAGTGGCAATGAACTCATCGCGGCTCAGTGTCGACGGCTTTAGTGTCGTGAAATGACTCACCGCGCAGTCTCCGGCTGATAGGGATGTTCGGCGTGCCAGTGGCGCGCGATGTCGACCCGGCGCGTAAACCAGACCTGCTCGTGGCTTTTGGCGTATTCGATAAAACGCTTCAGAGAGGCGAGCCGTGCCGGTCGACCGATCAGGCGGCAATGCAAACCGATGGAAAGCATCTTCGGCGCGTCTGCACCTTCGGCATACAGCACATCGAAGGCGTCTTTAAGGTACTGGAAAAACTGATCGCCATTGTTGAAACCCTGCACCTGGGTAAAGCGCATGTCGTTGGTGTCCAGCGTGTACGGGATCACCAGATGCGCCTTGCCGGTCGGGTTGTTCGGCTCCCAGTAGGGCAGGTCGTCGTCGTAGGTGTCGCAATCGTAGAGAAAGCCACCTTCTTCCATGACCAGACGCCGGGTGTTGGGCCCGGTGCGGCCGGTGTACCAGCCCAGCGGACGTTCGCCGGTAATCTCGGTGAGGATGCGGATCGCTTTGAGCATGTGCTCGCGTTCCTTGGCTTCGTCCATGTACTGATAGTCGATCCAGCGATAGCCGTGGCTGCAAATCTCATGACCGTCTGCGACCATGGCGCGGATCACATCCGGATGACGCTGGGCTGCCATGGCCACGGCAAAGATCGTCAGCGGAATATCGAATTGCTTGAACAGCTTGAGGATGCGCCATACGCCCGCGCGGCTGCCGTATTCATAGAGCGATTCCATGCTCATGTTACGCTCGCCTTGCAGCGGTTGAGCGGAGACCATCTCGGACAGGAATGCTTCGGACTCCTTGTCGCCATGCAGAATATTGCGCTCGCCGCCTTCCTCGTAATTAAGCACAAAGGACAGCGCAATACGCGCGTTGCCCGGCCAGCGTGGGTGGGGCGGGTTGCTGCCGTAACCGATCAGGTCGCGAGGGTAGTCAGCACTCACTGCAGTCTTCCTTTCATTCAAATAGTCCTGTGATGGGCAGATTGTATACAAAGTGATTTGAGGATTGTAACTACCATTTCCCATCCAGCTGGTTTCGAAACCTTGGTAGGAACACCTGCAAGAAACTTGCCTGACTGGTCAGGTTATCCACAAAAAAGCCATTCAATTCCTGAGGTCCCGATAAATCGGCGTCCATCAGAACAGAGGCTGTCACCGAGCTTTGCCAGCAGCATTTATTGTGTACAGATTTTCGTAAAAGTGTCTTAATTCGGCATCGTCTGGTCGCCTGCCTGCACTCATAGGGTGCGACTGCACACTCATTACTTTCATAACGGGGCATTGATTGGTCATGGGAAAATTGACGACGCATGTTTTGGACGCCGCTCATGGTTGCCCCGGCAGCTCCATCAAAATTCAGCTGTATCGGGTTCAAGACGAAGGCTTGGTATTGCTTGCCGACGCGGTGACCAACAGCGATGGCCGTTGCGATGCGCCTTTGTTGCACGGCGAAGATTACCGTTCCGGTGTCTACCAGTTGCAGTTCCATGTAGGTGACTATTATCGGGCGCGGGGCACACTGCTGGCAGAGCCGGCTTTTCTTGATGTGGTGGTGCTGCGGTTCGGGATTGATGCAGGGCAGGACCACTATCATGTGCCCCTGCTGGTTTCGCCCTACAGCTATTCGACCTATCGCGGCAGCTGACTGTTTTGTCAGCAATAGTTTTGTAAGCAATAGTTATGTAGTCACTTAGTCATTCGCAGATTCGGGACGCTCCAGAGACTTTGATCAATGGAGCATGACCCTGTGAATGATTCGACAACCCTCGCAACCCCGGACGCTGGCACCCACTGGACGGGCCGGGCTTGCGACCTGATAGCCTTCGACAGCCTGCCGGAAAGCTTCCCGGAAAGCCTCAATCAGCGGCGCATCGCCGATCACCTGCAACGCATCCTCAATCACGTGGGCGAGGCTTGTGAACAGGTTGATGTGTTGTCTGCTTATCAGACGTGCCGCATGCGGCTCCATGCTGCTGGCAAGTCACTGCGCACGCTGCTTGCGGCCCCCCTCGACAGCGAAGCATTGCTGGCGTTGAAACCGCAACTGGTCGCACAGCGGCAGGCGGCGTTGCTGGCCCAGGCTCAATTACAGATCTGCGAAGGCATATTGAATGCGGCGGATTTGCAGCGACTTCAGTATGCGTTAGGGCTTGCGGATGAGCCGGATGACGACGTGCTGCATCTCGATGTGGGCGTTGGCGATCCGGACGAGCCCGTGGTGTTCAGCGGTGCAATGATCGTTACCACTGAACAGGCGCTGAAAACTCCAGCGCTGATCGAACCAGCTTTGCTGTACGTGCCCGGTGAAGCGGGCGGTCTGCAAAAATTCGAATCGTTGCAGACGCTCAAGGACCGGCTGGGTTTTACCCTGAGCACGGGGCAGGAAACCACGCTGTGGCGCCACGTCAGCGCGACGCAACGCGCTGCAGCCATGGCGGCGCCGGTAACGTTGGTAACCCGTGTGATCACTATGAAGCCGATTCAGCATGGGGTGAACACCCAGCTGAAGGCGCTTGAAGTTCTGTGTACGCAGCCCAACTCCTGTAGGAGCGCGCTTGCCCGCGATGGCGTTGAATCAGACGATGATGTTTTGACTGAACGGCCGCCATCGCGGGCAAGCGCGCTCCTGGAGATAGACAGTCGTGAGCGAGTGAGCAACCTCGGTGTAGCCCTTGGCGAAACCCGTGAGCGGGCCATCGACCTGATTGCCGAACAGCAACGTACCGCCGAACTGGTGCCGCAATTTCCCGTATGGTTGCTCAATGCACCTCTCGAAATACGTCAGGAATACGCAACCCGACTGGCTGAATTTCACAGTGCTGCGGCTCGGCTGGAGTCGCATCTGGCGGCTAAGCTTCCGACCTTCAGTGCCTTCACTGCTCAGCAACTGAATGCTCGTATCAAAAACGACCTGAGGATGGACATCGATGCCGATCAACTGATCATAGATCTGCCGAAGAGCGTCCATCGTCACGTTGATATTGATCCGCAGTATGGAAGCCCATTGCATCACAAGCCCTGGAAGGGCAGCGAAGCGCGTGTGCAGTCGAGCCTGTCCGGGCTGGCCCGGGAAAACTTCGATGCCCGCGATGAGAACACCATCGCAAGGTTGGGCATGCTTGAACTCTCGTATCCACCATCGCCTCAGATGGCAGGTTTGCAGCGCATTACTGGAGACTACCTGCTCAAGATCATTCCCGAGCTGGATATCGCCGGACAGTATCGCAGCCTGCTGCGCTCGGTGTTCCAGTTGCGCTCACCGGCATCGGCCCGCGACGCTGAGCTGATGATCAAAGCCTATGAGCTGCACATCATTCTCGATGGCTTCTGTGCACGCCAGCGTCGCCTATTGAGCGAGGCCGGTTATGCACTGCTGACCCAGGCGGCTAAAGCCAGATTCACTGCCGTGTTGAGCCAGGCAGGGGTGTTTATCAATCGACTGGTGTTCAAACCGGGCCAGGCTCTGACAGGAGAGCGCAGTAGCCGGACCTTGCGAGGCATCAGCGTCATCGAGCACAAGGCGAGCGGCAAGGTGCTGATGTATCTGCCCCAGGCGCCGGATGGAGAGTGCTTCATAGAGGCCGACAGTGTGCAGGAAGCTCGCGAGCGTCTGATCAGCAGCTTGCTGCGTCTGCCTGCACGGGTGGCCTGGCTGGCGTCCTGTGTGGAGAACGCCAGTGAGCAAGCTGCCGCCGAGCGTTATATCCGGGAAGCACTCAGGCGTGGATTTGAAGGTTTTGTCGCGATAGTGCCCGCGCTGGATCTGTTGATCAGCGAGCAGCAACTGCATGTGCGTGAGGACCTGCTTTACGAAAAATCCCTGACCGAAGCGCGCAGTAATCACGACCTCAAAGGGGAGCACAATCAGCGGCGCAACCGGTTGTATCTGATGTTCTTCAGAGGCGTTGTCTCGTTCGTGCCGGGTTTGGGCGTGTTGTTCAGTGTGCAAGACGGCTGGAGTGATGGTCATGCTGCAAGCAAGGCATTGAGGGCGGGCAAGCTTGATGAAGGTCTGTTGACGGCCGGTAGCACGATGCTTTCGGTGATCGACGTGCTGCTTTCGGTAATCCCCGGAGTGAGCACCGTGAGCGCTCTCGTGGTGGTAGCCCGTCGAGCGACCCGCTTGCGGCAGCTAACGAGCCTGGGGCGCGCATTACCATCGATGTCCGGACGTTCCAGAATCCCAAAATTTGTCGGTTACGAGGCCGATATCTCGCTGTCAGGCGCCGTCGCGCAGACTGGAAATAACGCGGGCACCTGGCTGAAAAACGGTGAGCTGTTCATCCATCACCAAGGCTCGGCTTACCGGGTTTACCGCCGGCCGGGGGAGCAGACCTTGCGCCTGAAGAAAACCGCTGCTCATGGTTACGAGCCACCAGTGCGTCAGGTGGGAGGGGAGTGGGTCTATCACAGCGATGTCGGCCTCAAGGGTGGTGGACGCTCAATGATCGCGGAGATACTGCTGGTTGAAGCCCATGGCAATAGCGCTTTTCGAACCAGACAGGCCCGTGAACTACTGAATCAATTCGATTTCCCAGTCGATCAACAGCAGCGCATGGAGTTGATGCTCGCCGAGCATTACCGCAAGACCAAATCGTTGCCTGACTGGGCTGAGCAATACCGACGCCCGCCAGCGCCTCAGACTGTACCGTCGCCAACAAAACGCAAGGAGCCTGATTCGCCACAGGTTGAGCCGGACCGTCGGCTGCCGCAACCCGTGGCGGGATCTTCCCGGCAGGCCGCCAGCGCCGATGCATGGAAGGGATGGGAAAAGCAGGTGGACAATATGGCTGTGCTGGATCAGATCAGCGTCAACCCGCCGATCTACCGGCTCGACTTCGCTCAGGATTACGACGTGATCCGCATCGGTCAGAAGTTTTACGAAATCCTGCCCGCCGGCGGACAGCGAAGGACCAATACTGCGTTCATTCGCAACCCTGGCAGGCATTCACAGTCCCGCAATTTTGCGGAACTCAGTGAGGTGATTCGACGCAATCCCTTCGATCAGCCGATGATGGCGAAATATCAGCCGGCAACAGGTCAGTGGGCGGTGGAGGGCCCGCTATTCAATCGCAAAGTCGAGGCCTATATCGCAGAGAGTCGCCCGGGGTTTACCGACATCACGAATGTGGTGCTGGCGCATAAGCTGTTCGAGATGGCCGACCCGTCGACGTCAGCCGTGACCGCAACCCGCATGATCAACCTCAAAGCCACCGTCAATGCGTGGCGTACTGGTCAAACGGCGCCGCTGGCGCAATTGAACGATCCGCTATTGATGCTCAACAAGGCGCATCCGACCAATCAGGCCGATAATCAACTGCACTGGAGCATCGGTAATGAAAGCGCGCTGGACAGCTTTGAACGTCTGGATTTTGCCACCCACCATCCCGTGACAGTGGAATGGCTGATCAGATCGGTTTCCGAGGCCAGGCTGCCGGGCAGCATCCAGAGTCTCAGAGGTCTGATGAGCGATGTATTGACGCGCAACGGCTACGAAATCCTGCATGACCAGTTGGCGGTCGGTGGGCGTGAGTTCATGGCGTTTCGTCGTCCAGGGCAGGAAGAGGTCTACCTGCTCTATCTTCGTCGTTCAACAACCGGGGATATTACGACCCCTCCGAGTGGTGCATTCCGCGATCCTCTGGACGGAGACGGGATGGTCGAACCCTTGATTCGCATCTATGCCGCAGAACCCATTTCCCACACGCTTGAACAGGCCAGGCAGCAAGGCAAAGTGATCAAATTATTGGGGGGCACCAATATCACCAGCCAGGCGGGCCGTGGCACACAGGTATTCGTCATGCGCTTGCCCGATGACATTTCGATGAACCAGCGCTGATCGACACCGCGCTCAAAAGCATCGCAGCACCCTGCGGGTGTCGCGATGCCCGGCGAACAAGTCGCCGTGTACAATGCGCTGACATTTTACCGGCGACTGCCTCGAGCGCTCATGAACGAACCGTTGCAACCCTTCAAAAAGCAGCCACGCACTGAAAAAACAGTACGCAGCGGTACTCAGGACGATATTGTCTATGCGCATATTTTCGAGGCTATTCTTGAACAGCGTCTGGCGCCTGGTACCAAGCTGAGCGAGGAAGCGCTGGGTGAAATTTTTGGCGTGAGTCGCACGATCATTCGTCGAGCCTTGTCGCGTCTTGGGCACGAAGGTGTTGTGCTGCTACGCCCTAATCGTGGCGCCGTGGTTGCCAGCCCGAGTATCGATGAAGCGCGCCAGGTATTTTTCGCGCGTCGACTGGTAGAAAAAGCCATTACCGAATTGGCGGTCGAGCATGCAACGGCCCAACAGTTGGCGGCCTTGCGGCAAATGGTCAACGACGAGCGTGACAGCTTTGCCAGAGGCGATCGTGGCGCAGGCATTCGCCTGTCCGGTGAGTTTCACTTGCAGTTGGCGGTGGCGGCCAATAACAGTCCGCTGATCAGTTTCCAGCGCAGCCTGGTGTCGCAGACCTCGCTGATCATCGCCCAGTATGAAAGCGGCAATCGCACTCACTGTTCATGGGATGAACACAGCCAGTTGATCGACGCCATCGAAGCGCGTGATGCGAAGCGTGCGGTAGAGCTGATGATGCATCACATGGATCACATCGACAGCAAACTCCGTCTGGACGAGGACAGCGCGTCGGATGATCTGCATGCGGTGTTTTCGCATGTGATGGCGGGGACGAAAAAGTAGATCAGGGGGTAAGGGGGGCCGTTGGAGCGAGGCTTGCCCGCGAACCAGGCACCTCGGTCCGCCAGACGCACCGCGTTGTTGTTCTTCGCGGGCAAGCCTCGCTCCAACAGCGTGGTTGCAGGCTTCAGCTTCTGCTATGAACCAGACTCCCCGCCGAATAGGTCTCCTGCACCGTCCGGTCATCCCCCAGTGTCATCAGCACAAACAGCGTCTCGGCAATGTCCTTGGCCTGTTTCAAGCGATAGGACAGCAGCGGCGTGGCGTGATAATCCAGCACCAGAAAATCAGCTTCATTACCCACCTGCAGACTGCCAATTCGGTCATCGAGGCGCAACGCCCGCGCGCCGCCCAACGTAGCCAGGTAGAGCGATTTGAAAGGGCTCAGTTTTGCACCCTGCATCTGCATGACTTTGTAGGCTTCGTTGAGAGTCTGCAGGATCGAGAAGCTGGTGCCGCCGCCCACGTCAGTGCCGACGCCGACGTTGACCCTGTGCTTTTCAGCCATGGGCAGGTTGAACAGGCCACTGCCCAGAAACAGGTTCGACGTCGGGCAGAAGGCGATGGCTGAACCGGTCTCGGCAAGGCGTGCACATTCGCTGTCGCAGAGGTGTACGCCGTGGGCAAATACCGAGCGCTCGCCCAGCAGTTTGAAATGGTCATACACGTCCAGATAACCGCTGCGCTCCGGGAATAGCGCTTTTACCCATTGCACTTCTTCGACGTTCTCGCTGATGTGAGTCTGCATGTACACGTCGGGATACTCGGCGAGCAGTTGCCCAGCCAGCGTCAGTTGCTCCGGGGTGCTGGTCGGCGCAAAACGCGGCGTGACCGCGTAGTGCAAACGGCCTTTGCCGTGCCAGCGTTCGATCAACGCCTTGCTGTCGGCGTAGCCCGACTCTGCGGTATCAGTGAGGTAGTCCGGAGCATTACGATCCATCATCACCTTGCCTGCGATCATCCGCAGGTTGAGCTTTTCTGCCGCTTGAAAGAACGCCTCCACCGACTCTTTGTGCACGCTGCCAAACACCAGCGCAGTGGTGGTGCCGTTGCGCAGCAGTTCCTTGAGGAAAATGTCCGCGACCTCGGCGGCATGCGCCGGATCAGCGAACTGTTTTTCGCACGGGAAGGTGTAAGTGTTGAGCCAGTCCAGCAGGCGCTCGCCGTAGGAGCCGACCATGCCGGTCTGCGGCAAATGGATGTGGGTGTCGATGAAGCCAGGCGTGATCAATGCGTCCTTGTACTCGGTCACTTCGACATCGTGACCAAGTGTATTCAGCAGTTCGGTTGCGTGGCCAAGGGCTACAATCTTGCCGTTTTCTACCAGCATCAGACCATCAGCGAAGTATTGATAAGAGGCCTCAATGCCGACTTCGGCCGGGTCGCCAACGCTGTGCAGAATGGCAGCGCGGTAGGCTTTTTTACTTGGGTTCATATAGGTCTCATCAAAGTCGCGCAGTAAACGAGGAACCCGTAGGACCGGCTTTAGCCGGGAGGACATTATTTCTGGCGAAGAATACTGTGCGAATGTACCGGCCCCCTCCCGGCTAAAGCCAGTCCTACGGGCGAGGCGGTGAGTCAGGCAAAACGCATTGCGAAAAAATCGCTCCTCCAGAGCCCCGGTTGTTACACCTGACTGCGCCGAGACACCGGCAGCAGTTTGGCAACAGGCTCGGCGTTGGTGCTGTGCTGCCCGAAATTGACGTTGTAGGTGGCGATGACTTCGGCGGCAATCGACACGGCGATCTCGATAGGCAGCTTGCCTTTGACTTCGCTCAGCCCCATCGGACAGCGCATGCGCTGCAACAGTGCCGAATCAAAACCTCGATCACGTAACCGATGTTCGAATTTGACCCGCTTGGTCTTCGAGCCAATCAAACCGAAGTAGGCAAAGTCGCCGCGCTTGAGAATTGCGGCCGTTAGTTCCAGATCCAGTTGATGGTTGTGGGTCATGACGATGCAATAACTGCCTTTGGGCAACTCATCAATTTCATCCAGCGGGTCTTCAGCGACGATCTTGCGAACGCCGGTGGGGATCTGCGCTGGAAATTCCTGTTCCCGGGCATCGATCCAGCGCACCCGGCAAGGCAGGCTGGCCAGCAAAGGAACCAGCGCCCGGCCCACATGACCGGCGCCAAACACCGCGATCTGCGCCTGGGGCTGGCCCATGGGCTCGAACAGCAGCACATTCACGCCACCGCAACACTGGCCCAGGCTTGCGCCGAGACTGAAGCGCTCCAGTCGAGTGTTCTGGCTGCCGCTTGCAAGCATTTCCCGGGCGATTTCCATAGCCTTGTACTCCAGATGCCCGCCACCAATGGTGTCGAAGATACGCTCGGCGCTGACCACCATCTTCGAACCGGCATTGCGTGGCGTCGAACCGCGCTCTTCGATGATGGTGACCAAGACGCAGGCTTCACCCTGGGTTTGCAGGTCGGCGAGGGCGCTGATCCAGTTATTCATGGTTTTACCTCCGGGCTTGACACCGGTGTCGAACTTATCGCGAGCAAGGTCGAGCGCGACCCCGGCGGCTCCCACAGGGGAATACGGTCCCCCGTGGGAGCCGAGCTTGCTCGCGATTGAGGCGACTCGGTCTTACGCATCTGCTCACACCCCCATAACACCCGTTCCGGCGTCGCAGGCGCGTCGATCCTGGGTTGATGGCGATAGTCGCCCAGGCTCGCCACCGCATCCTTGATCGCACACCAGGCCGAGATGCCGAGCATGAACGGCGGTTCGCCTACAGCCTTGGAGTGGAACACGGTGTCTTCCGGGTTCTTGCGGTTTTCCACCAGTTTGACGCGCAGGTCCAACGGCATATCCGAGACCGCCGGAATCTTGTAGCCCGCCGGTCCGTTGGTCATCAGTTTGCCTTTGTCATTCCACACCAGCTCTTCAGTGGTCAGCCAGCCCATGCCCTGAATGTAGCCGCCTTCGACCTGGCCGATATCGATGGCCGGGTTCAGGGATGCGCCGACATCGTGGAGGATATCCGTGCGCAGCATCTTGTATTCGCCGGTCAGCGTGTCGACGATCACTTCGCTGCAAGCCGCGCCAAAGGCGAAGTAGTAAAAAGGTCTGCCCCGTGCCTGGCTGCGGTCATAGAAGATTTTCGGCGTTTTGTAATAACCGGTGCTGGACAGCGAAACCTGCCCCATCCACGCCAGTTGCGCCAAAGACTGGAACGACACCAGCTGTTCGCCAGCGCGAATATGACCGTTGCGAAACTCGACATCGGCTTCTTCGACTTTGAAGTGTTTCGCGGCGAATTCCACCAGACGCTGCTTGAGAATTTCGGCCGCATTCTGCGCCGCCTTGCCATTCAGATCCGTACCGCTGGAAGCAGCAGTGGGTGAGGTGTTAGGCACTTTATCGGTGTTGGTTGCGGTGATCTGAATCCGGTCGATATCGACCTGGAACACCTCGGCCACGACTTGCGCGACTTTGACGTTCAAGCCCTGACCCATCTCTGTGCCGCCGTGGTTCAGGTGGATGCTGCCGTCGGTGTAAATATGGATCAGCGCCCCGGCTTGATTGAGAAAGCTGGCAGTAAAGGAAATGCCGAACTTGACCGGGGTCAGTGCAAGGCCTTTCTTGAGGATCGGGCTGCTGGCGTTGAACGCCCGAATCGCTTCGCGGCGTTCGTGGTATTGACTGCTTTCTTCCAGCTCGGCAGTCATTTCCTCCAGCAGGTTGTGCTCGACGGTCTGGTAGTAGTGGGTGACGTTGCGCTCGGTCTTGCCGTAGTAATTGGCTTTGCGCACGAGCAATGGATCCTTGCCGAGATAACGGGCTATGGAATCCATGACCTCTTCAATGGCGACCATGCCTTGGGGACCGCCGAAGCCGCGATACGCAGTATTGGACGCAGTGTTGGTCTTGCAGCGATGGCCATTTATTGTGGCTTCGCCCAGGTAGTAAGAGTTGTCGGCATGAAACATTGCCCGGTCGACAATAGACGCCGAAAGATCCGGCGAATAACCACAATTGCCTGCCAGATCCAACTGAATACCGTGCAGACGGCCATCGTCATCAAAGCCGACGTCGTACTCGATGTAGAACGGGTGACGTTTGCCGGTCATCAACATGTCTTCGACACGGGGCAGGCGCATTTTGGTGGGTTGCCCGGTCAGGCGCGCGATCACTGCACACAGGCAGGCGGGGCTCGCTGCCTGGGTTTCCTTGCCGCCAAAACCTCCGCCCATGCGGCGCATGTCGACGACGATTTTATTCATCGAAACGTCCAGCACTTCGGCGACCAGCTTCTGTATTTCAGTGGGATTCTGGGTCGAGCAGTAGACGATCATGCCGCCGTCTTCGGTGGGCATCACCGAGGAAATCTGCGTCTCCAGATAGAAATGCTCCTGGCCGCCGATGTGCAGATTGCCCTGGATTCTATGCCTTGCACCGTCCAGCGCTGCAGCGGAATCACCGCGCTTGTGAGTGTGGCTGTCGAGCACGAAATGCTTGTCGCGCAACGCCTGGACTACATCCAGAACGGGCTCCAGATCTTCATATTCAATCACTGCCGCCATGGCCGCCTGACGAGCGATATCGAGGCTACGCGCGGCAACAGCGAGCACCGGCTGGCCGACGAACTCCACTTTATCGATGGCCAGTAATGGATCGCCGGGCAGCAGTGGACCGATGTCTTTCAGGCCGGGGATGTCTTCGTGGGTGATGACAATCCGTACGCCATCAAAGGCGTAGCAAGGGGCGGTATCGACGCTGATGATCCGTGCATGAGCACGGTCTGACAGGCGCGCATACACGTGCAGTTGATTGGGGAACTCAAGGCGGTCATCGATATACACCGCTTCGCCGGACACATGTTTGTCGGCGCTGTCGTGCTTGACGCTGCGGCCGACGCCGGTGGTCAGGTCCTGTTGAAACAGGGCGATCATTTCGGCCTGGGACTTGATCCCTGAGTGGTTAGACATAAGCCGTCACCCGCGTTTGAAGGGTGGGCGTTTGCAGCTCGATGAAGTATTTGCGCAGCAGGTTCTGCGCGCTGAGCAGACGATATTCCTTGCTGGCGCGGAAGTCCGACAGGGGCGTGAAATCTTCCGCCAGTGCCGTACAGGCAGCTTCCACTGTCGCAGATGTCCATGGCGCGCCCTTTAATGCCTTTTCGCAGGCAGCGGCGCGCTTGGGAGTTGCCGCCATCCCCCCATAGGCAACTCGCGCATCAACAATGCTGCCGTCCTCGACGTGCAGATTGAACGCCGCGCAGACCGCGGAAATATCGTCATCCAGCCGCTTCGAGACTTTATAGGCGCGGAAGGCCTGCCGCGCCTTGGCTTTAGGCACGATAACGGTTTCGATAAATTCGCTTTCCTGCCGCGCAGTCACCCGGTAATCAATGAAGTAATCCTCAAGTGCCAGGGTGCGGCGAGTATCGCCCTTGCGCAGTACGATTTGCGCACCCAGGGCGATCAGCAAAGGAGGGGAGTCGCCAATCGGAGACGCGTTACCGATATTGCCGCCCAGGGTGCCCTGATTGCGGATCTGCAACGACGCAAAGCGCTGCAGCAGTTCGCCAAAGTCCGGGTACTCGGCGCTCAGCGCGGCATAGCAATCAGTCAGTGGTGTAGCCGCGCCAATTTCCATTCGGTCATCGAAATGCTCGATGCGTTTCAGTTCGGCGACATTGCCCACATAAATCATCACCGGCAGCGGTCGGTGGAACTGAGTGACTTCAAGGGCCAGATCGGTCCCGCCTGCCAGCAGCCTCGCCTGTGGGTGGGCTTCATACAATTGCGCCAAGTCAGCGACGGTCTGCGGCACCAGACAGCGCTTGTCGCCATCAGTCAGCTCACCGGTTTGCGTCGGCGTGATACTGCGCAGGCGAGCGATGGTCTGTGTTTTTCGTTCGTCGAACTGGTCCGGTTGACGCTTGCCGCACGATTGTTCGGCGGCATCGAGAATAGGGCGATAGCCAGTGCAGCGGCAGAGGTTGCCCGCCAGCGCTTCGTGGGTTTTGTGACTGTCGGGCTGTGGGTTGTTCTTTTGCAGGGCAAACAACGACATGACAAAGCCGGGGGTGCAGAACCCGCATTGCGAGCCGTGGCAGTCGACCATGGCCTGTTGAACGCTGTGCAGCTTGCCTTGATGCTTGAGGTCTTCAACGCTGATCAACTGCTTGCCGTGCAGGGACGCCACAAAGGTCAGGCAAGAATTGAGGCTGCGATAACGCAGGCTGTCTTCACCCTGTGCATCGGTTTCAAGTTCGCCGACTACCACCGTGCAGGCGCCACAGTCGCCACTGGCGCAGCCTTCTTTGGTGCCAGACTTGTGCAGGTGTTCGCGCAGGTAGTTGAGAACCGTCAGATTGGGGTCCAGGCTATGTTCGGTGCGCAGCTCATTGTTCAAGAGAAATTGGATCACGGAAGGCCTCTGCGCGTTTTTTCTGATCTTCGAACATAAAGCCGAATTTATCAGGTCTGACTTTTCGGTCAATTTGTTTCTGACTCTTAGGTCAGGAAGTGTCGTTTTTAGATCGGTCACCGGGTATCAGCGGGCTGCCAGTGCGACGAACTGACACGATCTGTTGAAAGTTTTGCTTATTTCGTGCCAGTTTCCACCGGTATGGCCCTGCGCCATAGGCCTTCCTTGGGATACACTGCGCCGCTTGGTTATCACCAGCATTTGGGAAAGACATGACGTTCAAGGCTCCGGACAGCCTCGCCGAGCAAATCGCTCACCACCTTGCCGAGCGCATCATTCGTGGCGAGCTCAAGCCCGCTGAGCGAATTCAGGAACAAAAAGTCACGCAGGCGTTGAACGTCAGCCGTGGTTCGGTGCGCGAAGCGTTATTGATTCTGGAACGCCGTCATCTGGTGGCGATCCTGCCGCGTCGCGGCGCGCAGGTCACGGTACTCAATGCCCATAACGTGCAGAGCCTGTGCACGCTGATGACCGAATTGTATGTGCTGCTGGGCATTGCGGTAGCCGAGAAGTGGCAGCAGCAGAGCGATCTGGCGAGTTTCCTGCAAATCCAGCAGCGGCTGATTGCCAGTTACGAGCGCCAGGACGTGAAGGCTTTCGTAGAAGACAGCTTCAACGTGATGCGTGCGGCTTATCCGTTTGCCAACAATCCTTACCTGCAGGAGACCGTCGATAACCTGCAACCGTCCATGAGCCGCAGCTATTACCTTGCGCTGGACCAGCGCAAGGCAGAGATGCGTGACTATCTGACCCTGTTCGAGCAATTGCTTGAAGCAGTGGTAGCCCGGGATACCACGCGGGTTCGCAGCGTATTGACCGATTACGGGCAACGCAGCTGTCAGCTGGTGCTCTCGGCTCTGGAAGCGGGCTGACCCCATGCGGCTGAAGTGCATCAAGCTGGCGGGGTTCAAATCCTTCGTCGACCCCACTACGGTGAACTTCCCCAGTAACATGGCGGCGGTCGTAGGCCCTAACGGCTGCGGCAAATCCAACATCATTGACGCCGTGCGCTGGGTCATGGGCGAAAGCTCGGCCAAGAACCTGCGCGGCGAATCGATGACCGACGTTATCTTCAATGGCTCAACCAGCCGCAAGCCCGTCAGCCAGGCCAGCATCGAGCTGGTCTTCGATAACTCGGACGGCACGCTGGTCGGCGAGTACGCGGCCTACGCGGAGATTTCCATCCGCCGCAAGGTCACCCGCGACAGCCAGAACACTTATTACCTGAACGGCACCAAATGCCGTCGACGGGACATCACTGATATTTTCCTCGGCACCGGTCTGGGTCCGCGCAGCTATTCGATCATCGAACAGGGCATGATCTCCAAGCTGATCGAAGCCAAGCCGGAAGACTTGCGTAATTTCATCGAGGAAGCGGCGGGTATCTCCAAGTACAAGGAGCGCCGTCGCGAGACTGAAAACCGAATTCGCCGTACCCACGAAAACCTCGCACGCCTGACCGACCTTCGCGAAGAGCTGGAACGTCAGCTGGAACGCTTGCATCGTCAGGCTCAGGCTGCCGAGAAGTATCAGGAATACAAATCTGAGGAGCGTCAGCTCAAGGCACAGTTGTCAGCGTTGCGCTGGCAGGCGCTGAACGAGCAGGTGGGTCAGCGCGAGGCGGTGATTGGCAATCAGGAGGTCGGTTTCGAGGCCTTGGTCGCCGAACAGCGTAATGCCGATGCCAGCATCGAGCGTTTGCGTGACGGTCATCACGACCTGTCCGAGCGCTTCAATCTGGTTCAGGGGCGCTTCTACTCCGTGGGCGGTGACATTGCCCGCGTCGAGCAAAGCATCCAGCACGGTCAGCAGCGTCTGCGCCAATTGCAGGACGACCTGCGTGAAGCCGAGCGGGCCCGTCAGGAAACCGAATCCCATCTGGGCCACGACCGCACGCTGCTGGCTACATTGGGCGAAGAGCTGGAAATGCTTGAGCCTGAGCAGGAGATGACCAGTGCTGCCGCCGAGGAATCCGCAGCATCGCTGGAAGATGCTGAAAGCGCGATGCATGGCTGGCAGGAAAAGTGGGACAGCTTTAACTTGCGATCAGCCGAACCGCGGCGTCAGGCGGAAGTTCAGCAGTCGCGTATCCAGCAACTGGAACACAGCCTGGAGCGACTGGCTGAGCGGCAGCGACGGCTGGGTGAAGAGTTGGAATTGCTCAAAGCCGATCCGGAAGACGCGGCGATCCTGCAACTGGACGAAGATCTTGCTACCCGGGAAATGACCCTCGAAGAGTTGCACATCGGCGAAGAGCAAGCTGTCGAGCGGCTTGAGCAGTTGCGCAACGAGCTGCAACAGGCCAATCAGGCGCAGCAACAGGCCCAAGGCGAATTGCAGCGGCTTAACGGCCGTTTAGCATCCCTTGAAGCGTTGCAGCAGGCTGCGCTTGATCCCGACACCGGTACCGCCGAATGGCTGCGCGACCATGATTTGGCTGAGCAGCCACGGCTGGCGGAAGGCCTGCGGGTTGAGCCGGGTTGGGAGCTGGCGGTGGAAACCGTGCTGGGTGCCGACCTGCAGGCCGTGCTGGTTGATGACTTCAGCGGGCTTGATCTTGCAGGTTTCCAACAGGGCGATTTGCGGCTGGTCAGTACTGGCGCCGAGGCTGCGCGAATCCCCGGCAGTCTGCTGGATAAAGTCGACAGTGCCATGGACCTCGCCAGTTGGCTGGGCCAGGTGCGTCCGGTTGAAACCCTTGATGAGGCACTGGCCCAGCGCGGTCAACTGGCGACGGGGCAAAGCCTGATCAGTCGCGATGGTTATTGGGTGGGGCGGCACTTTCTGCGGGTACGTCGCGCCAGCGAAGCGCAAAGCGGCGTGCTGGCCCGCGGTCAGGAGTTGCAGCGTCTGGGGCAGGAGCGCGATGAGCGTGAAGCCACCCTGGCCACCCTTGAAGAGCAGCTGTTGATACTGCGTGAACAGCAATCGAATCAGGAAGAGGCCCGGGAGGAGTTGCGCCGCCGGGTCCAGGATGAAACCCGTCAGCAAAGCGAGCTCCGGGCGCAATTGTCTGCCGCCAGGGTCAAGGTCGAGCAGCTCACCTTGCGTCGTACCCGACTGGATGAAGAACTTGCAGAGCTGGGCGAGCAACGCGCCATGGAGCACGAGCATCTTGGTGAGTCACGTCTGCAATTGCAGGATGCGCTGGACGCCATGGCGCTGGACACCGAGCAGCGTGAATTGCTTCAGGCCCAGCGCGACAGTCTGCGCGAGCACCTTGACCGCGTGCGTCAGGAAGCCCGTCAACACAAGGACCACGCCCATCAACTGGCTGTGCGCCTTGGCTCGCTGAGGGCTCAGCACGATTCCACACGACAGGCGCTTGAGCGTCTGGAGATGCAGTCCGAGCGCCTGACCGAAAAGCGCGAGCAGCTCGATTTGAATCTGGAGGAGGGCGAAGCCCCGCTGGAAGAGTTGCGCCTGAAACTTGAAGAATTACTTGAGCGGCGCATGGCGGTGGACGATGAAATGCGTACCGCCAAGAATGCGCTGGAAGATGCCGATCGCGAATTGCGCGACGCCGAGAAGCGCCGTACCCAGGCCGAGCAGCAATCACAATTGCTGCGTGGGCAGTTGGAACAGCAGCGGATGGAGTGGCAATCCCTCACGGTGCGCCGTACCACGTTGCAGGATCAGCTGCTTGAAGACGGTTACGACCTGCAGGGCGTGCTGGCAACCCTGACCGCTGAGGCCAACGAAAAAGACGCAGAAGAAGAACTTGAGCGCATTGCCGTACGGATTCAGCGGCTGGGCGCGATCAACCTTGCAGCCATCGATGAGTACCAGCAGCAGTCTGAGCGCAAACGCTATCTGGACGCGCAAAACGCTGACCTGGTTGAGGCACTGGAAACCCTCGAGAACGTGATCCGCAAGATCGACAAGGAGACGCGAAATCGATTCAAAGAGACCTTCGATCAGATAAACAGTGGAATTCAGGCACTTTTTCCAAAAGTTTTCGGTGGAGGCTCAGCTTATTTGGAACTGACGGGCGAAGATTTACTCGATACAGGGGTAACAATCATGGCGCGCCCGCCGGGCAAGAAAAACAGCACGATCCATTTGCTGTCCGGTGGCGAGAAAGCCTTGACTGCGTTGGCGTTGGTTTTCGCCATCTTCAAGCTCAATCCTGCACCGTTCTGCATGCTCGACGAAGTGGATGCACCGCTGGACGATGCCAACGTTGGACGCTACGCGCGACTGGTCAAGGAGATGTCGCAGACCGTGCAGTTCATTT
This sequence comes from Pseudomonas sp. ICMP 561, assembly GCF_002699985.1. GTDB lineage: Bacteria > Pseudomonadota > Gammaproteobacteria > Pseudomonadales > Pseudomonadaceae > Aquipseudomonas > Aquipseudomonas quasicaspiana. Next base: position 177,328 of record NZ_LKBT01000001.1, on the reverse strand, counting down.
ACATCACCCACAACAAGATCGCTATGGAAATGGCCGATCAATTGATGGGTGTCACCATGCATGAACCGGGTTGTTCGCGACTTGTGGCGGTGGATGTAGAGGAGGCGATGGCATTGGTCGATGCCTAGGAATGCCTGTTCTGCGCGGTAGAAATGGCCATTTAATGGCTTCGCGTGAACAACTCTGTGCGGTAGATATCGCTTTGCGCACAAACCAGATGTAACAGACGGTGTAAAGTTACCTTTGGTCGTGCTAGTTTAATGTCCACTTTTTCTTTTCGCGTGGGCAAATTGCCAGTCAGAACAGAGACTTGGCACCACGTTTTAAAGGGGTTTAGGCCCTTATTTCAAGCATTCTTCACTAGAGGCACTGGATTACATGGAAATCGGTCTGCGCGAGTGGCTGATCGTCATCGGCATAATTGTCATTGCCGGTATTCTTTTTGATGGCTGGCGCCGTATGCGCGGCAGCAAGGGGAAATTGAAATTCAGGCTGGACCGCAGCTTCTCGAACCTGCCGGACGACGATGAACCGTCCTCCGCCGAGTTGCTGGGCCCACCGCGCGTGCTCGACACACACAAAGAGCCGCAGCTCGACGAGGAAGACCTGCCGTCGATGAGCGCGACGCCGCGTCAGAGCAAGCGCAATAGCAAACGTAAGGATGAGCCGCAGCAAGGCGATCTCAACCTGGACATGGACGGCCCGAGCCTGTTCACCGGGCGCGAAGATGCTTTCGAAGATGACAAGCCTGCCCAGCGCATCACTGAAGACAAGGATCTGCCGCCTGTTGAGGAAGTGCTGGTCATCAGCGTTATTTGCCGCGACGAAAGTGGCTTCAAAGGCCCTGCGTTGTTGCAGAACATTCTGGAAAGCGGTCTGCGTTTCGGTGAGATGGATATTTTCCATCGCCACGAAAGCATGGCAGGCAACGGTGAAGTGCTGTTCTCCATGGCTAACGCAGTCAAGCCTGGCGTATTTGATCTGGATGACATCGATCATTTCAGCACCCGTGCCGTGAGCTTCTTCCTCGGCTTGCCGGGGCCGCGTCATCCGAAACAGGCCTTTGACGTCATGGTTGCCGCTGCTCGCAAGCTGGCCCATGAACTCAATGGCGAACTCAAGGATGACCAGCGCAGCGTCATGACCGCGCAGACCATTGAGCACTACCGTCAGCGCATCGTCGAATTCGAACGCCGCGCATTGACTCAGCGTCGTTGAAGCCAAACCTGTAGGAGCGCGCTTGCCCGCGATGGCGGTTGTCAGGCAACGAAGGTCCTTCGGCCCTTATCGCGGGCAAGCGCGCTGCTACGGTCGAACCAACAGAGCACCAACATCTGAGCAGCCTAGGCTGCTCTTTTGCTTTTGAAGAGAACACCGCATGAAAGCCGCCGAAACCCGAATCCTTGAACTGCGCGCCGAGCTGGATCAGCACAACTACCGCTATCACGTCCTCGACGAGCCGAGCATTCCGGACGCGGAGTACGATCGGCTGTTCCACGAACTCAAAGCGCTTGAAGCAGAAAACCCGCATCTGGTCACGCCTGATTCGCCCACGCAGCGGGTCGGCAGTGCAGCGCTGTCGGCATTCACTCAGGTGCGTCACGAAGTACCGATGCTCAGCCTGGGTAACGCCTTCGAAGACGTCGACATGCGTGAGTTCGACCGCCGCGTGACCGAAGGGCTGGATTTGCCGGCCGGCGATTTGCTTGGCAGCGGCGCAAAAGTGCAATACAGCTGCGAACCTAAACTCGATGGCCTTGCGGTCAGCCTGTTGTACCGCGATGGCGCTCTGGTAAGGGGCGCTACACGTGGCGACGGCACCACTGGGGAAGACATCAGCGTCAATGTGCGCACCGTGCGCAATATCCCGCTGAAGCTGCATGGCACGGGCTGGCCCGAAGTGCTGGAAGTGCGCGGTGAAGTGTTCATGTCCAAGGCGGGCTTCGAGCGGCTCAATGCGAGCCAGGCGGAAATCGGCGGCAAGACTTTTGCCAACCCGCGTAATGCGGCAGCGGGCAGCCTGCGTCAGCTGGATTCGAAGATCACCGCTAACCGCCCGCTGGAATTCTGTGCTTATGGTCTGGGCCAGGTGTCTGCGGAAATCTCCGACACCCATATTGGCAACTTGAACCAGCTCAAGGAATGGGGCATGCCGGTCAGTCGCGAACTGAAACTGGCAGATGGCATTGAAGAATGCCTTGAGTATTACCGTGACATAGGCGAACGGCGTCTGGCCCTGACCTACGAAATCGACGGTGTGGTGTTCAAGGTCAACGACCTGGCTGCACAACGCGAGCTGGGTTTTCGCGCCCGTGAGCCGCGTTGGGCCATCGCCCATAAATTTCCCGCCATGGAAGAACTTACCGAACTGCTCGACGTCGAGTTTCAGGTAGGGCGTACGGGCGCTGTTACGCCGGTAGCACGCCTTAAGCCCGTGAAGGTAGCCGGCGTGACTGTCGCCAACGCGACGCTGCATAACATGGACGAAGTGGCACGTCTGGGACTGATGATCGGCGATACCGTGATCATCCGTCGCGCAGGCGATGTGATTCCGCAAGTGGTGCAAGTCGTGCTTGAGCGTCGTCCGGAAGACGCCCGCGCGGTAGAAATCCCGCAAACCTGTCCGGTGTGTGGCTCCCATGTCGAGCGCACGCAATTGATCAAGCGCAGCAAGGGCAAGGAAACCGTCAGCGAAGGCGCGGTTTACCGCTGTGTGGGTCGACTGGCCTGCGGTGCGCAACTCAAGCAGGCAATCATCCATTACGTCTCGCGACGGGCCATGGATATCGAAGGCCTGGGCGACAAAACCATCGAACAGCTGGTTGACGAAAAACTGATTGGTTCGCCAGCCGATCTCTATGCGCTGACCTTTGAGCAAATCGTCGATCTGGAGGGCTTCGCGGAAATCTCCAGCAAAAAGCTGCTCAAGGCCATCGAAGACAGCAAGCAACCCACACTGGCACGCTTTATCTATGCGTTGGGTATTCCGGATGTGGGCGAGGAGACCGCCAAGGTGCTGGCTCGCTCACTGGCGTCGCTGGAGCGAGTCAAACAGGCGTTGCCTGAAGTGCTGACGTATTTGCCGGATGTCGGTCTTGAAGTAGCCCATGAGATCCACAGCTTCTTTGAAGACGAGCACAACCAGAATGTGATTGACGCGCTGCTGAACGAGCGCGGCCTGCAATTGCAGGATGAGGGCGACCTGGGCGCAGAGTTCGCTGCCAGCGCGACGCTGGGTGGCATGGTCGACAAGCTGAACATCCCTTCGGTAGGTCCCGGTGCCGCTCAGAAGCTGGCCGACAAGTTTGGCTCGCTGGAAGGCATCATCAAGGCTGACTGGCTGGACATGCGTCAGGCCTTGCCCGAGAAACAGGCCAGAGCGGTGCGTGAGTTTTTCGACAAGCCGGAAAACGCCGAACGCGGGCTGGCCATCGAAGCCCAGTTGAAAGACTTCGGTATGCACTGGCAGAGCGAGAAAAAAGTCGTCGAAGGCTTGCCTTTGGCGGGGCAGACCTGGGTATTGACCGGTTCGCTGGAACTGATGAGCCGCGACGTCGCCAAGGAAAAACTGGAAAGCCTGGGGGCCAAGGTGTCCGGCTCCGTATCGGCTAAAACCCACACCGTAGTCGCCGGGCCGGGGGCCGGGTCAAAGTTGACCAAGGCCAACGAGCTGGGTTTGAAGGTGCTGGATGAAGAGGCGTTTGTAGGCTTTTTGGCGAAGCATGGCATTGCGGTGGATTGATCGGCCATGCGCGTCCGCAGGTCTTTCGTAATCCCGTAGGACCGGCTTTAGCCGGGAGGGCGTCGGGACACTCACCAAATCTTCTTCGCTAGAAATACCGTCCTCCCGGCTAAAGCCGGTCCTACGGGATTTGCAGGCCAACATGGAATCTCCCACAGGACAGTGCTCCAGCAAAGATCCACGTCACGCATCAACTCCACGGAACGACGGCAACCGGCGATGATCTAGTGCATGCTGGCCCACCAGGAGATCGCCATGTACCGGTTTTTCGAGCAACTCAGTTCACGTATTGCTGCACCTTTTGTTGGCGAGACCCGGCGTAACAGCAAGGTTTGGCAGTGCCGGTGTGGTCAGTCTGTATTCTTTCCCAATACCCAGTGTCTGGCCTGCTCCGCGGCGCTTGGTTATCTGCCAGAGCAGGGCCGGGTTGCAGCTCTTGAGCCTGGCCCCGATCAAGACACCTGGCGCCTGAGTGACGAGCCCGGAGCCGGGTTGTATCGACGTTGCGCAAACGTTGATACGCCTGCGGCGTGCAACTGGCTGTTTCCCGCCGATGACAGTGGCGAGTTCTGCATTGCCTGTAGCCTGAACAAGACCATTCCCGACCTGTCGATCCCGGAAAACGGCGAGCGCTGGTGCAAGGTGGAAACCGCCAAGCGTCGACTGGTTGCGCAGTTGATTTCCCTCGGACTGAAAGTCATCCCCAAAACTCAGGACGAAGAGCGCGGGCTGGCCTTTGAGTTTCTTGGCGTTGACCTGGAAGGCAAAGCGCCGACCACCGGGCACGCCAACGGCTTGATCACCCTGGATATCAAAGAGGCGGACGACGCCCATCGCGAGAAACTTCGTGTGCAGATGCACGAACCTTATCGGACTTTGCTCGGGCATTTCCGTCACGAAGTGGGGCACTACTATTGGGATCGGTTGATTGCAAATACCTGGTGGCAGGACGGGTATCGCAACCTGTTCGGCGATGAACGCGCCAGTTATGCCGAGGCACTGGATCACCATTACCAGAACGGGGCGCCTGCCGACTGGCAGCAGAACTTCGTTAGCGCTTACGCCACCATGCATCCATGGGAGGATTGGGCGGAGACCTGGGCGCATTACCTGCACATGATGGATGCGGTCGATACCGCGCTGGGTTTTGGCATGAGTGCCCGGGATATGGACCTGGATTATCAGCCGTTCCCGCTGGAAACCCTTTACGACCCGCAACACCCCGGCGGGCCTGCGTTCCTGTCATTCGTCAATGCCTGGATCGAACTGGCCGGGATGCTCAACGAGCTGTCGCGCAGCATGGGCCAGCCTGACTTCTACCCGTTCGTCCTGCCACCTGCAGTGATCACCAAACTGCATTTCATTCATCTGGTGATTCAGGATGCAGGCGGCAAGGCGGATGAGGTGTTGCAAGCGCAGTAGGGGCGGCGATTATTGATCTTGTTCGCGACAGCGCTGTGTCCATAACACCGCGCTGTCGCGAAGCAAACGGGAGCCCTGTAGGAGCGAGGCTTGCCCGCGAAGACCGATGACGCTGTGCGTCTGACGTACCTGGTCGGCCGGTTCGCGGGCAAGCCTCGCTCCTACAGACCCGCATTCATTGATTGATGAGTGTTCTGGATTGATAAGACCCCGATTTCTTCAGGCCTAAACCTTCAACACCAACTTCCCGAAATTCTCGCCCTTGAACAGTTTCTGCAAGGTTTCGGGAAAGGTCTCGAGCCCATCGACAATGTCCTCACGGCTCTTGAGTTTGCCCTCAGCCATCCAGCCGGCCATCTCCTGCCCGGCAGCAGCAAACCTGCTGGCGTAGTCCATGACCACAAAACCTTCCATGCGGGCCCGGTTGACCAACAGCGACAGGTAATTGCTCGGCCCTTTGACAGGCGAGGTGTTGTTGTACTGACTGATCGCGCCACAGATCACGACCCGCGCTTTGGGGGCCAGACGGCTGAGTACGGCGTCGAGAATGTCGCCACCGACGTTGTCAAAATAGACGTTCACGCCATTGGGGCATTCACGCTTCAGGCCGGTCAGAACATCCTCGCTCTTGTAGTCGATGACGCCGTCGAAGCCCAGCTCATTAATCAGCGATTCACACTTCTGTTTACCACCCGCGATGCCAATCACTCGGCAACCTTTAAGCTTGGCGATCTGTCCGGCGACGCTTCCCACGGCACCCGCTGCGCCGGAAATCACTACGGTGTCGCCACTCTGCGGCGCACCAACATCCAGCAGCGCAAAGTAGGCGGTCATGCCGGTCATGCCCAGCGCTGAAAGGTAGCGGGGCAGCGGCGCGAGTTTAGGGTCGACCTTGTAGAACCCTTTAGGCTCACCCAGGAAATAGTCCTGAACACCGAGCGCGCCCTGAACAAAATCACCTTCCGCGAACTGTTCGCTTTGCGAGGCGATGACTTCGCCCACCCCCAGTGCGCGCATCACCTCGCCCAGACCGACAGGGGCGATGTACGACTTGCCCTCGTTCATCCAGCCGCGCATGGCCGGGTCCAGCGACAGGTAATGGTTCTTGACCAGAATCTGCCCGCTTGCCAGCTCGCCGACCGGTACTTCCTGATAGGTGAAGTCTTCGCGACTCGCCTGGCCGACCGGGCGTTTGGCGAGCAGGAATTGGCGGTTGGTGTGGCTGCTCATGGCATGTCCTCATAGATAGTCAAAGGTAGATTGAAGTCGCTGAGGCTGCGCTCGGCAAGTGAAGATCAGTCTGCGAATACGATTCGATCCAGTTCGATGATGAAGCGTCTTATGTACGCAGTCCTTTCTATTCAAATGAATATTTTTGCCCGGAGTTTTTTTGTAAGTTTTTACAGGTTTGTATGCAGTTATGTATAAACGGCGGTTTCGCAATGTCCAGTAAGGGTTTTAACGGTGTACGGGCTGTTGTCAAACGCTTGTTTATGGAAAAGTCTCGCTCCCTCAAACACACGGGCTACCACCGTATTTAGAATGGAGTCATAAATGAAAGCGACACTATCTTCTCTTGCCGCACTGCTCTTTTCGTTCTCATTATCCAATCATGCAATCGCCAGGCCTGCAGACCCTCTGCATGTCTCCGGTGACTACACCTGCACAGGTTTCGACAGCCACGACGGCGCGTTTACAGGCGTACTGACTTTTACCGTGGATGAGCGGGCCAGTCATTTTGCGCAAAGTTTTGGGGCTTATACATTCACCTTTAAAGTTAAAGTGGGTGAACATGCTTCAACATTTTCAGGGTATGCGGCAGCGCAAGGCCAATCACTGGCAATGTACTTCGCCAACGACAGCGAAGATGCCCCAACGGATCGCGGCGTCGGTATGGCATTGATTACTCATGATCAGGATACGGAGGGCAAGTTTATTACGACGCTACACAAGTCTTATTATCTACCGGACTACATGCGCACTTCTAAAGAGGGCAAGGGGGCGGGCGGGCGCGGCACAGAAGTCTGCACCAAGGTTGTGAAACGATAACCTGGCGGCTTCCCGCGTGAAACAACCTGCCACGCGACGGGTGTCTCTGTACAACCGTGAGGAGTGGACGCACCGTCGCTACTCACGGGCAGTAAACATGCTCATGCTGGTTTTACGGCGGGCGCACATAAATGAAAAATTACTCGATATTCAGCAATAAAATATTTATGTATGTAGATCAATAGTCGAGACTGATCTACATTGTTCGAATTGCCTGAAACTTGAGTTTTCGTAATGCCTTCTATCTGTTTGCCAACCCTTCGCCCTCATGCGCTTCGCCCCGGAGACGCAGTCGCTCTGGTTTCGCCTGCTGGCCCGGTGGCAGCGGCAAAGGTCGAGAGTGCGGCAGAGGTTCTCAAGAGCTGGGGTCTCAGGCCCCGGATTTACCCTCACGCACTGGACACTCATTCTTTTTATGCGGGCACTGATGAGCACCGGCTTGCAGACTTCAATGCTGCGCTGGCTGATCCGGAGATCCGCGCACTGTTTTGCAACCGTGGCGGCTACGGCGCGCAACGCATCGTTCAGCATCTTGATTTCGACGCGGTTAAACGCGATCCGAAACTGGTGATTGGTTTTTCTGATATCACAGCGTTCCACGGTGCGCTTTGGCAGCATGCGCGACTGGCAACCATCCACGGGCCGGTGGCCAGTCAGCTTGAGCGCGGCGGCGTGTTCGTCGGCGGCTTGCGACACGTGACCATGAGCCCCGAACCGGTTCTGGTCGCAGCCGATGCAGCGGAGCGCACCTTCGATGTGCGTACCCGCGGCACGGCTCACGGTGTATTGCTGGGAGGCAACCTCAGCATACTGAGCAGCAGCGTCGGTACTGATTACATGCCAGATCTCAACGGCGCCATTCTGCTGATCGAAGATGTGAGCGAAGCGGCCTATCGTGTCGACCGCCTGCTTACTCATCTACTCAACAGTGGTGCGCTGAATGGATTGGCAGGCATCGCGGTTGGGCAGTTCAGCGAACCTAAAGGCGCTACCGGATCAATCACCCATTCGAGTGTCTTGATGGAGCGACTGGGTGATCTGGGCATTCCTGTTCTGGGCGGTCTTTCCATTGGTCATGATGCCATCAACCACGCGGTGCCGCTGGGCATCGAAGCCACGCTTGATGCGGATGCGGGAACCTTGCTGGTGGGTGCTGCGACTCGCTGAAAACCCCTGCACACGTTTAGCGCTGCACGCAGGGTAATCGCTCCGAACTGGACGTTTACCCTGCAACTGCTCCCAGGCTTCCACCGCTTTTATTCTCAAATCTCGATGTCGCAAGCTGGCTGTTAATCCAAAGTTGCCCTGAATAAGTCTGAAAACGACTTCGGCATAGCTATTTGCCATTATCTCGGCGTCAAAGTCTTGTACATCCTCAGAACCATTGCGAATCTGCACGATTATTGAATGGCGTGAATCAAAGGCCTGAGTGTTCGGCCTGAACGCCTTGAGTGATCGAACGGAGATGAGCGCTATGATTTCGGCCATGCAAGCTCGCGTTGCCAACCTTGGGATGGCAAAGAAACTCGGCGTGGGTTTCACGCTGGTTTTGCTGCTGACCGCGCTGGTGGCCGCTATTGGTGTCTGGTCGCTGAAAAGCATCAGCGCTCACTTCGATGGCCTTAACCAGATGTCTTCCCTGAACAGCGGGCTCCTCAAGGTCAGGTTGCTGGAGCAGGAATACGCGCTGCGCAGTGATCCGAAGATCGTTGAGCAACTGCATGTTGGCGTTGATGAGTTGAATGCACTGGCTGAGCAATTGAAAAGTCAGTCCCCCGCCAGCGAGTCACGCATGACCGAGGTCCAGCAGACATTGGGGGCTTATCGCAGGTCCTTCGATCAGTTCGTCGATATCAGCCAAAGCAAGGACATTGCGCTGGAAATGGCCAGTTGGTCCGTCTCTAGCGTCGCCAACAATCTGGATGTTCTACAGTCCGGGCTGGCGGATGACGGCGCCTATGGGCTCAAACAGTCGAAGGGCGAGCAGGGTTCGGAGTTCATCGAGCAGGCCAATCAGGTCAGCCAGGTCTCAAAATTGATGATGCAGGCAATGGACGAGGCCCGGGTGCGTCTCGATAAAAGCCGCAAGACAGGCTCGGGTGACGAGGTCAAGACTGGCAAAATCACGAAGGCGGATGATGCCAAGGCGTTGGTCGAGGAGCTCAAAGGTGTCGTCAAGGACGAGGGCTACCAGACTGTGTTGGGCGAAGTCAGTACGCATATCGTCAATTTCACTGAAAAACTGAGTGAATACACCGACCTGCTCGACAGCGAAGCCAAGGTATCACTGCAACTGGCTGCCAACGCCACGCAGGTCGTCGAGCAAGTGAAGCAGGCTTACGCCGCCGAAGATCAGTCGATGCAGGCGCAACTCACCACGAACACGTTGCAGATCATCGGCTCATCGGTGGTGGCCTTGTTGGTGGGTGTGATGGCTTCGCTGTTGATCACTCGCCTGATCGTTCACCCGTTGCGCAGCGTCATTGCCACTGCGCAACGTATTGCTGCGGGGGACCTGAGCGGTAGTATCGACGTACGGCGCAAGGATGAAATCGGACAACTGATGCTCGCCATGCAGCAAATGGGGGCTGGCCTGAGTGGCATCGTCAGCGGTCTGCAGGCAGGTATCGATCAGTTGGCCAGTTCTGCGCATTCTCTTTCGGCTGTCACTGAGCAGACTAATCGCGAAGTCAGTCATCAGCAGGAAGAGACCGAGCAGGTCGCGACGGCCATGAACCAGATGACGGCAACTGTGCATGACGTCGCCCGCAATGCTGAACAAGCCGCGCTTGCCGCGCAGAGCGCTGATGAAAAGGTCGACAGCGGTCAGACAGTGGTGCGTCAGAGTCTGCAGCGCATTGAACAATTGGCCAGTTCTTCTGCGTCGGCCATCGACAGCATTGAAAACCTGAGCAACGAGATCCAGAACATCGGCACGGTGCTTGGGGTCATTAAAAGCGTGGCCGAACAGACCAATCTATTGGCGCTGAATGCGGCTATCGAAGCCGCGCGCGCAGGTGAGCAGGGCAGGGGCTTTGCCGTGGTTGCCGACGAGGTAAGAGCGCTGGCCAGGCGAACTCAGCAATCCACTGAGGAAATCGAACGACTCGTCAGCAGCCTTCGCAGTGGTGCTTCAGCCTCCGTGGCACAAATCCAGAGCAGTGGTGAACTGGTCAGGCTTGCGGTCAGCGATGCGCTGCAAACCGAAAGCGCGTTGGGCAGCATTGCTGCGGCGGTTTCGATGATCCAGCAGATGAACCAGCAAATTGCTGCAGCGGCAGAACAACAGGCGTCGGTCGCCGAAGAGATCAATCGCAGCGTCACTAATATTCGCGCCAGCGCCGACCAGTCCGCCCTGGCCATGCGGGGCAATGCAGCCTCGAGTACTGAGCTTGCATCACTTGGGACCGAGCTCAAGGGGATGGTTGGGCATTTCAGGTTGTAGGGTGACACTGAATCTTTATTGGCCCGTAGGAGCTGCCGAAGGCTGCGAGAACTTAGTCTGATGCACCGCCATCGCAGCCTTCGGCAGCTCCTACAGACCACTTGTTTGTGGCGCAGGATCATCTTTGAACCCGGTAGATGTATTTGTGAAGCGACCTGCTTCTACCGACGCGACGTCCCATTCAGGATCAGCATCGTCACAACCCCCGCCACAATCCCCCAGAACGCCGATCCAATTGAAAGCAGGGTCAGGCCTGACGCCGTCACCATGAAGGTGATCAGTGCCGCTTCGCGCTCCCTGGGTTCGTTCATCGCAACGGTCAGGCCGTTGATGATCGAGCCGAACAACGCCAAAGCGGCTATCGACAGCACCAGTTCCTTGGGGAACGCACCGAAAAGCGCCGCCAACGCTCCGCCGTAGATGGCGGCAATGGCGTAGAAGATTCCGCACCAGATGGCCGCCGTGTAACGCTTGTCGCGGTCCTCGTGAGCGTGGGTGCTGGTGCAGATGGCCGCGCTGATGGCGGCCAGATTGAGCCCGTGGGAACCGAACGGTGCCAGCAACAATGACGCGATACCGGTGACTGAAATCAGCGGCGAGGCCGGTACGTGGTAACCGTCAGCACGCAACACGGCGATGCCCGGCATGTTCTGTGACGTCATGGCCACCACAAACAGCGGAATGCCGATGCTCACCGTTGCCGCCAGAGAAAACTCTGGCGTCGTCCAGACCGGCATCGAGACCTCCAGCGTAAAGCCGCTGAAGTCCAGCAAACCCAACCAGCCTGACAGCGCAGTACCCACGAGGAGTGCAGCCAGTACCGCGTAGCGTGGCGATATCCGTTTGATCAGCAGGTAGGTGAAGAACATCCCCAATACCAGCGCGGTGCGGTGTTGGGCGGCGACGAAGATTTCGCTGCCGATCTTGAACAGAATGCCGGCCAGTAACGCCGCAGCCAGAGAGGCGGGAAGCTTTTTTACCAGTCGGTCAAAGCTGCCGGTTACCCCGCAAATGATGACCAGCACTGCACTGGTGATAAACGCACCGATGGCTTCTGGATACGCCACTCCGCCCAGGCTGGTGATCAGCAAAGCTGCGCCGGGGGTCGACCAAGCCACGGTGATGGGGGTCCGATAGCGCAAGGAAAGACCGATGCTGCACACCGCCATACCGACGAACAATGCCCAGATCCACGAAGATATCTGCGCACTGGTCAGCCCGGCTGCCTGGCCTGCCTGGAACATCAGCACCAGCGAACTGGTACAGCCCGTCATCATGGCGATAAAACCAGCGACGATTGCGGCGGGGGAAGTGTCGGCCAATGGGCGCAGACGGGCGAGGGGTGAGGCGTTCATCAATCCATCCTTGAGCAGTGCAACGGCAGGCCGCAAGCGTAAACGTACTGGTATCAAAGTGTTGCGATACAGCGGGATTCGTAAACGTGAGTACAGTTACGAAGCAGCCCAAGCCTCGCTCCCACATAGACCGCGCTATTCCGTAGGACCGGCTTTAGCCGGGAGGGCGTCGGGACGTTCACTACATATTCCTCGTCAGAAATACCGCTCTCCCGGCTAAAGCAGGTCCTACGGAATCCCAGGTGAACATAGAATCTCCCCCATAAAAATCGCATCTATTCAATTATTTATGTTTTGTCCGATAGGAGCCGATGTCAGGTTTTCAATCCTCCTCACGAGAAGCAGGCCGGGCGCCATTCTGTAGCGTCCTGCCCAGTGCTTCGTTGACCTGCAGCCAGCCGTCAACAGCTTCAAGACCCGCCTCGGCAAAAACGCGCTGCAACAACTTCACTTGTTCGCGCCGCAAAGCCTGTTCGAACTTCAAGCCTTCTTCGGTCAGACCCAGCAAGCGTTTGCGCTTGTCGCTGTCGGGGGCGGTGCCGTGTACAAGATCCATGGCGATCAGTTGGCGCAGCGGCGCATTGAGTGCCTGCTTGCTTACACCGAGCACGCCGAGCAGCTCTTTAACGCTCAAATCGGGGTAGCGGGCAATGAAAAATACGATGCGCTGATGCACGCGGCTGAAGCCTCGTCGGGCGAGCATTTCGTCAGCTTTTGCCGTGAATGCCTGATAGCCGAAGAAAAAAGCTTCCATGGCGGCTTGTTGGGATGCGGAATTTTTAAGGTCAAGCATATTGACGTATCTATGTCTGGCGTCGTAATTTCGGTCAACCAGTTTGACTTATTTCCAATTACTTCGGCTAGCGGTGATCTCAATGGCTTTCTCTGAACGCGTGTCCCGGCTTAAAAGTTCTCTGATTCGTGAAATCCTTGCTGCGGCCCAGCGTCCGGAAGTCATGTCGTTCGCCGGTGGCCTGCCAGCCGAAGCCATGCTGCCCAAAGTGGAGTGGGCGGACATGCCTGTTGCGCTTGGCCAATACGGCATGAGTGAAGGCGAGCCTGGCTTGCGCGAAGCCCTGGCTGCTGAGGCGCGAGCGATCGGCCTGCAGTGCGACGCCAGTCAGGTGTTGATCGTCAGTGGCTCGCAGCAGACGCTGGATCTGGCGGCCAAGCTGTACATCGACAAAGGCACGCAGATCGTGCTCGAAGCACCGACATACCTGGCGGCGTTGCAGATTTTCCAGTTGTTCGGTGCTGATTGCCTGACAGTGCCGCTGCAAACCGATGGCCCGGATTTGCAGGCCTTGCGACAGCAACTGGAGCAACACCAGCCTGCGTTCGCCTATCTGATTCCGACTTTCCAGAATCCTTCCGCAGTGCGTTACAGCGAAGCCAGTCGTGTGGCCGTGGCTGCCCTGCTCGATGAATTCGGCGTGACCTTGATCGAAGACGAACCCTATCGCGATCTGACGTTTGATGGCGGCAGTGCCAAGCCCATCGCCAGCCGTTTGCAAAAAGCCAGCTGGATCTACACCGGTACTGTGTCGAAAACCCTGTTGCCAGGTTTGCGGGTCGGCTACCTGATTGCCAGTCCTGATCTGTTCCCGCATTTGCTGCGTTTGAAGCAGTCTGCCGATCTGCACACCAACCGTTTAGGCCAGTGGCAGGCCCTGCAATGGATCGGTACCGAGCACTACCGCGAACACTTGTCTGAGTTGCAGACTTTCTACCGTCAGCGGCGGGATGCATTTGAGGCTGCACTAAAACGACATTTTGCCGATATAGCTGACTGGAACAGCCCGCAAGGTGGTTTGTTTTTCTGGCTGACGCTCAAGCAACCAATGGATACACGGACTCTGCTCGACAAAGCGCTCAGGCAGGATGTTGCGTTTATGCCGGGGGAGCCGTTTTTTGCCGATCCAGATGCCAACCATGGTTATCTAAGGCTCAACTTCAGCCACATTGATCCAGCCCGTCTCGACGAGGGCCTGAAGCGATTGGCGGCGGTCGTGCGTCAGGCCCGGTTGGAACGAGCCGCTTAGCTGCGGGCATCAAGAGAATTCAAGGGGACGGGTATGTACAAGGTTTACGGCGATTACAAATCGGGCAACTGCTACAAGATCAAGCTGATGCTCAACCTGCTGGGCGTCGAGTATCACTGGGTGCCGGTGGATATTCTCAAGGGTGAAACCCAGACCGCAGCGTTTCTGGAGAAGAACCCCAACGGCAAGATTCCGGTACTGGAGCTTGAGGACGGCACCTGCCTGTGGGAATCCAATGCGATCCTCAATTTCCTCGCCGATGGCAGCCAGTACCTGCCGAGCGAACCGCGACTGCGCACGCAAGTGCTGCAATGGCAGTTCTTCGAGCAGTACAGCCATGAGCCGAGCATCGCAGTCGCGCGGTTTATCCAGTTTTATCTGGGGCTGCCTGAAGAGCGTCTCGAGGAATATCGTTCGTTGCACAAGGCTGGCTACCGCGCCCTCGCGGTGATGGAGCAGCAGCTGAAACGTACGCCGTTTCTGGTGGGCGATCACTTTTCCATCGCAGACATTGCGTTGTATGCCTACACCCATGTTGCCCATCAGGGCGGTTTCGACCTGACGCCATACCCTGGCATCGAGCAATGGCTTGAGCGGGTGAAGGCGCAACCTGGCTATGTGGGCATGCTGGACTGATCGCGACGGACACCTGAAAAGCCGGTCATGCAACATGACCGGCTTTTTTATGTCCGATTGTTTTAGCACAGCTGAAATCACTTGGCTGTGTCAGCACAGGCATTTAGTCTGCGCGCCCTTCGGGAGCGGCCCCGTAGCCCGATAACAACGACTTTAAGGAAAGGAGTTCCCGATGCGCTTTTCAATGATGGCGGTGCTGATGTTCATGGCGCTGGGTATTGGCTGCTCTGCTTCGGCACAAAACACAGACTGTGATGCCAGCCAGGCTGCGATGAATCGTTGCGCAGGTCAGCAACTGGCAACGCTGGATGCGGAGCTGAACAAACAATACAAGGCACAAATAGCGTACTTGCAGACGCCCGAGAAGAAGCAGGCGTTCAAGGCTGCGCAGCAGAAGTGGATTGCTTTCCGTGATGCGGATTGTATGTATCAGGCAGGCAAGGCTGAGGATTCCGGCTCGATGTGGCCGCTGCTGCAATCCCGGTGTCTGGCAGAGCAGACCAGAGTGCGCGTCGAGCAGCTGAAACAGTATGCGGCGTGCCGTCAGGAAGGCTGCCCGAACTGATGTCGGGCGTGCGCCGTTGAATCAGATCGCTGCGAAGCGCTGATTCAGGTAATCAATTATCACTTTGGACTCATACATCCAGGTGGTCTTGCCATCTTCCTCGATGCGCAGGCAGGGCACTTTGATCTTGCCGCCTTCATTGAGCAGTGTCTCGCGATCCTGTTCGTTGTTTTTTGCATCACGCAGCGCAACCGGGACGTTGAGCTTGTGCAGGGTACGACGGGTTTTGACGCAGAACGGGCAGGCATTGAACTGATACAGGCTGAGATTCTTTGCTGACTGCTCGACAGCCGCCTGAGCTTCGGGCGTGCGTTTTTTCTTCGCCGGACGGGTGATGAAGTCGATGAAGATGACCAGTTGGCCAAGGCCAACCCTCAATGCTTTTATAAACACGTAAAAGACCTCGCGAGAAACAGGCGGGAACGTATCGCCCAAGGCCCGGCGAGTGATCAGCCGGGCAGGGCGTCGGTCACTTGATGAGGCTGAGGAACTCGCTGCGGGTAGCAGCGTTGTTGCGGAATTCACCGAGCATCACTGAGGTGATCATCGACGAGTTCTGCTTTTCGACACCGCGCATCATCATGCACATGTGTTTGGCTTCGATCACTACTGCAACGCCCAGTGCGCCGGTCACTTGCATTATTGCTTCCGCGATCTGGCGGCTGAGGTTTTCCTGGATCTGCAGGCGGCGGGCATACATGTCCACAATGCGCGCGACCTTGGACAGACCCAGCACCTTGCCATTGGGGATGTAGGCGACGTGCGCCTTGCCAATGAACGGCAGCAGGTGATGCTCGCACAACGAATACAACTCGATGTCCTTGACCATCACCATTTCGCTGGCGTCGGAGCTGAAGAGGGCACCGTTGGTAACCTCTTCCAGCGTTTGTTCATAACCGCGACACAGATACTGCATTGCCTTGGCAGCACGCTTGGGGGTGTCGAGCAGACCTTCGCGGGAAACGTCTTCCCCCAGTTGGCCAAGGATCGCGGTGTAGTTCTGTTCCAGTGTCACAGGGGTTGATTCCATAAAGTTTTCAGATAGGTACCATGTCGGGTCGTACCAATTTGTACCAATCAAGCTCTATTCGAGTTGCCCGATCTCGCCCCAGCCAGTGCCGGAGTTCTGCGATGGTATAAATCGATAGCGGTATTTGCCCGCTTTGCCCAGGCTGGCGCCGAGCTTTTTCTGTCAGGCCGCCCATAGTAGCGTAGGTATGACCGTAGTTGTATTGCCGTCTATTACAGAAGGGCATATTGGCGCTACAGCGGCCTGATCGTTCAGGTTTCTTTAGCTGAAGGCACAGCAGTCGAGAAGGTGAACATCACGGTAGATTTCTTCGCCTTTCTCGATCTCTGCTTTACGCAGGTCGTAGGAGGCTTGAAGGTTGAGCCAGAACTGCGCAGATGTGCCGAGTGCCGTTGCCAGACGCAATGCAACATCTGCACTGATATTGCGCCGCTCTCTGACAATATCGTTGACTGTCGGAGCAGAGACATGAAGGGCGCGGGCGAGTGCAGCGGGGGTCACCCCCAGCGGTTCAAGAAATTCCTCTTTGAGAATTTCTCCCGGATGTATCGGGCGCATGCCGTTCTTATGCATGGTTCACCTCAGTGATAGTCAACAATTTCTACATGTTCCGGTCCATTGCTGCCCCATATGAAGCAGACTCTGAACTGAGCGTTGATGCGTATGCTGTGCTGACCCTCTCTGTCTCCATGAAGCTCCTCCAGTCTATTTCCGGGGGGCGACTTGAGATCTTTCAGCGCCGTTGCGGCATCGAGCATCGCGAGCTTTCGTTCTGCTACATTCTTTAACCCGCTCCAACGTCTGGTCTTGCCAGTTTCAAACAGTGCCTGGGTATCGATGCAGCGAAAACTCTGAATCATCTGTAATGCTTAACGTTATTCGTTAAGGTTGAGTATATAGCTGCACGATCATTTATCAAGCGGCATCTCAGACGGAGCGCGATTGTATCCAGTCGCTTACCAAGTCCCTACCAACCGGCGACAGAAATTACCCCTCACACGCTGTCTGAATGAGCAGGTAACAAATACCTGTCGCATGAGAGAGTGAAGTGATGTTTGGTCGAATGGTAAAAGTGGCAATGGTGGTTGCAGTGCTGTCTACGGTTTCAGGCTGCTGGCCGTTTTGGGGTCCAGGTGGACCCGGCGGTCATGGTGGTGGCGGGCATGGCGGCGGTGGCGGTCACTATGAAGGTGGCGACCGCGGTGGTCCAGGTGGCGGCGGTCCGGGCGGTCGTCCGTAACTCGCCCCGGTTTTTCATTCAGGTTGCGACGGATTACTCGTCGCGACCTTCCATCATGGTCCGCTTGAGAATCACGTAAACCGCTCCCGCGCCGCCGTGTTTTGCCTGGCACGAACAGAAACCCAGCACTTGAGGATGTTGCCGCAGCCAGGTGTTGACGTGGCTTTTGATCATCGGGCGCTTGCCGTCCAGTCGCACAGCCTTGCCATGAGTGACACGTACGCAGCGGACTTCCAGTTTGGTGGCCTCAGCGAGAAACTCCCAAAGGGTTTCCCGTGCGACCTCGACCGTCATGCCATGCAAATCCAGACTGCCCTCGAAGCTGATCTGCCCGAGCTTCAGCTTGCGCATCTGGCCTTCCTGCACGCCATCGCGGGACCAGCTCAACACATCTTCCGGCCCGACATCGATCACGAACTGATCAGACAACCCATCGACTGTCACCGAATCGGTGCGCACCGTCGCGGACTGACGCAGTCTGGCCAGGAGTTTACGGTCGGTCTTGGGTTTGCCTACATCGGCATATTCTTGCTTGATGGGCTTAACGCCGCGTAACTCGTTTTTGAACAGGGAAAAATCGTCGTCTTGCATGTCAGCCTCCGCGAAGGGGGCTAGTTTAACCAAGTCGCGGTCCGCGGCGGGATTAAAACGCCGCTTTTGGCAACCCGGTTCTGCTCCCGCAAAAGTCACTGACATGACGCGATTTATTGTAGGACCGGCTTCAGCCGGGAGAGGGGGCTGGACATTCGCAGGGTATCTACCGGCAGGAATAGTGTTCTCCCGGCTAAGCCAGTCCTGCCAAGCTCAAATGAGCTCGCATTCAATCCTGCTTTTTCATCAAGTGCGGCGACATGTTCAAGCCATTCTTGCGACGACTACCCACGCGGCAGCGACGCCATAGCCAGATGCCAACGTAGAGCACCAACAAGCCACTTAATACAACAAGCGCTGTGCCCAGCGGGCTGGCATTAAGTTCACCCAGCACCTGGGGCCGACCAATCAGGCTGGAAACACCCGCCATTGCCAGCAACACGCCGAAAGTCGCCAACAGGGCAGCAATGGCCGAACCAATGCGCACGCCCCAATTGCCCGATCCTTTTGGACGCAGGCGACGGGCGTCAAAACCGTCGGATACTTTCATTCCGATTTTCCTCCAGAGTATCGGGGTCTGACCCGGACAGGCGGCGGCTGGTTCCCGCAGGCAGAGGATTCAGGGCAAATGACGGGTATTATTGGATAGGCGGTAATGTGAACAGCGTCACATAACCGCGAATACAGGGAATGGCGTAGGACAGCCGCGAGGCGTGGTGCACGCCTGCGCGGAGCTGTAAGGCTCTTGGCCGGGCAGGAGGAGTCTGGGCTGGTTTCTAGTGGTTCAGATCAAGTCTTTGGTGAGTGCCAGGGTCGCGAAGTTATCGTTCATGATCGCCATTTCAGTGCGATGAACAATGTAGGCGCTGACGACTCCGTCGGGGCTTGGCAGGTCTCGCGTCGCACAGGCGTCGTCTACCAGCGTGCAACGATAGCCGTAATCCTTCGCCGCCCGTACGGTCGTGCTGATACTCGAATGGCTCATGAAGCCGCAAACAATAAGGTCCAGATGACCAAGGCTTTGCAACAAGTCGTCAAGGCCGGTGCCGTTGAAAGCGTTGGGCAGACGTTTTTCAACGACGCGTTCGTCTTCCAGTGGCTTCAACTCAGGCATGAACTCACCGCGCTCACCTTGCGGGTCGAACAAGCCACCGACAGTGCCGAGGTGGCGGATGTGCACAACCGGGCATTTGCCGGCACGGGCCGCCGCAACTAGTTTGCAGATGTTGGCGGCTGCTTCGTTAACGCCGGTCAGGGCCAGCGGGCCGCTGAGGTATTCTTTCTGGGCATCAATAATGATCAGCGTGGCATTACTCAAAGTGGCCGCTGCATAGCCTCGGCCGCTGAGTTGAAACATGGTCTTTGGATCGGACATCTGGGGCTCCTTTGTGTGGGGCTTTTGCGTCATTCTCCTCCGCCTGAACGGTTCTGGGAATGGCGACGGTGAGAAGCTCCGGTTTCTCTGGCCTGTAGCGGCGTTGATCGATCTGGGCGGTGAGCATTATGCCTTGATTGAAATGCCACGTATCCAAAACCATCGTCGAACGTGAGCCGGGTCGCTAATGGCACTCGGGCATCGTGTGTTGCAGTCATGGCTGCTAGAATCCCAAGACGTATTCCAAGGAGCTTCCCCCCGTGATCACATCCCGCTTGCGCACCGTGCGCGACCATATCCGTTGGGCGGTCAGTCGCTTTCACCAGGAAGACCTGTTTTTCGGTCATGGAACTGACAATGCCTGGGACGAGGCACGCCAGCTAGTGTTGGGCGCATTGCACCTGCCTTGGGAGATTGCCGACAGCTATCTGGATTGCCGTCTGGAGCTTGATGAGATTTCGGAGCTGCAGCGCCTGATCTCTCGCCGCATTGATGGGCGCGTACCAACGCCGTACCTGCTGGGCGAAGCATGGTTCTGCGGCATGTCGTTCATTGTTGATGAGCGTGTGCTGATCCCCCGTTCACCCATTGCCGAGCTGATCGAAAACCACTTTGCTCCTTGGCTGGCTGACGAACCGGCGCGCATTCTCGACCTGTGCACTGGCTCCGGCTGTATCGGTATTGCCTGTGCCGACGAGTTCCCGGACGCCGAAGTGGTGCTGGCTGATTTGTCTTTTGAAGCACTGGAAGTTGCCAACCAGAACATCGAGCGTCACGGCGTTGATCACAGGGTTTACACCGTTCAGGGCGACGGCTTTGACGGCCTGCCGGGTCAGCGTTTTGACCTGATCGTCTCCAACCCGCCTTATGTCGATTCCGAAGATTTCGCAGACATGCCGGATGAATACCAGCACGAGCCGGAACTGGCCCTGGCCTGTGGCAGTGACGGTCTTAATCTGGTGCGCCGGATGTTGAGCCAGGCAGCAAATCATTTGACCGAAAAAGGTCTATTGATCGTTGAGGTGGGTAATAGTCAGGTTCACGTCCAGGCGTTGTACCCGGAAGTTGAGTTCGCCTGGCTGGATTTCATGCGCGGTGGTCATGGCGTGTTCATGCTCAGCGCTGCCCAGTGCCGGGAGCATCAGGCGCTGTTTGAATCACGGGTCTGACTGATCAGGCTGAAGGCGCTCGCGATGAGCGCCTTCAGTTTGAGAGCTATTCAGTTTTGAAGACTAGCGGTGGGTTGCAATCCAGATCAGCAATCCGGCCTGGAACACTGCAAAGGTCACCAGGCAGGCAATAGTGAAGCGCAGGCCACTGTCTTCACGCTTGTATTTGCCGACGCGATCTTCATGCTGACGGATCGCAACTTCTTGCTCGATCATCTTCTTCTCGGCGTTTTCCAGCATCTGTGAAGCTTCGAGAATCTCGATGATCTGAATCTTGTCGTTGTTCCAGGTGCTGTGCAGGTTGCCGACCTGGACTTCCTTGAAGCTGCCTTTCATATGCTGTGCGTCGGCGTAGGCGACTTCGAAGCCCTGGGTTTTCAGGAAATGATCGCGGCGCAGGCGGGTGTCTTCGTTGAGCCCGTCCTTGCTCGGCAAGGCAAAGCTCTCGACTTTATAGGTCGACCATTTTTTCTGCGCCCAGTGAATGCCCTGAGCGATCAGAAAACGGCCGATGCCACGGTTCCACGGCTCGATTTGCAGGCCTGAGTCCGGTCCGAAGCGCACGATGTGTTTTTCGTGATCGACCCAGACATCCAGATGGTTCTGTTCGCGCCGCACCCGTTGCCCCGGCAACTGGATGCTCAGGCGCAGCAGGCTCACCTCTTTGCTATGGCGCTCGGCACGGCCAAACTGGACAAAGCGCAACGGCCGGCCACCCGTGGCCCGGTCGGTCTGCAGCGGGGCCAAGCGCAGCATTACAAAATGCTCTGGCTTGACTTCGTCCCACAGCTGCGCAGGCGCCGGCGCTTCCGCTTCGGCGACTGGAGTGTTTTCAGTGATTTCGGGTAACGCGTTCGTTTCAGTCATGTTCACGGCGATCCTGTCCTTGACCCTGTGCAGCAAACACAGAGCCAGCAATCAGCTATCGGCCGTTTTCCCCGGTACTGAAGGGGCGCCATAATTCCTGACGCCAATTTTCCAGGTCACGCTGCTGGAAGGGCTTCGATAAAGCGCAGAATCCGTTTGGAAAGCTCGCTGGACAGCGGCAGTTGCGGGTTTTTGTAGGACTCGAGTTGCTGCTTGATGTCGTTCGGTACGATGCGCAACACGTGGTTCATGCCCTCGATCAGGGCCAGTTCGGCATCGGGTTTGGCTTGCTTCAACAGCTCTGCATCGCCGACACCGACCTGGATATCGTTTCGACCCTGGATGATAAGCGCTGGAACTTTCAATTTGCCGAACGCGGCAGCCGGGGCCTGGCGGAACAACGAAATCAGATACGGCTGAACACTCGGGCGGAATACAACTTCCAGCTCGTCCGGAACATCGTTGTCGGTCTTGCCCGCCTTGATTTCATCGATCAATTGATTGCTGCGCAGCAGCAGAGGCGGAGGCAGGCGCTCTTGCAGTTGCTCACGCAATACTTCATCCACCGGACGACCTGTACCGGCTACCGAGATCACCGCAGCGGCACCGGCTTTTTCAGCCGCCAGTGATGCAACCAGTGCGCCCTCGCTGTGACCCAGCAGGATCAACTGACCCAGACGCGGGTCAGTCTTGAGTTTCTGGCCCCAGGCTTCTGCGTCGGCTACATAAGCCTCGATGCTCAGATTGCGCTCATCAGGAGTAGCGGCCTTGCTCGCGGCGACGCCGCGTTTGTCATAACGCACGCTGGCGATGTTGTGTCTGGCGAGGGTGCGCGCCAGAAGTTTCATGCTGTCGTTGCGCCCGCCGTCGGGGTTATTGCCATCGCGATCAGTCGGGCCAGAGCCAGCAATGATCAACACCACCGGTACGGGAGAGGTGGATTTGGGCAGTAATAAGGTGCCGGACAGCTCACCCGTCGCGGTCTGCAGAACGATAGGGCGCTGCAGGACGGATGGGGTGGCAGCGTGAGCAAGCCCGGTGAGCAAGGGAAGGATCAAAGCGATAACGCGTAACATCGTTGGGCCACTATCTGATGGGATGCCGATTGGACGCGGCCAGACGGATAAGGTTCGAGGATGAACTACACGAGCAGCCTGCGTATACTGGCGGGCTTGTTTATATCGACCTGGTTTTTTCGCTGATTTATCGGAGCGTCCGCATGTCCGGCAACACCTTCGGCAAGCTGTTCACTGTCACCACTGCCGGCGAAAGCCATGGTCCGGCGCTGGTTGCTATCGTTGACGGCTGCCCGCCGGGCCTTGAGCTGTCGCTGCAAGACCTGCAAGTCGATCTGGATCGGCGCAAGCCCGGCACCAGCCGCCACACGACCCAGCGTCAGGAAGCCGATGAGGTGGAAATCCTCTCGGGTGTTTTCGAAGGCAAAACCACCGGCACCTCCATTGGTTTGCTGATTCGCAATACTGATCAGAAGTCCAAGGATTACTCGGCCATCCAGGCTCAGTTCCGCCCGGCCCACGCCGATTACACCTATCACCACAAATACGGCGTTCGCGATTATCGCGGCGGCGGCCGCAGCTCGGCACGGGAAACGGCCATGCGCGTCGCGGCCGGTGCTATCGCCAAGAAGTATCTGGCGAAGATGGGCATCGTGGTACGCGGCTACATGAGTCAGCTTGGCCCGATCGAAATTCCCTTCAAAACCTGGGATTGCGTGGAAGAGAACGCATTTTTCTGCCCCGATCCTGACAAGGTTCCGGAGCTGGAAGCCTACATGGACCAGTTGCGTCGTGATCAGGATTCGGTCGGTGCAAAAATCACCGTTGTTGCCGATGGCGTTATGCCGGGGCTGGGCGAGCCGGTGTTCGACCGTCTGGATGCCGATCTGGCTCACGCGTTGATGAGCATCAACGCCGTCAAGGGTGTGGAAATCGGCGCCGGTTTTGCCAGTGTCGCCCAACGCGGCACCGAGCACCGCGACGAGCTGTCGCCCGCGGGTTTCCTGTCGAACAATTCCGGCGGGATTCTTGGCGGTATTTCCTCAGGTCAGCCAATTGTGGCGCACCTGGCACTCAAACCGACCTCCAGCATCACTACGCCAGGACACTCCATTGATGTTCACGGCAATCCGGTGGACGTGATCACCAAGGGCCGCCATGACCCGTGCGTCGGGATCCGTGCCACGCCTATTGCCGAAGCCATGATGGCCATCGTGTTGCTGGATCATCTGTTACGTCATCGCGGTCAGAATGCCGATGTTCGGGTGACTACGCCTGTGCTGGGTCAACTGTAATGCCCGAAGGCGTTGCCGCTGCCAGGGTCTGTTGACGTGACGCACCCCCCGGCTGGACAGCTGCCTTATTGGCGGCTGTCCAGTTTTTACGTTTTCTACTTCGCCTTGCTCGGCTCTACAGCACCTTTTCTGCCGTTGTATTTCAGCCATCTCGGATTCTCCAGCGCGCGCATTGGTGAACTGGTCGCGATCCCGATGCTGATGCGTTGTCTTGCGCCGAATGTGTGGGGGTGGCTCGGGGACTACACCGGGCGCCGACTGGTCATCGTGCGGCTTGGCGCTATTTGTGGTTTGCTCGCGCTTTCCCTGATTCTGGTCAGGCAAAGCTATGCCTGGCTGGCGATGGTCATGGCTCTGCACGCCTTCTTCTGGCACGCAATCCTGCCGCAATTCGAAGTCATTACCCTCGCACATCTGCGTGGCCAGACGTCTCGTTACAGCCAGATCCGGTTATGGGGCTCCATCGGTTTCATCCTGACGGTGGTGGGCGTGGGACGGCTATTCGAGAGCGTGAGCCTCGACTATTTTCCCAGTGTGCTGGTCGCGATAATTGCCGCGATTGTCATCAGCAGTTGGTGGATTCCCAATGCTCAGCCGGTGTTGTCGACGACGCATCCGGAAAGCGGTGGCTTTTTCCGACAATTGACTCGACCCGGCGTACTGGCCTTCTATGCCTGCGTCGGGCTCATGCAGATGAGTCACGGGCCGTATAACACTTTCCTGACTCTCCATCTGGAGCAGTTGGGTTACGGTCGCGGCCTGATCGGAATGCTTTGGGCGGTTGGTGTCGTCGCGGAAGTGTTGATGTTCATGGCCATGAGCCGGGTATTACAGCGTTTCTCGGTACGTCAGGTGCTCCTGACCAGTTTTCTGCTGGCGGCGTTGCGCTGGCTGTTGCTGGGTAATCTTGCGGATCATCTGGTGGTGTTGCTGTTTGCCCAGTTAATGCACGCTGCAACATTCGGCAGTTTTCACGCCACTGCCATCCATTTCGTGCAACGTAGCTTCGGTGCGCAACAACAAGGTCAGGGCCAGGCGCTTTATGCCGCGTTGGCGGGCACGGGGGGCGCATTGGGTGCGCTTTACTCCGGTTACACCTGGAACTTCCTGGGGGCCGGCTGGACATTTACTATCGCCAGTGCTGTGGCGCTGGCCGCTGCTGTGATGGCAGCTACACGAATGAAAGAGGAGCGGGCATGAGCCGCGAACAACTGAGTCAGGCAATTATCGACGCCGGTCGTTTTCTGTACGGTCGTGGCTGGTCACCTGCGACCAGCAGTAATTACTCGGCGCGGCTTTCCGCCACTGAGGTGCTGCTGACCGTCTCGGGCAAACACAAGGGCCAGTTGGGCATCGACGACGTGCTGGTCACAGATCTTGACGGTAACAGCCTGGAACCCGGCAAAAAGCCATCGGCGGAAACCTTGCTTCACACGCAACTGTACAGTTGCAGGCCGGAAGTCGGTGCGGTGCTGCACACCCACTCGGTCAATGCGACAGTATTGTCGCGTCTGACCGAGGCCGATCACTTGGTGTTTGAGGATTACGAGCTGCAAAAGGCTTTCAGTGGCGTCGTGACTCATGAATCCCGGGTCGTGGTTCCTATTTTCGACAACGATCAGGACATTGCGCGTCTGGCGGCGAAGGTGCAGCCCTGGCTTGATGCGCACCCTGATTGCGCGGGCTACCTGATTCGCGGCCATGGTTTATATACCTGGGGCGCGAAGATGAGCGATGCGCTGCGGCAAATCGAGGCGTTCGAGTTCCTTTTTGAATGTGAACTCAAAACCCTCGCCATACTGAACCGATAACGTTTTTAGCCTTCTGCCTGAACGAGCTGTAAAAGTCGCAGGGCATATTCAACCGGGTTTAACTGAACCGAGGAGCGCCGCAATGAGCAGCCTGTATGTTTATCACCAGTCCAGCCCTGAGCAGCCAGATAAAGTCCTGACCCATGTCGAGGATATCGCGTCGACCCTGGCCGAGCACGGCGTGGGTTTTGACCGCTGGCAGGCTGCGACGCCTATTACCCCGGGTGCCAGCCAGGAAGAAGTGATCAATGCGTACCGGGTGCAAATCGACAAACTCATGACCGAGCGCGGTTACGTCACTGTCGATGTGATCAGCCTCAATAGTGATCACCCGCAAAAAGCCGAATTGCGTGCAAAGTTTCTCGATGAGCATCGCCATTCCGAAGACGAGGTACGTTTCTTCGTCGCCGGGCGTGGTTTGTTCACGTTGCATATCGGCGAGTATGTGTATGCCGTGCTGTGCGAAAAGAACGACCTTATTTCGGTTCCGGCGGGAACGCCGCACTGGTTCGACATGGGGGAAAACCCACACTTCGTCGCGATCCGCCTGTTCAATAATACTGAGGGCTGGGTTGCGAACTTCACTGGCGAGAAGATTGCCAGCCTATTTCCGCAGCTTGACGATTTATAGGATTCAGTTCATGACAATCAAAGCGGTCCTGACTGACATCGAAGGCACCACCAGCGCCGTAAGTTTTGTCTTCGACGTGTTGTTTCCCTACGCGGCAAAGCATTTGCCGGATTTTGTCCGCGAGCACGCCTCTCGCTCTGATGTCGCCGCACAGCTGGAAAAAGTGCGCGAAGACAGCGCGCAGCCGGATGCTGACGTCGAGCAGGTAATCGAGGTTCTCCTGAGCTGGATAGCCGAGGATCGCAAGGCCACACCGCTCAAGGCGCTGCAAGGCATGGTCTGGGAGCAGGGTTACGACGCCGGTCAGCTCAAGGGCCATGTCTATCCCGATGCAGTGCAAGCGCTGCAGCGCTGGTATCAGCAAGGTTATGGGCTTTACGTTTATTCCTCTGGCTCGATTCAGGCACAGAAACTGATCTTCGGTTGCTCGGACGCGGGCGACCTTTCGGTCTTGTTCAGCGGTTATTACGACACCACCTCGGGCCCCAAGCGCGAGGAGCAGTCGTACTGCAACATCGCCAAGGCGATTGGCTTGCCGGCTGAAGAGATTGTTTTCCTGTCGGATATCGTCGAAGAGCTGGATGCCGCCAAGGCCGCTGGCATGGCTACGTGTGGCCTGGTGCGTGACGGTGGCGAGTTGAAGGGGCACGTCAATGTTGCCAGCTTCACCGACATCGACCTAGGCGCATTTTAGCCGCTGAGTTCCGGCTGCTATTGCAGGAATGAATCGCGGCTGCCGGTCAGACGATTCAACTTGTTCAGCCAATACCAAGCCATTACGTGTAAGCCTCGTCCTGTTGAAAAGTAGGATGAGGCTTTTACTTGAGTGCGTAATACCTGTTTGTTTCTGGAGTTGTTCTACAAAGCTTTTAATCGTGTAGTTTTCTGATCGATCCATCCCTGGCGCAGCCAACTAACAACCATTCAAACCCTGCGCCGTGTCTGGACAAAGGAGCGAACTGCGATGGGAAGTGCTGAATCAATCAACTCGACCGAAAACCCTCTCATACAACAGATGGTCAGGAGCATTCATGAGCTGGACAGTAATCAGGCTATCGAGAATGCGCTGGACTGGTTACGCCAGGAGTGTCAGTGCGAAGGGGCGATATTTTGCCAGTTCAGGGGCTCAATGCTGCTGACGTTGGTGACCTCCAACATTGATCGCTCCTGGAGTCAGCATTATCGACGTCAATTGCTGTTGATGGACGATCCGGTGGTCAATCACTACCGGGAGCAATTGGGGTTTATCGACTGGAAAGCGGCATTCAAGCGCTATCCACCCACTGACAGTTATATACAGAGCGTAGAAAAACATGCGCTGACACCGGCTTGTTCCTACGGCTATACCAGTCCGGCGCGCAGTTTTCAGGGGGTGACTTCGATCTGTTCACTCAACGGATTGAGTCGAGCGCTCAAGGCTCCTGATATGTATTTGTTATCCAGCCTGGTTCCGGTCCTGCATTTGGTAGGGCGAGGGACGAAACTGCGCTCTCGAGGGCTGAGCGAGAAGGAAGTCGAGATTCTCGAATGGGCGCGTGACGGCAAAACCGCTTGGGAAATCGCCACGATCCGGCAAGTATCCGAGGCGACGGTCAAATATCACTTCAGAAGCATCTACAGCAAGCTCGGGGTCTCCAACAGAGCTCAGGCGGTGGGGGAGGCTTTGTGTCAGGGCATCATCAAGTGAGCAACAATCAGACGTTCCCTGCAGGAGCGCGCATTGTGTTCATGACAAACCGCTGTCGCAAAGCAAACATAGATTTGTAGGAGCTGCCGAAGGCTGCGATCGCGGTGTATCAGGAGAAATGCCTGGCAGCCTTTGGCTGCTCCTACATAAAAGTATTCCAAGCCAGGTAATTGCATTTTGTTTGACGAGAGCCAACTTGTCGGCGAACCATTGGGCTTGCACAGTCACAGATTCCGCCTCACCAACAAGTCGTCTCCTGCCTGATCTTTCACCAAAGCAAAAAAAAGCCGTGAATGCCAATTGGCAATCACGGCTAAACAAAGGGAGCGAAGCGTTTGAATCAGTGATGCATGAAACGGACAGTCAACATTCAAAATCAACGAGTGTGATACGTCGGCAGATCAAAGCGGTGCTGACTTTGCAGCATGGAAATCGCGGGCAGGTCGCTTGCCTGGCCAGCCAGGTCACGACGAATCGCGCTGATCACCCACTCAAGCTGCACCGGGGTGTGCAACTGAGCGTAGGAAATGGAACGACGGATCTGTTTGCCTTCGCCGTTACGCAACGACAGCAGCACACCGCCATCCGGGCGGGCCTGAGTGGTTACGTCGAATTCGGAGAATACGGAAGCGAATTTCTCTTGGATAAAAGTCATGTCTAGCGGCTCCATTGCTCATGGGATAACAAGCTTGGTAGTACTAGTGCAGTGACTGTGCCAGTGTTTGTGTTATAAAAAAATCCTTTAAAAACAATGGTTTATAAATAATTTGTTTTTACGGATTCGTGCAATATGCATGAATGGCTGCCGGGCATCCTGCATTTTGCGGTTTTTTTAAGGTTTTTTTTTGCAGCGAGGGAACTTTGCTGCGGGGAGCAGAAAGGATTCAGCGGGTAGGGTCGTGCCTCGTTTCGTGATTACTACGACCGCGTGATGGGGTTTTTATTCGGCCAGCCAATAAAAAAGATGGGGTGAACGCCTCACTAGTCGATGACGGGTAGTAAATTGCCATCTACCTTGATTCTGGACGAACGCCTCTGGAGACTTGCGGTCATTAAATGCAAGAAGGGAGTTGCCGTGCGGTTGCTCTGCCCATGCCTTATTTTCTGCGGGAGTCACCCATGTCAGACCAGAACACCAGCAATCAACCTGTGCAAATGAACGACGAGGAGGCTCTGGAGTTTGCCGAGCAGGTATTTGACGTCGCCCGTCGCGGCGATGCAGTAATGCTGGACAGATTGCTGGAGAAAGGCCTTACGCCGAATTTGCGCAATCACAAAGGCGATACGCTGTTGATGCTCGCCAGCTATCACGGCCACAAAGATGCCGTGCAGGCACTGCTCAAGTACAAGGCTGATCCGGAGATTCGTAACGACAACGGTCAAAGCCCGATTGCCGGGGCTGCATTCAAAGGTGATCTCGAAGTGGTCAAATTGCTGGTCGATGGCGGCGCTGAAGTCGAAGGTGCCTCGGCGGACGGTCGTACTGCACTGATGATGGCGGCCATGTTCAACCGAACCGCTATTGTCGACTACCTGATCAGCAAGGGCGCCAACCCCAATGCTCGCGATGCCAAGGGCGTTACGCCGCTGGCCGCCGCTCAGACCATGGGGGCCGCAGATACCGCCGAGCAACTGGCGCGGCTCGCTGGCTGATCGATTACCGGCTTAAGTGATAGAGGCGCGAAGGAATTGCCGGTATCCTTCGCGCCTTTATTTTTGCTCGTGATCAGGATCTCCCGTGAAGAATCAACTCATCGAATTAATCGGCAAAATCAGTTCGGGTTGCATGGGCGAGCAGGATATCGAGCGTGTTGCTGATGAGGCCGCACAGGCCTATGCGGATCCTTCGGCGTTTCTGGCCGCCAATCCCGATATCAATTACGACGACACGTTTCCGATCCCGTTAGGCGAGTGGGTGGTGGTGGGCAGTTTGCCTGATACGGTGCTGTTTCAGGCAGACACCTACACGGACTTGTTCGCACAGATTGTCGAATCGTTTGGTAAAGAGGTGGTGTTCAATATCAAGCCCAAACAACTGGCCAAGGTCGAGGCACTGGTTGCGCTCAATCGTATCCAGATTCAGCTGGGCAGCATGAATAAGGAAAACGGCGGTTATGTGTTGATGAATTTCAGCCAGCCGCTGGATGACGAACTGCAGGCGGTACTCATCTACGGCAATGATCAGGCCCGTGTGCTTGAGTTGTGTGCTGCATTGAACATTCACGCAGCGCCTGCACTGGAAGCGCTGCGCAGCCTTTAACTGCCTAGCCCAATGCCGTGTCGAGGAACATCATCACCGCAAAGCCGCCCATCAGCCCCAAGGTCGCTGAAGTCTGATGGCCATTGCGGTGGGTTTCCGGAATCACTTCATGCGATACCACGAAGATCATCGCGCCCGCAGCCAGCCCCAGGCTGACCGGATAAGCGATGGCAAAGCCGCTGGAAATCCCCAGGCCGATCAGCGCACCGATTGGCTCCATCAAGCCTGAGCCAACTGCGACCAGCATGGCCTTCATCGACGACAGGCCCGTTACCCGCAACGCCAAAGCAATAGCCAGGCCCTCGGGGATGTCCTGAATCGCAATGGCAGTGGCCAGCGGTACCCCGACCTCCATGTCACCATTGGCAAAACCGACGCCAATTGCCATGCCTTCGGGCAGGTTGTGCAGAGTGATTGCCAGCACGAACAGCCAGACCCGGTTAATGCGCTCGGAATGAGGGCCCTGGCGGCCGACACTTTCGTGTTCATGAGGGGTGAATTTATCCAGGCCAAGCATCAATAGCACGCCCAGCCCAAGGCCAAGCACCACGGTGCCTGCAGCGAGTGGCCCGCTGTCGGTTATTTCCCGAGCCGCCGCCAGGCCGGGCAAAATCAGCGAAAACGAACTGGCGGCAAGCATCATTCCGGCTGCGAAACCCAGCATCACATCCTGAGTCCGCTGAGCAACCTCTCTCAGTGCCACGGCAACGACTGCCCCTAAAGCCGTCGCCGCGAAACCCGCGGTACCACCGAGCAGCGCGTAATGCAGGTTGTCTTGATTAGTGCCGTAAATAGCGTTGTAACCGCTGGCAATGAAAAGCCCGAGGACGACCAGTACCACCAGCAGAAACCCCAGGCTGAGCAGGGGAGTGGACTGAGCCTGGGCTAACCATGAGGCCCAGAGCGATCTTGGTTGTGCGGGTGTTTGCATGACTGGCCGACCTGTCTGAAAAATCTGAAGGTCACTGTTTAAATAATGACCTGATCCGATTCGGAACCTGCAAATATGCTGTTGGTTCAACGGAACCCTGCAGGAAAGCCACTATCCTAAGCGGCAAGTATTCAATCTGGAGCAACATCATGGGTTCGACGTTTAATAGTTTGGTAGGGCTGATTATTCTGGCTCTCGACATCTGGGCCGTCATCCACGTACTGAAAAGTGGAGCAGAAACCGGGATCAAGGTTCTCTGGATATTGCTGATCGTCCTGATGCCGGTGCTGGGGCTGGTCATCTGGGCCCTCGCTGGCCCGCGGG
Organism: Pseudomonas sp. ICMP 561; assembly: GCF_002699985.1. Taxonomy (GTDB): domain Bacteria; phylum Pseudomonadota; class Gammaproteobacteria; order Pseudomonadales; family Pseudomonadaceae; genus Aquipseudomonas; species Aquipseudomonas quasicaspiana. Next base: position 145,845 of record NZ_LKBT01000001.1, on the reverse strand, counting down.
GTAATGTGCGGATTTGACTCGGTTCCATGTGCGGAGCTTGTCCGCGATGCATGAGGCACGCATATCCCCTGTGGGAGCGAGGCTTGCCCGCGATATATGAGACACAGTCATAAGCCATACCGCGTTATCGTTTATCGCGAGCAAGCTCGGCACCCACATGAAAATCTCGTGCATTCAATGATTTATATGCAGTGTCAGGAGCTGCCGAAGGCTGCGATAGCGGTGTATCAGGTCAAACGCTTCGCAGCCTTCGGCAGCTCCTACAAAATGCGCATCTTCAGACTCAGGAATTTTTAACAGAAACCCAGGGTTTTCAGTGATTGCATCATCCGAGGTTCGACCTGTCATCTTTCGCGACGTAGAATGCGCGCCTTTCTTATGGGCGGCCGGCCGTCCTGTCTTCAGCATTCATCAGGGACCTACCCATGAGCGATTATCAAGAAACGTTGTACGAAGGTTACGGCCAGCGCTTTCGCATTGAAAAAATGCTTCACGAAGTGCGCACCGAACATCAGCATCTGGTGATTTTCCAGAACCCGCGCATGGGCCGGGTCATGGCGCTGGATGGCGTGATTCAAACCACCGAAGCTGACGAATTCATCTACCACGAGATGCTGACCCACGTGCCGATCCTGGCTCATGGCGCAGCCCGTCGTGTACTGATCATTGGCGGCGGTGATGGCGGCATGCTGCGTGAAGTGGCCAAGCACGACACCGTTGAACACATCACCATGGTCGAAATCGACGGCACCGTGGTGGAGATGTGCAAGGAGTTCCTGCCGGAACACTCCAAGGGTGCGTTCGATGACTCGCGCCTGAATCTGGTGATCGACGACGGCATGCGTTTTGTCGCGACCACGGAAGAAAAATTCGACGTAATCATTTCCGACTCCACCGACCCGATTGGTCCGGGCGAGGTATTGTTCTCGGAAAACTTCTATCAGGCCTGCCATCGCTGCCTGAACGAAGGCGGTATTCTGGTGACGCAGAACGGTACTCCGTTCATGCAGCTCAGCGGCGTGCAAACCACGGCAGGGCGCATGCGTGGCCTGTTCGCGGACTGGCATTTCTATCAGGCAGCCATTCCGACCTACATCGGTGGTGCCATGACGTTTGCTTGGGGCGCGACCGATCCTGCTTATCGCAAGTTGCCACTGGAAACCTTGCGTCAGCGTTTCTCAGGCAGCGGCATTGTTACGCGCTATTACAATCCTGAAGTGCACATCGGCGCGTTCGCGTTGCCGCAGTACGTGTTGCAGGCTGTGAACAAACCCAGCAACGACTGACCTCTGCGAAGGTTACGCAGGCTTCTGCTGCTGGGGAGCGATGCCTGCGTAACATGCCTAGGGCGCCCATTACCGTCGATTCGCCACTACAAAATTTTCACGCCTCTTCATAGAACATTGCGCGCGCTTTTCAGCCGTTAGCTATGGGTAATGGTGTGGCCGGGTTTTATCATCCGCCTTTCCTCTCGCTTCTCACCCGACTTCCTGCAGCTGAAAGTAAAACATCTGCCGTGTATCGCTGCTAAATCCCGGGCGATCACGTAAGATTTGCGCCCGTCGTTCGTCAATGCCCATTCATTGCCGGGCGCGACTGCTTTTCGAACCTTACTTTGAATCCAACGGATCCTAGAACAACATGGCTAAACCGGACGCTATGATTCCAAAGCACGCGTCGTCGCGCTCGCTGCAACCCACCGTCAAATCGCACCTGGCCTATACGCTGCTCAGTGCATTGGTGCTGATGGTCATGTACACGCTCCTGCGCGTCGCTTTGCTGGTTTATAACCGCGAGATGATCGGTGATACACCGGCCTCTGCATTTGTCGAGGCGCTGTTCAATGGGATACGTTTCGACTTGCGTCTGACGGTTTACCTGCTTGTTCCGCTGCTGCTCTCTTTATTCAGCGCGCGGGCAATGGCTGCACGAGGCTTCTTCCGTTTCTGGCTGACTGTGGTAGCCAGCATCACGCTGTTTCTCGGCCTGATGGAAATGGACTTCTACCGCGAGTTCCACCAGCGCTTGAATGGCCTGGTGTTCCAGTACGTCAAGGAGGATCCGAAGACCGTTCTAAGCATGTTGTGGTACGGCTTCCCGGTGGTGCGCTACCTGCTGGCCTGGGCTGTGGTCACCTGGTTGCTGAGCCTGGTATTCAAAGGTGTTGATCGTGCAACCCGCCCACGTGGTGAGTTCAGCGTCAGCAATGCCAGCAATCGCGTCGTTGCGCCCTGGTATGCGCGTATTGGCGTATTCGTGGTTTGCCTGCTGATCGCTGTTATTGCCGTGCGTGGCACGCTGCGTCAGGGGCCGCCCCTGCGCTGGGGTGATGCTTACACCACGGAATCCAATTTCGCCAACACACTGGGTCTCAATGGCACCCTGACGCTGATCGCCGCAGCCAAGGCCAGCATGTCATCGCATCGCGATAATGCCTGGAAAGCCACTTTGCCCGAAGCTGAGGCAGAGCAGATCGTGCGTGGCATGCTTTTGACCAGCCACGACAAACTGGTAGATGGCGATATTGCTTCTGTCCGCCGCGACTTCACGCCGCCGGTTGAGAATACGCTGCCAATCAAGAACGTCGTTGTGATCCTGATGGAAAGTTTCGCGGGCCATGCCGTGGGCGCGTTGGGTGATGAGGCGAACATCACGCCTTACTTTGACAAGTTGTCCAAAGAAGGCCTGTTGTTCGATCACTTCTTCTCCAATGGTACGCACACCCACCAAGGGATGTTCGCCACCATGGCTTGCTTCCCCAATCTGCCGGCTTTCGAGTACCTGATGCGCATGCCTGAAGGCGCACACAAGCTGTCTGGCTTGCCGCAGTTGCTGAGTGCCCGTGGTTTTGACGACGTCTATGTTTATAACGGTAACTTCGCCTGGGACAACCAGTCAGGTTTCTTCAGTAATCAGGGCATGACCAATTTTGTGGGTCGTGAAGACTTCGTCAATCCAGTGTTCTCCGATCCGACCTGGGGTGTTTCTGATCAGGACATGTTTGATCGCGGCGCGCAGGAGTTGAAAGCTCGTGCGGAGAAGGGCAAGCCTTTCTATGCACTGCTTCAAAGCCTTTCCAACCACACACCTTATGCATTGCCGACCAACCTGCCGGTCGAGAAAGTTACCGGTCAAGGCTCGTTGGACGAACACCTTACTGCGATGCGTTATTCAGATTGGGCGCTTGGCCAGTTCTTCGAGAAGGTCAAGAAAGAGCCGTTCTACAAGGAAACCCTGTTTGTTGTAGTGGGGGACCACGGTTTCGGTAATCATCAGCAGATTACTGAAATGGATCTCGGGCGCTTCAATGTGCCAATGTTGATTATCGCTCCGGGTGTTCAAGAGAAGTTTGGTCAGCGCAGCAGCATTGTAGGAACCCAGATCGACATCGTGCCCACGATCATGGGTCGTCTTGGCGGTGAAACCCGTCATCAGTGCTGGGGCCGCGACTTGCTCAACCTGCCGGCGGGCGACACGGGCTTTGGTGTGATCAAGCCATCGGGTGGTGAGCAGACCGTTGCTTTGGTCACTCAAGACCGGATTCTGATTGAGCCCAAGGATATGGAGCCTAAGGTTCTGTCGTACACCCTGGGCCGTACGCCGCGTGCTGAAGTGATTCCGAATGCGCCTGATGCCAAGGAAATGCGCGACAAGCTCGACAGCTTCCTGCAAACGGCGACCAAGAGCTTGCTGGATAACACCGCAGGGGTCGAAGCGAGCAAGAATTGACCTGCTGGTGACGTAATCCAAGAAGCCCCTCATGCAGGGGCTTTTTGTTGTCTGGCCGAAGGTATCGTCGTTTGCCGCCAGACAGCGTGGTGCCATTGAAACCGGGCGACTCGTATCAAAAAAACCAACTATATGATTTGGAATGTTTTTTAGCTGTAGGAGCGCGCTTGCCCGCGATAGCTTCACCACAGGCGATATGTTCATCGGCTGACAGAACGAATCGCGGGCAAGCGCGCTCCTACACAGACTGTGTGAAAACTACTGCAGGCTGGGCACCTTCGGTGCTACGCGCACAATACTGCGTTAAAAACAGCCGAAAAATGCTCATTTAGAACACTAGAGTCGGACGCGACCCCGGCCGTTTTTCGGCTGTTTTGATTCGCTCGTTGCGCCTTGTCTTGCCGTCGCTCGCTACGTTTTCACACAGTCTGTACAGGTCTGTCTACCGTGAGACCGCGTGGTGCCATTAACTCAGGGCCTTCTCCTCGGGAATGTGCGTTTTAGCCTGACGAACAAGCACTGCAATGATTCAAATCCTGTGAACGAATGCCCGCGTCAAAAGGTCAAGATCACGTAAGCCGCATTGTCGGCTGCCGAGGAGACCTTGATGAAACAGTGGAACATTTCGTATCTCGACAAAGACGGTGTGCAACAAAGCCATGTGATGGAATCCGAGGAGCTTCCCAGCGATGAGAAGGCCGCCCAGCGTCTTCGGCACATCCTGGTTCCGGTTGCTGACGAGCTGGACATGAATGACCTGGACGGCCGTATAGCCGAGCCAACGGCTAAGTCTTTGAAAGAACACAACGCTGTGCAGATCATCTCGATCAAAGAGGTTTTCTGAGCGCATTGAAAAAATTGCCCCCGCCGGGAATTGGCAGAAGACCAATGATGGGGTTACTCTGCAAGTGAGACGGGTGAAGCGTTTCTCCCGTTCTCTCCATGTCGATGCCGGTCTGGCAACAGGCACGGCCTTGTCAGCTACATGCTTGATCCCGTTAAGCAGAGTATCTGCTGTGTAGTGGTACTACCGGTGAGTGCCGCGCAGGGAATGTTGAAACTCTATCTATCGTTGAATAGGAGGACGTTTCATGAGCACAGCCTATCAAGAGGACATCAGCAGCAACGTGCTGCGCCGCATGAAAGAAAGCGGTTTCGATTTCGCACGCATCCATCCCATCGAGTTCTACGCCATTTTCCCGGACGAGGAACGGGCAAGGCAGGCTGCAGATCAGTATCGCGGCGAGTCCCTTAACACTCAGATCAATGTTCGAGATGACGGTGCCTGGCACCTGCAGCTAAGCAAGGTCATGCACGCGACTTATGATGGCATCGGTGATTTCGAGCAGGATTTCCAGGCTGCGATCACTCCGCTGGACGGAGAAGTCGAGGGTTGGGGAGTCAGACAGGAGATCAGGCGGCTACACGCATGAAACGCGCTATGACATGTTGAATCACCGGTCAATTGCCAGGTATATGCCTGGGGATTGGCCGGTTTTAGTTTGTATGTTCTAAACCTAAAAAAGAGTATTCGTCGGCTGTGACCAGTGTGGGCTCAGTTTATGGCAGACAAAAAAGAGCCACTCAGTGAGTGGCTCAAAGGGAAGTTCGGTAAGGGCAGCCCGCCTGGAAGTCGATACTGGCATCACGCTCGTTTTTTTCGACAGCGACTTGAAACGGGGCATACAAATTCGGTGTGTTTCGGATGTCGCTGATTATCGACAAACGATATCGTCTCGTGAAATCAACTCTGGCTATGCTGGTCATAGCTTTTGCGGTTGAATGACGCTTCCGAATGAGGCGTAGGAGAACTGGTTGGGAAGCTTCTTGCACAGGAATGGTGCGGCGGGCTTTCGATGTTTATATAACCAGTTGATATTTAAGCGTTTATGCCGATGGCACGGGCCTTGCGAAGGCCTTTGGTGTCCGTGGTGACAAGGAGTACGGCATGATCCGCACCTTTTATGATGAGATGTACGATGCTGGCGGTATAGTCCGCCCGCATTACCGGGAATTTGCCCGTTGGTTGGGTGAGACGCCCCCTGAGCTCCTGGCTCAGCGCAGGCGTGAAGCCGATCTATTGTTTCATCGCGCCGGGATTACGTTCACGCTCTATGGTGATGAGCAGGGCACCGAGCGCCTGATTCCTTTCGACACGATTCCACGCAGCATTCCGGCCAGCGAGTGGCGGGTGGTTGAGCGAGGCTGTATCCAGCGCGTCAAGGCGCTGAACATGTTCCTTGCCGACCTCTATCACGAGCAGCGGATTATCAAGGCAGGGGTTATCCCCGCCGAACAGGTGCTGGCCAACGAGCAATACCAGTTGGCGATGCAGGGCCTGAATCTGCACCGCGACCTTTATTCGCACATCTCCGGGGTCGACCTGGTGCGTGATGGTGACGGCACTTACTACGTGCTGGAAGACAACCTGCGCACGCCGAGCGGCGTGAGTTATATGCTCGAAGACCGCAAGATGATGATGCGGCTGTTCCCCGAGCTGTTCGCCGCGCAGCGCATTGCGCCTATCGATCACTACCCGAATCTGCTCCTCGACACGTTGAAGAGCTCCAGTCCGCTGGATAATCCGAGCGTGGTTGTACTCACACCGGGCCGCTTCAACAGTGCGTTTTTCGAGCATGCGTTTCTTGCCCGGGAAATGGGTGTTGAGCTGGTTGAGGGTGCGGATCTGTTCGTGCGTGATGATCGCGTGTTCATGCGCACGACTGATGGACCGAAAGCGGTGGATGTTATCTACCGTCGTCTAGACGACGCATTCCTCGATCCATTGGCATTTAACCCTGATTCGATGCTGGGTGTGCCAGGCCTGCTGTCGGCCTATCGCTCAGGAAATGTGGTGTTGGCAAACGCAATCGGTACAGGTGTCGCAGACGACAAGTCGGTTTATCCCTATGTCACGGACATGATCCGTTTCTATCTGGATGAAGAACCGATCTTGCAGAATGTGCCGACCTGGCAATGCCGCAAGCCTGCTGACCTGTCCCATGTGCTGGCCAATCTGCCGGAACTGGTGGTCAAAGAGACTCAAGGGTCGGGCGGTTACGGCATGCTGGTGGGGCCAGCTTCGACGGCTGCGGAAATCGAGTCGTTCCGCGCCCGCATCAAAGCCAAGCCACACGCTTACATCGCGCAACCGACGTTGTGCCTGTCGACCTGTCCGACATTTGTCGAGAACGGCATCGCACCGCGCCATATCGATTTGCGCCCATTTGTCCTTTCTGGTCGTGAAACCCGCGTCGTACCCGGCGGGCTTACCCGAGTCGCGCTGCGTGAAGGCTCGCTGGTGGTGAACTCGTCTCAAGGTGGCGGAACAAAAGACACCTGGGTGGTCGAGGATTAAGGATGCCTGCCAATGCTAAGTAGAACTGCCTCGGATTTGTATTGGATGTCGCGTTATCTGGAGCGAGCCGAAAACCTCGCGCGGATGCTGGACGTCAGTTACTCGCTGTCTTTGATGCCTCAGGATGGGCGGGGTGACGGGCTCGATGAGCTGGCCATGCCACTGCTCATCACCGGCACGCTGGATCATTACCTGGAGCGTCACGGTGAGCTGCACGCCGAACGCCTGTTGCATTTTTTCGCGCTGGACGCGAGCAACCCGGCCAGTATTTACAGCTGTCTGGGCGCCGCACGGGCCAGTGCCCATGCGGTACGTGGCCGAATCACCGCGGACATGTGGGAGAACATCAACTCCACCTGGCTGGAGATTCGCGGCATCGCCGAACAAGGCCTGACCCGTTATGGCATGAGTCGTTTCTGCGAGTGGGTCAAGGAGCGTTCGCACCTGTTTCGTGGTGCCACATATGGCACGATCATGCGTCATGACGCATTCCGTTTCATTCGGCTGGGCATATTCATCGAGCGCGCCGACAACACCATGCGCATGCTCGATGCGCGCTATGAAATGCTCGAGCTGCGTGGTACTGACACCAATGTGGACGCCGACAGCTCGGCTCATGGTTATTACCAGTGGAGCGCGCTGCTGAGGGCATTGTCGTCCTTCGAAGCCTACACGGAGCTGTATCGCGATGCGCCAGCCGCGAGGCATGTTGCAGAGCTGCTTTTGTTGCGCCCCGACGTACCCCGTTCGCTGAGTGCATGTCTTGAAGAGCTGGATCAGATCCTTGCCAGCCTGCCGGGCGCCAATGGCCGACCTGCGCAACGTCTGGCCGCTGAGCTGGATGCACGTCTGCGCTACACCGGGATCGACGAAATACTGGAGGAGGGCTTGCACGAGTGGTTGAACGAATTCATCCCTTTGCTGGCCCAATTGGGTAACGCTATTCACACTTCTTACCTGGAGGCTGCATGAGACTCTCAATTAGCCACGAGACCACCTATCACTATGAGGATCAGGTCCGCGCAAGCATCCAGTATTTACGTCTGACACCGCACGACAGCGAGCGCCAGCAAGTGCTCAGCTGGCAACTGACCCTGCCGCGCCCGGTGCGCGCGCAGATCGATCCGTTTGGCAACATCCTGCATGTGTTGAGCATGGATGAGCCCCACGAGGCGATCATTATCGGCGCGCGCGGCCAGGTTGAAATCGACGAGAAGCGTGAAGCCGAACATGAAAGTCAGTCTCCGCTGCCGTTCCTGCGTTTCACGCGTCTGACGGAGCCTGATGAAGCCATTCGTGCCTTTGCCAGTCAGCAGTGCAAAACGCGCAAGGACCGCACGGCATTGATTGATCTGATGCACGCGTTGAATCAGTACATTACCTACACGCCGGGGTCTACCGAGGTCGATACTTGCGCAGCGCAGGCCTTTGCGGGACGGACAGGTGTTTGTCAGGACCACACCCATGCGTTCCTGGCCTGTACACGCAGCCTCGGGATTCCGTCGCGATATGTGTCCGGTTATTTGTACAGCGAAGACAGCGAACATCTTTCCAGTCATGCCTGGGCTGAGGCGTGGATTGAAGACGCCTGGTACAGCTTTGACGTGACCAACCAGCTGGCGATCCCGGAGCGTCACCTGAAACTGGCAGTAGGTCTGGATTATCTCGATGCCTGCCCGGTACGCGGTATGCGCCGCGGCGGTGGCAGCGAACAGATGCACGCCAAGGTACTGGTGTCGCCGATGGTTGGCGCACCGAAGGTCATGATGCAAGCCCAGCATCAGTGATCGCCAGGGGCGGCATCAGCCATTGATGCAAGCCCCTCGCCAACAAGTTGCCTCCTACCGGACACGGTGCTGAACCGGTAGGAGCGAACTTGTTCGCGAGGCTGGCCAGACCCCACACTGCGCTTCTCGTTATTCCCCCGCCTTACGCCGCGCCACCATGTGCTCCAGATAACCTGATCCAGTTCAGTATCTGACAAGACTTCCTTCGGGATGGAAGGCATCAGCCATTGATGCCGAGGCGCCATGCGAATCACCGCATCAAGCCCTCTCGCCAACAAGTTGCCTCCTACCTGACACGGTGCTGAACCGGTAGGAGCGAACTTGTTCGCGAGGCGGGCCAGACCCACACCGCGCTTATCGTTATTCTCCCGCCTTACGCCGCGCCGCCATGTGCTCCAGATAAGCAATCACCTGATCCAGTTCGGTATCGGACAAGACTTCCTTCGGGATGGACGGCATCTTGCCTTGCGGCCATTCGCGCAGGCTTTGCGGGTTGCGAATGTATTGGCGCAGGTACCCGGCGCTGAAGTATTCGGTTGGGCTGTGCGGCAGGTTCAGGTCAGGGCCCAGTTGTGAATCCCCGGCAGCGTTGAGGCGATGACAGGCCAGGCAATTCTTCTGGAACAGCGCGAAACCTTTGTTTACCGGATCTTCAGCCGCCAGTGTCGGGTCGGGTAGCAACGCGGGAAAGCGCTCGCTGACGGACGCCAGCACTCGCAACGTGCTCATCGCATACGGCCATTCTTCGCGGCCAATATTGTCGGCCGAGGGGGCTGTCCACACCAGATAGAACGGTCCAGCGCTTTGCGAACCGTTGCTCAGCGCTGGCCAAGGATGAGCCGGGTCCTCAATGGCCAGCCATGCTTTCGAACCTTTGGGTTGTACCACCGGTGCTGCGGGTATTTCCGCGGCGAATCCGTCGGTCGCAACCGCCTGCAGGTGATCCTGTGCTGTAACACCCTCCAGCAGCGCTACAAGAGGAATGGCGCGATAGCTCATGTCACGTTTGTAGGCGACATCCTCGCTGATCTGGATGGTCTGAATCTGTGGGTGTACGAGCAGCTGACGAGTCTCCCAGGTTTCGACTCCATGAGATCGTTCGATTCTGAGCTGTGCAGCTTGCAGGGAGAGTTGCGGGACGAGTGTCAGCGCTGCGAGGGAAAGAATAAAACGCAAGCCATTACTCCGCCGGGTCGTCGCTGGTGTCGTAAAGAGCGTTGTGCAGCTCTTCATAGTTGCCACCATTGATAACGCTGTAATAACCGGCCCTGTTCAGTTTGTCCTGAGCTTTGCTGGCTTTTTCGTTGCTGCTGCTGAACACCACAAACACCACGTTGCGGTCATTGAGCACCTGCTTCATTTGATTGACCAGACGTCGCTCCTCTACGCGTACCGCGTTGAGTACAGTGCCCGCGTCGTAGTCAGTCTGGCTGCGCACATCGACGGCCAGTTTCCCTTCCTTGAGCGCTGCTACGGCAACCGCTTGTTCGACATCACCTGCGGCGGCGCTACCGGTGCAGAGTAAGAGCCCAAGCGCTATCCATTTACCCATCACCAAATGCCTCCTTTCATAGATGAGCAAAGACTGGCACAGATAATCGTCGCCCGGTAGGGCGCAGTCGTCTGGGTTTACTGCTGCAAAGCCTGTCAGCCGAATAGACGAGTCATATTCGGCAAGATCAACAGCAGGGTAGTGGCGAACAAGATAAGCCCGGCTTGACGTACTTTCGAATGCTTGAACATGGCTATCTGCCTTTTTTTGTTATTCCTGAGCGACAAAAGCTCACCGAATGTATTGATAATGTTCGGGCAGCTGGCAAAGGTGTTTCTTTGAGCAACCGGTCCGGCAAAGCCGCCGACAACCCGAGCGCCGCATATAGTTTTTATCGCGCTACTGTTGCTACAAAATTAACCTTAGAGTCCAAGGTCGTTGTTGTTTAGAACCATTTCGTATGTATGACCAACTCATACGAATAACCAGTTATAGGAACTGCGGTTAACGGGGCGCATGTTCCCTTGCTAGACAGGTCGGGCATTTTTTCAGCCTGATTAGTGCCGACCTACCGTTCGTCGGTGTCGGAATATTCCTACGTCGGTCATTACTGTTGTACCAACGTTACAAAATACCGGTTGCTAAAAATGCACGCGGTACAGCGATGGTTCAGGTAATGATGCACAGACCCGGCAACCGGCGCTTGCCTTGGCATACCCGTTCAAGGCAGGCTTGGGCCGCGCACTATCGCCTTGACCGTTTCAGGTACTTTTTATGCCGCTACGCATCTGCATTCTGGAAACCGACGTCCTTCGCCCTGAGCTGGTAGACCAATATCAGGGGTATGGGCGGATGTTCGAACGGCTCTTCGCACGGCAACCCATTGCCGCCGAGTTCGAGGTCTACAACGTGATGCAGGGTGTATACCCACCCGAAGGCAAGCGCTTTGACGCGTATCTGGTGACCGGCAGCAAAGCTGACTCGTTTGGCACTGATCCGTGGATTCAAACCCTGAAAGTCTATTTGCTGGAGCTTTATCAGCGCGGCGACAAACTGCTCGGTATCTGCTTCGGTCACCAGTTGCTGGCGTTGCTGCTGGGAGGTAAAAGTGAGCGGGCAAGCAAAGGCTGGGGCGTCGGTATCCATCACTACGAGCTGGCACCTGCAACGCCATGGATGACGCCGGCCATGGACAAACTGACCCTGCTGATCAGTCATCAGGATCAGGTCACCGCTTTGCCGGAAAACGCTACGGTCATTGCTTCGAGCGAGTTCTGCCCGTTTGCGGCGTACCACATCAATGATCAGGTGTTGTGCTTCCAGGGACATCCGGAATTCATTCACGATTACTCCCGGACCCTGCTGGATATTCGTCAGGCCTGTCTGGGCGAGAAGGTTTACCAGTCTGGTATCGCCAGCCTTGAGCATGACCATCACGGTCAGACAGTAGCCGAATGGATGATGCGGTTCGTGCAGCATAAAGCTGCGGTTTAAAGTGCGTTGATCCCTCGCGGCGCAAGCCGCTCCTGTCAAACTACATGTATATCGCTGAATTGAGATGCCGTTTGTAGGAGCGCGCTTGCCCGCGATTGCGTCAGGACAGGCAATATATGCATCGAATGACAGACCGAATCGCGAGCAAGCTCACTCCGATCAAACAAAATGCAAACCTCTGGATTGAAATGCATTTTCTGTAGGAGCTGCCGAGGGCTGCGAAGCATTTCTCCTGAAACACCGCGATCGCAGCCTTCGGCAGCTCCTACAGGTCCTATGTTTGCTGCGCGAGGCGGGCGCTCCACAGCTCCACCGGTTGGCGCGATGCCCCTACGGATATGCGCGGCTTCAAAGCCAGCCTGAACGCTTGAAGCTTGCGAACAGTCCGCCACACACCGTCGCTATCGTGCCCAGCACCACGTAATAGCCGTAGTGCCAGGTCAGCTCCGGCATGTTCTCGAAGTTCATCCCGTAAATGCCCGCAATGGCTGTCGGCACAGCAAGGATCGCTGCGTAGGCCGCAAACTTGCGTTGCACGATGCTCTGCCGTGACGACTCCAGCAGCAGGCCAATCTCGATGGTCTGACTGGCGATATCACGCAGGTTGCCCAAATCTTCCATTTGCCGTTTGACGTGGATTTCCACATCGCGGAAGTACGGCCGCATATTTTTGTCGATGAAGGGAAAGCTGAGTTTCTGTAGTTCTTCGCCGACTTCCACCATCGGCGCTACGTAACGCCACAGGCGCAACAGGTCTCGACGCAAACTATGGATGCGCTGGATATCGCTCTCTTTCAACGCCCCGGTCAGCACGCTGTGCTCCAGCTCTTCCAGTTCGCAATGGATAGACTCTGTGACTGGCTGATAATTTTCCGTCACGAAATCCAGCAGGGCATAGAGCACGAAGTCTTCGCCATGCTCCAGCAGCAACGGCCGCGCTTCACAGCGCTGGCGTACCAGTCCATAGGACTTTGAGTGACCATTGCGCGAGGTGATGATGTAGCCCTTGCCGGCAAATATATGAGTTTCAACAAACGTCAGTTTGCCGTTCTCTCTGACCGGTGCGTAGGTGACGATAAACAGCGCGTCGCCGAAGGTTTCCAGCTTGGGGCGGCTGTGTACTTCAAGGGCATCTTCAAGGGCCAGCTCATGTAGTTTGAACTGCTCCTTGAGGCTGCAGAGCTCAGTGGCAGTCGGTTGCTCCAGACCGATCCAGACAAAATGACCGGGTTTTGCGGCCCAGGCTGCGCCTTCTTCGAGACTGATATCGGTGACTTTCTTGCCTGCACTGTACACCGCAGCGGCAACGACTCGACCCATTTTGGTTTTGCATCCTGAAAGTGGCAGGGGATGCCCGGCAACGGGCTCACGAATAAGAGTCGGCAAAGCCCGCCGAGTTCGCGGGCTGTCTAACGTCTGGTTTGACAGGCGCCTGAAGTCAGCTCAACGAATGCTGCTGATCGGCTTCAATGGCCGCATCCAGCGTATCCAGCAGTGCTTTTCGCACTTTCAGCTTGGTGTGCTTGTGGGCGTTCATGTTGATCTTTTTCAATTGCTGCGCGGCGGTGCGTGCGGCTTCAGTGAGCTCTTCGACGCTGACCAGCTTGTCGAGGAAGCCTGCGTCCATTGCACCTTTGGGGTCGAACATTTCACCGTTGATGACCGAGCGGTGGAAAGCCGATTTGCGCAGGCGATCCCTGGCCAGCTCGATGCCGACGTGGTGCATGGTCATGCCGATCTGCACTTCATTCAAACCAATGCTGAACGGCCCCTCGACACCGATTCGATAGTCAGCGGACAGCAGCAGGAACGCGCCTTTGGCGACCGCATGACCTGGGCAGGCGATGACGATAGGGAAGGGGTGGGCCAACATGCGTCGGGCTAGTGTCGAACCTTCCTTGACCAGACTGATGGCGGCTTCAGCGCTTGAGGTCATGACTTTCAGGTCGTAGCCACCGGAAAGAATGCCGGGCTGGCCGGTGATGATCACCACCGCGCGATCTTTCACGGCTTGATCGAGCGCGCTATTGAAAGCAGCTACCACCTCAGGGGAAATAGCGTTGACCTTGCCGTTGCTCAGGGTCAGCGTGGCGATGCCGTCTTCCAGTTGGTAAGAGATCAAATCACTCATGACAATGTTCCTTGTTATTGACGTGAGCAGACGTTACTCACCCACAAGGGGCAGGTAAAGCGATGACTACCGGGTCATTTTTTCTTTGAACGTCTGCTGTCAGTGGCCGCTTATAGAATCGCTGATCGGGCGCTGAACAATGCCACTTTGCCCACCACTTCAATGCTTACCTGAGCGAAGTGCAGTTCAAGCGCACTGCGCAACCCCGCCACGGTATCGCTGCGGTTACCGAAAATCCCTTTCTTGTTGTAGATGTCCATCAGCTTGCGGCCAAAGCCATTGTGGTCAGCTGCATCTCCGAGGATGGTGGCGCCGAACAACACGCCATTGTCTTTCAGGCAGGGTTTGAGGCTGGCGAACACCTGGGCCTTTTCGGCCATGGTGCCGGGCAGGCAATGCAGAAGATAGAACAGAGAGATCGAGTCGTAGCGGCCATGCTGCGAGGCATCCAGCGGTTTGAACACATCATGCTGCAGGACTTGCGTGTCAGCGCGACCGAAGCGGTCTTTGGCGGCCTGAAGGCTGCTGGGGTTCAAGTCCAGCAAGGTGACGTGAGTGGTGTCCGGCAGGCGGGCTTTGGCCAGGTAATAACCGGTGCCGACACCCACATCCAGATGGCGTGCGCCCACATGACGGTCGAAGAATGGCTGTAATACTTGCCGGGTAGGGCAGTGCCAGGCGAACTGGTTGGAAATGCCCAGTACCCAGGCGTCGTAAAGCTTCAGCGTCAGGGGCGAGTAAACGGCAGCCCCTGCTTCGGAGGATGTGCTCATCAGTGCGCTACTCCTGAATGTCGTTCAGCTCGCAATATTCCGCCCAAACCATACCCAGCGCCTCTGCCACCTGCTGATGGGTGTCAAGGCGCATGGCTTTGAGTTGCTCAGGCGTTTCAGCGATCAACTGCGCTGCCAGCTCCCAGGGTTCGATGCCTTGTGCTTCCGCTTCATCTTCAAAGGCCCACTTGATCTGATCTTGCTGATCCTTGGCGCTAAGGCTCTGAATTTCATCGCGCAGAAGAGGATTGGTCTCAAGGTATTTAGCTTGAGTAACGTCGTTCCATTCGAGCAGATTCATCGGGTTCTCCGCAGGTTTGCAGCCAAGACAGTATCTCCAGCACAACGCGCCAAAGAGACGGGAACGCGATTGTGCGTGATTGGGGGTTGAGCTGCCAGTGCCACCGGGCCTGTCACGTGGAATGGGGCAGCAGCTATCAGCCAGCCATCGCCATCCTCAGCGCCACTGCAGCCTCCAACAGTTTGTGTGCCTGAAGCGCAACGTTTGCTGACAACCCTTCGTCACCAGCTTCCTTGAGCATGACCACCAGGTCCAGCAACTTGCCCACCTCTGTTTCAATATTGCGCACGGATTCCGAGATTTGATACTTGGGTGAATGTGCCATCGCTTTCGATCTCCGCCTTGCAGGACTCGAATATAAAGCAATGCTCCACACGAAATCACCTCGGTAAGCACCGGTAAGAGGTTGAAACCCTGTGATCACGAGGCAGCGGTCAGCGCGCAGGCGTCTATTTGCTTAACCGCATGAAAATTCTGAAAAAACCTTTGCGTTCGCAAAAGCTTTCGACTACATTAGCGCGCCTCGACAGACCAACGGTGTGACGAGATACGGTGAAGTGTCCGAGTGGCTTAAGGAGCACGCCTGGAAAGTGTGTATACAAGAAATTGTATCGAGAGTTCGAATCTCTCCTTCACCGCCAAATTCGCTACAAACGAAACCCCTGATTTCCTTGAGAAGTCAGGGGTTTTTCGTTTCTGGCTATTTGTCCTTTCAGCAGTTCATCAAAACCGCTTCAACAGATAGGCCCGGCGATTCATCAAGCCCCAAACCCGCCATCAATCGTCAAACTCGCGCCGGTGATATAACCCGCTTCCGGGCCCGCAAGATAGGCAACGAAGCTGGCGATCTCTTCGGCGTGGCCGTAACGTCCGATCGCCATCAGCGGGATCAGTGATTCGGCGAAGTCGCCGCTCGCCGGGTTCATGTCGGTGTCGACCGGGCCGGGCTGTACGTTGTTGATGGTGATGCCCCGTGGGCCGAGGTCGCGGGCGAGGCCTTTGGTCAGGCCGACCAGCGCTGATTTGCTCATGGCGTAGACACCACCGCCAGCGAAGGGCATGCGGTCAGCGTTGGTGCTGCCGATGTTGATGATGCGACCGCCATCGCCCATGTGCTTTGCTGCGGCCTGTGAGGCGATGAATACGCTGCGCACGTTGATATCCAGCGTGCGGTCGAAATCTTCCAGGCTGAACTCATCCAGCGGACCGATGGCGAGTACGCCTGCATTGTTGACCAGGATGTCGACGCGACCGAATTTTTCAACTGTAAGGGCAACTGCGTTACGAATGGCTTCTGCGTCTGCGCTGTCGGCTTTGATTGCCAGGGCCTTGCCGCCATTGCCCGTGATGCTTTCCTGCAGTTCCTGCGCCTTGGCCTCGGAGCTGACGTACGTAAAAGCGACTGACGCGCCTTCTTCGGCCAGACGTTTGACGATAGCGGCGCCGATACCCCTTGAGCCGCCTTGAACGAGCGCTATTTTGCCGCTGAGTGGTGTTTGCTGAGTCATGAGATTCTCCTGAGCAGTTGTTAAGTGAGTTGTTGGGGGTCAGTATCCGGCGCAGATTGCATCCTGAGTAGACGGTAATTGCGATAGTCTGAGTAAACCAAAAGTTTAGAATCCGACTCATGGAAAACTTCAGCAGCATCGAATGCTTTGTCCGCAGCGCTGAGGTAGGCAGCTTTGCCGAAGCGGCACGACGTCTAAGCCTGACGCCAGCGGCGGTGGGTAAAAGCGTTGCCAGGCTGGAAGCGCGGCTGGGTGTGCGCCTGTTCCAGCGTAGTACCCGCAGCCTGACACTGACAGAAGCCGGGCAGCGTTTTCTGACGGAAGTCGCTGCCAGCTTCACCACGATTCAAAATGCCGTTGCCAATCTGGCCAGCGCGGAAGGGCAGCCGGCGGGCACGCTGAAGGTCAGCATGGGGACGATCTTCGGACGGCTTTACATCGTGCCACTGCTGGCTGAGTTTCTACGTCGTTACCCGGCCATTACACCGGATTGGCATTTTGATAACCGACAGGTGGACTTGATTGGGCAGGGATTTGACGCAGCCATTGGTGGTGGGTTTGATCTGCCTCAAGGGGTCGTGGCGCGCAAGTTAGCGCCTGCGCACCGGGTGCTGGTGGCGTCGCCGGGCTATCTGGCCGGGCAGTCGGCTATTGATCAGCCGGAGGATCTGCAGAACCATCCGGGAATTCTGATCCGTTCGCCGCAGACCGGACGAATCCGCTCC
This sequence comes from Pseudomonas sp. ICMP 561, assembly GCF_002699985.1. Taxonomy (GTDB): domain Bacteria; phylum Pseudomonadota; class Gammaproteobacteria; order Pseudomonadales; family Pseudomonadaceae; genus Aquipseudomonas; species Aquipseudomonas quasicaspiana. Next base: position 128,547 of record NZ_LKBT01000001.1, on the reverse strand, counting down.
TGGCCGCTGACCAGTCGCGATCACCAGTACAGCCCGCTGGACCTGAAGCCGCGCATGACCATGAGTGATTCGGAGGCCGCGTGTTCTGCTGCCGAGCAGGGATTGGGCATCGCGCTGGTCAGTATGCCGTTTGCTGTGCCGTATTTACGCAGCGGGCAACTGCTACGGGTGTTGCCCGATTGGTACGTCGATGACGGTAATATTTCGCTCTATTACACTGAGCACAAATTGCTGCCAGGCAAGACCCGGGCATTTGTGGATTTTGTGCTTGAACAGTTTGACGAGCAGGGACTGCCTGCAGCTTTCAGCGCCCTTTAAAAGCCTTTGATAGAGTCAGTTCAGATGAAGATTCACGCCAACGCTGCACTACTGATCATTGATATGCAACAGGGCATTCAACATCCCAAACTGGGCCGCCGCAATAATCCTCAGGCTGAAGGGCAAATGCTCGCGCTACTCCAGGCCTGGCGCGACACCCAAAGACCCGTGATCCATATCCGGCATTTTTCCCGCGAGCCTGAGTCGGTGTTTTGGCCGGAGCAGGCCGGCGTGGAATATCAGTCGGACTTTCTGCCCTTGGAAGGTGAGCGTGAGTTGTGCAAGCAGGTGCCCGACGCGTTCTGCAACTCGCCCTTGGCGCAGTGGTTAAAAGACGATTCCATCACTCAGGTCGTTATCGTTGGTATTGTCACCAACAACTCAGTGGAATCCACTGCCCGCGCTGGTGGCAATCTGGGGTTTGAGGTGATAGTGCCCCATGACGGTTGTTTTACCTTCGACACGCCGGATTTTTTCGGCACACCACGCAGTGCAGAAGATGTGCACGCCATGTCGTTGGGTAATCTGCATGGGGAATACGCCACGGTCGTGGGCAGCGAAGAGATACTGCAGCGTCTGTGATCACCGATTCTGCAAGAACACCACATAACCCTTGAACCATGGGTTGTCTTGCAGATAGTCAGGCGCTTGCCATTCGCCGCCCTGCATCAGTCCAATTTTAAACGGCAAACCCAGCCGACTGATTCGTGGCAGGTAAGCACTGTAGTCCGGAATGCTGTGGCGGCCCTGATAGGTTTGCACCACAACTTCATCGACCACGCCTTTGAGTTTTCCGATAACGGAAGCGTCTGCATTGCTACTCCAATCCAGCAGGCCGGTAATGCTCAGGCGATAGTCGGCGGGCAGGCGTTGGCGAAGGTCGCGCAGAAACGTCACGTATTCGTCGAGGTAGCGGGTGCGGGCATCAAAGTCGATCTGGATGCCCACCACCAGGTTACCTGCCTGACGCCAGCGTTTGATCTGGCCAAACAGCTGGGTATAGACCGTCTCAGGCCAGCGTAGAGTATGAGCGCGATAGACGATCCAGACTTCGCGCTGAGGCAGCTTCGCCACTTGCATGCCCTGCGCCACGAAGTTGACTCGACGGTGTTGTTCACTGCGCGAGCTACTGATCTGCCCTTGCAAGAGGTACAGGGTTTTTGCCTTGGTCAGCACCGGCTGTGCAGCGACACCTCCCCACAGCCAAAAGGCATCATGATCCTCGGCATTGACCGCTGCCTTGGCCGAGCCCAGCTGTAATAAGCACAGCAGCATTAGCCAGCCGCGCATCCAGGATTACCAGTAATACTGCAAAGACTTACCCCAGGGTGTATCGGCAAAGCCACTTTTGAGCTGTTTGAACCACACCTTGCGTACCGAGGGCTCTACGGCTTTGCCGCCGCAGCCATTGTTGCCCGACGGGGCGTAGCAGTTGATGGCGCGATACAGTGCGTAGGCTTTGTCTTCGTGGTCAACCTTCGTATTGGCGATGACGGTTTGATACGCGCTATGCCTGGAGAATACCTGCCCGGCAAAACCGGGGGCTGTGCCGCCCAGCACATCGGCGCTGCGTGCTTCGTCCAGCGGCATGCGATCCAGGCCGTTGCGCAGAATGAATTCGCCCATGCAGTTCAGGCCTCGGGGATTCTTCGCATCCTTTTGTAAAGTCGCTGCCGTGTCCGCAATACTTGGGCAGACGTAGCCGGATTCGGCCTTGTCCCCATGCCAGCGAAACAGCGTCAGCGCCTGTCCCTGATCGTAGACATAGCCAAGGCTGTAGCCGAGTTTTTCTGCAGACGGGCTCTCTGGCAATTGTTTGAGATCCTCGCCAAACGCACCGAATTGACTGCGCATCAGGTCTTTGTACAGCAGAACAAACAGCGCGGTGTTGCGCTCGGTATCGCTGGCACCTTGAATGACCTGTTGGCGCAACAGGTCTGCATCTGCAGCTTTGCCGAGCAGGATGTAACGCACTTTTTCGGCTTTAATCGGCGAGTCAGCGGCGAAGACCCTGGCCAGTTGCTCATCGCGCTCGTAACTCATGGCCAGCGCTAATTGCAATTGTTCATGTTGCAGTGGCAATTTGGCCTGCGGCATTAATTTCAGCCACAGCGCCTGCGCGTTCTTTGAATCCTGATTGGCCTCCAGAGCCAGTCCACGCAGCATCTGTTGGCTGAACGCCAGGTAATTGAGCTCGGCGGGGATGGTATCGGGTAGCCGTTGCAAGGCGCTGGCCGGATTGTTCTCCACGTAGAGGGCAAACGCGGCCTGTAGATAAGTGAAGAGTTCAGGATGTTCGGCGAAGGTGTCCTTTTGCGCCATTAAACTGGCTTTGGTCAGCTTGTTGCTGGAGCCTTCACGCATCCACATCAGGTCATTGACGGCGGCGATCATGGGCGACTTGATCGCGGTCGTGTTCGGCGTGATGAGCTTGAGATCCGCCTCGCGCATCAGCGCTTCGTCAGCCGTGCTGTCTTCGCCTGGGCGGAATAGCAGCGCTTCATAATCAGCGGCAAGCTTGTCTTTGTCCTGAGTCAGCCAGTGCACCCGGCGCAGCAAGCCAGTGGCGGTGTTGGAGTAGACGCCATAGGGGTAATTGTCTACATAGTTCCTGAAGGCGCTTTCGGCACGTCTGGCCGCAGCCAGATCGACGCGATCCGGCCTCAGTTCGCCGTATTCAAAGGCTTTCTCCTGAGCGAGGTTCAGCTCGGTTCGGCCAATCATGTACAGCGCCGTATCTTTCAACCATTCGTTTGGATTATCAGCCAGCAAGGTGAAGCCCTTGCTCGCATCGACGAAACGTCCGCTGTAGAAGTCGGCGGCCGCTTGCAGATAAGTGGTGAAGGCCTTGCCTGTGCTCGAGGTGATTTCGCCAGGCAACAGACTGGTCAGTTGCTCGGGCTCCCACCCGCAGGCCGGGAGCATCTGCATCCGGCTATTCGCCAGCGCAGCGCGTTCAGCAGGGGAGAGTTCCGGCGTCTTGATCAATTCGCGAATGAAATCCGTGGCGGTGGTTTCATTGTTGCTGCGGCAGCGGCTGCCTTCGCCGTCGACCAGCATATCGCCAGCCACTTCTGCGGGTTCGCGCTTGATGCCCAGTGAGGCAAGCATCTCATTCAGGCCGAGTGTATGGCCGTCTTTGGCAACCTCGTCATCGATCTCGCCTTGCACCGGCAGCAGGCGGTAATGAGCAAAAGGTACTTCTCCGTAACCTTCAGCAAGGTCATCCTTGTTCAGTGCTGCGGGGCTCAATTGCAACTTGCCGGCATTGGCCAGCAGCAGCCGCAGATTAACCGAGCTGTCATTGCCGGGGCTGAGGAAAGGCAAGTTACTGCAAGGGTCCAGCTGTTCGCTGAGTATCGACCAGGTCGGATAGCAGGAGTCATCACTGCTGGCTTGGGCGAGGGAGGAAGCCGATGCACACACGGCGATGGCCAGAGAAGTCAGCAGGCGGCTTTGCATGGAACGTCCTTGAGAGGGCTAGGGCGAGGGATGTGAGCGCTGGCTCTTGCATTCCTTTCGGGTTTGAAATGCACTTCGTAGGAGCTGTCGAAGGCTACGAAAGCACTTATTCTGACACAAAGCCATCGCGGTACTCGTGCGCTCCTACCGGTCTACCATTTGGCACGAGGCAACACCCACCCCCTGCAAATCATCATGGCGAAGGGAGGCCCTACACCATACGTTTGAGCGTGTTGTCCTTGCGCACGAAGTGGTGCCAGATCGCGGCAACGACATGCAGGCCAATGATGTAGTAAAAAATGGAGCCCAACAGTTTGTGCAGGTCTTCCAGTGATTCGGCGAAGCGCTCGGAGACGGGGAAGGGTGACGGGATCAAAGTATCCGTCAAAGGAATTGGCAGCGAGCCTTTTTCTATCAGCACTGTAAACAGCCCAAGTAGTGGCTGTGCAAACAGGAACGCATAAAGCAGATAGTGGGAAGCGGTTGCCGCGAGTCGCAGAAAACCCTCAAGTGGTGGTGTTATATCCGGTGGCGTATGACGGCGCCGTTCAGCAACGCGGAAGAATGCCAGGGTCAGCACGAGAATGCCTACCCAGAAATGGCTTTGTACCGCGAAAGCTCGCAACCCAGAACCACGCGCAAATTGTGTGCGGCTCAGGATAAGGGCGTACGCCAGCACGATCAGGATGGCCATTACCCAGTGAAGCCAACGGGCTCTATAGCTATAGCGTACTGCTGAAGGTGTATTCACGGTGTTTTCCCTTGATTGTTTTTTGGCATTTTAGGCACAGATGCAGATTGCCGCAGGCCGATTTCTGGCTTGCCGTGTTTCGACCGCTCAATGCTCTAGCTTGCTCGGCGATGGCGGGTCGATGAGTGCTTGCAGTGCAGTCACTTTCTTGACCAAGGATCGCTTATATCGTTGCAGCAATACCCATGCCGGAACCGCTTTTTTTCGTCAGGACATGCTAGCCATGCGCCAACGCTGAGAGCGTTCAGGTCCGGTTGGTGGCGCATCTTTCTGGGGCCAGGCCTGCAATGCGCAGCACCGACTCACCTGTTGGGTCGATAACCTGGACGACACGGGTGAGTTTACTGAGCTGAAAAAACGGTATGGAACCTGTGCCAGTGCCAGGCTTCATATGACGTGAACATTCATGCCTGAAAGCGGGCGTGGACCTCGGCCAGGATCGCGTCTGGAGGTCCGCAGCTCACGGGCGCCGCGTATTGCACTGGGCCTCTCATCATGAGCGATATCCGCATTGGCATCTCCGGCTGGCGCTACGTCCCGTGGCGGGGCGACTTTTATCCGGAAGGGCTGACACAGAAAAACGAGCTCAAGTTTGCGTCTCGTGCGGTCAACAGTATCGAGATCAATGGCTCTTTTTACGCTCTGCAATCGCCGGACTTATATGCGCGCTGGTATGCCGATACGCCTGATGATTTTGTGTTCAGTGTCAAAGCCCCACGTTTCATTACCCATGTGCGGCGCCTGAATGAGGTTGAGAAACCCGTCGCCAACTTCTTTGCGTCGGGTATTTTTCAGCTCAAACAGAAACTGGGACCGATCCTCTGGCAGTTTCCGCCGAGCTTCAAATTCGATGCTGAGCAATTCGAACACTTCCTCACGCTGTTGCCTCATGACATGAAGCAGGCCAGGCGTTGCGCTGCGCAGTGCGACGAAAAAATGCACAAGCCCGGCTATCTGGACCTTCCCCAAACCGGTCGTCTACGCCATGCGGTGGAAATCCGTCACGCAAGTTTCAAGGTGCCTGAGTTCATTACCTTGTTACGCAAGTACAAAGTGGCGTTGGTGATGGCGGACACCGCAGGCAAGTGGCCGTACATCGAAGACCTGACCAGTGATTTTGTCTACTTGAGGCTGCACGGCGATAAAAAACTTTATGCCAGTGGCTATACCGACAAGGCCATCCAGTATTGGGGCGATCGTATCGATGCCTGGCGCAAAGGCTCACAGCCGTCCGACGCCCAGGTGTTGATTACTGGAAAAGGGCTTAAACGCAAATCCCGGGACATTTATTGCTACTTCGATAACGACCTTAAAGTCCGTGCGCCGTATGACGCCCGTCAATTGCTGGAGCGCTTCGATCTCGCCAAAGGGCTGGACGTTGCGCCGGGCGACCTGCAAGGAGTTGAGTTTTGACCAGTGCCACAACGCCGGTTGGCGTGCGAACGGCTACATCTGCCAGCGTTTCCCTGAACGTGCTGACCATGAACATGCACATGGGATTCGGTTTTCTGAATCGCCGATTTATTTTGCCCGAGTTGCGAGACGCGGTGCGCTCAGTGTCTGCCGATGTGGTGTTTTTGCAGGAGGTTCACGGCGAACATCAAAATCACGCCCAGCGCGTGAAGGATTGGCCAACGACCTCGCAGTACGAATTCCTGGCGGACAGCATGTGGGGTGATTTCGCCTATGGCCGCAACGCGGTCTATCCCCACGGCCACCATGGCAACGCGCTGCTGTCCAAGTACCCGATCAGCTACCACGAGAACCTCGACATCTCGATCCATGGCACAGAAGAGCGCGGCTTGTTGCACTGCGTGCTGGATGTTCCCCATCACGGTCACGTGCATGCCATCTGCGTGCATCTGGGCTTGCGGGAAAATCATCGCCAGCAGCAACTGAAGCTGCTCGCCGAATTGCTGGCCCGGTTACCGGAAGGCGAGGCGGTGATCGTAGCCGGGGATTTCAACGACTGGCGTCAGCGCGCCGATGCGGCGCTTGAAGGCACCGGGTTGCACGAAGTTTTCGTTCAGCACTTCGGCGTCTCCGCTAAAAGTTTTCCCGCGCGCTGGCCGTTGCTTCGGCTTGACCGCATTTACGTACGCAATGCCACGAGCAATCGACCCAAAGTCTTGTCCAATCGTCCGTGGTCACACCTTTCAGATCATGCGCCGCTGGCAGTGGAGTTAACCTTATGAGTGATCAGGCGAATAACCACGGGCAGTGGCAAGAGGGCAATTCGGTTGAGTTGCTGATCAACGGCGAAGACTATTTCACTCGCGTCTTCGAATGCATTCGCGCGGCGCGCAAAGAAGTGCTGCTGGAAACCTTCATCATTTTCGAAGACCGGATCGGGGAGGCGCTCCAGCAAGCGCTCATTGAGGCTGCTAGCAACGGCGCTTACGTCGTGGTGACCGTGGACGATTACGGGACTTCGGATCTCAGCAAGTCATTTGTCGGCCGGATGCTGGCTGCGGGTGTTCATATTCAGCTCTTTGATCCGCGTCCGCGCCTGATGGGCATGCGCACCAACCTGTTCCGGCGTCTGCACCGAAAAGTCGTGGTTATCGACGGTGAGCTGGCCTTCATTGGCGGCATTAACTACAGCGTTGATCACATGAGTGATACCGGTCTGACTGCCAAGCAGGATTATGCAGTCCTGGTTCGTGGCCCTATCGTCGGCGATATTCACAAGTCCGCCATGCGCCTGTTGAGTGAAGGTGTGCGAGCCAAAGTCCCGGCGCTGCGCGTAGCGACCCAGCACGCGGGCAGTGCGCGAATGCTGTTGTGTGAGCGCGACAACGAGGAGCACACCACTGATATCGAAGAGCAGTATTTGCTGGCGATTCGTAATGCAACCCAGCGGATCACCATCGCTAACGCCTACTTCTTCCCCAGCTACCGCTTCCTGCGTGAGTTGCGAAATGCTGCGCGCCGTGGCGTCAAGGTCACCCTGATTCTGCAAGGCCAGCCGGACATGCCGTTCGTGCGTGTCTGCTCGCGGCTGACATACACCTACTTATTGCGTGACGGGGTGAAAATCCACGAATACACCCAGCGCGCCCTGCACGGCAAAGTCGCACTGATTGACCGTGAGTGGTCCACCGTCGGCTCCAGCAACCTGGACCCGCTGAGCCTTGCGCTGAATCTTGAAGTGAACCTGTTCATCCGCGATCAACAGCTCAATCAGCATCTGCACGAGCATTTGACCGGACTCGCTGCGGCCCACAGTAAAGAAATGAACCTGAGGGGCGCGGCACGCGGTCAATGGTGGCGTGCGCCGATGATCTTCCTGAGTTTTCACTTCCTGCGTCACTTCCCGGCCATCGCTGGCTTGTTTCCGGCCCATGGCATGAGGCTCAAACCGTTGCGGGCTGCGGATGTAATTCCTGAAGCGAGCGTTGTTGAAAATGAGAAAAGCAGCGTCACAGAGCAGTTGAAGTCCAGCCTGCAATCGGATCAGGAGAAGTCGCTATGAGTCAGGCTTATGAGGCGTCTTCGGATCAGCCAAAAGAAAAAGAGAAGCAAAGCAACAAATGGAAGTGGGCCAAGCGTGCCTTTAACCTGTTCTTCTTTATCGCGGTCCCAGTGTTGTTGTTCCTGCTGGTCAAGAACCTCGACTGGCAGGAAGTGAAGCAGGCGTTGCAGTCCTACAAGCTAAGTACCCTGGCGTTAGGTGTCGTGATTGCGCTGTGCAGCTACCTCACGTACTGCTGTTTTGATGTGTTGGCGCGGTTTTATACCGGGCACAAGCTGGCGATCAAACAAATCGTACCGGTGGCGTTTGTCTGTTATGCGTTCAACCTGAACCTAAGTTCGTGGGTCGGCGGGATTGCGTTGCGTTATCGCCTGTATTCCCGGCTCGGGCTCGATGTGCCAACTATTACTCGTGTGTTGAGTCTGAGCCTGATCACCAATTGGTTGGGTTACATGATTCTGGCAGGTGGTGTTTTTGCCATGGGCTTTCTGGAGCTGCCCAAGGAGTGGGCGGTAGGTACTGGAACGCTACGGTTGATCGGCTTTGCTTTGTTGGCGGTGTCGTGTGCTTATTTGCTGGCTTGCCGGTTTTCCAAGCGTCGTTCGTGGACCGTTCGCAAGCAGGAGATCACGCTGCCATCGATGAAGCAGGCGCTGCTGCAGGCCAGTCTCGGCGCGCTGAACTGGTCGCTGATGGCGTTGGTGATTTATACCCTGCTACCGGACAAGGCGTTCTATCCAGCCATTCTTGGGGTGTTGTTGATCAGCAGCATCGCTGGTGTGATCACGCATATCCCGGCGGGGCTTGGGGTGCTGGAAACGGTCTTCATGACCTTGCTTCAGGATGAGTTCTCGAAAGGCACCTTGCTGGCGGCGCTGATTGGCTACCGGGCGATTTACTTTCTGCTGCCGCTGGTGATTGCTGTGGTGGTTTATCTGGTGCTGGAGAAGCGTAGCAAGAAGATGGGGGAGAGGAATCAGGCTGAGGGTGGGGCCTGATCATTTGTTTTTGCGTACATATCCGTTGTTGGGGTAACGGCTGGTATTGGTTGCGCTTTTACAGCGCGTCACTTTTGAACAGCGCAAAAGTAACCAAAACGCTCTTGCCCCACCACTGGGTGCCTCGCTGTCGCTCGGCATACCCGTAATCCGACATTGCTGCGTGGTGCCGCCGCCACCGGCTATCCATGGCCTGAGGCGGCTAAACCGGCATCCCTGCCGCCCCTTCCGTTAACAAGAGCCCCCACGCAGCAATGTCGAATTCCGGCCGGCGTGGTTTAACGGGGCGCTTAAGATCAAAATCAAAAGCAGATCAATAGCATATTGAGACAGCCAGTGGTAGCGCCTCGGACCGGTAGGAGCGAACTTGTTCGCGAGACGTTACCACGGCCAACGCATACGTCGTCTGACACAATGCATCGCAGCCTTCGGCAGCTCCTACAGAAGCCCTGAAAGCTCACTAACCAGGTCGGCTGTCAGGCCGCCGCGCTTTTGATTTTGATCTGAGGCGCCCCGTTAAATCACGCTGGCCGAACGCAGATCTGAAACCGTGGGCAACCCGGCAGGACGCCGGGTTAGCCGCATTGGGCCATGGATGGCCCGTTGCGGCGGCCCACGGTTTCAGATCTGCGGGCGGGCATCCCGAGCCTAGGCGAGGGACCGAGTGATGGGGCAAGAGCGCTTTGGTTACTTTTGTCTGGGCCGGCTTCCGGATGTTCAAAAGTGACGCGCTGTAAAAGCGCAACCAATTTCAGCCGCTACCCCGCCAACGGATATGTACACAAAAAAAGCCCGCAACTCTCACAAGCTGCGGGCTTTCTCACAGGCGTACTCGAAGATTACTCTTCGATATTGCCCATAGCGGTCGTGTTGAAACCACCGTCCACATACATGATTTCGCCGCTGATGCCGGACGCCAGGTCCGAACACAGGAACGCGCCAGCATTGCCGACTTCATCAATGGTCACGTTACGACGCAACGGAGTTTGCGCTTCGTTCGCGGCCAGCATCTTGCGGAAGTTCTTGATACCCGAAGCCGCCAACGTACGGATCGGACCGGCCGATACCGCGTTGACGCGAGTGCCTTCCGGACCCAGGCTGCCTGCCAGATAACGTACACCGGCTTCCAGGCTGGCCTTGGCCATGCCCATCACATTGTAGTTTGGCATGGTGCGCTCGGCACCCAGATACGACAGAGTCAGCAGGCTGCCATTGCGGCCTTTCATCATCTCGCGACCGGCTTTGGCCAGTGCCACGAAGCTGTAGGCGCTGATGTCGTGAGCGATACGGAAACCGTCGCGGGTGGTGGCTTCAGTGAAGTCGCCATCCAGTTGGTCGCCTGGAGCGAAGCCAACGGAGTGAACGATCACATCCAGGCCGTCCCACTTCTTGCTCAGGTCTTCGAAGACCTTGGCGATTTCTTCGTCACTGGCTACGTCACAAGGGAAGCACAGCTCAGGGCCCGAGCCCCAGCCAGCGGCGAATTCTTCGACGCGACCTTTGAGTTTGTCGTTCTGGTAGGTGAAGGCAAGCTCTGCACCCTCGCGATGCATGGCGGCAGCAATACCGGATGCGATGGACAGTTTGCTAGCGACACCGACGATCAGGACGCGCTTACCGGCGAGAAAACCCATGTGTTGTTCCTCTTCAGGTTAATCGACAGCTACTGGTGCCAAAAAGGCGGCTTCCAGCAACTGCTGTGTATAAGAATGTTGCGGTGCGGCAAAGATTTCTTGCGCATCACCCTGTTCGACCACTTGACCCTGCTTGACCACCATCAATTGGTGGCTGAGGGCTTTGACGACAGCCAGGTCATGGCTGATAAACAAATACGTCAGGTTGTACTTGGTTTGCAGCGAGCGCAGTAGCTCGACTACCTGACGCTGCACTGTCCGGTCGAGCGCCGAAGTGGGCTCGTCCAGCAGAATCAGCGCCGGTTTCAGTACCAGTGCCCGGGCAATGGCGATTCGCTGCCGTTGCCCACCGGAGAACTCGTGAGGGTAGCGGTGCCGGGTTTCCGGATCCAGTCCTACCTCTCTGAGCGCTTCGATAATCGCCGTTTCCTGCTCGGCCGCCGTGCCCATGCGATGGATTCGCAGGCCTTCGCCGACGATTTCACCGACTGACATACGCGGGCTCAGGCTGCCAAACGGGTCCTGAAAAACCACCTGCATCTGTCGACGCAACGGACGAATCTGTTGCTGCGACAGGCAGTCTAGCGTCTCGCCCTGAAAACGTATGACACCCTGGCTACCGATCAGGCGAAGAATTGCCAGGCCCAACGTCGATTTGCCCGAGCCGCTTTCACCCACAATCCCCAGCGTCTGCCCTTTGGGCAGACTGAAGTGGATGCCGTCCACAGCCTTGACGTGATCAACGGTCCTTTTGAACAGACCTTTCTTGATCGGAAACCAGACCTTCAGATCCTCAACCTCCAGCAGCGGTGCGCCAGCCGGGTTGGCCGCCGGGCCGCCACTGGGCTCTGCGCTGAGCAGAATTTTGGTGTACGGATGCTGGGGCGAACGAAACAATTCGTCACAGGACGCTTGTTCGACGATGCAACCGCGCTGCATGACACATACGCGGTTGGCTATTTGCTTTACCACGTTCAAATCATGGCTGATCAGCAGCAAAGCCATGCCCAGACGCGACTGTAATTCCTTGAGCAGTTCGAGGATTTTCAGCTGTACCGTCACATCCAGCGCGGTGGTGGGCTCGTCGGCAATCAGCAGTTCCGGCTCGTTGGCCAGGGCCATGGCGATCATCACCCGTTGCCGTTGGCCGCCCGATAACTCATGGGGCAGGGCTTTCAGGCGTTTTTCTGGTTCCGGAATGCCCACCAGCTCCAGCAGCTCAAGGGTACGGCGGGTCGCGTCCTTGCCGGTCAGGCCTTTGTGAAGACCGAGAACTTCGTTGATCTGCTTCTCGATCGACTGCAATGGATTGAGCGAAGTCATCGGTTCCTGGAAGATCATCGCGATTCGATTGCCGCGAATCTTGCGCAGCTTTCTCTCGTCCAGGGTCAACAGGTCCTGACCGGCGTAGCGAATGGTGCCGCTCGGGTGGCGAGCCAGCGGGTAGGGCAGCAGGCGCAGGATCGAGTGCGCGGTGACCGATTTACCCGAGCCGCTCTCACCCACCAGCGCCAGGGTTTCGCCCCGGCGAATGTCAAAATTGATGCCTTCGACCACGCGCTGACAGCCTTCGCCGGACACGAACTCGACGGCCAGATCGCGGATCTCGATCAGATTGTCATTGTTCATTTCATTTCCTTGGGTCGAAAGCATCGCGGGCGGATTCGCCGATGAACACCAGCAGGCTCAACATCAGGGCCAGTACCGCGAACGCGCTGATGCCCAGCCATGGGGCTTGCAGGTTGGATTTACCTTGGGCAACCAGTTCGCCCAGTGACGGCGACCCGGCCGGAAGGCCAAAGCCAAGGAAGTCCAGCGCGGTCAGGGTACCGATGGCGCCGGTGAGGATAAACGGCATGAAGGTCATGGTCGAGACCATGGCGTTGGGCAGGATATGGCGGAACATGATCGCGCCGTTTTCCATGCCCAGTGCACGGGCTGCGCGTACATATTCCAGATTGCGCCCGCGCAGGAACTCGGCCCGCACCACATCCACAAGGCTCATCCAGGAGAACAGCAACATGATGCCCAGCAACCACCAGAAGTTGGGCTGCACGAAGCTGGCGAGGATGATCAGCAGATACAGCACCGGTAATCCGGACCAGACTTCAAGAAAGCGCTGCCCGACCAAGTCCACCCAACCGCCATAGAAACCCTGCAAGGCACCTGCGATGACACCGATGATCGAGCTAAGTATCGTCAAGGTCAGGGCAAACAGGACTGATATCCGGAACCCGTAAATCACCCGGGCCAGCACGTCTCGACCCTGGTCATCTGTGCCAAGCAGGTTTTCCGAGGAGGGCGGGGCAGGGGCCGGGACTTTCAGGTCGTAATTGATGCTCTGGTAGCTGAACGGGATCGGTGCCCACAACGTCCAGCCGCCTTTGGCTTCAAGCAGTTCCTTGATGTAGGGGCTTTTGTAGTTAGCTTCCAGGGGGAATTCGCCACCAAAGGTGGTTTCCGGATAGCGCTCCAGCACCGGGAAGTACCATGCGCCGTCGTATCGGATGGCCAGTGGTTTGTCGTTGGCGATCAGTTCCGCGCCCAGGCTCAGGACGAAAAGGATCAGGAACAGCCACAGCGACCACCAGCCGCGCTTGTTGGCCTTGAAACGCTCGAAGCGTCGACGATTCAGAGGAGACAACTTCATATCAATGTTTCCTGCTTTCGAAGTCGATGCGCGGGTCCACCAGTGTGTAAGTGATGTCCCCGATCAGTTTCACCACCAGCCCCAGCAGGGTGAAGATAAACAGCGTGCCGAACACCACGGGATAGTCGCGGTTGATGGCGGCTTCGAAACTCATCAGGCCCAGGCCGTCGAGGGAGAAAATCACTTCCACCAGCAGTGAGCCGGTGAAGAAGATGCCGATGAACGCCGACGGGAAACCGGCAATCACCAGCAGCATCGCGTTGCGGAACACGTGGCCGTAGAGCACGCGATTGTTGCTCAGGCCCTTGGCCTTGGCGGTCGTCACGTACTGCTTGCCGATCTCGTCGAGGAAGCTGTTTTTGGTCAACAGGGTCATGGTCGCGAAGTTGCCGATCACCAGCGCGGTAACTGGCAGCACCAGGTGCCAGAAATAATCGAGAATCTTGCCGCCTGCGCTCAGCTCGTCGAAATTGTTCGAGGTCAGGCCGCGCAACGGGAACCAGTCGAAGTAACTGCCTCCGGCAAACAGCACGATCAGCAGGATGGCGAACAGGAAGGCCGGGATCGCGTACCCGACGATGATTGCCGAGCTGGTCCAGACGTCGAAGTGGCTGCCATGTCGGGTGGCTTTGGCGATCCCCAGCGGGATCGACACCAGGTACATGATCAGCGTGCTCCATAACCCGAGGGAAATGGACACCGGCATCTTTTCGATGATCAGGTCGACGACCTTGGCGTCACGGAAGAAGCTGTCGCCGAAATCCAGATGGGCGTAGTTCTTGATCATGATCCACAGACGTTCCGGCGCTGACTTGTCAAAGCCGTACATCTTTTCGATTTCTTTCACCAGGGCCGGGTCGAGCCCCTGAGCTCCACGGTAGTTGGAACCGGCCACCGAGACTTCGGAGCCGCCGCCAGCGATTCGGGTGGTGGCGCCCTCGAAGCCTTCGAGCTTGGCGATCATTTGCTCTACCGGGCCACCGGGGGCTGCCTGGATAATCACAAAGTTGATCAACAGGATGCCGAACAGCGTCGGGATGATCAGCAGCAAACGTCGCAGGATATAAGCCAGCATGTCAGCGCTCCTCTTTCTCGGCGTCTGCATCGGGTACCGGCTGCTGCGGCGGTGCAGGTTTCACATCCGGTTTTACCCACCAGTTGGACAGGCCGATATCTGACAAGGCTTTCGCCTGCGGATGCGCCAGGTGGTCCCAGTAAACGATCCGCCAGCTCTTGATATGCCAGTTGGGCACCATGTAGAAGCCCCACAGCAGCACGCGGTCCAGGGCACGGGTATGGGCAATCAGGCTTTCCCGCGAGTCGGCATTGATCAGGCCGTCCACCAGCGTATCGACTGCCGGATCTTTGAGGCCCATGAAGTTGCGGCTGCCGGTGCGGTCGGCGCTGATCGAATGAAAGAACTCACGTTGCTCGTTACCTGGCGATGAAGATTGCGGGAAACTGCTGACGATCATGTCGAAGTCCCGCGAGCGCAGGCGGTTCATGTATTCGGCCACATCCACGCGGCGGATGGTCAGTTCGATACCGAGGTCCTTGAGGTTGCGCTTGTAAGGCAGCATGACCCGCTCAAAGGCAGTCTGCGCCATCAGGAACTCCAGCTTGACCGGGTTGCCTTGCGCATCGGTCATATGGTCGTCCTTGATGCGCCAGCCGGCTTCTTGCAGCAACTGATAAGCACGGCGCATTTGCGGCCGAATCATGCCGCTGCCGTCGGTGGTCGGCAGTACAAATTCATCCGTGAACACCCGATCAGGAATCTTGCCGCGCAAAGGTTCGAGCAGTTTCAGCTCCTCACCAGAGGGCAGGCCGCTGGAGGCCATTTCCGAGTTGTCGAAATAGCTTTTGGTGCGTGTATAGGAACCGTTGAACAACTGTCTGTTGGTCCACTCGAAATCGAACAGCAGGGTCAGTGCCTCGCGCACTTTCGGGTCCTGGAACACCGGGCGGCGTAAATTCATGGCGAAGCCCTGCATACCTTGCGGATTGCCGTTGGGCAGCTCTTCCTTGATCAACCGACCTTCGCGTACCGCCGGGATGTCGTAGGCGGCGGACCAGTTCTTCGCAGTGTTTTCCAGGCGGTAGTCGTATTGACCGGCTTTCAGTGCCTGCAACGCTACGTCGCTGTCGCGATAGTAGTCGTAGTTCATCACGTCGAAGTTGTACTGGCCGCGGTTGACCGGCAGGTCTTTGGCCCAGTAATCCTTCACCCGTTCGTAGCGCACCGAGCGCCCGGCTTTAACCTCGGCGACTTTGTAAGGGCCGCTGCCCAGTGGGAGTTCAAGATTGCCTTTGTTGAACTCGCGAGTGGCCCAGAAGTGCTTGGGCAGTACCGGTAGCTGGCCAAGGATCAAAGGCAACTCGCGACTGTGGTTATCCTTGAATTTGAACAGCACTCGTAGCGGGTCCTCGACGACCACCTTCTCGACACCTGCGTAATAGGCTCGGTACATCGGCGCTCCGTCCTTGATCAGGGTGTTGAAGGTGAACTCCACGTCTTCAGCACGGATGGGGTGGCCGTCATGGAAGCGCGCTTCGGGGCGCAGGTAGAAACGTACCCAGGTGTTGTCCGGCGCTTTTTCGATCTTGCCGGCGATCAGGCCGTATTCGGTCAGCGGCTCATCCAGACTTGAACGGGCCAGTGTGTCGTAGATCAGGCCAAGGTCTTCAGCGGGCGCGCCCTTGTTGATAAACGGGTTGAGGCTGTCGAAGCTGCCAAAGCCTGCCTGGCGAATGGTGCCGCCCTTGGGCGCATCTGGATTTACATAGTCAAAGTGCTTGAAGTTGGCCGGGTACTTCGGCGCTTCGTCATACAGCGTCAGGGCGTGCTGGGGCGCAGCCTGGGCGGTGCAGGCAATGCCGACCAGCAACAGGCCGCCAGCCTGCTTGAGCAGGGAACGCAACGGGTTCATTGGGTCTTCTCCAGAGGCTTTATCCACCACGCACGCAAACCCAGGGTATAGGGCGGGGTGGTGACCATGGCGAACCGGTTGCGGTACGCCAGGCGATGATTGTTCAAGTACCAGTTGGGGATCATGTAGTGCTGAGACAGCAGGACTCGATCCAGCGCGCGCGCGGCTGCCACTTGCGAGTCCCGTGTCTGCGCGGCGAGTAGTTGATTGAGCAGTCCGTCGACCACCGGACTGGCCACGCCCGCGTAATTCTTGCTGCCCTTGATGGCGGCCTGGCTGGAGTGGAAATACTGCCACTGCTCCAGGCCGGGGCTAAGGGTTTGCGTCAAGGTCATGCTGATCATTTCGAAATCGAACTGGTCCAGCCGCTGCTTGTATTGGGCACGGTCGACTGTACGTAAGCGGGCGTCAATGCCGATCCGGCGCAAGTCTTCAATAAAAGGCTGCTGGATGCGCTCAAGGCTTGGGTTGACCAGGAGGATCTCAAAGCGCATTTGCTGGTCCTTGGCGTTCACCAGTCCGTGGTCCGAAAGCTTCCAGCCTGCTTCGCCAAACAGCTTCAGCGCTTTACGCAGGGTTTCACGGGGGATGCCGCCGCCGTCGGTTTTCGACACGGTGAACGGCTGGGTGAACAGGCTTGGCGGCAATTGCTCGCGATAAGCTGATAGCAGCAACCATTCGGCACCGGTAGGCAGACCCGTCGCGGAAAATTCGCTGTTGGGGTAGTAACTCGTGGTGCGCGAATAGGCATCGCTGAACAGGGTGCGATTGGTCCATTCAAAGTTGAACATCAGCCCCAGTGCTTCACGCACCCGGGCGTCGGCGAACATGGCGCGCCGGGTATTCATGAACAGGCCCTGAGTCTGGGTCGGAATCTTGTGCTCTATCTGTGCCTTGATCACCTCGCCATTTGCTACAGCCGGGAAGTTGTAGCCTGTGGACCAGTTCTTGGCCTGATGCTCGATGTAGATGTCGAACTCGCCTGCTTTAAATGCCTCGAAGGCGACGTCGCTGTCGCGGTAGAACTCGACTTCAACCCGATCAAAGTTGTACTTGCCGCGATTGACCGGCAGATCCTTGCCCCAGTAGTCCTTCACCCTTTCGAAGACCAGTTGGCGACCGGGTTGCACCTTTGTAATCCGATAAGGCCCACTGCCCAGTGGCGGCTCGAATGTCGTGGCCTTGAAGTCACGATCTTTCCAATAGTGTTGCGGCAGCACCGGCAATTCGCCCAAACGCAGGATCAACAGGGGGTTGCCGGTGCGTTTGAAGACGAAGCGAATACGGTGGCGATTGAGAATGTCGACCCGCTGCACTTCCTGCAGGGCTGTGCGGTACTGAGGATGGCCGTCTTTGAGCAGGGTGCGATAGGAGAACGCCACGTCATAGGCCGTGATTGGCTTGCCGTCATGGAAGCGGGCTTGCGGGCGGATGTTGAAGACTACCCAACTGCGATCCTCACTGAACTCGACACTTTGCGCGATCAGGCCATAGCTTGACGTCGGTTCGTCGCCGGAAGGATCGTATTGCCCGGTGCCCACCATCAATGGCTCGTTGAGCTCATTGATGCCGTATTGCAGGAAGTTGGCCGTTGAAATCGGGCTGCTGCCCTTGAAAGTGTAAGGGTTGAGTGTGTCGAATGAACCGAAAGCCATCATTCGCAAGGTGCCACCCTTCGGCGCCTCGGGATTTACCCAGTCGAAATGCGTAAAGCTGGCTGGATACTTGAGGACACCGAACTGCGCGTAGCCATGACTCTCGCTGATGGCCGCGTAGACGGGAAAGCTCAAGGCCAGGCTGATGATGAGCAGGAAGGGACGTATCACGATCCAGACGGCTTGGGCTTTTGGGTCGTCAACAGTAACAGCTTGTATCGACAGGAAAAAGGGTTGCAGTTGAGCGAGACGTTTGCGGGGGAGATGGCCTGTGGGAGATTCTACGTTCGCCTGCAAGCTTGCTCTTGATCTCGTAGGACCGGCTTTAGCCGGGAGGGCGGTATTTTTTGGCGAAGGATGTTTCGCGGAGGTCCCGACGTCCTCCCGGCTAAAGCCGGTCCTACAGATTGCGTAGTTCTCTGGGAGGCTGGATACAGCATTGCTCACCCGCCCGGAGGGTGGTCCGAGGCGGGTAAGGGGATGCATCAATGCGGCAGATAAACAGTCAAGGTCTGGCCTGGCTTGAGTGCCGAACCGCTGCGCGGGTTCCAGCGTTTGAGATGTTGCATCTCTACGTTGAAGCGCTTGGCAACCAGGTACATCGAGTCGCCTTTCTGGATCTTGTACTGCATGGACTTCTTGTCAGCCGGTACTGCACTGGCGGTCGCCGTGCTCTTGGCTTTCACACTGTTGTCCTGCAAAACCAGCGTCTGACCGACCTTCAGGTTCTGTCCGGAAAGCTTGTTCCAGCGCTGCAGATCCTTGACGTCGACCTTGTTGGCCTTGGCGATGATTGACAGGTTTTCACCGCTCTTGACCGTGTAATTCTTGCTGCGAGCTGGTTTTTCGTTACGCGCCAGCTCTTCGAACACAGGTTTTGAAGGCGTCATGCCCGGCTGAGTCGGAATACTCAACGATTGCCCCAGACGCAAATTGTTGCTGGACAGCCCGTTGGTGCGCTTCAGCGAATCGACTGAAACCTGATAGCGGCTGGCGAGGCTGGCCAGTGTGTCGCCCTTGCGGACCCGGTACTGCTGCCAGTCCACCAACTCCTGAGGTTTCATGTTCGACAGGCTGGCGGTCAGCAATTGCGTCTTGGCCGTTGGCACCAGCAGATGTTTGGGGCCGTCGATGGTCATGCGTTTCTTGAAAGCGGGATTGAGCTGGATCAGCTCGTCTTCGTCGATGTTGGCCATCGCGGCGACCTTGGACAGGTCGACGCGCTGGTTCAGTTCCACAACGTCGAAATACGGTTCGTTGGCGATAGGATTCAGGTTTACGCCGTAGGCTTCGGGTGCAAGCACCACCTGGGACAGCGCCAGCAGCTTGGGCACGTAGTCCTTGGTTTCCTGCGGGAGGGGCAAATTCCAGTAGTCGGTTGGCAGGCCAAGCTTGTCGTTACGCTCAATCGCGCGGCTGACCGTGCCTTCACCCGCGTTATAAGCCGCCAGAGCCAGAAGCCAGTCGCCGTTGAACATGTCGTGCAGGCGCGTCAGGTAATCCAGTGCAGCAACGGTGGATGCCTGAATGTCACGGCGGCCGTCGTAGAAACTGGTTTGACGCAGATTGAAATAACGCCCGGTAGACGGGATGAACTGCCACAGACCTACTGCCTGGCTGCGAGAAACTGCCATGGGGTTGTAGGCGCTTTCGATGACCGGAAGCAGCGCCAGTTCCAGTGGCATATTGCGTTCTTCGAGGCGTTCAACGATGTAATGCATGTACAGGCTGCCGCGTTCGCCTGCGTTCTCGAGGAACGACGGGTTGTTGGCGAACCAGAGGCGTTGTTGGTCAATGCGAGGGTTAAGACCGTTGCCTTGTTGCAACTGGAAACCCTGACGCATGCGCTCCCAGACATCTTGCGGGGGCGCGAGTGGGGCAGGTTTATGAGAGAGAAAGATCGGCTTTTGCTTGATGCCCGCAGCCAGATTGGGCGTGCGGTGGCTACTGCTGGGTTCGACGTGGCTAGTGGTCTGGCAGCCTGCAAGCGTGGCGCTCACGGCTACGGCAATAGCCTGAGCTAACCGGGTCAATGCGTCTGAATTAATGGTTCTGCGTATAGATGACGACATTGGCTGGGAGATAGTTCCAGGCGAAAATGTCGGGCGATTCTAGAAACCCACCTGCCAATGGTCAACCTTTCAACGATTTTGTGCTCAAGAACGCGCTTTTTAGAACGTGTCCTTCCAAGCCCTCAAGGCAGCAAAAATCTCGCTTGGCGACCGATTATCGGTCCCGGTCCGTTCGTCTGCTTTTTGTTTAACAGATGTTTCACTGGTACGAATGAATGGGTTTGTGAGACGTTCCAGTGCCAGATTTGATGGCAGGCTGATGCGATTTTCACTTCGCCATTGCGTCACTTGCGTCAGACGCTCTGCAATATGGGTGTTGTGCGGTTCGACCGCTTGTGCGAAACGCAGATTGCTCAGTGTGTATTCGTGGGTGCAGTACACCAGTGTGTCGTCCGGCAGGTCGTTGAGACGGCCCAGCGACTGGTGCATTTGTACCGGTGTGCCCTCGAACAGGCGTCCACAGCCCGCCGCAAACAATGTGTCACCACAGAACAGCAACGGCTTCTCTGGCCTGGCGTGGTAAAACGCGATGTGGCCAAGAGTGTGACCAGGAACGAGGATGACTTCGAAATCCAGTCCAAGCACGTTGATCCGATCCTTATCGACAAGGCTGATGTCTCGCGCAGGAATGTTTTCTGTCGCTGGACCGGATACCTGGGCGCTGGTGAGCTGTTTAAGCTGCGCGACGCCCCCGACATGGTCGTGATGATGGTGAGTGATCAGGATGTCGCTCAGGGTCCAGTCCGGATGTTGCTCCAGCCATTCGATGACCGGCGCAGCGTCGCCCGGATCCACTACCGCACAGCGTTTGCTGGAAGGATCTTGTAACAACCAGATGTAGTTGTCGGTAAAAGCCGGCAGGGCATCAATCTGTATCATGGCGCAGTTCGCTTAGCTGGAAACAATAAGGCATCTTAGAGTCTGATGACGCTCGATGCGAGGATCACACATGACAGATGAAGCATTCGCGCAGGCTGATCCTGAGTGGCTGGCGCTGATCAGTTCGGCACGCGACTGGCTGTCAGGCCCGTTGGGCCAGCTTTTATTGCAGGAAGAGCGACGGATTCTGGAAGAAGAGCTCGGGCGCTTTTTTGGTGGCTATCTGGTGCACTACGGCCCTTCGGCCGAAACCCCTCCTGCGGCACACCAGGTTCAGCGCAATGTGCGCCTGGGCGCACCTCTGCCGGGCGTTGAGATTGTCTGTGAAGAGCAGGCCTGGCCGCTCAGTGAGCATGCTGCCGATGTTGTGGTCATGCAGCACGGTCTGGATTTCTGCCTGTCGCCTCACGGATTGTTACGCGAGGCGGCCAGCAGCGTGCGGCCCGGCGGGCATCTGTTGATCGTGGGTATCAACCCCTGGAGCGCCTGGGGGTTGCGGCATGTATTTGCCAAGGATGCGTTGCACAAAGCGCGCTGCATTTCCCCGTCAAGGGTCGCCGACTGGCTGAATCTGCTGGGCTTCGCACTGGAGAAGCGCCGCTTCGGGTGCTATCGTCCGCCGCTTGCTTCCGCGAGCTGGCAAGCCCGTCTTTCCGGTCTTGAGCGTCTTGGCGATGGCTGGCAAAGCCCCGGCGGTGGCTTCTATTTATTAGTTGCACGCAAGCTGGTGGTAGGATTGCGGCCTTTGCGGGAGTTACGTCGCGAGCCGATGGGCAAGCTGATCCCGCTGCCCATGGCCAAGGTCAATCGCGACACGTGCGAGCCTGAATAGCAAAGCCAACCCATTCTGGATGTTTGTAATGAGCGATACCGTTGAACTGTTCACTGATGGCGCCTGCAAGGGCAACCCCGGGCCTGGCGGCTGGGGCGCGTTGCTGGTCTGCAAGGGCGTTGAAAAGGAACTGTGGGGCGGCGAAGCCAATACCACCAATAACCGCATGGAGCTGCTGGGTGCCATTCGCGGCCTGGAAGAGCTCAAGCGTCCCTGCGAGGTTCTGCTGGTGACTGATTCGCAGTACGTGATGAAAGGCATCACCGAGTGGATGGTCAACTGGAAGAAGCGCGGCTGGAAGACGGCTGCCAAGGAGCCGGTCAAGAATGCCGATCTCTGGAAACTGCTGGATGAACAAGTCAATCGCCACACCGTGACCTGGAAATGGGTGCGTGGCCATATTGGTCACGCTGGCAACGAGCGGGCCGACCAGTTGGCTAACCGTGGTGTGGATGAAGTAAGAGGCATCAAACATGCGTAGCGTTGTACTCGACACCGAAACGACCGGTATGCCGGTCACCGATGGCCACCGGGTCATCGAGATTGGTTGCGTCGAACTGATGGGCCGTCGCCTGACCGGGCGGCATTTCCATGTTTATCTGCAACCAGACCGGGAAAGTGATGAAGGCGCTATCGGCGTCCACGGTATCACCAACGAATTTCTGGTCGGCAAGCCGCGCTTCGCAGAAGTCGCGGATGAGTTCTTCGAATTCATCAAAGGCGCGCAACTGATCATTCATAACGCGGCGTTCGACGTTGGCTTCATCAACAACGAATTTGCCTTGATCGGTCAGCAGGACAGGGCTGATATCACTCAGCACTGCACCGTGCTCGACACCTTGATGATGGCTCGCGAGCGTCACCCGGGTCAGCGCAACAGCCTCGATGCGTTGTGCAAGCGTTATGGCGTCGACAACTCCGGCCGTGAATTGCACGGCGCTTTGCTCGACTCCGAGATTCTTGCTGACGTTTATCTGACCATGACTGGCGGCCAGACCAGCCTGTCCTTGGCTGGTAACGCCAGTGACGGCAACGGGTCGGGTGAAGGTTCAGGTAATACGGCGACCGAAATTCGTCGTTTGCCAGCTGACCGTCAGCCATGCCGTGTCATCCGTGCAAGTGAAAACGACCTCGCCGAGCATGACGTGCGTATGGCGGCCATCGCCAAGGCTGCTGGTGCCCCGGCGTTGTGGGTGCAGTTGCAGGAAGCCGCAGCCGCTGCCCGACAGGCGTAACACACCGCTCGACCGATTCATTGGCAACTGAATGGACTCACGACTTTGGCTAATCCGGCACTGAGTATTCGCGTTGCAGACGAATGCTTCGAGGACTACATCCTCAACAGCGAATTCACATTCACCGTCAGTGGTTATGCGGCGGTGCAAGTGGGGCTGAGTGTTGATCAATGGCAGGTCGAAGCGGTCGAGCCCTACAGCAAAAACTATGGCATCGACTCTCAGGAGTTCTGCGACTATCGGGACGCCGCCGACAGTACGGTGATGGTTGCCTGGCTGGGCGAGCGCGCCGTCGGACACATGGTCCTGAGTCGCCACTGGAACGGTTATGCGCACGTCGATGAATTGGCTGTCGATGCATCAGCGCGCCGTCACGGTGTGGCGAGGGCATTGCTGGATGTGGCGCAGTTATGGACGCGCAAGCAGGATCTGCCAGGCATCATGCTGGAAACCCAGAACAACAACCTTGCGGCTTGCCGGTTATATGAGCGATATGGATTCGTTGTCGGTGGGGTGGATCATCTGCGATACCGCGCCATCGATCCTCAGACCCGTGAGTCCGCGATCTTCTGGTATCTGTTGTTCAGTTGACCAACCCTGTAGAACCGGGTTTAGCCGGGAGGTAGGCGTTCTGACTGCGCAGATGTTGTGGATGCAATGGTTTGATCGCAACTAAAGCTGCTCTTATCAAACAGAATGCAATCTACTGGATTGAAACGCGTTTTCTGTAGGAGCTGCCGAAGGCTGCGAAGCATCCATCCTGACACACCGCGATCGCAGCCTTCGGCAGCTCCTACAGGTCCAATGTTTGCTTCACAACAGCCCTGTGTCAGGGCACACAGCAATCCCCTGCGCATCTCAAGCGATCATAAGAACGGCGCTCGTACTATCAAGACGTACGCGTCATCGTGATGCCTGACTGGACCAACTGAAACTCATCGCCACCCAGATGGTTGACGCGGTCGCCAATCGCCAGCTTGTAGATTGAAACAGGCTCCGTGCCACTAGCTTCAGACAGTTGCTCCCGGAACTCATGCACCGAATAAACACGGCCTTCGGCATCGCGTGCATGAAATTGTCCAACCTTGATTGAAGCCATTTGCTTTGTAACCTCTGAAGATAACCGCATGTTTACTGTTGCATGCTAACACTGCGCATCGAGTGCCGGGTTCATATCCTGCATGACTCGGACAGAACGTAGTGCGCAGTGCGCAATCAAGCGAAGTAGACCGCTGTTTGGACGCGGAGTTTTCCCGCGATTAAAAAATAATCTCGGCCGGGTTTTATGCTGTTTGTGATGTTTAATGCTCTATCGCGGCAATGCAATCTGCACCTTGGCCCCGACTTGATCTATAACTAATGGCTCTTTTCATACGTTGAAGGAAATATCCATGAGTCAGGTTTACTCAATCGCCGTGGTAGTGGGCAGTCTGCGTGCTGATTCGATCAATCGGAAGATCGCACTGGCGCTCGCCGATCTGGCTCCGGCCAACCTGCAACTGAAGATCGTCGAAATCGGCGATTTGCCGCTTTATAACGAAGACATCGACACGGCTACTTCAAGCCCTGAAAGCTACACGGCGTTCCGTCAGCAAATCAGCGCGGCCGACGGCGTTCTGTTCGTGACGCCGGAATATAACCGATCGGTTCCAGGTGCTCTGAAGAATGCTATTGACGTGGGCTCGCGTCCGTACGGCAAAAGCGCCTGGAGTGGCAAGCCCGGTGCCGTGATCAGCGCTTCGCCTGGCGCCATTGGAGGGTTTGGCGCCAATCATCATTTGCGCCAGTCGCTTGTGTTCCTCAACGTGCCGTGCCTGCAACAGCCCGAAGCTTACCTGGGCAACGCCGGTTCATTTTTTGATGCGGCGGGAACCCTGTCCGAGCAGACCAGGCCTTTCCTGCAAACTTTCATCGATGCCTATGCCGCCTGGGTTGAGCAGAACCACAAGGCCTGATCCGACAGGGTTGGGCGTGCGCTGCTTTATGTACCGTCTGCAATGATTTAACCCCCGATAAGCTCCTTTGCTCTTTCAACCCATCGCCCTGTGTGGCGGTGGGTTCTCATTGCAAAAGGAACTTGTCATGTCATCTACAGATTCACCCTGGTTCTATTCCGGGTCGCTCAGTTCGCGCTTGCCGCTGGACATCGCCGATGCGCTTGAAGCCGGGCGCATCACCGACCAGCAGGCCCGGTGGCTTGAGCTACTCGTCCAGCCCGGAGACGACCAGACGGGCGCGCCGCGGGTTGACCGATTGTCCCGCGGTGACGACGGGCTGATACACGCTGAGCTGGCGGGCGCATTGTTGATCAGCGACGCCACGAATCTCGCCCCCGAGGTTTATCTGTGCAGCCCCCTCAATGGCCTAGAGAGGTTCAGCACTCGTCAGGAGCTGGTGGCCGGGTTAACGGCGCGGTTCGGTCTGCGAAGTGGCGACCCGGCACAATTCGAATACGAACAGATCGAAGGTGAGGTGTCCCGGCACCGCATGCTCTCGATCATCGATCAGCAGGCACAGCAACTTGAGCGGCTGTCCCGGTGTCTGCAGCGTTTGCCGTCACTGCGTACAGCCATTGGCGAAGCACTGAAAAGAGAGGTTGCCGCACGTTTTACAGGCTCTAAGCTCAACGTGCTCACCCATATTGCGCAGATCAGACAGGTCGGGAACGGCACACAAAAAGGGGCCATTCTTGGCACCCAGACACTCGTCGATGTGGCGATACGGGGCTTTTGTGGTACGCCTTTGATCAGCGGAATCCGACAGCAATGGCTGGATATTGAAGGCAATGAGCTGACCGGGGAAGCAGCCAGCTCATGGCAACGAGCGGTCACCAGCGTTTCAGGCTCTCTGGCTGGCGTCTATGAAAACCTTCTGGATGATTACTGGCGTACTTGGGTAGCGGACGGTATGACCCTCCGTGATGTGCTCGGTCAGGCCTTCATCGATTGTTTTCGACAGCATTTGCTGACCGCTAGACAGGGTTGTACGGTCACCGCTGCTGAATATGCCGTGCTCAAGACTCTGTGTCAGGCAGATGGACGAGTTTCAGGCCGCGCGGAAATGTCGCGGGTTTCGGTCGCGATACGCGATCAGGCACCGCTCAAGCTGGCGGGCGTCGTGATGATCGGATTCACCTCAGAGTTGCTGTCGGATATCTTCCTGTATTGCGCGAAGCGCGGGTTGCGACGGTTCAACAGCGTAGACGCGGTGGCTAAGCACTTCGCCGGTATCGAAGGCCGCACCGAAATATTCGACTACACATCGCTCGATGATGAAAAGTTATTGCGTGCTCAAGGCGCGGTTCATCTGAGGCTGGACTCGGTCAGCAACGCTCCGCTCATCAGGCTTGCCGAGTCAGTGATCGCACTGCAAAAGCGCAACCTCGCCAGTATCCTGAAATCTACCTTCAAGTCTCCAGCTCAAGCATCAGTATCCCTCGAGGTGGCGCTGGATATCCGTTATTTGATTGACCCACGTCTCGTTATTGCTGGTGAGACAAAGAAATGGAGCGAGGCGCTGGCGGGCTCAGAGCAGCTCTGGACCAGTTTCAGTTCGCCATCGAGAATCTCTGCGCTGGGTATTCAGATCCGGGATGCCAGCGAGGCCGCGCCACTGCTATGGGCAACCTATCTTCGTGATGCACGCACGCGGGTCGACAGTATTTTCGACGCTCACCCAACCGTTTCTGAGTGCGCTCGCAGACTGCTGAATCGCTATTTTTCGGTATTGCGCGGTGACGCAGCGGATGCCCAGCGCATGTGGTTCCGTGATAACGACGATAGCGTTGTGAGTTTGTCTGTGCTGCTTCTGGATCGCGTCACCGGGCATCGCGAGGCAACGTTGCCTGAAGGTTGCAAGGTTTATGTCGATCCACCTGATTCCGCTTACGCCATGCATCTGTCATGGCTGACGCCGGAGTTGCTCAATCACGTAATGGATCTTGCCCGGCAGAGCTTTGCCAAGGAGTACCTGGATCAGGTCAGGGCATTTTATGGTGCGCACTTGCGGGTACGTGGTTCCACCGTGATTTCGGCCAATGCCTCGCGTCTGATTCAGGAAGGGCTGATCAGACTTGCTTTGAGCATGCACCGCACATCGAGCGAGGTGAGTAAAAGCGGGCTGGATATGCTTGAGCAAGTACTGGACCGACCCCTGTTCAAGCTTCGTGAGCGCTTTGGTTTCGAGGCTGTCGAAGTGTCCATTCCTTACCTGATCTACGACAGTAATCAGCCACCCTTGCAACTCACCAATGTGTTCGTCCTCCAGCAGCCCCTGAATGGCGATGGCAAACCCCTGCTGTGTTCTGCGATCCTGGGTCTCAGAGAATTCGAAAGCATCACTGCTCTACAGATCGATCTCAATGCCAGGCTTGCGTATCCCGGATCCCGGGATAGATGGTTTGACCTGATAGCCGAATCCGACAAACCCAGGCTTCGGGCGTTTTTCAGCCGCAGCCCTACGCCAACCCTCACCATCAACCTGGCCAGGGTCGACGAGGACTTCATCGGGCGTCTGGTCGAGGATGAGCTGAGCAGGCAGTGTCTGGGGATTGAAGATGCCTACCGCACGGCAGTTCAATGGCAGGCTGATGCCATACTGTTGAAAAGGATGCTGATCCCTGTGGCGTCGGATGACAAGACAAGGACCGTTATTGATACATTGGCGAGTCGGCTTGAGTACACCTTGTTGAAAGGGGGGCTGCCAGACTGGTTGAGGAAGGCTTCCGAGCGCGATTTGTCAGCGTTCAGGGGGCTTATGATCCGTTTCTGGCAGCTCTACACTTCGCGACAACGGGTTGTCTCTCTTGCATCACTGGATCAATACACGGTTGAGCAGGTGCGCCTGCGCTTGCAAACGGATTTCCCCGCCGTACAGCTCGATCCAGAGCAGATATTGATCACGCTTACACATTACACACCCGCGCCAGGGGGCACGGGACAGATACCGTCTTCGATCCCGGCAGCAACCAGCAGGGTGAGCGAATCCCTGTCTGACTTCGCCATAAATCGCTTTTCCAGGTTTCAGGACGCCTCTTTGAGTGTTTCGACCAGCAGTACGACATCGCTGCCTGCGTCGCTGGATGCGCTCTATGTGCGCAATCTGGCTCGAACTCTTGATGTTGGTAGCAGTTATCAGCAATACCTGAAGGGCAAATTCAGCGAAACGTCTCCGGACTACCTCGAGCGGTTGGGCCAGTTTATCGAGCAGGCCCCATGTGCACTGTTGCTCATGGCTTTCCAGCTGAGGCTTCAGGGCAAACTGACGAATACCGCTTATAGCTTCGTCGAGAATCTCATCAATATGCCGGATGGCTTCGCCCGGCTCCCCATAGACGGGCGGAGCATCATCTTCAGCCCGTTGCAATTGGTGCCTGCCCCAGGCTATCTCCCGGATGTCGCTACCGGGATCTATCTGATCGGCCCACAAGGTCAGGATGCCGGGCCATGGATTCTGCATGTTGTTGCCAGCGTGGATTACACCTTCAAGGAATACGCCAGTCAGGCGGATTTTCTCTCCGAACTGCAGACCAGTACCGAGTTGCAGGCGTTGGTGATCGAGCGTCTGGATCCGAGCGTGCATTTCGTCTATGCGCGAGGGGGATTTCTGACACCTCACCTTTCCTGGGCCTCGGGTGGTTTTTCCGATCTGGGCGAATCCCTGCCGGGGCCTGTGCAACTGAAGGCGGAGGTTGTTCAGGAAAACTTCCTGTTAAGCCTGTTTCGGGCTGCGCAGCAGGTGATGCTGCTGATCGCCCGAAGAAACAGCATAAGCACCGCTGAGGAAGACCGCGCGCAGTGGAAACACTTGATGTTGTTGGGTGTCGAGCAGTCCTTGACGTTCTTGCCCGGCAGGGCCG
Organism: Pseudomonas sp. ICMP 561; assembly: GCF_002699985.1. Classification (GTDB taxonomy): domain Bacteria; phylum Pseudomonadota; class Gammaproteobacteria; order Pseudomonadales; family Pseudomonadaceae; genus Aquipseudomonas; species Aquipseudomonas quasicaspiana. The sequence continues at coordinate 99,799 of NZ_LKBT01000001.1, read as the reverse complement.
GTGGGCTGGTGAGTTTATGGCAGGCGAAGGACCTATTACATTCATCCCTGGACTCGGCCAAGGATAAACAGTGGGGCGAGGCCATTGCTGAATTTGCAGCGGCTTTGCTTGTGCTGATTACCACCGGCCAACAACTGAATGAAGGCTCGGCGCAACTTCAGGAGAATGACAGCGATCCCGATGATTGGTCCGAACACCAGTGGAACGACCCACAAATGCAACTGGATCTGGAAGTCCTTTTGCGACAGTTTGAGGTGCATGATGTTTCTCTGAGTCAGCTGGAGAAAGACAATGCACTGCATATTTTCAGAAACCCTCTCACCGGCAAGCAATACGCCGCAGTCTCAGGCAACGTTTATCAGGTCAGAAGCGAAGCCGACGGCTGGCACGTCATTGCAGACGAAAAAGAGGGGCCGCGGATTACGCTTGATGGCCAGCAACAGTGGGGGTTTGGAACGGGCATTGGCAGACGGCTTAACGGCGGTGCGCTGACTCGACTCAAGACCAATGTCATTGACTACAACGTCGAAGACGTTTTTGTAGTAGAAGCTCGAGGGGTGGGCGAGATTCAGCGCCTGTATCCGCTGAAGTCTACACAATTGGTTGAAGCCCATCGGCAGGCCAGGGTCTATCTGAGGAACGCCCTTGATAACCTGACGTTACGTTCCCCCAGTCGTTTCCTTGACCCTCGTGTCGAGCGCATATTCAAGGATTTCTTCGGGGTGAGGGCTTTAAGTAACTCGCTGGTCGTTCCGGTGAAACTGGCAATCTCTGATATTTATCGACTTCTGCTTGACCCCACGCTTTCCCCGCATTCATCGCAACGATATGTAGTAGGTACCAACAAGCTCGAGTCCCGGGATGTCACAGCATTCACTTACACCGATGATCCGCTGAAACGAGTGTTTTTAAGTGAGCGTTTTTTCGCCACTCCTTTTGCGCGACTCAAGTCAGCGCAGTCGAGGTTGGGTGGCTTTAATGTCGGCGCGCATTTTCGTGCTACGGCGTTGATTCATGAACTTTCCCACATTGCCGGGAAAACAGAAGACATCGCCTACCTGGACTCAGAGAGGCCGTATCTGGACCTGCTTGAGGATACGGGCGAGTACCGGGTGCGTATGAAAAGGGAGCAAACCAGAGCCCAGAACAAACTTTCACATCTGGCCGTTCGAGATGATCTGTTCAAAGTGGAGGACAAGAACGGCGTCTGGCGCGACCTCAAGACCGCCGACGGCGGAGCCAAGGCAAAGGTGCTGAAATTGACTGACGCCCCCAACCTTGACGCTGCACGAGACATATTCCTTGACGATGCGCTGATACGCGCCGAGGTGATAATGGCCAATGCCGATTCCGTGGCCTTGCTGGTGACACTGCTGGGGCGTGAACGGTTTTGACTCGGTGACTTAACCTGATGATGGGGTGGGACCGGCTTTAGCCGGGAAGAGGTCCTGATAGTCACCAAAAAATTGATTGTCAGAAATATAGCCCTCCCGGCTAAAGTCGGTCCCCCGCCGCAGTATCAAATCAAGTAATGCTTTAGTTCCCTTGCAATCAACAGCCGCTGTATCTCGCTCGAACCTTCGTAGATCTGCGTGATGCGGGCATCCCGGTAATAGCGCTCGACCGGGTAGTCCTCCAGATAGCCGTAGCCGCCATGAATCTGGATCGCTTTGGAACAGACCGATTCGGCCATCTCTGAAGCGAACAGCTTGGCTTGTGACGCTTCTGACAAGCAGGGTTGGCCCGCACTGCGCAATCTTGCGGCATGCAGAACCAGCAAGCGTGTTGCGTTAATGCGGGTGTGCATGTCGGCAAGCAGATTGGAGATGCTCTGATGCTCAATGATTGGTTTGTCGAACTGCACCCGTTCCCGTGCGTAGGTCAACGCCGCTTCAAACGCGGCGCGGGCGATGCCAAGCGCTTGAGCGGCAATGCCGATTCGCCCACCTTCCAGATTGGAGAGGGCAATGGCCAGACCTTTGCCACGCTCGCCAAGCAGACTGGCTGCGGGTATGCGGCAGTTGTTCAGAGTGACGGCACAGGTGTCGGATGCGCGTATACCCATCTTGTGTTCAGAGCGATCCACTACGTAACCGGGGTTGTCGGTGGGCACCAGAAACGCTGACAGTCCTTTTTTGCCCAATTCCGGGTCGGTGACGGCAAACACGATCGCCAACTGCGCCCGCTTGCCATTGCTGACAAACTGCTTGGCGCCGCTGATCACCCATTCATCCCCTTGCAGCACGGCGCGGGTGCGTAAGTTATGGGCTTCGGAACCGGCATGGGGTTCGGTCAGGCAGAAACAGCCAATGGCGCGTCCAGTTGCCAGGTCGGCCAGCCAGGTTTGCTTCTGCTCCTGGCTGCCGTAATTCAGAATCGGGCCGCAACCCACTGAACTGTGCACGCTCATCAGGGTGCCGGTGGCGGCATCCGCAGCAGAAATCTCCTCGACCGCCAGGGCATAGGCCACGTAGTCGATATAAGTGCCGCCCCATTCCTCGGGCACTATCATGCCCAGCAAACCCAGGTCGCCCATCTTGCTGACCAGCGCGTCATCGATCCAGCCTGCTTTCTCCCAGGCTTGTGCATGCGGTGCGATTTCGTTGCGGGCGAAATCACGTGCCATGTCGCGGATCATCACTTGTTCTTCGGTGAGCTCGATATCGTGCATGACTCAATCTCCATGGCCGCTGAAAAAACCTTGCACACGCTCGGCGCTTAACGCTTTAACGGTGGGCGGATTCCATTGCGGCTTCTTGTCTTTATCGATGATCAGCGCGCGTACACCTTCGATCAGGTCGCCGCGCTCAAACCATTGTTGATCCAGATGCAGCTCCATCGCGAAGCATTCCTCCAGCGACAGATGACGCCCGCGCCGGAGCATTTCCAGGGTCACGGCCATGGCTAGGGGCGAGCGGCTGTCCATCAGCGTTGCGGTGTTCAGGGCCCAGGCATGGGTGTCGAGAACAGTCACTTCACGCAGCTGCTCGATGATGTTTGTGATGTCCGGCTGTGCGAAGTAATGGTCGATGGCGGATCGCAGTTTTTCCAGCGGAGGATCAGGCAAGCGCTGACTGGCGACTTTCGCCAGCGCCCCTTGCAGATCCTTCAGCGGCTGATTGCGCCATTGCAGGCGGTCGAGCTTTCGATCCAGCTCTGCGAGCGCATCGCTGTGCAGGTACCAGTCGGCGAGTCCGCAGTACAACGCGTCTGCTGCGCCGATCTGCGTACCGGTCACCCCCAGATAAATGCCCAGTTCGCCGGGAATTCTTGGCAGGAAGTAACTGCCGCCCACATCCGGGAAGTACCCGATGGCCACTTCCGGCATGGCCAGGCGGCTGCGCTCGGTGACCACCCGCAAGTCTGCGCCTTGCACAAGCCCCATGCCGCCGCCCAGAACATAACCGTCCATGAGCGCGACAATTGGCTTGCGGTAACGGTGAATAGTCAGGTCAAGGGCATATTCTTCGGCAAAGAAAGTCTGATGCAGGGTTTCGCCGTTTTTGAAGCTGTCGTAAAGCGAGCGAATATCGCCACCGGCGCAAAATGCCTTGTCTCCGGCACCTCGCAGGACTACGGCGTACACCGAGTCGTCCCGGGCCCAGGCGTCCAGTTGCGCTTGAAGACTGCGCACCATGCTCAGGTCAATGGCGTTCAGGTCTGCCGGGCGATTGAGTGTCAGGTGGCCGATGTGATTACGCACTTCGGCCAGAATGCTGTTGTCGGTGAGCGTCTTGAGGGCAGTTGAAGCAGATGCAGTCATTACAAACTCCCTGTTCGTTTTTGTTTTATAGGCTGCGAGAGATGACAGTTGCGATGCTAACAGTGCAAATTTGCAAAAGACAGCCGGTAAAGGTGCATAGTCCTAGGGCGTTCTTGCAGGGTGCGGTGGTATCTGCTGTGGTTGTTCTTGGGTACATATCCGTTTCTGTGGTGATGGCTGGTATTGGTTGCGCTTTTACAGCGCCTCACTTTTGAACAGCGCAAAAGTAAGCAAAACGCTCTTGCCCCACCACTGGGTGCCTCGCTGTCGCTCGGCATACCCGTAATCCGACATTGTTGCGTGGGGCCGCCGCCACCGGCCATCCATGGCCTGAGGCGGCTAAACCGGCATCCCTGCCGGTTTGCCCCACGCAGCAATGTCGAATTACGGCCGGCGTGGTTTAACGGGGCGCTTAAGATCAAAATCAAAAGCAGATCAAAAGCAAAGCGATATAGCGGTAACACCCCGGTAGGAGCGAACTTGTTCGCGAGACGTCGGCACAGCCAAAACAGGCATCGCCTGACACACCGCCTCGCAGCCTTCGGCAGCTCCTACAGAATGTCGGCAAACCCAAGAAAACAGGTCGGCTGTCAGGCCGCCGAGCTTTTGATGTTGATCTGAGGCGCCCCGTTAACCACGATGGCCGAACGCAGATTCTGAAGCGTGGGCAACCCGGCAAGGATGCCGGGTTAGCCGCACCGGGCCATGGATGGCCCATTGCGGCGGCCCACGGTTCAGGATCTGCGGGCGGGTACACCGAGCCTAAGCGAGGTGCCAAGTGGTGGGGTAAAAGCCTTTTGGTTACTTTTGGCTGGGCCGGCTTCCGGAACCAAAAGTGGCGCGCTGTAAAAGCGCAACCAATATCAGCCGTTACCGCTAAAACGGATATGTACACTAGAACAGCGGCACAAAACGATGAGCCCCCTCACTCACCCCCCGGATCCGCCGGCACCTCGCCGTCCTGACTGGTATCAATACTGACCACCACCGACATCCCCGGTCGCAAACGTTTCGCCAACGGCTGATTGGGCTCGACAATGATCCGCACCGGAATCCGCTGAGAGATCTTCACAAAGTTGCCGGTAGCGTTATCCGCCGGCAGCAAACTGAACTCCGAACCCGTCGCAGGCGAAATCCGCTGCACGCGCCCGTGCATCTTTTCATGGCCCAGCGCGTCAACAGTAAACGTGACCGGCTGACCCAGGCGCACATTCACCATCTGCGTTTCTTTCATATTGGCGATGACCCAAAGCCGGTCGGGTACCAGCGCCATCAACTGCGCGCCGGAATTCACATAGGCACCGAGGCGCACGCCAATCTGCCCCAACTGACCGTCACGCGGGGCCAGAATCCGGGTATTGCTCAGGTCAATGTGCGCCAGCTCGATAGCCGCTTCAGCATTGGCCACCGAAGCTTCCAGCGAGCCGCGATTGATGATCACGGTTTGCAGATCCTCCTTGGCAATGTCTAGCGCAGCACGGGCTTCAGCGATGGCGGCGTTGGCTTGTGCATCGGCGGCGCGGCTGACGTCCAGCTCACTTTTTGAGACCGAACCATCGGTGACCAGCGCCTGATTTCGACGCAGGTCGGCCGCCGCCTTGCGACCCTGAGCGATGCTGTTTTCCAGGGCTGCCTTGCGCTGCGCAATGGTCGCTTCGGCACTGCGTCGCTGTTGCAGGTTGTTGGCCAGTGAAGCTTTCTGAATGCCCAGTTGTGCCAGCGATTGATCCAGATGCTGACGGTAGATCCGGTCATCCAGTCGCACCAGTAGGTCGCCTGCCTTGACGAACTGGAAGTCCTGTACCGGCACCTCGAAGACATAGCCGCTCAATTGCGGACTGATGATCGTGGTCTGGCCCCTGACCAATGCGTTTTCAGTACTTTCGACAGGGCTGCTGAACGGTGGCAATTGCCAGGCATAGAGCACGATCAGAATGCCGATCAGCGCAATGCTGGCGAAAATCACCGAGGAAATGATCCGCGTGCGTGAAGAGCGCGGTTCGCTGCTGGCGGGTGCAGCTGCCGGAGGCGGTGGCGGGCCTGATGATGCGGGTTGTTCCGGTGTCTGATCAGAGCCTGCGTCGGTCGATGCAGGGGGCTTGGTTGTGTCATTCATGAAGGTTGAGCGCCGCTGGAGTTAACGGAAGTAGAGTTCGCCGCTGCAGGCGTTGTCGCCTCAAGCGGTTTTGTGGTCATTCTCAGCCAGGTCACGCGAATCGAAATCCAGACCATGGTCAGGACGGCAACCAGCGCGATCAGCATGAATACATCGTTGTAGGCCAGGATATTGGCCTCCCGGGTGGCTGTGTTGGCGATGGCGCGGATGCCCAGACTGGTCCGCGTCGATGGATCCGCAATGGCTGAAGCGTAGCTCGCGCTGGAGCTTTGCAGGCGGGCCTGAACCTGAGGGTTGATCAAGGTGAGGTGTTCGACCAGCACGCTTGAGTGAAATTTCTCCCGCACCACCTGAAACGTGCCGAACACCGCCGAGCCGATCAGCCCGCCCAGGTTCTGGGTGATCCCGAACAGTACGGAAAAACTGACCATGTTGCGCGGGTTGGCGATCACGCTGCTGATGCCCATGACCAGCGTCGGACCCAGAAAGAATGTGCCGCCGAAGGCCAGCAGAAACTGGCTCAGGTACATGTTCGATTGCCGGGTGACATTGGTCGAGCCGCTGTCCATCCAGGCGCCAATGGCAATCATCGCCAAAGAAATCAACAACGGTTTGATCAAATGCTGCGGGTTGATCGTCCACGCGCTGACCGCCAGACCCGCCACGCTGCCCAGTAACATCACGGCGTACAGTGAATGCAGTTGTTCGGAGCCCATGTTCAGGGTTTGCAGAAACCCCACTGCGCCGATGGATTGCTCCGACAGTACGACTCTGAACAGGATGACCGCCAGCCCCAGGCGCCAGATCGCACCACTGCCCAGCCAGCGAGTGATCAGCAGTGGGTTTTTGCGGTTATGTTCGATGGCCAGACCGGCGCAGATCAGCGCGATGGATGCGGCAGATGCCAGACCGATCCAGGTTTTCTCCAGCCACCATTCGATACGGCCCAGGGAAAGCACGGCGCAGAGCAGGGCGAAGCCGGTGGAAAGCAGGCCAAACGTCAGGAAGTCGAGTTTTTCGAATGCCTTGAAGCGATCTCCCGGAGGTAACTTGAGCAACAGCACGCAGCCTAGCGACAGCAGTGCCATGCCTAGCTCGAACAGGTAAAGGCCACGCCATTCGGCGATTTGCAACAAATCCTCGGACACTAGCCGAGCCATGGGAATGGCCAGTTGCGCGGTGCCCAGCCCGAGCACCAATGCTTTCAAGCGCCACTTCTGCGGGAAGGCCTGGATCATGTAATACAGGCCCAGCGTCGACAGTGCCGCGCCCACCATCCCATGAGCCGCACGCACGGCGATGGCCGAATTCAGGTCGTTGACGAACAGGTGAGCGAAGGTCACCAGTGCGTAGAGCACCAGAAATAACTCGGTGAAGGTCCGCAGGCCGAACTGCTGGCGAAACTTCACCAGCACCAGATTCATTGAGACGTTGGTCATGACGTAGGCCGCGGGGAGCCAGGCGACTTCAGCGGTGGTCGCGCCCAGTGAACCTTGCAAATAGGGCAGGTTGGCAACCACCAGTGCATTACCCAGGCCGCCGGTCAGCGCAACGATGACCCCAACCAGCGCGTAAGCCCAGCGCTTGGGCGTTGAGTGCAGCGGCGTCGACGGCGAGCCGGGCATGGTCGGCCGTTCATGGGGAGCCCAGTCGCGTTGGGTGTACTTACTGCTCATGCGTGGGTACTGCCTTGTGGCAACTGTGTTTGATGTTTGAAGTGTTGCACAGGACCTGTAGGAGCGCGCTTGCCCGCGATGGCGTCAGCACTGGCGATACATTCATCGACTGACCTGACGCCATCGCGGGCAAGCGCGCTCCTACAAGTCCAATCTTTGCTGCGCGACAACGCTGTTTCAGGGACACAGGGGGGGCCTACAGGTTTTGTACATGTCAGCAGGTCAGAAAATACCTAAGACCCACTCTTGAGCAGTCCCATCTCACCCGCCATCATCACATCCGCGGCATGAATGCTCGCTTCGCGATGCTTGAGCATGCCGCCGCTACGCTGATTGAGCACCGCATTGATCTCCGCCAGGATAGACAGCGCAACGCTTGCAGGGGTATCGCCGCCCAAGTCCAGACCTACCGGGTAATGCAGCGCTGCAAAGGCTGGCAGTTGACGCATTTCGCTGCTCATTTCGTCCAGCAATCGCTCTGTCCTGCTGCGCGGGCCAAGCTGGCCGATGTAGCGCGGATTCAGCGTCAGTACCTGACTGAGCCAGTGACGATCCTGAGTGTAGCTGTGGGTCATGACTACCACCGCAGCGTCATCGACCAGCGCCTGCATGCCTGCGAAAGGCTGCAAGGGCAGGGCGCTGACTTGATCGGCCTCGGGGAAGCGCTCGGGGCGGGCAAAGTGTGTTCGGGCGTCGATCACCGTTGTGTGCCAGCCTTGCAGGTGCGCCATGTTCACCAGCGGCACGGCATCGTGCCCGGCCCCAAAGATCACCAGCCGACGTGGTGCCGGAATAAATTCCAGAAGCACCTGAATCGATCCGGAGTGACCCTCGTAGTTTCGAATGGCTGACTTCTCTGCAGTCAGTACGGTTTGCAGGTCGGCGGCGATGCTCTGACTGAGCAGTCGGTCGTGCATTTCCTGCTCATGCTTGCCGTCGGCCCATAGTGCAACCCGCTCACCCACTGCAGCATGGTGTTCATTTTCGGAACTGATCACTGTCGCCAGGGCAGCAGGGCGCGAGGTGATTTGCACCTGTTTCAACACTTTGATTGCCAGTGATGGATTCTGCGCACTGACTCGCTCGAAGAGAATATGCACCGTACCGTTACAGCCCAGCCCGAAGCTCAGTTCAGCGTCTTCCAGTTCATCGTCGTCCTCGCCGGTGCTGTAAGTGCGCAGCACTGGTTTACCTGCGGCGGTCAGCCACCAGGCTTTCTTGCTCACATCGCTTTCCAGGCACCCGCCGCTGACCGTACCAGTGGCGTTTCCAAGTTGTGGAATCACCATCCGCGCGCCGGGACGCCGATAGGCCGAACCCTCGACTTTGACCACCGTCGCCATGACCGCGTCCTGCCCGTCAGTATGAGCAAGGGACAAAGCCTCGAGCAGGCGGGATAAATCATTCATTACAAAACCTCGGAAATCTGTGTGCACAGCATAGAGTGTTCGGATGCAGGGTTGCCGAAAACGTTCAGTTTGCGATGGTATAAGCGTGTTGTTTGAGGGTGGCTACACTGTTTACGGCGTGATCCCGTAGGACCGGCTTTAGCCGGGAGGGCGTCGGTTCTGAACAGGGGAATGCTTTGGATGTACTGGCACCCTCCCGGCTGAAGCCGGTCCTACGGGAATGCGTAGATTCCAAAGAGGTATGCCATAAATAAAAATCAATGCTGTCTGTCAAAGGGTCTGCGCCATGAAAACCCCCGACTACAACCACCCCATTTCCATCACTTCTTGCAAAGGCTCGGTCAGCGTGATTTTCAAAGAAACGCTGCTCGCCCGCAGCGATCACGCGCTGTTGCTCGAAGAAGCCAAATACCCGCCGGTTATATACATACCCCGTTCGGATATACGGATTGAACATTACGTCAGGACCGAACATCAAACCCACTGCCCTTATAAAGGCGACGCTAATTATTTCAGCCTGGATATCCATGGGCTACGCATCCCGAACGCGGTCTGGACCTATGAACATCCGTACCGTGCCGTGGCGAAGCTCAGAGATCACGTAGCGTTTTACCCCGAACGGGTGACGTTCGTGACGCAGATACCACATGACTGAAGCGGTGTTTCTGCACCGGTTGGCTGATAAATGAAACGCTCGACGCCGCATTGCCTGAACAAACAGGTCGCGGCAACGCCGGAGATTCACACTGATGATCAGCCCCTCACGCGAGCCTCGCCAGACTGCTGCTGCCAACGAATTGCTCAAGCGCTACCAGAACGTGCGCAGTCGAACCCAAAGCCTGGCCGCACCGTTGAGCGCCGAAGACATGGTGGTCCAGTCCATGCCTGATGCCAGCCCGGCAAAATGGCATATCGCGCACACGACCTGGTTCTTCGAGACATTCCTGCTCAGCGAAAACGTGCCGGGCTACGAGCCTTTCGACCCGGCGTTCGGTTACCTCTTCAATTCCTATTACGAGGCCGTCGGCCCGCGCCATCCACGTCCACAGCGCGGCTTGATGACTCGTCCAGGAGTCGATCAGGTCATGGCCTATCGTGAACATGTCGACCAGCACATGGCACGTCTGCTGCAAAATACGCTACCCGACGACTTGAGCAGCCTTATCGAACTGGGCCTGGCCCATGAGGAGCAGCATCAGGAATTGCTGCTGATGGACATCCTCCATCTGTTCAGTACGTCGTCCCTCAAGCCGGCTTACGACCCGGCCTGGCCCAAGGATGTGGCTGGTCGGCGGGGCCGCTACAAACCGCTCAAGGGTGGACTGACCGAAATCGGCCATAAAGGCACCGACTTCGCATTCGATAACGAAGGTCCACGCCACACCACGTACTTACAGTCTTTCGAGATCAGTGATCGGCTGGTCACCAACGGCGAGTGGCTGAAGTTTATCGATGCGGGTGGCTACAGTCAGGCAGGGCTTTGGCTTTCCGAAGGCTGGAGCATCGTTCAGGAAAATGCCTGGAACGCGCCGATGTACTGGCAGCACGACGAAACCCACGGCTGGCGCTGCATGACCTTGCGCGGCCTTGAACCGATTGACCCGGACGCACCTGTCACTCACATCAGTTACTACGAAGCTGCAGCCTTCGCGCAGTGGGCCGATGCGCGATTGCCTACTGAAGCTGAATGGGAGGCGGCAGTGGTTGCCGGTCTGCTGGAGCAGGTGGATGACGTCGCCTGGCAGTGGACCCAAAGCTCTTACAGCGCGTATCCGGGATTTCGTCCGGCAGCCAGTGCGGTGGGCGAATACAACGGCAAGTTCATGATCAACCAGATGGTATTGCGCGGCGGGGCAAGCGTGACGTCGCCGAGCCATTCCCGAGCGACGTATCGAAACTTTTTCCATCCGGAGAAACGCTGGGTGGTTTCCGGTCTGCGTCTGGCCAGGGACAGCCGTCAGCCGGGAGTGGTTAACCCTCACGACAGTGAGTTCGCCCGTGATGTGATTGGTGGGTTGTCCTCGCCAGTGAAAAACCTTTCACCGAAGTACTTCTACGACGCAGCTGGCTCGCAACTGTTCGAAGCCATTTGCAAGACGCCGGAATACTATCCGACCCGCGCCGAAACCCGGCTGCTGACCGATGTTGCTGTACAAATGGCCGGGCTGATTCCGCACGGTGCTGCTCTGGTGGAATTTGGCAGTGGTGCCAGTGACAAAACCTGTTTGTTGCTGGACGCTGCGCCGCAGATCGCCGTGTACGTGCCTATTGATATCAGCGCCAATGCCTTGAATCGGGCCGCTCATCAACTAAGCAACAAATACCCGCATCTGACGGTAGCGCCGCAGGTCGACGATTTCACCCGGGCTCTGAAGCTCCCAAGGGCGGCTGATGGTTTGCCTCGGGTCGGTTTTTTCCCCGGCTCTACCATTGGCAACTTTACTCCTGAGCAGGCGGTGAAGTTTCTGCGTTCCGCCCACAGCTTGTTGGGTGAAAACGCGCACTTCATCGTCGGCGTGGATCTGGTCAAAGATCCGGATACGCTGGTTGCTGCTTACGACGATGCCGAAGGGGTCACCGCACGCTTCAACAAGAATCTGCTGACCCGGATCAACCGCGAACTGGATGGCACCTTCAACGTCGACGAGTTCGAGCATCTCGCGCTGTGGAACGATGAGGACCAGCGCATGGAAATGCATCTGGTCAGCCGTGTGGAGCAAGTGGCTTCGGTGGCGGGGCATACTTTCCACTTCGGCGTGGGTGAGCGGCTGCACACGGAGAACTCTCACAAGTTCACCATTGAGTCGTTCACCGCACTGGCCACGGCTGCGGGTTGGTCGGTGAGTCAGCATTGGGTCAGCGCTGCTCCTGAAGTGGCGTTGTTCACCCTGCGTGCCTAAGTCTGTCTGGAAGAAGGAAAGCCAGCGCGATTCGCGCTGGCGCTGACGACCAGTGCGCCGATCAGTAGCAGGCAAACCAGCCAGTTGAAGGACTGCACACCGAAGCTTTGCAGTAGCAAACCACCTGCCAGTCCGCCTCCGGCAATACCCAGATTCCACACAGTGACGATCATCGATTGGCTGACATCGGCGGCGGCACCGCCGGTGATTGCTGACGCGGTCTGGAACAGCGTGGCTGCGCCCCCGAATGCCAGCCCCCAAATGATCACATACAGATAAATCAGTTGACTGCTTTCACCATTAAGCGCCCAGGCGAAGGCGGTGAGCAGGAACAGCGCGATGCTGATCAGCACCAGCTCACGCAGCCAGCGATCAATCAGCACGCCCACCAGCCAGATCCCTCCCAGCGCCGCGACGCCAAAAGCCAGCAATACCCGGTCGATCTGCTCGGACAGACCGGCAGGCTCCAGCAGCGGTGCGATGTAGGTATAAAGAACGTTATGGGCCAGTACGAACATCAGGGTGGTCAGCAGCACCGGGCGGATGCCTGGCAGCACGAACACCTGGCGGATCGACAGGCGCTGTTGTTGGGTCTGACCGGGAAAATCCGCCAGGCTCAGACGTGCCCAGATCACCAGGCCCAGACTCAACAGGCTCATGATCCCGAAAGCCCAGCGCCAGCCAATGACTGAACCCAGCAGCGTTCCGGCCGGAATGCCGATGGACAGTGCCAGCGGCGTTCCCACCATGGCCACCGCAATGGCGCGACCACGTAAATGTTCAGGCACCAGACGGCTGGCGTAACCGGCCAGCAGGGACCAAAGCAAGCCAGCAAAAACTCCGGCAAAGAATCGCGAGACCAGCGTTACGCCATAGTCATCGGAGAGCGCGGTGATGCTGTTGACCACGGCAAAACCGCCGATGGCAATCAACAGCAATGGCCTGCGCCGCCAATTGCGGGTCAGGGCCGTCAGCGGAATGGCCGCCAGCAGCGAACCCACCGCATACACCGTTATCAGTTGCCCCACCAGGGTGGGTGACACCTTTAGGTCTGCGCTCATCAAGGGCAGCAATCCTGCGGGCAGCGCCTCGGTGAGAATGGTCAGAAATCCCGCCATGGCCAAGGCCAGCAACGCCGTCCACGGCAGCCTTTCTACGTCTGATTTATCAATAAGGTTCAGCGTGTTGTCAGTCATAGCCATGAGCCCTGTTCAAAAGAGGGCCAGATTAATGGGCTGTGGCTGGCGGAAAAACAGGCTAAGGTTCCGCATATAGCGGACAAATTTGTCCGTAATTAACAGGCGAGGATAGGGGCGTTGAGGCGTATCTCCTGCGCAGGAGATCATCCCCAGGGTCCATGGCTCCTCGCTGTCTAGCGGCAATATGTTGATTCTGTTGTAGCGAGGCTTGCCCGCGAATCAGCCGACTCGGTGGATCAGACCCACCGCGTTATCGTTCTTCGCGGGCAAGCCTCGCTCCAACAGATCCGGTCGCCTATGGAGACGTTAACGTGGACAGTCTCAGTGGCATCGGAATTTTCGTGCAGGTCGCACAAACGCGCAGCTTCACTGCGGCGGCGCGTACGCTGGAGGTTTCTTCCTCGGCGGTCGGCAAGAGCATTGCTCGGTTGGAGCAGCGCCTTGGGGTTCGCTTGTTTCATCGCAGCACGCGCAGCATCACCCTGACAGCCGAGGGCACACTGTTTCTTGAGCGGTGTCGGCGAATACTGGGGGAGGTCGAAGCTGCGGAGCTTGAGCTGTCGCATTTCACTGCCGAGCCCAGAGGCAAACTGCATATCAGCGTGCCGCTGCAGGATGGTTTGATGATGCCGGTATTGACCGCTTTCATGCGCCGCTATCCGGACATCGAGCTGGACATCGACCTGTCGGATCGCATGGTGGACATCATCGAGGAGGGCTTCGATGCGGTGGTTCGCACCGGCACGCTACAGGACTCACGACTGGCGTCGCGGCATCTTGGTGACTTCCGTCTGATGCTGGTTGCGTCCCCGGATTACCTGCAACGCTATGGCGTGCCCTTGACGCCTGGCGATCTGGCCGGGCATGTCGGCCTGCTGCACAAGTTTCCCGCCACCGGCAAGATTGAGCCCTGGCCGTTGCGCAGTGTCGACGGTTTGCCTGTCCCGAACTTGAAAAAAGCCGCGACCTGCACCACCACCCATTCCCTGTACCACCTGTGCAAGCAGGGAATGGGCATCGCCTACCTGGCGGATTTCGTCGTCAATGAGGCGTTACAGCGTGGTGAGTTGCAGGTCGTGCTCGAAGATTTCACCCTCAGCCACGGCACCCTCTGGATGCTCTGGCCCGTGAGCCAGCATGCATCCCCGAAATTGCGTGCCTTGATCGACTTTCTCAAGGAGCACTTATTGCCAGCAGGCGGCTATCAAAAGATCTGAGTGAACACCCAGTACAACGACCCCGAGAGCAGGATCGCGGCAGGCAGGGTCAGCACCCAGGCAAGGGCCAGATTACGCAACGTTCGCAATTGCAGGCCGGAGCCGTTGGCGACCATGGAGCCGGCCACGCCTGATGACAACACATGGGTAGTCGACACCGGCAGGCCGTACATGTCGGCGGCACCGATGGTCAGCATCGCGACCACTTCCGCCGAAGCGCCCTGAGCGTAGGTCATGTGGGTCTTGCCAATCTTCTCGCCGACGGTGATCACGATGCGCCGCCAACCCACCAGAGTGCCGAGACCCAAAGCGATGGCTACGGCGATCTTGACCCAGGTCGGAATAAAGCGCGTTGCGCTGTCGATCTGGTCCTTGAACAGCTTGAGCTTGTCCTGCGTATCCGCGTCGAAATTGCCGACTTTGTTTTTCTCCATCACGCGGATGGTTTCCGACGTCAGGTACATGTCGTTACGCACGTTGGCCACCGCTTCGGCGGGGACCTTCGACAGTGAACCGTAGCCTTTGACCTGAATGCCGATCTTGCCCGCCATCACCGCCAGGGCCGGAATCAGCTCAGGGGTTTCCTGTTTACTGACCAGATACTGCGATAGCGTCTGCCGTGGATCAGCGGGAGCGGGCAGTGGGGCTGCGCGAGTAAGTGCCTGCTGGGTAACTTCGGCAACGGCAGCAAACTGGATGGACTGATCGGCGGGCATGGTGCGGTTCAGCGCGTAGGCCATTGGCAAGGTGCCGACCAGAATCAGCATGATCAGGCCCATGCCTTTCTGTCCGTCATTGGAACCGTGGGCGAACGACACGCCGGTGCACGTCACGATCAGCATGCCGCGAATCCACCATGGCGGTGGAGTATTGCCTTCAGGCGCTTTATAGAGCGCGCGGTTCTTGATGAACATGCGCATTGCCAGCAGTAACAGCGCGGCAAAAACGAACCCGACCAAGGGAGATAGCAGCAACGAGTAGCCGATTTTGGTCGCCTGAGACCAGTCGACGCCGCTGGTGCCATCGCGGCCATGCATCAAGGCATTGGCAACCCCCACACCGATGATCGAGCCGATCAGGGTGTGCGAAGAGGAGGCGGGCAGACCCAGCCACCACGTGCCCAGGTTCCAGATGATCGCGGCGATCAACAAGGCAAAGATCATCGCAAAACCGGCGCCTGAGCCCACCTGCAAAATCAGCTCGACCGGCAGCAAGGCGATGATGGCGAACGCCACTGCACCGCTGGAAAACAGCACGCCGAGAAAGTTGAACAACCCGGACCACGCCACTGCGAAGCCCGGCGGCAGCGAGTGGGTGTAGATCACTGTAGCAACCGCGTTGGCGGTGTCATGGAAGCCGTTGACGAACTCGAAACCCAGCGCAATCAGCAACGCCACGCCCAACAACAGAAATGGCGTCCAGGTGGTCACCACGGTGCCCAGGTCATCTACGTCTTGCTTCAAGCTATAGGCGGTGAACAATAAGCCCGTGGCAAGAATGGCGAAGAAAACCACCATCGTCAGCGTGCTGGGCTTGCGGTGCAGTTGAGGCTTTGAGTCTCGGGCCTGTTCAAAGGAATCCGGGGCTAACGTGCTGGTTGCCATGGTGCTTGATCCTGTTGAAGAATGGATCTGCCCATACTCATTACAAAATGTTACCGAGATGCTACACAGGTCAATGATCCCTGAATTAGTCGGCGGTTTCGGATGATTGGCATTTTTTGACCCGATCATCTGGATTGAAATGAGATTCCCTGTGGGAGCGGTGCTTGCCCGCGATAAGGCTGGACGCGATCTAAAGTGAACCGCGTCCAGCCTTATCGCGGGCAAGCACCGCTCCCACATAGGGTGGCATTTCAAGTCAACAGAGCTTGGATGCCCCTCAAGCCCGGTTTTTGCTCATCGCACTGAACCCTTTCCCCGTTCCACTGCCTCATTCCTCATCATTTAACTGACTTGCAGGCTTTTCCCATGCGCACTCTTGAATTAGCGGGCAAACAGGTTCCGGTTATCGGCCAGGGCACCTGGCACATGGGCGAGCGTCAGGACATGCGCTCGGCCGAGATCCGCGCACTGTGTCAGGGCATCGAGTTGGGCTTGAACCTGATCGACACCGCTGAAATGTATGCCGACGGCATCGCCGAACAAATCGTCGGTGAGGCCATCGCCGGGCAGCGCGATCGCGTGTTCGTGGTCAGCAAGGTTTACCCGCACAACGCCAGCCGCTCGGGCATCCCCGCCGCCTGCGAACGCAGCCTCAAGCGGATGAAAACCGACTACATCGATCTCTATTTGCTGCACTGGCCGGGTTCCTATCCGCTGGAAGAAACCGTTGAAGCCTTCGAGCGATTGCGTGAAGAAGGCAAAATCGGTCGCTGGGGTGTGTCGAACTTCGACGTACCAGACCTGCTGGAACTGAATAACCCGGCCTGCGCCACCAACCAGGTTCTGTACAACCCGGAAGACCGTGCCATCGAGTTCGATCTGTTGCCTTGGGCAGAAGCCAACAATTTGCCGACCATGGCGTATTGCCCGATTGGTCAGGGCCAGGCCGGTAACCTGCTGCATCACCCGGCGCTGCACGAAATCGCTGCACGGCACAACGCGACTCCGGCGCAGATCAGCCTCGCGTGGGTATTGCGTCAGAGCAACATGATCGCCATTCCTAAAGCGGTCACACCGAAACACATCGAGCTCAACGCGGCAGCGGCCGAGCTGGCCCTCACTGCACAAGACCTCGCGGACATCGACAGAGCCTGGCCAGTGCCAAGCCGCAAAATGCCGTTGGCGATGGTTTGACGTTCGTGGGACCGGCTTCAGTCGGGAAGGGGTCGATACAGGCGATGCATTTGTATCTTCAGGAATATCGCCATCCCGAATAAATTCGGTCCTACCGGGCTCTACGTCTTGGCGAGATTACCGGTAGGAGCGAATTCATTCGCGAAGGGGGCGGTACATCCACCGCTTCTTTATCGTCAGGAATGCTGACTTCCAGGATGAATCCGGTCCCACAGGATCGCGCGGGACCTGAGGAGATCGAAAACCTGTAGGAGCGAATTCATTCGCGAAGGGCCGGTACATCCACCGCTTCTTTATCGTCAGGAATGCCGACTTCCAGGATGAATCCGATCCCACTGGTGGAATCGAGAGTGCAACAAAACTGCAATAACGGCTTGTCATGATGCGCACTTCGTCCTTTTGCCACGGACCCGGCGCATAACGGCCAGCGAGCATTCATGAACCAAAGCATCGTGCAGAACCACCAGGATTCAGATCTGTTCGGCCTGCTTTACGGTTTCAGTTTCAAACCCGGTGAAAGCGGCCGGGAAATTGGCTCCGCCGCTGCTTTGCAGTGTCTGCACTCCAGCGACAGCGGTGATGAATTTATCTGGCTGCACCTCAATCTGGCCCACGCGGCGTGTGAACGCTGGATGAAGACCAACCTGCGTCTGCCAGAGGAATTCTTCGAAGCCTTGCACGAAGGGTCACGCTCGACTCGTATCGAGCATGTGGACTCCGCGCTGCTGGCGGTGGTCAACGACGTGGTCTTCGACTTCAACATGTTGTCGACTGACATCTCCACCTTGTGGGTCTGCACCCATCACAACCTCCTGATCACGGCCCGGCTGCATCCGTTGCGTTCTGTGGACAAGCTGCGTTCTTCGGTCAAACGCGGTGAGCGGTTTCGTTCGCCGCTGGAGTTGCTGGTGCATCTGTTGCGCGATCAGGGCGAAGTACTGACGCAGTTTCTGCGCAAGACCAGCCTGAGTGTGGACAAGATCGAAGACCAATTGCTGTCGCAGCGCCTGAGCAATAACCGTTCGGAGTTGGGGGCGATGCGGCGGGTATTGGTACGCCTGCAACGACTATTGGCGCTGGAGCCCGGCTCGCTGATGCGTTTGCTGCATCGCCCGCCTGACTGGTTGCTGGAAGCCGACGTGAAGGAGTTGCGGCAGTCGACGGAGGAGTCGGCGCTGGTGATCAGCGATCTGGTGGCGTTGGGTGAGCGCATCAAGTTGCTGCAGGAGGAGATCGCCGCGAACCTCAACGAGCAGAGCAGCCGCACGCTGTTTACGCTGACGGTGGTGACTGTGCTGGCGCTGCCAATCAACATCGTTGCGGGGTTCTTCGGGATGAACGTGGGCGGTATTCCGCTGGCGAGCGATCCTGAGGGTTTTTGGGTGTTGGTGGCGTTGGTGGCGACGTTTACGGTGATTGCGGGGCGGTGGGCGTTTCGCAAGAATCGGGATCAGGGGTAGGTTTGTGCGCTCTCGCGCGTTAGGTGTTTTGAGTACATATCCGTTATTGGGGTAATGGCGGATATTGGTTGCGCTTTTACAGCGCCTCACTTTTGAAGCCCAAAAGTAAGCAAAAAGGCTCTTGCCCCACCACTAGGTGCCTCGCTGTCGCTCGGCATGCCCGTAATCCGACATTGCTGCGTGGGGCCGCCGCCACCGGCCATCCATGGCCTGAGGCGGCTAAACCGGCATCCCTGCCGCCCCTTCCGTTAACAAGAGCCCCCACACAGCAATATCGAATTCCGGCCGTCGTGGTTTAACGGGGCGCTTAAGGTCAAAATCAAAAGCACGGCGGCCTGACAGCCGTCCTGATGTGTGAATTTACCGCTGTTTTGTAGGAGCTGCCGAAGGCTGCGAAGCGGTGTGTCAGACGATGTATTCGTTGGCTGTGGTGACGTCTCGCGAACAAGTTCGCTCCTACCGGGCCGAGGCGATCCCGCCGTATTCGCTTTGCTTTTGATCTGCTTTTGACTTTAGGCGCCCCGTCAAACCACGCTGGCCGAACGTAGATCTGAAACCGTGGGTAACCCGGCAGGACGCCGGGTTAGCCGCACCGGGCCATGGATGGCCCATTGCGGCGGCCCACGGTTTCAGATCTGCGGGCGGGCATCCCGAGCCTAGGCGAGGGACCGAGTGGTGGGGCAAGAGCGTTTTGCTTACTTTTGTCTGGGCCGGCTTCCGGATCTATCAAAAGTGAGGCGCTGTAAAAGCGCAACCAATATCCGCCATCACCGCGGTAACGGATATGTACACAAGCCGCAACACTCAAGGCTTAGGCGCCGAGCCGCTACTCTCCCAACCCCCACCCAACGCCAGAAACAGATCAATCTGCCCCATTGCCACCTGCGTATTCGCCGTCGCCAACTGCGCGCGCACATCGGTGTAGGTCCGGGTTGCCTGCAAATCAGCCAGAAACGAAGCGCGTCCTGCCTGGAAGAAACGATGCGTCTGATCCGCCGCCTGCTCCGCAGATTGCGCAGCATCGGTCAGCGCATCACGGCGTTGCAACAGCGCCGTATATTGCGCCAGTCCGGTCTGGGTTTCCCGTATCGCATTCAGCACCACGCCATCAAAACGTGCCAATGCCGCCTGGCTCGACGCCTCGGCCTCGTGAATCCGGGCCCGAGCGCCGTTCGATGGTACAGTCCAGTTAATCAACGGACCAAAGCCCCAACGGTTAGCGACCGGCTTGCCCAGGTTTTCCAACAGGCCCACGGTGCCGACGGTCGCACCAATGCTGATGTCCGGGTACAACTCACCCGTCGCCACACCGATTTCAGCGGTCGATGCCGCCAGACGCCGTTCCGCCTGACGCACATCCGGACGGCGCTTGAGCAGTGCAGCGCCATCACCCACCGGCATTACCTGCGCGATATGCGGCAACTCATTACAGGTGCTCACGCCCGTCGGTAATTGATCCAGCGGTTTGGCCAGCAGCATCGACAAACGATACAGGCCGGTCTGACGCAACGCCTCGTAACGCGGCAGTTCAGCGCTCAGGGATTTGAACTGGGTTTCCGAACGCGTTACTTGAGTTTCATCACCACGCCCGGCGTCACGCAGACGCTGGGTCAGGCTGACGCTCTGCTTTTGCAGGCTCAGCGACTCCATGGCGATGTCGTGCTCTTCGTTGGCGGCGCAGACCTGGGTATAAGCGCGAACCACGTCAGCCACCAAGGTGATGCGTGCGGTGTCGGCAGCTGCCTGAGCGGCATCAACGTTGGCGTTGGCCGCTTCGATACCCCGTTGCAGCGTGCCGAACAAATCGAACTGGTACGACGTAGTAATACCCACATCCCCGACGTTACCCACCGGGACTTTCTCGGACAGCAAAAACGCTTCGCCGGACTCTTGAAGGCGCTGCGCACCGGCTTTGGCGCTGGTGGTAAAACCGCCCGCAGCTTCAGCTTCAGAGGTCTGGTAGCGGGCGCGTTGCAGGTTGGCGGCGGCGATGCGCAGGTCGGTGTTGGAGGCCATGGCCTGCTGCACCAGTTGATCCAGGTGTGGGTCCTGATAAAGGCGCCACCAGTCAGATGGCACGGGCGCAGAAATCGTGTTGACCGATTCCCCGGCCAACTCGCCCTGCAGGTCCGGGCGATTGATCGCGGCGTCCTTGGGCAGTTGGTAATCGGGGCCGACCATCTGACACGCCGACAGCAGCAAGCCAAGCCCGACTGTTGCCGTCAGGCGCGTAAGGTGTGTCATTTGCCGGGCTCCTCTGTGTGAATTGCCTGACTGTCTTCGATGATCGACACGGTGGCGGTACGCCCGGCGATCATGCGGAAGTTGTCCGGCACTTCGTCGAAGGCGATGCGCACCGGAATGCGCTGGGCCAGACGTACCCAACTGAACGCCGGATTGACGTTGGGCAGCAGGTTGGAGCCGCTGGTGCGGTCGCGGTCTTCGATACCGGCGACGATGCTCACGACGTGGCCCCGCAGACGGGCGTTGTCGCCGATCACCCGGATGTCCACGCCCTGCCCGATATGAATGCCGTCGAGCTTGGTTTCTTCGAAGTAGCCGTCGATGTGGAATGAAGCGCCGTCGACGACCGACAACACAGGTCGACCCGCGGTAACGAACTCGTGGGCGCGGGGTGCGCGGTCGTTGAGGTAGCCGTCTACCGGGCTGCGGATCACCGAGCGATCCAGGTTCAATTGGGCGGCATCCACCGCCACTTGGGATTCCTGCAAGGCGGAGAGGGCGCGGGCTTCCCTGGACTGGCTTTCTTCCAGTTGCTCGCGGGCCACCAGATTGCCGAGGCCACGGTTACGCTTGTTCTCGCGGCGGGCCTGTTCCCAGGTTTCCTGACGCTCGGCAACCGTCGCCTTGGCCTGGCGCAACGCGAGGCGGAAGCGGTCCTGATCGATGGTGAACAGCACCTGGCCTTTGCTGACCAACTGGTTGTCGCCGACGTCGACTTTTTCGATCAGCCCGGACACGTCCGGCGCGATCTGCACGATGTCGGCGCGGATGTGCCCGTCGCGGGTCCAAGGGGCGTACATGTAATACATGACCATGCGCCACACCACGATGGCGGCGAAGGTCACGACCAGCAGAGTCAGGACCACACGGCCCAAAGTAAGCAGAGGTTTTTTCATTTCATCAGGTATCGACTGAGAGTATCCACGGCGCCGAGCAACAAAGCGTATAGACCTACGTTGAACAATGCCCGGTGCCAGACCAGACGGTAGAAATGGGTACGCGATAACACCGCGTGGACCCCGAGAAACAGTAAATAGGTGATGCCCATCAGCGCGAGAAACGTGGGTACGAAGACCCCGCTGATGTCCAGATCGCCAATCATAGGGACGCTCCGTCGAGGCCATGGGGCGGTAATTCTTCGGTTTCGCTCGCGGCATTGACGACTTCCACGCCTGGCAACAGGGCCAGGCGCAGGCCGCTCAAGGCATGCAGCAGATGCAGGCGGGCCGGTTCTTCGCCCAGCAGTTCAACGGTCAGGGCGCGGCGTGCGCGGTCCATGGTCATCAACATGCCTTTGGGCGCTGGCAGGCGCTCACCGGCTTTCAGGCAGGCCTGGAAGTGGCTGCCGACTTCTTCGACCACCTGGCGCAGCAACAGCTGTTGCCCCGCGTGCGCCCTTGGTAACCAGGCCAGCATGTCCAGTAGATTCAGCGCCACGCGCAGGTCGCGCAGGGCAATGCCGGTGTCTTGCGCGGTGATGGTCAGACGCGGCAGTTGTTGCATCAGACGGTCGAGCATTTGTGCGCCCATGGCCCGATGTTCAGCCAGTGTCGCGGGTTCGGTCAGGGCAACAATGTCGCGCCAGCTGAAGCGGGTCAGGCGCTTGGCCGCCAGTTCGACACCAAACGGACGCATGATCAGGGTCCAGATGAATGCGAACAGCAGGCCCACCGGACCGGCCAGGTTGGAGTTGATGAAGTTCAGGAAATCCGCGTCGTAGGCGCTCTGAATGCTGACGAAGGAAGAGGTGTTGACGATGGTCAGCAAGGTACCCAGGTAGAAGCGCGGCTGCACGGTCAGGGTACCGACGCAGATGAACGGGACCGCAAAGGCCAGCACCAGCATCGGGAAGTCATGCAGGTTGGGCAGGACCACGAACAGGTACAGGCTGGCGAAGACGACTGACAGCATGGTCCAGAAGAAGAACCGGTAAATCTGCGGAGCCGGGTCGTCCATGGCCGCAAAGAAGCTGCACGACACTGCCGCCAGCGCCACGGCGGCAGCACCGTCGGTCCAGCCGAGCAGAATCCACAGCACCGAAGCGACGATGATCGCCAGCACTGAGGTCATCACCGAATAAAGCATCAGCCCGCGATCCAGAAACGGCGTAATGCGCGCCAGTCGCCAGTGCCGGTAAACGGCGCGCCACGGTGTCTGGTCGTCAGTCTTGATCGCGTGTTGCAAGGTGCGGCAGTCCTGCCACAGATCAATGAATTCACCCAGTCGGTAAAGCGCGTTGGACAGCAGCAACTGACGGCGATCATCGAGCTGAGCGGCACTGGGTTGCAGGCGATCCAGTTCGCCATGCAGCGTTTCCCATTGTTTTGTCTGCAGGCCGCTGGCGGTGTTTTCCAGCCAGGCGCGCGTCTCGATCAACAGCGGCGCGAGATTGGCGACCAGTTCTGGCGTGCGCCGCTCCAATGCCCATAAAGCGTCATCCAGCGCGTCGATCACCGGCAGCAGATGGATCATGCGGCCGCGCAGCTCTTTTGCGTTGCGAACTGTTTGTTTGCGGGCGCCTTCATGAGGTAACTGGCCGATCATCAGTTCAAGGGTATTGAAGGTACCAACCATTGAACTGCGCAGGGTGCCGACTTCTTCAGCATTGGCGCTGCGTGACAGAAAGCGGTCGCAGTAGGCCGAGGCATCGCTGAACCACTTATCTGCCGAGCCCTGCATGACCGGCGCCAGGCGGCGCGGCCAGAAAATACTGCCGACCACGGCTGCGCAGACGATGCCGAGAAAGATCTCTTCGGTACGCGATACGGCGATTTCAAACACCGCCTGGGGGTTGTCCACCACCGGGAAGGAGATCAGCGGCATGGTGTAACCGGCCAGCATTAACGCGTAGCTGTTGGCGGTGCGCAGATGCAGCGACAGAAACAGCAGTGTGCCGGTCCAGAGGGCGATCACGATGGCGAGCAGAAACGGCGTCTGGACGAACATCGGCACGATGAACACTGACGCCGCTGCACCCGTGAGTGTGCCGATTGCACGATACAGCGCCTTGGAGCTGGTTGGACCCACGAACGGACTGGAGACGATATACACCGTCGCCATCGCCCAGTAGGGCCGCGGCATTTCCATGAGCAGCGCGATATACAGCGCCAGCATGGAAGCGCCGAAGGTCCGGACGCCATAGAACCAGTCACGCGCCGGGGGCACGCCTGCGAAAAAGTCTTTCAAAGCGACCCCGTGCTGTCTTGATTGGCGGCATCGCTGAAGGCTTTAAACACGCGCAACGTTGCTTCGAGATCTTCCTTCGCCACCCCTTTGAGCACCTCGCGACGCAAGCGCAGCAGCTCATCTTCAATGGCCAGCGCAAGCACGCGGCCATTTTCGGTAAGGCTCAGGGATTTGGCCCGGCGATCCGACGGATCTTCGGTGCGGCAGACGATATCCGCATTGCACAGTTGGTCGAGCAGGCGGACCAGCGTCGGGCTTTCCATGCCCGCTGCGTGGGCCACCGTGACCTGATTCACCCCGTCGCCCAGCCGCAGAATCATCAGCAGCGGCGCAGCGCAAGCTTCGGAAACACCATAGCGCACCAGCGTGTTGTGGCAGATCCGCCGCCATTGTCGGGACGAAGCGACCATGCCGCTGCTGATGCTCATCTGCAGTGAATCGAGGGACATAACTGAAACCGGGAAATTAGTTAGCGAGGATATTGTTCGTGACAACATAATTAGCTTGCTAACTATAATCCTGTAACAAAGTCTTACAGTCAAGCCTGAATGTAGGACCGGCTTTAGCCGGGAGAGAGTCAGTTCACTGCCGAGCGGACGTTGGATATCAAAGACAGAATTATGGGGGATGAGGCCTTGCAGACATGGACAATTTGAAAAAGTGCCCCGCAAATTGATTATTTTCATACCGTTGGTCGGTATTTATTTATGTTTTTTTAACTGTAAATCAGCAGTTACGGGACGCACGTCCAAAAAACTGACGTGGTTCTCATTTCGCAGTTTCCATATTTGATGATGCTTGCAGGGCAGGAGAGGTCATGGGCCCTGATTCGATGCGTGATATCGAAATACTGGCCTTTAATACTGGGTGATGTTTTATTGGCGCCAATTCAGTGTCGCACCCTGTTCACAAAAAAATCGATTCAGCCGATACGCCAGACGAAGCCATCCGGGAGCTCAAGCGCCCGGTTTAGAGACCTTTGTCGGTGCGCTGGCCGCACCTTGTGAGCATGCGATGATCGACCTCGCCACCTGGAACCTTTCCATTCCTGTAGGCACTCCATCCGTGATTATTGATACCCCTAAACTGGTTCAGGGTTATCAGGATGGTTATTTTCGTTCTGGCAATACATTGTTCTTCTGGGCTCCGGTAACCGGGTCCAAAACGGAGAACGCTAAATTCCCGCGGACGGAACTGCGAGAGACGACGGCGGACGGCAAGGTCTACAACTGGACTTACTCCCAGGCAGACAATTTCCTGCGCGCTGCACTCACGGTCAATCAAGTGCCTTCAACCGGCAAAATTGTCATCGGTCAGATTCACGCTTTCCAAAGCACCGAGCCGCTGCTCAAGGTTGAGTACCAGTTCAAGGAAAAACTGCAGACCGGCAATATCGTCGCTAAATTCCGCCGTAGCCCGGACGCTGAAATCGAAGTCATCAACATTGCTTCAGGCGTGCCGTTGAACGTGCGGTTCAGCTACAGCATCCACCTGACGCCTGCAGGCAATCTGACAGTGAATGCGGCTGACTTTGCTTGGGGTGCCAAGCTGGATGCTACGTGGAAAGACAAGCTGCTGTATTTCAAGGCAGGTGTGTATACCCAGGACAACACTGGGTATGCCACCGAAGGCGGGGCTGCAACGTTTTACAAGCTGATCATCAATCACGACAAGAAGGCGTGAATAAGGCTTGGCAGATATCTCACAGGGGAATGCAAAACCCCTGTGAGAGCTGGGCTTGCCCGCGATAAACGATAACGCGGTGTGTCTTCAAACCCCGTCTCATGTATCGCGGGCAAGCCCGGCTCCCACAGGATTGGGTTAGATCAATTCCCCCAGTTCCACAGGATTGGGTTAGATCAATTCCACTCCAATTCCACGGGATCGGGTTAACTCAATTCAAGCCCAGCTTGCCACGCAGGGTCGACAGGTCTTCAGCCAGGGTGTTAACCGGGCCCACTAGCGCTTTGCGGTCGTTCTCTTTCACTTTGTCGTACGTTTCGAAACCGCCATCCTTGGTCTTGTACTTGGCCAGGATCTTGTCCACGGTCGCGAAATTCTTGTCGACCTTCGCAGCGAACACTTTGTCGGACTTCTCGATTTGCGGACGGAACAGGTCGACGATTTTCTTCGCGCCGTCGATGTTGCCCTGGAAGTCATACAGGTCGGTGTGGCTGTAGCGGTCTTCTTCACCGGAGATCTTCGTTGCAGCCACTTCTTCCAGCAGCGCTGCGGCGCCACCTACAACCTTTTCAGGCGGGAAGGTCAAACCGGCGACGCGGGTTTCCAGGTCTTTCACGTCGGCCATCAACTTGTCTGCAATCGGGCCCTGATCCTTGGTGCTGTTTTGCGAGAACAGTGCGTATTCCAGACGGTGGAAGCCGGTGAAGTCTTCAGCATTCACACCAGCTTCATGATCATCAACACGGGAGTCGATGGACGCGTCCAGATCGCTGAACAGCTCAGCCATTGGCTCGATTTCTTCATAGAACACGCGGGTCGGCGCGTACAGTTTCTTAGCGGTGGCCAGGTCACCTTTCTTCACCGCGTCGGTGAATTTCTGGGTGTGGCTGACCAGCTCGCCGATCTGTTCGGTGACGTAGATCTTGTAATCCGAAACCGGTCCTACCAGGTCCAGCGGCGCAGTGGCGGCGAAAACCGGGGTCTGCAGCAGACCGGCGGTGAGCAGCAAAGCAAAAGGCAACTTCTTCATGGGACTCTTCCTGTTGAGGTGGCTTTAAGGGTTGGCAATTACGCAGTTTTGGTATCGGAGCTGGCCGAAGCCTGAAGCAGTGAGCGACCGATGAAGTCCTGGTCGTTGATCACGCCGGGCAGGGTGAAGAAGTACCCGCCGCCCACCGGTTTGAGGTATTCCTCCAGTGGCTCGCCATTGAGGCGGGTCTGCACGGTGATGAAGCCTTTCTCGAGATCGGACTGGTAACAGATGAACAGCAGGCCCATGTCGAGTTGGCCGTTCTTGTTAACGCCGTTGGAATAGTTGAACGGCCGACGCAGGATCAGGTTGCGCTGGCTTTCAGCCGTGCGCGGGTTGGCCAGGCGGATATGGGAATCCAGTCTGGTTTTCTTGCCGTGAGGGTCGGCTGCATAGTTCGGCACATCGGTTTCAACCTTCCCGTCCATGGGCGCACCTGTGGTTTTGACCCGGCCGAAAATCGCTTCCTGTTCTTGCAGAGGCGTGCGGTCCCAGCGCTCGACGAAGTTGCGGATGATCCGCACCGCCTGATAGCTGCCATTCACGGCCCAGCCCGGTTCGTCGCTGCCCGGCTGCACCCAGACCAGTTCGTTCATGGTCTTCTGGTTGTTGGAATCCGGATTGGCCGAACCATCGCGGAAACCCAGGAAGTTGCGGGCGCTTTCCGGCGGCTGGCCGGGTTTCTTCGGCGCTTGCGGCGGCACACTGCCTTCCTGCTTCCAGCGCACCAGCAGCAGGTCCGGCAGGTTTTTCACGATGTCGCGCAGGGCGTGGATGTTGCTGTCGGCGCTGTTGGCGCAGAACTGAATGCTCAAGTCGCCATGGCAGCTGTCCGCTTCCAGCGCATCGTTGGGGAAGCCGACCATTCGGCTCAGACGCTTGGGCTTGACGCTTTCGAGGCCGAAGCGCTCGTCGAACAGCGAATCACCCACCGAAACCGTGATGGTCAGGTTGTCCGGAGTGACCACCGGGCCAAGGATGCCGGAGTCCACAGGTGGCAACTTCGGATCAATCTGCGGCACTGTTCCGCCGGTCATCAAGAACGTGATGCGCTCGTTCAGCGTGCGAAACAGACGCTCCAGATCTTCCCGGTCAGCGGCGAGCACATCAAAGGCCACCAGCATGCCGGACGCCGGACGCGGGTTGACGATTCCTGTCTGGTGGATACCGTGGAACTCGTTATGGTCAGCGGTCTTTTCGCTGTTCGGCGCTTCGGTGACTTGTGCCGGAGCGGCGGCCAATACGTTGCCGCTCAGGCTGCTACCCGCCAAAGCCGCACCCGCAGCACCGAGGCCTAGCAGCACTCGACGGCGTTGGACGGATTGTGGGGCGTTGCTGTTGTCTGAGTCGTTCATGGCTGTTTACTTCGCTCAAAAATCAGTTGTTTGGTAACGGGGAGATCGGTCGCGAGTTCTTTGTGGGAGCTGAGCTTGCTCGCGATAAAGGTCTCGCGATCTAAAGTGAACTGCGTCCAGTCTTATCGCGAGCAAGCTCTGCTCCCACATAAAATCAAAGGCCCGAAAGGCCAAGCGCCTCATCTATCCCGTCCAGCGCATCCGCCAGTGCTTTGGCCTTGTCGGCAATCAACTTGCGTTGCACGGCATCCACCTGGTCATAAGGGCGCATGCCGCTGTCCGTGCTCAGCCCATTCAATTCGGTGTCCAGCGCAGCGGCGGCGGCATCGATCTGCTCAAGCAGCGGCTTGGCGCTTTTGGCCAGCATCGGGCGCAGCAGGTCGATGACTTTGCGAGTGCCTTCAAGGTTGGCAACGAAGCCGTTCAGATCGCTGTGGCTGTAACGCTCCTCTTCGCCGTTGCTGCGGATTTCGGCGAGGCCGCGCATGTTGCGGGCGATGACGCTGGCCAGTTGTTCAGGCGCCATGTTCTGCGCCAGCAACTGCTGCTTCAGCGTGGTGACATCGGCTTGCAGACGCTGCGCGACAGGCAGCAGACCGTCGACGCTGTGCTTGTCAAAAAGGCCGTACTCGATGCGATGGAAACCGCTGAAGCCTGGGTCCTGCTCACGTTTTTCGTAATAGTCGGCGCGGGCGTTGATTGCGTTATCCAGTTCGGCCAGACGCTGGGCTGCGGGGGCAATGCGCTGATAGGCCGCCCGGGCCGGAAGATAAGCTGCCTGTGCCGCGCTTAGATCGCCCGCCGCAATGGCGTCCTGCAGGGCGTTAACCGCCTTGATCAGCGCTGAACCCTGCGTACTCAGGTAAACCCGGTATTCGGACAGCGGACCGATGAAAGCAACCATCGAAGGGCGCGCCTTGGCACTGGCCTCCGACTCTGCAGTCGGCGTTACATGCAGCGTCCCGCGCGGGTTGCTCAACAGGCCGCAAGTAATCGCGTAGTCGCCGGGTTGCAGGTTGGCGTTGATCACCTGGCTGAGGCCCGGCGCAATGTTTTCCCGTTCTTCAATCACCAGAACGCCATCGAGAATTTCCCATTCAACAGCCCGTTCGGAGCGGTTGACGATACGAAAGGCGTTCTTGCCAGCCGGCACGGTGAGCGTATTCGGCTCGCAGGCGTGGCCATGAATGGTCACCACGGTTTCCGCATTGTTATTGGCGGCGCGCTTTTTCATGGCGGTTTGCGAGGCGTAATAAAACAGCCCGCCTGCAGCGATCATGAGCACCACGGAGCCTGCGACAGCCAATTTCAAGGCGCGAGGTGGCTTGGCTTTATCTGAAAGCCCTGTAGGACGATTCGACATGAGTTGCCTTATTCGTTTGTAGCGGAAGAGGGATGCGAATGCGCCGGTCGGGTGGGCAAACTCACCACCCGAGCGTGGGGCATAAAGAACAGAACAAGCGCGAAGATCAGGTAAATCAGGTAAGCACTGAGGGTGCTGATGGTGGGCGCATCCTGATAACCGAACATGCCCGCCAGTACCGAGCCGGTTGGTCCGTCCATCGGCAACGTGGCGCTGATGTCGAAGACCACGGTTTGCATGTGGTTCCAGACTCCGGCTTCATGCAGCGCCTGCACCGAGTTGGCCAAAATGCCAGCCGCCACCACAAGGATGAACAACCCGGTCCAGCGGAAGAACAGGCTCAGGTTCAAACGCATGCTGCCGCTGTAGATGGCGAAGCCCACGGCAACCGCGAGGATCAGGCCGAGCAGGGCACCCAGCGGCGCGCTGGCGCCTTCACTCTGCTGAAAAACGGCTAGCAGGAAGAACACGGTTTCCAGCCCTTCGCGGGCCACGGCGAAGAACACCATGGCAATCAGCGCATAGGTCTGGTTTTTCGAGCCAGCCAGAGCGGCATCGAGAGATTCGTGCAAAGCATGCTTGATAGAACGCGCCACTTTGCGCATCCAGAACACCATGGAACTGAGGATCGCTACGGCTAAAAGCCCGACGATCCCTTCGAACAACTCCTGTTGTTTTTGCGGGAATTCAGCACTGACCAGTTCCAGACCACCCCCGACGAACAGCGCCAGCGCGACTGCCAGGAAGACACCAATCCACACGGCGGGCATCCACTCGCCACGGCCGGTCTGCTTCAGGTAACTGGCGATGATGCCAACAATAAGCGCGGCTTCAATCCCTTCGCGCAGCATGATCAAAAAAGGAACGAGCATGTTTCACCAGGGTTAATGCGTTAGGCTGATCTGCTTCAGGGCCACCAAAAAGAGTCATACCTGAAACAATACGTAACATAATGATACTCATTATTGAATGCGTATAGTTGTTTTTTCGCCCTTGATAGGATTTGAGTTCTTGTTCAGGTGGGGTTCAGGCGGGGGATACATCTGTAGGAACAGCCTTGTGTCTATGACACACCGCTGTAGCGGAGCAAACGGGTGACCCGGTAGGAGCCAACTTGTTGGCGAGACGTCGGACCTGCATTGTCAGAAATTGCGCCTCGCCAACAAGTTGGCTCCTACCAGGTCTGCGTTTCAAATCCATTATCGAAGTGATGTTTGATGAGAGCTGTCGAAGGCTGCGATTCGGTGTGTCAGATAAAATCAATCGCAGCCTTCGGCAGCTCCTACAGGGATAAAGTGGTTAATTCAGTCCCTGCAAAATCTCATGCGCCAACTTCACCCGCACTTCATTCGGGTATTTCTTGTTGGCCAGGATGACGATGCCGATCTTTTTCTCTGGAACAAATGCCACATAGCCACCATAGCCAGTGGTGGACCCTGTCTTGTTGATCCAGACATTCTGCTGCGGTTCGAGCGGCGGGTTGATCGCAACGGCAGGCTGGGTCTCGTACGCCATCTTGTTCGAGTTGCCTTCCTGCAACGTTTCCAGACTGGCCGGGTAGGGATACTGCTCCCAGGCCAGGTCCTGGGTCATCGCGCCCGTCTTGAAATATCCAACATGCGTATCGGTAATCGCCTTGGCTAACGTACGGTCGGCCCTGCCTGGGTTGATGTTCAACTCAACGAAACGCAGCAAATCCTTGCCGCTGGATTTCATCCCGTAGGCTTCATTCCCGAGTACGCCGCCCTGCAAGCGGACCGGCTGATCTTGCGCGTCGTAGCCCTGCGCGTACATCTTCATTTTGTCGGCTGGCACATTCAGATAGCTGTTGGTCAGTCCGAGTTTTGGAAACAGTTGCTGCTCCATTGCCTGCTCGAACGAGGTGTTCATTGCCTTCGCGGTGATCATCCCCAGCATGCCGATGCTCGGGTTGGCGTAGGTGCGTTTGCTGCCTGCCGGGTATTGCGGTTGCCAGGCTTTCAGGTAACTCATCAATTGTTCGGTGTTCTGAACTTTATCCGGCACCTGCAAAGGAAAACCGCCCGCCGTGTGCGTGGCGAGGCTGATCAGGTTGACCTGGTCGAAGGCGCTGCCTTTCAGTTGTGGCAGGTACTGGCCCGGATGGTCGCGAAGGGATAGCTGACCGTTTGCCTGAGCGTATGTCGCCAGGATCGCCGTAAATGTTTTGCTGATCGAGCCGACCTCGAACAAAGTGTCGCTGCTCACCGCCTGCCGGGTGTCTCTGGAGGCAATGCCGTAGTTGAAAAAATGCTGTTGCCCATTGGCCGTGACGGCAATGCTCATGCCGGGAATGTTGTATTGCTGCATGACTTGCGCGGCCGCTTTACGCACGGAAGCCTCAAGGGTTACCGCATCAATATC
Source organism: Pseudomonas sp. ICMP 561 (assembly GCF_002699985.1). GTDB lineage: Bacteria > Pseudomonadota > Gammaproteobacteria > Pseudomonadales > Pseudomonadaceae > Aquipseudomonas > Aquipseudomonas quasicaspiana. The sequence continues at coordinate 68,018 of NZ_LKBT01000001.1, read as the reverse complement.
CGGTTTCGTCTGGGCAGCGTTTGCCAGGTAAGTGAACGAGAGGCTGCACGCGAAGAGCAACGATTGAGTCATCAAACGCATCAAGAGATTCCTTGGATTCCATTCAGAGCGCGGAAAATATTCGCTTGGATGCCATGCCCTCAATAAACATTCTGTCGCAGGGTATTTCCCAAAAGCTCAATAAACTGCCGAGCCGCCGGGCTTAAACCCTGACCGCTTCGGGTGATCAAGCCGATGTCGCGACTCACGCCGGGGTGGTCGACGGGCACGCAAACCATATCATCCCGGCCTTCATCCGCCGACTCCGGCAGTAACGTCATGCCCAGGCCTTGCCGAACCAGCGCAAGCACCGTGGACATGTAATTGGCCTCCAGCCCGGGTAGCAGCGTCAGGTGTTCATCGGCGAACAATTGTTCGACCCGCTCACGCACGCTGCTGTCCCGACCGGTCAGAATAATAGGTTGATCGGCAAGCTCATCAAGTTTGATTAATGGCTTTCCGGCCAGCGGATGACTGCTCGGCACGAACAGGCACAAACGGTCGGTCAGCACCACTTCGAACTCCAGGCCGTGCGACATTCGCGCGCGTACGCCTAAGCCGAAATCCACCTCGCCTTCGCGTACCAGCGCGTCGATACGTTGGGCTACCACGTCGCGCAAGCGCACTTCGACGCCGGGGAATTGTTCCCGAAACAGGCGCAGCACGGGCGGCAGAGTGCTCGAGCACATGGAGGGCAGGGCCGCGATGGTCACTACGCCGCGCTTCAATGCCGCCAGATCCCGAGAACCGCTGACGATGTTGTCGAGGTCCAGCAGCAGTTTTTCCATCGGCATCAGGTTGCTTTGGCCGGCTGCTGTGAGGCTTACATGGCGCGGGCTGCGCTCCAGTAGCGGCACGCCGAGCCAGTCTTCGAGCTGCTGGACCTGCACGGTGAGGGCCGACGGGCTCAGGCTCAACTCCACAGCGGCTTTGGCAAAGCTGCCGCTATGGGCGACGGCGAGAAAGGCTCGGATGTGCTGAATCGAATTCTTCATGGTCGTGTGCCTGTTTTTATTCGTATGGTTTTGTTTTTTCGAATGCAGCATGCCGAACATTTCAATTTACAAAGCTTACCTGTGTTTTCAATACTCGTTGAAAACAACAACAGCTCATCCGCCGCGCCAGCGGGAAGGATGACGAACAGGAAGTACCTATGCTCGCCACCCTCGGTGTCATTACGATTCTCTGTCTGCTCGCCGCCGTCATGAGCAAACGCCTCTCACCCCTCGTCGCACTGATTGCCTTACCGATTATTGCTGCCCTGATCGGCGGTTTCGGTCTGCAAACCAGTGGCTTCATCATCACCGGCATCAAGAATGTCGCCCCTGTAGTGGGGATGTTCGTGTTCGCGATTCTGTTCTTCGGGGTGATGACCGACGCGGGCATGCTGGACCCGATCATTGATCGCATCCTGCGTACTGTCGGCACACGCCCGACGCGCATTGTGATGGGCACCGCGTTGTTGGCGCTGCTGGTCCATCTGGACGGCTCGGGAGCGGTGACTTTTCTGGTGACCATCCCGGCGATGCTGCCGCTGTATACGCGGCTCGGCATGGATAAGCGCATTCTGGCCTGCGTGACGGCCATGGCCGCCGGGGTCAACTTTCTACCGTGGACCGGCCCGGTGTTGCGATCTTCTGCGGCGTTGCACGTGCCGGTTGCGGATTTGTTCCAGCCGCTGATTCCGGTGCAACTGGTCGGCCTGGCCTTCGTATTTTTCTGTGCCTATATGCTCGGTCGTCGTGAAGAAAAACGCCTTGGCCTGGGGGCTGGCGCCAATGTGGACGTCGTGCCAAAGCGGGTGCTGGCGGACCACGAAGAGGTTCTGCGTCGGCCGCGCCTGTTCTGGCTCAATCTGATCCTGACCATTGCCGTCATGGGCGTGATGATTTCCGGTCTGGTTGATCCGGTGGTGATGTTCATGCTCGGCACCGTCGTCGCGCTATGCATCAACTACCCGAATGTCGACGCTCAGCGCGCTCGCATCGATGCGCATGCGAAGACGGCCCTGACCATGGCCAGCATCCTCCTGGCGGCCGGTGTATTTACCGGCATTATGCAAGGCACCGGCATGCTCAAGGCCATGGCCGAAGTGGCGGTTGCGCAAATTCCTGCGGGTCACGGCAAGTTGATTCCGATGGTGGTGGGCTTTATCTCCATGCCACTGAGCATGCTGTTTGATCCGGATTCGTTCTATTTCGGCGTCATGCCGGTGATTGCCGAAGTCGGCAAGGCGTTGGGCGTCGATCCGTTGCAAGTGGCTCAGGCCTCGCTGCTGGGCGTACACACCACCGGCTTCCCGGTCAGCCCGTTGACCCCGGCGACCTTTCTGCTGGTAGGCCTGTGCAAAATCGAGCTGGCCGACCACCAGCGTTTCACCATTCCTTTCCTGTTTGCCGCCTCGGTGTTGATGACCCTGACGGCGATGCTGCTGGGTGTGTTCTGACTGCCGAACAGCAAACACAGAATTTGTAGGAGCTGCCGAAGGCTGCGATAGCGGTGTGTCTGGATGAATGCTTCGCAGCCTTCGGCAGCTCCTACAGAAATGCATTTCAATTCAAACAATCAGCTTTTGTTTGAGAGGAGTATCAACATGAAAACCTTACGCATTGGCTCCGGCGCCGGTTATTCCGGTGACCGTATCGAGCCTGCCGTTGAGCTGGCTGAACACGGTGATCTGGATTATCTGGTCTTTGAGTGTCTGGCCGAGCGCACCATCGCCTTGGCGCAACAGGCCCGGTTGGCAGATCCCGAGACCGGCTACGACCCGTTGCTAAGTGAGCGCATGCGCCGTGTACTGCCGTTCGTAGGGGACTGTTCTGTACGGCGCTTGAGAGTGATCACGAATATGGGCGCGGCCAACCCGTTGGCGGCGGCACGCGAGGTGCGGCGGATTGCTGCCGAGCTGGGGTTGCATGGTTTGAAAGTCGCGGCTGTAACCGGGGATGACGTGCTGGCTGCGTTGCAGGCCGACCCGCAACAGTTGCTGGACAACGGCGCAACGCTTGGTTCCTTGGGTGAACGGCTGATTTCTGCCAACGCTTACATGGGCGTCGAAGGGATTGTCGAGGCATTGCGGGCCGATGCCGATGTAGTGATCACCGGGCGGGTTGCTGACCCATCGCTGTTCCTTGCACCGCAATTGTTCGAGTTTGGCTGGGCGGCAGATGACTGGTCGTTGCTGGGGCGCGGCACCGTTACGGGTCACTTGCTTGAATGCGCGGGGCAGATCAGTGGCGGGTATTTCGCTGACCCCGGTTATAAAGACGTGCCGGATCTGGCGCGTCTGGGCTTCCCGCTGGCCGAGGTGGATGCTTCCGGTTCTGCGGTGATCAGTAAGGTTTCGGGCTCGGGTGGCCGTATCGATACCGCGACCTGCACCGAGCAGCTTATCTACGAGGTGCATGATCCTGCGGCTTACCTGACGCCGGACGTCTGTGCTGATTTTTCGGTCGTCGGGTTCGAGGTTGAGGGGCAGGATAGAGTTCGGGTCAGTGGCGCAGACGGCCGTGCGCGGCCCGAAACCTTGAAAGTATCGGTCGGTTTTCTCGATGGCTGGATCGGTGAGGGGCAGATTTCCTACGGCGGCCCTGGCGCTTTGGCGCGCGCAAGGCTGGCCCGTGATGTAGTGCTTGAGCGTCTGAAGCTGACGGGCGTCAGCTATGACGACATCCGCGCCGAGCTAATGGGAGTGGACTCGCTGCATGGCGACGAGCTGGGTTCACGCACTGCGGCTGAACCTTGGGAAGTCCGATTGCGAGTGGCGGCACGTTGCACTGACAAGGCTCAGGCGGTGCGGGTCGGTAACGAAGTGGAAACCCTCTACACCAACGGCCCGTATGGCGGGGGTGGGGCTACCAAAGGTTTACGTCAGGTTGTGGCGGTCGCATCTTTGTTTGTTCCGCGTTCGGCGGTGACAGCTGTTGTACATCTGGAGAATGCATCATGAGCCGCCCTGTAAAACTGCGCGAACTCGCCCATTCCCGAACCGGCGACAAGGGCGACACCTCGAATATCTCGGTGATTGCCTATCGCGCTGAAGACTATTCACGCTTGTGTGAAGTGTTAACCGCACAGCGTGTCGCCGCATATTTCGCCGAGCTGTTGGACCCGAACGCAGGCCCCGTGCGCCGTTATGAATTGCCCAATGTTCATGCCCTGAACTTCGTCCTGCCCGGCATCCTGCGTGGTGGCGTCACCCGGTCGCTGGCACTGGATGCCCATGGCAAGGCGCTGGGCGCGGCTTTGCTGGATATTGAGGTTTAGCGGATTGGGTGCCCTGAGTGCATTCGGTCCTGCCGGGTTCTATGTCTTGCTCAGGTCTCCGGTAGGAGCGAACTTGTTCGCGAAGGGCCGGTACATCCACAGCCTATGCGTAACCTGAAATACCGCCTTCCCGAATGAGTTCGGTCCCACAGGTTCTGCGTCTTGCCCAGATTACCGGTAGGAGCGAATTCATTCGCGAAGAGGTTGGTACATCCGCAAGCTGTGTATCGTCTGGAATGCCGCCTTCTCGAATGAATTCGGTCCCACAGGTTCTGCGTCTTGCCCAGATTACCGGTAGGAGCGAATTCATTCGCGAAGAGGTTGGTACATCCGCAAGCTGTGTATCGTCTGAAGTGCCGCCTTCCCGAATGAATTCGGTCCTACCTGTTCATTACCCATGCTGTACATCAGTCCGCTTGAGCAATTGCTTGCAACGGTTCGACAAGTGCACCACCCGCAGATGTTTGCCCGCTTTGGTGTAGCGCTCGCGCAAGGTCTGCAAGGCTGATACCGCCGAGTAATCGACGAAGCTCAGATGTTGGCAATCCAGGGTGACTTGCGCAGGATCCTCAGCCGGGTTGAACTGGTTGAGAAAACGCGTAGTAGAAGCAAAAAACAACGTGCCGTGCAGGGTGTAAACCTTGCTGCCGTCAGTCTCCAGATGAGTGTCCGCGTACAGCTCTCGCGCCTGCTGCCAGGCGAAGTTAAGCGCTGCGATGACGATGCCGAACATCACCGCCGTGGCCAGATCGGTCAACACCGTCACGATCGTCACGGCTATGATCGCCAGCACGTCGTTGACCGGCACCTTGTGCAGCACGCGCAACGACGCCCAGGCGAAGGTTTGTTGAGCCACCACGAACATCACGCCGACCAGCGCGGCCAGCGGGATTTCTTCAATCAAAGGCGAAAGAAACAGCACGAACATCAGAATCATCAAGCCCGCTACCACGCCGGACAAACGACCCCGGCCACCGGAGCTGAGGTTGATCACGGTCTGGCCGATCATCGCGCAACCGCCCATGCCGCCGCACACGCCAGACGCCATATTGGCCACGCCCAGCGCCACGCATTCACGGTCCGGGAAGCCGCGGCTCTCGGTAATTTCATCGGTCAGGTTGAGGGTCAGCAGGGTTTCCAGCAGACCCACCAGCGCCATCAGAATCGCGTAAGGCGCGATGATCCGCAGGGTTTCCAGATCCCACGGCACTTCCGGCAAGGCCAGGCTCGGCAGACCACCGGCAATGTGCGCCATATCACCCAAAGTGTGGGTCGGCAGATCGAGCAGATAGACCAGCAAACCAACGCCCAGAATCGCGATGAGCGCGGGCGGTATCGCTTTGGTCAGGCGGGGCAGCAGGTAAACAATCGCCATGGTCAGCGCCACCAGGCCCATCATCAGGTACAACGGTTGGCCCGTGAGCCAGGCGTCACCCACCTTGAAATGTTCGAGCTGAGCCATGGCAATCACAATCGCCAGGCCGTTGACGAACCCGAGCATCACCGAATACGGCACCATGCGTACCAGCTTGCCCAGGCGCAGCACGCCGAACAGGATCATGATCAAGCCGCCCAGCAACACCGTCGCCAGCAGGTACTGCACACCCTGCTGCACCACCAGCGCGACAATCACCACCGCCATCGAGCCTGCCGCACCGGAAATCATTCCCGGCCGCCCACCGAACAAGGCAGTCAGGGTGCAGATGATGAACGCGCCATACAGGCCCATCAGCGGGTTGAGGTGGGCAACCAAAGCAAAGGCGATGCACTCGGGCACCAGAGCAAAGGATGTGGTGAGTCCGGCCAGGACATCGGCGCGTATACGGGCTGGTTTCATGGGGTACCTGAAAGGGGGCAATGCCGGGAAAGCAAAAAGAGGGGATGTTACTGAATGTGGCTGGTGGGTGCTAACAAAAATGGACTCGGATCCTGTTGAACCTGACTTATGGTGATCTAAGACGTGGGACCGGCTTTAGCCGGGAAGGCGCCAGTACAGCCGCTGCATTGTCGTCACTCATCGTGAAGTGGCTGGCGGAAGCTCTCCATCGTATTGTGCAGTCCCAGTTTCTGCATTGAGGGACGGGGCAGATGAGCGTTTCGCCTGATCGCCCCGCGCTCCATGAGATCCTCTTCTCCCTGGATACGGCGCGCCGAGGTGAATGCCTTCTCTACTTTCAATGTGGTCGAGCTCTGACGCACCGGATCCGATACCGCATTAGCCACTAGCTTACCAGTGCGATTGCTGAATTCATCCGCAGCTTCCATGGCTTTCTTTTAGGAGGTGAAAACAGCGGCCCTCGCATGTCCACTGCCGTTATCGTAAAAGTAGCTGATCAGAGACGATTGCGAGGGGGCTTGGCGATTCCTAATCGCCAACCTCATCACATGTTGCCTCAAGGTCTACGCAAAAGAGATACTGATATGGCGCGAGGAGGTTCTGGATCGAAGGGAGGTGATGGAGTTTCGCTTCAATGCTCATGGCAAGTATTTCATAACTTTAATCTTTCCAAGATACATCGACATGATCCTAAATCAATGTGGTTGCAGACCTTGACGAAGACAGGTTTTTTTTCCACTATATATCTGCGCCATTGACGTTGGCGTTCAGCCCTAGCTAGGTGAAGCCTCTGCAACGTCGCTCCAACATCTCTTATTGCCACCTTTAATGGTCAACTGACACTAGGGTTTAGCGTTGATCGTAAGAGGCTAGGCTATGAAATTCCCTGATACTCCTTCGCTTGCTGCTCTTAAGTCAGATGCAGCTGTTTTGCATCGTGATTTACGCAGCGGCTGTCGCTCTGCACTCGACAGAGCCATTAGTGCTCAATTGATAAGTTCGGGTCCCGTGAACCGTGATATCTGCCTGCGAATCATTGCCAAAGAGCATGGTCTGCCATATCCCAAAATTGTTGCTAGAGATCAGATGATATCCCGGTATGCGGAACACTGTGTTTCTCAAGGGTTTTGGCTCAAACCATATGAAGGCGTATTCCGAAGGGCGCGATTCCTGTTGCAATTCGATGCGCTTGTTGAATGTCTTCGTGACCAAGTTCCACTTGCATCTGCTGCAGATAAGCGGGGCGTCGATTTCAGCGGATTTCATTTCAGCTCGTTGCTATTTAGCAGAATTCGCCGTGTTCTCAAGCGTTTGAAAGTCCCTGATTTCAGCTACCTACAGGCGCCTGGAAGCCTCGTGCACTACGACTGGCTCCAAGACGTTCAAAAGGCAAGCCACTGCAACTTCAGTGATGCAAAGTTCTACTGCGCTACCGCTGATCCAGTGATTCAACCTGGCGCTTACGGATGGAAAACCGATTTTAGCTATGCAGATTTGCGAGGCGTTGACCTTCGAGGGGCCTATCTGAGAGAGGCCTGTTTTAAAGGGGCTAAAGTCGACGGAGCTGATCTGCGCAATGCGAATATCAATGGCTGCATATTCAACGGTGCCACAGGGGCGTTTTTGAGCGGTGAAATCCTTTATCACAACTGGGACGTAGGCCCTCAGGGCGTCGTCCCTTGGTTACCAGACGACGAAGATTGAATCGCAGCCTCTACATGGTACCCCGCTCATAAGCCCAGACGAGGTTGTAGGGGCATGGGGGGGCGAAGAAATGTTGCGATTAAAGAACGCTTTGCAAGCGAACCATTTCAACGCTAGTAACGAACATTAAGTATCAACTTCAGGTGATGCCCTATCCGTGTACCTGTTTTTTCAATTCTGGCTTTTTTCGAGATGAGCGGACCAGGGTTGGATCATTAGCTATTGGGTAAATGGCCATTGAAGTTAAGGGGAATAAGAAAATGGAAAAAATAATAGGGTTTTTCTTGGAGAAGATTTGGCCAGCCTTGTCCGCATCCGCTCAGGACGCGCGGGAACTCATTCAATCGAATTCTTCCTTTTTTGCAACCATGAAAGATCGCAAGGGAGTTTGCTCGAATGCTTGGCTCTTCGGCATCTTCGTGGCGATTGGCCTAGGAGTTTTGGGACTGCCAGCGTCTCGGTCTGCTGGCATTACTCCAAACCTTGAGTTTGCGAGTGTGATGACAATGATGAACTGGCTCCTCATTGCGTTCTACGGGGTGTGTTTCGCGATAGGTTCTCGGCTGCTGGGAAGCGACCGCGAGATGTTGGTCAGCGTGAACACCTTCTTTTATGTCTCGGGTTGGCTGGTGGTACTCAAGCTGTTCGAAATGCCCGCTTTGGGTGCTCGTTTTAAAGCCATGGCAGAGAGTTGTACCGCCCTCAGCTATGACGAGGCTGTCACGTCGGCCATTCAGCAAAGCTCGATGGCAAGGATCTCAGACGTTCTGGTGTTGGTGGGCTATGTGCTGTTTATCGGCTTCGCCATCGCCAAGATGCAGCGTTTAGTGCATGACTTCGGCTGGATTCGTGCGCTACTTTCGACTGTGATCGGCATGGCCCTGTTGAGCGCGATGGTCTCCTATGTTCAAGAGCCCATCATATCTCAGCTGATATGCAGTTATATAAGTATCCCCTAAAGTGGTGATGAAGTCTCACCTGTCCTGGGCGAGTCACCCATTATTGGCCGGACGCAGCTACATGGACCACCGGCCATCTCTCCGACGAGTAACTACGATGGATGAATCGCTGCACCGTGACGTATACGCTCATTTTGTCTTAGCTATGTACTGGCCCAATGTCTTGAGCAATCCATATTTCTGCACTTGATATTTTTCGATTTCTTCCCTCGAAACGTCAAGGATTTCAAGGGGAAAGAGCACTGTATGTGTCCGGCCAAGTCATCTACCCAGCCCCGCAAAGCCAAGACATGGTGTGCACTTAAATTTAAGTGCACACCAGTTCTAGCCTTTTAAGCGGGTATTTCATGCAGCCAACACGCCGTTCCTATTCCAAGTCCTTCAAGGCCCAGGTCATTCAAGAGTGTGCACAGCCCGGCGCTTCGATTGCCAGCGTCGCGCTCGGCCATAGCCTCAACGCAAACCTCGTCCACAAATGGATTCGGCTGCAAGCGCAGAAAAGCCCTGCGCTTCCACCTGCATTTATTCAGTTACCCATGCCTCTGGCCGGGGCAAACTCCCATCCAGCATCATCGAATATCTGCGTTGAAATACAGCACCCGCGCGGCACCGTAAAAGTGAACTGGCCCACTGAAAATGCTGCTGCCTGCGCGACCTTTCTTCGAGACCTTCTACGATGATTCGCATCGACTCCATCTGGCTCGCCACCGAGCCCATGGACATGCGCGCAGGCACCGACACGGCGTTAGCCAGGGTGATCGCGGTGTTCGGTGCGGCGCAGCCGCACTGTGCTTATCTGTTCGCCAACCGCCGCGCCAATCGCATGAAAGTGCTGGTGCATGACGGCTTTGGAATATGGCTGGCGGCGCGCCGGTTAAACCAAGGCAAGTTTCACTGGCCCGGCATTCGCCATGGTTCTGAAATGGAACTGGATACTGAGCAACTTCAAGCATTGGTGCTGGGTCTACCATGGCAACGCGCAGGTTCTGGAGGCTCGATCACACTGCTTTAACGGCTGCCATTAGCCTATCGGTCTATCGCCGCGAAGCGCCTGCTCTGGCAAAATCCGGCGCATGACTTCTTCTCCCAATCTCGACCAAATGTCCCCCGACCAACTGCGTGCTTTGGCAGTGCAGTTGCTGTCGCAAATCGACACGATGGGCAAGAAAATCAACCGCGACCAAACGCTGATCGAGAAACTGACCCACGAGATCGCCCAGCTCAAGCGTTTGAAGTTTGCTAAGCGCAGCGAGCAGATGAATCCTGAGCAGGCCAGTTTGCTCGATGACCTGATCGATACCGATATCGCAGCGATTGAAGCAGAGCTTCAGGCCTTGCAGACAGTGCCAGCGGCGACCGAGAAAAAGCAGAAACCTAAGCGCACTGCATTACCGGCTGAGTTTCCGCGCACATTGATCCATCACGAACCGGACAACACTCACTGCCCATGCGGCTGCGCCCTCAAGCGCATCGGTGAGGACGTTAGCGAGAAGCTGGACTACACGCCCGGCGTGTTCACCGTCGAACGCCATGTCCGTGGCAAGTGGGTCTGCGATGACTGCGAAACGCTGATCCAGGCACCGGTTCCGGCGCAGGTTATTGATAAGGGCTTCCCGACTGCGGGCCTACTTGCACACGTCATGATTGCCAAGTTTGCTGACCATCTGCCGCTTTACCGTCAGGAATCGATCTTCGGTCGAGCAGGCCTGGCGATTCCATGCTCAACATTGGCTCAATGGGTGGGCGTGACGGGCGTGCAGTTGCAGCCTCTGGTCGACGCGCTGCGCGAAGTAGTGCTTGGGCAACAAGTCATCCACGCAGATGAAACACCGGTGCAGATGCTCATGCCGGGAACAAAGAAAACTCACCGTTCCTATGTGTGGGCCTACGCCACCAGCCAGTTCTCGGACTTGGCAGCGGTGGTTTATGACTTCAGTCCGAGCTGTGCCGGTGAGCATGCTCGCCACTTCCTGCAAGACTGGAGGGGCAAGCTGGTCTGCGACGATTTTGGCGGCTACAAGGCCAGCTTTGAACTCGGCGTGACCGAGATTGGGTGCATGGCCCATGCACGGCGCAAGTTCTTCGAACTGCACTCCACGAATAAAAGCATGCTTGCAGAGCAAGCCCTGCGCTATATCCAGCTGTTGTACGAAATCGAGAGCGAAGTCCGCGATCTGGGCCCGGATTTACGGCGCCGAATACGGCAAGAAAAAGCCGTCCCAGTGATGAATATGTTGCATGCCTGGATTATCGCCCAGCGTGACTTCGTGCCCGAAGGCTCAGCCATCAGCAGAGCACTCGATTACAGCCTGAAACGCTGGGCAGCGCTGTCGCGCTACCTTGATGACGGGGCCGTACCCATAGATAACAACTGGTGTGAAAGCCAGATCCGCCCTTGGGCTCTTGGACGTAAAAACTGGCTCTTCGCAGGGTCGCTACGCAGCGGAAAACGTGCGGCAGCGATCATGAGTTTGATCCAGTCGGCGAGACTGAATGGTCATGATCCGTATGCCTATCTGAAAGATGTACTCACGCGCCTGCCGACGCAGCGGGCGAGTGAAATCGATCAGTTGCTGCCGCATAAGTGGGGCCACCTTTAATTACGTCACATCTGTAAGAATACTTTCCATCGCGTTGATGGAATACAACGGAGTACGTCATGGAAAAAACAATCAGACTCGCCAATCCGGCAGATATCAATGCCATTTTTGATATTCGAACCAGTGTCCAGGAAAACCACTTGTCTCATGATCAGTTGGCGGAGATGGGCATTACTCCCGAAACTATAAGACAGGCAATTTTAGAGACTCCATGTGCTTGGGTCGCCGAAGTCGATGGTGTTCCCGTAGGTTTTTCCATGGTTGATGTTGAGGATGGTTGTGTGTTCGCTGCTTTCATTCTTCCTGAGTTCGAGGGGCACGGATTGGGGCGCAGCCTGATGAATAAAGCGGAGGCTTGCCTATTTCAACACCACCAAACGATATGGCTAGAAACCGCTGAAGCAAGCCGCGCGAGTGGCTTCTATCGAAATCTCGGCTGGCAACCCGTGGAAAACTTACCAGAAGGTGATGTTCGCTTTGAAAAGTGCCTGAAATAACAACTCAAAATGTGTTGATCAGAGGCTAGGTGGGCGTGCGCGTAATCATGCAAGGTGTGTTTGGCGGACGCTTACAGAGCACTGGCAAAAAGAATTCGACCGATACGAATTCAAAGAGCTTGGTCAGACAATGGGGAGATTAATTCAGGACCTCCAAAACGCAGGTCAGCCAACCGACGAAATCAAGGCCGTTTTGACAAATGTGTTAGTACAGCGAAGCTGGCTTGCACACAAATATTTTTCGGAAAAATCCGTTTCCTTTATGACCGAATCCGGGCGTAGCGAGATGATTGCTGAACTTGAAGCTATTCAGGAGATGTTCCGCAATTCAATGGCAATGATCGGTGCAATTACTATGCCGATAACTTGTGGTTGCGGTTTGACTGAAGAAATGCATAAGCGAGTGATGCAAGAACTGATGGCATCGTAGGGCAACAAGTCGACTAGTTTAGAGCCTTTGTGCGGACGTCAATCCTTACAGGGCGTATGGAGGATTTTTCATCTTCTCCTTGGTCTTTGTTGGGTATGAGGTCGTCGGCGATAGAAGACAGAGGCCTAGAAGGATTGGTCGTTGCGTGGGCTAAAGTGTGACCGCGAATGCATTACGCAGCTAATACGATGAGTGGATATTTTTGGGCATTGTAGGCAACACGTTCGGCAGAGTGATAGGTTAGTGGCAATTTAACATTTCTCCTTCCCATGGATGGCTCTCATGATCGAACATGTATCTCTTAAAGGCGTTACCAGCTATTCCTCAGAAACGTCAGTCACGCTCGGGCCATTGACGCGCGTAAACCTCATCTATGGGCTGAACGGCAGCGGCAAATCCACTATAGCCAACTACCTGCAAGATCTCGCACACAAGGACTACGAGCACTGTCGGGTTGTGCCTTCGATTAATCAGGATCAGCTATTTGTCTACAGCCAAGCGTTTGTAGAGAAAAATTTTCACCAACAAACCCACCCTGGGATCTTCACGCTCAATCAGGGTAATATCGAAGCTGAAGCAGCGATCCGTGAGGATGAGCAGCGTTTAGAAGAAACGAGATTACAGCGCCAGGATGTCGTTAATAATCGACAAAAATTTGCCGATCTGCTTACCAAGGAGGATGACCGATACAAGGAGCTGCTCTGGGAAATCAAAAAAGACCTCCAGCGAGACAACCTTCACTATTGTTTCGACGGATTTCACACCAACAAAGTAAAGTTCAAGAACAGCTTGGAAACCATGGCTCTCCCCACGGGAGTAACGCGTGCAGCGACGGAGCTGGCTGAAGCTGCGCAGGCCCTGCAGTCTTCTGATGGCGAGCTTTTAGCCGATCTGGCGCATATCGTATTCAAGGCCTCCGCCACTGAAGACCATACAATTTTTAGCGAAATCATCACGCCTTCAGGAGACTCGTATCTGGCAGGGCTAATCGAGAAGCTTGGGAACTCGGACTGGGTCAAGAGCGCGATGCCCTTTGTGGCTGAATCTGAGGGCCAGTGCCCACTCTGTCAGCAGGTACTTCCCCACGACTTCCAGTCTCACGTCAAACTACTCTTCGATAAAAGCTACGACGATAAAATCCAAACACTGCTGTTGCTCAAGGAAAGCTACGATCATGCCACCCGCTCGCTCCTGACAATCTTGGACAGTGAGCCTTACAAAAGCTCGGCGATCCAGGAAGATCCCGTATTTGTGAAGGCCGTGGCTGACTTGGTCAAAGCCTTTGGCGATAACATCTCAAAAATCAGCGAAAAGAAATCTTATGTCTCGAAAGTCATCAAACTTCAATCAACCGCTGACATTATTGAAAGACTCAATACTGCCATCGAAGCGGAGCGGTTAAAGATTGAGGAGTACAACGACAGGATCATCAAGAAGGATCAGCTACTCGAGGCAATCAATCAGGAGGTGTGGCTACTCCTGCGAAAACAGGCAGACTCCATCATCCAGGCACACAAAGAAGCCTCTCATGACTTGGATTTGAAACTTAAGGAATGCGACGAGAGCCTGGTTGTCCTAGATAACGATTCGAAGGTTATTCGGGCATCCATCTCAGCGCATCGATCGCAAATTACCAATATTGAAGAGTCGGTAAAGAACATAAACGATTCGCTTGCCAGTATAGGCCTTAGTGGTTTTTCCATTGAAAAGGAACCAAGCGATCAAACCAGTTATCGGCTCGTCCGTCCTCAGGGCTCAGGGGATGTCTTCCAGTCATTGAGTGAAGGTGAGAAAACCCTAGTGACCTTCCTCTACTTTCTTGAGCTCTGTATGGGCAGTGTCGAGGCTGATTCGCCCGTGGTTTTGGGTAGCCGCGTCGTCGTCATCGACGACCCGATTTCTAGCCTTTCGCACAACTATGTCTATGAGGTTGCCGCTCACATCTATCACCGAATTCTGCGACCCGACGCCAACTTCAAAAAGGTCTTGGTGCTGACCCATAACCTGTTTTTCTTTCACGAACTCCTTAAGAATGCACCGCTGAGTATTGTCAGAAAATACAAATGTTTCCGGGTTGTGAAGGGTGAGTTCAGCGAAATTACTGTGCTAGGCCACGGTGAAATCAAGAACGACTACGAAACGTACTGGCAAGTAATCAAGGACGCGAGCCAGGCAAAGGTGCATGCCACCGTGTTACCTAACATGATGCGCAACGTGCTTGAGCACTATTTTAGTTTCATTCACAAAAGAGACGATTTGCTCAAGGCTCTGGAGTCGTTGGAAAAGAAAGACAGCGGAGAGTTCAAGCCCCTCTATCGCTACATCAATCGGGAATCACACGGCACTGCGATCAATATCACCGACTTTGGCGGATGGGAGTCCAACAAACTCATTGAAAAATTCAAGGCGGTGTTCATTGAGTCCGGATACCCAGAGCACTACAGTATGATGATGGGAGAGGCTGAAGAAAAAGAGGGTGATGCTGGAGAGGAGTGAGACGGACTCTGGAATTGAGCCCCTAAGAAGGCGCTCCTCAGAGGAAATTTTCAGACGTAAGTATCGGGCAGGGGAGGTGCGGGATGGCTACCTTGGTCATAGAAAATTAAACGCACTAATGGCCAAACGCTATTTTTCTGCTTTCCTGCTGCAAGTCAGCCTGTTAACATAGGGGCGCAGCTACCACCAACGGATTTCCATTTCCATCCTGCCTGACTTCCCAGCCCGCATAGCTTTGCGCATGGGGCGCAAAGGCTATCAGCGGCAACGCTGAGAAAAAATGGAAATATCGTCATGACTAGTCATGCCAAAGTCGTACCTGTACGACAATACGAACGTTTCCGCTTTGGTCGTTGGGAGTCGGTGTGTAAACACCATCGCTCCTTGCCTCAGCGGTAATGGATAACCTTGGTGGTAGCTGCACCCCTAGTTTCCCAAAAGTCAATCTAACGTTTGAGCGATCACAGTCTGGTGCTGATACCTCAGCTTTTTCAGAATAAGACTGATAACTGCGTTTTGCTTGGGCTGTATCCCCAAAAATTACAACCTAAGTTTTTAATTCGCTCGATATATGCTTCAGCGTTCCTGAGGCTTTTTTCTTAACTCGCAACATGAAATTTATTACAGCCATGCTCGAAGAAACTAGCCCTGCGACTTCTTTAGATGAGAGAAAGCTTTCCATCGAAATGGCAAAGCTTGAGCTTGAGCAGAGAAAACTGAAGCTCGAGGAAACCAAGACAGCTGTAGCTATCAAAAGCTATCGGGTTGACTTGGTGGCCAAACTCGCAATCCCTGTCGCAGTACTCATTCTGGCAGCGGCGACCTACAGCACGAATGCCAATAACAACGACGCACGCATGGTGTTAGAAGTCGATAAACAGAAGAAGGATTTCAGCCAGAAGCAAGAAGAGCTCTTCATCAAGCGAAGCGATGTCGAACGCAATCGAATGGAAAGTAAGGCCAGATTCATTCAGAGCAATCGGGCTCTTATTTTCGACAGCGCTCCAGAATCTGTACAGAAAGTCACACTGCTCGCAAAGGCTATTTTTTCGAAAGAAGATTTAGACGATATTCTTGAAAAAGTGAGCGCGTTCAGGATCGATACTCCACCTCGCCAAGTTGAGGCGGATAAGCCCTCACCGTTAATAGCGGCAGCTGAGTATATTGCGACCGGTAAACGCTTTGCCCAGAAAGGTAACTACGCGCAGGCTTTAATTAATTTCGAGATGGCAACGTTGCTGAACACTTCAGATGCAATGGCTTGGAACTACAAGGCTTACGCTGAAATGCGGACTGAACGCAATGATGCGGCGCTCAAAAGCATCAGTACGGCCATTAACTTGCAACCTGTTGAAAGCGGTAACGTGCAGACGATTGTGATCAATGCGACGAAAATCTTGTGCTCGCTTGGACGAACTGAAGACGCCCGGTCGTACATCAACAAGAGCCTTGCAATCGTGCCTCAGGTAGTTGAAAAGCTCCGTGGTGATCTTGATTTCGCCACGCGTTGCAATTTCACATTCAGCAGTTAATCGCTCTGACTTGATCTAGCGCTGCCGTCTTAGAGAGCTTACTGACTTGGAGCCATCGCAGTGGATATCTTCTAAAGATACCTCTTAAACATTCGATTCTCGATCAAAGTCCGAAGGGAATGGAACTCACCAGTTATGCTTTCCATATCTTTAAAATTGATCGCGGTTTCCGTTCAATGACTGGCTACTGACCTTTGCCATCGTTCGTGCGCCAAATTCTTTAGCGCTGAAAACGGTTATTTCGGGCACTTGGGCCCGGCTCACGCCGTCAGGAGAGCATCTCCTTCACGATGGAAATAACATTTCTAGCATCCTCTATTCTTCGGGGTAGAGTGGCATTGTGCTGCCAGCGTTTGTGTGTCTTATCAATCGGCGAGCCAAGGCGCCAAGAAGACCAATACGAGGCTCCCCAAAATCCTTCCTGCAATCGCTGCAGGTGCTGCAGCCAGCACGAGGCATGTCAGGCTGAGATGACCCCGCAGTACACACACACACACACAATGCGCATCCGGCGTTTGGTCTTGTAATGATTGCGCGTAACAGGCCGAGTGAAAGCGTGACTACTGCCGTTGTCGTTGCTGTCATCACCGCGGGCATAACCAAACGTCTCTCAGCACCGGGCAAGCCGTCGCCTTCAGTTTGAACTCCCACTACCACATCCTGGGCATCGTGCACGACACGCCTGAGCATAATTATCACTACGAGAGTTATGTGAAAGAGGACTTAGAGTGTCTTCAGTACCAGTACGACCTCAAGTACTGGCCGGCATTGAGTGACGTGGTGCAGGCGATCGGCACCAATGAGGAAAGGTCTGAGGTCACGGCCACTGACCCGTCTATTGCAGCTGCCACCGAAAGCCGAAAGTCGGGACGTTCGGACTTCGTGATAGCCTTCTTGACCCGGCTCAATGACAACAGAGTGAGGGAGTGTGGTTTATTCCCGATGACTTTGCGCGCTCTGACAGCGCCATTGCCTCGCTCGTCAACTGTGGCCTGGATATCTCGCCTCAGTTTTGAACGCAAGGCAAAAGCGTTCTCACCAGCATCTTCACCCGTACAACGGTCTTGGGCAGCCAGCTATTCTCGGTTGCCCAGCGATTGGTGCTTGCCGCTGGCTCATGCTGGTAACACGCGCATCATTTTGAGGGCGCGTTCTCGAAGGGGACGGACGTGGCGAGGGGTGATTTTCATGATCTCAATTCAGTATCCTCAACTCTCGTTAATGCCCCCTCTTCGCTAATGACCGTTAAAAGGAGCTGGCCGTGCAGGAAGCTGAGAATCTGCCACTGATGCCCAAGTCTGCGTTGGTTTACTACCTCGACGAGAAACAATCTCCGATCCCTTACCAAAAGGTTGCGAGCATCCGTAGCTGCTTGGAAAACATCGTCGAAACGATTTTCGTTCACATCGTTGAGCCTGCGGATGAGTCTAGGTGGCGTCGGGGTGATTTGAATACCCGAATCGGCCTGCTTAGCCACTTCTTTTCTGCCGATGTCATTGAGCGGCTTCACAGCATCAGGCTATTAGGCAATGACGGCGCCCATCAAGCGAATCATGCAGCCCTTACGGACGAACGTATAGGTGATGGCCTCAGTGCCCTAAATGTGCTTTGCGAATGGGCGATTCTGGCGTACCTCAAAAAGCACGGCCTCATGTCGACGGATTGGTTGGCGACGGTGCTGAGCACCTTGCCACCGGTATACAGGGTGCGGATTCTGGAGCCACTGATCGAGTCAAACACCCTGTATAAGGCGCGAGTCATTGCTCATCAGGAAGCACGACAAGCCTATGCTAGAAGGATGTATCAAGGGTTGATTCCTCTGGATTCTGTTCCTCCTGAAACGACGGAAGAAGAGGACAGGATCATGAGTTTTCTGCTCGCTATCGACAAACTGGCCATGGCCTACCTCAAGAACAAGCAGTTCGAGCGCAGCTTCGAATTTGTCCAGCAGATGTTCGACGAAGGCTGGATGACTGAGGAATTTGCACGGGACTCTTGGGAAAAACTAGAAAACCTGCAGAGCAGTTTTCACTCGCTCCCAATCTCTGGGTCGATGGAGCAGACTCGTTCTTACTTGGAAAAAATTCTCCCAGCCGTCAAGAACGAGGAACAAAATCTGTTTCTTACCCTGTTCTCGGCGATGGTGCTGGAAAGCCCAGAGTTGAGAGCTGCATCGTCCAACCAGGCACCTCAGCTTGGCGCTGCGCCGGAATCTGCGAAGTAGCGCAAAGGCGGCGATCATTGATCTGACCCCGTCGGCACGTATTTTTGGACATGACCATCATGCGTGCCCAACCCAATGCGTTGACCCCATCCAGTGGGACCGGCTTTAGCCGGGAAGGCGATATTTCTGACAATCAATTTTTGGTGACTGTAAGGGCCTCTTCCCGGCTAAAGCCGGTCCCACGACGTAGGGCCTTGGGATCGAGCGGCTCCCACAAGGTTTGCACTAGCCAACAGATCGCAATCAGTTCACTTGCTCATATATGCTTGCACCCCCTCACTCAACCGAGCGATGCGCTACCCATGAATGCCGTTTCACCGTTGCAGGCCTACGAGCGGGCCGTCGAGCAGTTGGGTTTTCAGCCGGACGCCGCGCAGTTGCATGCCGTTCAACAGCTGCAGGCCTGTTTTCAGGCGCTGAACGACAACCCGAAATCGGCGCAGGGCGTGTACCTGTGGGGCCCGGTGGGGCGGGGCAAAACCTGGTTGATGGATCGCTTTTTCGAGAGCCTGAGCGTTCCGGCACGGCGTCAGCATTTTCATCACTTCATGCGCTGGGTGCATAAGCGCATGTTCGAACTGATCGGCACCTCCAACCCGCTCAAGGTCGTGGCTCAGGAGCTGGGACGTGATGTGCGGGTGATGTGTTTTGACGAGCTGTTCGTCACGGATATTGGCGACGCGGTCATCCTTGGAGGCTTGCTGCAAGCGATGTTCGAAGCAGGTGTCGTGCTGGTCTGCACCTCCAACCAGCCGCCCGAGCAGTTGTACAGCCATGGTCATAACCGTGAGCGATTTCTGCCTGCCATTGCAGCCATTCAGCGCTACATGCAAGTCGTCACGGTAGACGGCGGCGAAGATCATCGCTTGCATCCGGGGCTGCTGCATCAGCGGTATTTCGTTACCGCACCGGGGCAGAACAGCGCGCTGGCTGCCGTATTCGAGACGCTCAAGGGCGACGAAACGGTGTCCAGTGGCGCAGTGCCTGTGGGGCATCGCAGCATCACCAGCATCAAACACAGCGACTCCGTGTTGTGGTGCCGATACGTTGATTTGTGCGAACAACCATTGGCCGCCATGGATTTCATTGAGCTGTGCGACCGGTTCTCGACGATATTGCTCAGCGAAGTTCCGGCCCTGAGTGCGCCACAGCGCGAAGCAAAAATCGCCCGTGGCACTGAGGACGCAGTCGAGCAGGTAGTGGCTGGAGATCGTGAACTGCCGCAGCTGTCGCCCCACGACGACGGCGTTCGGCGCTTCATTGCGCTGGTGGACGAATGCTACGACCGTCGCGTGCCTTTATATGTCGATGCCGCGGTGCCCATGCATGAGCTGTACACCCAGGGCTATCTGTCGTTTGCCTTCCGCCGCACCTTGAGCCGCTTGCAAGAAATGCAACTGGAACGCTTCATTCAGTAATCAGGTTCGGCGTCGCTGCACCAGAACGTGCTTGCAGCCTTCGAAAATCAGCACCAGCACCGCCAGCCAGATCGGCAGATAGGTCATCCACTCATCACGGGCGATGCTCTCGCCCAACAGCAATGCGACGCCCACCAGCAGCACCGGCTCAACATAACTGAGCAGGCCAAACAGGCTGAACGGCAGCAGGCGGCTGGCAACGATGTAGCTGACCAGTGCCGAGGCGCTGATCAGACCCAGCACTGGAATCAGCAGATACAGCATCGGGAATTGCTCAACCACGGACGCATCGCCGTTGACGATGAACCAGACGCTGATCGGCAACATGAATGCCATGTCGAACCACAAGCCGCCAAGATTATCGGTGGCCAGTTTGCGCCGTAGCACGAAGTACAGCGGGTAACCCACCGCGACCAGCAAGGTTTCCCAGGCGAAACTGCCGCGATTGAGCAACTCGTTGGCGACACCGACCATGGCGCAGAAGGCTGCGATCTTTTGCAACCGCGACAAACGCTCGCCATAGACGATGCGTCCAGTGACAACCATCGTCAGCGGCAGCAGGAAATAACCCATGGACACCTGAAGGCTTCGGCCATGCAGGGGGGCCCACATGAACACCAGTAATTGCGCGCCCAGCAATAACGAACACAGGGCGATGCCGATCAGCAGTGTCGGTTGCTGGCGGATACGCCCGGCGATTTTTTTGACCAGATGCCAATCGTCACTGAACAACAGAAAGACCGTCACGCACGGCACCGTCAGCAGCATCCGCCAGCCGAAGATCTCTTCCCCGCCCAGTGGTTTGAGCAGCGATGTATAGAAATACATGACCCCAAACAGCACCGAAGCCAGAACCGACAACACCACACCTTTATACACAGCAGCCTCTTTACGTTGTGGGCAGTTGCAGGGCGGCCCGGTTCAAAATGGTGCGTAGTTTAGCTCAAAGCCAAGAAGCTGTTAGCTCACTTTAAACAGGGGGATCTGAGCCACAAAATTGACCCGTAGGGCCGGCTTTAGCCGGGAGATCGATAGTGCATCCGCAACATTCCCTGAGGCAGGAACAATGCCCTCCCGGCTAAAGCCAGTCCTACGGATAACATCCCATTCCTCCGTACCCATTTGGTTAACCCCCAACCTTTGTTAGTCTGCCCTCCATTACCGGACCTTTTGGTCCGCCGTTTTCAAGGAGCCTGCATGACTTCCATCAGCACCCCGGCGCCGGTTGTGTCGGGACGAAAGGAACAATTCTCCACCCGTGTAGCTTTTTTCATTGCCGGTTTTGCCATTGCAGCCTGGGCGCCACTGGTTCCGTATGCCAAGGCCCGCGTCGGGCTGGATGAGGGCACATTGGGCTTGTTGTTGCTGTGTCTGGGTGTCGGCTCGATTGTCGCGATGCCCCTTGCCGGTGCACTGGCTGCGCGGATTGGCTGTCGTCGGGTGCTGTTGATTTCCTCGGCGATCATTTGCCTGTGTCTGCCATTGCTGGCCACGGTTTCGCATTTGCCGTCGCTGATTGCTGTGCTGTTCATTTTTGGCGCGGCGATGGGCGCATTGGATTGTGCCGTGAATATTCAGGCGATCATCGTCGAACGTGCCAGCGGCAAAACCATGATGTCCGGCTTTCACGGCCTGTTCAGCCTGGGCGGCATCGCCGGGGCTGCGGGTGTTGCAGGGTTATTGAGCGTGGGCGCGTCGCCTTTGGTCTCGATGTTTGTCGTCGTAGCGGTTTTACTGATCGCGTTGCTCAAGGCCGCACCGCATTTCCTTGATTACGGCAGCGAAACCGATGGCCCGCCGTTTGCCATCCCGAGAGGCGTGGTGTTGTTCCTCGGCCTGCTGTGCTTCACGGTCTTTCTATCTGAAGGGGCGATGCTGGACTGGAGCGCGGTGTTCCTCAGCGAGCTGCGCGGAGTTGAAACTTCTTATGCGGGGCTGGGTTACGCTGTGTTTGCCTTGACCATGACCGCAGGCCGATTGTTCGGTGATGCGGTAGTGCGACGTGTCGGCCCACGGCAAATAGTGATTCTTGGCGGCTTGTGTGCGGCGGTCGGGTTGGCATTGGCCACCCTCGTACCGTCATGGCAAGCGGCACTGCTCGGCTACGCATTGGTGGGGGCGGGCTGCTCGAATATCGTTCCGGTCTGTTACAGCGCGTTGGGTCGACAAAAGAGCATGCCCGAGAACGTCGCCGTTCCGGCGTTGACCACGTTGGGTTATGCCGGGATTCTGATTGGCCCGGCAGCGATTGGCTTCATCGCCCACGCCAGCAGCCTGGAAGTGGCGTTCATGGTTGTCGCCGTGATGCTGGTCGGCGTGGCGATTGGCGGCTCACGGCTCAAGGTCTGACTTAAAGTTTGCGGGCCATGCCGGAAACCCGGATCGAACTGCCTTTCAGTTCAGTAATCTCAGCTCGAATCCGTGAGCGACTGCCCATGTCCTCGCCCTGCACAATGTCGATGTGCCCACCGTGAGGCCATTCAAGATCGCGCAGGTAACCCGCGAATGCGGCCGTTGCAGCGCCAGTGGCGGGGTCTTCGTACACGCCGCCCCAAGCGAACGGATTGCGGGTGTGGAATAGCTGCAGATTTTCCGCATACGCCAGCAATATCGTGACCCATCCGGCACGGGTCATCAGCTCACGCCCGGCCTGTTGGTCATATTCCATGGCGCGAAGTTTTTCCCGACTGTTCAACACCAGCACCAGATGCTGCGCGCCGCCGTTGATCAATGCCGGTGGAATACGCGCGTCCAGATCGTGTTGCGCGTAGCCGAACAGCTCCAATGCTTCGTGCAGCAAGGCATCATCAATGGGCCCGCTGTGAGTGGGCGGTGATTGCAGGGCTGCCGAAATCAAATCGCCCTGAGCATGACCTTCGACGCTGATCTGCGCCTGGTTCAGCGTCAGGTTAAAAACACCGTCGCCATAGTGACCTGCCAACGCAGCACCGAGGGCAATCGTCGCGTGACCGCAGAACGGCACCTCGGCTTCAGGCGAGAAATAACGGACCCGAAATCCCTCGGCGATGGGTGCAGCAAACACGGTTTCGGAAAAGCCAATCTCGGTAGCAATCCGCTGCATCGTCGCCTCATCCGGCAAAAAGTGCCCGAGCCATACACCTGCGGGGTTGCCGCCTTGGTCGCCATCGCTGAATGCAGCCAGTTTAATAACGTTGTCGGTCATGTTGGTAAGAGCCTTTAGTGAAAGCGCCGGTGAGTTTCCTCAAAGCCGGGTGAGTACTCAAACCAATAGTCCTTATGTGAAGCATCTGCAAATTTGATCGATGGATGAACAGCGCACAATCCCTGTAGGAGCTGCCGAAGGCTGCGAAAGCGTTTTACATGACACACCGCTTCGCAGCCTTCGGCAGCTCCTACAGGAATTGTGTTGAATCAGGCGCGGGGTGATGCATGTTGGTCTGCAAGCGCAGATCCCGGTAGGAGCGAATTCATTCGCGAAGGGGCCGGTACATCCGCAGCCTGTGTACCGCTTGAAACAGCGCTTTCCCAAGCACCGCTCCCGCAGAGGAGCGGTATTTCAGCTCAGGCTACGCAGGCACCATCGCGAACCCGACACCGAAGCGGTTCCAGGCATTGATGGTCGCAATCGCCAGGGTGAGGTTGACCACTTCGCTGTCGCTGAAGTGCTCTTGCAAGGCCAGGTGCTGGTCCTGCGAGGTTTGCTGATTGGGCAGCAGGGTCATGGCTTCGACCCAGGCCAGCGCGGCTTTTTCCCGAGGGGTGAAGAACGCGGTTTCGCGCCAGACGCTGACGGTTTGCAGGCGCGATTCTTTTTCCCCGGCGCGGCGGGCGTCGTTGGCGTGTTTGTTGATGCAGAAGGCGCAGCCATTGATTTGCGAGGCGCGCAACCGGACCAGTTCCAGCAGTGAGTTTTCCAGCCCGGATTTACAGACGGCAGCCTCAAGGGCGGCCATGGCGCGGTAGGCTTCAGGGGCGACGGTTGCCCATTGGATGCGTTCGTTCATGCTGGCGTTCTCTTAGGTTGAATGCCCATCGGGCGATGGCGCCAACCTTAACGTCGGGGCCTGGCGGTGTGGATAGCCAATCCCCGGCGTTTCGAAGAGACCAATTACCTCAGTAGGCTTCACCCACGGCCAGAATCGTCGCCACCAATGCCTGGGCGCGGGGCACGAGGGTGTCCAGTTCCAGGTATTCGCGATCGGTATGGACCTTGCCGCCCACCGGGCCGAGGCCGCACAGGGTTGGAATGCCGAGGCTGGCGGTGAAACCGGAATCGGCACAACCACCGGTGAATTCGCCTTCGACGCTGAAGCCCAGTGTTTGCGCTTGCTGCTGATACAGCGCCAGCAAGCGGGTGCTGTGCTGCGCTTCCATGGGCAGGAAGGTCGTAGCCTCTTTGAGCACAGCGCTGGTACCGGGCAATTCTTCTTCGGCGACGATCTTCTGAATCGCTTCGAATATTTGATCCCAGTGTTTGAGCTCGATAAAGCGTACATCCAGTTTCGCCGTGGCACTGGGCGCGACAGTATTGCTGGACGTGCCGCCGGACATCAGACCGACGTTGGTGGTGATGCCCGCCGGATAGTCAGTCAAGGCATGCAGCTTGACGATCTTGCGCGCTAGGGCCTCGATGGCGCTGGCACCGTCGGCATGGTTGACCCCCGAATGCGCGGCGCGGCCGCTGACTTCGATGATCAACGTAGCGCCGCCTTTACGAGCGCTGACTACGTTGCCGCTGGCTCTGCCGGGTTCAGTGTTGAGCACAGCGCGAGCCGCACGCGCGGCGGTTTCGATATGGCCGCGAGCACTGCCGGAACCGATCTCTTCGTCACCGGTGTACAGCACCTGAACCGGATAGGGCAGTAGACCGGCACGTTTCAGCGCTTTGAGGGCAAAGCAGTTGAGAACCAGGCCGCCTTTCATGTCAGCCACACCAGGCCCGTAAGCAAGGGTGGCGTCCCGGCTGTAACCCCGGGTTGTGGTGGTGCCTTTGGGAAATACCGTGTCGCGATGGCCCAGCAGCAAGACCGGCTTGCCCGCTGCGCCGGAGACTTCGGCGAGCATCACATCGCCAAATCCCTCCACCGGCATGCGTTCGAGCAGGATGCCGTCTGCTTCCAGTTCGGCCGCCAGTAGTGCGCCCACGGCATCGACACCCGCCTTGTCGTAGCTGTTGGAATCAGTGTCGACGATGCGTTGCAGCAATGACTCCATCGCCTCGCCCTGGCCCGCGAGCCAGTCCAGCGCCTGTTGTCGAGCGTCGCTCATTTGGCTTGCTCCCGCTGTTGATGCTCCTGCGTCAATCGCGAAGCATCGTCGCCGAGATCCCAGAACAGCCCGGCCATGATTTGCAGGCTCTCTTTCACCACGGGGGCGAGCAAATGTTCGTTGGGCGCATGTTGCGAGCAGGCGGGGTACGAATGCGGCACCCAGAGCGTTGGTAAGCCGAGCACGTCAGCGAAGACGTCGTTGGGCAGCGAGCCGCCAAGGTTAGGCAACAGGGCCGGTTTTTTGCCGGTGGTTTCAGCCAGGGAGTTTAGCGCCCAGCCAACCCACGGGCTTTGCGGGTCAAGACGGGTGGCGTTCATCATGTCGATGCGGCCTTGTTTGACTTTCACCTGAGTGAAACCGTGGGCATCCAGGTGCGCGCGCACCGCCGGGATGAAGGTGTTGTAGTCGCTGTCCACCACAAAGCGGATGTGGCAGTGGGCGTTAGCTTTACCGGGGATCGCATGCACCGGCGCATCGGGGTTGCCAGTCTTGAAGGCGATGACGTCGAGGGTGTTCCAGCCGAAGACTTTCTCGCTCAGGGTCAACTCGGGGTTGCCCCAGTTCGGGTCGATTTCCGGGTCGCCGGGACCGCCACCGACTTCAATATCCGCCAGCGCCAGGCGCACGGCTTCGGGCACTTCCTTGGGCATCAACGCAGGGATTTTCACCCGGCCCTGTTGATCGACCATGCTGGCAATGGCGTTGGCCAGGATGATGCCGGGGTTGGACAGCAGGCCGCCCCAGTTGCCGGAATGGTGTGCGCCTTCACGAAGGTTGACGCTAAGTTCGAAGTTGAACACGCCCCTGGAACCGAGAAAGATCGTCGGGCGCGAAGCCGCCAGACGCGGGCCGTCGGAGGCGATGAACACGTCAGCCTTGAGTTCTTCAGGATGCGCTTCGCAGAACGCGCGCAATCCCGGCGAGCCGTCCTCTTCGCCCATTTCCAGCAGCAGTTTGACGTTGAAACCCAGCTTGCCGTCGCGAGCCTTGAGTGTCTGCTCCAGTGCCGTCAGGTTGATCAAGTGCTGACCCTTGTTGTCCGCGGTGCCGCGACCGTACCAGCGCTCGCCATCGACCTTGACCTCCCACGGCGACAGGCCTTCACGCCACTGTGCGTCATAGCCGTTGACTACATCGCCGTGGCCATAGCTGAGCACCGTCGGCAATGCCGGGTCTTCAATGCGAGTGGCGATCAGCAGTGGGCCGCGCTTGGGCAGCGGGTTGTCGTAGATCTGCACACTGAAGCCCAGTGCTTCGACGTGGGGCGTGATGAATTCCTTGAGGTAGCGATAGAGCTCTGGCAGCTGATCCGGGATCTGGCTTTCAGTGTGCAGAGCGACGCTGCGTTCGAGCAGGGACAGGAATGCGCCGTTGTCGAACTGCTCGGTGGTGTAGCTGATGGCCTGTGAACGACTCATGAGTGGACGAGCTCCAAAGTTTGGGCAGGACTGTCGTGGAGGTGGCAGCGCACTTTGCCGCCGATGATCGAATCATTGGCCGGGTAGGCCGTCTTGCAGGGTGCGAAACAGCTGGGGCAGCGCGGGTGAAACGCGCAACCGGACGGCGGCGACATCGGGTTGGGGAAAGTACCGTGCAGGCCGATGTCGGGTATGCCCAAACGCGCATCGGGCGTGAGCACCGAATCCAGCAGCGCACGGGTGTAAGGGTGGCCGGGTTCAGCGAACAAGGACTCACGGGTGCGTTCTTCGACGATACGCCCCAGATACATCACCGCCACGCGATCAGCCAAGTGTTCGATGACCGCCAGGTTGTGGCTGATCAGCAGGTAGGTCAGGCCGAATTCGCGCTTGAGATCCTGCAGCAGGTTGAGGATCTGCGCCTGCACTGAAACGTCCAGCGCGGAAGTGGGTTCGTCGCAGATCAGCACGTCCGGACGCATGATCAAGGCGCGGGCAATCGCCACCCGCTGACGTTGGCCACCGGACAGCTGGCTCGGGTAGCTGTCGATGACGCGCTTGGGCAGGCCCACCACGTCGAGCATCTCTTCAGTCTTTTTACGGCGCTCGGCAGTGGTGCCGATGCCGTGAACGATCAGCGGCAGGGTGACGATTTCCCGCAGTGTTTTGCGCGGGTTCAGCGACGAATACGGGTCCTGGAAAATCGGCTGGATGTGCCGGGACATTTCCTTGCGATCGGTGGCGGCCAAATGTTTGCCATTGACCAGTACATCACCACTGGTGGGCGGCAGCAGGCCGAGTAGCATCTTCGCCAGGGTGCTTTTACCGCACCCGGATTCGCCCACCAGCCCGAGGGTTTCGCCGCGCATAAGCCGCAGCGATACGCCGTCGACAGCCTTGAGGGTGGCGGGGGCTTTGAAGAAGCCTTTGTTCATGCGGAACTC
This sequence comes from Pseudomonas sp. ICMP 561, assembly GCF_002699985.1. Lineage (GTDB taxonomy): Bacteria > Pseudomonadota > Gammaproteobacteria > Pseudomonadales > Pseudomonadaceae > Aquipseudomonas > Aquipseudomonas quasicaspiana. Next base: position 40,401 of record NZ_LKBT01000001.1, on the reverse strand, counting down.
GCGACGGATGTCGCACAGCTCAAGAGCGATGTCCTTTTTCATGACCGTACACTCTCCATCTGCCGAATCGGCTCCGGACCCGGCGCTGCAAACAGACAGCGAGCCATGTGGCCATCTCGCATTATTTCGGGAATGTTCTGGGCGCAGGCATCAACGGCCTGACCGCAACGGTTACGGAACGCACAGCCTTGTTGTTCACCGACCAGACTGGGCACCAGACCCGGAATTGAACCCAGCGCTTCACCCGGTTTGGTCTTGCCGGGGATCGGGATACTCGCCAGCAAGCCCTTGGTGTAAGGATGCTGCGGGTTTTCGAAGAGTTGCAGGGCGGGAGCGGTTTCGACGATTTCCCCGGCGTACATCACCGCGACACGGTCGGCGATCCGCGCCACCAGACCCAGGTCGTGGGTGATGAAAATCACCGCCAGACCGAATTCTTTCTGAATGTCGCGGATCAGCCGCAGGATTTGCGCCTGAATCGTCACGTCCAGCGCCGTCGTCGGTTCGTCGGCGATGATCAGGTCCGGTTCGCACATCAAGGCCATGGCGATGATCACCCGCTGGCGCAGGCCGCCGGAGAGCTGGTGCGGGTACTGACCGAGCCGTTCGGTGGCGTTGCTGATGCCGACTTTTTCCAGCATTTGCGCGGCGCGGGCCAGAGCGTCTTTGCGTGACACCTTGCGGTGCTGGGTCAGTACTTCACTGAGCTGATCGCCAATGCTGTAGGCCGGGTTCAGCGAGGTCATGGGCTCCTGAAAGATCATCGCCAGTCGGTTGCCGCGCAGGTCGCACATGCGCCGCTCGCTCTGGGTGAGCATGTCGATGCCGTCCAGCGTCAGGCGGGTTGCGGTGCGTTTGGCCTTGCGTGGCAGCAGGTCCATCAGCGCCAGCGACGTCAGGGATTTGCCACAACCGGACTCGCCGACGATGCACAGCATCTCGCCGCGCTCGACTTCAAAGTCCAGGCCGCGCACGGCGTGCAGCATGTCATCCGGCGTCGGGCTGTTGCCCATGGGGATGTCGACGCGCAGGTTTTCAACGTGGAGTAGTGCCATGTTCGTGGCTCCTCTATCAGTTGCGGCCGTCGGGCAGGATCAGGTCGCGCAGACCGTCGCCGACCAGGTTGATGCCCAGCACCAGAATCATCAGGGCGACGCCGGGAATGGCGATGACCCACGGGGAAAAGAACATGTAGGGTTTGCCTTCGGCGATCATCAGCCCCCACGACGGGGTGGGCGGTTGCACGCCGACACCGAGGAACGACAGCGCTGACTCCAGCAGGATCGCGTGGGCCATTTCCAGGGTGGCGACCACGATCAGCGCGCCGACCAGATTGGGCAGGATTTCACTGGCCAGAATGCGCAGGGTCGAGCAGCCCAGTGCCTGGGCCGACGCAACGTATTCAGCATCGCGAATCTGCTGCACCGACGCCCGGACCACCACCGCGAAGCGATCCCACAAAAGGCAGCCGAGCAGCACAATCACGACTTTCAATGACCCGCCCATCAGTGAAGCCGAAGCCAGTGCAACCATCACCACCGGCATCGCCAGGCGCGTAGTAATCAGGTAGCTGATGAAGGCATCGACCTTGCCGCCGTAGTAACCGGCGAGCAGACCCATGACCGTGCCGATGAAACCGGAGATCAGTGCTGCGGCGACGCCGATGAACAGCGAGATACGCGCGCCGTAGAGCAGCCGCGACAGGTAATCACGGCCCAGCTTGTCGGTACCCAGCGGGTATTCCCATGTGCCATTGGCCATCCAGACTGGCGGTTTCATGCGCAGCATCACGTCCTGGACGTAAGGGTCATATGGCGCCAGCCATGGCGCGAACAGCGCGCCGATGAAGATGATCATCAGCAACACCATGCCAATCGCAAAACCGCGATGGCGAAAGCTTTTGCCCAGTACCCGGCTGAGACTGCTGGGGGGCGGCAGGTAGTCGTTGATGGCGAGAGGGGCGGCGGGTGTGCTCATGGGAGCCTCCTGTCTGGTAGCGCCAGACTAACTGGGCTCACTTGTAGTAGGAGCGGCTTTAGCCGCGAGCAGGGCAGGGCATTCAATGCATATTTCTCGTCAGGGAGGCCGCTCTCCCGGCTAAAGCCAGTCCTACGGATTATGCGATGTTGGGACATATTCAAGCCTCCTAGCGCACACGAATGCGCGGGTCGAGCAGTGCGTTGAGCACGTCGGCCAGCAAGGTGAGGATGATGTAGATCACTGCGATCAGCAGGACCACGGCTTGCACCACGGGGAAGTCATCGCGGGCGATGGCGTCCCAGGCGAGTTGCCCGACGCCTTGCAGGGAGAACACGGTTTCGATCACCACCGAGCCGCCAAGCATGAAACCGAACTCCACAGCGGCCAGCGCCACCACCGGAATCAGCGCATTGCGCAACGCGTGCTTGAACAACACCCGCGCCGGGCGCAAGCCCTTGGCGCGGGCGGTGCGGATGTAGTCGGAATTGAGTACATCCAGCATGCCTGCGCGAGTCAGGCGCATGATCGCCGGTGTTGCGTAATAACCCAGCGCAATGGCCGGCATCACGAAGTGCAGGAACGTCGAGTTGCCTGACACCGGTAGCCATTTCAGGGTGACGGCGAACACCACGATCAGCATCAGCGCAAACCAGAAACTCGGCATGGCCTGACCGAGTACGGCGATGCTCAACGCCAGACGGTCAATCCAGGTGTCACGTTTGACCGCAGCCAGAACACCCAGCGGAATGGCCACCACCAACGCAATGCCCAGCGCCATGGCACCCAGACTCAAGGTGATCGGCAAACGGCTGGCGATCAGGTTGTAGACCGATTCCTGAAAGAAAAAAGAATCGCCCAGATCAAGCCGCAGCAAGTCGCCCAGCCAGTTGAAGTACTGGGTTGGCAAAGGCTTGTCCAAACCGTACTGCACGCGGATCTGCTCGATTTGTTCGCTGCTGGCTTCCGGCCCGCCAATGGCAGTGGCCAGGTCACCGGACAGGTGCAGAAGAGAAAAACTGATGATCGACACGGTAATCGCAACGCACACGGCGATGCCCAGACGACGCAGAAGGAACCCAAGCATGGCAAGTTTCCTCGTATCCATTAGCTGAAAAAGTGGAGGTATGCCGTGGCGCGATCACGTAGCGCCACGGCAACGATGGTTGCGGGTTATTTCCAGCTGGACAGCACGAAGCGCGGCAACTCGTCCGGGTACGGCGTGAACTCAAGTTCCGAGGTGTAGGCGTAGTTCATCGAGTAGTTGAACAGCGGCGCCCAGTAGGCCTGCTCGCTGATGCGCTGCAACGCCTTGCGGTAGTTGTCTTTGCGCACTTGCGGGTCGAGGGCGTTGTCAGCGGTTTGCAGCCAGCCCTGGACTTGCGGGTCCTTGATGTTGTCGTCCGGGTTGCCTTTGAACCACGTACCGGCTGAAGCGGAGGTATCGAGGATCGAGAACGAACCCCAGGCCTGGAACGACATCGGCACTTTGCCGCCACGTTGCTGATCGCGCAAGGCAGCGTACTTCAGGTAGCGCAGCTTGGCGTTGATGCCCACAGCACGCAGGTTACCGATGATGGCTTCAACGTAATCACGGTCGCGGTAGGCGAAAATTTCTGTCTCGAAACCGTTCGGGTAACCGGCTTCCGCAAGCAGCGCCTTGGCCTTGGCCGGGTCATAGTTGTAGACCGTCGCTGCGGTGGTATCGCAACCGAATTGCCCTGGGTAGCACGCCACCTGCAGCGGTTTGGCTTCACCGCCCACCAGTTGCGAAGCCAGCCCGTCACGGTTGATGGCGTGGTTGATCGCCTGACGCACCTTGAGGTTCTTCATCGGCGAGTTTTCGCTGGAAGTGCCGCGAGCATCGAGAATCAGGAAACCGATACGCATGGTCTCGCCGCTGGTCACGGTCAGGTTCGGCATGCCTTTGAGGTTCTCCGACTGATCCGGTGCCACGCGCCACACCCAGTCGACACCGCCGGTCATCAGCTCCGCCAGACGAGTTTCGGCGTCCGGGATCACCCGGAATTTGATGTGGCCGATGTGCGGCAGGCCCTGGGGGCTGTCTTTGAAGTAGTCCTTGTTGATGTCCATGGTCACGCCTTCACCCGCTACAACCGACACGGCTTTGTACGGGCCGGTGCCAATCGGTTTGCGGCTGAATTCAGCCATGCCGACTTTCTCGAAATAGTTTTTCGGAAACATCGGGACGGCGTTGGACAGGTATTCGAGGGCGGGCGGGAAAGGTTTTTTCAGGTGGAGACGGACGCTGTAGTCACCGGTTTTTTCGGCGCTCTTGATCCAGTCGACGTTTTGCACAGTAACGACTTTGGCTTCGGGCGACACGACGTAGTTGAGGGTGAACACCACGTCGTCGGCGGTGAATGGGTCGCCGTTGTGAAATTTGACGCCTTTGCGCAGTTCGAAATCGATGGTGGTGTCGTCAACCTGTTTCCAGCTGTTGGCCAGCATGGGTTTGTATTCGCCGCTTTTGGGATCGCGGTACACCAGGTTGTCCCAGATCAGCCGACCGAGAATCACGCCTTCGCGCAGGTCGTTGTGATAAGGGCTGATGTTTTCAGGTTCGCTGTCGGAAGCGTAAACCAGTGTGTCGTTGGCTTTACCGGCGTGGGCCGGGAAGCTGCTGATGGAGCCCAGCAGCGCAATACTGAAAGCGAAACCTTTGATGCCCATGCCGTCGTCTCCGTTGGCGAGAGTGGTTGAATCAAAGGGCAGCTGTTCGCAAATGCGGAAAGGAAATCAGGCAATGTTCTTTTTGGTGTGGACACGAATGTAGGCGATGGTTTACCAATGCCACAAGCACAATCTTTCGATACTTGCTTTGCCGAAAAGGCAATACATGGAGGTACTGATGCAGTTGTATGGCGTGCAATCCACAGCCCTACGCTATTTCCTTGAAGTGGCGCGTTGCGGTTCCATCAGCGAAGCGTCCATGCGCCTGAACGTCGCAGCCTCTGCGGTGAGTCGGCAGATCACCAAGCTTGAACTCGCCTTGGACGCCACGCTGTTCGAGCGCCGCGCCCGAGGCATGGTGCTCAGTGAGGCAGGCACGCGACTCGCGGCGTATGCGCGCAAATCGCAACTGGAAGCCGAGCAGGTGGTGTTGGAGATTACCGAACTGCACGGCCTGCAACGCGGGCACGTACACATCGCCTGTTCGGAAGGCTTTGCGCTGGATTACATGCCCCACAGCATCGCTGCATTTCGGCGCGAGTATCAGGGCATTCACTTCACGCTGGAGGTGTGCGCACCGGCTGAAGCCACAGAGAAAGTGCGTTCCGGCGAGGCTGATCTGGCGCTGACGTTCAGCCTGACGCCGCAAAAGGAAATCTGCGTCGAGCACGTGATGAGCGGGGCGATTTTTGCGGTAGTTGCCAACTCCCATCCCCTGGCCGAACGCGACGCTGTCAGTCTTGCCGAACTGCAGCCTTACCCGATTGCACTACCCAGACCTGACACGACCTTGCGACAACTGTTCGATATCTGCTGCGGGGTGCAGGGCCTGATGTTCGAGCCGGTGCTGACCAGCAATTACATCGGCGCGCTGTACAGCTTTGTGCGTGAGGAGGGCGGTATCAGCCTTTCCAGTGAGATGACCCTGCACAAGCAGGTGGTGGGCAAAGAATTGCGGTGCCTGCCGATTCTCGACGAAGGCATGCAGGCACGGCGAATCGAGATGCAAAGCATGGCCGGTCGTAACCTGCCGGCTGCCGTGTCTGCCTTCAGGGATTTTCTGATCGCCGAGTTGGCGAAAACCGCTGGCGATCAGGCTGGCGGCGCTGGATTACACGTTCCCGAAGAGCGTCGTATGCCCAGTTGAAGATCAGGGTGTACGGCAAGAACAGCAACAGCAGACCGATATCCAGCAAAAAGGCTTCCAGCAGGCTGATCGACAGCCACCACGCTGCTAACGGCACGATCACCAGAATCAGGCCGCTCTCGAAACCCAACGCATGCAACATGCGGGTCCCGAATGACAGCTTGAAGCCCCATTTGCGGCGCAGGCCATCGAACATGGCATTGAACAGCATGTTCCAGAGCATGGCCACGGTGGAGATCATGACGGTCATCGCGCCCATTTTCGCCAGCGAATGACCCATGGCCCAGGCGAGCAGGGGCGCAAACAGCAGCACGCCGATGATTTCGAAAAGAAGCGCGTGGAAGGCGCGTTCCTTGATGGATTTGGTTGGCATAGAGTTGGCCTCTCGAAGCGAATACGAATTCCAGATAAACGCCCATTTCCGTAGGACCGGCTTTAGCCGGGAGGGCGTTTTCACATTCACACATTTCCTTCGTCTGGAATGCCGCTCTCCCGGCTAAAGCCAGTCCTACGGGGCAGCGTGTTTTTTGTGCCGTGGCGTGGTGTCAGTGAGTACGGCTCTTGCGATGACGTGCATTGTCATCGGCCCCTGCGTTAAAGTGAAAATCGTTTCCATCGGTAAAACCGATACGAGGTTCAGATGAGTTATTCCCCGGAAGCCCTGGAAGCTTTTGCCCAGACGGTCGCACTGGGTTCTTTCAGCGCAGCGGCGCGGCGTTTGGGCAAGAGTCAGTCGACGATCAGTGAGGCCATCGCCCGTCTGGAAATCGACTTGGGTCTTGAGCTGTTCGATCGCTCTTCAAAACATCCGGCCCTGACCGAAGCAGGCAGGGCCATGCTCGGACGTATCGAAGATGTGTTGTCCGCCTCCGACAAACTGCGCCGCGCTGCCGGACGTCTGGCCGACGGCATGGAGCCGCGCCTGACGCTGGTGCTGTCCGACGCCAATCAGTTTGCCGATTTCGAAATCCGCATGGCTGAGCTCGACCAGCGCTTCCCCGAGCTGGAGCTGGAGTGTGTGTTTGCCGAGCACGGTGACGCCATTAGCCTGATTCAATCAGGGCGCGCGTCTCTTGGACTGCTATCGGCACAGGCCAGCTATCCGCCTGAAGTCGGTTACGCGACGATTGCCGAGCGTGCCGACTTCGGCTTGTTCGTGGCGCACAAGCATCCCTTGGCTCAGCAGGCGCAGGTCGACTATCAGCATCTGGCCCAGTACCGGGCGTTGCGCTTGAACACGTTGGTGGACCAAAGCGTCCCCACCGATGACTTGCCCATCAGCGGCCATCGTCCATGGTCGGCACCCAACTATTTGTTGCTGATGGACATGGCTGCATTCGGCTTCGGTTGGGCGGCGCTGCCGCGCTGGCTGGTGTCGGGCTATGCCAGCGGCAAGCTCAAGGAGCTCGACGTGCCGGGTTGGCCACGCAGTTCTGCGGTGGACATCATCTGGTCACGACAACGCAGCCTCGGGCCAGCGGGCGCCTGGTTACTGGAAACGTTCACCCGGCATCGCGGCGAGTGATCAGCTAGGATGACGCTCCATTCGCTGACCGAACGCTGAATATGGCTGCCGTAGAAATTGTTTCTGTAGAACCTCAAGACATCCCCTCCGTCGTGGATTTTGTCCTGCAAGCCCGTGCGGAAATCTTCCCGAAGCTCGACCTGGCAGGCATGCCCGCAGATCTGGCGCAGTTTGCTCAGGTCTACAGCGAGGAGGGCGGTGGCCGGTTTCTGATTGCCCGGAGCCACGGGGAAATAGTCGCTGCAATTGGCTACTTGCCGTATGACGGTCGATTCCCGCAGTTGGATTACGGGCAGCGCAAGGTGATGGAAATCGTTCGGTTGTTTGTGATCCCGGAGTTTCGTCGTTCAGGGCTGGCGACCACGATCTTCCTTGCCCTCAAGGCGCGTGCCGTTGAACAGGGTGTGGATGTGCTTTACCTGCACACCCATCCGTTTTTACCGGGGGCGATTGGCTTCTGGGAGCGGCAGGGTTTCCGGGTCGTGGACGTGGAAAGCGATCCGGTGTGGCAGACGACGCATATGGAGTGCGGGTTGGTTTAGGAACCTGCGCCCGTAGGACCGGCTTTAGCCGGGAGGACATTATTCCTGATCAGAGAATGCAGTGAAGGTACTGGCCCCCTCCCGGCTAAAGCCAGTCCTACGGTGGTACGCGCTTGACAGGGGCACTCGGCTCACGACCGAAACCGCAATATCCGCGTGCCGTCGTACGGATCTGTCAGGTAGTGCGCTTCTACACCAAACGTCTCACGTAGCAATTCGCAGGTCAGCACCTCGGACGGTTCACCGATGGCGATCAGTGCGCCTTTGTCCATCACGGCCAGCCGGTCGCAGGCCAGTGCCTGATTCAGGTCGTGGAGGGCGATCAGGGTGGTGACTGACAGCGACCTGACCAGTCCCAGAATGCTCAACTGATGCTGGATATCCAGGTGGTTGGTGGGTTCATCCAGTAACAGGATCTGCGGTCGTTGAGCCAGGGCGCGGGCGATGTGGACGCGTTGTCGTTCGCCCCCTGACAGACTGTGCCAGGCGCGCCTGGGTTTGTCGGCCATGTCGACATCAAGCAAGGCCTGCCGAACAATGCCATCGTCTGCGGCTGACCAGGGTTCCAGGGCGGAAAGCCATGGCGTGCGGCCCAGTTCCACAGCGTCCAGCACCGTAATCGCGTCCGAGGTTTCCGCTTGCTGCTCCACCACCGCAATCATCTGTGCGACATCGCGGCGCTTCATTTCGGCAAGGGCGACGCCATTGAGGTGGATCTTGCCACTGGCCGGAGTTCGAATGCCGGACAGCAACTTCAGCAGGCTGGATTTGCCTGAGCCGTTGGGACCGATCAAACCCAAAGTTTCACCGCGCCGTAACTGCAACGCGACGTCTCTAACAATGGGTACGCCCTTGATTGACCAGTTCAGGCCTGAGCACGTCAACACGTTGCCGTCGGTGTGGTGCGCTGGCTGTTTCAGAGTGCTCATCGGCCCCCCTTGGCTTTGATCAGGATCACAGCGAACACCGGTGCGCCGATCAGCGCAGTAATCACCCCGACGGGCAATACCTGGCCCTTGATCGCCGTGCGGGACAGCACATCGGCGGTGATCAGAAACACCGCGCCGGCCAGGGCGCTGACCGGAATCAAACGACCGTGACGCACGCCGACCAGCAAGCGCGCGGCATGGGGCACGACCAGACCGACAAAACCAATGGAGCCCACCAGCGAGACCATTACCGCCGTGACCAGCGCAACCGTCGCGATCAAGATCACTTGAACCCGCCTTACCGGAATACCCAGGGCGGCGGCAGAATCGCTGCCGAACATGAACGCATCCAGCGAACGCCGATGCCACAGGCAGACCGCCAGACCGATCAACACCACGGGCACGGCCAGCGTGACCGATTGCCAGCGCACGCCGCTGAGGTTGCCCAATAGCCAGAACATGATGCCGCGCGCCTGTTCGGAGTTGGCCGATTTGGTGATCAGGAAAGAGGTCAGGGCGTTGAACAGTTGCGAACCGGCGATGCCCGCGAGAATGATCTGCCCGCTGCCACTGACCGCGCCGGTACTGCGAGCGAGCAGGGCGACCAGCACAAAGGCGGCCATGGCCCCGGCAAAGGCTCCGGCTGACAAGGAGATGGCGCCTGCGCCAACGCCGATGATCGCAACCAGCACTGCGCCGGTCGAGGCCCCGGCAGAAATGCCCAGCAAGTAAGGATCGGCCAGTGGGTTGCGCAGCAGTGATTGAAGAACCACGCCTGAGATGGCCAGGCCCGCACCACAGGCCGCAGCGACCAGGGCGCGGGTCAGGCGGTAATTCCAGACGATGCCTTCATCGATAGGGTCCAGCACGAAACCGGCGCCCCATAGTTTGTTGGCCAGCACCTGAAACACCAGTGACAGGCTGATTGGCGTTTCACCGATCGCAATGCCCGCCACAATCGCCACCAGCAACACAGCCAGCACCCAGGCACCGTGCAGGCAAATCTTGCGCAACAAGCGACCGGCGAACTGAGCTGTCATGGGTGCAGATCGAATTTGTCGATGGCGTCCGCCAGTTCATCGATGCCGTCGAATGTGCGAATCGTCGCTTCCATGGCTTGTGCATCGAGAATCACGATCCGGTTGTGCTTCACCGCGTCCATGTTTTTGGTGACCGGGTCGGTCTTGAGGAATTCCAGTTTTTTCTGGAAGTCATCGGCCGGGAAGCGGCGGCGGTCCATGCGCGCCAGCACCAGAATGGTCGGGTTGGCCTTGGCGATGGTTTCCCAGCCAACCGTCGGCCATTCCTCATCGGACTGCACGATGTTGCGGATGCCCAGGGTGTCCATCATGAACGCCGGAATGCCTTTGCGTCCGGCGACATAAGGGTCGACGTTCAGGTCGGCGCTGGAAAACCAGAACACTGCCGAGGCGTCTTTCAGGTGTTTGTCTTTGACGCTGGCCTGAGCCTTGGCAAGGCGTGCCTGCAGGTCGGCGTTCAACTCGGCACCGCGGGCCTGGACGTCAAAGATTTGTGCCAGTTGCGTGACGGTCTTGTACAGGCTGTCAATCGAGAACGGACGCAGGCGCGTGCCGTCCGCTCCTACCAGATTGTCCTTGCCTTCGCAGTCCGACGGCATGAGGTAGGTGGGGATTTTCATTTCGTTGAATTGCTGCCGGGTGCCGACCACGCCTTGGGGACCCACCATCCATTCGAATTGTACTGCGACCAGTTCCGGACGCTTGTTGATCACCGCTTCGAAGCTGGGATCGTTATCGGCCAGACGCGGGATTTTGTCGTTGAGGTCCTTGAACCGGGGCAGCACGTTGTTGAACCACAGTGAGGTGCCGACCACTTTGTCGCCCAGCCCGAGGGAGTAAAGGATTTCAGTGGCCGACTGGCCGATGGTCACCGCTTTGCCGGGTGCCTTGGTGAAGGTCAGCGGCACGCCGCAGTTCTCGAGGGTCAGCGGGTAGGTTGTCGGTGTGGCGGAGGTTTGTGGGGCAGGATTGGCCGCCAGCGTCAGCGCAGAAAAACCCAGACCGGCAAGCAGCACAGCAAAACGAGGCAAACACATGAAAAACGATCTCCATTCGAACGGTTATCCGTACGATGGTGTTCTGGCTGGATACACATCACGACGTGCTGCTGGAATAGGTCCGGCAGGGTCAATCAGTCACCGCTATTTCGCCGTGCTGACGGATGTACTCCCCGGACACCCCGCCGGTGGGTCAGTTGCCAGAAAGCGCGACCGCTTGACGGGTTGTCCCGCAACGGCGATGCAGCTTCCTGATGTCGGCAGGTCTCCTGACTGACGCTTCATCGCCGTGCTCGGGCCTTCCCGGAATGACCCAGTGGCATCGATGGAGCAGGGCTCAGCGCCTACAGTTGCGGGGGCAGTTCCGGTTGACGACCCTCAGGTCATCACGGATTCCCTATTAATCCCGTTTGGAAACCGACGGGCGGCATGGTAATGGATATGTTTAAAAGAGTGGGGATTTTTCCTGTATCAGCCGTTGGCAGACAGTTTTTTATCGTACGTTTCGCTTGCTCGGCGCATGATGCAAGCCTTTAATGGCCGGGTGTTAACACCGTCCGGCGGTGAACCTTATCGACCGATAGCCGGTCGATAGTCCGTCCAACCAGGTTTACACTGGTCCGCTTCACCTTTTGGAGACATTTTCCTGTGATATCGACTCAACGAGTGGCCTGGCTTAAAGCCTGGGGTGCCCACGGTTTTACCGCCACCGGCGTGGTCATCGCATTTCTGGCGACCATTGCCCTGTTCGATGATCAGGCCAAAGCCTGCCTGTTGTGGCTAGGCCTGGCGCTGGCGGTAGACGGCGTCGATGGCTCGCTGGCACGCAAATTCAACGTGCAATCCGTGTTGCCGGGCTTTGACGGTTCGGTACTGGACCTGGTCATTGATTACCTGACGTATGTGTTTATTCCTGCGTTGTTCATTTATAGCTACATTCCGTTGCCGCCTTATACGCTGTTACTGAGCACGGCGATCATTCTGGTGTCGTCGCTGTTCTGTTTCTGCAATCTGGAAATGAAGAGCAAGGACAATTACTTTCAGGGCTTCCCTGCGGCCTGGAACGTGGTGGCGCTGTGTCTGTACATCATTCAGCCGACACCCTGGGTGACCTTCCTGACGATTATCGGTCTGGCATTGCTGACCGTGACCAGAATGAAGTTTCTGCACCCATTCAGAGTGCGTCGTTTCATGCCGCTGAACATCCTGGTCACTACGATCTGGTTGATCACCAGTGCGTTGCTGATCATCAACCACCCGCATAACGGGCCAGTGGTCATGGGCATATGGTTCACCATGTCGGCGTACTTTATCGGCATCTGCCTGTGGCGCACGTCGCTGGAATATTGGGGTAAGTGGCGGGCTTGACGGGCTAGACGTGAGACCGGCTTTGGCCGGGAGGGCAGTATTTAAAGCGACTGTATGCAGTCCTTGCCTGCCTGTTCCCGGCTAAAGCCGGTCCCACGGCGTGAACATAAGCATAAGGTTTGCCTGCAATGGGTTGCCTCCAAACAAATGCTGGGCGTTTTAGATATGCATGTCTTACCGCCCCTGCTTGATACGATCATTCTGATTCAGCGACCGATAAATCTTATCCGGCACAGATTATTTTAGGTCTTAAGTCCGCTTGATCCTATGTAATCGGCGTTCTTTTAGTGGCTCTAAATACGACCAATACATTCGAAATATCCCCCTTTTTTTAATTACCAAACGTTCTCTTCAACTGTCAGTTTTGACAGTTGTAGCGCTTCTTCGAGTGCTGGATATTGAGTTTTGTGTTGCTGATAACACGATCAATAAAGGGATCTCGAAAATGGACAGGATAAGAACAGGCAAGGCGGCAGGTGAACTGGATCCAGGGTTTGGTGATGCCGGCAAGCTGGTTTACAGGGTCACCGGGGCTACACACTTCTCTGGCGCAGCTCTTCTTCAGGACGACGCCCGTATTCTTATTGCTGGAGCAGAGGCAGGTGGTGAGGTCGTCATACTCAGGTGTCTTCCGAATGGCCAACTTGATCCTGAGTTTGGTGATGAAGGTCAGGTCAATATCTCGCTGGGCACAGGAATCTCGGCCACAACTGCCAGGCCTGCAATTCAGCCTGATGGCAAGATCCTGGTTCATGGTGACCTTGAAGGGGAAATGATCTTCGTTGTTCGCTGTGCTGCGGACGGAACGGTAGATACGAGATTTGGTAATAACGGTGTGGTGTTGATTGATCTGTTTCAAAGCGCCGAACGGTTCAGAGCTCTGGTCGTACAGTCTGACGGGAAGATTGTGCTGTCCGGCGAGAGTTGGCGTGCATATGATGATTATGACGCGATACTTATACGTCTCACGGCGTCGGGCCAGCTTGATCCTGGATTTGGTGGAACAGGGATCATCAGGACTTTCAGAATGGGGTATGGTCCGCTGTTGAACCTGCCGGATGGTCGACTGTTGGTAGGAGGTCGTGCAAAAAACGCTCTGCTGTTCGAATGCTATCTCCCTGACGGTCAGTTAGACAAACAGTTCGGTAACGCGGGCGCACTGGTTGTCGAAGTTGAGTCAGCCTCATATTCAGAAGTGGCGGGGTTGACGCTCCAGGATGACGGGTCGATCGTGGCAGCAGGATCTGCGGGCATCGATTCCCAGTTGTTTCCGCTGGTGATCCGCATCCTCTCAACGGGGCAGGTCGATAATTCGTTCAACCATGGCCTGCCAGTTCTTGATAGCTTTGACGGTTATGAGGTGCAGAACTTCGCCGTTGCCGTGCAGCCTGACGGGAAAATTCTCGCGGCGGGTGGTTCAACTGGCACTCCTGACACTTCGAACTTCACGTTGATGCGTATTCTTCCTTCTGGCCGTCTGGATATGGAGTTTGGTAGCGATGCGAGGGTGATGACTGATCTGGGCGGCTTCGACTCGGTTTCCAACGTATTCGTCCAGCCAAACGGTCAAATTCTACTTGGCGGCCGAGTCATTGATTTTGATAAGGGGAACGGGGTCGGCGTTGCACGCTATATGGGTAGTTAAGGATGATCGGTTTCAAGTATCACTGGTTACAACAGGCAGCTTCGCGATCGACTTTTAAAGTTGTCCGCGAAGACTGTCTGCCAGGTTCGGGGTTCATATCGCGAAATGGCCACCTCAACCAATACTGACTATCAAGAGCAGTGATTTTTGCGTAAACGGCTCCGGGCGTAACCTTTGTTCATTCCCGAAATGAACCCGATCCGGAGGCTCTCATGAACCGCATTTACGCATTTGCCCTGTTATTGACCGTTGCTGTTGTCTCCGGCTGCTCGACCCACCATGCCGTTGAATTGCGTCCCTACACCGCTCAGGAAACTCATCAGCTAGCGCTGGAAGATCTGAATCGTCGCGGTTTGCCCTTCGATGAGTATCAGATCGCCAAGGCCAAACTGCTGGCTGAGCCACAGATGCAGGCTGTTCGAGCATTTGATAATCGCGGTGAGATCAGTGCTGATAACGCTGAAGTCAGCAAAGATCGTCAAGGTTAAGTGCTTAAGTACAGTCTCGTAAAATTCGTAGTCGATTAGAACTGTACCGGTTGTATTTTCTCCTGACTGTTCGTGTGTTTCTGGTTGCCGATTCGATAGGGTGAAGGCCTGCCCTTTAGATGTCTGGATCGCACCATGTCGCTCTCTCTCGATCTGCTACTTGCCTTTGCCCTGTTTGCGTTCGTCACGTCAGTGACACCGGGCCCGAATAATATGATGCTACTGGCCTCTGGGGTGAACTTCGGGTTCAACCGGACGGTGCCGCACATGTTGGGCATCTGCTGCGGTTTTTTCAGCCTGGTGCTGGCAGTCGGGCTGGGGTTAGGGGCCGCCTTCCAGGCGTACCCGCTGCTTTACACCATCCTGCGCTATGTCGGCGCTGCCTATTTGTTGTATCTGGCGTGGAAGATTGCCACATCAGGCCCGGCGTCGGACGCAGTGGGTGAAGAGGGCAAGCCACAGACATTGATGCAAGCCGCGCTGTTTCAGTGGGTCAACCCCAAAGCCTGGGTGATGGCCGTGGGTGCGATCAGCACCTACACACCACTGCAGGGTTACTTCACCAATGTAATGATCATCTCGGCGGTGTTTGCGCTGATCAACCTGCCCACTGTCAGTATCTGGGCAGGGTTCGGCAGCCTGCTGCGCAACGCGTTGCGCGATCCCTTCTGGTTGCGGGTGTTTAACGTAGGGATGGCGGTGCTGTTGGTGGTTTCGCTGTATCCGATGTTAAAGGGGTGACTGTTGGAGCGAGGCTTGCCCGCGAACCAGTCGACTCGGTGAGTCAGGCAGACCGCATCATCGTTTTTCGCGGGCAAGCCTCGCTCCAACAGTCATCGAACCAGTTGAAGCGAGGCTTGCCTTCGTAGGTCACTTCACAACGCCAACCGCAAATGCCCCCCAGCCTGTTTCTGCCGTGCGTGTACGCGATGCTGCAGGCCCAGGTAAAAATGCTCCAGCCCTTCCTGCAAACGCTCCTGAAGAATCTCGTCCAGTTCGCCGCCTTGTTCGTTATCCGCATAGCTGATCTGGCTATCGATGGCGAAAATGCCGTGCAGGACTTCCTGACATTTGAGCGCCGATAGCACTGGCTTCAGCGCGTAATCCACGGCCAGCATGTGAGCGATGCTGCCACCGGTTGCCAGCGGTAAAACCACCTTGCCGTGCAGCGAGCGCTCAGGCAGCAAGTCCAGCAGGGTTTTCAGCGCCCCGGAAAACGATGCTTTATAAACCGGTGTGCCAATCAGCAAGCCGTCGGCCTGTTTGACGGCTTCGATGAAGTCCAGCACTTGCGGGCTGTCGAAGTGGGCGAAGATCAGATCTTCAGCGTTGAAATCGCGAATACGCAGGGTCGTCACATCAACGCCCTTGGCGCGAAGCCAGCGACCGGCGTGTTCCAGGACTACGCCTGAACGGGATTTGAGAGCGGGGCTGCCTGACAGTGAAACTACCAACATGCTGAATTCCTTTTAAAAGCGTAAGGACTTCAAAGCAGCATGCATGCCAGCGCCGTTTAATGACTTAAGGTGCTGAAATTAAAGGTAAATATTCAGGTCGCAAGTGAGCGGCTCAACGACGTAGGTGCTCAATACCGGCCCCAACTGTTGATCCACTGTTGCTGCACCAACATTTGCAGACAAATTTCAGGCAAAAAAATCCCCGCAATCGGCAGATGCGGGGACGTTTGTTCTGCGTGTCAGTTTCTGAAAGCGGCGCCTGTCTGAATGACGTTGGCCGAGCCTAGCAACTGGCTGACGAAACGGCTCCAGCGAGTGATGTCCGCCGGGCCGACGAATATGACGTCCTGGGCCTGGAGCTCAAACTCTTTGGCCAGCAGGTAAGCCGTCGGTTTTTTCGCCAGCAGGTGATAAACCGTTGAGCGTGCGTTGGCCTGATTTTCCGCACCGCGGATCACGTACACCGCATCACCGTCGGCGCTTTCCGGATTCAGGCCGCCGGAATTACCCAGAGCTTCGAGCAATGTCACGCTGGTGGTGCCAAAGGAAATGACCTGCGGACGCTGGACTTCGCCCAGCACGTAGATCTTGTTCTTGGAGTTGCTGTTCAAGTGCAGATAGTCGCCATTTTTGAGGAAGATTTTGCTCAATTGCGAGTCTTTGCGGTTCAACGCGTCGACGTCAATCACATAGTCCTTGCCGTCGCGGCGCAAGGTCAGCCCCGCAAGGTTGGCGTCGGCCAGGTCCAGGCCAGCGGTGCTGATGGCCTGGACCAGACTCAACGGGATGTTGGTAATGGGTTGCGGGCCGGGGCTTTTGAATGAACCCGAGAGCAGGATGCGCTGGCTGTTGTAACGCAGCACTTTGACGTCGACTTTTACCTCGGTGTACTGCGGCGACAACCCCATGCGCAGTTGTTCGCGGATCTGCCCGACGGTTTTGCCTCCCGCCTGGATTCTGCCCACGTAAGGGAAATAGAGCGTGCCGTCGCTCAATACTTCCCGGCTGTTGGCGTCGAGTTGGTCCTGCGAGCCAGGTGCGGTCAGCTCAGGGTGTTCAAACACGATGACCAGCAAGGTGTCGCCGGGGCCGACGATGTATTCAGGCGTTTTGTAATTGAGCAGTTCGGCGGGCAACGGCCTGGAGCTGGCCGCGGCTTGTTGCTTCTGCTGCTTGAGGGTTTGCGGGGTGATCTGTACCAACTGAACATCCGGACCGTCCGGATCTTTTGCTTCAACATCTCCTGGGGTCATGTGCTGCCCGGGTGCAAAAGCACAGCCTTGCAAAATCAGACTGGAGAGCAGCACAACAGCTAGGGTTAGCTTCATATAGTGTTCCTTCCTAAAGGTGCGTTGGCACCACAGTGATTTCATTGCTTCCCTTACCAACACCGAGTGTTACGGGTCTTTTTTGATGGATGCACGCACCTCCTCCAGCGCCTCTCGGGCCGGTTGTTGATGTCTTGAAAGGTTTTTTGAAAGGGGCTAACTAAAAGGCGTTCTTGTGCAGAAAGCCTTTGAACAGCGTCAGCAGAATGATTTTCAGGTCCAGCCACAGGGACCAGTGTTCGATGTATTCCAGGTCGTACTCGACGCGCTTCTGCATCTTGTCCAGGGTGTCGGTTTCGCCCCGCCAGCCGTTGATCTGAGCCCAGCCGGTGATGCCCGGTTTGACCTTGTGCCGCAACATGTAGCCGCTCACCTGTTTACGGTATTGCTCGTTGTGCGCGACCGCGTGAGGACGCGGGCCGACGATGGACATATCGCCACGTAATACATTGAAGAACTGCGGCAGTTCGTCCAGCGAGGTTCGTCGCAGGAACCCGCCCAGCGGCGTGACGCGTGCATCGTTGCGGGTCGCCTGACTCACTACCTCGCCGTTTTCCTGAACGCTCATGCTGCGGAATTTCCAGACCATGATCGGTCGCCCGTCCAGCCCGTAACGGCGCTGGCGAAACAGCACTGGCCCGGGGGAAGTCAGTTTGATCGCGACGGCAATCAATAGCAGGGGCAGGGCGATCATGCTCAGGATCACGCTGGACAACGCAATGTCCTCGACGCGCTTCACCAGACTCCAGGCACCGTCCATGGGCGAGTCGAAAATACTGATACTTGCCAGGCCGTTGATGCTTTCGCTGCGGGCATGCAGCAGTTCGAACATGAACACATCCGGTATCAGGTACACCGAAGCGGTGGTGTCACTGAGCCCCTTGACCAGCTCCTGGACGTGGGGTTGGGCGGTGAGTGCCAAGGTGATGTAAACCTTGTCGATGCGGCCTTCGCGAGCGTCATCGATCAATTGTTCCAGATCACCCAGTATTCTGATGTCCGCTGCGATCTCGGCACCGGTTTCGGGGTTTTTATTCAAGGGGGTTGCCAGATCATAGAAGCCCAACACTCGCAGCCCCATCCACGGTGCGCTGGAGATCGATTTGGCAAGCCGCA
Organism: Pseudomonas sp. ICMP 561; assembly: GCF_002699985.1. Lineage (GTDB taxonomy): Bacteria > Pseudomonadota > Gammaproteobacteria > Pseudomonadales > Pseudomonadaceae > Aquipseudomonas > Aquipseudomonas quasicaspiana. Next base: position 22,147 of record NZ_LKBT01000001.1, on the reverse strand, counting down.
CGCCGACCTGACCGGTCCCGACAATCGCCACTCTCCGGGTATTGAAGCCGCGTCGCCGCAAGCCATGCAGGACGCTGCGAATCAGCAAGCGATAGCCGCAGAGTACGGCCAGCACCGAGGCGAACCAGGCCATCTGGGCGTTGTTCGGCATGTCGGCATGGTTGAGCAGCAGGTAATCCATGGACAGCAGAGCCACGAAGGTCAGCGCCCAGTAATTGAACACCTTGATCAGCTCGCGCAGGATTCGCTCACCACGCCACGAGCCGTACATCTGGTGATACTCACCGAGCCAGTGGAAGACCAGCACTGCCAGCAGGATCTGGATCCAGGCTTCGGCGCTGGATGTTTCTGGATTCAACTGACTCTGCCAGTAGCCGCCCAGCACAATGACCGTCAGGTCGAGCAGGCGGTGGGCAACCGATAACAAGGATTGATGCGCGTGAAGAATGCCGCGAACGGGATTACGCATGGCAGTGCTCGCTCAGACGGATTTGATCGGAATGACCCGGGCGGTCTGTTCGTTGCTGACCAGAATCGGGGATACCAGAAGCGTTCTGTGCCGGGCGGGCTGACGTGCCAGACGTGCAGCGGCGAGGCGACTTTCGACGAAGCTCCTCATTTCATCTTCGAAGCGTTGCGCCCCAAACCGTTCTGCGTTGGCGCGACAGGCCTGGACACTGATACGGGCATGAGCAGCTTCGAACTCTCCCACCGCGGCGACCAGCGATGACACGGTCTGCTGGTCGTAGAACACGCCGGTCGGTTGTGGATGGTCCAGACCGCAGACGGTTTCCAGCACGCCACCCTTGCCAAAGGCGATCACCGGCGTGCCACAGGCCTGAGCTTCTACCGGGCTGATGCCGAAGTCTTCTTCGGCGGCAAAAACAAAGGCTTTGGCGTTGCGCATGTGTTCCAGCAGCACCGCAAACGGCTGAAAGCCCAGCAGCGTGACGTTGGGTGCATGAATCAGCTTTGCCTTGGCCATTTCCGGACCGTCACCGATCACGATCAGGCGCTTGTCCGGCATCGCCGCAAACGCTTCGATAATCATCGGCATGCGTTTGTAAGGCACCATGCGCGATGCAGTGAAGTAGTAGTCCTGTTTGGTGTCTTGCGGGGTGAAGTTGACGGTATCCACTGGCGGGGAAATGACCGTGGAGTCCCGGCGATGGCTTTTTGAAACCCCCCCCGCCGATGAAGTGCGAATTGGCAATGAAATCGTCAACACCGGACGAGGTGCGCTGATCCCACATGCGGATGTAATGCAGGATCATCCGCGCCACTTTGCTCTTGAAGCCGCTGCTCATGCCCGACTCCAGCAAGTACTGGTGTTGCAGGTCCCAGGCGTAGCGGATCGGCGAGTGCACGTAGCTGACATGCAATTGATCCGGGCCGCTAAGCACACCTTTGGCCACGGCGTGGCTGCTGCTGATGATCAGGTCGTAACCCGAGAGGTCCAGTTGTTCGATGGCCAGCGGCATCAGAGGCAGGTAACGCTGGTAGTGGGTTTTAGCCTTGGGCAAACGCTGGATAAAAGTGGTCTTGGCCACTTTGCCTTGCAAGTGGGCGCGGTCCTGGTCACTGAGAAAGTCGATTACTGAAAACAGATCGGCCTGGGGCCAGATATTGATCAGCGATGCCAATACGCGCTCGGCACCGGCATACGTCACCAGCCAGTCGTGGACTATTGCGATTCTCATTGAGGTTCCCTTCTGTATGCACAGGCTCTACATCAGGCGCGGGCTGTCTGCGTCTTGGCGTGGCGATTGTTGAGGCGTTTGCCCCACTGGATAAATGGCGTTTCGATGCAGCGAAAGGACAAATGGGCGATGCCCAGGGTCAGTACGGTTGCCAGCAAGGCGTCGTATAGCGGTGGTAGTTGCAGGCCGCGCAGCATGTATTCGGCCAGCATCAGCATTGACGGATGCAGCAGGTACAACGAGTAACTGACGCTGCCGAGCCAGACCAACAGCGGGTGATCAAGGCGGGCACGACGGGTCAGCAACAGAAAGCTGGCGATCGCCAGCGCGTAAGTGAGCAAGTAACGTCCGCCGGCTTCTCCTTCGATAAGGTTTTCGCCGTAGGCCAACAGCAACGTGGGCGGTAACAGCAGCAGGTAAGCCCCCAGCATCAGCACAAGACAGCGGGTCAGTTGGCGGCTGTGCTCGGCGAGTAACCATTGACGCCAGATCGAGCCAAAGAACATCAACGACAAAGCCAGCGGCAGGGCCACAGGGACTTTGCGCTCGGTGAGTTCGCGGACAACGGCCAGTAGCAGGCCCAGCACGAGCATGCCCAGTGCACAGCGGGTTCGCACGCCGAGGTCATAGAGCTTGCCGCTGAGAAACAGCAGCAGACACAAGCCGTAGAACACCAGTTCGATGAACAGCGTCCAGTACAGTCCGATTACGTCATCGAAACCCATCAGCGTCTGGACCATGCTTATGTTGGCAACGATTTGCGGCCAGGAGGGGAACAGTCCGCCGGACAGTTGCAGCAGGACCAGATACACCAGCAGCGACAGCCAGTAAGCCGGGTACAGACGCATGAACCGCGAAATCACAAAACGTCGCGCACCTTCAGGGCCGGGACGCAGGCTGAACGGAATGACCACACCGCTGATCATGAAGAACCACAGCACGCCGAATTTGCCGATATCCAGTTCGTGAAATAGCCAGAAATCACCCAGCAGCGGGGCATAGAGGTGAGTGAACACCACCAGCAATGCTGCGATGCCGCGCAATGCATCCAGATAAGCCAGGCGTTTCATGTCAAGACTTGCCCGACGTGGTTTCAGCGGTGTGCTGTAGCGGACTGGACAGCGGATCGATTTGAATCAATGCGTCGATACGCTGAGAAACGCGGCGAGCCGACTCTTCCCAGGAAAAGCGCTCGGCATTGTGCAGCCCGCGGCGGCGCAAGGCCTGGCGCAGCGGTTCGTCTGTGAGAATGCGCTCCATGGCCGAGGCCATATGTGACACGTCCAGCGGGTCGAAATACAGCGTGCTGGCTTGTAGCACTTCTGGAATGGACGCCGCATTGGCGGCCAGTACCGGGCAACCGCAGGCCTGGGCCTCCAGTGGCGGGATGCCGAAACCTTCGTACAGCGATGGAAAGACAAACGCCGTCGCACCCTGATACTGCTTGATCAGTTCGGCATCGCTGAGGCGCCCTAGAAAGCGGATACGCGGATCACGACAGGCCAGACGTTGCAGTTCCGGCGCGGCGAAGATTTCACTGGCGGCACCGACGATGTGTAATTGCACGTCGTCATGACCGCGCAAGGTCAGGAATGCCTGAATCATGCGGTTGAAGTTCTTGTGTGCGCTGGGTGAGGAAACGGCCAGCAGATAGCGTTGGTTATCGGCAGGTGCGACACCGGGGCGAAAGTCATCGCTGGTTGCATTGGGCACGACGAAAATACGTTGTTCCGGGTAGCCGTAGAACCGGGCAATTTCGTTTCGTGAAAAGTTGCTGACGGTGAGCAACGACTTGAGTCGCCATAACAGGACAGGCGTCACGGTGCGGTAAACCGCGCGGAACATTCGCGAGTAACTTTGTGGGTGGCGCACGTAATTGATGTCGTGGTGAGTGGCGATCTGATTGGCGTAGAACATGGGCGCGGTGCTGGACAGTGAGACCAGTAGCGGGCGACCGTGACGCATCAGGTACAGCGGTAAATCCAGCTGTTCCCACACGTGGCCTTTGTTGTGGCCGATGCATTGCACGTCCAGAGCCTTGGCGCTTTCGCTCATTTTTATGCCATGGGGGGCGACAAAAACCAGGTCATTGCGCAGTTGCTTGAGCGCCAGGCAGATCTGCTCGGCAAAGCGCTGAATCCCACGCATTTCCTGGGTAAGAAATCGGGCATTGATCACAATCATGGTCGAAGGTCTCTGCGCAGGATGGGGGTAGGTGGTGGTCTGCTTGATGAATGATTGCGCTGGTGCACAATGAACCCAGGTTTCTGTAGGAGCTGCCGAAGGCTGCGAATGGCGTCGTGTCAGGAAAAATGATTTCGCAGCCTTCGGCAGCTCCTACAGGAAACATGTGTTGACGGGAGCTGTGTATCACCGGGCAAACAACGGTGGCTTGCTGCCCAGGCGGATAATTTTCGGAAACTCGTTGATCGGCACTTGGGCCGAGCAGCGGCTGTCGTTGCAGTTCCAGGGGACGCCGCTGTCGTGCTGGCCTCGTTGCGGTTGGCCGCTGTCGGTCAGCAGTACATTGCCTGTCTGAACACTACTGGCATCGATTGCAATTGAACTCGGCGGCCCGGTGCTCCAGGCCACCAGAATCTGCTCCGATCCTTTGGCAAAGCGCAGCAGGTAGACGCTATCCAGTTCCCGACTCTTTTCTGCGTCATAGCGAAAGTCGTGCAGAAACGGGCTGATGGCTTTCAGGGTCAGATAAGACGGCTTGGCCGTCAGGTCCTGATTGAAAAAACCGGAATTCTGTTCCGGGTTGCCGGGATCCTTGCCGTCGTCCATCAACTCGTACCACCACAAACCTTTGATATCCGGCACGGTCTGGGCCAGGAAAAAACTCCGGGCCAGCCAGGCGGCCTTGGCCTGTTCACTGGCTCCGCATTCGTCGCTGTTGCCGGGCCAGCCCATTTCGGTGAGGTATAGCGCCACAGGCCGTGCAACCCGAGCCCTGAGGTCGGCATCGATCCAGCGCAACCAGGCAATCCATCGTTCCGGGGTATGCTGTCCGTCCTGACGGCAATACTCATAAGGATGCAGAGACAGGCCATCCACATGATCGAGCAATCCGGCTGTCACCAGACGGTCGGCAAATCCCGCTTCCATCCCTTGGGTTGTTACCGCGCTGGCCAGAATTGTCACAGGATTTTTTCGCTGTCGCAGTGTGTTGGCGGTTTGTTCAATCAGGTTGCTGTAGTCCCGGGCAATGGCCAGGTCGACCGGGTTCTCTTCGTCCCACTCATTCCCTATTTCGTAAAAGTCCACGCGGTCGGCCAGATTACCGCTGACGAAACTGACGTAGTTCGCGTTGCTATCATTCAATACCAGCAGGGGTCTGAGTTTGTACTTCTGTGTCCTGTTCAGGTATGCCTGCCAGGCGGGATCGATCTGCAACTGGCCGTAATGGGGCTCTGCTATGGGCCACCAGGCATCATCGCGAACCGAATCGACGCCAGCGGCTTCGAGCAGTTGCAGCACTTTGGCCGACAGGCCGTTTTTGTTCATCAAGTGAGTCGCGACACCAATAATGAATCGTTCGTCAGCGGTTGCAGTACCGCTCAATAACAGGCTCAGGAGACAAAGGGTCAGTGGCGTTCTTGACAGTCTTCGAGGCGGCTTGCGCATGGTTGTCTCAATGAAGAGGCACGGTCCGGAGCGTAAGCGTCCAGGCTCTGGTTGGTCACGGGCCGGTAAATAACACTGCTTATAAAGACGGAGCCCGGTATGTCAGGTTGGACCTGACGCACCAGGCTTCGCCTGGTATGACGTGTCGTCCAGCAAGGTCTGTTCGAGAATGCTTTCGTAGCTGTCGAGCATCAGTTGCAGGTCTGTCAGCGCCCCGACACTGATTCGGGCCTGAGCGCTCAAACGTGCCAGCAAGTCAGGCTGCTGATGCAGCTTGAGCATCGCCACACCCAGCGAGTCCGGATCGTCGGGGCTGCACAGCAGGCCATTGAACTGATCCTGAATAATTTCCGGGAGTCCGCCCATTCGACTGGCTATCACCGGTACCGACCAGGAGCAGGCCTCAACGGCGACCATACCGAAGGGCTCGTTCCAGATTGACGGCACGATGGCAACATCGATTTGCTTGTAGAAGTCTTCAGGGGCCTGATAGCCGACGAAGCTTATTTTTGGCGAGTGGGCCAGTGCCTTGAGGCGTTCTTCATCGTCCAGTTGACCCCGGCCGGCAATCTGCAAAGTGGCATCAATAGGTAGTTGCTGGAATTGCTCGATCAGCCAGCGCAGCCCTTTAGGTTCGGACAAGGTGCCCATGTAGCCGAAGCGTAGCGGAGCATTTTTCGCCGGCGGCCCCAGGCTTTTGACCTTGATCGGTATGGCCGGACGAGGACTGGCGTTGTGCACTACGTAGCCACGGGCTCCTTTGAAATAACCCTGGGCTTGCAGGGTGTCGAGCATGAAGCGGCTGACGCCGACGACCGTGTTGACCTGGGCCGAGCGGGCCTCGTGGCCTTTGCGAAAGTGCTCGCAGCGGCCACATTGAGTCTTGCAGCTTTGACCTTTGCTGAACATGGTGCTGCCGGGACACAACAGGTAGAGATCATGAAGCACCTGGACGATGGGCAGTCCGGCGGCGGTGATCTCGTCCCAGGCTGAAACCGACCAACCGGTCAGGTTGTGGCACACCACCAGATCCGGTTTTTCCTGGGCGATCACTTGCTTCACATAATCGCGCATGCCTGCGTTGTAGCGATCGCGCAGATGCCAGCCCAGTCTCGCCAGTTTACCGGGGCGCTGGGCGCTGAAGTGCCAATAGAAATTACGCAATCCGGCGCGGTAGACCTTCACCAGATTGACGGTCTCTTCGACAAGACCTGACTGCGGGCCGGTGGCAAGTACTGCGACCTGGTAGCCACGTTGCTGCAGGCCTTCGACCGTGCGTTGCAGGATGATTTCTGCGCCGCCACCAATGTCCGGGGCATACAGGCTGCTGATGAACAGGGCCTTCATAGCGGATATGACTTGTGCAGGCCCAACACACCGGACTCGCCATCGGCGATGGCTCGTTCGATCAGACTCAAGCGTTGCTCGGCACCGCGTCGCTTGGCAATCAGCCGCAACAGGCGGAAGAATACCCAGCGATTGAAGCTGTAGAGACATTCCGACGAGGCCCAGATGTTCTTGTCGAACCAGGCCTGATTACGGGCACCGTAATAGGCGCGAAGATCCGAGCCGCCCAGCAGAAAACTTTCATAGATATTGCTGGTGCGCGCTTTGATGTTCCATGAGTCCTCAAGGTCATCCAGCAGTGCATCCGGCACCAGAAAAATGCGTCCGCCGGTGGCGGTAATGCGCCAGGTGTATTCACTGTCGTCGGCGTACAACATCAACGCATCCAGTGGCAGGCCGATGCGCTGGTAAAGGCTGCGATGGGCGAGCAGACCGCCGTAAGTAGCGAAGGGCAGTTGCACCGTTTCGATCTTTTTGTATCTGCCCTGAGGCTGACCCCAAGGCAAGCGTCGCCAGATCTTGTAGGGCAGTTGCGCGATATGAAAACCGAAGAAGCTGGAGCGACGCTGGATAGCAAAGCGGCGCGGTACACCGGCCGCGATGTCGGCCTGGTGAGTAGGACGAAAGCCCAGCACGGCGGCCTTGTCTTTACCATCAATGGCCTGGCGCTGAGCCAGGCTCTGATGCAGGGTTGCAATGGCGTTGATCGTCGGCGCGTTGTCGTCATCCATCAGCCAGATGTATTCAGCGCCAGCGTCCAGCGCAGCCTGAATGCCTACTGAATAGCCTTTGGCAGAACCGGTGTTGTTCTGCAGATAAATGACCTCGACCTGACCCGGCCAGATTGTGCGCAGGTTTTCCAGCGGCGCAACCGAGGCATTGCTGACGATAATCACCCGGTTGATCAGCGGACTCTCCAGCGAGCGGCTGACCAGCGTATGCAAGTAGTTGTAGCGATCGCCATAGGTCAGCGTCACCAGCGTTGTGAGTTGGGTCATCGTGAGGTTCCGGTAAATGAGGTCAGAGAGCTGGAGCAGGCTTGTGGCTATCAAACACTTACTTGTAGGAGCGCACGAGCACCGCGAGGCCGCGATAGCGGTGTATCAGAAAGGACGCCATCGCTGCCTCGCGGTGCTCGTGAGCTCCTACAGAAAAGCATTGCAAATCAGGTAACTGCATTTGTTTGACAGGCGCTGCCCCGGTGTGGGCAGGGATCTCATTTCAGATCAGGGCAACAAGAAGTGGGCTCAGGTGCAGCGAGCGTCAAACCCGTGCTTCCATCCGCAGCAAACTGCTCATCGGCAGCACCACTTTCTGTTCGCGTTGCAGCAGGTTGAGCAGGATGACGGCGCGCTCGGTGCCATCGCAGGCGAGGAATATCGCTTCGATATCGCACAGCTCGCCCGCCTTGATCAGCACATGTTCGCCGTACCTGAACTCGGCCTTTGGGGCAGGAGTGCTCAGGCGCAGGCGAATCTGCTCGATCAGTTCGTCCTGCACCGGCACCGGGTGGCCACCAAATGTCACGATTCTGGCAACACCCCGGGTGGAGCGGATCGGGTACCAGTTGTCATGGATCTGATCCATGCGAATGAATAGATAGCCGGGGAACAGTTCCTCCTGATTCATCGGTCGAGCACTGCGCTTTTTCGTATCGCCAGGCTTGAACGGGCGATAGCACTCGAAATTCTGACGCTGCAGGTGTTCCTCGGCGCGTGCTTCCTGGCGGGGTTTGGTCTGAATCAGGTACCAGCGGGCTGGGTTACTCAAAGACATGGCAATCACTCCGCAGCAGCGTGGGCAGGCTTGATGGTATTGGCGTCGCCCTGGTTGGCCAGTTCAGCCGTTTGGTTGGTTTCGCTGGGCTGCACGCCATCGCAGACGCTGTAACAGGCGAGCATCGCCTGGATCTGCTCCACGCTGTTGAACATCAGCACGTCGATGATCGACAGGCTGGGTACAAAAGGCTGGTTCAGTTGTGGGTAGACGATGGGGTCCATTTTGAAGAAACGAACCAATAATCCCTGACGTGCGAAGTGATTACGGTCGTACAACTCGACGCCACCGATGGGATTGAGAAACGTGGTGGCCGTGAAGACGCGTGAGACGTTGATGACACGGTCCTGTTTGTCGAGGCAGGACACCAGTTCGAGGTCCGAACCGCGCAGAATGGGCGTAAGAATATGCAGGTAAGCGCACAGCTCGCGAATCGTGTGCTCTGTGTAGACGCCAAGGTTTGTCTGCGGGAAGCGAATCAAGCGCTCCAGAAAAGGCATGACCTGATCGAAGTACGGCGCCTTGCGGTAGCTCTGGGAGATCAGGTTGACCAATCGATCAGCCTCATCACTGAAGTTGTCGCACAATTGGCGTTTCATGATCGGCAGTTCGAAGCTGTCTTTCTTCAACGGGAAGGTCATCAGCTTCGCTTCACCGTTGTTCAGGATGCGATTGCGATTGACCCATCCGGAGCGGATGTATTGCAGATCGTCACCGAGGACAAAAACGTCCGCCGCTGCAATCAACTGAAAGTAGCCCAGATAGGGGAAGAGATAGGGCTGCATCATCGCGATCGTCCGTGTCATGTGTAACTCCTTGAGCATGCGGGGAAATAAGGTGCGCGACTGGGTGCTATTTACGGACCGGGCTGTAGTTGTAGCCATAAGCGGCGCAGTCATAGTCAGCGGTGGATGCCTTGCGCAGCACACCGTTGAAGATCGCGCCTTTGATCAGCACGCCGTTCTGGCCAAGCCGACGTTTGCAGGCTTCGATTTCTTTAACCGTGGTCAGGCCGAAGCGGGTCACCAGCAGACACGTGCCCGCCTGACGCCCGACCAGGGTGGCGTCGGTGACGGCCAGAATCGGTGGTGTGTCCACCAGAATCAGGTCGTAGAGCGGGGAAAGCTCGGCGAGCATTTTGTTGAAGTTGTCATGCATCAACAGCTCAGAAGGATTCGGCGCTGCGAAGCCGCAGGCCATCACGTCGAGGTTGCGTACCTCGGTGTGATTGATGGCGTCCGTGCTTTTCACGCGAGCTGCCAGAGTGTCTGACAAACCGTGCTTGGGGTTCAGACCGAAGATCTTGTGCTGGTAGCCTTTGCGCATATCGGCATCGATCAGCAGCACGCGCCTTCCAGCCTGGGCAATGATCACCGCCAGATTACTGGATACGAAGGACTTGCCAGCGCCGGGCGACGGGCTGGAAATCATCAGGACGTTGTTACGCGCCTCAAGCATCGCGAAGTGCAGGCTGGTACGCAGGCTGCGCAAGGATTCGATGGCCAGCTCGGTGGGTGCAGAAACACTCAGCAGTTTCGATTCCTTGCTGCGTCCCTGACTGTTCTTTTCCAGTCGGTCTTGCTGGCGGGAGTAGGGCAGCGACGCGTAGACCGGCATGCCAATATTTTCGATGATTTCGGGGTTTTCCACGCCGCGATAGAACGCCTGGCGGACGAAGACGGTGCCAACTGCCACGACAACGCCGAGCAATGCAGCCAGCAGCACGATGAGTTTTTTCATCGGTTTGACCGGCTGTTCGACGTTGGCGTCGGCATTGTCGATGATCCTGACGTTACCGATACTGCCTGCACGCAGGATGTCTTGCTCTTGGCTCTTGTTGAGCATCAGGGTGTAAGTCTGGCTGGTGACCTGCATGTCGCGGGTCAGGCGCAGCAGTTCCTGTTGTGTAACGGGCAGCGCTTCGATCTTCTTCAGCAGGCCCTGTTTCTGCGCTTCCAGCTGGCTCATCTGATTCATCAGGCCGCGATAGGTCGGGTGTTCGCGGGTGTACAGACGCTCTATCTCGACGCGCTTTAGCTTGAGTTCGGACAGCATCGAATCCAGCTTGACCACCTGATCCAGGATGCCTTTGGTTTCGATGCTCAGGTCCACGGATTTGGCGCTGGTCTGAAAGTCATTCAGGGCCATTTCCGACTCTTCCAGTTGCTTGCGTACGGCAGGCAGTTGGGAGCGCAGGAATTCCAGGCGTTGCGCAGCTTCGGCCGAGCTGCGCTCAACGTTCTGGCGCACATATAGGCGGCTGACTTCATTGAGGATGTGATTGGCTTTCTCTGGATCGGGGTCCTGAATGGCGAGGTAGATGATCCCGGAATCCTTGCCTGCTTCGGTGATTTTCAGGCGGTCCTGATAAATCAGTGCGGCCGTCAGCGTGCGCAGTTTGGCGACGATGAACTCAGTGCCTGGTCGTGCATTGAGCGCAGCCACCTGTATTTTTGCGCCTTTGCCCTCGACGGTCTGGTTGATGGCACCACTCAGAATCAACGTACGGTCTTCGTCATAAAGAGAAAAGAACCCCGGTTTTCCTGCAACCAGAATCAGGCTTTCGCCGAGCAGGCCTTCCGGGACGTCGAGCTGAAACACGTCGATCTTCTCTCCGCCCCAGGCGTAGGCAGTCTGGCCAAACAGAGGCTCCGCCAGTGCGTTGGGCGTCTCCTGCTTGAACGTGCGGTTCAAATAAGGGCCAATCACCGGGAACAGTTTCGGAAGTTGCACGATATTGAGCTTGAGGTCTTCGACCACTTTGCCCAGCACCGCCCGGGATTTGATCAGTTCAATTTCAGTCGTGGCTTGAGACACCGACATGGGTTTGCCGGAGACCTCGGGTGTGCCCTCGATACCGATTTTTTTCGGCTCGATCTGGATCATTGCGTTGGCCTGATAGATCGGTGTGGAAAGCACCGCATAGGCCACGCCCGCCAGACTGAAGAGCCCGACGATCAAAAGGATAAGGCCCTTGTGGTCGAATAATGTGCGCAAGATAGTTGCCAGATCGATCCGGGAGTCCTGGTAGTAGTCCAGGGAAGAGCGGTTCATAGCGGTCATTTATCTTGTTTCTCCTGACTGAAGAAAAGGTAGCCAGTCGTCGACGCATCTCGAGAGCTGCTCGTAGGTCTGTTCAAAGGCTAATTGGGGTTGCCGGTAGGGGTCGGCGATTTCCAGCTGTTGCTGCCATTTGCCAATCAGAAACGTTTTGCCACGTACTTCAGGAGCCAGCTTCAGCACGCTGTTCAACTGCGAAGGCTCCATCAGCAGAATCAGTTCGGCGCGGTGCAGCATGGCTCTCTCTACCTGACGGGCTTGATGTCGAGGTGTCCGGACTTGATGCATTTGCAATACCGCCTGCGCCAGCGGGTCCATCGGCGAGCCGAGAACCGCGTGTGTTCCTGCCGAAGTCACCTGCACATGCGGCGCGATACGTTGGAGCAACAGCGCCTCGGCCATGGGGCTGCGGCAGATGTTGCCAACGCAGATCACCAGCACGTTACTGAACATGGCCTTTGCTGATCGATGGCAGCAGACGCCTGCGCAGATTGACGCTCATGTTGCGGATGGCCATCAGCAGCGCCTGGACTTTGTGCATCGGGCCGAGTGCTGCCAGGGACAGGCAGAAGACCTGTTTCAGGAAGTGTTCGTACAGGGCCTGATTGCCAATGCGCTGGTAATAGTTGGCCAGGCTGCTGCTGGTCTGCAGGCTCATGTGCAATTTGCGTTTGTTGCTGCGCATGGAAAAAATTCCGCCCGGGTGCACCCGGTACGCCGCCGGTTTGATCTCGGCCATAAACTTGCCTTTACCAAAGGCGCCCAACAGCGACCACCAGCACATGTCATTGAGCGGCGCGACGGGCATCATTAGCTCGGGCGGCAGGGTGCTCAGCAGATTACGAAAGCACACCGTCAGGGTCGAAATCGGTCGTGCTTTCTGCAGGTCCAGAGCACTGGCATCGCTGCGCAGATTGCCTTTTAGCTGAATGCCTCGCAGACCGTTTTTATCGAAGGCCATGGCGTCGTGATAGGTCATCACGTAGTCCCGGTTAGCTTCGAGGAAGTCCACCTGGATCTGCAGCTTGTGTGGGTCGGTCCAATAGTCATCAGCTTCGCAATAGGCGATGTAGTGACCGCGCGCCTTGGCAAACAGACCGGGCACACAAGGCCGACCATGCTGGAACTGGTTCACCTGCTCATAGAAGGGCCGAATGATGTGCGGGTAACGTTGGGTGTACTCGGCGATGATCCGTGCCGTGCCATCTGTAGAGGCATCGTCATTGATCAGGATTTCGAAATTGAAGGTCGTCTGCTGAGCGAGAAAGCTGTCCAGTGTCTGAGCGATGAAGTCTTCCTGGTTGTAGGCCGGGCACACGATGCTCAGTAATGGCGGTGCGCTTGGGTCAGTTTTTGTAATCTCATCCATGGCTCATGTACTCGGTTTGCTGAACAAGACGAAAATTCTGGCTGCCACCGGTTTGTAGCTGGCGGCGACGATCAATAGGGTGATCAGGCCGCTGACTGCCAAGCCTAGAAACACGCTGAGGCGATCATCCCCGGCGATCAGCAGGAACAAGGGTTCGCTGAGGGTCAGACCTACTGCTGTCATCACGCTGATCCGTAAAATGTCTCGCAACCACTGGCCATGGATGCCGGGAGCCAGACGGCGGTGAACGATCATCGGCCAGATGGCGAACGACACCACGCGCAGAAGAAACCAAGAGATGGCCGCGCCATAGGCGCCTTGGTAACGAATGGCGAAGAACATCACCGGTACCGTGACTATGGCGGAAACCACGCTGTACCAGATATGCAGACTTATCTGCCCATAGGCGTACTGCAGGTAAAACTGAAAGGCGCTGACGGCCATGATCGCGCTGCCCAGGGAATACCAGCACAGAATCTGATGGCTCCATTGCGCCGCGACCCAGTCGCCGGTCCAGGCATAGATCAGGTACTTGCCATGCAAGCCGATCAGGGCGGCCAGCGGAAACAGAAACGTGCAGGCAAAGCGGTTTGCGGCCAGGAACAGGACGTTCATCTCACTCTGACGACCCTCGGCCACCATCACCGTCATGCGCGGTAACAACGCCTGCACCAGTGGGTTGGTGAGCATCATGATGCCGGTGGTGGTCAGGGTCACCAGCGAAAAATAGCCGTATTGATCCAGCGGCAGCAGGTCGGACAGCAACACCTTGTCCATCTGGGTCAGCACAATCCACAGCACTGACGTCAGGGTCATGCTGGCGGCAAACGGGATAATCGGCTTGACCAACTGCCAGTTGAAACCTGTGAAGAAGTGCGGGGTGGGCATTTGCTGATACGCCCGGGCAGCAAACATCAGGGTCTCGATCAGCCCGACCAGGACTTGGAATCTGAAGTAGTCCTCGGGGTCCTGAGAGTAGGTACTGACTAACACCAGGCCGCCGAAATAACGCAGTGTCGCAATGATGATGTTGGCGATATTCAGCCACGCGTGTTGTTCAAGGCCCTGAATGCCGCTTTTATATAAGGTTGCATACAGGCGCAGGCCAACCACCAACCCCATCAGGCTGATGCAGTTGATCAGTGTCTCGGGCCGCAGGTCTTTAGCGTTGAGCCACTGCAGGGCAATCCAGGGGCTGCTGAGGTAGATACCGATGCAACACAGCAGCGCCATTGGCAGGAAAATGATTTCGAACGAACGCAGCAACTGCCCCGAGCTGCGTTCGCGGGCAAGCGTACCCTGCTGGTGGGCGACGGCACGCACCAGGCTGGGTGACAAACCCGCATCGAGCAGCAGCAACCAGGTCTGCATAACGGCGAAGAATCCGATCAAACCATAAGCCTCGGCACCCAGGTGCCCGAGGTAGAACGGCATGATCAGAATTCCCACCAGCAGAACGTAGGCCTGACCGACATAGTTGAGTGCGGTATTGCGAACGACCGAGCGACTCTGCGCCATGTTGATTACATCGCTCGGGCGATGAGCGGGCTGCGGTAGCGCGCGCTACTGACGCTGCACTCTTCGAGCAGTGTGTTGATGACTTTTTCCTGATCGCTTTTTTGCAGACCGGGATAGATCGGCAGGCACAGTACGCGTTCGCTCAACGCACGGGATTCGCACTGGGGAACCTGAGGCTGCAGGTACTCAAGGGTATCCAGCGACGGATAGAAATAGCGTCGTGGATTGATGTCCCGATGGTTGAGTGCAGTGCGTATGCGCAGCAATTGTTGTTCGTTGTGCAGGGCTACCGGGTAGTAGCTGTGATTGAGCTGGCTGTCTGCCTCGGTTTGCTGCAGATCCAGATAGTTTTCCAGGCGGGATGTATAGCGGTAAGCAATTTCGGCCCGTTCTTCAAGAATGTTCTCGATGTCATCCAGGATGCAAAGACCCATGGCGGCAGAAAATTCGTTGAGCTTGGCGTTGATGCCAATACTGTCAATCTTGTCTACGTCAGAGATACCGAAGTTACACAGTAGATAGGCACGTTTGGCTATTTCGTCATCATTGGTGATGATCGCGCCGCCCTCAATGGTGTGGAAAAGTTTGGTGGCATGGAAACTCAAGGTGCTGACATCGCCCCAATTGAGCACCGACTGGCCCGCATGACGCACGGCAAAAGCATGGGCACCGTCATAGATCACTTTGAGTTTGTGCTTGAGCGCAATCTGTTCAATGCGTTCGACAGCACAGGGATTGCCGAATACGTGGGTGCCGACGATAGCGGTTGTATCGGCCTCGATGCGGCTTTCGATGTGGTCCGGCGAGATGTTCCAGGTGGCGGGATCAATGTCGGCAAACAATGGCCGTATCCCTTCCCACTGCAAAGAGCTGCTGGTCGCGACAAAACTGAAGGGGGTAGTGACCGCGCTGCCACCAAGGTTCAGCGCACGGTAAGCCACTTGCAACGCCAGCGTCCCGTTGTTGGTCAGGATGATATGTTTGACGCCCAGATATTCTTTAAGGCGTTCTTCCAGTTCGCCCAGCAGAGGTCCGTGATTGGTCAGCCAGCCCCGGGCATAAATGCCTTCTACATAAGCCTTGAATTTGCTGATATCGCCCAGGTATGTCTTGGTCACGTTGATCATCGAAGCCTCCATGTTTGACGTTTAACGCAGGTGTCAGAGCGATTTGCCGGGTGTGACTGCCGTGGGGACTGCGCCCGCTTTGATGCTGGCGCGTCGGGCGCGACGTTGGTTGATGTTCAGGATCAGCCGCGTGGTCAGGCTGCCGGCATGGGGATCGCCGAAATGGAAGATTGCCGTCGCCCGGGTAATCGCGGGGCCGCAGGGCTTGTTGGCATGCAGTGTTCGGTAGCCCCAGAACACGTAGATATCGCCCGGTTTGAGCGTCAGTGTTTCGGGCTTGAGCCAGCCTCGCTGGATGGCCATGACCAGTAACTTGCGGCTGAAGGCGTTCTGCAATAACGCTTTTTCAACGGCGTTGAATACCGCGTTATGCCGTACTTTGCGCAGGTTGGGAAACAGCATGAGGTCACCGCGATCATCCCCTTCGGTAGGGATGAACACAGGCACCAGCACGGTAACCAGGCTGGCATCGAAATGAAAACAGTTGGATTCACGACGCCCCTGGTTGCCTTGAACACAGCGCAGTACCGGAAAAATTTCGGTGCTGGCGGGCTCCACGCCGGTGGCTGAGCGATAAAGGCCGGCCAGCATTTGCTGGAAGTCCGCAGACTCCCACAGCGATGACAGCGAACTTTGCGACAGTAACTGCTTACCGTGGTGAGCGAAGTACTCACCCCGATGCAGTGTCGCCTCGGCTTGGGTGTAGGTGCGCAGCAGTTGCAGGTCGTTGGCGTTGAGTGCGCCGCTTATCTGGCAGAACCCCTGAGCATCGATCTGCTCAGCAATCTGCTTTATCTGCGGCTGATCCATGGCAAATGAAGATGGCATCAATTCAATCCCTGATATTGAAGGTGAGCTCGTCCACGCTACCGCCCGAATCCTTTGATCCAGTGCGTGGAGGTCTTGAGCGTATTTCCCGTCACGTGGCGCAGATTCCCGGGCCACGCTACCGCCATTCCGACTGCTCTCAGCAGCTGGGCTCTTTTCTGTTAATCAAAGGACGACCACCGGCGCTAAAGTGCGCCGTGCAGATAACTAACGTGAGGCATTTCAAGAAGTGTGTTGGCTCGATATTTCCTGCGCGTTACTCTTTGGTAACACTGCACTGAAAAGGAAATGTCTGACATGCGTATATATCGTTCTCGCCTGGCTTTCTGTCAAATTATTTCGTCAACATTCTGTTAAGTTTTTGATAAGTGGTTTTAAATATATCTCAAGTTGTTGATTTATAAGGAGTCAAAAAAACATTGCGCGCACTGCTTCGGTGCAGTGACGGTTTTTGGGCACTCTTACAATTTTCATAAACTGAAGGCTCTAAACGCCGTTATCGTTTTTATAACGCCAGAAGTTCGTCGGCGAAAGAGAGGGTTATATAAATTTTTAAAGGAAACATAATATTATTCAAACGAGTGTAATGATTGATATTCACTCCCTTTGAATATATCTATAGACGCTAGAAGGGTGCCGGTCAGTACTGACAGGGGCTTGTTACTCCTGCTGTTGGGCATGGAATGTGCGTGGAGTATCATGGAGTTCTAGAGACAGTTGCTTGTATATGTCTTTTTTGAATAAGCAAATATTAATTAATAATTTTTTGATCTATGTCTGTTGATGCATGATGCTCCACAGGTTCAGTTTGAGCGTCGCAGGAATCGCGACTCGTATTACGCAAACAGTCCGGCGTTCCGGGCTGCGCATTTGAAGGTGGTTTGATGAAAAATCTTGCGCTGTATTTTGACTACGCTGCTACCACTCCCGTTGATGAGCGTGTCATTGAGGTCATGGTGCAATGCCTGGGCAGGTCTGGCACGTTTGGTAACCCGGCCTCCAATTCACATGCTTATGGCCGCGAAGCGCGATCTGCCGTTGATATTGCGCGGCAGCAGGTTGCTGATCTGGTGGGGGCTCAGGCGGAGCAGGTCATCTGGACTTCGGGTGCGACCGAGTCGAACAATCTGGCGCTGAAGGGCGTCGCACAAGGTTATGCAGAGCGTCATGGGCGTAGCGCCGGGCACATTATTACCAGCCTGATCGAACACAAGGCGATTCTGGATACCGCGCATCAGCTGCAGTTGGCGGGTGTTGAAGTTACTTACCTGGCACCTGATGCGAATGGCCTGATCGCTCCCGAGGCAGTGACCGCTGCTCTGCGTGAAGATACTTTTCTGGTGTCGTTGATGCTGGTCAACAACGAGCTGGGGACGCTCACCGATATTGCACAGATCGGTCGGCATGTGCGCGAGCATGGGGCACTGTTCCATGTTGACGCTGCTCAAGGGGCTGGCAAGGTCAGGATTGATCTGGCCGAACTGGCGGTGGACCTGATGTCGTTCTCGGCGCACAAGATCTATGGTCCCAAAGGTATTGGTGCGCTGTATGTCGGGCCGCGAGCCGAACAGCGTGTAGAAGCGCAGATTCATGGTGGGGGACACGAGAGTGGCCTGCGTTCAGGCACGCTGGCAACGCATCAGATTGCCGGTATGGGCGCAGCCTTTGCGTTGGCGCAGGCGCTGTTTGACGAAGAGACTGCTCATATTCAGCGTTTGAACGAGCTTTTATGTGCTCGGCTGGCCGATGTCTCCGGCTTGCGTATCAATGGCGACGCGGCTCAGCGCATTCCTCATACCTTGAGTCTGACATTTGGCAACAGTGATCTGGACGTTGCGGTCCTGGGCCACGGTCTGGCTTTCTCCTCGACGTCTGCCTGCAACTCGGCAAAAAACACCCCGTCACATGTTTTGCTGGCGCTGGGTCATGACGCCAAGGCGGCCAGCCAAACCATTCGCCTGAGCCTCGGACGCTTTACCACTCAAGAAGAAATCGAGCGCGCAGCGTCGCTGATCAAGGCTGCAAGGGTACAACCTGCGTTCTGGGCGGTTGCTCAGTCCTGATTGGTGCTCCATTATCTGCCCGCAAGAGATTAATTTATCGGGTCAGCAGGAGAACCAATGAGTACGCAATCGAAACCCAGCGCAGCCGTCGCGCAACGTCTGGCGCAGACACGGGCCTTGATGAGTCGCGAGCGTATCGATGCTTATCTGGTGCCTTCAGCCGACCCGCATCTTTCCGAATACCTGCCAGGCTACTGGCAGGGGCGACAATGGTTGTCGGGGTTTCATGGTTCGGTCGGAACGCTGATCGTTACTCAGGATTTCGCCGGACTATGGGCGGACAGCCGTTACTGGGAGCAAGCCACCAAAGAGCTGGCTGGCAGCGGCATTGAACTGGTCAAGCTCCAGCCAGGGCAGCAAGGGCCTTTGGAGTGGCTGGCTGATCAGGCCAAAGCCGAAACGGTCGTGGCCGTCGACGGTGCTGTATTGGCGGTTGCCTCTTCCCGGACTCTGGCGAGCAAGCTCTATGAGCGTGGCGCGAGGTTGCGTACTGACCTGGATTTGCTGACTGAGTTGTGGACAGACCGACCTGCGTTACCCGTCAGCCCTGTTTATGAGCATTTGCCGCCTCAGGCCTCTGTGAAGCGTGGGGAAAAGCTCGCTCGTCTGCGTCAGGTCATTACCGAGCGTGGTGCGGACTGGCATTTCATCGCCACGCTTGATGACATTGCCTGGCTGTTCAATCTGCGCGGTTCAGATGTCTCCTACAATCCCGTGTTCATTTCCTTCGCTCTTATCGGACCGAACAGCGTCAGTCTGTTTGTTGACTCGGACAAGCTGAGCGCAGGCGTACGCCTGAGTCTCGAGCAGGACGGCGTTACGTTGCTGGAGTACACCCAGATTGGCGCAGCCTTGCGTGAAGTGCCTAAAGAAGCTCGCCTGCTGGTTGATCCTGCCCGGGTGACCTGTGGACTGCTGGATTACCTGGATGCAGAAGTCACGCTGGTGGAGGGCCTCAACCCGACTACCTTATTCAAGTCCCAGAAGAGTGAAGCCGATACCGCTCACATCCGTCAGGCCATGGAGCAGGACGGCGCGGCGTTGTGCGAATTCTTCTGCTGGCTTGATTCTGCATTGGGTCACGACCCTGTCAGCGAGCTGACTGTTGATGAAAAGCTGGGGCAGGCTCGCCAGCGCCGTCCAGGTTACATATCGCCCAGTTTTGCGACCATTGCCGGGTTCAATGGCAATGGAGCGATGCCGCATTATCGTGCTACCCCTGAAGAGTTTTCGCAGATCGAGGGGGACGGGCTGCTGCTCATTGATTCCGGTGGGCAATATCTGGGGGGCACGACCGATATCACGCGCATGGTTCCTGTTGGTACGCCAAGTGAAGAGCAGAAGCGTGATTGCACTCGAGTACTCAAAGGCCTGATCGCGTTATCCCGTACACATTTCCCTAAAGGCATTCTGTCGCCGCTGCTGGATGCCATCGCCCGGGCGCCAATCTGGTCTGAAGGCGTGAACTATGGTCATGGCACTGGACATGGTGTTGGCTATTTCCTCAACGTCCACGAAGGACCGCAGGTTATTGCCTATCAGGCTCCGGCTACGCCTCAAACCGCTATGTTGCCAGGCATGATTACGTCTATTGAGCCTGGTACGTATCGTTCGGGTCGATGGGGTGTCCGAATCGAGAATCTGGTGATCAATCGTGAGGCGCAGAGCACGGAGTTCGGCGACTTCCTCAGGTTCGAAACCCTGACCTTATGCCCGATCGATACCCGATGCCTGGAGATCGGGCTGCTGACGCAGGATGAGCGTGAATGGTTGAACGACTATCACGCTCAGGTGAATCAGCGCTTGAGCCCACTGTTGCAGGGCGCAGCGCTTGAGTGGCTGCGAATGCGTACTGTGGCGGTCTGATCTGCTCGAGGTTTATATGGCGGTGAATACAGCCGCCATACTTTCCTTTAGTCAGCGGCTTTTGCAGGTTTTTTGCAGATGATAATCATGCTGCGACTGGTGTAGCCGGCGGGGTTCAAACCGAAAGGATAGTCGCCGGGGTCTTCAACCCCGTCGCCTGACTTGGCGATGATTCGATAGTTTTTCGAAATGCAGGAGTCAGTTGCCATTTCGTAGCACTTTTGCCACGAAGACGACAGACCTGAGCAGTTGATATGGATTCCCCGCTTGGTCTGCTTGATAGGGGCCGAGGTGGCTGCGCAGCCTGTAATTATAAGTGTCGTCAGCGCTATAAAAATGTACTTCATTGCCTTCCTTACTCTGGCCTTCATTGAGCGCCAGTGCCCAGCCCGGATGCGATTACTCAGTCAGATGATTTGGCATTCTGCCGATGGCCAGAAACGGCTTCGGCGTCGCCATGTCGTAAACATGGCTTAACATCGTTACAAATGCCAGTGACATCTCATATTTGAGCAAAAGAGTCCTCAATCGACAGGGACTAATCGCGCGGTGTCTCGCCGTGCTGTAAGGGTTGCGCCCGCTGAGGCCAGGATAATCGCGCCAATGGCCAGCCATTGAGTGAGGGTCAGATTTTCGTGAAGAAAAAGCATGCCTGATAACGCTCCGAATGCCGGCTCCAGACTCGCCAGGGTCCCGAATGTTCGTGCAGGCATCCGGGTCAGTGCGACCATCTCCAGGCTATAAGGGAGGGCAGTGGACAAGATGGCTACGCCTATAGCGGTAGGAATCAAGCCAATATCGAGAAGCGCCCATCCTGCATGCACGGCACCAATCGGCGCTATGAAGAGGGCAGCAATGAGTACGCCCAGCGCTGCCGTCTGAATGCCGTTATCTTCGCCCGCCTTCTGTCCGAACAGGATGTAGCCTGCCCAGCAAACCCCCGCGCCTAAGGCATAAGCCACCCCGGTCATATCCAGGCTCGCGCTTTCTGCGCCGGTCGGAATGAGCAGCAACAATCCCGTTACGGCCAGCGCGATCCAGACGAAGTCGAGTGGCCTGCGTGAACCAAACAAAGCAACAGCCAGCGGCCCTGTGAATTCCAGGGCTACGGCAATGCCTAGCGGGACGCTGCGCAAAGACATGTAGAAGAGGAAATTCATGCCGCCCAGAGCGATGCCGTAGAACAGGACTGTTCTCAACGACTTCGCAGTGAATCTGGCGCGCCATGGGCGGAGTACCAGCAGCAGAATAACGCTGGCAAAGATCAACCTTAAAGAAGTCGTGCCCTGCGCACCTACCAGAGGAAACAGCGTCTTCGCCATTGATGCCCCGGTCTGGATGGATGCCATGGCAATGAGCAGTAGTCCGATAGGGAATAGCGTGTGGGAAAGGGGGCGCAGGTTGTTGCTCATGGGGAGGGTGTTCCAGTCAGCGGGCAGTTGGTTCAAAGGCTATATGATGCTTAAGAAGATTATATTGCGCAATATAATGCTCATGGCGGGTTGTTCTTCTATATAAGCAGTATCTTTTTAGCTTTTTTGGAAAAACTGAAATTAGGGGTTGACGGCCTCTCGAATCTCTCTATAATTCGCACCTCTTCTGGCGCAGACAGAACGAAAAACTCCTTGATAATCAATGAGTTGGACGATTCGGTTAGCGAAGAAGAGGCTTCGATGAAGTTGATCGAAAGCGGTAAAAAAGGCAGTTGACAGCAGATTGTAACGCTGTAGAATTCGCCTCCCGCTAACGAGCAACGTGATGTTGATCGAAGCGCAAGTGGTTGAGGTTGATAAGGAAACTTTGAAAACTTCTTAAAATAACCGCTTGACAGATACAGAGGCTGCTGTAGAATGCGCGCCTCGG